>JBHYDY010000007.1:0-166660 GCA_051860465.1 Mesorhizobium sp.
GAACTCGGGTGACATTCGTGGAAGGCGTTGATTTCGTTGGGGGTGGGAGTGGAGCGTTTCCACGGTGCGGGGGATGGTCGTGCGTCCTTCGAGGCTCGGCTTCGCCTCGCGCCTCAGGATGAGGACCGTTGGAGAATCCGGCGGGGTGCGTCCATCGAGGCTCGGCTTCGCCTCGCGCCTCAGGATGAGGACCCTTGGGGAATCCGGCGGCGAGCACCGATGCCGCGCCCAGAGCAATGTCCGACCGGATTGAATCATTCCGCCGGTTTCGGACCGGACCAAGGTCGAGGGCTATGGTGAAGGTCGTACCGGTGGAACGGCCAAGTCCGAAGGCCGATCGATTTAGCCCGGCCCGGTCCGGCCCGAAGGGTTCGCCGATGGCGAGGCGACCAGAATTGCTTCAGTCCGGTCGGACATTGCCCTAGCCCAGAATCCCTCGCTCGCGGATGGCGGCGAGCACGTCGGCAAGGCTCTCGTCGAGCGTACGTCCCGACGTGTCGACATGGATCGAGGCCTGGCCGTAGAGCGCTTCGCGGCTTGTGAGGATGGTGCGCAGTTCCTCCATGGCGGCGGGATTGCCGGCCATCGGGCGCGTGTCGCCCTGGGCGCGCACACGGCCCATGTGCTCCTCGGGCTGCGCCTTGAGCCAGACCGTGTGGTAGTGGCGCAGGAGGTAGTTGAAGGTTTCCGGCTCCGAGACGATGCCGCCGGCCACCGCCAGCACGAGCGCGTCGCTGGTCGCCACGATGCGCTCGACCGACTGGCGTTCCAGCCGGCGATAGCCCTCCTGGCCGTAGAGCGCCATGACCTCGTTGACCGGCATGCCGCTCGCCTGCTCGATCTCGGCGTTCAGCTCCATGAACGGCACGCCGAGCCGGTCGGCGGCAAGCCGCCCGAGCGTCGACTTGCCGGCCCCGCGCAGGCCGATGAAGGCGATGCGCCGGCCCCGCCGCAGCGCCGGGTGCTCGGGATCGAGGATTTCCAGCACCTTCTGGCGCTGGTCGGCGGTGGCGCCGCGGTAGAGCCCCATCACCGCCATGACGTCGGAATGCCACGGATCGTCGGCTCCGACCAGCCATTCGATGCGGTGGTCCAGCGCTTCGGCCACGCGGCGCAGCAGCACGATGGAGATGTTGCCCTCGCCCCCCTCGAGCTGCGCGAGATAGCGCTGCGAAACGCCGGAAATCTCCGACAGGCGTTTGCGCGAGATGCCCTTGCGGGCGCGCGCCGTGCGGACGCGCTCGCCCACCAACGCCAGAAGCGCGGCATTGGCCGCATCCTCGGCGAGGATGGTTTCGGGCCGCGTCACCCGGCCGTCGAAGCTGACGATCTCGTCCATCCGCACTCCGCATCCAACAATATGCATTATAATGCATATTGTTCCGGCGAATGCAACAGAGGCCCGTCAGTATGTCTCGACGTGATAACGGCCGGAATTGCGCATGCTGTCGCGTATCGTGCGCCAGTTGAGCCCCGCGCCACGCGCGATATCCTCGAAGGCGCTTTCGACGCCGATCTCCATCGCCTTCAGCCCGCAGACATAGACATGGGTGTTGTCGGACGCGACAAGCGCGGCGATGCGGTCCTTCTCGGCCCGCATACGGTCCTGGACGTACTCCTTCGGCTTGCCGTCGACACGGCTGAAGACGAGATGCTTGGCGAGCACCGTGTCCGCCACCTTCTTCAGCGGTCCGAAATAGGGTAGCGAATCGGGCGTGCGCGCGCCGAAGATCAAGGTCATGCCGCCCGAGGGACCGTTCAGCGTGCGCTGGCGGCGCATGGTGAAGCCGCGGAACGGCGCCGAACCCGTGCCGGTGCAGATCATCAGGATGTTGGCCTGCGGGTCGTTGGGCATCAGGAAGGTCGAACCGAAGGGGCCGGTGAGGCGGAGCTGGTCGCCACGCGCGAGGTCGCAGATATGGTTGGAGGCCAGGCCGTTCGGCTCGCGCTTGACCGTCAGCGACAGATTGTTGGTGTTCGGCCGCTCGCCGTCGCGCGGCGAGGAGATCGAATAGAGCCGCATGCGGTGGGGCCGGCCATTGGCATCGAGGCCCGGCGGGGCGATGCCTACGCTCTGGCCTTCCAGCACCGGGAACGGCGTCGAACCGAGGTCGAGGATGATGTGACGCACGTCGGCGTCCGACGTCTCGGCGGTGAGGCGGTAGTTGCCCTGCACGGTGGCGATCGCCGGATTGGCGGCGGTGAAGAGATTGACGCTCGGCTTGGACGCCGAGGCGGGCGCCTTTGCGGCGCCCCCGGCCCCCGCATGCGCCTCGGCCAGCAGGGCGGCGACCTCGTCGTCGAAGGCCTCGATGACGCCGGATGCCCCATCGCCGGCGGCCGAAATCTCCTCCTGCTCGGGCAGTTCCATCCAGGAGAGCTGTTCCTCGAGCGAATAGGGCGTGGCCACCACGCGCCAGTTGTCGATCGAGCCCGTCGGGCACGGCGCGATGCAGTTCATGCAGAAATTGCACAGCGACGCGTCGACGACGACGTTGTTCTCGTCATGCGTGATCGCATCGACCGGACACGCCTCCTCGCAGGTGTGGCAACGGATGCAGATCTCGGGGTCGATCAGGTGCTGTTTGACGGGTGCGTTCATGGGGCTGGCTCGCTTTAGTCGAAGCACCCCCTCACCGTCCCTGGCTCTGCCGGAGCCACCTCTCCCCCTGCCCGGGGGAGAGGAAGAGGCCGTGAGGAGGCGTGGCTGGCGTTTCCGTCGCTCACGCCATGTGAAGCTGGACGTATTCGAAGTCGCCCGGCTTGTTGTCGATGCCGACGCGCGGCGGGGCGATCCAGCCGGCATACTGGCCAGGTTCCGAGCATGGCACCATCAACGAAGCGATGTAGTCGCCATCCGCCTTCGACGGCAGCCACTCGTCCTGTCGGCGCGCGAACTCGGCCGCCGAAAGCAGATCGCCATCGGGCGTCATGCGCACGGACGAGAACACGCCGATGTTGCGGTGGAAGCCCGGGTGCGGAAGCTTCAGCTCTAAGGGCACGCCGATCTTGGCGATCGCCGCGTTCCAGCGCTTCAGCCCGCCGGCCGCATCGGTGATGTAGTCGTCGCGCAGCCGCATGTTGATGGCCGACAGTGCCGGCACGTCGACCGTGACCACCTTGCCGTCGACCATCTGGACGACGGGATAGGTGGAGTTCTGGAGACGGTGGTCGTCGTCGATCTTGGTCTCCTGGTAGCGCCCCTTGATGCCCGCGTTGAAGGCGTTGGCGGCGTTGGTGGAGACCTCCTGACCGAACAGGTCGAGCGACAGCGTGTAGTGCAGGTTGAGCTTCTTCTGGATGGTCGGCAGGTCGATGACGCCGAGCGCGCGCACGGCCTGGATGTCGTAGGGATCCTCGATGCCGGCCTCTTTCATCGCCTCGCAGGTACGCTGGATGACGCGGCCGACGCCGGTCTCGCCGACGAACATGTGGTGCGCCTCTTCCGTCAGCATGAAGCGGCAGGTGCGCGACAGCGGGTCGAAGCCCGACTGGGCGAGCGATTCCAGCTGCATCTTGCCGTCACGGTCGGTGAAGTAGGTGAACATGAAGAAGGAGAGCCAGTCCGGCGTCGCCTCGTTGAAGGCGCCGAGCATGCGCGGCGCTTCCTCGGAACCGGACGAACGGCGCAGGAGGTCGTCGGCTTCCTCGCGGCCGTCGGCGCCGAAATACTTCTGCAGCAGGTAGACCATGGCCCAGAGATGGCGGCCTTCCTCGACATTGACCTGGAACAGGTTGCGCATGTCGTAGAGCGACGGCGCGGTCATGCCGAGATGGCGCTGCTGCTCGACCGAGGCCGGCTCGGTGTCGCCCTGGATGACGATCAGCCGCTTGAGCATGTTGCGGTATTCGCCCGGCACCTCCTGCCAGGCCGGCTGGCCGGCATGCTCGCCGCAGGGGATGCGGCGATCCTCGACCTGCGGGGCGAGCAGGATGCCCCACCGGTACTCCGGCATCCGGACATAGTCGAACTTGGCCCAGCCCTTGGGATCGACCGAGATCGCGGTGCGCAGGTAGACCAGCGATTCCTGGAATTTTTGCGGGATCAGGTCGTTCCACCAGTTGATGTAGCCCGGATGCCACTTCTCCAGCGCCTTGAGCACGCGCTTGTCGGAGGACAGCCCGACATTGTTCGGGATCTGGGTGTCGTAGGAGACGTTGATGAGGTCGAGCATGGAGTTCCTCCGCGGAATGGTTCGGTTGCGGCCTTATGCGAACGGCGAGTGGCGAAAGCAGACGATCGCCACTCCCCATTCGCTAGACACGCTTCATGTCGTAGTCACCGCGCACGCCGGTGCCGTAGCGCTTGAGCGCGCCGGTTTCGCCGACCGCGTTGGGGCGCTGGAAAATCCAGTTCTGCCAGGCTGTGAGACGGCCGAAGATGCGCGTTTCCATCGTTTCGGGACCGGGGAAGCGCAAGTTCGCCTCCATGCCGGTCATGGCGTCGGGCGAGAACGAGGCGCGTTCCTCGAGGAAGATCCGCACTTCGTCCTCCCAGTCGATGTCGTCGAAGCAGAAGGTGACGAGGCCGAGCTCGTTGGCGTCGAAGGCCTCCAGCGCCTCGCCGGCCCGGTCCTGCGCCTCGTCGACCTTGTGGGGATCGCCAAGGAAGCGGGTCTGCAGCCGCGTCAGGTCGTTCGACATCGGGTAGAGGCCGAAATTGCCCTGGGTCAGGGTAATCGAGGCGACCGGGCGGTTGTCGCCGTCGAAATCGCCTTCGGCCATGTAGGAGCGGTCGACGGCAAACAGCAGTTCGGCAAGCATGCCGGCAAAGCACGAGCCCGGCTCGACCAGCGCCACCAGCGACCGAGACGTCAGGTCGACGCGCTTCAGCACGCGCTTCCAGTAGAGCAGGATCTCGTTGGCCAGCCAGTCGGCGCGATTGGCGATGAGGAACGCCTCCTGCGCGGCGACGAGTTCGGGATCGCCCTGCGCGCGGAAGACGAGCACGCCGATCTCCATCTCGTTGTTGCGCAGATGCAGGATCGCGTCGTCGAGCTCGCGCGCCACCCGCAGCACCCAGGCCGCCGCGCCCTGCGCATGGAGCGCCTCGATGCTGTCGGGGCCGGCGTCCTTCGGCCCGTGAATGGTGACGCGGCCGATGCGCTTGGCGCGGTCGATCTCGACCTCGACGCTCGAATAGGTGACGGAGCCGTCGTCGCCGAAGCGGCGCTCGAGCGGCGTGAGCGCGATGCCCTTCGCATCCGACGGGCGGGAGGACTTCGCGGCGAACTCCTTCGCACGGGCGGCGACCGTCTCGTCGAACTTCGAATTGGCGACGACCTCGTCGACCAGCTTCCAGTCCTTGGCGCGCTTGCCCTTGATGCCTTCCTCGATGGAACAGAACACGTCGGCATGGTCGCGGCGGACCTTGCGCTTGTCGGTGACGCGGGTGAGACCGCCGGTGCCGGGCAGGACGGCGAGCAGCGGCACTTCCGGGAGAGCGACGGAGGACGTGCCGTCGTCGGTCAGGATGATGTGGTCGCAGGCGAGCGCGAGTTCGTAGCCGCCGCCGGCGCAGGCGCCGCGCACGGCCGCGATGTAGGACTGGCCCGATTCGGCGCCGGCCGCCTCGAAGGTGTTGCGGGTCTCGTTGGTGAACTTGCAGAAATTGACCTTGTGCGCGTGGGTGGCGCCGCCCAGCATGCGGATGTTGGCGCCGGCGCAGAACACCCGCTCCTTGCCCGACTGGAGAACGACCGCCCTCACCTCCGGATGCTCGAAGCGCATGCGCTGGACGACGTCGGCGAGTTCGATGTCGACGCCGAGGTCGTAGGAGTTGAGCTTCAGCTCGTAACCCTCGAACAGGCCGCCGGTCTCGTCGACGTCCATGCTGAGATAGGCGACCTCGCCGTCGTGGCGGATCTTCCAGTGGCGGTACTTCGACGGGTCGGTCTGGAAATCGATCACCTTGGACACATCCAACTCCCTGGGATCTCGAGTGAAACGCACCATAGTGCATTATCTTGCGACATGATAGCGCCAATTTGGCTGATCACGGAACTTTTACGCTTTATTTTGCAGCTTTCTCGCCGAGATATATGCATTATAATGCCTATCTACGCCGGCTGCAGGACCGGACGCGCCGGAAGCAGCGCGCGGAGGTCGTCGCCGGCATGAGCCTCGATGCGCAGAGCAAAGGCGCAGGTGGCGGCGAGAACATGGCCGGGAGCCACCCCCATCAGCGGCGACGTGCCGGCTTCGGCGAGCCGCAGACCGGCGTCTCGCACGAGCCGCAGCGCCGCGCGCTTGCGCCCCATGTTCAGTTTGAGGCATGCATTGGCGAGCTGGATCAGGCCCTGCGCGAGATGGCGCTCGGCGCTGTTGGGCGCGGATCCCATCCAGACCGGCTCCCAGACCTCGTGCGCCTCCCAGAAGAAGCCCTCCTCGTAGAGCCGGAAGCCATAGAGCCAGGCCTCGTTGGCCTGCCAGGACGCCGTGTCGGTGCGGCCGGGCGCGCGGTCGGCGATGGCGATGAAGAGCCCCTCCTCCGGCCGCCGACCGCGACCGGGCACGAAGGGTTGCGCGGGAAGCGGCAAGGCCGCGATCGCCGTCGGCGGGTTCGGCCGCAGCGCCGCCGTCATGCCGCCTCGGCCTTCGCCGCCTCGATGCGGTCGAGTCGCGCGAGATGGTCGGCGATGAGCGACAGGGTCCGTTCGGGATGCTCGATGTGCGGTGCGTGGCCGCAATCGTCGAGCATCGCGACGTCGACGGGATTGTAGCTTTGCGTCTCCAGCGCGGTGATCTGGGCGCGGGTGCCGTACTCGTCGTCCTTGCCCTGGATCGCCAGCACCGGCACGCGGATGTAGGCGATCACCTCCTCGATGTTCCAGTCCTTGAAGGCCGGATCGAGCCAGGCGTCGTTCCAGCCACGAAAGGCGTTGTCGACATCCTTGTGATACTTCGCCAGCCGCGCCCGCAGGTCGCCGTTGTCGAAGGCCTCGCCGACCCTCTCGATCGAGGCCAGCCCCGCGGGCTCGGTGAAGAAATGCGGCGCCATCAGCACGAGACCGCGCACGCGGTGATCCTGCACGGACCCGCCATAGATCGCGGCGATCGAGGCGCCGTCGGAATGGCCGACCAGAACGCCGGAGCGGAAACCGATGGCGTCCAGCACCTTCGGCAGAACGTCGATGGCTTCGCTTGTCATATAGTCGACGGGACGCGGCAGGACGGCCGGATCCGACTGGCCGTAGCCCTGGCGCGAGAAGACGAAGACGCCGTAGCCGCTGGCGGCGGCAAGCCTCGCGGGAAAATCGCGCCAGAGAGCGGCGCAGCCCAGGCCCTCGTGCAGCAGAACGACGGTGGGCGCGCTGTCCGGCGCCGGGCCGAAGCAGCGGCCTTCGAGCGTCACGCCGTCGATGTCGAGTGTCAGGCTCCCGCCGTCTTGCCACATGATGTCATGCTCCTTCCCTGAGCTTGAACCGCTGCACCTTGCCGGTCGCCGTCTTCGGCAGGTCCGGAACGATCTCGATCCAGCGCGGATATTTCCATGCCCCGACCTTTTCCTTGACGTGTTCCTTCAAGGACTCCGACAGGTTCTCGGGCGCATGGCCGTTCTTGAGCACGACGAAGGCGCGCGGCTTGTCGAGGCCTGCCTCGTCCCTGTGCGCGACGACCGCGGCCTCCAGCACGTCGGGGTGCGAGACCAGAGCCTGCTCCACCTCGAAGGGCGACACCCAGATGCCCGACACCTTGAACATGTCGTCGGTGCGACCGCAGTAGACGAAGCGGCCGTCGGCGGTACGCTCGTACTTGTCGCCGGTGCGGGTCCATCGGCCCTCGAAGGTCGAGCGGCTCTTGTCGCGCTGGTTCCAGTAGCCGTCGGCGGCCGACGGCCCGTCGACCAGCAACTCGCCGACCTCGCCATCGCCGACCTCGCGGCCGGCCTCGTCGACGAGCCGCACCCGGTAGCCGGGAACCGCGACGCCCGAGGTGCCGTAGACGATGTTGCCCGGCGCGTTGGACAGGAAGATGTGCAGCATCTCGGTCGAACCGACCCCGTCGAGGATGTCGGTGCCGGTGAGCGCGTTCCAGCGGTTGCCGATCTCGGCCGGAAGCGCCTCCCCGGCCGAGACGCACAGGCGCAGCCGGTCGAGACCGGCGGGCTTCTCCCGGCCCATGTGAGCGACCATCCCGGCATAAAGCGTCGGAACGCCGCAGAAGATGGTCGGGCGGATGTCGGCCATGGCCGAAAACATGTCGGCGGGCGTCGGACGGGTCCGAAACAGCGCCGCCGTCGCCCCGACAGCCATCGGGAACGTCATGGCGTTGCCGAGGCCATAGGCGAAGAAGAGCTTGGCGGCCGACAGAACCGTGTCGTTATCGCGGATGCCGAGCACCTGGGCCCCGAACGTGTCGGAGGTCGCCTTCAGGCTGCCATGGACGTGGCGCACGCCCTTGGGACGCCCGGTCGAACCGGAGGAATAGAGCCAGAAGGCGCACTCGTCGGCCTCGGCTTCCACCGTTCCCGCGGTCGGGCCGGCGGCCAGCTCATCGGCGAAGGAAAAATGATCCCCCGGCGCCCCGCCGATGACGAAGACCGCCCTCAGGTGCGTCAACCGGGACAGCAGCGGCGCGACCGACGGCAGGATCTCGGCCGAAACGAAGAGCGCCTTTGCCCGGCTGTCGTTGAGGATGATCTCGTAATAGTCGGATGACAGGAGCGTGTTGAGCGGCACCGGAACGACGCCCGCCTTCAGGCTGCCCCAGAAGATGATCGGGAACTCGATCTGGTCGAGCACGATCATCGCAGCGCGGCTTTCCGGCTCGATGCCGTGGCGGCGGTAAAGATCGGCCATGCGACCGGATTCTGCGGCCAGCTGACCGTAGGTGAGCCTGCGCCCGCCCGTTCCGCATTCGATGAAGGCGGGCTTGTCGGCGCGCCCTTCCTCGACATGGCGATCGACGAAGTAGCCGGCGGCGTTGCCGTTCGCTGGGTTCAACTCATCCTCCCGATGAAGTCTATCCTTGCACGCGCGCCTTGGTCACCTCCGCGCGAGATGCGATATCATGCATCATGGCTGCTCGAGTCGCAAGCGAGAGAGGCCGCTCATATGCATTTTTTTGCACTGTCCGATTGACGGGCTGTCGAAACGCCTTCTCCTGGCCGGTCTGTGCCAGGTCGGTCGGAGGCCCGCGCCGGCACCACGGGGGCCAACGCGCGCGATGTCGACCGTCCGGCCCAGACGCGAGAAACCGCCATGAGGCGGTCCATGGCGAAAGCATCGAGCGTTGGACGGCGGATCCGCGTTATGGATCAGGTCGCCGCCCAGAGAATCGCGACGGCGGTCATCACGAGATAGGTCAGATGGTGGATGCACTGGTCGCCCCCGTGCAACGCCCAGAAGGCGGCCGTGGTCGGCCCTTTCTTGCTGCCGCGGGAGAGCAGCGCCTTGCTGTGGTCGATGGCGAAATGCACGGCGAACTCGGCCGCGCACAGCGCCGCGACCTTCGGCAGGTCGAGCCCGGCCAGCAGCAGCGCCGGCACCGACAGCACGGCATGGATGCCGGCGTGGACATAGCCGCCGGGCCGGTCGAGATGCCCTTTTCCCGCGATGATCCACGGGGTCTGGAGCAGATAGTCGGCGGCATAATGCTTGAGCTGGAAGCAGGCCAGAACGCCAAGCGTCAGCAATAGAACGTCACTCAAACCATGCCCCCGACGTTGCGGCGTCCGCCCATGCGGGCGATCACCCGATTGGGACCCAATCTTGCCGCGATCAGGCTCCTTGCCAAGAGAGAAAGTGCAAATCCGGCTATCGACAACCCCGCAATGGGCAATCAGGCCGCATTTTTCTGTCATTTCCCCTGGAAAAGGGCGATCGGCACGATGCCGCCACGGCAATGCAGCCGACGCAAAACGACACTTCATTCCCGCAGTCCGAACGCTGTATGGTCGCCGCGCGGGCCGACGGATGCAATCGAGCCGGCCACGAAAGAACGAGCAGACCGAGGAAACGACAAGCCCATGCCGACAACCAGACTGACCGGCGTGATCGCCGCCGTGCCCACGCCCGTGACGGAGGCGGGCGAGCCCGATCTCGTCCGTTTCCTGCGCCATGCCGCCTGGGCGCTCGACAACGGCTGCGATGCGCTCAACGTGCTCGGCACCACCGGCGAGGCAAACTCCTTTTCCGCGAGCCAGCGCAAGGCGGTGATGGTCGCGGCGGCGCAATCACTAGACCGCGCCCGGATGATGGTGGGCACCGGCGCGCCGGATCTGGCGACGACGATCGAATTGACCCGTTTCGCTCATGCGCAGGGCTTCGCCGCCGCGCTGATCCTGCCGCCCTACTATTACAAGGGCGTTGCCGACGACGGGCTCTTCGCCTGGTTCGAGCGGGTCGTCACGGGGACCGCCGACGCGCCGATCCCGATCTATCTCTACAATTTCCCGCAGATGACCGGTCTGCGCTTTTCGCCGGAACTCTGCGCGCGGCTGCGCGCGGCGTTCCCCGAGCGGATCGTCGGCGCCAAGGACAGTTCGGGTGACCTGGCCTACGCCGCAGAGATCGCCCGGATCGAGGGTTTCGACGTCTTTCCAAGCAGCGAGACCGCCCTGGCGAAGGCCGACACCGACGGTTATGCCGGCTGCATCTCGGCCACCGTCAGCGTCACCGCGCCGCTGGTGGCGAAGCTGTGGGCCAACCGCGCCGACGCCGGCCTGCTGAAGGCGGCCGGCGATTCCCGCGCGGCGATTTCCTCGGTCCCGCTCATTCCCGCCGTCAAGCACATGGTGGCGCGGCTGCATGGCGACGCTGCCTTCGAGCGGCTTCTGCCGCCGCACCTGCCGTTGACGGCGGCGCAGAAAGAGGCGCTGGCGGGGCTGGATCCCGCAGCGATCACGAAGGCCTGACGGGGTTTTCGAACCGCGCGCCACGCGGAATTGATCGCGGATGAGTTGCCTGCCGCTTGCGCTCGGCTCCTGTCTTCCAAGGCAGCGGCTTTCGCGGGAGCGAACGGATGGTCGTCATCGCCAAGGGGGCGCCCTGCGCGTTGCCGGACAGCGCAGCGACGCCGGAGCACGCGTTTTTCAAGCGGTGGAGGTTGCTGGCCGGCCTCGGCGGAGCGATCGCCTCGACCGCCCTGCCCGGCCTCGTGCTTCCGGGCCAGCGTGAACCCGGATGTGCCGCATCCGCGCTGGAGCCAGGCGCATGAGCGGATCCCGCGCACCGGCGAATTGGTGCCGACGCTGCCGTTCAACGGGCATGGGCATCAGGTGGCGGGGCTCTCCGCGGGCCTCGACGGCGAGAGACCGTACCAATGCCGGCCACAGGGCCCGGCCTCTCCCCGAGCAACCGACCCGGTCGAAGGTCAGAAACCGTCACGCCGGCAATGGAACGTCGGTCTTCGTCTGGAATCCAGGCAGAAAAAAAGGCCGGCTCACGAAGAACCGGCCCGAGTTGTTGGAGTGCCGTAAACGGCAAAACCTCCAGAGGGGAACACTCGCAAGCGCCAATGGGAGGAGGAATGCGCTCACGAGATGATGGTTATATCGGCTCGTACTGCCACTTTGGCAAGCAACTGATTTGCAATTCACCCATGCATTAATGCGGCAACTGGGCAATCGGCAAGCAACGGATGCAGATGCGCAATCTGCAAGCAGTGCCGAGGCGAAGCAGACGCCGCCCGTGAACGCGCCTCAATAGGCCCAGCTGCGCGCCTTGGAGAACAGGAAATCGCGAAACGCCTTCAGCTTGGCCTGGTTCTTCATCGCCTCGGGATAGACGAAGAACGTGTCGAAGGACGGCACCTCCATCTCGGGCAGGATCTGGACGAGCCCGGAATCCTTGTCGACCATGTAGTCGGGCAGCATCGCGATGCCGGCCCCCGTCTTCACCGCGCGCCGGATCGACATGAGGTCGTTGATCTGCAGCGAGGCGGTCCGCTTGGAGCCATCGGGCATGCCGAAGGTCTGGAGCGAGTTCAGGTCCCTGAGGAAGAGCGGCACCGGCTCGCCGAAGGTGACCAGCCTGTGGTGGGCCAGGTCCTCGACGGTGCTGGGCTTGCCGTGACGATCGAGGTAGGCCGGCGCGGCATAGACATGCAGGTGCACGGTGAAGAGCCGGCGCTGGATCAGGTCGGGCTGCTGCGGCTGGCGCAGGCGAATGGCGCAGTCCGCCTGGCGCATCGTCAGGTCAAGCTCCTCGTTGGCGAGCAGGAGCTGAACCTGAACCTCCGGATAGAGATCGAGGAACTCCTGCACGCGCTGGGTCAGCCAACCGGCGCCCAGGCCGACGGTGGTCGTGATCCGCAGCACGCCGGACGGCTTCTCGGTGGTCTCGAGCAGCTGGGAGCGAACCGTGTCGAGCTGCATGAGAACGTCGTGCGCGGTCCGATAGAGGAGTTCGCCCTGCTCGGTCAGCACCAGCCCGCGGGCATGGCGATGGAACAGCGGCACGCCGATGTCGTGCTCCAGTGCGCTGACCTGACGCGAGATCGCCGACTGGGACAGGTTCAGCCGTTCGGCGGCATGGGTGAACGACCCCGCTTCGGCCGCGGCGTGAAACACCCGCAGCTTGTCCCAATCGAATGGCACCATGATATCCTTCCGGTCCGCGGAACCGCCTATTCGGCCGCTTCGCGATGCGTCTCGATCTCCGCCAGATACTTTTCCGCCTCGAGGGCGGCCATGCAACCCAATCCAGCGGCGGTGACCGCCTGCCGGTAGATATCGTCCGTCACGTCGCCGGCTGCGAAGACCCCGGGAACGTCGGTTCGCGTGGAGTCCGGCGCGGTCCACAGGTAGCCGTTCGGCTTCTGCTTCAGCTTGCCGACGAAGAGCTCGACCGCCGGCGCATGCCCGATCGCCACGAAGACGCCGTCGATCGGCAGGCTGGACACGTCTCCGCTCTTGCGGTTGCGCAGGCGAATGCCGTTGACCGACGGCGGCATCGGAACCTTGCCGGGTTCGCCGACGATCTCGTCCACCTCGGTGTCCCAGAGGATCTTGACGTTGTCCTTCCTGAACAGGCGCTCCTGCAGGATGCGCTCGGCACGGAACTCGTCACGGCGATGGACAACCGTAACCGACCTGGCCAGGTTCGACAGGTAAAGCGCCTCCTCGACCGCCGAGTTTCCGCCGCCGATCACCACCACATCCTTGCCGCGATAGAAGAAGCCGTCGCAGGTGGCGCAGGCCGACACGCCAAAGCCCTTGTAGGTCTCCTCGCTCTCGATGCCGAGCCACTTGGCCTGCGCGCCGGTGGCGATGATCAGCGCGTCGCAGGTGTACTCGGTGCCCGAATCGCCCCTGAGCCGGAACGGCCGGCGCGCGATGTCGGCCTCGACGATGATGTCGGCGACCATGTCGGTGCCGACATGCTCGGCCTGCTTCATCATCTGTTCCATGAGCCAGGGCCCCTGGATCGGATCGGCAAAGCCCGGATAGTTCTCGACGTCGGTCGTGATCATCAACTGGCCGCCCTGCTGCATGCCGGCGATCAGCATTGGCTTCAGCATCGCGCGCGCGGCGTAGATGGCCGCCGTGTAGCCGGCGGGGCCGGAGCCTATGATGATGACCGGCGCGTGCCTGGTTGCCATGACGCGATCCCTTCTGCGCAAACGCGAAGCAGCCCATTTCCGCGCCACGCGGAAACGGGGTCTCTTCCTTGTGCTGATCTAAGGTTCAGGGGCGGTCCCGCGCAAGGGCGCAAGGTCGATTCCCACAGGTGACCCTTCGATACCCCACGATTTCTCCGCCGCTTTACGGTGAACGCGTCGGACCGTCTTTCCCTCGCCAGCCCCATCTTGGCTCGCATTCGGCTTTCGCGTATGTCAGCGATCGCGACAGATTGTTGCGCGCCGGACCACGGGAAGAAGCAGACGCCATGAAGGCAGATCTCGACGCGACCGACTGGAAGATTCTGCGTGAACTGCAAAACGACGGGCGGATGACGAACGTTGAACTGTCGCGCCGCGTCGGGATCTCCGCGCCGCCCTGCCTCAGGCGCGTCAAGCGGCTGGAGGAAAGCGGCGTCATTCGCGGTTATCGCGCAATGCTCAATGCCCCCGCGCTCGGCTACGGCGTCGTCGCCTTCTGCCTCGTGGGACTTCATCGGCAGTCCGAGGGCGATATCCGGGCCTTTGCCGATCTCGCCCAGGGCTGGTCGATCGTGCGCCGCGCCTGGATGATGTCGGGCGAGACGGATTTCCTCCTGCATTGCGTGGCCAAGGACCTGTCGAGCTTCCAGGAGTTCGTTCTGTCGGGTCTCACAGCCGCCCCGAACGTCGACACCGTGCGCACCGCCCTCACCATCCGCCAGGTGAAGGACGAGGGACTGGTGGCGATATGACCATGCGGCCGAATGGATAGAACCCCTTGCAGCAACAGCTTCGTCGGACGACCGGCCGCATCGCCTACTACACGACAGGCATCCTGCGCGACCTGATGCCTTACGCCCGCTTCGAGGCGAAGCGCCGCGTGTTGTTTCAGCACCTGGCCGGGAGGCCGGACGACGCGGCTGACCTCTTCGCGCGCGTCCGCGCCTACAACCGAATGGCCTCAGGGTCGGATACGGCCGGAATGCACCCGGTCCGGTCGATTCCGCGCAAGAGATCCTACTACTATTTCGACCTCAAGATCGACGCCAAGCACTTCGGCCCGCACCGGCAAATCCGCCACCGCTTCGGAGACGTCACCAAGGTTCCGCCCGAGCCGACCATCGTGAAGAGCCGCCCCATCCAGGCCGACAACGCCAATGCCGTCGTGATGAAGCTCGACCGCCTGCGCCATTACGATCTGCCGACGGACCATCGGCGGTTCGAGGACAAGCGGCCCTGTGCCGTCTGGCGCGGCGTCGAAAACAACCCGGCCCGCAAGCGCCTGGCCGAGCGATACGCGACCCGTCCTGACCATGACATCGGCTACAGCGACAGCCGGTACGCGAACTTGAACAAGCGCTTCCTGTCCGTGCGCGACCAGCTGGCCTATCGCTATGTCATTTCCGTCGAAGGCAATGACGTCGCAACGAACCTGAAATGGATCATGGCCTCGCAGTCGATCTGCCTGATGCCGAAACCGAAATTCGAAACGTGGTTCCTGGAAGGCCAGCTCGAAGCCGGCGTGCATTACGTCGAACTGCGCGACGATTTCGCCGACCTGGACGACAAGATCGCGGATTGCGAGGCCAATCCTGACCTGGTCCGGTCGATCATCTCGCACGCAAACCGGCATGTGGATCAGTTCAGGGACGAGAACCGCGAGCGCCTCGCCTCGCTCCTCGTCCTCCAAAAATACTTCGAATGCACGGGCCAGATCGACCCGGAACCCTTTTCCCCATTGCTCTACGGAGACGGCGTCGGAGGCCGGTAGCCACGTCGTCTCGACCACGACCGGATCAGGCTGCGGCGTTCCAGGCTTCATCCATCCAGCGCATCTTGGAATCTACGTCTTCCTGACGGAAGCCAAGCTGCATCGCCTTCGATCGGGTCCCGACGTCCCCGATGAGCCCTGAGCGCCGCGCACGGGCGCCGTGCTCAAAAGACGACGGATCTGACCCGCTCGGCGAAGCCGGTCGCGATTTCCTCGTATCGGCGCCGCGCGACCGAACCGATCGTCGCCTTTTCCTCGTCGGTCATGGCGAGAAGAGTCTCGATCGAACGCTCAAGCGCGGACGTGTCGACATGATAGCAAGTGCCAAGATGGCGCTGGGTTGAAGAGGCAACGGGGACGAGAATGCCGCAACCCGGGATCACCATCTCGTTCATCGGTGGCCCGTCCGTCGTCACCACCACCGCTCCGACCGACAACCCTTCGACGAGATGGTGACCCCACCCCTCGGCGCGGGACGGACACAGATGGATACCACAGGCGTTCTGCTGCCAGCGAAGATCGCTGTCGGACAGATAGCCCGGAAGGAGCGTGATGTTCGGCGCGATGGCGGCCGACGCATGCTCGGCCTTCTGAATGACCACGAGCTCCGGCCATTCGGGATGCGCGCGCCAGAGGGCCACGATGTCCTCGGTTCCTTTCAGCGTGCTTCCCCCCGCAAGATGAAGGAAGCGCATCCAGTTCTTTGGGACCGATGGATCCTGGCGGTCCATCGAGGTGAACCCGAAATACGCCGTTGGCCGGCCGAGCGCGGAAAAGATACCGGCGGCGTGGTGGGTCTTGGCCAAGACAAGGTCGACATCGCCGAGACGGTTGATGTGGCGGCGTGGAAAACGTTCCTGGTTCGGCAAAAGCAGGTTGCGCGCCGCAGCCGAGATCCACCCAGGATGGACCCGTTCGAGATGCAGGATCGTGGGCGCGTGCTGACGGCGCAGCAGCCAGGACACGAGCCCGCGTGTGCGGGTGGCGGCATAGGCCGTTCGCTCCGGTCCAAGGGCCGAACGCAACAGCCTTGCGTCGCGCTCCAGACCGTAGCGATTGGCGCGGGCGACGATCAGCACGTCCAATGGCCGCGCGCCGCTCCAGACACGTTCGTAGACCGCGCGGATACCGGCGGCCTCGCCCGAAAGCGGAAACACCGTCCGAACATGGGCCAATGCGTCACGTCCGTGCGCGAGCGCGCGCCGCGGGTCGGCGAGGTAGGGCTCGATCGCGCCGCGAAGCGCTGCGCCTTCGCCGGCGGGCACCACCTGGCCGGTGACGTCCCGTTCCACCATTTCGGCATAGGCGCCCGCGTCGCTGGTGACGCAGGCCACCCCGCATGCCATCGCCTCGAGAGGGGTCAGCCCGAAACCCTCGTTGCGCGACGGCGCGACGAACAGGGTCAGGCGGCGGAACCAGGCCTTGATGTCGGGAACCTCGCCCAGAAACACGATGCGGTCCGTCAGACCGGCCTCGGCGATCCGGCGCTTCAGGTCGGCAGCGAAATCGGCGTTCTCGGCCGTGACTCGCCCGGCGATGACCGCCGTCCAGTCAAGATGGCGCGGGAGGAGCCCGATCATGGCATCGACGAAGAGATCCGTCCCCTTCTGATGTCGAACGCGACCGAAACAGCCGATGGCGTAGCGCCCAGGAAGGCCCATGTCGGCAAAATCGCCGCCGGGTGAAGACGGTGGACGGAACTGCTCGGCATCGACGCCATGGCGCACGACGGTGTAGGGCACGTCGAGGAACGCGCCGGAAATCGCGCTGGTCGCGATCACGGCATCCATCCGACGCAGCAGCCAGCGTGTGAACCGCGTGTGGCGCCGTTGACCGGCGGAGGTGAACACCACACGCAGGGGCGCCCGCAGCACGTCGCGCAGGATCAGCCCCGCGACCATCTCGTTGTTGCGCCGGGCATGCCAGATCCGAAACGGTCGCCCGGGTGGCCGGCGCCAGAGCGCCGGCAGATCGCGAAGGCGCAATCGGGGCAGCCCTTCCGGGAGGCCCGGGCCGAACGTCGCGATGCGCAACGAACGCGCCTGCTCCGGCACCAGCTGCACGATCGTGCTGGTGACGCCGGACAGGCGACGTTTCAGGTTGGGCGCGATGACCTCGACATCGTCGAGGGGCAAAAAGTCCGGTCTTGGCGCGTCGTTGGTGTCCACGACGGAGCCGGTCTCAACCGAAGGTGATGTCGACGATCTCGTAGCCTCTGGCACCGCCTGGCGCGTTGACCTCGATCGCATCGCCCACGCCCTTTCCGATGAGGGCACGCGCGATCGGCGAGGAAATGGAAATGCGACCGCTCTTCACGTCCGCCTCCTGGTCCCCCACGATCTGGTAGCGCTTCTTTTCCTCGGTGTCCTCGTCGATGATGACGACGGTGGCGCCGAACTTGACCTTGTCGCCGGAAAGCTTGGACACGTCGATGACCTCGGCGCGCGCGATCAGATCCTCAAGTTCGCCGACGCGACCTTCGTTGAGGCTCTGCTGCTCCTTGGCCGCATGATATTCGGCGTTCTCCGACAGGTCGCCATGGGCACGCGCCTCGGAGATCGCCTCGATGATCCGGGGACGCTCCTCTTGCTGGCGCCAGCGCAATTCCTCCTTGAGCGAATGGAATCCGCCTACGGTCATCGGGACCTTGTTCATCTACGCGACCTTTCCTTCGCCGGCGCCTGCCGCGGGATGCAAAGCAGCCCCCGCCAGGCACAAAAAGAAAACGGTCCGCAAGCCTTTGCCAGCGGAGCCGCACCATCTAAGCCGCCGCAATATAGCAGCGAGCCGACCGATTTTCACCTGCAAAATATGAATGTGATCGATCAGCCGCCTTCAGCCCCGAAGAACGGAGCGGGAACCGTCCGGTTCCATGGCATCAGCCTCGGGAACGAAGACAAACGCCGCGTGTTCGACCAGCCGCCCGATGACCCGAAGCGCCTCGCCCGGGCGCGCGATGTCGGCGGCCTCGATCCGCGTGCCGCCGGCGACGTCGAAAATCAGCGTCCCGGAACCGGTCAGTCGGCCGATCGGCCCCCGCTTCAGCGTCAGGCGCCCGATCAGCGCATAGGGTATCTCGACAGGCGCCTTGCGCGGAAACCCCGTGTGCACATAGACCGCATGCGGCATGACGTCGATACGGATCGTGAAGCGGCGAAGCACGGCGTGCGCGGCCAGAAACGGTCCGCCGAGCGCCAGCACCAGAAGGCAGAGCCGGGCGAGCGTGCCGTCGCCGAGCCCGAAAAGCCACAATGCCAGGAAAGTCGCCGCGTACCCGCCGACGATCAGGATCATCGGCAGGAAAAGCGCGATCGCCGAGGGCAGGAATGGCCCGCCCGCTCCGACATCCGGATTGTCGTTGTCGCCCCGCATGCGCCTGATTCGCACTCCCCGCCGAAAGCAGGATACACGTCCTTGCCGGCCGGATCATGTGCTTGCGCAAGAATCGTAACGGCGGCGTGCCGGATCGAACAGGCCACCGATCCGGCTGGCCGCGCCGCGCGGCTGCGATCCGCGAGGATCGCCGAGCAAGATGTCGCGCGCGTGGATGGTTCGGAGCACCCGGCGCCCTCCCGCGACGACGCGGAAGGGCCGCGAAGGCTTCAGCCGTTCGCAGCCTCGAAGGCGGCGATGTGCCTGGAGAGTTCGGCATGTTCGGCGCTCGAGCGCCCTGCCCGCTTCTCGATCTCGCCGAGCTGCTCGCGCGCCGAGGCCAGGTCGCCCATCTGGAGATAGGCCTCGCCGAGATACTCTCGCGTCAGTACATGGTCGGGGTCGAGCCGCAGTGCCTCCTCGTAATAGCCGAGCGCCACCAGCAGCTTGCCCTGCTTGCGATAGGAATAGCCGAGCATGTTGAAGACGCCGGGATGCCTGGCGTCGTAGGCGAGCTTCAGCGTCTCGATCGCCTCCTCGTAGCGACCGGAATAGGCCAGCGCCCGACCGGTCTCGAACAGCGACCGCGGATCGACCGCGCTCGTCTTGGGCTCGCATTTCTGCTTTGAGGAGTTGTAGACCTGTCCCTTCGGGCAGGTGGGCGTGCTGCTCTCGCCGCCGGCGGCAAGGACCGGCGCGGATGACATCGCCAGTCCGACTGCGGCCAGCGTGGCGCCGCGCATGAACGCTTTCAGCATAGGAGACATCCTTCGGTTCGATCCCGCGCACGGCGCGCCAGCGAAGACGATAATCCAAACCCGCTTCGCGGCGCGGTCACTTTGACGTGACGGATCAAATGGGGCCAGCACCGCGGGAGCGGGGGGCCGGTGAGACTACGCCCGGAAGATCACCGCCGCGCCGCCCGCGATCATCGCGAAGCCGATCAGGTGGTTCACGGTGAAACTCTCCTTCAGGTAGAGCACCGAGAACACCGCGAAGACCGACAGCGTGATCACCTCCTGGATCGTCTTCAGTTCGGCCGCCGAGTAGACCTGGTGTCCGAGACGGTTGGCCGGCACGGCCAGCCAGTACTCGAAGAAGGCGATGCCCCAGCTTGCCACCACGACGATCCACAGCGCGGATGTCTTGAACTTGAGATGGCCGTACCACGCGAAGGTCATGAAGACGTTGGAGGCAATCAGGAGCAGGATGGGCAGAACCTTCGGCGACAGCAGCGCGGTCATGGACACGTCCGGGAGGGAGGGAAAGCGGGTGGCAGCTTTCGTCCGCCCCCGCCGCTCTGTCAACGGCAGGCGCGCCCCAAGGAAGATTGCCAGCGCACCGTGTTGTCGACATTATGCCTCAGGGGCCGAAGTCCCGCACGAGAACAAGGAGAAGCCGGTGCGCAAGTCCGTCGAGAAGACCTGGGATCTGGCGATCGACCCGGACACGGTACGCCTGTTCATCCTCAAGGCCAAGGCCATCAGCGCGGGCATCAACGACGACTACCATGACGGAGCCGAACGCGAGGTGGAACTCGAGGACACCCACGCCGGCCACCATCATGACGGGCTGGCCGAGGAGGAAGAGGAAG
Source organism: Mesorhizobium sp. (assembly GCA_051860465.1). GTDB lineage: Bacteria > Pseudomonadota > Alphaproteobacteria > Rhizobiales > Rhizobiaceae > Aquibium. The sequence continues at coordinate 20,283 of JBHYDY010000007.1, forward strand.
ACCTGACGACCGAGGAACTGCGCGAGCTGATCGCCGACCTGAACGTCGACGAGGCCGCCGACCTTGTCGCCCTCGTCTGGGTCGGACGCGGCGACTACGACGCGGCCGAATGGGCCGACGCGGTGGCGGCCGCCCGCGAACGCGCCAACAAGCGCACCGCCACCTATCTGCTCGGCCTGCCCATGCTGGCCGACTGGCTGGAGGAAGGGCTGGAAGCGCTGGGGGCGTGAAGTCGCCGCGCGGCTGACTCTGGATGTAAGCTCTTGTCCGCAACCCGCTGGAACGATTCGAACCTCGGACGAGACGCGCCCGGATAACGCGCCGCACGCCTTGCTTCCGCCACGGGCATGAACGCGACCGCTGAGCTTTCCTTTACCCTTGGCCCTTATGCTCAGGGGCTATCGGACGGGAACCGAAGTTCATGCGTAAGTCGTTCCTCAGCCTTCGACGTGGCGCCCGGGTCGCCACGCGCCCGCGCGCCATAGCGGTCTTGAGCCTTTTCGTGGCGGGGTTGACCGCGTTGTCGGCCTGCTCGGTGGCGGACACGCTGCGGCCGGACGTCGACGTCGGCGTCAGGACCGCGGCCGTGCCCAGCCGGGGCCTGCAGGCGCTGGTTCCGTCGAACCCTTTCATGGCGGGATACCCGCGGCTCAACGCTCCGCTGTCGAGCGAGGCCGTCATGCCGGCCGACGAGGTGCAGTGCCGGCGGCAGCTGAAGCGGCTCGGCGTGCGCTTCCGCGACATCGCGCCGATTCGCGACAGCGCCTCCTGCGGCATCGACTGGCCGGTGGAGGTGTCGGGCTTCTCGGGCAATGTGGGCATGAAGCCGGCCGCGACGCTGACCTGCGACATGGCGCTGGCCTTCGGGCAATGGACCAAGGACGAACTGGCTCCCGCCGCGCGCCGCCGCTACTTCTCGGGCGTCAAGACGATCCACCAGGGATCGAGCTATTCGTGTCGGCAGATCGCCGGCAGTCGGACGATCTCGGAGCACGCCAAGGGCAACGCCCTCGACGTCATGCGGATCGAGTTGAAGAACGGCAAGGACATCGACGTGCGCAAGCCCGGCTGGTTCGCGTTCCGGGAACGCTCCTTGCTGAACACCGTCCGCTCCGACGCCTGCGGCTATTTCTCCACCGTGCTGGGCCCCGGCTACGACGCCGCGCACCGGGACCACTTCCACTTCGACATCAAGGAGCGGCGCAACGGCTACAAGGCCTGCCGCTGAGGCGACAGGCCGCGGCCGCCTCGTTCAAGCATCGGACCGGAAGGTGGCGCGCAGAAACGCCTGCGCGTCCCTTGCGTCGAGTTCGTCATCCGCCGCCAGAAGCAGGCCGGCCAGCCCATCCCGCATCGCCTCCAGCCGCAGGGCCGTCGCCCGGGGCGACACGAGTGTCCACGATCCCCGACCAACACCGTCAGCGAGGATCCCGGTCAGCCGGTCACGCAATCGGGCCCGCGCCGACCTGACCGCCGCCGCCATGGCGGGATCCCGCACGGCAAGTCCTTCCGCCTCGATCCACAGTCGCCACAGCGGTCGTGCCGCATCCGAAAAGCTTTCGGCGAAGAAGCGGTCCAGCGCCTCGGCGGGCGCCTCCCCGACGCGACGCATGTCCCGCGCGGCTCCGTCGAGATCAGGCGGCCAGCGCCTTGGCCGCGTCGGCGCCGCGGGCGGTCGTCAAGGTCTTCGCCCACCACGCGAACTGGTCGAGCATGGCCTTGGCACTCTCCTCCAGATGCGGGATTTCACCGAGTGTCGCCTTGCCTTGCATGAGTGACATGAAGTCCGGCATCAGGATCTGAACGGCGGTGGACACCGGTACCATCTGCATGACACTCAGATTGCTGCGCAGTTGAACAACCGCGCGCGCGGCGCCGGCGGCGCCGTAGCCGACAAAGGCAGCCGGCTTCCTCTGCCACTCGCTGTAGGCATAGTCGATTGCGTTCTTCAACACCGCGGTCGGCGCGTGGTTGTATTCGGCCACCGTGAAGATAAAGCCGTCGAGCGATCCGATTTTCGCCTGCCACCTCAACGCGATCTCATTCGTCGCCGGCGCCCGGGCCAGCGATGCTGCCTCCTCGAAAAAGGGCAGCGGATAGTCGCGTAGATCGACGATTTCAATGTCGAGGTCGCCTCGCACGCGAGCCAACTCGGCCACCCATTGCGCTGGCTTTTCGGCAAAGCGGCCCTGGCGGGTCGAGCCGATCACTATTCCAATACGGGGTTTGGACATGCTAGTCTCCTTTGGAAACGATAATAGGTAACAAATGTATACCTAGCCTATCTAGGAGACTGCCTGAACGGTCCGCAAGGAGGCACTGTTTTGAAACCGAGGCACTTTCAAGAAACCGAGGACTGCCGCGCGGTGGGCCATGTGCTCCAGCGTATCGGCGACAAATGGTCGGTGCTGGTTGTAACGCGGCTGGGTGCGGGACCGATGCGCTTCAACGAGTTGCGCTCGCTCATCGGCGGAATTTCGCAGAAGATGCTGACTACGACCCTGCGCGGCCTTGAACGGGACGGCTTCGTGACCCGCACCGTCTTCCCGACGATCCCGCCGCGCGTGGACTATGAACTCACCGACCTGGGACGGGAGCTGCTGGTGCCGGTTCAGGCGCTGGGCGACTGGGCGATGAAGAACATGGCGCGGGTGGAGGCGGCGCGGGTTCGGTTCGATGGGGGCTGACGACAGGCCACAGGCGGCCAGGTCGGGCATGACGCACGCGGGCCGCCGCGATGCCAGCCATCCATCAGGAGAAATGCCATGATCCGCCATATCGTCCTCACCCGGTTCAAACCCGACATGGCCGAGAACGAAATCGCCAACATCTACGCCGGGCTTTCAGCGCTGACCGACACGCTGCAGGGCGCGCGCGGCTTCACCGGCGGCCGTTCGGCGAGTCCCGAACGGATCGAACGCGGCTACATGCACGGCTTCGTCATCGACTTCGATGGCTGGGAAGACCTGAAAGCCTATGCGGACCATCCGGAGCACCGGGCGCTCGGCGCCCGGATCGTCGAGAACGCCGAAGGCGGGATCGACGGCGTGCTGGTGCTCGATCTGGAGGTGGCGGGGTGAAGGGTGTCAGCCGGCGTTCATGGTGGGCAGACGATGGAGACGCGCGGCATCGAGCATGAGGTCACGTCCGCGCGCCGTCCACCGGCACCGGCTTCGGCCGCCCGTCCTTATCGAGGGCGACCATGACGAAATCGGCGTCGGTGACCTTTTCCATCAGGTCCGACAGGTAGCGCTGCGCCCAGGCCTCGACCTTCAGCGTCATGGAGGTGCGGCCGACGCGGGTAATGTGGGTATAGATGCACAGCGTGTCGCCGATCTTCATCGCCTTGGCGAAGGACATCTCGCGGACGGCGGCGGTGACGACGCGTCCCTTGGCGCGCTCGGCGGCGCGGATGCCGCAGGCAAGGTCCATCTGCGCCATGACCCAACCGCCGAAGATGTCGCCGGCGGCGTTGGCGTCGGCGGGCATCGCGAGCGTGCGCAAGGTGAGTTCGCCGGTCGGCGCCAGTTTCGCTTCGGTCTCGCTCATGCCGCTGGTCCGCTCCGTTCAAGGCTCTGCCGGTTGGTAGCGAGCGCCCCCGGCCGCGTCAACGCGCGCCACGTCACGTCACGCCGTCGTTTTTCTCACAGCCGGCGGCGCTGCCGGGGCAAGACGCGGGGGGCTGCGCGGGTCTAGTCTCCGGGATCGATCGCCAGGGGGACGAGCGCCGGACGCGCAGCCATGCAGACAGCAGACTTCATCATCGTCGGGGCCGGTTCGGCCGGCTGCGTGCTCGCCGAGCGACTGTCGGCCTCGGGCCGGTACTCCGTGCTCGTGCTGGAGGCCGGCGGCACCGACAGGCGCTTCTATGTCCAGATGCCGCTTGGCTACGGCAAGACCTTCTTCGATCCCGCCGTGAACTGGAATTTCAAGGCCGAACCCGATCCGGGGCTGGCCGGCAACGCCGACCACTGGCCGCGCGGAAAGATCCTCGGCGGGTCGTCGTCGATCAACGCCATGGTGTGGGTGCGCGGCGCGCGCGAGGACTATGACGACTGGCGCGACGCCGGAAACCCGGGCTGGGGCCATGACGAGGTGCTCAAGGCGTTCAAGGCGCTGGAGGACAACGAGGCGGGCGCGAACGACTGGCGCAGCCGGGGCGGCCCGCTGCACGTCTGCGACATGCGCGGCAAGGTCCATCCTCTGACGCGGCTCTATCTGGAGGCCGGCCAGCAGGCCGGACTGCCGCTCAACGAGGATTTCAACGGCGAGAACCAGGAGGGCGTGGGCGTCTACCAGCTGACGACCCGCGACGGCCGTCGCATGTCGGCCGCGCGCGCGTTCCTGCGCCCGGCGATGAAGCGGAAAAACGTGCGGGTGGTGACCGGCGCCCATGTCTCGCGCATCCTGTTTGAGGGCCGCCGGGCGGTCGGCATCGAATATGTGCGCAAAGGCCAGACGGTGCAGGCGCGTTGCGGCCGCGAGGTGATCCTGTCGGCCGGCGCGGTCTGCTCGCCCAAGCTGCTCGAGCTGTCGGGCGTCGGCGATCCCGCGCTGCTGACAGGCCTCGGCATCGAGTTGCGCCACGCCAACGCCAATGTCGGCGAACACCTGCAGGATCATCTCGGCATCAACTACACCTGGAAGGCCAGACAGAAGACGCTGAACCAGGTGCTGCGGCCGTGGTGGGGCAAGGCACTGGTGGGCATGCAGTATCTGCTTGCCCGCTCCGGCCCGCTGTCGATGTCGCTGAACCAGGGCGGCGGCTTCTTCCGCACCGACGAGACACGGCCGCGCCCCAACATGCAGCTCTATTTCCAGGTGTTCTCGACCGTTCTGCCGCGCCCCGGCGAACGGCCGATCCTGTCGCCGGACCCCTGGCCGGGCTTCTCGATCGGGCTGTCGAACTGCCGCCCGTCGAGCCGCGGCGCGATCCACATCCGCTCGGCCGATCCGGCCGAAGCGCCGAAGATCGCGCCGAATGCGTTTTCGACCAACAACGACGTGGCCGAGATGCTGGACGCGGTGAAATACCTGCGCAGGCTGGCCACCATGCCCGCGCTTGCCCCGGCAATCGCGGAAGAGGTGCTGCCGGGCCCCTCGGTCCAGTCGGACGAAGACCTCGTTGCCGACTTCCGCAAGCGCTCCGGCACCGTCTATCATCCGGTCTCGACCTGCCGCATGGGACCGGACGCCGCGACTTCGGTCGTGACCCCGCGGCTCAGGGTTCACGGGCTGGAGGGGCTGCGCGTCATCGATGCCTCGGTGTTTCCGTCGAACGTCTCGGGAAACACCAACGCGGCGGCGATCATGACCGGGTGGAAGGGCGCGGAAATCGTGCTGGAGGACCAAGGGTGAGCATAGAAGGACCGACATCATGAAGATCACCGACGTCAAGACCTGGGTCGTGGGCAACCCGCCGCCCGGCATCGGGGGCAAGTATTTCATCTTCGTCAGGCTGACGACCGACGGGGGCGTCGTCGGCTATGGCGAGGCCTACAATGCGAGCTTCGGGCCGCACGTGACGGCGCGCATGATCGAGGACATGGCCGAGCGCTACTTCATCGGCCAGGATCCGCACGACATCGAGATGTTCTTTCGCCGCTGCTATTCGTCGGGCTTCACGCAGCGTCCCGACGCGGCCGTGATGGGCTGCTTTTCGGCGCTGGAAATCGCCTGCTGGGACATCATCGGCAAGGAGGCCGGCAAACCGGTCTGGAAGCTTCTCGGCGGCCGCGTGCACGAGGCGCTGCGGACATACACCTATCTCTACCCGCATGAGGGCTCCGTCCACACCGAGGATGTCGGCCCGAGGAACGTCTACAACGACCCCGACCTGGCGGCCGAGTGTGCGGCCGAGTATGTCGCGCAGGGCTTCACCGCCGTGAAGCTCGACCCGGCCGGCCCGTACACCGCCTTCGACGGACACCAGCCGCGCCTCGTCGACATCGACCTGTCGGCGCGCATGATGAAGGCAATCCGCGAAGCGGTCGGAACGAAGGCCGACATCCTGTTTGGCACGCACGGCCAGTTCACCGCGTCGGGCGCGCTGCGCATGGCGAAGGCCATCGAGCCCTACGACCCGCTCTGGTTCGAGGAGCCGGTGCCGCCGGACATGCCCGAAGTGATGGCGCAGGTGGCGCGCGGCACGTCGATCCCCATCGCCACCGGCGAACGGCTGACGACCAAGTTCGAGTTCGCCCGGGTCATCGAACAGCGCGCCGCCTCGATCCTGCAACCCGACCTCGGCCGCTCCGGCGGCATCCTGGAGACCAAGAAGATCGCCGCCATGGCCGAGGCCTTCCACATCCAGGTCGCGCCGCACTGCTATTGCGGGCCGATCGTGGGCGCCGCCAACATCCAGCTCGCGGTGACGCTGCCGAACTTCCTGATCCTCGAGGCCCTGAAGCAGTGGGACGGCTTCCACGAGACGCTGCTGAAGAAGAAGATCGAATGGCAAGACGGCAACGTCATCCCCTCCGAGGAGCCGGGCATCGGCGTCGAGCTCGACGAGGCGGTCTGCGAAGCCCATCCCTATGACGGCAAGGCCCTTCACCTGCAGATGATGCAGACGCCGCTGATGCCATAGCGACAGGACGTCCAAGCGAAGGCGCGCGGTCGCCCCAGGTGCCCCGATTCGACACTTGCCTCCCGACGGGACAACCGCCGGGGCAAGAGCCGGGCTTGCGTGGACCAATTGCGAGCCGGGCCTCCTATGGAGCGAAAACTCGATATTTGTCCCGTCGCTCGCCACCAATGGGATTCAAATTTCAGACTCGCTCCAGTAGGATTGTCCTGCAACTCCTGGGGGAATCCCGTCATGTCGCAAACCCGGAAGACTCGGCTGGCTGGCGCAGCCCCGTTGATTTCCCTGCCCGGCATCGGCGGCATGCCGGCCGTCGTCGAAGGTTTCGGGCCGCCACGCGGTGCGTCTCCCCTCGTTCCGGCCTGAGCGGGCTGCGATGCGCCTGTTGAAATGGCTCGTCAGGATGATCGCGCGGCTCTTCGCGATCGTGCTGATCATTCCAGTCATCGGTCTCGCCTATGGCTGGATGACGACCGCCGAACGGGCGCCGGCGTCGCGTTCGCAGACCGCGCCGGCGGCCATTTCGGCGCAGTTGCGCGAGGAGATACCGGGCTATCAGAGGCCAGAGGCAGCGGCCTTCCAGACCTACGCCGAACGGTCGGTCATCCATGCGGCCCGCGAGTACGCAGCCTTCGTCGCGACCCGCGGCGAAAGCGGGTTTCCCTTTTTCGGCTACGTCGGACGCTTCTGGCAGGACCACGCCATCGTCGTGCGAACGACGGCTCCCTATCCCTTCGACACGAAGACGCATGCGAGGCTGCTCGCGATCGGAACCGCCCATACCGTCGAACTCGGGTTGCAATGGGCCTGGGAAAACAGCGTCGGCCGCTTGACCGAATGGACGGCTGGCTGGCGAAAGACCCCGCAGGACCGCTACCTGGCGGCCGCCGCCTTGGAATACGCCGCCTTCCTCGACCGGGCTCCATGGCATCGGTTCGACTATGAGCGGAAGCGCGCCGGCCTTTGGAGAAGCCGACCCGCCACCACGGGCCAAGCAGCGATCCGCTCGTGGGAGCGCAAACTCGCGTTCGGGCTGTCCTACTCGATCAAGCAGGCCGCCGCCGGCCTGGTTCCCCGGGGTTTCGAGGCAAGGGCCGATCCGACGCGGTCGCACATCCACGTCTGGGCGCAAGGCCCGGTGACCACCGCGATCCGCGGCCTGCCGGACACCGCGCTCGAACGGCGGCTCGGCAGCGACGGCGCCGTCTTCATCACGCGGCGAGGACAGGCGTTCACCGACCTGGCTCCGCAGCTCATCGCGAAGGGCATCCGCTTCGTCGAGATCGGCGGCAATCAGGACGTCCTCCTGACGGTGCTGTCCGAAACGACCGCGGTCCAGGCGGCTGGTGTACGACGATTGTTCGAACATAAACTTCCGGCCGACCCAGCGCGCCGTCGGACCGGTTTCATCGTTCCGGTTTCGAGCCTGCACGTTGTCTTGCCGCTGCTGGCGTCCGGCGGCGCCAGGCTGGAACAGATCTACGACTAAAACGCGTCGCGCCCAATCCGATTCCTTCTGTTTCTCGTTTGGGGAGGCGATCCACGAGAAGGATGGCGCCGGTCGATGTGGTGCATCGGCCAAGTCCATCCGACGATGTGGGCGCCCGCCAAACGGAAACCCGAATGGCCGGGCCGGTGGAGTGCGCCCCGGCGGGATGCAAATGTCGGAAGCGAACCAATGTTCACCGGAATACTCTTCAGGACAATGTCCGGTCAGATTGAACCATTCTGGCGAACCTCGGGCAGCGCCGCGACCGTCTCCTCCAGCAGCGCCCTGCCCCCCGGCTGCCACCCGAGCCTGACAAGCCGGCCCGCCGCCATCACGTTGAGCGACGCGGCGTCGGCGCGATCGGGCAAAGGGTGCGGGCAGCCGGTCGCGTCCCGCACCATCGACAGCAGATCCCGTCGATCGAGCACGAGGTCGGACACGTTGAACAGCCGATCGCCGAGTCTCGACGGCTCCACCTCCAGCATCAGCCGCACGGCGGCCGCCACGTCGCGCCCGTGCACCTCGGTGGCGACGCGCGGCGCGACATTCAGGCCGGAAAGATAATCCGCGATCAGGCCGGACCATTTGTGCGGCATGCCGGGCGCCGACGGGCCATAGACACCCGTGACGCGAAGGCTGACGCCGGTGCAACGCTCGTCGGCCAGCGCATCGAGCGCCCGCTCGGCGGCATGCTTGACCTGACCATAGACGGTGTCGGGATGCGCCACGACGGTTTCATCGAGCACGCGGCCCGGAGACTGCGTGCCGTAGGCGGCGCGGCTGGACAGGAACACCACCCGGTGGACGCCGGCGCGCTTCGCCGTCTCGAACAGTGCCACGCTGCCGTCGAGATTGCGGAGGCGAAAGCTGTTCGGATCGTTGCCTTCGCCGCCGCGATACTTGCCCGGCACATGGTCGAAGGCGGCATGGACGAAAGCATCCATGTCCGCGAAGGCAGCGGTCTGGTCCCTTTCGGGATCGAGCGAGCCCGCCACGAACTCGACGCCGGGCGGCAGCCTTCCGGCAGGCGGAGGCGTCCGCGCCAGGACGCGAACCTCGTGCCCTGCGGCGAAGAGGGTCCTGACGACGAACCGCCCGACCGTGCCGGTTCCGCCCGAGACAAGGACCTTCACGATCTCTGCCTCGCGAGTTCGGCAGGGTTCTCAAGACCGGCGAGATCGGGGACCGGCAGATCGGCGTCGAATGCCTTCCACAGGTCGATCAGCGGCTTCAACCGCTCCGCCCTGGGATGCCCGGCCTCCCAGGGTTTCTCGTACTGGTAGTGGATGACCCGCACCGAGGCCCAGTCCCAGAGCTCCGGCAGGTTGAACCAGACATACTGCAGCATGTTGTCGAACACCGGCAGGCCATGCCAGTCGGGGAAAAACGCTTCCAGAAAGGTCTGGTCCGTGCGGCGCCAGAATGCGTCTGGCTGGTCAAGCCTTTCGATCATGGCGTCGAAGGTCGCCCGCGACGGCCTGGCGACGAAGACGCCGGAGTTCAGCCGATGGAAATCGGACAGGCTTTCGTAGACGTTCGGCGCGGCGGAGAACTCGGGATAGGAAAAGAGCCGGTCGATGCTTCGCAGCACGATCGTATCGGCGTCGAGGAAAACGATTCGGTCGTATTCCTCCATCTCCCACAGGCGAAGCTTGACGAAATTGTCGAGCGGCGTGTGGAAGGTGGGCTTGCGGCCCCTGGTGAAGGGCGCATCGGCATGGAGCCGTTCGCGCTGGTGGCGTTCGTTGAAGGCGTCCGACGTCGGCAGCAGCCCGGCCGCGACGAGACGCGCGCCAAGCGCCTCGAGCGGCGCCAGAGCCCGCGCCGAGACGCCGCCCGTGTGCAGGACGACGATCTCGGCCGCCGTGCCCGTCCGCTTCAGCGACCGCGCCAGCGCCGCCGCGCCGCGGGCGTAGTCGACATTGGTGACGAGCGTGACATAGGCGTGGCGGGTCATGCGACCGACGTGCCCTTCAGCCGACGCTCTTCAGGCGCTTGCCCTCCGGATCGTGCTCCAGCGTCGGCGCGATGTCCTTTGTCCAGGCCGAGACGGCGGGTATGCGCGAGCGGTCGACGCGGTAGGCGAATTTCTTCGCCACGTCGATGACCTCCGACAGCAAACCGGCTTCCAGCGTGATGGGGTCGAGGCCGAGCGCCAGGAACTGCTCGTTCTTCACCACGAGGTCGTTTTCCTGCGCTTCCTTGCGCGGATTGGGCAGGTAGGCGACCCGCCCCCCGGCGATCCGGGCGACCATTTCGGCGAGGTCGCGGACGCGATGGGTCTCGGTCATCTGGTTGAAGATCTTCACCCGCTCGCCGCGCTTCGGCGCGGACTTGAGCGCCAGTTCGATGCAGCGCACCGAATCCTGGACGTGGATGAACGCGCGGGTCTGGCCGCCGGTGCCGTGAACGGTGAGCGGATAGCCGATCGCCGCCTGGATCAGGAATCGGTTGAGCACCGTGCCGTAGTCGCCATCATAGTCGAAACGGTTGACGAGTTGCGGATGCAGGCGGGTCTGCTCGGTGTGCGTCCCCCAGACGATGCCCTGGTGCAGATCGGTGATCCGCACGCCGTCGTTCCTGGCATAGAACTGGAACAGCAGCTGATCCAGGCATTTGGTCATGTGGTAGATCGAGCCGGGATTGGCAGGATAGAGGATTTCCTGGCTCACCGTTTCGCCACCCATCGTCTCGATGCCGACCGGCAGGTAGCCTTCGGGAATTGCAGCGCCGATCGTCGAATAGCCGTAGACGCCCATGGTCCCCAGGTGGACGAGATGCGCGTCGAGGTCGAGTTCGACCATGGCGTTGAGCAGGTTGTGAGTGGCGTTGACGTTATTGTTGACCGTGTAGTTCTTGTGCCGATCGCTCTTCATCGAATAGGGGGCGGCGCGTTGCTCGGCGAAATGAATGATCGCGTCCGGCCTGTTGTCCGACAGCCAGCGCTTCAGCACCTCGTAATCGCGGGCGAGGTCGATCAGGTGGAAGTGAATCCGCCGTCCCGTCTCCTGGTGCCAGATGCGGGTGCGCTCCTGGATCGAATCCATCGGGGTGAGCGACTGCACGCCGAGCTCGGTATCGATCCAGCGGCGCGAGAGATTGTCGAGGATGTGAATCTCGTGTCCGAGGGCGGACAGGTGCAGGGTTGTCGGCCAGCCGACGAAGCCGTCGCCGCCCAGAACTGCAATCTTCATCGGTTCGGTCCCTTTCATTCGTAGCCGGCTCCCCGATAGCAGGCCATTGTGACAGGAATAGCGGGCGCTGCACGGCGCACGCTTGCACAGTGCACGTCGGTTCCCGACGCGCATGCGCGGGATGGCGAACGGCGGCGCCGCGAATCTGTCGCGCCGCGGCCACATCTCAGACTCGACAGCGAACTGCCACAGTCTTTCCTGCTTTGGAGCCAATTGCGGCCCCGATCCCGATCTATCGGGTCATCACCGGGGGGATAATAGGACAGGGATCATGCTGAAGCCCGCTTTGATCGCGCTGACGATGATGGGATGCGACTGCGAGGAACGGCATTGCGTCCCTCTGGACGCGCCTGTCCAGCAATACTTGACCATCGGCGAATGCGAGGCCGCGCTCGCCTCGGCGATCGCTTCGGAGACATACCGGCTCTACCCGCTCCTCAAGGCGCAGTGCGATCGGCGGAGCGACGCGGACGATCTGCTCGTCGCCGCGACGTCAGCGCCCGTTTCCGGCCCCCTTCACGGGACCACCGAAACAGGCCTGGTCGGTCGGACCTTCACCTTCGCCGGCCGCACCAGCGAGTATCTCGTCTACCGAACCTCCGACGGCGTGGTGGCGGTGCGCGATGGCTTCGGCTGGGCCCTCGATCTGGTCCAGGACGGTGCGGCGCGGGCCTTCGCCATTCTTGCCCGCTGACACGTCGCGTCGGCCATACGGCTTGCTGAGCGCTTCCGCAGGGTCGGCAAGACGTCCATTGCATCCCAAGGTCGAGATCGTCATAAAGCAGTACAGCAGGTCATCGAGCCGGACTGTCGCCACGGACAGACCTGCCGAATGGGGAAACGTCCGGCGCGCCCGGACGGTTGAGAGGAATGCGACCGTTGCGGCTTACGCGCCTGCTGGCACGGCAAACGTCGGCGCCGAGAACGTTGAGATTCCACCTGATTGCCTTCGCGGCGATCCTGGTGCTGCCTCTTTTCGTCATCGCCGCGCTGGCGGTGAGCTGGTTCGCGCAGGCCGAGCTCGCGGCCAACGAAACCCGGCTCCAGCGAATGGCGCAGGACATTTCCGCCTCGGTCGATCGAGACGTGATCAGCTGGCAAACGGTGCTCGACACGCTTGCGACCTCGGAACTGCTCAGGGAGGGCGACCTCGAGGGGTTTCATGCCCGGGCAAAGGCGGCCCTGCGCAACCGCGACGTTCACGTCATCCTGGCCGCACCTGACTTCCAGCAGCTTCTCAACACCCGCGTCCCCTTCGGCGCTCCCCTGCCGCGCGTCGCGGACGCCACAAGCATGGAAACGGTGTTCCGCACCGGCCTGCCACATGTCTCGGACGTCTTTGTCGGCAAGGTTTCTGGCGAACCCGTCGTCAATATCGAGATCCCGGTCTTCGATGGCGACCGGGTCAGCCAGGTGCTCGTGATCACCTTCTCCCCGAGCCGCATCGGAGAGATCATCGCCAAGGAACAGCTCGGCACCGGCTGGACGGTCACCGTGTCGGACCGAAAAGGAAGCATCCTGGCGCAGCGGTCGGATGGCGGCGTGGCCGACGAACCGCCATCCATCGGCCAGTCGCCGACCCGTTCCGGCATCATCAATGATGTCGGCTCCGATGCGAACGACCGGGTCGAGGGATATCGCTGGTCGTCGACGACCGGCTGGCGAACCTCCGTCCGCGTCTCGCGCTCGGTGCTCGACGCACCCTTCTGGAGCAGCATGACGGGCCTCGGCCTGCTGGCGATGCTCGCCGGACTGACGAGCATCGCGCTTGCAACGGTGTTGGCACGCCGCATTTCACTGGCGATGAGCAAGCTCAGGCTTGCCGCCAGCGATCTCGCCGCCGGACGCGCCATCGAAGCCGCGCACCAACCGATCGCCGAGGCGAACCTCGTGGTGCAGGCGATCCGGCAAGCCGCCAACATCATCAGCGATCGAACACAGGCGCTGGAGACGAGCGAGGAGCAGTCGCGCAAGCAGGTCGAAGAGATCAAGCTGCTGATGGGCGAACTCGCCCATCGCAACAAGAACATCATGGCCGTGCTGCAGGCGATTGCCAGGCAGATCCTGCGGCGCAGCGAAACGCTGCAGGACTTCCAGGAGAGTTTCGACGCGCGCATCGCATCGCTGGTGCGCTCCAACGACCTGCTCTTCGGCGCCGCGGGCGCCAATGGCCGCCTGCGCGATCTCGTGGTTCGCCAACTCGCACCCTTCGTCGACACCGATGCCGAGCGGGTCGAGATTTGCGGCGAAGACGTCATGCTCCGGACCGACGCCGTCCAGAGTCTCGGCCTCGCGCTCCATGAACTCGCAACCAACGCCACGAAGTATGGCGCGTTGAGCGAGACACAAGGCAAGGTACTGGTGCGCTGGGAGCGCATCGGCGAGACCGGCCTGTCGCTGTCCTGGACGGAACAGGGCGGACCGCCGGTCGCCGAGCCCACCCGCTCCGGCTTCGGCCAGGTGGTGATCGAGAGGCTGACGGCACAGAACCTGTCCGGGACCGTCGACTATCTGTTCGAACCAACGGGCGTGGTCTGGCGGCTGCGCGCTTCCAACATCCTGATTTCGGCTCCGGACGCGGCAGCGGTCCGACATCCGGCGCCCGCCATCGGCTGACATCCGGCACGGCCTTCCCGAAGGCCGGCGTGCGGTTCGACCCGCAGCGGAACGCGACCGTCTTGTTCGACCCATCCGGCGGTTTCTGCGCCGACGGCGCAAACCATGGCCCGGACGCGAGGCTGAAGATCGCGTTCCAGCGAACGTCGACAAAGCCGAGCAGGCCGACAGGGCGGTTCATATCCGCCCTGTGGGCTTGTTGATCGAGGCTCCGGTGGATGCAGGGGTATCTCGCGCGGCGTCGCCGGAGTTCATCGGTCGCTTCGAGTTCGATCGGGTCATCATCTCCGTCAGCGGCGGCGATGCCCCCGGGGACACCTGCGACGACGAGCACGCCGAGGTGGCCGCTCCGCAAGCCGCGATGCGCCAGTCCGACGAGGCCGTCCTGGCGTTCGACGCAAGCAAGCATGGCCGCGTTGCGGTGGCCAAGCTCGCCAAGCTGGCGGGCGTCGACGAGATGGTGTGCGACGCGCCACCCGCGGGACCGTTGCGGAACCAGTTCGACGCAACGAGCCTGAGCCTGGTCGTCGCGCCTCGAACCAACCGGACGGCCTCTGCCCGGCTACCGCAATTGTGACGGACAGCCATGCATGCAGCGCAGGCGGGTCCGGCATCGCGACACTTTGTTTCAAATTCAGAATGTCATGAACAATAACATTATTGCGAACCGGCCTTTCTGGAAATGATCATGAGAGTTGCAAGTCGTTTGCACAGGATCGGATGTTTGCGCATGGGTGCATTGCAGCCGCGTCTCTATCCCGGCAATTTTCACAGCCTGTATACGCAGCAACCTGAAAATTTGCGAAAGACAAACGCGCCAAGATAGCGCGGCGCCCGCGGGAGGGCGGAAGCGATGATCTCGGCCATCGGCGCGGTTGCGCCAGCAAGTGACTTCTCGCTCGACGATCTGGACTTGATCCGGACACTCGGCGATGCCCACGACGTGCTCAACCGTCTGGCGCGCAACCACGGTTTCGTCCATCACGCGGCCCTCCGGTTTTCGCCGGAACCCGAGACGCGGCCCATCCGCCAGCTCGTGGTGACGAGCCTCCCGCGCGAGGTGATCCAGAGCTACGAACGCGCCATGCTGGCCAGCGGCAGCCGTGCCCTCGCCGCCGCCCGAGCGACGATACGCCCCTTCATCTGGGACCGGCGGCATCCGAACCCCCGCATCGCGGCCCCCGGACTCGATGACCCGCGCGCCATCCTCGCGCGGACCGGCGTCACGATGGGCATTTCGCTTCCGGTCGCGGCCCAGGGCGGCAATCGAGGTCTGGTGATGCTGGGCGGCGACCGGGCCGTTCCGACGCTGACGGAAACGGCCCTGCTCAGCCTTATCGTCAACGGTGTGTTCGACCGCGCCATCGCGATCCAGAACGTGGACCGCCATACGCAAGACTTCCGCCTGACGCCTCGCGAACGCCAATGCCTGATGTGGAGCGGCGCCGGCAAGTCGACCTCCGAGATCGCGGGCATTCTGGAACTGTCGGAGCACACGGTGAACCAGTGTCTCGCGACATGCGCCCAGAAGCTCGGCGCGACGAACCGCACCCAGGCCGTGGCCAAGGCGATACGGCTCCGGGTCATCGACTGAGGGGGCCTTCCTCTGTCGCGGCGTGGCGTGCGGAAACCGAAATACGACCGTCGCGTCTTCCCGACCCGCCCCCGACGAGTATATTGCGGCGCACCACATCCCTCTCGAGAGTGCCCAACCGTGTCCCCTTCGGTCGAACTACTCGGCGGTCTTGCCGCCGTCATAACCACGCTGTGCTGGTTGCCGCAGATGCTGAAGATCCTGCGCGAGCGGCAGACGGCCGGCATCTCGCTCGCCACCAACGCCTTTTTCGCCTCGGGCGTGTTCCTTTGGCTGATCTACGGCCTGCTGATCGGTTCATGGCCGATGATCGGCGCAAATACGGTCACGCTGGTCTTCGTGCTCGTCATCGTCGGCCTGAAACTGCGCTACGGCTGAGAAGCCCTGCCCTTTCGCATCCTCGCCGCATCGGTCAACCTGCGCCTGGCCGAATCGGGTGCCCGAGGGGAACAGATCGGGAGGAGGACATGCGCGAACTGCTGCTCCTGCGGCATGCGAAGTCGAGCCGGGACGAGGCCGGCCTCGAGGATTTCGACCGGCCTCTGTCGGGACGCGGACGCAAGGATGCGCCGCGCATGGGGATGCTGCTGGCCTCGCGCGGCTGGACGCCCGATCATGCCATCGTGTCGCCCGCCCTGCGCACGCGCCAGACCTGGGATCTCGCGCGGCCGCCGCTCGGGAACGTCGCCACCCGCTACGACGAGACGATCTATGAAGCGGCCCCGACGGCGATCCTGGCCGCCATCCGGGCCGCTCCGCCCGGCGCCCGGCGGCTGATCGTGATCGGCCACAATCCGGGTCTCGAGGACCTGTCGGCGATCCTCGCCGACGAACGCTCGGACAAGGCGGCGCTCGCCATGCTGCGCGACAAGTTCCCGACCGGCGCGCTGGCGCGTTTCGTCGTGGAGGCGCAATGGCGCAACCTCGCCGGCGGCGGCGCGCGGCTGACGGATTTCGTGAAGCCGCGGGATCTTTGACGGACGCGTTCCCGACAGGGGGATCCCCGGCTGAAAGGGGCGGTGACGAACGCCCCCTCCTGACAACCTCCTGTCAGGAGGACGAGGAGCCGACCGCCTCGCCATGCCGGCGCCCTTTCCATTTCGAAGGACTCTCTCCATATTCCGGCCATGGCCCGATCCCCCCAGAAGAAGCGCCCGGCGCAGGCTGACCGCGATGCGCCGGCCCCGAAGAGGCGCAGTCCGATCCTCGATTTCATGGACGCATCCGAACCGCTGGAACCGCGCGGTTTCGGCGAGGCGCCGCAGCCCGAACTGTCCGGCGCGCCGCTGACCGGTTCGGTGTCCGACTGGGCCCGCGAAATGGAACGCGCCGCCGAGGAGGAACTGCGCGCGACCGAAATGCGCGCGATCCGTTCCAAGGCCGGCAAGCACCGGGTGCAGGTCGCCATCGACGCCGAGCAGGAGGCGGCGCGCAAGGCGGAGCCTGACGTTGCCCGCAAGCCCGGCAAGAAGATTCCCGAACGCTCCTCGGCCCCGACCCGGTCGGCGCGGGGCACGTCGATGGGCGGCGCGGCGACGGCCAAGGAGCGCGCCGCCGCCGGCCTGAACCCGGTCGCGGGCATGGACGTCTCGCTGGAGGACGCCGCCGCCTTCGCCACCGGCAGCGTCACTGCCACGGTGGCCGCCCTGTCGGCGCTGATCGAGAGCGGTAATCCGCTGCACAAGAACGGCCAGCTGTGGACGCCGCACCGGCCGGCGCGACCGGACAAGTCGGAAGGCGGGATCGAGATCGTCATGAAGGCCGATTTCGAGCCGGCCGGCGACCAGCCCACGGCAATCCGCGACCTCGTCTCCGGCGTCAAGGAGCACGAGCGCACCCAGGTGCTGCTCGGCGTCACCGGCTCGGGCAAGACCTTCACCATGGCGAAGGTGATCGAGGAGACGCAGCGCCCCGCCCTGATCCTTGCTCCCAACAAGACGCTGGCCGCCCAGCTCTACGGGGAGTTCAAGCAGTTCTTCCCGGACAATGCGGTCGAGTATTTCGTATCCTACTACGACTACTACCAGCCGGAAGCCTACGTGCCGCGCACCGACACCTTCATCGAGAAGGAATCGTCGATCAACGAACAGATCGACCGCATGCGCCACTCGGCTACGCGCTCGCTGCTGGAGCGCGACGACGTCATCATCGTCGCGTCGGTGTCCTGCATCTACGGCATCGGCTCGGTCGAGACCTACACGGCGATGACCTTCCAGATGCAGGTCGGCGACCGGCTCGACCAGCGCCAGCTGCTGGCCGACCTCGTCGCCCAGCAGTACAAGCGCCAGGACATCAACTTCGTGCGCGGCTCGTTCCGGGTGCGCGGCGACACGATCGAGATCTTTCCCGCCCACCTGGAGGACCGCGCCTGGCGCATCACCCTGTTCGGCGACGAGATCGAGAGCATCACCGAGTTCGACCCGCTGACCGGCAGCAAGACCGGCGAGTTGAAGAGCGTCAAGATCTACGCCAACTCGCATTACGTGACGCCGCGCCCGACGTTGAATCAAGCCATCAAGTCGATCAAGTCGGAGTTGCAGCACCGGCTGCACGAGCTTGAAAGGGCTGGGCGATTGCTGGAGGCGCAGCGGCTGGAACAGCGCACGCGCTTCGACCTGGAGATGCTGGAGGCGACCGGTTCCTGCGCCGGCATCGAGAACTATTCGCGCTACCTCACCGGCCGCGCGCCGGGCGAGCCGCCGCCGACGCTGTTCGAGTACATTCCCGACGACGCGCTGGTGTTCATCGACGAGAGCCACGTCACCATCCCGCAGATCGGCGGCATGTATCGCGGCGACTTCCGCCGCAAGGCGACGCTGGCCGAATACGGCTTCCGCCTGCCGTCGTGCATGGACAACCGGCCGCTGCGCTTCGAGGAGTGGGACGCGATGCGCCCGCTGACCGTCGCCGTGTCGGCCACGCCCGGCAACTGGGAGATGGAGGCCGCCGGCGGCGTCTTCGCCGAGCAGGTCATCCGCCCGACCGGCCTGATCGACCCGCCGGTGGAAGTGCGTCCCGCCAAGAACCAGGTCGACGACGTGCTGGGCGAGATCCGCGAGACGACGCGCAAGGGCTACCGCACGCTCTGCACCGTGCTGACCAAGCGCATGGCCGAGGATCTGACCGAGTATCTGCACGAGCAGGGCATCCGCGTGCGCTACATGCACTCCGACATCGACACGCTGGAGCGCATCGAGATCCTGCGCGACCTGAGGCTCGGCGCCTTCGACGTGCTGGTCGGCATCAACCTGCTGCGCGAAGGCCTCGACATTCCCGAATGCGGCTTCGTGGCCATCCTCGACGCCGACAAGGAGGGCTTCCTGCGCTCGGAAACCTCACTGATCCAGACCATCGGCCGCGCGGCGCGCAACGTCGACGGCAAGGTCATCCTCTATGCCGACAAGATCACCGGCTCGATGGACCGGGCGATGGCCGAGACCAGCCGCCGCCGCGAAAAGCAGCTCGCCTGGAACACCGAGCACGGCATCACGCCCGAGAGCGTCAAGAGCCGCATCGCCGACATCCTCGACTCGGTCTACGAGAAGGACCACGTGCGCGCCGACATCTCGGGCTTCACCGAAACCGGCAAGGACAACCTCGTCGGCAACAATCTCAAGGCGCATCTCGAGCACCTGGAGAAGGCGATGCGCAACGCCGCCGCCGACCTCGACTTCGAGACCGCGGCGCGCCTGCGCGACGAGATCAAGCGCCTGCGCGAGACCGAACTGGCCATCATGGACGATCCGATGGCGCGCGACACCGGGGTGGACAACACCAAGGCGAACCGCAAGGCCAGGGCTCAGGGCAAGCCGGTCGGCAAGGAGAAGCCCGCCGGGCTGTTCGCCAAGCCGACGCTGGACGAGATGGGCACCTCCGGCGACCACGCGACGCCGGCCGGCGCCGTCGACCGCTCGCTGTTTCGCAAGAACTCGCTGGACGAGATGACGGTCCGCCGCACGGAAAAGCCGGTGGAGGGTACAAGGCCCGATCCTTCGAGGCTCCGGCCTCCGGCCGGCGCACCTCAGGATGACGGCGGAAAGCGACCCGCCGACGACCCGCGTCCGCTGGTGCGCGGCAAGGTCGGCGCTGGCTCCTACGAGGATTCGGCCGACGAAAAGCGCCAGAAACGGCGCCCGGGCAAGACGGGTCGGCCGGGGCGGTAATCCGTCCGCCGGGTGCCGGGCTCATCGCCAGACGCCGTCTCGCGACGGTCGAAGGCCGAAACTCCCGCGAGGCGGCGGCCCGGCAAGTGGCGTTGCCGAAACGACGTCTTCGACATTGTCCGACGAAGAGCGACCGGTTCCGCGGGACATCCGGTCTCGAGCGGGGCGTCAGCCTCCAAAGGCGCGAAAGGCAGTCGACACGCCCTAGCTGCGTCCACCCGGCCCCGGAACGCCTGAAGCGCGTCGCGCCCGATACGGTTCATTCTGCCGGGGATGGTCTGGGACAAGGTCGAGGTCTTTGTTGATCGTCGGGCTGGTGGCCCGGCGGAGACGAAGGCCGACGAGTTTGGCCCAAACCGGCCCGGCCCTCCGGTCGCCCCCGCTTCTGCGAAGCGGGAAAGGTCGACCGGCATCCTCAAGCGGTCGGTTCTGCCGAAGGCAAACCGACTGGGTTTGCGTCTGGCGGGGGCCACACGCATCAGGTCGACGGCGGCATCGTCGGCCGGCGGGACAATCGCGCACCCGCGGCGGCGCCCGGCCCCCCCACGGCAATATATGCATACAACCAAACCCTCGCCTCCAGCTCGACCCGTCCAGGTATGTACTTAATTATATTCATATATATAGCATAAACAAATTTTACATCGAATTTTAAATATTAATGTTAAAGTCTTTTCGCGACATAATATCGTTACTTATTTGTTGATGAAAAAGGCAAAAAAAGGCATCACATTTTCATCGACGTCAGATGAGGGCGCCGATTTAACAAGTGGAGAACCAACATGCGTGAACTGAAGCTGGAAGACCTGATGAAGCGCGGCGGCGGCGTCGGCAACTGCGGTTACGACAAGGGCGGCAGCAACAACCACGGCGCGCCGCGCGGCTCGCACGGCGGCAAGAAGAGCTGATTTCAGCCTCGAATCAGGTCTTCCCTACGTAAGCGGGGAAGACCTTTTCCCCTCCGGGCGGCTCGGACCGTAATTCTTCCACGGAAGCCAACCCGGCGATGGCCGGTTCCGATGCCCGGACGATCTGCCGCAAAACGCCGGAATGGACAGTTGAGGAGAGCCACGATGAAAAGCAATCTCGATAAGGTTATCGCCCTGCTGATCAAGCAGACTGGCAAGGACGCATCCACGCTGAATGCCGATACGCCGCTGGAAACGCTCGGCATCGACTCATTCGACTTCATCGAGTTCATGTTTCTCGTCGAGGACGAGTTCGGCATCGAGATCGACGTCAACTACAATGACGTGGCGAGCCGGCTGAAGACGATCGGCGACGTCGTCGCGTCGGTCGAAAACGTCATGAGCAAAAAGCCCGCCCAGGCTGCTCCCGTGCTGTCCGCGCCAGTGGCCGCGTGATGCGCGGGGTCGTCGTCACCGGCCTCGGTGTCGCCAGTCCGATCGGCTGCACCATCGAGACCTTCTGGCGCGATCTGACCGAAGCGCGGGCGCGCACCAGCGCTCCGCGGGCCATGCCCGACAGCAAGCTGCGCGTCGCGGAGATCGTCGACGACGGCTTTCTCGAGACACTTCCGGTCAAGCGCCAGGGTCTCGACCGCAACGCGCAATTGGCGGTGCATGCCGCGGGTGAAGCGCTGGCCATGGCGAACCTGTCGACGGATACCGTCGATCCCGCCCGTGTCGCCGTCATCATCGGCAATGGAGGCGCCGGCCTGACCACGCTCGATGAGCAGTTTCACCGCCTCTATGCGGACAGGCATCTTCGGACACATCCGCTGACGGTGTCCAAGGCCATGTCCAGTTCCAGCGCGAGTTGGGTATCCATGGCCTTCGGCATGCGTGGACCGACCTTCGTGCTCGCCAGCGCCTGCGCTTCCGGGTCGCATTCCATCGGCGTGGCCGCCGAGTTCATCCGCGCGGGCCTCGCCGACGTGGCGATCGCCGGCGGCACCGAAGCCCCGCTGGGCGAAGGCACGATCCGGGCCTGGGACAGCATGCGCATTCTGTCGCCCGATCTCTGCCGTCCGTTCTCGAAGGGGCGCCTCGGCCTGACGCTGGCGGAGGGAGCCGGCATCGTCGTGCTCGAGGCCGAGGATCACGCCAAGGCTCGCGGCGCGAAATCACTCGCCCGGATGGCGGGCTTCTCCTGTTCCGCCGACGCCGCGGATCCCTTCAATCCTTCGCGGGACGGGATGGCCCTGGTCATGCGCGAGGCGTTGGCCAAGGCGGGACTGACGCCAGGCGATCTGGACTACATCAACGCCCACGGAACGGGAACGCAGACGAACGACCTCGTCGAGACGAGGGCCGTGAAGGATGTCTTTGGCGCCACCGCGGCGCCGCCCGTAAGCAGTTCCAAGAGTGTGACCGGCCACGGGCTCGGCGCCTCGGGAGGTATCGAAGCCGTAGCCTCGGTGCTGGCGCTTCACCATGGTGTCATCCCGCCCACGGCGAACTTTCTCGAGCCCGATCCCGAATGTGATCTCGACTACGTACCGAACCAGTCGCGCCCCGCGCGCCTTCGGTCGGTCCTGTCCAACTCTTTCGCCTTTGGCGGTCTCAACGCTTCCTTGGTCTTCACCGTCTAGAGCATTTCCGGCAGCCGGATTCCGCGACGGCGCCGGACCTTTTTCACGCAGATCGTCAGGGAGACGACCATGCTTCAGACCATCGCATCGATCCCGGCGGACCTTTCGGAAATCGACCTTCGCCATCATCTTCACCCCTTCTCCTCCATCAAGGGTCTTCGCGAGAACGGTGTCCGGGTGATGACGCGCGCCGAGGGCGTCCATGTCTACGACGCCGACGGCAACCGCTATCTCGATGGTTTCGCCGGGCTGTGGTGCGTCAATGTCGGCTATGGTCGCGCCGAGATCGCGGAGGCGGTCAACCGTCAGATGCTGGAACTGCCTTTCTACAACACGTTCTTCGCGTCAACGACGGCTCCCGCGGCGCTGCTCGCCGAGAAGATCTGTTCCCATGCCGGGCCGAACATCAACCATGTCTTCTTCTGCAACTCGGGCTCGGAGGCGAACGACACCTGGTTCAGGATGGCGCGCGTCTACTGGGCAGCGAAGGGCAAGCCGCGCAAGAAGATCGTCATCGCCCGCGAAAACGCCTATCACGGCTCGACCGTCGCCGGCGCTAGCCTCGGCGGCATGACACACATGCACGAGCAGGGCGACCTGCCCATCCCCGGGATCGTCCACATTGGCCAGCCCTACTGGTATGGCGAGGGCGGCGACCTGACACCCGAGGAATTCGGGCTGAAACGGGCCCGCGAACTGGAGACGAAGATCCGCGAACTGGGGGCTGAGAACGTGGCCGCCTTCGTCGCCGAGCCCATCCAGGGAACCGGCGGCGTCATCATTCCGCCGGACAGCTACTGGCCGGAGGTGCAGCGGATCTGCCGAAAGTACGATATCCTGCTCGCCATCGACGAGGTGATCTGCGGGTTCGGCCGCATGGGCGCCTGGTTCGGATTTCAACATTATGGCCTGGAGCCCGACTTCTGCGCCGTGGCGAAAGGCCTGTCATCGGGATACCTGCCGATCGCCGGAGTCCTGGTCTCGGACCGCGTCGCGCGCGTGATGGCGGAAGACGTCGGCGCCTTCCAGCATGGGTTCACCTACTCGGGCCATCCGGTCGCGGCCGCCGCAGCGCTGGCCAATCTCCGCATCATCGAGCGCGAGAAGCTGGTGGAACGCGTTCGCGACGACATCGGCCCCTATTTCGCCGCCGCCTGGGGCAGCCTGGCCGATCACAGGATGGTCGGCGAGGCGGTGTCGCGGGGCCTGCTCGGAGCAATCCAGCTGGTGCTCGACAAGGAAGGTCGGACGCGGTTCACGAAGCGCGCCGAGATCGGCATTGTCGTGCGCAACTTCTGTTTCCAGGAAGGCGTGATCCTGCGCGCGGCCAGCGACCGCATCCTTGCCGCGCCGGCCTTCACGATCACGCGCGAGGAGGTTGACCGCATCGTGTCCACCCTGCGCGGCGTGCTCGACTACGTCGCGTCGGAACTATCCTCGGACTGATCGTCTTTCCCCAGCCCCGCGCGCTGGAGCCGGGCGCGTTCGATAAGCTCCCGCAGCGAGACATCGGCCTTGCGGGCCGCGATCAGTCGGTCGACGCCGCCGGATCGGTTGAGCGCCCGTTCGGACTGGACGCGCTCGCCCGTCCGCAACGGCGCGGGCGCTTCGGCGGAGAGGCCGGCGCGACCGGGAGCCGGCTGCCCATGCCTGGCTGGGGCCTCCCTGCCGCCGCTTGCGACGGCTGGCGGCGAAGACTCCGCGACCCGCGCCGCGAGACGCGCGAGACGCTCCTTGACCCTTGCAATCTCCGCCGCGATATCCGGGTCGCCATCGTCGACCCGTAGCCCGGGCTCGCTCACCGAAGGACCTGCGGAACTGCGCTCCAGGGTGACGGATCCCGACGACGCGGTGCCCGGCGACGCCTCCGCCACCATGGTCGTCGGACCGATCGCGGATACGGGCTTCGCCGCGGCAGCGGGCGCCGTGGCGACGGTGATCGGCATCGAAGCCTTGCCCGCGACCAGTGCCCGCGCCGGCAGTTCCACTTCGGTCAGGAGGCCGTCCTTCAGACGATAGGCCTTGTCCACGTAGTCGAGCAGCCGCTCGCTATGCGTGACGAAAACCTTGCCGCCAGGAAGCTTGCAAAGGCATTCGAGCAGATTGCGCTCTGTGTGCGCGTCGAGATTCGCGGTGATCTCGTCAAACAGCATGAGGCGCGGCTGGCGGCAGATGACGCGTGCCGCCAGCACGCGTCGACGCTGGCCCGTCGACAGGAGCGTGTTGTTGTTGGCCACGATCGTCGCGATGCCCTGCGGCAGCATGTCCATCTCGCCATCCAGTCCGACCAAGCGGAGCGATTCGACGATGCGCTCGGTCGGGACCTCGGGATCGAACAGACTGACGTTCTCGGCCACGGTGGCGTTGAACAGGCCATCCTCGGC
Organism: Mesorhizobium sp.; assembly: GCA_051860465.1. Taxonomy (GTDB): domain Bacteria; phylum Pseudomonadota; class Alphaproteobacteria; order Rhizobiales; family Rhizobiaceae; genus Aquibium. The sequence continues at coordinate 44,863 of JBHYDY010000007.1, forward strand.
GAAGACCGCGCCGATGTTGGCGCGGTACTCCATGACGCCGAAACGGGACAGCGGCTGTCCGTCCACCAGGATAGCGCCGCGTGAAACGGGGGCGATGCTTGCGATGGCCTTGAGAAGCGAAGACTTCCCGGAGCCCGACTCGCCGATGATGGCGATCCGCTCGCCGCGCTCCACGTCGATTCGAAGGCTGGCGGATTCGACGATCGGACGCTCGCCTTCGCCGAAGACGATGCCGACGTCCTTGATCTCGATGTCGCGGCGGATGCCGCGACGGATGACGGTGTGCTTGCCGGAGGATTCGGGCTCGTTTTGAATGATGTCCTCGAGCCGGCGCACATGCGACGAGATGACCGTGAGCTGCATCAGGTTGCTCATCAGCGTATCCGCCATGGCAAAGAACGAACTGCGGAGTGCGAAGAACGCATAGAGCATCCCGATCGTCATCTCGCTGACCAGAACTTTTGCAACGCCTGCATAGAGCGTGGCGACCGTACCGATGATCACGATGCCATGCACCAGAACCTGGTTGTCAACCTGCAGGCGACGCGAGTGGAAGTCACGGCTTGCATAGCGCGACAGTTTTTCGAACCAGCGTTGTTCGACGCGAGCGGAAATGTTGTGCGCCTTGATGATCTGGATTCGGTCGAGCCCGTCCAGCAAGGTGCTGACCTCGTCGGCCTTGGCGGTCAATGCCTCGGTGGTCGCCTCGCGGGTCCGGCGCATGTAGAGGGTTCTTGCGCCCAGTGCGAGGAACAGCGTGGCCAGCACCATGAAGGTCATCGGCACCGAATAGGCGAACATCAGGCCCACGGAGATGATCGAAACGGCCGCATCGGCCAGCGCCCGCACCATGCCGTCGGCCGCGAACGCCTTCACCTGGTCGACCGAGTTCAGCCGGGTGACGAAGTCGCCCGCCTGACGCCGCTCGAAATAGCGTAGCGGCAGCCTCAGGCCGTGGCCTACCACCGAGCGGGAAAACTGCAGCTGCATGCCCATCGACGTGCGCAGGATGACCATGTCGCGAAGCCAGCCGCCAAGGGCCTCGAAGATCAAGAGGGCGCACAGGCCGATCGCCAGGATCGCCAGCAGGTCGACGTCCGCCTGCGGGAGCACGAAGTCGAGCGCGACCTGCAACAGGATCGGCGTCGCCAGCGCCAGCAGCCCGATGGCGAAGGAGACGCCGAGGATCTTCCACAGCGCCGCCTTGAACCCGATCGTGCTCTTGATCAGCGCCCACAGCGTCAGGCCCTCGTCGCGCGAAACCAGTTTCTCCATCTCGACGCGCGGCTGGAACTCCAGCGCGACTCCGGAGAAATGCTTCTCGAAGTCCTTGCGCATGAACACGCGACGACCAACGGCCGGATCCTGAATGACGTACTTGCCGCGGGAAATCGCCTCCAGGACGACGTAGTGGCGCCCCTCCCAGTGAAGGATCGCCGGGAGGTTGACCCCGTCGAGGTCGTCTATCTTCTCGACCCCGAGACCGCGCGCGTCGAGGCCGAACAGCCCCGCCAGATTGTAGATCTCCGCGAGGGACATACCGCCGCGGTTGATCTGGTGGATCGAGCGCATGTAAGGCAGATCGACGTCGTGGCCATGAGCGTTTGCGATCATCGCCAGGCAAGTCAGGCCGCATTCCTGCTGCTCGCTCTGCAACATGGTGCGGACGCGCGGCTTCTTGGAGAAGAACGGCAGGGTCATGTGCGGCCCCTCATGGCCAGGATCGGATCGAGGACCCACTCAATCAGCTTGCGACGTTCCACGATCACGTCCGCCGACAGCGTCGAGCCGATCAGAATCGGCCGCTCCGAGCCGTAGGCAAGCACGGCCCTGTCCTCCGGCTCGACTTCGATCATGTATCTCGATTGCGGGGGATTGCTCCTGGTCATGGCGGCGAGCGCGGGATTGAGCGACGCCGTCTGCTGATCGTCGCCGTCGGGGACACTCATGGGCTGCGCGCCGATCTCGACGATCCGGCCGTACTTCACCCCGAAGGTCTTGTAGGGGAAGGCGTCGTACTTCAGCACCACCCGCTGGCCGACCGTCAGCATGCCCATCGTCTTGGACGGCGCCTGCAGGCCGATGCGGATCGGCGCGTCCGGATCTCCGATGGCCCCGATCGTGTCGCCGACGCTGACCTGGGCGCCCTCTCGCACGTTGATCGCGGCGACGGTGCCCGCGGTTACCGTCATGACATCGGTTGCGATCGCCGTCCTCGCCCGACCGATACGAGCGTCCAGTTCGAACATCGCGCGGTTGAGATCGGCGAGCCTGCTCGCGCTGGCGCTCTTGTTCTGAGCGACCACGCGGCGCCGCTCGATCCGATTTGCATCGAGCTGGGTAATCTGCAGGCGTAGGTCCGAAAGCTGGCGCTTGAACTCCTGTTCGAGACGCTCCTGCGCCGACAGGTTCTCGCGCGTCGCGTAGCCCGACCGAAGGAAGTCGCGCATTCGCCTGACAACCCTGGACTGTTCCGCGAGCGCGGTCTCGACTTCGACCTCCTGGCCCCTGAGATTGCGCTCGAGACTGGCCAGGTTGGCGACGAAGGCTTCGACATCCGCCTCGTCCCGGCGCAAGAGGTCTTCGACTTCCGCCAGCTGGGCAACGACGGTCTCGCGCTGCTGCTCCAGAGACCGAACGTCGCTTTCCGAAATCGAGCGCGATCCCGACGCGGACTGGTGCGGAACGATCGTCACGAGCCGTTGGCCGGGCTCGACCTTGGCGCCCTGCTGAACCCAGACCTTCGACACCGTTCCATCCGTCGTCGCCGTGATGTTCTGGCCGCCCTTCGCACCGATGACGATACCGCGCATGGTCTCCTGCCTGGCGAAACTGCCGATCCACATCGACGCGATGATGAACAGCGCCAAGGCAAGGAAGAACAACGCCATCAGATTCGCGGCCGTGTCGCGCCGGAACTCGATGGACGAGGAAAGATCATGCAGGCCGGCGACATGGAACCGGTCCATCATCGACGCCGGACGCGGCGCGCGACGGCGACCGAACAGTCTCCCTAGAGCGCTACGCGGCGACATCGGCGTGCGTCCTTTCGACCGGCGCGACGACGGAAGACGTTCCGGAATGCGGTGGTTGGAATTCGAGGATGCGGGTCCACATGTGCCATTGCTCCGGCGCCATCCGAACGAAGCTCTCGATCTGCCTCCCGACCCTTCGCGCAAGCGCCGCCCGCTCCTCGGGCGCGTTCTGCCAGACCTCGAACGGCTCGCCGAAGACAACCTCGTCGCCCGCGAGACGAGACACCACAGCCATCGGCAAGACGATGGACTTAAGCATCCGCGCCATTGCATCGAGGCCGAGCGCGATGGTCGCCGGCTGGCCAAACAGCATGGTGTCGGCGGGCGAACCATAACTGTGCGGGAGATCGATCAGCGATACGACCACTGCACCCTTGCGGGCAAAGCGCATAGCCTCCAGGAAGTCGCCTTCGTTGCGGGTGTTGAGGAGCATGAGCTCGCTCGCAACGGCGCGAAGCCGCTCCATCGCGGTGTTGTTTTCTTCAAGATCATCGCGCGCCCGCAGGACCAGGACGCGCCTGCCGCGGAAGAAACGCCAGACCACATAGGTGATGCCGACCGGATAGATCCCCATGTGCAGAGGCGCCAGGATGACGCTCTGGCCGCTGTCGGCTATCCTCTCGGCCAGCCCGGACTCGTTCACGGTGATGAAGCGCGCATCCTGTTCGAGCTCCGCGTCGGATCGACAACCGCTCGCGAGCCATTCGAGAATCTGCAGCTGATCGTGGAAGTCATGCTCGACCGCGAGGCGGCGGGCATCGGCGGCGCCGATGCGCAGCCCCTTTTCCAGGAAGGGCTCGAGACCGAAACCAACGTCCTTGCGGCGCGACAGGGACATTCGCCAGGCAAGCCGGAGCGCCGGCCGACGCCAACGAAGCGGCAGACGCGCGAGCGACTTGAAGAGGGTGACGGGGGCTTCCTTCAAGGCTGCAAGCTCCCGACCCGACCGCTGCTCGACAACCGACGGACCGATCTTCCCGGACCGTCAACGAGCGCGATCGAAACGGCAGGTCCAGACACTGAATGCACAGAAATTATCACAGGTCGATACTCATGCCCAAGTGACGCGTAAGGTTAATCCAGTATTGCCAGATATGTTAAATTTTTGCTGAACATGGCGCGAAAATGCTACCCGACGCTGCACCGGGGCCGCGTTGCGATCCCGTCAATAGAGACCCGCGCGCCGGTCCGAACGCGCTTCATCGAGATCGGCCGTCGTCGCGAGGAGCCGGAAAGCCGCAAGGCTCCCCTCGTAGCGCGCCAAGGCCAGCGCCACCCGGGCCGACAGGAGATCCTCGTCGGCATCGAGCAGATCCGATATCGTGCGAACACCGGCCTTGATTTCCATTCGCATCGCCGCGACCGCGCGTCGCGAGAGTTCGGCCTGGCGCTCAAGGCTCCCGATCTGGGTGATGAGCGAGCGATGAAGTTCATACTGCTTGCGGGCTTCGGCGGCGAGGGTCCGGACGGTGTCGATCCGATCGAAGCGACGCTGAGCCGCTTCCGTGCGCGCTGCACCGAGGACGGGCGTCAGGCTCGCATCGAAGATGGGCACCCGCAATTGCAGCAGGAAAGCATAATTGTCGACGCGGTCCACCGGCGGCGACGGATCGAAGGTCCGCGTATAGCGGCCGACGAGATCAACCGTTGGCGAAAAATTGGCTGCGGCCGCGCGGACCTTGTAGTCCGCCTCGCGCTCGAGATGCGCGGCCATGCGCGGCAGCGGCGAATTGGTCAGCGCGCGCCGCTCGGCAACCTCGGCCGAAGCCGGGATGCGATCCGATGGAACCGATATCGACAGCGCATTCGACGGATTTTCGCCGACGAACCTGCGATAGTCGATCTCCGTCGCGACCACCGCGCTGGCGGCCTGCTCAAGCAACGCCCGGGCGCCCTCAAGTTCGGAGCCCGCCCGGGCCCGATCCGAGACCGTCATGGACCCCGCCGCGAGCATGCGCTCGACGATACCGTAGGCGTGCTTCCGACTTTCGACCGCCTCGGAATAGGCAGCCTGCACTTCCCTGTCACGGATCACCCGAAGCCCCAGTTCGGCTCTTTCCAGCAGGAGCCTCTGTTGCGCGTCGATGGATGCCTGGAAGCTCCATGCCAGCGTCGCTTGCGCGGCGCCGATGTTGGAGACGTTCTTGAAGCCGTCGAACAACCGCCAGGAGACCTCGGCGCCCATCGAGCTGGGGTCGCGCGTGGCAACGGAGCCCGGTTGCTGGGAGGCTATGTCAGGGCTGTAGCGGATCTTGCCGTCGATCACCCAATCGGTGCCGAAGCCCACTTTCGGAAACAGCGCGGCCGTGGCGATCCGCAGGTTCGCGCGGGCGAGATCCTGCTCGAGTCGGGCCTGGGTGAGCCGCAGCTCGAACCCGGAGAGGCTGTTGGCCTGGCGGTGAACCGCGGCCTCGGAATGACCTCCGCGCAGGCCCATGGCCGAGAAGAGCGCGTTCTCGCCAGCCAGAACCGTGCCGCTCCAGATCGACGCGAGGGCCGTGGCGCCAAGCAGACGCCGGAAGCGGAGGCATGCCGAGCGCGATCGACAATGGATCAAGATGGTACTCAACCAAATCGAAGCAGACTGCATTGTCACGACCGCGTTTTTCTTGCTGAGCCCCGGGTTGCACAACCGCGGGGGGATTGTTTCATCTTGCCGGCAATATTGGCCATCGTGGTTAAGGAAGCTTGAAAGGCGCGGGTGCGGCGGTCGGCCATCTGCCGGATGGAGGGATCTCGGCCGTCCTCCGAGGAACTGCCGCGCCATGAGAGGTTTCGCCCCGCTGTCGCCTTCTGTCACCAGGCCGAGCGGCACGATCAAGAACGGACCGCGATTGCGCCGGCGGGCCGGGCGGCGCTGTCGCCGCCGAAATCGCGAGGTCACCGTCGATGTGTGTCTGAAACTTGAGCCCACGCGCTGGATGACCGCCCGGACCGGGTCCAGCATGCAGCATCGGGCGCCCCGCGCAGCGGTTTTTCCGCCCGGCTCATCAGATCCGACTCGAGATTGCGTTCGACCAATCGTCCGTCATGAGGTGTCGTGAAGCTCGGGCGCCCAGCCGGCAGGGGTGACGAGAAGCCAGTCGCCGCAGGCTGCGCGACGACGGGCCGCGCCGGCATGGTCGGCAGCCCGGTGGCCGAAGCGGTCTTCCGGCGGCAACAGGGCGCCAAGCACCGCCGCGAGCAGGCGCAAGCGCCAGGCCAGCAACGCCGCATCGGAGGGACGGCAGCCGGGCTCCAGCGGTTCATCAAATCCCGGCCATTCCAATTGCGTGACCTCGACGACATAGGTCCGTGCCGCACCCTCGGCATACCGCAGTATCGTCAGCACGACCCAGCGGACGACGACGGACCGGCCGGCAGCGCGTTCGGCGAGCACGGCGAGCGCGGCGAGCAGCGCCGCAATGCGTCTCAGCGTCCGATCGTCCAGTCCTGCACCGTCCATGTCCGCGGCCTCTCAAAAAACCCGCGGCCATTGTGGCGTGTGCGGATGCGGGCGTGGACAAGATTCGTGGAAGGGCTTGATCCTGCTGGGGGTGGGGTTGGATTTGTGCACGCCGCCCAGGCTTCGGCGAACCCCGGCGAGCCCGCCTCCCTCCTCGTGCATGGACCCGGCCGCGGACGGCCGGGTTCTTTCACAGGACGCCCGAGGGCGTCGTCGCGCCCGCGTCGGCGCAGCGGCAGTTCAGCACTTGAGGAAGGTCTTGTTGACGATCACGATACCGGCGATGCTGATCGTCAGCCGCACGCCCGTCGGGATGCCCCATGTGGTGCAGATGCTGATGCAGGCCTGCGCGGCCGTGCCGCTGGGGAACGTGCTCGGGATCGGAAGGCAGATGCTGCCGATGCCGAGCGGCAGGTTCAGGCAGACCTGCCCGTTCTGGACCGTGACGGAGATGCACCCGGCGGAGATGGCGAGGTGACCATCGTCCATCGGCTCGAGCGCGCGCCTCTTGCCTTGAAGGGCTTCGACGTCGTGGTAGTTGCGCGACGCTTCCAGCGCGGCCTCGACATGCTTGTCATCGAATTGCGGATAAGTGGCCATCTGACTGCTCCTCCATTTTTCCATGCGACAGGGCAGCCTCCTTAGGTTGCATTCACCCAGCGCACAATCATGAATAGCATCCAGACTGCTCTACGATCAAGGATTGTATTCCATTGCCGCAATATTCAACCACTGGTTGTTTTTTCGCCTGTTGTTGGGTCGCCACGGGGGGCGTGCTTCGCCGAGGGAGGCGGCCGGACGTCCCCCGGCGCTTGCGTGTGACGGCGGAGGTGTCTACCTCACCGGGAGAACACAACAGCGAGGCCAGGAACGAAACGCATGAAGACGATCCATTGTCTCCCGCTGGCCCTGCTCGCCCTGCCCATCCCGGCGCAGGCTGCGGACTGGAAGGCGGTGGAGAAGACGGAAACCTATGCGGTGTCCGGGACGACGGGGATGGAACTCTACGCCTCGATCGGCGCCAGGGGGCCGCTGCTGGGCCAGACGCGGGCGATCGCCTACACGACCTTCGACCTGAAATGGTCGCGAGACTATCAGTCCCAGCCGGACGGATCCTGCACGCTCGTCTCCGGCAAGCCCTGGCTGACGATCACCTATCGCCTGCCCAAGCCGTCACAGGCATTGCCCGCGCCGGTGGCGGAGAACTGGAAGCGATTCCTCGCCGGAATGACCACGCACGAGAAGGTGCATGGCGACCACATCAAGGAGATGGTCGACCGCATCATCGCAACGACCGTGGGGGTGAACGTGCCGGACGACGCCGGCTGCAAGAAGATCAGGCAGCAGCTCCAGCGGCCGCTGGGCGAGGCATCGCTGGAACAGCGTGCGCGCTCCAACGCCTTCGACCGCGAGGAAATGAGCCCCGGCGGCAACGTACATGGTCTGATCCTGGACCTGATCAACGGCGGTTGACCAGAACGATCGACATGTTGGGTAACGCTCCGACGGAGCGGCGCCAGGATCGACGACGAAGCTCGATGCGGTTCCCGGAAGTCATCGCCGGTTCCGGGAGGCCCGGGCGAACGGTGACGCGCCAGGGAGAGGAGCATCGAACGGACCCGGCCTGAACGGGGTCCGTCGCCGCGATGCGGCTCAGCGCGGCCGCTGGGTGATGGCGCGGCGCGGCGCGGGCGCCTTCTTTGCCGCCGGCTTCTTGGCGGCAGGCTTCTTGACCGGAACGACGGTCTCGGCCGCGGCCTCGACCTGCGCTTCCTGCTCGAGCCGCAGCTTGCGCAGCCGCTCGGTCTTCTTCTCGCGCGCCGTTACCTCGGCATCGATGATGGCGCGGGAGGCGTTGGTGGTGGTGTCGGACTTGCTGTTGCGGCCAGCTTCCGTCGGCTTGAAAAGCTTGTCCTTCGTCATGGAGGCCATTCCAGTCTCCTTTCCGTCTGGAGAACCGGCGTTCGGGAGAAGCGCCGGGGTGCGAGCAGGCCGCGCGCTTGGTCGCGCGGCCGCTCAGCGATCAGTAGCGGGGCGTGGACGGCGCAGCACCCGGACGGGCGGCGAACACCTTCTTCTTCGGCGCGGGAAGGAGACCTTCGCGCTGCGCCTGCTTGCGGGCGGCCTTGCGGCTGCGGCGAACGGCCTCGGCCTTCTCGCGCACGCGCTTTTCGGACGGCTTCTCGTAGGAGCGGCGGGCCTTCATTTCGCGAAAGACGCCTTCGCGCTGCATCTTCTTCTTCAGAACCCGGAGGGCCTGATCGACGTTGTTGTCGCGTACGAGTACCTGCAAGGGATATCCTGTCCTGTCTGTTTGTGTCTTTGGTTCGTCGTGTCTTCAGTTCGAGGCGTGCACGCCGGTCCATCGGAACCGGCGCTCGGTCACTTCTTCTTCGCGGCCGCTTCGTTGGCCTGCTTCACCTGGGCGCCAAAGGGGATCGGCGCGGCTGCAGCCTTCTTGTCCTTCTTCGGCTTGCGGACTTCCTTGTTGCTGCGCATCTGGCCCTTGGCCATGATCGTCACCCTTCGTGTCTTGCGAGATGCCCTGCGTCCCATCCTCCTCGAACACCTGCAAGCGCAGGGATCCGGCGGGCCGCGACGCGATCTTCGTTCCCGTCCTCCTGCGGACGCTGTCCGACTGGCAATCACCAGCCGGCTGCAGGAAGCCGGTGGCGTGATCAGGGCGAGCCTTCAAACCGGCCCATCGGACCCGCATGATACTCGGCGGCAAGGCAAACAGGCCAGCGGCGCGCGCCCTCCGAAAAAGCGAAAAGCGGGGATGGCCCCCGCTCCCGGTTCGTCATCCGACGCGTGACCGCCATCGGGAGGCTGCCAGTACATCCGTGGTCAGTTCCGTCGGCGGTCGACCGGCAGGACGAGGCTAGCCTCCAGGCATACCTCCCTAGCCGGGCAGGAAAACCAAGAGCACCAGAACAAACTGGCGCCTAACCAGCGGCGAGTCGCCTCGCGCATGGAATCAAAGCTCCTCGCTTGCGCCCAATATGAGGCAGCACGCCCGGATTTGCAAGGGTCCGCGGCCAAGTTTCGACCGGCGGCCGATCGTCGCGCCGGGCCGGCCCGCTCCTAACCGTCGAGACCGGCGCGCACGAGGTCCAGTGGCTGACGGGGTCCACGGCGCCAGGCGACGAGAATCCGCTGCTCGACGGCGGCGCGGCGCTTCCGCTCGCGCGCCGCAATACCGAGCTCGGCGCAGACGGCGTCGACCACCGGACGGATATCGGCCGCCACGGCATCGGCGACGACGCGATTGGGGAGGGTGCTCCCAGGCAAATGGTCGATCATGGCCGGCCTCCCCTGTCGCCGCCGGGCGGCTGGCGCCGCTCTCGCCACGGAACAGAAATCCGCTACCGATCACCATAACGCATCACGGACCAATGACCAGTCCCGCACCATCACACTTTGCCCGGCCAAGGTAACGCAAGCTTCCTCTACGTGATGGTGCGCCGCGATATCGATCGGCAAACGGGAACACCGTACCGCTTGCGTGCGGCATCCCGCACGGTCATGATCGGCGGCATGATGTCCGGAATCGTTCTCGTCGTCGCCATCGGCGCGATCCTACTCCCCGCCATCTCCGACGGCGAAGCGACGCCGAGGCAGCGCGACGAAGCGCCGCTGGTTCTCGCCGGCGGCTGCCATGGCGATGTGCAGCGGCACCATGTGCCCGAACTCCGGGGAACGGTTCGCCACCGTCATCTTCGTGAAAGCTGCCGTCCCGTCCCCGAACGGGGGACGATCCAGCCTCTCGACTGCCATCGCGACGTGCGCCGGCATTTGGTGCCGGGCCTGGGCGTGGTCCCGCACCGTCACGTGGGTCCGGACTGCTCCCTCCGCCGCGTCAACCGTTCGTCCGAGCCAAAGCCATGACCACCGGCGCGGACCGCCGCTTGGCCCGAAGATCCCGATAAGTCGCTGTAAGTTTTCGGCTTTACTTCCGCTCGCAGTCCCGTGAACGACGACTCGTCTTGTCAATCGCCCGATTTCGTGCAAATCTTCCTCCTGTTCGGGTTATGTGCAGGCCCGGAGACTGGAACGTTAAGAGGACGACCTTTCCCCGAAAGTGTGAACACTCGACGCGAACGCTGACCCGGACCGGATCCGTGGCCAACGCCCGGCGCCGATCTTTCGATCCACGACGGGAAAAGGAGTTTCCCAATGCCCCAGACGGGCACTGTCAAGTTCTTCAACAATGAAAAGGGCTTCGGCTTCATCAAGCCGGACGGCGGCGCCAAGGACGTGTTCGTCCATGTGTCGGCCGTTCAGGCATCCGGCCTGGGCTCCCTGGCCGAAGGCCAGAAGGTGAGTTTCGACACCGAGCCGGACCGGATGGGCAAGGGACCGAAGGCCGTCAACCTCCGCCCCGCCTGAGCGAAACGGACGACACAGCCTCTCGACCGAACGGCTTCGTGGCGCAGGTTCGTGCCTGCGTTCCTTTTTTGTCGTTTTGCCGCGCCATGCACCATGCCGCGCCGTCACGGCGGCGCGAATATATCCCTTGCTCCCTTGCGGGAAATGAAGGACAGTTTCCGCGCTCGGGCGCCGTATGGCCGGAGACTGGAAGTGCCGCGCCGGATCGCCCCTGGCTTGATCCGGGGGACGGCGAGGGAGTGATCGGTCAAGCCTTCCGGTGCGGCCACGTCACGTCCCCGGCCATTCCACTCTCCGGCATCGGCGGCAGACCGTGAGGGCGCAGGCCCAGGTTCGCGATGTGACGAAAGCAGGGAGTTGTGCATGGCCCGGACAACCGGAACCGTGAAGTTCTTCAACCAGGACAAGGGGTTCGGCTTCATCACCCCTGACGATGGCGGGAAGGACATCTTCGTGCACATTTCCGCCGTGCAGTCCTCAGGCATGGATTCCCTCACCGACGGCCAGAAGGTCTCGTTCGACACCGAACCGGACAAGCGCGGCAAAGGCCCGAAGGCGATCAACCTGTCTGTCGAGCGAGGCTGACCGCCGACTGGCTTGCAAGGTCAAAGGCCGCCCACGGGCGCGGCGTGTCGCGGGCGTGCGAGCCGGCGCCCCCCTTGGCGGGACCACCCGCGATGGGCCGCGGTGTTCGCGAGGCTGATGCGTTCAGCCTGCATTCAGCCGCCCTCCCCTAGATCTCCGGCCATGATCGGCTGCCACGGGCGGCGGCCGACAGGCCCAAGGAGATCCCCATGAAGCGTCTCGCCCAATCCCTCGTCCTGTCGGCGACCGTCGCCGCCGCGACACTCGTTCCGGTGCTGGAGGCAAGCGCCGGCGAGCGCTGGCGCGAGCAACGGCCGCGCCACCCCCAGCATCATCACCGGCATGACGCCACCGGCGATCTCGTGGCGGCCGGCGTCCTTGGCCTTGCGATCGGCATCATCGCGGCCACGACGATCCAGGGATCGTCGACCCCCGTCTACCCCGACACGACCTACTATCCGCCCGCGCCCCATGGCGGCGCATCGGTTGGCTACGGCGGACACATCGAACCCTGGACGCGCGACTGGTATCGCTATTGCTCGACGCGCTACCGCTCCTTCGACCCGCAGCGCGGCACGTTTCGCGGCTATGACGGCTACGACCACTTCTGCGTCGCGAACTGACGGCAACGGGTATCGATCGGGCGTCCGCATGGTGGGGCGCCCGTCTTAAAGCGTGTCGCGTCCAATACGGTTCATTCTGCCGGGATCAGCGCAGGAAGGGGTTGGTCCGCCGCTCGTCGCCGATCCGTCCCCCCGGCCCATGGCCGCAGATGAAACCGACCTCGTCGCCGAGCGGGAAAAGCTTGTCCCGGATCGAGCGGATCAACTGGTCATGGTTGCCGCCCGGCAGGTCGGTGCGGCCGATCGAGCCGGCAAACAGCACGTCGCCGACATGGGCGAAGCCGGCCGCCCGGTTGTAGTAGACGACGTGGCCCGGCGCATGGCCAGGGCAGTGCAGAACCTCGAAGACATGACCGCCGAAGGACACCCTCTCGCCCTCGGTCAGGAACCGGTCGGGCGCGCAGTTGCGCACCGCGCCGTCCAGCCCGAACATCTTCGCCTGGCTCTCCAGGTTGGAAAGCAATGGCGCATCATCGGCGTGCGGCCCGACGATCTCGACGCCGAGCGCATCCTTCAGGTCCATCGCGCCGCCGGCGTGATCGATGTGGCCATGCGTGAGCCAGATCGCCTGCACCGACAGCCCGTTCTCCTCGATCGCGGCCAGGATGCGGTCGACGTCGCCGCCCGGATCCACGACGACGGCGGACTTGTCGTCGGCATCGAACAGGATCGTGCAGTTCTGCTGGAAGGGCGTGACGGGAATGATCCCGGCGCTGAGCTGTCCCATGGCGGTTCCTTCTGTCGTGTCGATCCCGACATAGTCACGGGAGGGGAAAGCGTCCACCGGGAAATGAGGAGATCGAGCGAACCGCCTCGGGGCCCGGAACGCGAAAAGGCGGCCCTCGCAGGCCGCCTTCCGGACTGAAGCGCTCGGAAGCTATTCCGCCGCCAGAGCCTGGCGGGGCTGCACCTCGGCCGAATAGTCCTCCATCAGCGTCCGGGCGATCTCGCCGACCGTGAAGCTGTAGGGTCCGACCTCCGAGACCGGCGTGACCTCCGCCGCCGTACCGGTCAGGAAGCACTGCTCGAAGCCCTCGAGTTCCTCGGGCATGATCACGCGCTCGATCACCTCGAGGTTGCGGCGATGGGCAAGGTCGATGACCGTGCGCCGCGTGATGCCGTCGAGGAAGCAGTCCGGCTTGGGCGTGTGGATCTTGCCGTCCTTGACGAAGAACACGTTGGCGCCGGTGGCCTCGGCGACCTGGCCGCGCCAGTCGAGCATCAGCGCGTCGGCATAGCCCTTCGATTCCGCCGCATGCTTGGACAGCGTGCAGATCATGTAGAGACCGGCCGCCTTCGACTTCGACGGCGCCGTGCGCGGATCGGGCCGGCGATACTCGGCCATGTCGAGGCGGATGCCCTTGAGCTTCTGCGCCGGGTCGAAATAGCTCGGCCACTGCCAGATGGCGATGGCGCAGTTGATGCGGTTGTTCTGGGCCGACACGCCCATCATCTCCGAGCCGCGCCAGGCGATCGGCCGGACATAGGCATCGGTGAATCCCTGCTTCTTGAGAAGTTCACGGCAGGCGTCGTCGATCTCGGCGACCGAATAGGGGATGGTGAAGCCGAGGATCCGCGCGGACTCGTGAAGTCTCTCCGTGTGCTCGGTGAGCTTGAAGATCTCGCCGCCATAGGCGCGCTCGCCTTCGAACACCGAGCTTGCGTAATGCAGGCCGTGCGTCAGCACGTGGATCTTCGCGTCCGCCCACTTCACGAATTCGCCGTTCATCCAGATGAAGCCGTCAAGCTGATCGAAGGGAACGGATGCCATGTTGACCTCCCGCGGGCCTCGGCCCGTGCATCGTTTGTTTTCTGTCGTTGTTTCCGGACCGCTCCAGCAGCCGGCCGCATTCTTGCCGATCGCCGGACAAAAGCAAAGCGGAGGAAGCGTCAAAGAAGCGCCCCGGACTTGCCTTTTCGTTCGCAATCTGACGAAAAGCTTGATGAAAATTACCAGCGCGCTAGAGATATGTCAACAAGGCTGACGTATTTTTCGAGGACGGAATCCGCATGAACAAGAACGCCGCAGCCGAGAGCACACCGATCCGCGCCGCTCTCGAGGCCGGGGACGGTCTGGAGTTCGACCTGATCGAACTCCTGTTCTTCGCCTATCGCGACTTCACCTCCGACCCCGACCAGATCCTCTCGACCGACGGCTTCGGCCGGGCGCATCACCGCGTGCTCCACTTCGTCAACCGCATGCCGGGCCTGACCGTCGCCGAACTGCTGGATGTGCTCAAGATCACCAAGCAGAGCCTGGCGCGCGTCCTCAAGCAGCTCATCGACACCGGCCACGTGGTGCAGATGCAAGGACCGAAGGACCGGCGGCAGCGCGAGCTCTATCCGACCCCGAAAGGCCGCGCGCTGGCGCTTGCCCTCGCCTTGCCACAGTCGCGACGCATTCGTGCGGCTCTGCAGGAAACCGGACCTGAGGAGCGCGCCTTGATCGGGCGCTTCCTGAAGGCGATGGTGAATCCGGAATTGCGTGCGCAGATCGATCGTCTGCCGCATGGCGGCATGCCGGAGGTTGACGGAGAACCGAACGATGGTTGACGAACTCGTGGTTCCGGCGGACGACGCCCCGCATTTGCTGGTCGTCGACGACGACACCCGTATCCGCACGCTTCTGATGCAGTTCCTGTCGACGAACGGCTTTCGCGTCACCGTCGCCGCGACCGCGGCCGAGGCGCGCCGCAAGCTCGAAGGGCTCGACTTCGACCTGATCGTGCTCGACGTGATGATGCCGGGCGAGAGCGGGGTCGACCTCACCCGCTCGCTGCGTGAGCACAAGCAGGTGCCGATCCTGATGCTGACCGCCCTGTCGGAGACCGACAGCCGCATTTCCGGCCTCGAGGCCGGCGCCGACGATTACCTGCCGAAACCCTTCGATCCGCGCGAACTCATCCTGCGCATCAACAACATCCTGCGCCGGGGCGGCCCGCTGCTGACGCCCAAGGCCGAACAGATCGTCTTTGGTCCCTACACCTTCCAGATCGCGCGGCGCGAATTGAAGAACGCGGGCGAGGCGATCAAGCTCACCGACCGCGAGCAGGATATCATGGCGATCTTCGCCGAACGACCGGGCGAGACCATCCCGCGCCACGAACTGGTCAGCGGCGACACCGAGGTCGGCGAGCGCACCATCGACGTGCAGATCAACCGGCTGCGCCGCAAGATCGAGCGCGATCCGGCCAATCCGGTCTGGCTGCAGACCGTGCGCGGCGTCGGCTACCGCCTGAGCGTGGAATAGCGACCCTCTGGCCGGTTCCGTCGCGCGGCGGGCTGGACTACACTGCTTCGGCACGCGAAGCGCGGCCGATCGGCCGCGCCGCCCCACGAAGGACGGCATGGCGACCAGCGAAACACCGAGGATCAAGCAGGGCGGGGAAGCCCGTCCGCTGATGCGGGCGGCCGGCGCCCTGCCCGACGGCTGGCATCGGTTCTGGCGGCGTGTCTCGCGCTACATGCCAAAGCGGCTCTACGCCCGCTCGCTGATCATCGTCATCGCGCCGATGATCCTGCTGCAGTCGGTGGTGGCCTTCGTCTTCATGGAGCGGCACTGGCAGACCGTCACCCAGCGCCTGTCCATGGCCGTGACGCGCGACATCGCCGCGATCATCGACATGATCGAGACCTATCCCGACCAGAACGGCTACCAGAGCGTCCTGCGCATCGCCCAGGAACGGCTCGGCCTGAAGGTCGACATCATGCCGCCAGACCCCCTGCCGGCGCCGGGACCAAAGCCGTTCTTCTCGATCCTCGACCAGGTGCTCTCGGCCGAGATCACGCGCCAGATCAACCGCCCGTTCTGGCTCGACACGGTCGGCAATTCGGCGATCGTCGAGGTCCGCATCCGGCTCGACAACATGGTGCTGCGCGTCTTCGCCCGGCGCAGCCAGGCCTATGCGTCGAACACCCACATCTTCCTCCTGTGGATGGTCGGCACCTCGCTGGTGCTGATCGGCATCGCGGTGCTGTTCCTGCGCAACCAGATCCGGCCGATCCAGCAGCTTGCCGCCGCGGCGGAGAGCTTCGGCAAGGGGCGTCCGCCGCCGCCCGACTTCCGTCCGCGCGGCGCCGACGAAGTGCGACGCGCGGGCGCCGCCTTCGTCCTCATGCGCGAACGCATCGAACGCCAGATCGAGCAGCGAACCGCCATGCTGACCGGCGTCAGCCATGACCTGCGCACGATCCTGACGCGCTTCAAGCTGCAACTCGCCATCGCCGGCAAGCGCCCGGAGACCGAGGCGCTGAACCAGGACATCGACGACATGCAGTCGATGCTGGAAGGCTATCTCGCCTTTGCCCGCGGCGAATCGCTGGAGGATACCGGCCAGCTCAACATCGAGAGCCTGTTCGAACGCCTGTCGGAGGAGGCACGGCTGCGCAAGCGCAAGCTGACGACGCAGATCACCGGCTCGCCGGACCTGCTGGTGCGGCCCGCCGCCTTCACGCGGCTGATGTCCAACCTCGTCGGCAACGCCTTCCGCTATGCTAGGACCGTGCACGTGCACGCCACCCACACCCTTGGCTCGCTGACCGTCGTCATCGACGATGACGGCCCGGGCATCCCGGCCGAAAAGCGCGAGCACGTTTTCAAGCCGTTCGTGCGGCTCGACGGCGCACGCAACCAGGACGCCAGCGGCACCGGGCTCGGCCTGTCGATCGCGCGCGACATCGCCCGCAGCCACGGCGGCGACATCATGCTGGGCGACAGCCCGATGGGGGGCCTGCGCGCCACGGTGCGCCTGCCGGCGTGACGAACGCAACTGCGATCTTGCATCTTGCACCTTGCCAGATGGCCAATTACCTTCAGACAAGTGGCAAGGAGGCATTCATGGCTCGAACGGCTCTCGCCGAAATCATCCAGCCGGGGACGCCCCTGCACGGCAGCGCCGAGGTGGCGGCCGTCGCGACGAAGGCTTTCGCGCGGATCGCCGAAGCCTGGCAGCTGCGCAACGAGGACGCCGGAAGGCTTCTCGACGTGTCCGCGCGAACCTGGAACCGCATGAAGACCGGCGCGTGGAGCGGCCGGCTATCGCATGACCAGTTGCTCAGGGCCAGCGGTGCCGTCGGCCTCTACAAGGCGCTGCATCTCTATTTCGGCGGCACGCTCGCCGACGAGTGGGTGCGGCTTCCCAATGCCGGCCCGGCTTTCGCCAACCGGCGACCGCTGGACATCATGATCGACGGCGGGCTGCCCGCGATCCTGTCGACCCGCGACTATGTCGATGCCCTGCGGGGCGGCGTTTGACACCGCCGCTGACCGCGATCGCGCGGCAGGCGACGGTCCGGCTCATCTCCACCGCCTATTTCAAGCCGCCGGTGTTGCGCGGGCTGGTGGACTCGCCGGAAGAATTCGAGATGCTGGCGGAAATCGAGGGCCTGACCAACCGCCGGCTGAAGGCCGAGACGGTCGGCGCCGGTTCGCTCGACCCGCGCGAGACGGTGTTCCGAGCCTGGGGCCACACCTATATCAACGCCGCCTTCGCCTATACCCGCGCCGAGGGCAACCGGTTCAACGCAGGTGATCGCGGCGCATGGTACTGCGGCTTCGACGAACTGACGGCAATCGCGGAGGTCGGGTTCCATCGCACCCGCGAACTGGCCCGCATTGGCCGATATGCGGACGAGGCGGTGTATCAGTCGCTGCTCGCAGGATTCATCGGCGACTTCCATGACCTGCGCCGGGCGGCCGGGCCGCTCGATTGCCTCGGCCCAGACCCCACGACGGCATATCCCGCCGGCCAGGCACTCGCCCGTGAACTGCGGCAAGCGGGAAGCCGGGGCCTCATCTACCCTTCGGCGCGCCGCCGCAGCGGCATTTGCCTCGTCGCCTTCGAACCGCACAGCGTCCAGAACGTACGCCCCGGCGCGCGCTGGAAGCTCGTCTGGGACGGCGCTCCCCGCTATTCGGTCACGACCGACTGAGCGAGGCCAACCTCCCCTTCCCCCGAACTCCCGTCATGCGGCGCGATCGGCTGCTCGGTGAATCCCTGCACACCGGAAATCTCGGCGATGTCGCGCTTGATCTCGAGCGGACTCGTCACATAGGCGGTGATGAGTTCGGCGACCGAGCGCAAGGCATCCATGTGGATGCGCTCGTAGCCGTGCGAGGCATCGATGCCGAAGGCGACGAGCGCCGTCCTCACGTCGTGGCCCGCCACCACGGCCGAGGCGGAATCGGAACGATAGTAGCGGAAGATGTCGCGCTGCATGGCGATCCCGTTGGCGCGGCAGAGCTCAATCAGCTTCCGGGTCAGATGATAGTCGAAGGGTCCGGTCTGGTCGGCCATGGCAATGGTCACGCCGAACTCCGACGAGTTCTGCCCCGGCGCCGTGGTGCCGTTGTCGACCGCGACCAGCGAGGCGACCTCCGGGGCGACGATGGCGGTCGCGCCGACGCCGACCTCTTCCGCGATCGTGAACAGCCAGTGGATGTCCACCGGCGTGCGCGCCTGTTCCCGCTCGACGGCTTCGAGGGCGGCCAGCGAAGCCGCGACGCCCGCCTTGTCGTCGAGATGGCGCGAGACGATGAATCCGTTGTCCATGAACTCGGTCTCGGGGTCGATGGCCACGATGTCGCCGATCTCGATGCCGAGCGCTAGCGTTTCGGCCTTGCCAGAGGTGTGCGCGTCGATCCGAAGCTCGACATGGGGCCAGCCGACCGGCTGGGTGTCGACGCCATCGTTGAACGTATGGCCGGACGCCATCAGCGGCAGGATCGAGCCCCGGTGCCGACCGTCATGGGAATAGATGTTGGCGCGCGCGCCCTCGGCGAAGCGCGACGACCAGTGACCGATCGGAACCAGTTCCAGCCGGCCATTGTCCTTGACGAGCTTCACCTGCGCGCCGAGCGTGTCGAGGTGGGTGACGATCGCCCGAGCCCCCTGGCGGCGGCTGCCTTGCCGCACGGCCCGGATCGCCCCGCGCCGCGTCAGTTCGACGCTCATGCCGAGACGTTCGAGCTCGCCCGTCACGTACCGCACGGCGGAGTCGGTGTAGCCGGTCGGACTGTCGATCGCCAGAAGCGCCTTGAGTTGCGCGGCCAGATAGTCGGTGTCGATCGCAAGCATCGTCACGAGGTGTGCTCCAGCCGGCCCGAGGGCGAATGCGAGGCCGAGATCGGCCGCGAATGCGGGAACAGGAAGTCGACGAAACGCTGCGCCGTCGGCTGCGGCTCGTGATTGGCGAGCCCCGGCCGCTCGTTCGCCTCGATGAAGACGTAGTCGGGCTCGGTTGGCCGCACCACCATGAAGTCGATGCCGACCACGGGAATCTTGATCGCGCGGGCCGCCGTGCAGGCCGCTTCCACCAGACGCGGATGCACGATGCCGGTGACGTCGTGGATCGAGCCGCCGGTGTGCAGGTTCGCGGTCTTGCGCACCACGATCTGTCGGCCGGCCTCCAGAACGGAACCGAGCGCCAGTCCCTGGCCGGCGAGGCACCGCTCCGCGTCCTCGTCGATTGGGATGGTGCTCTCGCCGCCGGTGGCGGCTGCCCGCCGGCGCGACTGACGCTCGATGAGGGTCCGGATGTCGTGTTCTCCGTCGCCGACCACCATGGGCGGGCGGCGCACGGCGGCGGCGACCAGCTTGTAGTCGATGACGACCAGGCGCAGATCCTCGCCCTGGAAGCAGGCTTCCAGCAGCACCCGGTCGCAGACCTCGCGGGCCGCGCGGATGGCGCTTCTCGCGTCCGCCAGCGTTTCGAGGCCGACCGAAACGCCCCGGCCCTGCTCGCCGCGCGCCGGCTTGACCACGATGCTGCCGTGCTCGGCGAGAAACCCGGCGACCGCGTCGTCCTCGTCGCTCTCGACCGCGATCTGCGCCGGCACCTTCAGTCCGGCCCGCTCGACGACGCGGCGCGTCACCGCCTTGTCGTCGCAGATGGACACCGCCACGCCGGAGGTCATTTCCGAGAGGCTCTCGCGGCAATGCACCGAGCGCCCGCCATAGGCGAGGCTGACGAAACCGCCGGCCGCGTCGGTGACCTCGACCTGGATACCGCGGCGCCGGGCTTCGTCGACGATGATGCGGGCATAGGGATTGAGCCCGTCATAGCCCTCGATGGGCGCGGCGAAGAGGCGTTCGTTGATGGTGTTCTTGCGCTTCACGGCGAAGATCGGCACGCGGCGAAAGCCGAGCTTCTCGTAGAGTGCGATGGCCTGATCATTGTCGTGCATGACCGACAGATCCATGTAGGCGGCGCCGCGGGCCTGGAAATGCTCGCCCAGCCGCCGCACCAGCATTTCGCCGACGCCGGGATGGCGGCACTGCGGATCGACCGCAAGGCACCACAGCGAGGAGCCCCGTTCGGGATCGCCGAAAAGCCGCTGGTGATCGACCCCCGTGACCGTTCCAACGACGTCGCCCGTCGTCTCGTCCTCAGCCACGAAATAGGTGATCGAGCGGCTGTCGCGGTTGGCCCAGAAGAATTCGGGGCTGACCGTCACCATGCCGCGCGCGGCATAGATGGTGTTCACCGCGTCGGCATCGACCTGCGAGGTCAGGCGCCGGATGAAGAAGCTCTTCGGCCTGCGACGGCTCGGCCGGTACGTCGACAGGTCGAGCCGGTAGGTGTGCGACGGATCCAGAAAGGTATCCTGCGGCGCCAGCGCCAGAAGGACATGGGGATCGCGGACATAAAAGGCGATATCGCGCCGCTTGTCGCCCTCGTGGGACAGGGCGTCGATGATGCCGGGATTGTCGGGAAAGGTCTGTGAGAACAGGAGCCGTCCCCAGCCGCAGTCGAGCGCGACCGACTGGCGCGTCGGCGCCGTCTCGCCCGAATGCAGGCCGATCGCCGGCTTCTGCGATTCGCTGCGCAACCGCTTGAGCCGGTGGCCGAGCGCCCGCTCGGCCTTTCCGGTGTTGCGGCGGGGTTCCGCCGATTTCGTCTTGGCCATCGTCAGATCCCGTGCGTCTGCAGCCACAGTTCCAGCAGGCCGGCCTGCCAGAGTTCGGAGCCCTGCAAGGGCGTGATGTGATCGGACGGGTTCTCGAACAGCTGGTCGAGCCACTCCCGCCGGAACAGGCCACGCTCGCGCGCCGCCTGCGAGGACAGCGCATCGCGCACGAGATCCAGATAGGGTCCGTCGACATATTTGAGCTGCGGAACCGGAAAATAGCCCTTCTTGCGGTCGATCACCTCCGAGGGGACGATCCGGCGCGCGACATCCTTCAGGATGCCCTTGCCGCCATCGCGGATCTTCTCTTCCGGCGGGATCCGCGCGGCGAGTTCGACGAGTTCGTGATCGAGGAACGGCACGCGCGCCTCCAGCCCCCAGGCCATGGTCATGTTGTCGACGCGCTTGACGGGATCGTCGACCAGCATGACGGTGGAATCGAGTCTCAGCGCCCGATCGACGGGCGTGTCGGCGCCGGCCCGCATCAGCCGCTCGGCGACAAAATCTCGGCTATGGTCGCCGCCATTGATCCACTCGGGCGCAAGCTGCGTCTTCAGGGTCGCGTGATCGCGATCAAGGAAGACGCGGGCGTAGTCGCCCACGACGTCGTTGGAGTTCATCAGCGGCGGATACCAGTGGTAGCCACCGAATATCTCGTCCGCCCCCTGCCCCGACTGGACGACCTTGATGTGCTTCGACACCTCCTTGGAGAGGAGATAGAAACCGACATTGTCATAGGACACCATCGGCTCCGACATCGCCGCGAAGGTGCCCGGCAGCGCGTCCATGAGCTGGTCCGACGGCACGAAGATCTTGTGGTGCTTCGTCCCGTAGCGTTCGGCGATCAGGTCGGAATAGACGAACTCGTCGCCCTTTTCGCCATTGGCCTCCTCGAAGCCGACGGAAAAGCTCATCAGCCCGTGCTGGCCCGCCTCGGCGAGCAGGCCGACGATCAGCGAGGAATCGACGCCGCCCGACAAGAGCACGCCGACAGGCACGTCGGCGACCATGCGCCGCTTCACCGCCAGCCGCAGCGCATCAAGCACCCGGTCGGCCCATTCTTCGCGGGATACGCCCGAATCGCGCGGGTCGCGGCCGAAGGGCGGGTTCCAGTAGATCCGGTCGCGGCTCTCGCCATTCGGCTCGATGACGCGGATGGTCGCGGGCGGCAGCTTGCGAACGCCCTCGATGATGGTGCGCGGCGGCGGCACGACGGCGTGAAAGCTCATGTAGTGATGCAGCGCGACGCGGTCGATCGACGTGTCGATACCGCCGGCCGCCAGCAGCGCCGGCAGGAAGGACGAGAACCGGATGCGGCCGGGCGTCTCGGAAAGATAGAGCGGCTTGATGCCGAAGCGGTCGCGCGCCATCACGATACGGCCGGTGTCGCGCTCTTGCAGGACGAAGGCGAACATGCCGTGGAAGCGCTCCACGCAGGCCTCGCCCCATTCGCGCCAGGCTTTCAGGATCACTTCCGTGTCACCGGTGGAGAAGAAGGAATAGCCCTTGGCTTCGAGCTCGGCGCGCAGGTCCGGATAATTGTAGATGCAGCCGTTGAAGGCGATGGTGAGGCCGAGGCCCGAATCGACCATGGGCTGCTGGGCACGCTCGGAAAGGTCGATGATCTTGAGCCGTCGATGGCCGAAACCGGCATTGCCGTGGATCACGAGGCCCGCTCCGTCGGGCCCCCTCGGCGCCATCACGTCCGTCATTTTCGCGATTGCGATCGGAGACGGCGCGCTGCCGTCCAGTCTTATTTCACCACAAATTCCGCACATTGATGCGTGCTCGAGCCTCCGTTGTCATGACTGCTGCCGCACGGCGGTGAACCGCCGGCGGCCTGTTTGGATCAAAAGTTCATCTGGCAAACGCGCCGGAACGGCATCGGTTCCGTCGGATGTTCGAAGCGTGATCGAGGCGGAAAACGCTGCACGGCGGCGGACTCAGCGCGAGAGGATCGACCCCGCCACCGCGCGGCCGGACGCCAGCGCGCCATGCGCCGTGCCGAAATAGGAGGCGGAGGTCGCCTCGCCGGCGAACCAGAGCCTTCCGCCCCATTCCGAGCCAGCGAGCGCCCGGCGGGCATCGGGGCCGGTCCCGACCGCGTTGAAGCTGTAGCTCCCGAGGCTGAAGGGATCCCGTCCCCAGCGCGTCACCTGCGCCGAGATCGGGGCCGGAAAGCGCGACCCGAACATCGCGCGCAAGGCCTCGATCGCCGCCGCCACGGTGTCGCGGTCGTCCAGATACTCGATCTCGCGCGCGGCATCGGCGGCGTTGAAGCCGAGGAGAACCGGGGCGTCGAGACGATGGGCCAGCGAGACCCAGGACGGCCAGAATCCCGCGCGCGGCCCGAGCCATCCGATCCAGTCCACGTCGCGCGGCCAGAGGATGCGGTCGAAGCGAAGCCAGCACTTGTTGAGAAGGCCCATGCCGAGGCCCGAGATCGCGGCCAGCCGTGCCGGCGACAGCGCTTCCGCGAACCGGACGCGGCCCGATTGCAGCACACTGAGCGGGATCGTGCAGATCACGGCATCGGCCGCCAGTTCGGTGTCGTCGGCAAGGCGTATGCGCCCGGGCGCGATCTCCGCCACCTCGGCGGAAAGACGAATGTCGAGCCCGTCTGCGACATGCGCGACAATCTGGTCGAACCCGTCGGGAAACAGCACGTCAGCTCCGTCGAACGTCTCCGCTTCCTCGCCGTACCAGGCCGAAAGCCGGTGCGCCGAGCCGGCATATTCATGTTCGAGGCTGGTTTCGATCAGGTGGAGCACCAGTCGCCGCCGCGCCGGCCCGGCCTGCCGCCATTCGGCCGAAGCCTCGACCGCCGCCATCACGGAAACGTCGTGCTCGAGGCGTTCGGCCGCCGCCAATGCGCGGCGCAGGATGCGTTCGGCTGGACGCAGGTCGGGATCGATGACGCGCCCGTCCTGTCCGACGAGCATGGCCGCGTCGTAGCTCGTGGCCACAAGGCGCACGCCCGCTTCCCGCGCCAGCGCGTCGAGCGGATTGCCGCGACGGCCGTGGATCCAGCTCGCGCCGAGGTCCATGGGCAGGTCCGGCCACAGACGGGAGGTGTGGATGCGGCCGCCGATGCGCGAGCGCGCCTCCAGCACCGTGACCGGGCGCCCGGCCTCGACCAGCATCCGCGCGGCGGAAAGCCCCGCCAGGCCGGCGCCGATGACGAGGACGGGCGCGGCCGAGCGCGCAGGGCCGGACAGGGTGACGCCGAGCGCTCCGAGGCCGGACACGAAACGGCGGCGGTTCATGCGGCGAGACATGACCGCGCCGCCGCGTGGAAAGGAAGGAAGGGACTGCCCGTGATCATCGGACGCCTCAGAACAACGCACCCCCGTCCGGCACCTTGAGATCGATGGCGGCGAGCACGACAGCCCCCTCCTCGTCCGGGAAGCCGAGCGTCAGCACCTCCGACATGAACTTGCCGATCTGACGCGGCGGGAAATTGACAACCGCCATCACCTGCCGGCCGACGAGCTGCTCTGGGACGTAGTACTTGGTGATCTGCGCCGACGATTTCCTGACGCCGATCACCGGTCCGAAATCGATCTTGAGCTTGATCGCCGGCTTGCGCGCCTCCGGGAAGGGCTCGGCCTCGACGATCGTTCCGGCGCGGATGTCGACCCGCTCGAAATCCGCGAACGAAATGTCCGGCTTCCGTTCCGCCCCGGCCGTCATGGTCAGGCCGAGCCGTGCGTCTCGAAGAGCACGTTTTGCAGGGCGTCGCGGGCGGAAATGCCCGACCACACCACGAACTGGAAGGCCTGGAAGTAGCACTCGCAGGCTTCGAGCGCGGTCGAAAGCAGCACCTCGACCTGCTGGCCCGTCGGCTCGACGCCGCCGTTCAGCATCAGCGCCTGGCGAAACATGATCGCGCCTTCCTGCTCCCAGAGATCGAAATGGCCAAACAGCATCTGCTCGTTGATCAGGGCGAGCAGCCGCATGACCTCGGTCACCCGCGTCTCGGGCACCTTGATGTCGAAGGCGCAGGCCAGATGCAGCGCCTCGAAATCCTCCATCCAGGAGAACGAGATGTGATAGTCGGTCCAGTTGCCGGCAACCGAGATCGCGATCTCGTCGTCACCGGCCCGCTCGAACGCCCATTCATTGGCGTTGGCGACCGCCTCGATCACATCCACGGGATGCGCTTCGCGGGACAGGTCGATTTCCAGAAGGCTCATGGTTGCTTCCTGTGGCTATGGGAGCGCCGGCCGCGCGCTCCAGGGGGAAACGCTCGTGACGCGAACGACGAACTGGGACGGACAAAGAAGGTGTCATACCTCCACCCGGGCCACCCCTGCCCGGCGCATGTACGAATCATGCTGTAGATTCAGTGTATTGATGCGACGCTGTGGTTCCAGCGCTTTTTTCGCGCCGGACGATCGGGGGTGTGGATACGCTTGCTGCATCGCAGCGTAAGCGATTCAGCGCGAACGCCTTTTCGCGCTGGAAGCCTGTGGACAGAAAACTGCCGCTTCATGCTTCGCCGGGTCTTTTCGACCGCCTATTCGCCGGCTTTGGTCGTCCCCGTCGTGGTTCCCGACATGGAAGCGAGCTTCGCTTCGAGTTCGTCCAGGCGCGCCGCGAGCTTCTTGTTTTCGGCCCGAGCCTTCACCGCCATGTCGCGCATCGCCTCGAATTCCTCGCGCTGGACGATGTCCATCGAGTTCAGCATGCGCTCGGCCTGCGCCCGGAAGGCGGTTTCCATCTCGCGCCGCACGCCCTGGGCGGCTCCGGCGGCGTCCGTCATCAGCTTTGCGAAATCGTCGAGGATGCGGTTCGGTCCGGTTGTCATGGCGTCTGCCTCTCTTCTTCATGCGGCGGCATCGCGCGCGACCGCACGACCTGAACTAGGCACGGAACCGCCGCTTTGCAAGCGCCGGGCGGCGGCCGGCGCATCGGCGGCCGGATCATCCTGTCGCCATGGCGGCGAGCGGCTTGACCTTTCCGCCCGGCTTCGACCATGGTCCGCCCGCCGCAACAAGCTCCGGACAGCCCCTTGGAACATCTTCTTTTGCCGCTCGCGGCGCTTCCCTTCCCCGACATCGACCCGGTGATCGTCCAGGTCGGTCCGCTGGCCGTCCACTGGTACGGGCTGGGCTATGTCGTCGGCATCCTCTTCGCCTGGTGGTACGGCAAGCGGCTTCTGGCCAATCCCGCGCTGTGGCGGGGCGGACAGGCGCCGCTGAAGCCGGACGATCTCGACGACTTCATCATCTGGGCGGCGGCGGGCATCGTCCTCGGTGGCCGGATCGGCTACATCCTGTTCTACGATCTCGCCCGCTACATCGAGAACCCGCTCGCGATCCTGGCCATATGGGAAGGCGGCATGTCCTTCCATGGCGGCTTCCTCGGCACCACCATCGCGATGATCCTCTTTGCCCGCTCGCGCGGCGCCAGCGCCTGGAGCCTCTTCGACGTCGTGGCGGCCGGCGTGCCCGTCGGCCTCGGTCTGGTACGGGTCGCCAATTTCATCAATTCGGAACTCTGGGGCCGCACGACCGACGTTGCCTGGGCCTTCGTCTTCCCCAATGGCGGGCCTGAACCGCGCCATCCGAGCCAGCTCTACGAGGCGGCGCTCGAGGGCCTCGTGCTGCTGATCGCACTGCGGCTCCTCACCCACCGCTTCCTGAAGCTGAAGAGCCCCGGCTTCGTGGCCGGCGCCTTCGTGGCCGGTTACGGCCTGTCGCGCATCGTGGTCGAGTTTTATCGCGAGCCCGACGCGCAACTCGGCTACCTGTTCGGCGGCTGGATGACCATGGGCATGGTGCTGTCCGTGCCGATGGTGCTCGTCGGCATCTGGGCCATGCTGCGCGCCCGTAGCGCCGCAGCATGACGCCGCTCGGCGCCGGGGACGCAGCATGACGCCGCTCGGTGAAAAGATCGCCGCGCTCGTCGCGCAGGCGGGACCGATCGGCATCGCGGAGTACATGGCGCAGTGCCTGTTCGACCCCGAGCACGGCTACTACACCACGCGCGAGCCTTTCGGGTCGGCCGGTGACTTCACCACCGCCCCCGAGGTGAGCCAGATGTTCGGCGAACTGGTTGCCGTCTGGGTCTACATGGCCTGGCAGGCCGCCGGCAGCCCGCCCGAGGCCTGCGTCGCCGAACTCGGCCCCGGCCGGGGCACGCTGATGAAGGACATGGTGCGCACGCTGGCGCAATTCGACCGCGCCTTCGTCGAACGGACACGCTTTGCCCTTGTCGAGGCAAGCCCGCGCCTGAGCGAGGCGCAGCGCCAGATGCTCGCCCCTGCGCCCGGACGCTTCGAGTGGCACGAGCGGCTCGAGCAGCTTCCCGACCTGCCGACGATCATCGTCGGCAACGAGATCTTCGACGCGCTCCCGGTGCGCCAGTTCGTCAAGCAGGGCTCCGTCTGGCTGGAGCGCTGCGTCGGCGTGGACGAGGCCGGCGGCCTGCGCTTCGTGCTCGGAGCAAGAACGGCTGACGTCTCGCTGCTGCCACCGGGCACGAACCGCGCCCTGGACGGGACGGTCGCGGAACTGGCGCCCGCCCGCGAGGCTTTCATGCGGATCGTCGCGGACCGGATCGCGCGCTTCGGCGGGGCGGCGCTGTTCTTCGACTACGGCCACCTCGAACCCGGTCTCGGCGATACGCTTCAGGCGGTGCGCCGCCATGCACCGGACGGGGTGCTCGACCATCCTGGCGAGGCGGACCTGACCAGCCATGTGGATTTCCACCGCCTCGGCAGGATCGCCGAGCAGAACGGGCTGGCGATCCAGACGGCGACACAGCGCGATTTCCTTCTGGCCATGGGGCTCGCCGAGCGCGTGGAGGCCCTGTCGGCCGGCAAGAGCGACGACGAGCGCGACCGGATCGCGGGAGAAGCCCAGCGGCTGGCGGGTCCAACCGCGATGGGCGAACTGTTCAAGGTCCTGCTGGTGACGGGACCGGCCCGCTGAGGCTTCTGGCCTTCGTCCCTGCCGAGGCGGGAAGTCCGTCTCAGGGCAAGGCCAGGACCGGCCGGTCGTCCGGCAGGTGCCGATGCCAGATGTAGGCGGCAAGCGCCGACCGAAACGCCGCCTTGTCGTAGCGCTGGCGGTAGGAGGCGCCGCCCAGATGCACGAAGGAACCGTCCACGAGCCGGAGGGGCGAGGGATCGTCCCCGACCGGAAACATGATTTGCCCCACCGAAACCGCCTCGACGTCCCGAGGCGACAGCTGGCGATACAACGCCTCCCAGTTGCCGCCGCCCGTATCGAGACCGAATTCGATGCGATGCTTGAAATCCATGGCCAGGTTCTGCGTCGCCTCGGTGCGAAAGAAGCAGAAGCCCGCCCAGAGCGTCCATTCGTCCCGGCGCCCGGCCTGATGGCGTCCCCGCACGGACTTGGCGGTCAAGGCGGCCATCGGATCGGCTGGACGGATCGGAAAGCAGTCGTGGTCGACGAAGCCGAAGGTGCTCGGCCCGAAACGGCGTACGAGATTGTAGTAGACCCAGTTCATGGCGATGCCGTGCGAGCGGTTCGGGCTCCATTCCGGATTGGAGGGCAACGCCAGGTAGGGCAGGCCGCGCTGGACGCAGATGCGCTCGATGTCGAGACGGGCCGCCGACGAGGATGAATTGTCGATGACGGCAAGCGGGGTATGCGAACAATGCCTCGCCCAGGCGGCCGCGAGGATGTCGATCACCCACGGCGCGTTGAAGGCGATAGTGAAGCAGATTCGCTCCTGGCTGCGTCCAGGCAAGGCGGCAAGGAAGGGCTCGATGGCATCATGCCCCCTCGACCGAAACCGTCGGTCGATGATCGCATTGCGAAGGTTCTTCAGCCCTCGGATCGCGCGATTCGCGTCCAGCGCGTGGACGATGCTCTTCATGCGGCGGTTCTGGATTTTCGAGGTCATCGGACTAGTGGATCGGATTTGGCATTTGGGTCCCGTTCGCCGCGAGCGACAGATCGAAAGTCAAATTCAAAGTTCCACTCAAAGCATGGACTTGCAAGCGTTCCTTAGATTCCGATATTTGCGGAGGTGCATATCCCAGCGAGAAGCAAATGCCGGAACCGGACCATCAGGGTGGTTGTCGGCTGACGGGCAAGCGCATGCCCGCTTGCGCGACGTCAACCTGCGGTCGGCTTCCCTCGCATTGACTTGGCCACCCCCCTGCCCCACCATTCGCCGCCGAGGGAAACAGTCATCAGGACCACCATGTCAAAGGAAGAGCGGCCGGCTCCGCTCCGGTCTCCAGCGCTCGACTCCGTCGCGTCAAGCGGCGTTCGCCATGGCTTCTTCACCCGCCAGGGCGGCGTCTCGGGAGGCCTCTATCGTGGTCTGAACGTCGGGCTGGGCTCGAAGGACGAGCGAGCGGCCGTGCTGGAGAATCGCGCCCGCGTCGCGGCTCACTTCGGCGTGAATCCGCGGCATCTGTTCACGCCACACCAGGTCCATTCACCCCGGGCGGTCGCGGTCACCGCGCCGTGGGCGGAACGCCCGCAGGCCGACGCTGTCGTCACCGACCGCCCGGGGCTCGCGCTGGGCGTGCTGGCCGCCGATTGCGGCCCGGTGCTTTTCGCCGATGCGCGGGCCGGCGTGGTCGGCGCGGCCCATGCCGGCTGGAAGGGAGCGCTCGACGGGGTGCTTGAAGCCACCGTCGAGGCCATGACCGGGCTCGGCGCGGATCCGGCCCGCATCGTGGCGGTTCTCGGCCCCTCGATCAGCCAGGACCACTACGAGGTCGGGCCGGAATTCGTGTCCCGTTTCGTCGCCGCCGATGCGCGCAACGAACGTTGGTTCGTACCCTCGGTCCGGCCCGGGCATTCCCTTTTCGACCTCAACGGCTACACCGTCGATCGCCTCCACAAGGCTGGCGTCAAGGCCTCGCAGCTCGGCCGCTGCACCTACGCGGACGAAGAGAGCTTCTTTTCGTACCGGCGCACCACCCACCGAGCCGAACCCGACTACGGGCGGCAGATATCGGCAATCGTCATGGAGGATATCTGATGGCGCTTCATTTCGAACGAACAGAGTTCGACGCCAGGCGTGACCGGCTCGTCATCGAGATGGCCGACCGCAAGCTGGATGCCATGCTGCTGTTTGCGCAGGAAAGCATGTACTGGCTGACCGGCTACGACACGTTCGGCTTCTGCTTCTTCCAGTGCCTTGTCGTGAAGGCCGACGGCACCATGGTGCTGCTCACGCGTTCGGCTGACCTGCGCCAGGCGCGCCACACCTCCACCATCGAGGACATAAGGCTGTGGACCGACCGCGCCGGCGCCAACCCGGCGGTGGACCTGCGCAACCTGCTCAACGACCTCGACCTGCTCGGCTGCCAGATCGGAGTCGAATACGACACGCACGGCCTCACCGCCTTCAACGGCCGACGCCTCGACGAGCAGCTCCAGACCTTCGGCAAGATCCTGGATTCGTCGAACATCATCCCCCGGCTGCGGCTGTTCAAGAGCCCGGCCGAGATCGCCAAGACGACGCGCGCCGCCGTCCTCGCCGACGACGCGCTCGACGCCGCGCTGCCGCTGATCAAGCAGGGCGGCGACGAGGGCAAGATCCTCGCGGCCATGCAGGGCGCGATCTTCGAGGGGGGCGGCGACTATCCCGCCAACGAGTTCATCATCGGGTCCGGACCCGATGCCCTGCTGTGCCGCTACAAGGCCGGACGCCGAAAGCTCAACAAGAACGACCAGCTGACGCTCGAATGGGCAGGCGCGTTCCACCACTATCACGCGGCGATGATGCGCACGATCGTGCTCGGGAAGGTGTCCAAACGCCACCAGGAACTCTTCGACGCCGCGCGGGACGCCCTGGTCGCCGTCGAGACCGCGATGGTTCCCGGCAAGACCTTCGGCGACGTCTTCGACGCGCATGCGCGCGTCATGGAGGCCCATGGACTGACCCGCCACCGTCTCAATGCCTGCGGCTATTCGCTGGGCGCGCGCTTTACGCCTTCGTGGATGGACATGCCGATGTTCTTTGCCGGCAATCCCGAGCCGATCGCGCCCGACATGACGCTGTTCGCCCACATGATCATCATGGACTCCGAAACCGAGACGGCGATGACGCTCGGCCGCACCTACCTGACGACCGAGGGCGAGGCCAAGCCGCTGTCGCGCCATGCTCTGGACTTGATCGTGAGATGAAAGCATAAATCCGAAGCATCCCACTCGACGGGTTGGCGGAAGGAGGGCTTGGACATGCGTGCAGTGGCGCGGCGACATGCGGTCCTGCTCGCCTGCCTCGCGCTTTCCGCCTGCAGCACCTCCGAAGCCCTCGATCCCCGCGCGCTTTTTTCCAGTCGGCCGGCCGGGACGTCCGCGCCGCCTGAACCGGGGTCGACAGCCGTGCTCCCGGCCGCCACCGCGCCTGTCGCCGGTTCGGGGCTGAGGATGCAGTTCGCGCCCGTCGTCGGCCCGTCGCTGGCCGCCGCAACGCCCCTGTCCCGTCGGCTGTCGCAGCTGGCCCCCGAAAGAGGCATCGAGATCGTCTCCGAAGGTTCAACGCCGGGCGACTACATCGTCAAGGGCTACCTGTCGGCGATCGCGGACGGCAACGACACCCTCGTCATCTTCGTCTGGGACGTGGTCGATGCCAACGGTACCCGGCTCCACCGAATCCAGGGCCGGGAGCGCGTCGCCGCCAGGACGGGCGCCGACCCGTGGCAGTCCGTCCCGAACGCCACCATGGAGCAGATCGCGGCGCGCAC
Source organism: Mesorhizobium sp. (assembly GCA_051860465.1). GTDB lineage: Bacteria > Pseudomonadota > Alphaproteobacteria > Rhizobiales > Rhizobiaceae > Aquibium. Next base: position 76,538 of record JBHYDY010000007.1, read on the forward strand.
GATCGCCGAAATCGCGACATGGTCGACGTCGAGGAGCGGATGATGGCGAACCGCTGGTGAAACCCTTTCTTGGGAATAGCGGGCGATAAGCGCAAGCGGCGCTTGCAATAGCGCGGTCAGGCGCTAAAAGCCGCCTCACGATCCGTGCGTGGCGTCAGCCGGGGAAACTGCATGAAACTGTTTGCGGGAAATTCGAACCGGGTGCTGGCCGAGGCCGTCGCCCGCTACCTGAACATTCCCCTCGGGCGAGCGAGCGTCCGCCGCTTCGCCGACCAGGAAATCTTCGTCGAGATCCAGGAAAACGTGCGCGGCGAGGACGTTTTCATCCTCCAGTCCACCTCCTATCCGGCCAATGACCACCTGATGGAACTGCTGATCATGATCGACGCGTTCCGTCGATCCTCAGCCCGCCGCATCACCGCCGTGATCCCCTATTTCGGCTACGCACGCCAGGATCGGCGCGCCTCGGGCCGCACGCCGATTTCCGCCAAACTGGTTGCCAATCTCATCACCCGCTCGGGCGCCGACCGCGTCCTGACGCTCGATCTCCATGCCGGACAGATCCAGGGGTTCTTCGACATTCCAACCGACAACCTCTTCGCCCTGCCGGTTCTGGTTCGCGACGTGAAGGCGCACTACCAGACCTCCAACGTCGTCGTGGTTTCGCCAGACGTCGGCGGCGTGGTGCGCGCGCGCGCACTGGCCAAGCGGGTGGAAACCCTGCTCGCCATCGTCGACAAGCGCCGCGAGCGGCCGGGCGAATCCGAGGTCATGAACATCATCGGCGACGTCGACGGGAAGGACTGCCTGCTGATCGACGATATCGTCGATTCGGGCGGCACGCTCTGCAACGCGGCCGATGCGCTCCTGGCCAACGGCGCGACCAGCGTCACCGCCTACATCACCCACGGCGTGCTGTCGGGTGGCGCCGTCGCGCGCATCGCGGCCTCGAAGCTCAAGGAACTGGTGATCACCGATTCGATCCAGCCGACCTCCGGTGTCGAGGCGGCATCGAACATTCGCGTGGTCTCGATCGCCGACCTGATCGGTGAGGCCATTTCGCGCACGGCGACGGAAAAATCGGTCTCCAGCCTGTTCGACTGAACACCGACACATCGCGTCCTTGGTTAACCGCATTTTTAGGATGCGTCTGGACGAGTTCCTTTACATATAGGCGCTAGTTTCGGGGCATGCCTCACCGGATTCGAGACAGATTTGGATTGACGAGCCGGCTTGCTCGGCCATCCGATGCGTCCGCCGATGGTAAAGGCCTGATCTTCAGCGTCTTGTTCTGGTTGTCGACGCCCAGCCGCCTCGATACGCCCGAAATCCGCGACCGACTGTTCCGCACCATGTTCGAGCGGCGGCTTCCGGTCCTTTTCGGCGTGCTCACCTCGATCGCCACCGGCCTCGCGGCACTGGTCATCACGGGAGCGCTCTGGCCCATCGCCTGGATCGCCGCCGAGTTGATTCTGTTTGCGGGCCGATACAGAAGCATCGAAAAGATCGCGGCAAAACCCGAGAACGAGCGGCTCAGAAGCTACACTTCGCTCGTCTTTTTCGGGATGGCATGGGCGCTGACCTATGGCCTTGGGCAGTTCGCCTGCGCTGCCACCGGAAATGATCTTCTCATCGTGATGGCGGCCATCAACACCGCCGGAGCGGTCGGCAACATCGCCTCGCGCAACGCTCCGCTTCCCCGCTTCGGGATGGTCGCGATGGTGGTCGCGGGCCTGCCCTTTGGCCTCGGCCTCTATCTGTTCAATGCTCCGGAGATGCTTCTGGTGTTCATCATGGCGACCCTCCTGACGGGAGGCATGGTTATGGTCATGTTCCAGAACCACGAGATCATGCTGCGCATGATCAACGCCGAACAAACCAATCATATCGCCGCGCGCACCGACCGGCTGACGGAACTGCCCAACCGGATTCATCTCGAGGAGCGGCTCGCCGAGTTCTGCGAGCATATGGCCAGGGTTCCGGGCAGCCCACCCTTTGCGGTGCTGTGCCTCGATCTCGATGGCTTCAAGGCGGTGAACGACCAGCACGGGCATGCCGCAGGCGATGCGCTGCTGCGCGCGGTCGCGGGCCGGGTCACCCAGGCGGTTCGTGATCGCGACATCGCCTGTCGGGTCGGCGGCGACGAATTCGTCTTCCTGCTGCCCGATACGTCGGCCGCCGAGGCGTCCTTTGTCGCGTCGCGCCTGATTGCCGCGATCTCGCGTCCGTTCGACATCGGAACCGGCCAGCTCATCCGCATCGGCGGGAGCATCGGCAGCGCCATCGCCGACGAACAGGGCGAGGGACCACAAGCCTTGCTCGATCGGGCCGACCAGGCGCTCTACCTGGCCAAGGCCGCCGGCAAGGGGGTGCATCGCGAGGGGCAGACCGGCACCAACGGCTCCTGACCGCGTCCGGCTTCAGGCAAGGACAAACAGCACGCCCGCGGCCGCGGCCACTCCGAGCACGACGATCATATTGGCCCGATAGCGCAGCAACGCCAAGCCGGCCGCAAGGGCGATGATGGCCGCCGCCGGGTCGAAGGTCGACAATGACGGCGCCGGAAACGAGAACGGACCGATCGAGATGTCGCCGACCTGCCGGAACAGCACGTGCAAGGCGAACCAGACGGCAAGGTTGGCGATGACCCCGACGACGGCGGCCGTGACAGCCGACAGGGCGGCCGAAAGCCAGCGCACGTTGCGTACCGTCTCGACATAGGGCGCTCCGGCGAAGATCCACAGGAAGCAGGGCACGAAGGTGAACCAGAGCGCCACCAACGCACCTGCCAGGCCCCCCAGGACCGGATCGAGCCCGGACAGCCGCGCGCCGCCAAGCCCGCCCACGAACAGCAGCACGAGGATCAGCGGTCCGGGCGTGGTTTCCGCCAGCCCCAGCCCGGTCAGCATCTCGTCGGGCCGCAGCCACTGGTGAACCTCGACCGCCTGCTGCGCGACATAGGCGAGCACGGCATAGGCGCCGCCGAAGGTGACCGCCGCCATGGTCGAAAAGAACCCGGCCTCGACCGAGAATACGTTCTCCGGTCCGAGGATGACGCGCAGCGCGATCAGCGGCACGAACCACAGGGCGAGCCATGTCGCGCTGGTGGCGAGAAAGCGTCCGAGGCTGGGCCGCGTCCATGCCGGGCCCGCGGCATCGACAGTCGCGGTGGAAGAGGCCGCGCCGTTGGAGGAGCCTGACGGTACCGCAAGATGCAGCAGGGCTCCGATGGCGGCGGCCGACAGGATGATCAGGGGAAATGGAACGCCGAGGAAGGCGATCGCGACAAAGGCCGCGACCGCCATGACCACCATGGTCCGGCTCTTCAGCGCACGCCGGGAAACCTTGATCAGCGCCTCGAGGACGACCGCGAGCACGGCCGCCTTGAGCCCGAACAGAAGGCCCTGCACGATCGTCAGCTCGCCGGCGAGCATGTAGACGATGGTAAGCGCCGTGATCAGGACCGCCCCCGGCAGGACGAAGAGCAGCCCTGCGATCAGCCCGCCGCGCACGCCATGCAGGAGCCAGCCCGCATAGGTGGCAAGCTGCATCGCTTCGGGGCCAGGCAACAGCATGCAATAGTTCAGCGCATGCAGGAAACGGGTCTCGTCGAGCCATTTCTTCTCCTCGACGAGGATGCGATGCATGAGCGCGATCTGCCCCGCCGGTCCGCCGAAGGAGAGCAGGCCGATGCGCGCGAAGACGGAGACGGCATCGCCAAGCGAGACCGTCTCAGACGACGCGCCCGCGGATGATCCGCCATTGGTCACGGTCATGGTCCCACTCCGATCGCGACGACGGGATGGCCGCCCGACTCCCATTCCGCGAAACCGCCAACGAGATAGGCGGCATCGACGCCGAGTTCTTCCAACCTGTCAGCCACGCCCTGGCTCACTTCGTGACCATGAACGCAGTAGACGACGACCGTGCGACCTGCGAGGCCAATGCCCCATCCGTCTGTGTGCTCGGGATCGCCCCGCAGCGAATTCGCGATGGTTCTTCCGCAGGCCGTTCGAGCGGCGGTTCTTCTCACGTCGATCAGCAAGGGAGGCTCGGGGCGGGACAGAAGGTCGACGAGGGTAATCGGGATCGGCATGACAGGCCTCCGCAACGGATGAGCGAAGGCGGACTTGGGCCGAAGCCTCAGGCGGGGAGTCCACCCATGTCCCCGCCCCGCGACGCTACAGCGGGGCGTTACGGCGATCAACCATGAATGGCCGGCTCGCGCGCGCGCGCCGCGAGATAGCCGCGCGGCGAGACGCCGAGCATCTGGCGGAACATGGTGGTGAAGGCCGGCGCGCTGTCGTAGCCGAGGTCGAGCGCGACCGTGGTGACCGCGACGCCGGACGCCAGTCGCGGCAGCGCGGCAAGCAGCGTCGCCTGCCGCCGCCAGAGCGACAGGCTGAGGCCCGTCTCGCGCTGGAAGGCGCGGGTGAAGCCGCGCCGGCTCATGCCGGCCCGATCGGCCCAGTCGTCGATGGTGACATGCGGCGTCGGCGCATCGAGGAAGGCACGGCACAAGCGCGCCAGGCGCGCGTCGGAAGGCAACGGAAGCGCGAAGGGCCGCACCGGCAACCGGGGGATCTCAAGCAGGATGAGGCGCATGATGGCCGCCGCCCGCTCGTCCGGGGCCGCGTCGGCGTGCGTATCGACCGCTTCCACGACGAGACTGCGCATCAGCGCGGACATTGCCAGCACGTGGAGCGCGGATGGCAGGCCCGGCGCGGCGCCGGGCAGCACATAGGCAGAGCGCATGCGCACGTCACCGAGCATCTCGACCGCATGCGTGACGCGGGCCGGGATCCACATCGCATGGTCAGGCGGGACGATCCACCGTCCCTGCGCCGTCGAGACCAGCACCACGCCCGACAGCGCGTGCAGGAGCTGCGACCGTCCGTGCGAGTGCGCTGCCACGCGGTGCCCGTCCGGATAGTCCCCGGCGGCGGCTACGACGTCGCCCGCCGCCGCCTCGATCCGGTTCAACCGCCGACGGTGTTCATCGTCACGCATGGCGTCGTTCATCGCAAGTCGTCGTGCAGGCAAGGCGTTTCCTCCCAATCCTGGCCCACTTCCGAAGAAGTTCGATCGAACCACGAAGGACGCCCCCCTGCAAGAGGCGTAAACGGGCACGAAACATCCAGGACCAGCATCTTGACCGACACGTCCATCGGCGCCGTCCGCCGCACCGCCTCCACCACCGTCTTTCCCGTCATCTTCGCGGTGAGCCTTTGCCACCTGCTGAACGACGTGATGCAGTCGCTGCTGGCCGCCATCTACCCGATGCTGAAGGAGGACTACGCCCTCGACTTCTGGCAGATCGGGCTCCTCACCTTCACCTTCCAGGTCACCGCCTCGCTGCTGCAGCCGGCGATCGGCCTCTACACCGACAAGCGTCCCATGCCGCAGTCGCTGCCCGTCGCGATGGCCGCCACCATGGTCGGACTTTTCCTGCTTGCCTACGCGACGACCTACCCGCTGCTGTTGGCCGGCGCGGCGATGATCGGCATCGGCTCGGCGATCTTCCATCCCGAGGCGTCACGGGTGGCGCGGCTGGCCTCCGGCGGCCGTTACGGGCTGGCGCAGTCGCTTTTCCAGGTGGGCGGCAATTTCGGCACCGCGATCGGGCCGCTGCTGGCCGCCTTCATCGTGGTGCCGCGCGGCCAGGCCAGCGTCGCCTGGTTCTCGCTGATGGCGCTTCTCGGGATGATCATCCTGCGCCAGGTCGGCAACTGGTACGGCCGCTACAATGCGGCCAATGCGGGTCGGCCCGCCGCGAGCAGGACCTTGCCGATCTCGCGCAACCGAGTCGTGGTGGCGATCACGGTCCTCGCCGTCCTGATGTTCAGCAAGAACACCTACACGGCGTCGATCACGAGCTACTATACCTTCTTCGTGATCGAGCGCTTCGAGGTGTCGGTGCAACAGTCGCAACTGCTGCTGTTCGTCTTCCTTGGGGCGATGGCGCTGGGCACCGTGCTGGGCGGCCCGCTTGGCGATCGTTTCGGCGCCAAGACGGTGATCTGGTTCTCGATTCTCGGCGTGCTGCCGTTCACGCTCGCGCTACCCTATGCGGACCTGTTGTGGAGCGGCGTCCTCTCGGTCCTGATCGGCGTGATCATGGCCTCGGCATTCCCGGCGATCGTGGTCTTCGCGCAGGAACTGGTGCCCGGTCGAGTCGGCATGATCGCCGGCATCTTCTTCGGGCTGGCCTTCGGCATCGGCGGCATCGCGGCTGCCGTGCTTGGCATCGTCGCGGACGCGAAGGGGATCGAGTTCGTCTACTGGATCTGCTCGCTCTTGCCGTTGCTCGGCCTGCTGACGGTGTTCCTGCCATCGATGAAGGAACTTCGGCCGGGCGGCTGAGGCGAAAGCGCCCGGCTTGAGGAGCGAGCCGTTCTATCCTGGATACTGGTCGTCGGTCACCGGCTCCATCCAGTCGACATGCCTGCCGTCGAGCGCCTCGTGGATGGCGATGTGGGACATCGCCGTGTCAGGCGCCGCGCCATGCCAGTGCTTTTCGCCCGGTGCGATCCACAGCGTGTCGCCCGGACGGAGCTCGACCACAGGCTCGCCGAGCTTCTGCGCCAGGCCGAAACCTGAGACCACATAGAGCGTCTGGCCGAGTGGATGCGTGTGCCAGTTGGTGCGCGCGCCGGGTTCGAAATGGACGGTCACCGCCCTCACCCGCGACGGTTCGTCCGCCTCCACGATCGGATCCTGCCATACCGTGCCGGTGAACCAGTCCGATGAAGCCCGCTTGCTGGGCCGCTGTCCGCTGGTGAAGTGATCCATGGCGCATCTCCTTGCTTTGGCGGCAGGGGATTGGAAAGAAGGGTCTTCGTCAAGCGGGTCTTTCGGGTCCAGTGTCGGCCACAACCTCGGGATCGGTCTTTTCCACCGGTTCGGCGGACTGTGAATAGTGGATCGCGTCAGGTGCATTCGATCCGCCGGTGATGACGAAGGCCATGGCCTGGTCAAAGGTCCAGTCGGTGAAGGTCAGTTTGCCGACCGGGACGATCTCGATGTAGCCATTGGTCGGGTTGGGCGCCGTCGGAACGTAGACGGCGGCGAGTTCCTCGCCCGTCGTGGCGTCGCGCAGAGTGCGGGTGACGATGCCGATCGCCTTCATGTCGCGAGACGGAAAGTCGATGAGAACGACCCTCTGGCTTCCCTCGCCCGTCGGGCCGCTGATCGCGAGGAACCGCTTCGTCGCGCGATAGATGGTCTCGACGAACGGGATCGCGCCGACCGCCTTCTCGAACAGGAAGATGAGACGCTGACCGACGACGCGCCCCGCTGCCCAGCCAAGGAAATAGAGGAACAGAAGCACCACGAAGACGGCCGCGATGGACTGCAGCACGTCGTTCAGCAGGAGATCGGCCATGCCGGGGTTGGTCGCTCGCAACCCGCGCGCCACGCCCCGGATCCACGGCTCGCCGAAGCTCGACAGCATCTGGAACAGGAACCGCACGATGACATAGGTGATGAGAAGCGGCGCGGCGGTGAGCAGCCCGATGAGGATCGTGCGTCCGATCGGCTTCAAGTGCATGGCCTCCATGGCAGGTGGATGGTGGTCGGCGGACGACTCTATCTAGCCGAGCCGGCCGCCCCGTTGTACCCCTTTGGAATGGAGCCGCCGCGAAACCGGTTCCGCGCGCCTTCGCCGGATCGGCCAACTTGCGCTCGTGCCGCCCTTCGGCTATAGGACCGCCACCCGCGTAGACACCCTTGGAGGCAACGCGGACGAGGGCCGCCCCATCAGGCGGCTTTCGACGTTTGAGGTCGGCTTGGCCGGCCCCAGGCGCTCCAGCAACACCGAAAGGAAATGCCATGAGCCAGCAGGCTTACGAGCTGAAGGCCGAGGCGCGCGAACGGGTCGGTAAGGGGTCCGCCCGGGATGTTCGCCGCAACGGTAAGGTTCCCGCCGTGATCTACGGCGGCAAGCAGCCCCCCGTCGCCATCGCCCTGTCCTACAAGGACGTCTACATGAAGATCCACGGCGGCGGTTTCCTGACCACCGTCGCGACGATCGACGTGAACGGCGAGAAGATCCAGGTCCTGCCGAAGGACTTCCAGCTGGATCCGGTCAAGGACTTCCCGATGCACGTCGACTTCCTGCGCATCGACCGCGATTCCGTCGTGACGGTCCAGGTGCCGGTTCACTTCATCAACGAGGAGCTGAGCCCGGGCCTCAAGCGCGGCGGCGTGCTGAACATCGTCCGCCACGAGGTCGAGTTCATCTGTCCGGCCAACGCGATCCCCGAGCATATCACGGTTGACCTGACCGGCACCGACCTGGGCGACTCCATCCACATCTCGGCGGTCAAGCTGCCGGAAGGCGTCAAGCCGACCATCGCCGACCGCGATTTCACGATCGCCACGATCGCCGCGCCCGCCGGCCTGCGCTCGGAAGGCGCCGATGGCGGAGCGTCCGAGGGCGACGAGTAGTCCCGAAGCCGGGAGGGCTGGCCCTTGCACATCATCGCAGGTCTCGGCAATCCCGGCTCCAAATACGCCAGAAACCGGCACAATGTCGGCTTCATGGCGGTGGACGCCATCGCCCGCCGCCATTCCTTTTCGCCCTGGACGAAGAAGTTCCGCGCCGAGATCGCCGAAGGCATGCTCGGTGGCGAAAAGGTGCTGCTGATCAAGCCGCAGACCTTCATGAACGCGTCCGGCGAATCCGTCGGCGACGCGATGCGCTTCTACAAGCGCGCCCCCTCCGACATCGTCGTCCTGTATGACGAGCTCGACCTTGCTCCCGGCAAGCTCAGGATCAAGACCGGCGGCGGGGCCGGCGGCCACAATGGCATCCGTTCGCTCGACAGCCATGTCGGCAAGGAATACCGCCGTGTGCGCATCGGCATCGGTCATCCGGGCGACAAGGCGCTGGTCCACAACTGGGTCCTGGGCGACTTCGCCAAGGCCGACACGATCTGGCTCGATCCGCTGCTCGACGCCATCGCCGACAACGCCGGGATGCTGGTCAAGGGCGACGACAATTCCTTCATGAACAAGGCAGCCCTTGCCGTTCCCGGCGACGCCAAGTCGCGCCGCGAAACGGGTGACGAAGCCCCCGCGGCGCCCAAGGGCAAGAGCCACATCCGCCAGGCCCGTCCCCCGCAGCAGCCGGTCAAGCTGCCGGAGACGGGGCCGATGGCGGCGATGCTGAAGCGGCTGTTCGGCAAGGACTGAACGCCAGCGGTCGCGTTGCGCTGCCGCGGCGCGGAATCCTTCATGACCGAACGGCACAAAAGCCTGTCTGGCGCGTTCTCGCCCGCATGACGAACAGCGCCCCACGTCCCGGCCGCCATGCCGTGCAAACCCTCGTCGATGACCTGGAAAAAGCAGGCGAGAGACCTGACGAGGTCAGCGTCGCCGACATTGTCGAGGCGATCGGCGACGACGGACTCGGCGCCATGATCCTCGTGCCCGCCCTGATCATGATAACGCCGGCCTCCGGCATCCCCGGCGTCTCGACGGCGGGCGCCATGGTCATCCTGCTTGCGGCGATCCAGATGGCCATCGGCCGCGACACGGTCTGGCTGCCGGACCTCATTCGCCGGCAGAAGATGGCGAGATCGAAGCTCGACAAGGCCGCCCGCTGGATCGAGCCGCCGGCCTGCTGGATCGACAAGGCGACACGCCGTCGGCTGAGCATGCTCGTCAGGCGACCGTTCAACCTGCTGCCACTCGCCATCTGTATCGGCATCGCCGGCGTCGTCCCGATCCTGGAGTTCGTCCCCTTCTCCGCCTCGCTCGCCGCCTGCGCCATCGCCTTCTTTGGCCTGGGCTTCGTGGCCGAGGACGGGCTGCTCGTGGCTATCGGCCTCGTCATCGCAGGCGGCGTCGGCTGGTTCGTGTGGACCGTGGCGGGGTGAGGGTTGCGGTGCGACGTGCGACCGCTTGACGAAATCACACGAAAACACGATATCACGGGAACAAAACTCGTTACATCGTGGACGCGCCATGAAGAACGTAACTGTTTCGATGGATGAAACCATTCTCGCCGAGGCGAGGGTGAAGGCCGCACAGGCTGGCAAGAGTTTGTCGAAGTACATGGCGGGGCTGGTGGAGGCCGATGTGGGAAGCGGTCGCCTGCCCGGGACACCCGCGACACGGGAAGAGCAGATCGCGGCGCTGGAGCGGTATCTGAGCGGTCCGAAGTGGTCGATCATGCGTGAAGGTCGCATGCCCACTGCGGACGAGCGCAATGAACGATAGGTATTTCGTCGACAGCAATGTCTTCCTCTATGCGAGAGAGGAGCAAGACTCCAAGAAGGCGGATCGTGCGAGGGATTGGCTGCGGTACCTGGTTGCATCGCGCATGGTCGTGACCAACCTGCAGGTTCTCAACGAAGTCGCGAATGTCCTTCTCAAGCGGGGACAGTTGCCCACCGAGCGCGTCTTTGAGGTCGTGGACGAACTCGCCCTCCTCGGTGCGCAGCCGATATCGATGGAAACCGTCACCGCGGCCCGCATGCTGCGTTTCGAGACGGGCTACGCCTGGTGGGACTGCCTACTGCTCGCCTCGTCGGTGGAACTCGGCTGCAAGACCTTCCTGTCGGAAGATTTGCACGATGGCCGTGCCATCCGCGGGTTGACGGTCGTCAACCCTTTCCTGCATAGCCCACCACAACTCCCCTTCCACTAGGACACACTTCCATGGGCTTCAAATGCGGCATCGTTGGGCTGCCCAACGTGGGCAAGTCGACCTTGTTCAACGCGCTCACCAGGACGGCGGCCGCACAGGCGGCCAATTATCCCTTCTGCACCATCGAGCCGAACACCGGCGAGGTCGCGGTGCCCGACCCGCGGCTGAAGAAGCTCGCCGCCGCCGGCAAGTCGAAGGAGATCATCCCGACCCGCATCTCCTTCGTCGACATCGCCGGCCTCGTGCGCGGCGCGTCGAAGGGCGAAGGGCTGGGCAACCAGTTCCTCGCCAACATCCGCGAGGTCGACGCGGTCGTCCACGTGCTGCGCTGCTTCGAGGATGACGACATCACCCATGTCGAGGGCCGGATCGATCCCGTCGCCGATGCCGAGACGGTCGAGACCGAGCTGATGCTGGCCGACCTCGACAGTCTCGAGCGACGCATCGTGCAGTTCCGCAAGCGCGCAAGCGTCAAGGACAAGGAAGCCCTGACCATCCTGCCGGTGATGGAGCAGGCGCTGGCGCTTCTCCATGACGGCAAGCCGGCGCGCATTCTTCTCGACAAGCTGGCGCCGGACGAACTCGCGATCCTGCACTCGCTCAATCTGCTGACCTCGCACCCGGTGCTCTACGTCTGCAACGTTTCGGAGGCCGACGCGGCGAAAGGCAACGCGCACACAGCCGCCGTCGAGACGATGGCCGCCGCGCAGGGCGCCGGCACCATCGTCATCTCAGCGGCGATCGAAGCCGAGGTCGCACAGCTTCCCGACGAGGAGGCGCAGGAGTTCCTTGCCGACCTCGGGCTCGAGGAGCCCGGCCTGGATCGGCTGATCCGCGCCGGCTACGACCTCCTCCACCTGATCACCTATTTCACCGTCGGACCCAAGGAGACGCGCGCCTGGACCATCCACAGGGGCACCAAGGCCCCGCAGGCGGCGGGCGTCATCCACACCGACTTCGAGAAGGGCTTCATCCGCGCCCAGACCATCGCCTATGACGACTTCGTGGGTCTCGGCGGCGAGGTTCCCGCCAAGGAAGCCGGCAAGGCGCGCGACGAAGGCAAGGAATACGTCGTCCAGGACGGCGACGTGCTCTTGTTCAAGTTCAACGTCTGAGCTTTTCCGGCCACACGCAATCGTGGCCTTCCGCCACCTGCCCGCCCGTGCGATGTCTGGAGCATGAATTCACAGACGCACATGCTGATGGGCGCCGTCCTGTTCGGCCGGCCAGTGCCGCGGCTCGCCTGGGCCGCGGCAGCCGGGGGAGTGGCGCCGGACTTTCCGATGTACGTCATCATCGCTGGTTTACGCATGTTCGGCTATCCGATGCGCGAAATCTTCGATCGGCTCTATTGGTCGGACTGGTGGCAAATCGCCAACGCCTTCGGACATTCCTTCCTGCTCTGGGGCGGATTGGTCGCCGGATCGATGGCCATTCTTTCCCGCCACCGCTCGGCGCATACCTCTGTTGCGCCAACGGCGCCGACCGGACGGGTTGACGAAGAGGCCCCGGCCGTCCGCCTGAAGCCGTTGGCGTCACTGGTCCTCGCCGTCTCGGCTTCGGCGCTGCTGCACTCGGCGATCGACTTCCTCGTCCATCGCGACGACGGACACATGCATTTCTGGCCACTCACCGAGTGGCGGTTCCAGTCGCCGGTGTCCTATTGGGACCCCGCCCACGGAGGCAACTGGTTCGGTCTGTTCGAGGCAGCGGTCGGTATCGTCCTGATCGTGGTGCTCTTCCGTCGCTATCGCTCGCGCCGGGTCCGCGCCATGCTCGGCTTGGCGCTGGCGCTCTACGCCGCGGTGCCAGCCTATTTCGTCCTGGGCATCGCGCATCACTGACCAGGCCGCCCGGAGGCGGCCTGGCGTTCCCTGCATGGAGGGCAGGTGCCTTCAGGCGCGCTTGACCGGGCAGGTCGACAGCCCGAACACGGTGTAGAGCGGGCACCAGCCCATCAGCCCGGTCGCGATCGGCACGATGCCGATCAGGGTCCAGTAGCGCCATGACGAATCCGGGTAGACGAAGAAGAGAGAGAGCAGCACCAGGCCGGCGACGACGCGAAGCACCCGGTCGATCGTGCCTTCATTGGTCTTGAACATGGAGAGTTCCTTCCTTGATCCACGATGGCCGCTCAGGTGCGCCATCCGCCGATGCAAGCTCCCTAGCCTGTCGACACGACCGCGTCTGTGACGTCGTCACACAGCCGCGGACGGTTGGCCGAGCAACGCCGAAAGCCGGCGCCGGTCGACGATCCGGATCTGGCCGCGATCGAGGTCGACGAGCCCTCTGGCGGCCAGCGCTTCGAGACGCCGCGACACCACTTCGCGCGCCGAGCCGATCGCCGTGGCGATCTGATGGTGCGTCAGGTGGACGATGCCTGTCGTGTCGGCGCGCTCGACGAGCAACCCCGCCAGCCGCTCCTCGATCCGCACGAAGGCGACCTGCTCGAGTACCCGCGTCACATCGCCCATGCGCTCTGCGAAGGCGCGGAAGACGAAGCGCCGAAAACCTTGAGAACTTTCCATCAGCTCCATGAACAGGCCGCGCGGCATGATCGTCATGTCGACCGGGGTCTCCGCGATCGCCTCGCCCGAATAGGGCTGTTCACCCAGGATGCCGAGCGTCGTCTGGATGCAGGTCTCGCCCGCCTCGACGGTGTAGAGCAGGATCTCGCGTCCCGACCGTCCGGTCAGGTAGACCGCGACGCGGCCGGACCTGACCAGCACGAAGCCTTGGGCATCGTCGCCCGGGCGAAACAGCACCGTCCCCTCCCCCACCCGCGCCATCGGCAGTCGGGACAAGCGCTCGCGCGCGGCAGGATCGAGCGTCGCAACGAGATCGTCGATGTGATCGGTCATGGCCCCGCCTCGTTCTCCGGTCGCTGGTTCGCGCCTGCATTGTGGCCCGCATCGCGCCCGGGAGAAAGCCGGTTGCGACGATCGTCCCCGGTTGCTGATCCACATAGGCCAGCACACTACGGTCTTGCGATGACGAGGTGCTGGATACCGACCCTGGCGATCATTCCTTACGGTCCCGATGCGGAGCCAACGGCGCCAGGAGGGATACCGAGCGAACGGGTTGCGCGGCGGCGCTTGCGTTCGCTCCGGAAAGCGGCCAGAAACTGTTCCGTCTTGAACAATGGCTGGTGCAATGAACGACAGGAAATGGGCCTACGAGGACTTCGAAGTCGGTACGGTCATCGATCTCGGTCGCCGCGTGGTGGAGGCGCCGGAAATGATCGAGTTCGCCGCCGAATTCGACCCGCAGCCGATGCATCTCGACGAGGAAGCCGGACGGACGAGCATTCTGGGAGGGCTCGCGGCGTCCGGACTGCTCACCGCCAGCGTCTTGATGCGCATGATGTGCGACGCCTACCTGCTCGATTCCACGTCGCAAGGGTCGCCCGGCGTCGACTATCTGAACTTCCGAAAGCCGCTCATCGCCGGCGACAAGGTCACTGGGCGCACCACGGTACTGTCGCGACGCGTTTCCTCGTCACGGCCCGGCCTCGGCCTTGTCTCCGTCCGGCACGAATTGTTCAACCAGCACGGCGAGCTCGTCTGCGAGATGGCCAACACCGGCATGTTCTTGTTGCGCAACCCCGGAGCAGCCGCATGAGCCTCGACGAGAAACTGGCGATTGGCGAGACGATCCTGCTCGGCAGCCATACCTTCGGCGCCGACGAGATCAAGACCTTCGCGGCCAAGTTCGATCCGCAGCGCTTTCATCTGGACGAGGAGGCGGCGCGGGCCAGCGTCTTCGGGCGCCTCTGCGCCTCCGGCTGGCACACGATCTCGACATGGATGAAGTACAATGCCGCGATGATGCCGACGCTCGTGGAGCGGTCGAAGGCCTTCGGCGAACCGATCGAGTTTGGACCGGCTGCCGGCATTCGCGACCTGAAATGGCTGAAACCCGTCTTTGTCGGCGACACCATTACCTTTACCCGCAAGGCTTTGAGCCACCGGCCACTGGCCTCGCGGCCGGGATGGCGCATGGTAGCGTTGGAGAACGAAGCCCTGGGTTCGGATGGCACCGTCGTGATGCGATTCAACACGATGCTGTTGATGAAGACGGGTTGATCGCGTCGGACGATCGGCGCCCGGCCTACATCCCGTAATGCCAACTTGGCTTCGGCTCCTTGCCCAGGAACTGGACGCCGATCCGGTCGCCGTTACGCCAGCGCAGACTGGCGCGATAACCGACCCCGTCCGTCGGCACATAAACGATGAAATCGTCGGGAACGACCGTCGATGGCGGCAACCGGATTTCAGCGCCGTGCTCGTGCATGTTGCGGATCGTGCAGCTGATCTCCGAATGCTGTATTCCGAGAAGGATCGTGGCGCCCTTCAGGACGCGCCGACGGTGTTCTCGTTCTTCCTGCAGCGACGGTTGCGGGATCATGCGACTTCTCTTGGCTTTTCGCCAAGACACTAGGCAGCAATCGTTAACCGGAGGTTATCATCCCCCCCCCCGGAGACGGATACCTGCCGTCCCAAAAATGCGTGGCCGACCAGCTGGCAACGATGATCCGAGCACCGGCGACCGACGTCCACTTTGCGCGCACGCCCGATGCGGTGAAAGGCTCGTATGCCGCGCTTCAATGACCCTCGAAGGCGATCAGCGTGCGCACGTCAACGCCCAGCGCCTCGAGCTTGGCCCGGCCGCCGAGATCGGGCAGGTCGATGACGAAGCAGGCGGCCACGATGTCGGCGCCCATCTGGGTCAGAAGCCGGCAGGCGCCGTCTGCCGTGCCGCCCGTCGCAATCAGGTCGTCGACGAGAATCACCTTCTCGCCTGGCTTGACCGCATCCCGGTGCATCTCCATCTCGTCGACCCCGTATTCGAGGCTGTAGGCGACGCGCACGGTGTCGTGCGGAAGCTTGCCCTTCTTGCGGATGGGGATGAAGCCGGCCGACAACTGGTGCGCGATCGCCCCGCCAAGGATGAAGCCGCGCGCCTCGATGCCGGCGATCTTGTCGATCTTGGTCCCGGCATAGGGATGCACCAGTTCGTCGACCGCGCGCCGGAAGGCGCGAGCATTGCCAAGCAGCGTGGTGATGTCACGAAACAGGATGCCCGGCTTGGGATAGTCGGGGATGGTGCGGATCGCCGAGACGAGCGTTTCTTCGAGGGTGGTTTTCATGGGACGCTCGGTTTGTCGATCCTTCGGGAGGCGGCATTCCGTCGGGAATCGCGCCGCCGAGCCTTGGTACAGGACTTGCCGATGCAAGGACAGGGCTTGTCGCGACCACGGGCTCGGCCTCGATTGGCACGGATACGACCAGTGTGGTCGCGGAGAGCACTTATGCGCGAGGTGCGGAGGGCCGCCGTCCCATGTCGCCTGGATGCACCAGGCCTCCAGCCTGCTCCCACTTCGAGCCGCTCGGCGGGCGCTGGATCGACCCGCTGAAGACGTTGCCGCCAGCGCCATGAGGCGATGTCGGCCGGACCGCGGGAAGACTGCCCTCCGAACGGCGGAAGGGGCGCCCGCGGGACGCCCCTTCCTTGTTCTTGACCGCGTGAACCGCGCGGCTCAGTGCGCGACTTCGGTCCAGACCTTGCGCTTGGTCAGGTAGACCAGGCCGGCAAAGATCAGCAGGAAGATCATCACGCGGAAGCCGATCTTCTTGCGCTCCTCGAGGTGCGGCTCCGCCGCCCACATCAGGAAGGCCGAGACGTCGCGCGCATACTGCTCAACCGTCTGCGGGGACCCGTCGTCGTAGGTCACGAGGTCGTCCATCAGCGGGGGCGCCATGGCCAGCGAGGTGCCGGCGATGAAATACGGGTTGTAATAATTGCCCTCGGGCACCTCCTTGCCCTCGGGCGGCTCCTGGTATCCCGTCAGCAGCGCATGGATATAGTCCGGACCCGACTGGGCATACTGCGTGAAGACGTCGAAGACGAAGGTCGGGAAACCGCGCTCGACCGCGCGGGCCTTGGCGATGAGCGAAAAATCGGGCGGTGCGGCGCCGTTGTTGGAAGCCGCCGCCGCTTCCTCGTTGGGGAACGGCGACGGAATGCGGTCCGCGGGGACGCCCGGGCGTTCGAACATCTCGCCGTCGGCGTCGGGTCCATCGGTGATGGTGTAATCGGCCGCGATCGCCTTCACCTGCGCGTCTGAAAAGCCGAGGGCCTCGAGATTGCGGAAGGCGACGAGATTCATCGAGTGGCACGCGGCGCAGGCCTCGCGGTACACCTTGAAGCCACGCTGCAACTGGCCCTTGTCGTAGGTTCCGAACGGCCCCGCGAAGGACCAGTCCATCTCCTGCGGCTTGTAGATCGGATACTCGGCGGCGACCGCGACCGTCGCCGAGAACATCAGGCCGACCGCCGCCAGACCGCTCAGAATCGTTTTCATTCCAGTCGTCCTTTCAGAATCCACGGTCGGCTCAGGCGCGCTTTTCGGGGGCGGCGGCAGCGCTGTGTGGCGTCACCGGTGCGCTGCCCTTGGTCTTCGCCAGCACGGCCTCGGTGATCGAGTTGGGAAGACGGCGCGGCGTTTCGAAGAGGCCGAGCAGCGGCATGATGATGATGAAGAAGCCGAAGTAGTAGAGCGTCGAGAGCTGCATGGCCGGAATATACCAGCCTTCGGCAGGCCGCGAGCCGAGCCAGCCGAGGAAGATGGCGTTGACCACGAAGAGCCAGAAGAACAGCTTGTACCAGGGGCGGTAGACCGCCGAACGCACCTTCGACGTGTCGAGCCAGGGAACCACGAACAGAACCGCGATGGCGCCGAACATGGCGAGCACGCCACCCAGCTTGGAATCGATCGGCCCGACGTCGAAGGTGATGGCGCGCAGGATCGCGTAGAAGGGCAGGAAGTACCATTCCGGAACGATATGGGCCGGCGTCTTCAGCGAGTTGGCCGGGATATAGTTGTCGGCATGGCCAAGGAAGTTGGGGATGTAGAAGACGAAGTAGGCGAACACGGCCAGGAACAGGACCATCGCGAACCCGTCCTTGATGGTCGCGTAGGGGGTGAAGGAGACGGTGTCGGTCTTCGACTTCACCTCGATGCCGGTCGGGTTGGTCTGGCCCGTGACGTGCAGGGCCCAGACGTGCAGGATGACAACGCCCGCGATCATGAACGGAAGCAGGTAATGCAGAGAGTAGAAGCGGTTCAGCGTCGGGTTGTCGACCGCGAAGCCGCCAAGCAGCAACTGCTGAACCCACTCGCCCACCAGCGGGATCGCCGTGAAGAACCCGGTGATGACGGTCGCGCCCCAGAAGGACATCTGGCCCCACGGCAGCACGTAGCCCATGAAGGCTGTCGCCATCATCAGGAGGTAGATGATGCAACCCAGGATCCACAGCAATTCGCGCGGCGCCTTGTACGAACCGTAGTAGAGGCCGCGGAAGATGTGGATGTAGACGGCGATGAAGAAGAAGGACGCTCCGTTGGCGTGCATGTAGCGCAGGAGCCAGCCGGAGTTCACGTCGCGCATGATCTTTTCGACGGAGTTGAAGGCCATTTCCGTGCTGGCGGTATAATGCATGGCGAGCACCACGCCGGTCAGGATCTGCAACACCAGCATGATCGAGAGAATGCCGCCGAAGGTGTAGGCGTAGTTCAGGTTGCGCGGCACCGGATAGGCCACGAAGCTGTCATAGACCAGCCGCGGCAGCGGCAGGCGCTGGTCCACCCAGCGTCCGATACCCGAGGAGGGCGTGTAGGTCGAATGTCCACCGGCCATGTTTTTCGCTCCCCTGTGCCTTAGCCGATCCGAATGGTCGTATCGGAAATGAAGGAAAATGTCGGGATCGGCAGGTTCGTCGGCGCCGGGCCACTGCGGATGCGGCCGGCCGTATCATAGTGCGAACCATGGCACGGGCAGAACCAGCCGCCGAAGTCGCCGGCCTGACCGAGCGGGACGCAGCCGAGATGCGTGCAAGACCCGATCATCACGATCCAGTTCTCGCGCCCCTCGCCGCCCGAACGATCCGCGTTCGTCGCCGGCGCGTCCGCCGGCAGATTTTCGTTGCGCGCGATCGGATCCTTGAGATCGGTCAGCGGCGTCGCACGCGCTTCCTCGATCTCCTGGGCCGTGCGGTTGCGGATGAAGACCGGCTTGCCGCGCCACTTGGCGGTGATCGACATGCCCTCATCGATCGCCGAGACGTCGACTTCGATGGTCGCCATCGCGAGCGTGGAGGCATCGGGGCGCATCTGGTCGATGAACGGCCAGACGACGCCGGCCGCGCCGACGGCGGCGGCGGTCCCCGTTGCCACGTACAGGAAATCCCTGCGATTGGGTTCAGTGGTGTCGTGTGCGCTCACGGGCCCTATTCCTCTCGCCACTCTTCGCCGGCGCGGGCTTCCGCATCCCTTGGTCGGGCGCCAGATCGCGCAACCATGGCTACGCGACCGGCTTGGATTCCCCCGGCGATTGGCGTGGTTTCTAGGCGCGATGCCTTATCTTGTCCATATGATAGCCATGGGGATGGGCAGTTTGTCGCGGGCTTTTTGCCGTGAAAGCAAAACGGACGCGCAGAGCCGCGGCGCAGGCGCACCCGAACCGCGCCTGTGGTCAGCGCGCGCCGAGCCTGACGAGCACCTCGCGCGGGATGCGATAGTGCGCGATCACGTCGTGATGGCGTCGGAAACCGCACAGTTCGCGCTGGACGAAATAGGCGTAGACGGCGTCCGTGGCCTGGGCGACGAGCCGCTTGCGCGCATCATCGTCGCCAACGTGACGCTCCAGCGCCGCGATCGTCCTCTCGACCTTGTCGCCCGCCCGTCCAAGCGACGCCGCCTTCTCACCCATGATCTCGACGCCCAACGGATCGAGGAAGCTGTCCTGGGCCTTCAGGTCCGGTGGGCGCAGCGACACGAACCCTCACTCCGCCGCGAGATTGCTTGCGAGGAACCCGCCTGACTGCCGCTTCCAGAGCTGCGCATAGAGACCGTCGCGGGCGAGCAGGTCGCCATGCGTCCCCTCCTCCACGACCCGCCCCTTGTCCAGCACGATCAGACGGTCGAGCGCGGCGATGGTGGAGAGGCGATGGGCCACGGCGAGCACGGTGCGCCCTTCCATCATGCGCCCCAGATTGTCCTGGATCGCCGCCTCGACTTCCGAATCGAGCGCCGATGTCGCCTCGTCGAGAATCAGCACGGGCGCGTTCTTGAGCATCATGCGGGCAATCGCGATTCGCTGCCGCTGACCGCCGGAGAGCTTGACCCCACGCTCGCCCACATAGGCGGAAAAGCCGACGCGTCCCTTGGGATCGCGTACATTGGCGATGAACTCCAGCGCCGCGGCCCTATCCGCCGCTTCCGCTATCTCGGCCTCGCTCGCGCCTGGACGCCCGTAGCTGATGTTGTCGCGGATGGAGCGGTGCATCAGCATGGGTTCCTGGCTGACCACCCCGAACTGTGCCCTGAGCGATGCCTGGGTGAGGGTGCGGATGTCGATGCCGTCGAGCAGGATGCGCCCCTGCTCGACGTCGAAGAGCCGCAGCATCAGATTGACGATCGTCGTCTTGCCGGCGCCCGATGGCCCGATCAGCGCCACGCGTTCTCCAGCCCTGATGTGCAGGTTCAGGTTCTCGATCACGCCCTCGCCCTTGCCGTAGTGGAAGGTCACGTTCTCGAAACGGATATCGCCCGTGGTGCGCGGCGCGGCCACCGCATCGAGCCGGTCCCGGATCGCCGGTTCGACCGAGATCGTGCCGGTGGCGTCCTGCACGGTGGCGTAGGACCGGATCAGGCCGTTGATGTTGAACATCATCCAGCTCGACATGTTGTTGAGCCGGAAGACGAGGCCGAGTGCGGCCGCCACCGCGCCGGTCGAGATCGACCCTTGCGTCCAGCCGACGACCGCAAGCGCGCCGATCGCCGCCATCATCGCGCCGTTGAGCACGTTCACGGCGGCCCTGACACTCGTGATGTTGCGCGTCAGCCGCGTCACCGCGCCATAGTAGTTCGACAGTCCCTCGCGCACGAAAGCGTGCTCGCGCCGGCCCGAATCGAACAGTTTCACCGCCATGATGTTGGTGAAGGAATCGACCATCCGGCCAGAGAAGATGGAGCGCTGGTCGGCGGTTGCACGGCCAGCCTTGCGCAGTTCGGGCAGCAGGTAGCGGATGATGAGGCCGTAGCCGGCCGCCCAGACGAGCAGCACCGCGCCCATCAGCGGATCGAGCGCGGCCAGCAGCGCCGCCGCCAGGAACAGGAAGGTCACGAAGGACCAGATCGACTGCAGCACCGAGACGATGAAATCGCCCACCGCCTCCCCGCCCTGCATGATCTTCTGGGCGATGCGGCCGGCGAAGTCGTTCTGGTAGAACTCGTAGGGCTGGTCGATGACCCGCCGGAACGCCTGCCACCGCACCATGGAGAAGAATGCCGGCACGATGATCTGCTGTTCGACGAGCGCCGAGCCGATCAGCACCACCGAACGCACGACGAAGACCAGGATGACGAGCGCCAGGAGTTCCGGCCAGTTCCGCGCCAGCAACTGCGACGGATCGGACGTGTCGAGCAGGTCGACCAGCCAGCCGATCGACCAGTACAGCGCCGCGTCCACCGCCCCAACGAGGCCGCCCATGATCAGGAGCAGCACGAAAGGACCCTTCGCCTGACGGGCAAAGTAGAGAATGAAGCTCCACGCGTCCTTCGGCAGCACGTCCCGGTCGGTGTCGTGGAAGGGATCGAGCACCCCTTCCACGCGCCGCCAGAAGCGTTCCCGAAGGCCGATCGCCTCCTCGTCGTCGTGGTCGTTGATCGTCGTCATGTCGCCTTTTCTTGGAAACGTCAGATAGTGCCCGCGCGGCTTTCGGCGAGCCACGCCGTCATTCCGCCGCCTGCGCCTCGCCCAGTTCGAGGAAGCCACCGGACTGGTGCTCCCACAACTGGGCGTAAAGACCGCCGCGCGCGATCAGTTCCTCGTGCGTGCCCTCCTCGATCACCTCGCCCTTGTCGAGGACGACGAGGCGATCCATAGCCGCTATGGTCGACAGACGGTGCGCGATCGCGATCACTGTCTTGCCCTCCATCAGTCGGTAGAGGTTTTCCTGGATCGCCACCTCGACCTCCGAATCGAGGGCGGATGTCGCCTCGTCGAGGATGAGGATCGGCGCGTCCTTGAGCATGACCCGGGCGATGGCGATTCGCTGGCGCTGGCCGCCCGAAAGCTTGACGCCGCGCTCGCCGACATGGGCGTCGAAGCCCATGCGCCCCTTCGGATCGCCAAGGGTAGCCACGAAGTCCACCGCCTCCGCCTTGCGCGCGGCCTCCAGCATCATCTCCTCGGTGGCGTCGGGCCGTCCGTAGAGGATGTTGTCGCGCACCGACCGGTGCAAGAGGGAGGTGTCCTGCGTGACCATTCCGATGTTGGCGCGCAGGCTGTCCTGCGTCACGGTGGAGATATCCTGCCCGTCGATCAGGATGCGCCCGCTCTCGATGTCATAGAAGCGCAGCAACAGGTTGACCAGTGTCGACTTGCCGGCGCCGGAGCGCCCGACGAGGCCTACCTTCTCGCCTGGCCTGATGGTGAAGGCCAGCTTCTCGATGACGCCCTTGTCCTTGCCGTAGTGGAAGCGCACGTCGTCGAAGCGGATCTCGCCGCGATCGACCACGATCTCCGTTGCGCCGGGCTTGTCCTCAACGAGGCGGGGCATCGAGATGGAATTGATGCCGTCCTGCACCGTGCCGATGTTCTCGAACAGCGCCGACAGTTCCCACATGATCCATTGCGACATGCCCCAAAGGCGCAGCACCAGCGCCATCGCAACCGCAATGGCGCCGACCGAAACCGCGTCCTCGAGCCATAGCCAGATGCCGACGGCGCCAACGAGGAACAGGCAGACCGAATTCAGCATGTAGAGCATGCCATAGAGGCCGGTCACCAGCCGCATCTGCGCGTAGACGGTCTCGAGGAAGCCGCGCATGCCGTCGCGCGCGAAGCCGGCCTCGCGGCGGGCATGCGAAAACAGCTTCACCGTCTGGATGTTGGTGTAGCTGTCGACCACGCGTCCGGTCATCATGGAGCGCGCGTCGGCCTGCATTTCGGCGACCTTGCCCATGCGTGGCACGTAGTAGCGCATCAGCAGTACGTAGCAGACGAGCCAGCCCGCGATCGGCGCCGCCAGACGCAGGTCCGCAGAACCGACGATGATCAGAACGCCCAGAAAATAAACGACGACGTAGTTCATCACGTCGATGAGCTTGATGACGCATTCGCGCACGGCGAGCGCGGTCTGCATCAGCTTGGTGGCGATGCGGCCGGCAAACTCATCCTGGTAGAAGGTCATCGACTGCTTGAGGAGGTAGCGGTGCACCTGCCAGCGGATGCGCATGGGATAATTGCCCATCAGCACCTGCTGGTTGATCAGCGAGTGGAACCAGACCATCAGCGGCAGGCCGACGAGCACGAGAGCCGCCATGACGGCGAGCGCCATTCCCTCGTCGCGCAGGAAGGTTTCGCGGTCGCGCACGGCCAGCCAGTCGACGATGTTGCCGACGAAGGAGAACATCCACACCTCGGTGATGGCGATCATCGACATCAGGATCGCCGACGGCACCAGCCAGCGCCACGAGCCCCTGGTGTAGTGCAGGCAGAAGCCGACCAGCGTCTTCGGCGGCTCCATCGGTTCCTCGGCCGGGAACGGATCAAGTCGGGATTCAAACCAGCGGAACATGGTATTCGTCTTTCAAAACATTCGCTTGCGGACGGAGGCGGAATCGCGATGCGAAACGGTCGAATCCCTTCGCGCAGGTCGGGGCGAGCATGGCGCAACGACGCCTCTTCGCAATCGGGTAGTCGCGGCGTTCCCGCCAATGGGGCGTCAGCAATGGACCCGGCGACGCCGGCCCCCGCGAGTGGGCACGCGTCAGATCAGGACAGGACCGGCAAAGCCGGTGATGGCGCGGGTGGTGTGTCATGGCACGAAATCCGGAAGCATCGGAACGGTGTTCCGGCGGGATTCGGGCGATGACGTCAGTCTGGAAGAGTTCGTCGGTCCGAAGCCGCCGTCAGAGCGGGCGCGTGGGGCGCAGGCAGAAAGAAGATGGGTACATCATGACGTCCATTCCTGCCTCCTCGGTTGGGGTTGACGATGGATGAGCCTATAGACTGCTTCGCGCCGCTTGGCTACCCGGCCAAACGCATCGGGACCGCGCAACCCGAGGCTGTTGCCGTTCTACAACATCGAGGAGTGCGTTCGCCGTGCCAGCCGACATCCGCATCGCGCTGTTCCAGCCGGATATCCCCGGCAATACCGGTTCGATCCTGCGGCTCGGCGCCTGCCTCGGCATCGCCGTCGACGTGATCGGCCCGACGGGGTTCGACCTGTCTGACCGGGCGCTGAAGCGCGCCGGCATGGACTATCTGGAGATGGCCGCGCTGACCCGCCACGACGACTGGACGACCTTCGAAGCGTGGCGCAACTCGGAGGGCCGCCGCCTGTTGCTCTTCTCGACCAAGGCCACCCTGCCCTACACGCGTTTCGAATACCGGCCGGGAGACATCCTTCTCTTCGGTCGCGAGAGTGCTGGCGCGCCCGAGCATGTACACGGCGCCGCCGACGAACGGCTGCTGATCCCGATGCCCGGCGGCGGCCGCAGCCTCAACCTGGCGCTGGCCGCCGCGATGGCGGCGGGCGAGGCATTGCGGTGAAGACCCCTCAATCCGCCGTGGGCAATCTTCGCATCGTGAATTCGATGACGTCTTCCGGGCGCTCGCACCAGCTTTCGATAGCCGTCCAGTAGGCCTGCTTGGGCCAGCGGTTGAACCATTCGCGCGCCTTGTCGCGCGCGTCGGTGCGCGGCAGGGCGTAGGTCTCGCGGATGAAGCCGTCGCGCGGCAGGCGAACGGTCTCGTCGCTGCGATAGCGGTCGAGCCGCTTCTTCAGCCCGTCGAGCGGCGGTCGTGGCGGTGTACGCACTGAACCTCTCCTCGCATGGTCATTGAAAATTTAGGACCGTCCCGCGTCGATTGCGAGTCATTTCTGACGGCTCGCCCACCCGCGGTTCCGCCGCTGCGTTTCCGGCAATGAAGCAAAGTCGGGCCGACCGGCTTGCGGCGATGGCGGGCTTGGCCTTATCTCGGCCCGGACAGCGACGCGGACGCCAAGCGGAGGGGCTTGAATGCAACGACCCGACATTCCGGCAGACATGCCAGACGACATCGAAGGCAAGAAGGCCGCGGCGCGCGCCTGGTTCGAGGCCCTGCGCGACCGCATCTGCGCGGATTTCGAACGGCTGGAGGACGAACTCGCCGGACCGATGGCCGACCATGCCCCCGGCCGTTTCGAGCGAACCCCCTGGCTGCGTGAGGACGGCAAGGGCGGCGGCGGCACCATGTCGATGATGCACGGACGCGTGTTCGAGAAGGTCGGGGTGCACACATCGACGGTTCACGGCGAGTTCTCGGCCGAGTTCCGCAAGCAGATGCCGGGCGGGGAGGAAAACCCCGCCTTCTGGGCCTCGGGCATTTCGCTGATCGCGCATCCCTGGAACCCCAACGTCCCGGCCGTGCACATGAACACCCGCATGGTGGTGACCGCCAGGCAGTGGTTCGGCGGCGGCGCCGACCTGACGCCGGTGCTCGACCGCCGCCGCACGCAGGAAGACCGGGACACGGTCGATTTCCATGCGGCCATGGAAGCGGCCTGCGCGCGCCATCCAGCCGTCGCCGACCATCGGAAGCTGAAGGCCTGGTGCGACGACTACTTCTTCCTGCCGCACCGCAACGAGGCGCGCGGCATCGGCGGCATCTTCTACGACTGGCTGCACTCATCGCGCGAGGCCGGCGGCTGGGACGCCGACTTCGCCTTTACCCGCGACGTGGGCGAGAGCTTCGCCGACATCTATCCAGCCCTCGTGCGGCGCAACTTCAACCATGCCTGGACCGAAGCGGACCGCGACGAACAACTCGTCCGCCGCGGCCGCTATGTCGAGTACAACCTGCTCTACGACCGCGGCACCACTTTCGGCCTGAAGACCGGCGGCAACGTCAAGTCGATCCTGTCCTCCATGCCGCCGATGGTGAAGTGGCCGTGAGCGTCGAACGGCTTCAATCGTGATCGCGGGCTCGCAACAAAACCGCCGCGTTTCGTGTTAGACTGCCGTCGTCAACGACGAGAAACCACAGGAGGAAGTCATGAAGGAATTCCACTGCGGAACGCTGGTTCCCGGCTGCGACTGGCACACGAGGCATGAGGAAGAGGCCGAGATCATGCGCCGCGCGGTCGAGCACATGCGTCAGGATCACGGCGAGACCGTCATCCGCGAAACGATGATCGACGCCATCCGCTCGCGCATCGAAAAGCAGCGCAGCGTGGCCTGAAGCCAGCGCGGTCTTCGAGCGGCTCAGGCGCGTTTCGCCTATCGCGGACGGGCCTCGCTACACACATGGGTGCCAGCTGGTTCCCAAGTTCACGCCCGGCGGAAGCGATGCTTCGGCCGGGCGAGTATCCCTTTCGGGCCCCATTCACGCAATGTCGGCACGGCCTTCGAAGCGGAATCGGTTTCGCGGGAACCGCATCAAAGATACTGACCCTTCACGTCTTGCGCCCTCTCGAGCAGGCCGGCGCGATCGGGCGTGAAGCCCGCGTCGATCCATGCCTCTTCCAGGTCGCGCAGCAGATTGCCCATCTTCGGACCAGCCGGCACGCCGATGGCGATCAGGTCAGCGCCAGCCAGCGGGAATTTCGGCGCCGTCCAGCCATCGAGGAACCGCCTGAGGCGAACATAGCCGCCGGCCTCGACGAGCGCCTTGTCGTCGGCCGCAGCCCGAGCACGGGCGCCGGCCAGCGACAGCGCCAGCCGGTCGGCGATGCCCCCGCGTCCGGCGCGATAGGCAAGCTTCGCCAGATCGCCTTCGGTCATCGTCGGCGCGATCACGGGCGCGGCGGCCCAGCCGACCAGCCGGTCGCGCTCGGCATTGGCGGTTTTAAGCCGGAGCGCCATCGCCCCGACGCGAACCGGATCGGGCGGGACGATGCTGGCCAGCCGCAGCAGATAGTCCGGACTCCAGCCGAGATCGCGCTCGGCGGCGACGAGGCCGTGCACGGCATCGATGCCCCATTTCTCGCTCTCGGGCAGGATGCGGGTCA
Organism: Mesorhizobium sp.; assembly: GCA_051860465.1. Taxonomy (GTDB): domain Bacteria; phylum Pseudomonadota; class Alphaproteobacteria; order Rhizobiales; family Rhizobiaceae; genus Aquibium. The sequence goes on from JBHYDY010000007.1 coordinate 103,254, forward strand.
AAACGCCGGACTGCCGCATCCAAAGGAGCGCCCGCGTTGGATCCGCAGCCTCCAGCAGCTTCTTCAGTTCGGACCAGACCCGCTCGGCCGACAATCCGTCGAGACCATCCTTGAGCCGCGCACAGGCCTTCAGCCCTTCCGAATCCGGTCGCCCGGCGCCGTAGCGGGCGAAAAAGCGGAAGAAGCGCAGGATGCGCAGATAGTCCTCGCGGATGCGATCTTCCGGATGGCCGATGAACCGCAGCGTCCGCGTCTCGATGTCGGCAAGGCCGCCGACGAGATCGACGACGGTGCCGTCCGCCATCGCATAGAGCGCGTTCATGGTGAAGTCGCGGCGTTCCGCGTCCTGCTTCCAGTCGCGTCCGAACAGCACCCTTGCGCGACGCCCATCCGTCTCGACGTCGGCCCTGAGCGTGGTGACCTCATGCGGCACACCCGCCGCCACCACCGTGATCGTGCCATGCTCGTAGCCCGTCGGGATGGCCTTGAACCCGGCCTTCCCGGCTCTGGCGATCGTCTCGTCCGGCAGGTTGGTGGTGGCGATGTCGATGTCGCCGGCAGCCTCCCCGAGCAGCGCGTTGCGGATCGCGCCACCGGCGATGCGAGCCTCCTCGCCGTCCTCCGACAAGGCCGCAAGAAGAGCCTGCAGCGCCTCGTCCCGCAGCCAGGGAGCGCGATCGGCGATCGAGACTGTCGTCACGCGTAGAGTCTTTCCCAGATGGTGCGGATGATGCCGGCGGTGACACCCCATATGTAGCGTTCACCGTGGGGCATCGTGTAGAAATGACGCTCCTGTTCCTGCCAGACGCGGCTTTCGCGGCGGTGATTCACAGGGTCCATGAGGAACGAGAGCGGCACCTCGAAGGCGTCGTCCACCTCGTCCTCGTTGATCGTGAGCAGAAATCCCGGCCTGACCGTCGCCAGCACGGGCGCGATCCGGTAGCCACTGCCCGTCACATAGTCCGGCATGCGCCCGACGACGTCGATGAACGAGGCATCCAGACCGATCTCCTCCTCCGTCTCGCGCAACGCCGCATGCACCGCCGTCGCGTCCTCCGGATCGATCCGGCCGCCGGGGAAGGCGATCTGGCCGGAATGGCTGCGCAACTTCTCGGTGCGCTTGGTCAGAAGCAGTGTCGAGTCCGCGCCGCGATCGACCACCGGCACCAGAACGGCCGCGTCGCGCAGTGTCGCGGGCCGGATCAGGTGCGCGATCGTCGGGTTCAGCACGTGATCGCCGAACTCCACGGCATGCGGCGCCTGTTCGCGCGCGGCCCGACGGCGGAAGTCCTCGGCGGAAAACGACCGGATCATCGAGGCGTCCATGATCAGCGGCTCAGCCTCTCGAGTTCAGCCATGGGCATGATCGGGAAGACCGCCCCCCTCGAGCGGAGGGCAAACATCGCCTGCCCATCGACTGCGATTTCCTCGCCATGCTCGACCAGATCGTACATGACCGGGCGCGCCACCAGCGCCTCGAGACGGCCGCGCACCAGCACGTATGGCTTCAGCCCGCCGGTCTCGGGCTCGTCGACGAAGCGGATCGGGTGTCCCGAACCCGCTTCCACCACGTCACCGACATTGGTCCGGAAGGTGATGACCCGTTCGTCTCCCTTGCCGGCGATGTTTGCCTCGACCGCGACGAACGGGGCGTCCTCGACGCGGATGCCGATACGTTCGACCGGCGTGACGAGATAGGTCCCGCCATCCGCGTCCTTGCGCAACACCGTCGAGAAAAGCTGGACCAGCGCCGGCCGGCCGATCGGCGTACCCATGTAAAACCAGGTGCCGTCGGCCTTGATCTCCATATCGAGATCGCCGCAGAAATCCGGGTTCCACTTGTCGACCGGCGGGAGCCCCTTTCCGACGCGCGCCGCGCGCGAGATCAACGCCGCCAGCCCGGCCGCGTCGACACCCGCCTTCAAACCGCCGCCTTCACCGTCGTGGATAGGGGCTCGGTCAGGGTCGCTCTTGGAATTCTCTGCGGGGTCGGCCATGGTCACGAAATAGTCACTTCCGGTTCGCTTGTCAGCCTGTAGGGCTGATTTAAGTTCCTGCTGAGAGATGCCGGGAAGGCGCGAATCGGGGGAACGACGGGGCGGGCGCTAGGATCGCGTTGGATTGAAGGAGTGGAACGCATGGGCGTTATGGCGAAGAACACGGCGATCAGCGACGCGGACATGATCGCCGAGGCAGAGGCCGCGCTCGCCGATCTGGCCCGGGTTCGAGAGGGCGTTGGCAAGGTCATTTTCGGCCAGGAAACCGTGGTCGAACGAACCATGGTCGCCATCCTTGCCGGCGGACACGCGCTGCTCGTCGGCGTTCCGGGGCTGGCCAAGACGAAGCTGGTGGAGACGCTCGGCACCGTGCTCGGCCTCGACGCCCGCCGCGTCCAGTTCACGCCCGACCTGATGCCTTCCGACATCCTGGGTTCCGAGGTGATGGAACAGGACGAGGCCGGCAAGCGCTTCTTTCGCTTCCTGCCCGGACCGATCTTCGCCCAGCTGCTGATGGCCGACGAGATCAACCGCGCCAGCCCGCGCACCCAGTCGGCGCTGCTGCAGGCCATGCAGGAATATCACGTGACGATCGCCGGCGCCCGCCACGACCTGCCCGCCCCCTTCCACGTGCTGGCCACGCAGAATCCGCTCGAGCAGGAAGGAACCTATCCCCTGCCCGAGGCTCAGCTCGACCGATTCCTGATGCAGGTCGACATCCTCTATCCCGAACTGGAGGCGGAGCGCCGCATCCTGCTGGAGACCACGGGCATGGCCGACAGCCGTGCCGAAAACGTTCTGACAGCCGAGCGGCTGCGCGCCATTCAGTCGCTGGTGCGCCGCATGCCGGTGCCCGAAAGCGTGGTCGAGGCGATCCTGACGCTGGTCCGCTCGGCGCGGCCGGGCAACGGCAATGCCGACACCGACAAGCACGTCGCCTGGGGTCCTGGTCCGCGCGCCAGCCAGGCACTGACGCTCTGCGCCCGCGCCAGGGCGCTTTACGATGGCCGGCTTGCCCCGTCCGTCGACGACATCCACGCGCTCGCGGAACCGGTACTGCAGCACCGCATGGCGCTGACATTCGCCGCCCGCGCCGAAGGCATGAATGTGCGCGACGTCGTGGCCCGGCTGGTGAAAGCAGCCACCTGATGGCCCGTATCGGCGAGCAGTCGGCCCCGGTCACGACCCGCGACGCGCTGGCCCGAGGGCGGCTGAGAGCGTCGCTGGTTCCCGATCTGCTGGTTGACGCACGCCGCATCGCCAACACCGTCATCTCCGGCTGGCATGGCCGGCGCCGGAAGGGCGTCGGCGAGAACTTCTGGCAGTTCCGCCCCTATGTCGACGGCGAGGCGGTCTCGCGCATCGACTGGCGCCGTTCGGCCCGCGACGACCAGCACACCTTCGTACGCGATCGCGAATGGGAGGCCGCGCACACGATCTGGCTCTGGGCCGATCCCTCTCCCTCCATGCTCTACAAGTCGGCTGGCGCGACGGTCTCGAAGGAATCGCGCGCGCTGGTGCTCGTCCTTGCCATGGCCGAGCTTCTTTCGCGCAGCGGCGAGCGCATTGCCTGGCCGGGCCTGTCGGATCCCTTCACCGCCAGAAACGGCGCCGAGCGGCTGGCCACGATCCTGGCACAGGCGACGGACGTGCCGACCCGACCCGACCTTCTGTCGATCCGCCGCTTCTCCGATGTCGTGGTGGCGAGCGACTTTCTCGACCCGGTCGAGGAGACGGTGGAATGGCTGGACGTGCTGGCCCGCCACGGCGTACGAGCCCATCTGATCGAGATCGCTGATCCGGCGGAGGAAACCTTCCCCTATTCGGGACGCACGGAGTTCGTCGACCCCGAGACGCGGCAGAAATACACCGCCGGCCGCGCCGAGACCCTTTCGCGGGAGTACCGCAGCCTCTACATCGCCCGCCGGGAAGCGCTGGCGTCCTGGTGCACCCGGCTTGGCTGGAGCTACACGGTCAACCACACGGATCGCCTCGCCTCCGAGGCTCTGGTTCGCCTTCACATGGCCTTGTCGGGCGGTATCGGCCAGGGAGGCGGACAATGAGTTTCCTCGCTTTCGGTCAGCCACTGGTCCTGTTCGGGCTGTTCGCGCTGCCGCTTATCTGGTGGCTGCTCCGGCTGACCCCGCCGAAGCCGCAGACGGAGGTGTTTCCGCCCCTGCGCATTCTCATGCGCGTGCTTCGACCCGAGGAAACGCCGCACCAGAGTCCGTGGTGGCTGACACTGCTCAGGCTCGCGATGGCGGCGCTGGTGATCTTCGCGCTCGCCGATCCGATCTTCAACCCGCGCGAACGCCTTGAAACCGGCGGCGGTCCTGTCGCCATCGTGATGGACAATGGCTGGGCGAGCGCGAACGAGTGGGAGGTCAGGGTGGCGACGGCCGAACGTCTGATCGCCGATGCCGGTGCGTCGAGCGCCCCGGTGATCCTCGCCTTCACCGCCGACAAGCCGAACGCCGAGATCGGCCCCTTCGACGCCGAGCAGGCGGTCGACCGGCTGCGCGCGGCCGAGCCGCGCCCGATTCCGGTTGATCGCGCCAGCGTCTACGGTCGCGTGGCGGCGGCGCTCGAGGCCGCGCCCGGCGCCACGGTGGCGGTGCTGTCGGACGGTCTCGCCACCCCCGGCGACCAGGCCGCCTTCGCCGCCTTGCTGGGGGACGATGCCGGCCGCCTCGTCTGGATCGAGCCGGAGCGGCTGGCGATGGCCGGTCTCACGGCCGTCGACAACCAGCCCGACACCTTCCTGGTCACAGCCGTTCGCACGGCCGGCGATCCCGCCCCGCGCCAGATGACGGCAGGCGCCTTCGACGATCGCGGCCGCCGCATCGCCGATGCCGTCTTCTCCTTTGGTCTCGGGGAAACGACGACCGTCGGCGAGATCCGCGTGCCCTTCGAGCTGCGCAACGACTTCGCCGCCATCCGCATCGATGGCGAGAACCAGGCCGCTGCGGTCCGCGTCCTCGACGAGAATTCGAGGCGCCGTCGCGTCGGGCTGATTTCGCAGTCGGAAGCCGACCAGGCGCAGCCGCTGCTTTCGCCGCTCTACTATATCCGCCGCGCGCTGCAGCCCTTTGCCGATCTCGTCGAGCCGACGACCTCCGATCTGGCCGAAGCCATTCCGCGAATCCTCGAGCAGAAGCCGGCGATGATCGTGATGGCCGACGTCGGCATCCTGCCCGATCTCGCACGCGAGGCCTTGGTCGAGTGGGTGAACGATGGCGGGACGCTGCTCCGCTTCGCCGGCTCCAGGCTCGCCGCAGCCGAGAACGATCCCGACCTCCTGCCGGTGCGCCTGCGCCTCGGCGAGCGATCGATGGGCGGATCGCTGTCATGGACGGTGCCGCAGCCAGTGGCGGAGTTCCCGCAGCGCGGCCCGTTCTCGGACCTGACGCCGCCGCGCGAGGTGGCCGTTGCGCGGCAGATCCTGGCTGAGCCGACTCCGGATCTCTTCGACCACACCTGGGCCAGTCTCGCCGACGGAACGCCGCTGGTCACCGGCGCGAGCCGCGGCGACGGCACGCTAGTCCTCTTCCACGTCACGCCGGAGGCGACCTGGTCCAACCTGCCGATCTCCGGCAGCTTCGTCGAGATGCTGCGTCGGGTGGTGCAACTCTCGCGCAACCAGGGCGTGATCGACGCGTCCGGTCGGGCCGTCGCGCAGTCGCTGGCGCCCTATCGCATGATCGCCGCCGACGGCGCATTGGTGCCGCCGCCATCCGATGCCGAGCCGCTTCTGGTCGGCGGGGGTGCGAGCCGCGGCGTCACCATCGCCAATCCGCCTGGCCTGTACGGGACCGACGAAGGCGTGGTCGCTCACAATCTGCTGGCGGCCGACGCCACGCTCGAACCGCTTCAGCGACCGGCGACCTCGATTCCGGTAACCGAAGCCGCCTATGCCGCCGACGAATCCCGCGACCTCAAGGGTCTTCTCGTCGCGATGGCGCTGGCGCTGATGGTGCTCGACACGCTCGCCGTGTTCTGGATGGGCGGCATCTTCCGCCGCGGCCGGCGGATAGGTCGCCGGCCGGCCGGCGCGACCGCCGGGCTGATCGCGCTCGCTGCCCTCGGGCTCGTCGTGCTGGCGCCTGATCGCGCGCTGGCGCAGGACAGCGCGCCCGAAGGTGGCATCGGCGATATCGAGGCGGTCGAGGCCATCTCGAAGACGCGCATCGCCTACGTGCTTACCGGCAATTCCTCCATCGATGCCGTCAGTCGCTCGGGGCTCGCCGGCCTCACCCGTTTCCTGATCGAGAAGACCGCGCTGGAGCCGGGCCAGCCGGCCGGCATCGACGTCGAGACCCAGGAACTGTCGTTCTACCCGCTGATCTACTGGCCGATCGACGAGACCGCGCCGATGCCGAGCCCGGCCGCGATCGCACGCGTCGACGCCTACATGCAGCAGGGCGGCACCGTTCTCTTCGACACCCGCGACCAGTTCTCGACGGGGATAGGGCTGTCCGGTTCGGCGAGCCCTTCGACGCGGCGCCTGCGCGACATTGTCGCCGGCCTCAACGTGCCGCCGCTCGAACCGGTACCGGACGATCACGTGCTGACAAAGTCCTTCTACATCCTCCAGAACTTCCCCGGCCGCTTCAATGGCAGCCCGCTCTGGGTCGAAGCCTCGCTCGATGCATCGAACGTCGAGGAGCGCCCCGTGCGCACCGGCGATGGCGTTTCGCCGATCCTCATCACGGCGAATGATTTCGCCGGTGCCTGGGCGGTCGACGAGCGCGGGGACCCGCTGCTGCCGACGGTGCCGGCAGACCCCATGCAGCGCGTCTATGCGCTGCGATCGGGGGTCAACATCATGATGTACATGCTCACCGGAAACTACAAATCGGACCAGGTGCACGTGCCGATCCTGCTCGAGAGGCTTGGACAATGAGGCCCATCCCGCGCCCCTGGACAGTCGTGAGGCCGGCATGACCTGGTCCGTCGCCTTCGAGCCCCTCCTCGACTGGTGGTGGCTCGGCGCCATTCTCGGCCCGCTGGCCCTGCTCGCGCTGGCCGGTCTGTTGATGCGCCAGCGCGGCGCACCGTTTCGTGCCGCGGCCATGGCAGCGCTGGCGCTGGCCCTCCTCAACCCCGTGCTGCTCGACGAGGAGCGCGAGCCGCTGAAGAGCGTCGTGGCCGTCGTCGCCGACCGCAGCCAGAGCCAGGAAATCGGCGATCGTTCCGCGACCACCGACGCGGCGGTCGAAGAGTTGAAGGCCAGGCTTGCCCGCTTCCCGCAATTCGACGTACGCGTGGTCGAGGCCGGCCGCGCCAGCGACAGCGAGGATCGCACCGAGACGCGCCTGTTCGGCGCGCTCGACAGCGTCTTGCGCGACGTGCCGCAGTCGCGCGTGGCCGGCGCGATCCTGGTGACCGATGGCCAGGTCCACGACGTTCCGGAGCGTCTGGAGGGATCGAACGCCCCCCTGCATGCGCTGATCACCGGCACCGAGGACGAGCGCGACCGGCGCATTCGGTTCGAGAACGCGCCGCGCTTCGGCATCGTCGACCGGCCGCTCGCCATGACCTACCGCGTTGCCGATAGCGCCGGTGGCCAGGATGCGGTCGCCGTGCGCGTCAGCGTCAACGGCGAGCAGGTTTCGGTCGAGACCGCCATCGTCGGCGAGGAGATGTCGCTCGAGATCATCGTGCCCGGCGCGGGACGCAACATCGTCGAACTGTCGATCGAGCGTCTGGACGGGGAGATCACCGATACCAACAACCGCGCCATCGCCCTGGTCGACGGGATTCGCGAGAACCTGCGCGTGCTGCTCGTCTCGGGTGAGCCGCATGCCGGCGAGCGCACCTGGCGCAACCTGCTGAAATCGGACGCCGCCGTCGACCTCGTCCACTTCACCATCCTTCGTCCGCCGGAAAAGCAGGACGGGACCCCGATCAACGACCTGTCGCTGATCGCCTTCCCCACGCGCGAGCTTTTCGTCGAGAAGATCAATGATTTCGACCTGATCATCTTCGACCGCTACCAGCACCGCGACGTGCTGCCGATCCTCTATTACGACTACATCGCCGAATACGTGGAGAACGGCGGCGCGCTGCTGGTCGCCGCCGGGCCCGAATATGCCGGCGCACAGTCGATCTCGCGGACGCCGCTGATGTCGGCCCTCCCCGGCCTGCCCACGGGCCAGGTCATGGAACAGGGCTTCTTTCCGCGCCTGACCGAAACCGGCGAGCGTCATCCCGTGACGCGCGGCCTCGAGGGGTCCGGGCAGGAGCCGCCGAACTGGAGCCGCTGGTTCCGCCTGATCGGCATCGCCCAGCCGGAAGGCCAGGTGGTGATGGACGGGCCGAACGAACAGCCACTGCTGATCCTCAACCGCAAGGGCGAAGGCCGCGTCGGCATGTTCCTGTCCGACCATGGCTGGCTGTGGGCGCGCGGCTTCGAGGGCGGCGGTCCTCACGTCTCGCTCTACCGGCGTATTGCCCACTGGCTGATGAAGGAGCCGGAGCTTGAGGAGGAGCGGCTGACGGCCTCCGGGCGCGGCATGACGCTCGACATCCGCCGCCAGTCGATGAGCGACGATCCGGGCGTGGCGAGCGTTATCACGCCGGCCGGCGAACGGCTCGACGTCCCGCTGCAACTGGAAAGCCCGGGCATCTTCACCGCCAGCACCACGGTGGACGACATCGGCCTCTATCAGGTGGCGAACGGCGACCTGGCCACCCTGGCCCATGTCGGCCCCGTGAACGCGCCGGAATTCGCTGAAACGATTTCCACGACCGAGGTCTTGCTGCCGCTCGCCGAAGCGACCGGCGGCAGCGTGCGGCGGCTTGAAGGCTTTGCCGGCGGCCTGTCGATGCCCGGCGTCGTGCCGGTGCGGGCGACGGGCGCTACCGCCGGCCGGGACTGGATCGGCCTGCGCACGACGGAGGATTCGATCCTGCGGTCGGTCAACCGCGTGCCGCTGTTCGGCGGCTTCCTCGGCCTCGGCCTGTTGCTCCTGGCGCTCGGCTCGATGTGGTGGCGCGAGGGGCGGTAGCACCGTGCGTCACGCCGAGGCGGCGATCCTTTCGATCCCTTGCGGAACGTCCGGAATGAAATCCGCATGCCGCATCTCGCCCTTGAGCGTCTCCAACGCTCCGGCCCCGAGTTCGTGGATCAGCAGCCGACGATAATTGACCGGTCGCGGCATGGTGATCTGGCCGATCGGGACCTGCCGGAAGCCGAGCGGCCCGTAATAGGGTTCGTCGCCGACAAGAAGGACCGAGGCCCAGCCCTCTTCCCGAGCAGCCTCGATCGCGATCCGAACCAGCTTGCGACCAATACCGAGATCCTTGTACGACGGCCTGACCGCGAGCGGGCCGAGCAACAGCGAGCGACCCTGCCCCACGACAATCCGTGTCAGCCTGACGGTCGCGATGACCCGGCCGTCATGCGTGGCGACGAAGGAGAGCGCGCGTTCGTGCGGGCCTCCCTCGCGGATCTTGTAGGCCGCGCGCGCGAAACGCCCGGGCCCGAAAGCCTCGGCGTTGATATCCTCGATCTCATGGTCGTTCGCGGCCGTTTCGGCCAGGTAGCTGATCTCGTGCATGGAATGGGTCCGTATCGTCGGCAAGGGTGCCGCAAGGTTGCGGCGGACGCGAAGGATCGGCGCCTGTCAGGCGCTGGCGCTCATTCGTCGTCGTGCGATACGGGCTGTTATCACGATTGTTCCTCGCAGGATTGGCTCCGCTAGCACCATTTTCACGGACCGTCCATCGCCAAATCGCAAGCCGATGTCGTTCCCGGCGTTCAGGGTGACGAACTGTTCAGGTGGCCGGGTGTTTGGCTGGGCCGACAGGTGCACTACCTAACGTGCAACAAATGGGAGACGAATGATGGGTTTGCTGGTCGACGGACAATGGCAGGACAAGTGGTATGACACGTCGGCAAGCGGCGGACGCTTCGAGCGTTCCGAATCGCAGTTCCGCGATTTCGTGACCGTCGACGGCGCGCCGGCCAGTGGCCGCACCCGTGGGTTCAAGGCAGAGCCGGGCCGCTACCATCTCTACGTCTCCCTCGCCTGCCCCTGGGCGCATCGGACCCTCATCTTCCGCGCGCTGAAGAAGCTCGAGGACGTCATTTCGGTGTCTATCGTCGACCATTTCATGGGCAAGGACGGCTGGACCTTCGTGGAGCGCGACGGCTCCACGGGCGACACGCTCTATGGCTCCCGCTTCCTGCACCAGATCTACTCCAGGGCCGACCCGGCCTACTCCGGCCGCGTGACCGTGCCGATCCTGTGGGACAAGCACGAGGAGACCATCGTCTCCAACGAATCGTCCGAGATCATCCGCATGTTGAACGAGACCTTCGACGCCTGGGGCGACGCGTCGATCGAATTCTACCCCGAGAGGCTCGCCGCCGACGTCGACGCGTGGAACGAGCGCGTCTACGGCTCGATCAACAACGGCGTCTACCGCAGCGGCTTCGCAACCACGCAGGAGGCCTACGAAGAAGCGTTCGACGAGCTGTTCGGGGCGCTGGACGCGGTCGAGGAACAACTGGCGAAGAACCGCTACCTGACCGGCGACACCCTGACGGAAGCAGACTGGCGGCTGTTCACGACCCTGGTGCGGTTCGACCCCGTCTATTTCGGCCACTTCAAATGCAACCTGCGTCGCATCGCCGACTATCCCAACCTGTGGAACTACACCTGCGATCTGTATCAGGTGCCGGGCGTGGCGAAGACGGTGGATCTCCACCACATCAAGCAACATTATTATGCCAGCCACGAGACCATCAACCCGACGCGCATCGTACCGCGGGGACCGTCGATCGACTTTGCACGGCCCCATGATCGCAACCGGTTCGAAAGCGCAGGCGGGGGCGAGGTCATCTACCAGTAGGGCGACATCTCCCGTCCATCGAGGTGCTCCGCCAGGCGCGCCTGCGTGGCGCGGGTGGTTCCCTGTGGAAGCTGGTCGAGCCGAAAGAACGCTGCCTCCGCAATCTCGCGGTCGGCGATCTTTGGCGCGGTCTGGTGGAAATCGGTGACCACATAGAGCGCGACATGGTCGCGTGGGCTGGTGAAGCGGTTGTAGTACATCGCTGCAAGGCGGGGCACACCTGTCATCTCGATATTGCATTCCTCGACGAGTTCGTGACGCAGCGCCTCGAGGAGCGTCTCGCCCTTCTCCACGCCGCCGCCCGGAAGTTGCCAGCCCGGCACATAGGTGTGGCGCACGAGGAACACGCTGCCTTCCGTCTCGTTGAGGATGAGCGCCCGCACGCCGAGCGTCATCGGCCGCCGCAGCAGAAACCATATGTGGAAAAGGCGTCCGCGCAGGCGCGCCAACCGCTTGCGGCCCGACCGGCGCGGCGCTCGTTCCATGGTCATCCGCGAGGCCATCCATGCTGGATCGCGCGCGATTCATGTCCTAGAAGGTTCAGATGTTTCGTCTCGCCCATCTCTCCGACCTCCATCTTGGCCCGCTGCCGGACATAACCTATCGCGAACTCGCCTCCAAGCGCATCACCGGCTATGTCAACTGGCAGCGGAACCGGCGCAAGGCGATCCACAACGGCGTCACCGATACGCTCCTGAACGATATCGCGGCGCACGGCGTCGATCATCTCGTTGTGACCGGCGACCTCGTCAACCTCGCTCTCAACGCCGAGATCGACGTCGCCCGGGAATGGCTTCTCATGGCCGGCGATCCCGAGCGCCTCTCGATCGTTCCGGGCAATCACGACGCCTACGTGCCGGGTGCTCTTCGCAAGGCCTGCATGGCCTGGCGACCCTGGATGACTGGCGAGAAGACGCATGTGAAGCAAAGCGAGACCGGGTTCCCCTATCTTCGAAGCTTTGGGAACGTCGCGCTGATCGGGGTTTCCTCGGCCCACGCGACCGCGCCGTTCCTGGCGCTGGGCACGTTCCGCGAGGATCAGGCATCGAGCGTGGCCAAGCTGCTCGACATCGCGGCCGAGCGCGGCCTCTTTCGCATCATCATGATCCACCATCCGCCCGTGCGCGGCCTCACCACCGCGCACAAGCGTCTCTACGGCATCGGCCTGTTCCAGAAGACGATCGCCCGGCACGGAGCCGAACTCGTCCTGCATGGCCATACCCATGATCCGACGCTGTCGTGGATCAAGGGCAAGGGGCATCGTGTGCCGGTGCTGGGCGTGACGGCCGCCGGACAAGGCACGGGTGGCGAAAAGCCGCCGGCCCAGTACAATCTCGTCGAGATTGACGGCGAACCGGGCGCATGGCGCGTCATGCACTCGCGCCGGGGCATCAAGGGCCAACTGCCGACGTTCGTGGTCGAAGGCTCGGAGCCGACCGACCTGTTCTCACACCCTCAGTTCGACGCGAAATACTCGGCGATCCGGTCGTAATAGACGGCCGCGAGCACCGCCAATCCGGCCAGCCCACCCGCCAGGACCACGCCAACCGACGAGAGAAAGTCGCGCAGCCTGCCGGGTCGACGGCGCGGCATCCGGTACCGCCGGTCGTCCATCTCCTCGTCATCGTCTTCGTAGACGCTATCGGCGTAAGACAGCAGCGAACCGCCTTGCCGCTCGTCCCGCGCGGGCGAAGCAAGGTCGCGCGACCGCGGCGCGGCGCGGCGACGCGACGGATGACGGGAAGGCGAAGCCTCCTCGGGCGCCCTTTCGCGCTGCGCGAGCACCGGCTCCACGGTCCCGTCAAGCCATCGCTGCCGTTCGACCATTCGTTCGGCGATGTAGCGCGTCACCTGCTGCGCCACCGGCCGCATGTCGGTTGATTCCGCCAGCACGATGCGTCCCATCCGGGTGTCGCGCACGAAACGATAGGTGCGGCGGTCGCGCCCCATCCCGACATGGCTCACCGCGTCGATCCACAGCCGTGGATGAATCCCCGAGGAGATGGCGAAGTCGAAGAGGATTTCCTCCTCCGGAACCTCGGCGAAAACGGGCGCGAGTTCCTGCGCGAGCAGTTCCAGCCGCATGCGCGCCGCCTCGCGCATGTCGACGACGACGTCTTCCCGCTCGGCCGCGGCGATCCGTATCTCCCGGATCGCCTGCGATAGCCGACCCGGCCGTTCGGAAACGCTGTCCCTGTCGTTCATCATTCGGCTCCACGCGCCAGCACACAGTTAACCAGACGTTAACACAGCCTCGCGCGCGAACAAAAGGCGAATTCGCGGTATCGTGAATGGCTTGTGGACCGAACGGGATCAGCGCGGTTTCAACTTCGCCAGCGTCCGATTATCCTGTCCGACGAGCAACGATTGGAATCACGATGGCACTGGCGGATCGCGTGGGAACGGCAATCGCGGGCCGCAGGATGCGTCGGCGTGTCAACTTTCCCAAGCTGCTGGACGAGACGTTCCGCGGCCATGAACGTGAAGGCCGCAAGCTCCAGTTTACCGGCAGGACCGTCTCGCTGCTCGTCGCGCTGATCCTGGCATACTTCATCGTCCCCTACCCGGAAGCCTACTTCTACCAGGGGGTCATGCTGCTCTTCATCCTGACCGGCTTCATTCCGACCTGGTTCGACAAGCGCGGCTGGCTTCGGGAGTGGCATCCCTACGTGTTCGTCACGATCGACTTCGTCGCCCTGACCTTCTTCATCGTGGCGCCCAATCCGCTCGCACCCGCCGATCTGCCGCCGCAGATCATGCTGCACTTCGATTCGTCTCTCTATCTGTTCCTGCTCCTGTCGAGCCTGGCCTTCGCCGACAGCCCGCGTCTGGTCATCTGGGGCGGCATCGTCGGCGCGGCCAGTTGGATGCTCGGCGTCGCATGGCTGGCCTCCCTGCCCGACAGCATTGTCATCTGGCCCGGCAACGGACCCATCGGGCTGAATGACGTGCAGACGCGGCTGCGCATCATCGGCACGCCGACGACCGTCGATCTCAGCGTCCAGATACAGACCTCCGTGATCTTCATCATGGTCTCGTTGGTGCTCGCAGCCGGTGTAGCGCGTTCGCGACGCCTTGTCTGGCGCTATGCCGTGATCGAACGCCAGCGGCTCAATCTCGCCCGCTACTTCCCACCGGCGACCGTCGACCAGCTTGCCCGTGAGGATGAACCGCTGCAGCATATCCGGGAGGCCAAGGCGGCGATCCTCTTCGCCGATCTCGTCGGATTCACGCGCTGGTCGGAGCGCCATAGCCCCGCCCAGACCATCGCCATGTTGCGCGAGGTCCATGCCCTGCTCGAGGAGGCGGTCTTCCGCCACGGCGGAACGCTGGACAAGTTCATCGGCGACGGAGTGATGGCGACCTTCGGCACGCCGAAACCGCTGTCGTGTGACGCCGTGAACGCCTTCCGATGCGTCATGGCGATCCTGGAGGATTTCAAGCAGCTGAACGCCCAGCGTATCGAACGCGGAGAGGAGTCGATCCAGATCGCCATCGGCGCCCACTATGGCTCGGTGGTCGTCGGAAACATCGGGACCGAACGGCGGCTGGAACTCGGCGTCATCGGCGACACGGTCAACGTCGCGAGCAGGCTCGAGGAACTGACGCGGCACATCGGCCGCGCGGCGATCGTCAGCGACGATCTCGTCGCCGACATGCGGCGCGAGGATCCCGAGACAGCCGAGCAACTGCTTTCCGGTTTCGAAAACATCGGCGGCAACCAACTTGATGGCCGCCGTCAGGACGTCGTCGTCTGGGCGAGCGCACAGACGCTGTCGGCGACCGACAGCCGCTCGCGCTGGGCCCGTTCGCCGTAGGGGCGGTGCGCGGGCGGATCCGAGTTGACGAGGTTGCTGTCGGCTATGAGCGCATCGACTTGCGGACGGCGCGAATGATCGCCTCTCTGGCTTCCTCGAGCAGCATGTGACCCTTGCCGGGCAAGGTCTCCAGCGCGATGTTCGCCGGCAGGCCGGTCGTCTGCGCATAGGGCAGGACGGTGTCCATGGTGCCCCAGACCAGCCTCGTCGGCATGGTCAGAGCCGCCAGCGAGTCGCGCGGGATCTCGCCTTGCCGATCGCCCTTGGTGATGAGGCCGGCAATCTCGATCAGCGTTTCGCGCTGCCCCGCGACGGCGCGGGTCGCGATCAACCCCGCGACGTATTTCGTCGGCATCGAGAAGCCCGGCGCCGACATCTCGTTCATGCAGGCGCGCAGGTCGTCGGCGTTCGCGGCCGCGCCATAGCGCCTGAGCAGGTTGAAATTGATCTCGGGCCCGAAGCCCCCCGGGGCGATCAAGGTCAGCGACACGACCGTTTCCGGCGCTCTCAGGGCCGCCAGCACGGCGATCGCGCCTCCCATGGAATGGCCGGCGAAATGGGCCCGCGAAATGCCACGGGCCGATAGATCGGCCAGGATCGCCTTCGCCGCCACGTGCGCTGGTCCGGCCCCCGGATAGCGCAGGGATCGCCCATGTCCGGGAAGATCATAGGCGATGACCCTGGCGCTGGTGGCCAGCGCCGGCTGGATGTCGTACCAGGCGTCATGGTGCCCACCGAACCCATGCAGGAGAACGACCGTCTCCGGCCCCTTCCCCTGCACCCGCGCGTAGATGTCACCGCTCATTTCGCTCCTCCCCGCCGACCAGAGCGGCGAGACCGCTCACGACACCCCGATGATCCGGTTCGCCGCCGACACCACGGCCTCCAGCGAGGCGGCCACGATGTTGGTGTTGATACCGGCCCCGAACAGCTTCCCACCAGGATGCTCGACTTCCATGTAGCTGATCGCAGCCGCGTTGGAGCCGCTGTGCATGGAGTGCTCGGAATAGTCGAGAACCGTCATCGGCACGCTGAGATGGCGCGACAGCGCGTCGACGAAGCCGTCGATAGGGCCTGTACCCGAGCCGGTGATCGTCACCTCTTCGCCCTTGTCGACGATCGTTGCCTCGACGATGCGTCGCCCCTTGGCGGACGTGTCGGGGTAGGTGTGGTGATCGACGAACGTCAAGCGCCCGGTCGGCTGGTCGACATAGAGTTCCAGAAAGCGGTCATGGATGCGCTTCGAGGACAATTCCTTGCCCTGCGCGTCTGTGATCGTCTGGATGTCCTTCGAGAATTCCACCTGGAGGTTGCGCGGCAGGTTCAACCCGTAGTCCGCCTGCATGATGTAGGCGATGCCGCCCTTGCCCGACTGCGAGTTGATGCGGATGATCGCTTCGTAGGTGCGGCCGACGTCCTGGGGGTCGATCGGCAGGTAAGGCACTTCCCACAGTTCGGAGTTGGCCTTGGCCTTGGCCTTCATGCCCTTGTTGATGGCGTCCTGGTGCGAGCCGGAGAAGGCCGTGTAGACCAGTTCGCCGACATAGGGATGGCGCTCCGGCACAACCATCTGGTTCGAGTACTCGAACACCTCCTTGATGCGGTTGATGTCGGTGCAGTCCAGCTCCGGATCGACGCCCTGCGTGTACATGTTGAGCGCCAGTGTCACCACGTCGACATTTCCGGTGCGCTCGCCATTGCCAAACAGCGTGCCCTCGACCCGGTCGGCGCCCGCCATCAGGCCGAGTTCCGTGGCGGCGATGCCGGTGCCGCGGTCGTTGTGCGGGTGGAGCGAAATGATCAGGCTGTCGCGATTGTCGAGGTTGCGGCACATCCATTCGATCTCGTCGGCATAGATGTTGGGCGTCGACATCTCCACGGTCGCCGGGAGGTTGAGGATCAGGCGGTGCTCGGGCGTCGGCTTCACGATTTCGGCCACCGCGTTGCAGATCTCCAGCGCGACCTCGAGCTCGGTGCCGGTGAAGCTCTCGGGCGAGTACTCGAAGCGATACCCTCCGCCGGCCTTCGCCGCCATGTCGGTGATCAGCTTGGCCGCATCGGTGGCGATCTGCTTGATGCCGCGCACGTCCTTCTCGAACACGACGCGCCTCTGCAATTCGCTGGTCGAATTGTAGAAGTGCACGATCGGGGTGCGTGCGCCCTGCAGCGCCTCGAAGGTGCGGGTGATCAGCTCGGGCCGGCACTGGACGAGGACCTGCAGATCGACGTCGTCGGGGACGTTGCCTTCCTCGATGCACCAGCGCGCGAAATCGAAATCGGTCTGCGAGGCCGACGGGAAGCCGATCTCGATCTCCTTGAAGCCCATCTCGATGAGGAGCGCGAACATGCGCGCCTTGCGGTCGTGGCCCATCGGATCGACGAGCGCCTGGTTGCCGTCGCGCAGGTCGACGGAGCACCAGATCGGCGCCTTCTCGATGCGCTTGCCCGGCCAGGTGCGGTCGGGCAGGTTGATCGCCGGATAGGGATGGTACTTGCGCGGCGCGTCGGCCATGCCCTTGGCGATGTGCTGGCTTGCGGCGGTGGCGAAGGATTCGGGCTGGTTCATTGTGGGTGCTCCCGCGCCTGCCGGACCATCAGGCCGGGGCGCTCATATCACGGTTTTGCTGAAAGGCGAGTTTCGGGAGCATGGCGCGACGGCGACATTTCGATCGCCGGGCGCTCCCTGTCAGCGGACCCGGCGATCGCCGATAAGACCGAGAAGAAGCAGCGTCGATGACAGCGCGCGCAACGTCTCGCCGGCGAAGAACCGGGCGGACGAGACTTTGGCGGTGGCGCGCAAGGACGACATGCGAGAGCCTATAGCGGGGGGTGCCGGCGATGGCAAGGGGGCGCACGATGTCCAGCACCGAGGCATTCCACGGTCGCTTGCTCCGATTTGTTGACATGGACCATCTTCTGGACCAGCTGCATGCAATCAAAGGAGCACTGGTTGACGAATGTCTCGGTCACCGATGCAAAGGCGCTGCTTG
This sequence comes from Mesorhizobium sp., assembly GCA_051860465.1. Lineage (GTDB taxonomy): Bacteria > Pseudomonadota > Alphaproteobacteria > Rhizobiales > Rhizobiaceae > Aquibium. The sequence continues at coordinate 120,918 of JBHYDY010000007.1, forward strand.
CCGATCGCGAGTTCCTGATTTCGGCTGGGACATTGGCTTAAACACGGATCGTGGCGGGGCGCCGCAATGTCCTGGATGAGATGTCGGAACGGATCGACGGCATGGGATGCGACATCGTGTCGGTCACTCCCACCATAGCGAGAGGGATTGCGAATGCCCACCCTCGCCGGGGAAAGGGCGTCCGTCGCGCCGCGCTGAACTTCGGGGAATGAACTCGCCAAGGATTGAGCCTGTCCGCGGATCGACGTCGATAGGGATTTCAGGCGTCCGGACGCAGGCTCCGTCTTGCAAAAGCAACCGCACGCGAAGGGCCACGACGTTTACCCACCCCTTGCGCTCCGCAACATACCGGGTAGTATGCGCCGCGTCAGGGAGGACATGGCATGGCGTTCGCTCGCGTCAACGGCGTCGTATTGCATTTCGAGGATCGAGGCGACGCTTCGCGTCCCACGATGGTCTTCGCCAATTCGCTCGGCACCGATTTCCGTATCTGGGACGCGGTCGTGGCGCTGCTTGGCGATCGCTTCCGGTACGTCCGCTACGACAAGCGCGGCCACGGCCTGTCGGAGGCGACACCTGCCCCCTACGCGATGGACGACCACATCGGCGACCTTGAATCGCTTCTCGATCATCTTGGCGTAAAGGCTTGCGCCGTCATCGGATTATCGGTCGGCGGCGTCATCGCCCAGGGCCTTGCGTCGAAGCGTCCGGACCTCGTCAAGACCATGGTTCTGATGGACACGGCCCACAAGATCGGGACCGCAGAGATGTGGAACCAGCGGATCGAAGGCGTGACCGAAAGCGGCATTGCCTCGCTGACTGACGCGATCATGACGCGCTGGTTCACGGCCGCGTATCGTTCGCCCGACAATCCCGATTTCGTCGGCTACACGGCGATGCTGACACGCACCACGGTCGACGGCTATGCCGGCACCTGCGCGGCGCTGCGCGACACCGACTACACCGAGCAGACGAAGGCGCTGTCGCTGCCCGTTCTCGCCATCGTCGGCGACCAGGATGGCTCCACCCCGCCCGAACTCGTGCGCTCGACGGCCGAGCTGATCCGCGGCGCGCAGTTCCGCATCATTCCAGATGCCGGCCACTTGCCGTGCATCGAGCAGCCGCAGGCCGTGGCGAACCTCGTCTCGAACTTCCTGCGCGAAACGCGGTTCGCGACCTAGACGACGGCAACCGACGCCGAGAGGGGCGATGGACGGGTCGGATCGCCCGCAAGGTGAATGCCCGCCCCTACCTGATCCAGACCTGACTGCCATTCGGAGAGTATTCGATGTCGAAGTATGTGAGTGTCCGTCGCGAGGGCGACATTGCCGTCGTCACCCTGGACAATCCCCCCGTCAACTCACTCTCGCACCACCTGCGCGAGCCGCTCGATGCAACGTTGCGCGATTTGCGCGACGACGCCTCGGTGGCGGCCGTGGTCATCCATTGCGCCGGCCGCACCTTCATTGCCGGCGCCGACATCACCGAGTTCGGTACGCCAAAGGCCACCGCCTCCCCCAATCTGCGCGAGCTGATCGTCACGCTGGAGGCGTTCGCCAAGCCGACCGTGGCGGCGATCCACGGCACCGCCTTCGGCGGCGGCCTCGAACTCGCCATGGGCTGCCATTTCCGCGTCGCCGACAGCCGTGCCCAGTTCGGCCTTCCGGAGGTGAAGCTCGGCCTTCTCCCCGGCGCGGGCGGTACCGTGCGCCTGCCGCGCCTGATCGGCCCGGAGAAGGCCCTGCCGGCCATCGTCACCGGTAACCCGATCGGCGCCAAGGCCGCGCTCGCCGATGGCCTCGTCGATGCCGTCTACGACGATGATCTCGTCGCCAACGCGATCGTGTTTGCCCGCGAGGCCGTGGCCGCCGGCAGGCCGCTCATCGCCGTGCGCGACCGGCAGGACAAGCTGGCCGCCGCACGCGCCGATCTCGCCGGATTTGACAGCCGGATCGCCGAGGTAGTGAAGAAGGCGAAGGGGCTCGACGCGCCGAAGCGCTGCGCCGACGCGGTACGCAATGCGCTGACCATGCCGTTCGACGAGGCGCTGGTCACCGAACGAAAGTACTTCGTCGAACTGGTCGAGGGCGACCAGTCGAAAGCGCAGCGGCATCTGTTCTTCGCACAGCGCGAGGCCGCCAAGGTCGAAGGCATCGGCCCCGACGTCAAGCCGCGCGCCGTCGGGCGCATCGGCGTCATCGGCGCTGGCACCATGGGCGGCGGTATCGCCATGTCCTTTCTCAATGGCGGGATCCCGGTCACCATCCTCGAGATGACGAAGGAAGCGCTCGACCGCGGCGTGGCGACGATTGCGAAGAACTATGGCATTTCGGTCCAACGCGGCTCCATGACGGAGGAAGCGAAGCAGAAGCGCCTCGGACTTCTGACCGGCACGACGAACTATGCCGATCTGGCCGACTGTGATTTGATCGTCGAAGCCGTCTTCGAGGAGATGGCAGTAAAGCGGGAAGTCTTCGGCAAGCTGGACGCGGTCGCCAAGACTGGGGCCATCCTCGCCTCCAACACGTCCTATCTCGACGTTAACGAGATCGCGGCCTCGACATCACGCCCCGCCGACGTACTCGGCCTGCACTTCTTCTCGCCGGCCAACGTCATGAAACTGCTCGAGATCGTGCGCGGCGCCAAGACCGCGCCGGACGTGATCGCCACCGCGCTCGACGTCGCGCGGCGCATCGCCAAGGTGCCGGTGGTCGTGGGCGTCTGCCACGGCTTCGTCGGCAACCGCATGCTTGCGTCCCGCTCCGCCGAACTCGAGGATCTGTTGCTGGAAGGCGCGACGCCGGCGCAGGTCGACAAGGTGTTCACCGACTTCGGCTGGCCGATGGGCCCCTTCGCCATGGGCGACCTCGCCGGCCTCGACATCGGCTGGCGCAATCGCAAGTCACTCGGCAAGACGGCGGCGATCGCCGACGCGCTGTGCGAAGAGGGCCGCTTTGGCCAGAAGACCGGCAAGGGCTTCTACCTCTACGAGGCCGGTTCGCGTACGCCGAAATCCGACCCCGACGTGGAGGCGCTGATCGAGGCGAAAGCGCGCGAGAAGGGCGTCAACCGCCGCGACATCTCGGCGGAGGAGATCGCCGAGCGCACGATGTACCCGATGATCAACGAAGGCGCCAAGGTGCTGGAAGAAGGCATTGCCGCCCGCGCCTCCGACGTCGACATCGTCTGGATCAACGGCTACGGCTTCCCGATCGGCAAGGGCGGGCCGATGTTCTGGGCCGAGCTCGAAGGCCTGGACAAGATCGTCGAACGGCTCGACTACTGGCACGGCAAGACCGGAAAGGACGTGTTCAAGCCTTCCACGCTGATGAAGCGCGCGGCAGAAGCCGGCGGATTCCGCAAGGCGTCGAGCGCGGGGAAGGCCGCCTGACGATGGACCTCGCCGCCGCTCCCTGGCGCGCCTCCTACCCGGCCGGGCTCTCGCCCGACGCGACGCTTGCCGGTTTTCCCGTGCATGGGATCGTCGACGAGGCGGCAGGACAGTGGCCGGACCGGACAGCGGCGGTGTTTCGCGGCGTGACCATGACGTTTGCCGAACTGGCGTTGCAGGTCGACCGCGCCGGCCGCGCCTTCCAGGCCGCAGGCGTTCGATCCGGGACGCGCGTGGCGCTGCTCCTTCCCAACTCGATCCATCACCTCGTGGCCTTCTTCGGCGTGTTGAAGGCCGGCGCGACCGTGGTCCACCTGTCCCCGCTCGACGGCAGCGCGGTGGTCCGCCACAAGCTCATCGACAGCGGCGCGCGCCTGCTCGTGACCACCAACATCGGCGATCTCGCAACCCGCGCGGGCCAACTGGTCAGGGCCGGTCTGGTCGACCTGCTGATCGTGGCCGAAGACGAGACTTTCGGTCCCTCCCCTCTGACCGGCCCCATGCCGAAGGACAGCGACTTCAAGACCTTCGCCGATTTCCTGGAATCGGCGTCGCAGGATGGCGTTCTCCCCGAAGTCGCGCTCGACGACCTGGCGCTGCTGCAATACACCGGCGGCACGACCGGCATGCCGAAGGGCGCCATGCTCACCCACCGCAACCTGTCGACGGCGGTCGAGAGCTACGATCTCTGGTTCGAAGCCTGGGGACTGATGCGCAGGGGCGAGGAGCGCGTGCTGCTCTTCCTGCCCCTGTTCCACATCTACTCGCTGGCGGCGGTGATGCTGCGCTGCGTGCGCGGCGGTCAGACGATGGTCATCCACAGCCGTTTCGATCCGGAAACGGCCCTGCGGGAGATCGAGGCCGGCGCGACGAGCTTCCCAGGCGTGCCGACCATGTGGATCGCGATATCGGCCGTGCCCGCCGTCGAGTCCCGCGATTTCACGTCGTTGCGCTACTGCGCTTCCGGCGGCGCGCCGTTGCCGGTGGAGACCGCGCGGCGGCTGAAGATCATCACCGGGCACGACCTGCTGGGCGGCTGGGGCATGACCGAGACCTCGCCGGCCGGGACCAACATTCCGCCGACCCGCCCCGACAAGGTCGGCACCATCGGCGTGCCGCTGCCGGGCATCTGGCTTGATGTCGTCGCGCTGGACGACACCTCACGCGTGCTCCCGCAGGGCGAGATCGGAGAGTTGCGCATCTTCGGTCCGAACGTCACCGCGGGCTACCTGAACCAGCCGGCCGAGAATGCCCGGTCCTTTTCCGACGGCGGGTTCCTGACCGGCGATATCGGCTTCATGGATGCCGAGGGCTTTTTCACCATCGTCGATCGCAGGAAGGACATGATCCTGTCGGGTGGCTTCAACGTCTATCCGCAGCTGATCGAGCAGATGATCTACGAACACCCGGATGTGGAGGAAGTGCTCGTGATCGGGATTCCGGACGACTATCGCGGCGAGGCCGCAAAGGCCTTCGTCAAGCTGCGCGCCGGGGCGGCATGCCTGTCGCTGGACGATCTTCGCGCCTTCCTCAAGGATCGGCTGGGGCCGCACGAGATGCCGGCCGCGCTGGAGATCCGCGATGCGCTGCCGCGCACGTCGGTCGGAAAACTGTCAAAACTCGAACTGAAACAGGAAGAAGCCGAGCGGCGCGCCGTCGCTCGCGCATCGTAGGGAGAAAGACCATGGCCGAGGCCGTCATCGTATCCACAGCCCGCACGCCGATCGGAAAGGCCTATCGCGGCGCCTTCAACGACACCGAGGGACACGCGCTCGGGGGCCACGCCATCGGCCACGCCCTCGCCCGCTCCGGGCTCGAAGGCGGCGAGATAGAAGACGTGATCATGGGCTGCGCCATGCAGGAAGGCACCACCGGACTGAACGTCGCGCGTCGGGCGCTGCTGGCGGCCGGCCTTCCCATCACCGTTGGCGGCACGACGATCGACCGTCAGTGTTCGTCCGGCCTCCAGTCGATGGCGCTGCTGGCCAATGCGATCCGCAACGACGGCGTCAAGGCCGGCATCGCGGGCGGCCTGGAATCCATCAGCCTGGTCCAGAACGACCATCGCAACACGTTCCACCTTCTCGACAAGTCGCTGACGGGACCGGCGGCCGACGTCTACCTGCCGATGATCGATACGGCCGAGAACGTCGCTGCTCGCTACGGCATCTCGCGCGAGGCGCAGGACGCCTATGGGCTGGAATCGCAAAGGCGCGTTGCGGCGGCACGAGAGGCCGGCCGCTTCGATTCCGAGATCGCGCCGATCTCGGTGCGCATGGCTGTGGTCGACAAGGAAACGAAAGAAGTCAGCCACAAGGCGGTGACGCTCACCCATGATGAAGGGCCTCGTCCCGAAACGACCGCAGAGGGTCTCGCCGGACTGAAGCCCGTGCGCGAGGGCGGCTTCATCACCGCCGGCAATGCGAGCCAGCTCTCCGACGGAGCCTCGGCCTGCGTCATGATGGACGCGAAGGAAGCCGAGAAACGCGGACTTGCGCCACTCGGCATCTTCCGCGGCTTCAACGTCGCCGGCTGCGAGCCCGACGAGATGGGCATCGGCCCGGTCTTCGCCGTGCCGCGGCTGCTCGAACGCCACGGCCTCAAGGTCGACGACATCGGGTTGTGGGAGCTGAACGAGGCCTTCGCGGTGCAGGTGCTCTACTGCCGTGACCGGCTCGGCATCGATCCCGAGAAGCTCAACGTCAATGGCGGCGCCATCGCGGTCGGCCACCCCTACGGCATGTCCGGCTCGAGGCTGGCCGGCCACGCGCTGATCGAGGGCAAGCGCCGCGGCGTCAAGTACGCCGTCGTCACCATGTGCGTCGGCGGCGGCATGGGCGCGGCAGGGCTGCTGGAGATCAACTAGAGTATCCGTGTTGGTCTAGGGCATTTCCGGTGAACATTGGCTCGCTCTGTTTGTCCGATTGCGAGGCGATCCGCCAGGAGAGCCGTGACGGTCGTGGTGGCGCCACGGCCGAGCGGCTCGACGAAGCGGGCGCCCGCAAGCGGCAAACCCTTCGGGCCGGGTGCGTCTGGTCCAGATCCTTCGGGTTCCGGCTGGGCCGATGAACCACATCGACCTTCGACGAAACCCTCGACCTTGGGCCAGATGCCCTCCGGCAGAGCGATTCAATGTTCACCGGAAATGCTCTAGGATTCGGACATCGCATTCTTCTCCCCTCGCGGGGAGAAGATGCCGGCAGGCAGATGAGGGGCAGCTCTCCGCCGGCAGTGCCAGAAAAGCCCCTCATCCGGCCCCATCGCGGGCCACCTTCTCCCGGCAAGCGGGTAAGGAAAAGGAGGATGGACCATGGACCTACGCTTCACCGACGAGGAAATCGCCTTCCGCGAGGAGGTGCGCGCCTTCTTTCGCGACAACCTGCCCGACGACATCCGCGAAAAGCTGATCGATGGCGAACATCTGGACAAGCCGGATTTCGTACGGTGGACAAGGATCCTCAACGCGCATGGCTGGGGCGTACCACATTGGCCGGAAGAGTATGGCGGCACCGGCTGGGGGCCGATGAAGCAATACATCTACCTGGAGGAACTGCAGAAGTATCCCGCGCCGCAGCCGCTTCCCTTCGGCGTCAACATGGTCGGCCCGGTGATCTACACCTTCGGCAACGAGACGCAGAAGAAGCGCTTCCTGCCACGCATCGCCAATCTCGACGACTGGTGGTGCCAGGGCTTCTCCGAGCCCGGCTCCGGCTCCGACCTCGCCTCGCTCAAGACCCGCGCGGTGCGCGACGGCGACCATTACGTCGTCAACGGCCAGAAGACCTGGACCACGCTGGCGCAATATGCCGACTGGATCTTTTGCCTCGTGCGCACAGACGCCGGCGCCAAGAAGCAGGAAGGCATTTCATTCCTTCTGATCGACATGACGACGCCCGGCATCGAGGTGCGCCCGATCGTCACCATCGACGGTGGCCGCGAGATCAATGAGGTTTTCCTGACCGACGTTCGCGTGCCGGTGGAAAACCTCGTCGGCGAGGAAAACAAGGGCTGGGACTATGCCAAGTTCCTGCTCGGCAACGAACGCACCAACATCGCCCGCATCGGGGTGTCCAAGCAGCGCGTAGCCCGCATCCGCGAACTCGCCGCGCTGGAAATGTCTAGGGGGCGCCCGCTGATCGAGGACGAGCGTTTCCGCGAGAAACTGACGGCGATCGAGATCGACCTGAAGGCGCTGGAGATGACGCAGCTTCGCGTCGTCGCCGCAGACGCGAAGCGCGGCAACACCGGCAAGCCGGATCCCGCGTCCTCGATCCTCAAGATCAAGGGCTCCGAGATCCAGCAGGCCACCACGCATCTGCTGATGGAGGTGATGGGCCCCTACGCCGCGCCCTATTTCCCCGAGCATGACGACCGCTGGAACGAACCGTCCGAGGTCCCGAGCTACGCGCCCGTCGCCGCGCCGAACTACTTCAACAACCGCAAGGTCTCGATCTACGGCGGCTCGAACGAGATCCAGAAGAACATCATCGCCAAGGCGGTGCTGGGGCTGTGATGGGCCCTGGCAGCGATTGACGACAGGAGGACGCGATGGACTTTGATCTTTCAGAAGAGCAGTCGATGCTCAGGGACTCATTGGACCGGCTGCTGGCCGACGCCTACGGCTTCGAGGACCGAAAGCGCTTCATGGCCACGCCCGAGGGCTTTAGCGCCGACATCTGGCGGCAGATGGCCGAGATGGGGCTGATGGCCCTGCCCTTCGCCGAGGAGGATGGCGGCATCGGGGGCGGTCCGGTCGAGACCATGATCGTCATGGAATCGCTGGGCAAGGCGCTTGCGCTCGAACCCTATTTCGCGACCGTCGTCCTGGGCGGCGGCTTCCTGAGGCTGGGCGGATCGGCGGCGCAGAGGAGCGAACTGATCCCGCAGGTGGCCGACGGCTCGCTCAGGCTCGCCTTTGGCCACACCGAGCGTCATTCGCGCTTCGACCTCGCCCATGTGAACACGACAGCGACGAAGGACGGCGATGGCTGGCTGCTGTCGGGCTCGAAGAGCGTCGTCCAGCATGGCGACTGCGCCGACAAGATCTTCGTCACTGCCCGCACCGCCGGCGGCGCGACGGACGAGCACGGCATCGGCATCTTCCTGGTCGATGCCGGCGCCGAGGGCGTTTCGCGCCGGAGCTACGCCACGCAGGATGGCCAGCGCGCGGCCGAACTCACGCTCGACAAGGTGCGCCTCCCTTCCGGAGCCGTCTTCGGCGATCCGGAGAACGGCCTGCCGCTCGCCCGCCGCGTCGTCGACCAGGCGATCGCGGCGCTTGCCGCCGAGTCGATCGGCGTCATGAGCGCCATGCATGCGCTCACCGTCGACTACATGAAGGTGCGCAAGCAGTTCGGCGTGCCGATCGGCTCGTTCCAGGTGCTGCAGCATGATGCCGTGGACATGTATGTCGCCATCGAGCAGGCGCGGTCGATCACGCTCTACGCCACCATGATGGCCGACAGCGATGATGCAGACGAACGCGCCCGCGCCATGCACGCGGCGAAAGCCGAGATTGGGCGCGGCGGCCGGATCGTCGGTGAAAACGCCATCCAGATCCATGGCGGCGTCGGCATGACCATGGAGTATGCCGTCGGTCACTACTTCAAGCGCATGACCATGATCGACGTGGCTTTCGGCAATGCCGACCACCATCTGCGCGAACTCGCGCGCGCGGGCGGGCTGTTCGCGTCGGCCGCCTGACCGCGGGACCGGCCCACGCAAGACCAGACGCGCCTCTGATCGGCGCGTCAATTCCGCTCAACGGAGCGCTCAGGCGTCGAGGATGGCGACCGGCCGGCCGGCGATTTCAGCGGCCGCCGGCCGGCAGTACAGCCCGTAGAGCGTCTGCAGGATCTCCTCCACTTCGCTCGAGGCGACACGGTAGTAGATCTCCTTGCCCTGCCGTCGCGTGGTGACAAGCCGCGCCAGCCTGAGCTTGGCGAGCTGCTGCGACAGCGCCGACTGCGACATCCCCACCGCATCCGCGAGAGGCTGCACGGCCATTTCCTGGTTGAGCAGGTTGCACAGGATCATCAGCCGGTTCTTGTTGGCGAGAGCCGACAACAATTCGGCCGCCTGTTCCGCCGAGGCGTCAAGCTGCGCGATGTCCATTTTCATCCGACCGATCCCTTGAACACATGATTATGTTGTCATATGTAATGCATTGTCCGAATTTAGCAACCATAGCTGAAACGCACAGGGGCATTGAATGACTGAATTCACACCTTGGCTGTCGCTGGCCGGCGGCATCCTGATCGGCCTGTCGGCCGTACTGCTCATGGCCTTCCATGGCCGTATCGCCGGGATGACGGCCATTCTGGGCGGTATCATCCCGCCCGTGCCCGCCGACTGGGCCTGGCGAGCCGCTTTCCTGGCGGGTGCCGTGATCGGACCGCTGGCCTACATCGCCAGCGGAAATACGATCGAGTTCTCGGTGCCGGTATCCACCTCCGCGCTCGTCATCGGCGGCGTCATCGTCGGGATCGGCGTGACCTACGGGTCGGGCTGCACGAGCGGTCATGGCGTCTGCGGCATGGCGCGCCTGTCGCCCCGTTCGATCGCGGCGACTCTGGTCTTCATGGCATTCTCGATCGCCACCGTCTTCGTCATCCGCCACGTGATCGGGGCCTGACTGCGATGAACAAGATCCTCTCCGCCTTCCTGATCGGCGCCGTCTTCGGCATCGGCATCGCCATCTCCGGCATGGCCAACCCCGCCAAGGTGCTGAACTTCTTCGATATTGCCGGCACCTGGGACCCAAGCCTGCTGTTCGTCATGGGCGGCGCGCTGGTCACTGCGGCCATCGGCTACCGCGTCCTCTTCGGTGCGCGGCAAAAGCCCGTCTTCGAGACCGGCTATGCGCTGCCGACGTCGCGGCGCATCGATGCCGAACTCATCGGCGGTTCGGCCGTTTTCGGCATTGGCTGGGGCATTTCCGGCTTCTGCCCCGGCGGAGCCATTCCCGCCCTCGGTCTCGGCTATGCGGAGACCTTCATCTTCATCGCCGCCATGATGGCCGGCATCGTCGTGGCGCGCGCCCTCAAGGCCCGAACCGCGCGGGCCGTCCCGGCCTGACCACAAAACGAGTAGCAAGGAGACGAACCGATGACTTCTACCCTCCCCTTCACGCCCGACATTTCGGTGAAGCCGGACGTCACGGCCTTCTTCGACGAAGCGACCAACACCGTCACCTACGTCGTCAAGGACCCGGCCTCCAGCGCCTGCGCCATCATCGATTCGGTGATGGACATCGACTATGCGGCTGGCCGCATCACCTATGACCACGCCGACGCCATTATCGCGCATGTCGAGAAGAACGGCCTGAAGGTCGAGTGGATCATCGAGACGCATGTGCATGCCGACCATCTTTCGGCTGCTCCCTACATCCAGCAGAAGCTCGGCGGCAAGCTCGGCATCGGCGAGAACATCACCGTCGTCCAGGACACGTTCGGCAAGATCTTCAACGAGGGCACCGAGTTCCAGCGCGACGGCTCGCAGTTCGACCGCCTGTTCGTGGACGGCGACAGCTACACCATCGGCGGCATGACCGCCCACGTCATGCACACGCCCGGACATACGCCGGCCTGCATGACCCACGTGGTCGGCGACGCTGCCTTCGTGGGCGACACGCTGTTCATGCCCGACGGCGGTTCGGCCCGTGCCGATTTCCCCGGCGGCGACGCCCGCGTGCTCTACCGTTCCATCAAGCGCGTGCTCGCACTTCCGCCCGAGACGCGGGTCTTCATCTGCCACGATTACGGTCCGAACGGCCGCGACATCAAGTGGGAGACGACGGTCGCCGAAGAGCGGGAACACAACATCCACGTCCGTGACGGGGTGACGGAGGACGAGTTCGTCAGGATGCGCGAGGAGCGCGACGCCACGCTCGCCATGCCGAAACTGATCATCCCCTCCCTGCAGGTCAACATGCGCGCAGGCCGCTTGCCCCCACGCGACGAAAGCGGCAAAACCTTCCTGAAGGTTCCGGTCAACGGCCTCTGAATCCACCACCATCGCGCGGGCGGGCGATCGCCGCTCCCGCGCCCTTCGCAAGGACGCATTTGCATGGAAATCCGCAGGATCAACGACGATATCGCCGTGGCGCCGCAAATCATGGCCGAGCACGTGCCGGACATCGCCAAGGCCGGTTTCAAGAGCATCGTCTGCAACCGTCCGGACTCGGAAGACGGCGCGGTGCCGCATGACCGGGTTCAGGAGGCGGCGAAGGCGGCCGGGCTCGAGTTCCGCTTCATCCCCGTGGTCTCCGGGGCCATCACCGAGGACAACGTCCGCGACATGGCGGCAGCGCTGAAGTCGCTGCCCACGCCGGTCCTGGCCTATTGCCGCACAGGCGGCCGCTGCATGAACCTCTACGGCCTCGTCCAGCAAACGAACGGCTGAGGGCCGCAGCGACAGCTGCCGCCCTCCATTCAAAACCGGCGACGGCCCGGCGCGTGCCCTTTCGGCGCGCGACGGGGACGTCGTGCTTGAAAGCAGGAAAAACCGATGCCGACCGACGGGACCGCGAAGCAGGGTTGGAAGCGTTACCTGCCCATCCTGGACTGGGGCCGCACCTATGACCGCGGCGCTCTGACAAACGACCTCGTAGCCGCCGTCATCGTCACCATCATGCTGATCCCGCAATCGCTGGCCTATGCGCTGCTGGCGGGCCTGCCGCCGGAGATGGGGCTTTACGCCTCCATCCTGCCGCTGGTTGCCTACGCGATCTTCGGCACCAGCCGCGCGCTCGCGGTCGGCCCTGTCGCCGTCATCTCGCTGATGACGGCCGCCGCCGTCGGCTCCGTCGCCGCGCAGGGCACGGCTGGCTACATCGTCGCCGCCATTACCCTTGCCTTCCTGTCCGGCGTCTTCCTCATCCTGATGGGCGTCTTTCGGCTCGGCTTCCTGGCCAACCTCCTGTCGCATCCGATCGTGTCGGGTTTCATTACCGCCGCGGGCATCATCATCGCGGCAAGCCAGCTGAAGCATATCCTTGGCATCAATGCCGACGGCCACAACCTGCTGGAACTCCTGATCTCGATCGCCTCGGGCCTCGCCGGCACCAACATGATCACGCTCGCGATCGGCGTCGGCTCGACCGCTTTCCTGTTCTGGGTTCGCAAGGGCCTGAAGCCGCTGCTGATCCGCGTCGGGCTGCGACCCAGGCTGGCGGACATCCTGGCCAAGGCCGGACCCGTCGCTGCCGTCGCCGCCACCACGCTGCTTGCCTGGGGCTTCGATCTCGCGGCGTCGGGCGTCAAGCTCGTCGGAGCGGTGCCGCAAGGCCTGCCTCCCCTTACCCTGCCGTCCTTCGCCCCGGACCTGGTGCTCGCCCTGATCGGCCCGGCGGCCCTGATCTCGCTGATCGGCTTCGTCGAATCGGTTTCGGTCGCGCAGACGCTCGCCGCCCGCAAGCGCCAGCGCATCAATCCAGACCAGGAACTGATCGGCCTCGGCGCGTCCAACGTCGCAGCCGCGTTCACCGGCGGCTATCCGGTGACGGGAGGCTTTGCCCGCTCGGTGGTGAATTTCGACGCGGGGGCGGAGACACCGGCGGCCGGCGCCTACACGGCCGTTGGCCTCGCCATCGCCACGCTCCTGTTCACCCCTCTGCTGGCCTTCCTGCCGCAGGCGACTCTGGCCGCCACCATCATCGTGGCGGTGCTGTCACTCATCGACTTTTCGATCTTGCGCAAGGCGTGGACCTATTCCAAGGCCGACTTCATCGCGGTGGCGGCCACGATCCTCGCCACGCTGTCGCTGGGCATCGAGATCGGTGTCTCGGTCGGCGTGGCGCTGTCGATCCTGATCCATCTCTATCGCACGTCGAAGCCCCATATGGCGATCGTCGGCCAGGTCCCCGGCACCGAGCATTATCGCAACGTGAAGCGCCACGAGGTCATCACGCAGCCGGGCATCGTGTCGCTGCGCGTCGACGAGAGTCTCTATTTCGCCAACGCACGCTATCTCGAGGACTACATCTACGATCTCGTCGCGACGCAGCCAGACATACGCCACGTCGTGCTGGCCTGCCCGGCCGTCAACCTGATCGACATGAGCGCCCTGGAATCGCTGGAAGCGATCGACCATCGGCTGTCCGACATGGGGGTCAAGCTGCATCTGTCGGAGGTCAAGGGTCCGGTGATGGACGCCCTGGAGCGGACCGACTTCCTGAAACACCTCTCCGGGCAGGTGTTCTTGTCGCACCATATGGCGATGTATGCGCTGGCCGCGGAAGGCCCGGGCGCCGAGACCCCGCCCGCCGCGCATTAAAGCGTGTCGCGCCCAATTCGGTTCATTCTGCCGCCGCCGTCGCAACCGCCGCTTCAACGACGGAAAAGGCCGCGCCCCTGGCGGGAGCGCGGCCGCGTTTGGCGGTGCCGCTTCGTCGCGGCGAAACACACGATCCGGCTAATACAGCCAGCGCACCATGAAGAGCGAGATCGCTGGAAACAGCACCAGGATCACGGTTCGCACGAGGTCGGTGACCACGAAGGGCGTCACGCCGCGATAGGTCGCGGAGATCGGCGTATCCTTCGCCATCGAATTGATGACGAAGAGGTTCATGCCCACGGGAGGCGTGATCAACCCCACCTCAACCACGATGAGGACGATGATGCCGAACCAGATCGCGAACTCCTCGGGGCTGAGCCCATAGTCGAGAGCCGAGACGATCGGGAAGAAGATCGGGATCGTCAGCAGGATCATCGACAAGGAGTCCATGACGCAGCCGAGCACCAGATAGAGGACGAGGATCGTGATCAGGACGATCCAGGGATTGAAGCCACCATCGACGATGGCAGCAGCGACCTGCTGGGGCACCTGCGAAAGCGCCAGGAAGCCGTTGTACATCGATGCGCCGAAGACGATGAAGAAAATCATCCCAGTGGCAACGGCCGTGGCAAGCACGGAATCGACGAAGGTCTTGCGGGTCAGGCCACCGTTGACCAGCGCGATCAGCCCGGTCCCGGCCGCGCCGATGGCAGCCGCTTCCGTCGGCGTGAAGGTGCCGGTGTAGATGCCGCCGACGACGGCAATGAAGACGAGCAGCACGGGCCAGACATCGAAAAGCGCCTTGAAGCGCTCGCCATAGGGCTGGCGAGGACTGGCGCCGGCCGACTCGGGATAGAGCCGCACATAGATCGAGATCGCGATCATGTAGCCGATGGCAGCCAGGATGCCCGGCACGAAGGCAGCCATGAACAGCTTGGCGATGTTCTGCTCGGCGAGAATGGCGTAGATCACCAGCACGATCGACGGCGGGATCAGGATGCCAAGCGTGCCGCCCGCGGCGAGCGCGCCGGTCGCAAGCGCACCAGAATAGCCGTAGCGCCGCAGTTCCGGAAGCGCCACCTGGGCCATGGTCGCGGCCGTCGCAAGAGATGAGCCGCAGATCGCGCCGAAACCGGCGCAGGCGCCGACGGCCGACATGGCGACACCGCCCTTGCGATGACCAAGCCAGGCGTTCGCCGCCTTGAACAGCGATTGCGACATGCCACCCAGGCCCGCGAACTGTCCCATCAGCAGGAACAGCGGAATGATGGAGAGCGAATGGCTGGAAAAGGTCGAGTAGGTCTCGGCCTTAAGCTTCGCCAGGATCGGGTTCCAGGTGCCGGTGACCAGCCAGGTTCCCACGATGCCACACATGAGCATGGCAAGCCCGATGGGAAGCCTGAAGAAGATGAGGAGGAGGAGGACCGGAAAGGACCAGATCCCGATTTCGAGATTGCTCAATGCATGCCCCCATGCGTCGGCGCGAAATTGGACCGGCCCGAACGGACCTCCTGAATTCGTACGCCTGTCATGTACACGGAAACGATGACGCAGACCACGGCGCCCACCATCGCCGCGGCGAAGCCCCACCAGACGGGGTACTGCAGGATGAACGTGGTTTCGCCGTAGCGGATCTTGTCCGACATCCCGACCCAGAGACGCCAGGCGAGCAGAATGAAGATGATCGACATCAGCGTCTCGGCCACCAGGTCGATCCAGCGATTCGCGGCGGCCGGCAGATAGTTGGTGAAGAGGTCCACGGTCGCATGGCCGCGGTTGAGCTGGCACCAGGGAAGAAAGGCGAAGACGGCAAAGGCCGTGCCCGCCTCCACCAGCTCGAAGTCTCCCGGAACCGGGCCAAACCCAATCGGGATCAGGGCTCGACCGCTGATGCTCACCACCGTCATGATCGTCAGGAACGCCAGGACGACCCCTCCCAGGATCGCCATCAGACGAGCCAGAGCATGGACTAGTCTCGAAACGGCCATGTGGCACCTCCCACCCGTATCGTCGCGGAAGGCGCGCTCGCCAGCCCCGCCGGCAAACGCGCTGTCGGCCAAACCTCTGTTATGGACAATAACAATCAGGTCCGGTGGTTGCTAAATGCCACGCCGACGTTTGTCGTGCAACGATGATCGGACACAACAATGCAGATACCGGGTGGCGACGAGGGCAACGGCCGCCCTGGTCCCTCATCATGGAACGGGGCGGGCATCACTGCCCGCCCCGCCGATTGAACGCGTCGTCCGGCGACTACTGCGCCTTCGTGTACTTGTCGATCAGCGCGCGCGCCTCGTCGATCAGCGCCTGGCCGTCGACACCCTTGGCCTTCACCTCCTCGATCCATCTCGCGTAGACCGGTTGGGCGGCCTCCTGCCAGCGAGCCACTTCGTCGGCGTCGAGGGTGATGATGTTGTTGTTGCGGTCGACGGCGATCTGGCGCGCGGGACCGTCGGCGCTGGCCTGCGTGCTGCCGGCGAAGGCCGAGAATTCCTGGCCGGAATTGTCGTCGATCACCTTCTTCAGGTCGTCGGGCAGGCTCTCGTAGCGGTCCTTGTTCATCGCCAGCACGAAGGCGGTCGTGTAGAGCGCGTTGTCGCCGCCGAACTCGGTGTGGTTGCCAACCAGTTCCGGCACCTTCAGCGCGGTCGTCACCTCCCAGGGAATCACCGCCCCGTCGATGACGCCCTTCGAGAGGGCCTCGGTCACGGCCGGAACCGGAAGTCCGACGGCCGTCGCGCCGAGTTCGCCGAGCAGGCCGGTGATGATGCGGGTCGGGGCGCGCAGCTTGAGACCCTTCATGTCGTCCAGCTTCGCGACCGGCGTCTTCGTGTGGATGACGCCCGGGCCATGCACCCAGGTGCCGACGATGTGGACGTCCTTGAAATCGGTGTCCTTCATCTCCTTTTCGAAGAGATCCCAATAGGCGCGGGACGTTGCATCCGCATTGGTCATCATGAAGGGCAGCTCGAACACCTCCACGCGCGGGAAGCGGCCCGGTGTGTAGCCGACGACGGTCCAGACCACGTCGACCGTTCCGTCGATGGCCTGGTCGATGAGCTGCGGCGGCGTGCCGCCAAGTTGCATCGACGGGTAGCGCTCGACCTTGATGCGGCCGCCCGAATCCGCCTCGACCTTGTCGGCCCAGACGTCGAGGACGAGCTTCGGAACGTTGGCCTGCGCGGGCAGGAACTGGTGCAGCTTGAGGGTGACTTCCTGAGCGTGGCTGATGCCGGTCGAGACCCAGGACGCAGCGGCGACCGCGCTGGCAAGCGCCAGCGACTTCCAAGTGAATGCTTTCAATTCTACCTCCCATTGCGGTACGAACTCGCAGACGCGAGCATCGGCCATAACCGGCAAGCGGTCCAGCACAACTTACCCGAAAAAAGGTAACAATAAAGCGGGCAAATCGAAAATGTTCGTAACATTTTGATCGACCGGCACCGGCGGCGCCGCGCTTCATTGCCTCCGTTCAAACCGGCAACCCGCCGCCTTCTTTCAGTGTTTCGAGCACGATCGCGGTCTTGACGTGCTGAACGGATTCATGTGGCAGCAGCACGCCGTTGACGAAGTCCGACAGGGATTTCAGATCCGGCGTCACCACCTTGAGGACATAGTCCATCTCTCCGGTCAGGGCATGCGCTTCCTGGACCTCGGGGAGCCGGGCCAGGAGATCGGCGAAGCGCCGCGCATTGTCGCGGTTGTGGGTGGCGAGCGTCACCGAGATGATGTTGACCAGCGGGAAACCCATCTTCTCGCGATCCAGAATGGCGCGATAGCCGCGGATGTAGCCTTCCTCCTCGAGACGCTGGCGCCGGCGCGAGCATTGCGAGGCGGACAGGTTCACCCGCTCTCCGATCTCGGCGTTGGTCAGTCGCGCGTCGGCCTGCAGCAATGCCGCGATCTTGCGATCAAATCCATCCAGCTCGATCATTCCGCGCGCAGCCCATCATTCAAATGCACGTTTCATGCATGAGAGAAGCATCACACCCCCCACTTTGCAACCCTCGTGCATGCCGCTCGGTCTATCCTGAGGACAGTTCGGTTTTGGTCCGATCGCAGCCAAGGAGGATGACCATGGGTCCGTTCCCGCACGATGCCCCGCCAGCCACGATCACCGCGACGAATCCGGCCGGGACCGACGGCTTCGAGTTCGTCGAGTTCGCCCATCCCGAACCGGCCAAGCTCGCCGAACTTTTCCAGCGCATGGGTTATGTTGCGGTGGCCAAGCACCGGTCGAAGGACGTGACGGTCTGGCGCCAGGGCGACATCAACTACATCGTCAACGCCGAGCCCGGTTCGCATGCGATGCGCTTCGTTGGCGAGCACGGTCCCTGCGCGCCGTCGATGGCTTGGCGCGTCGTCGATGCGCAGAAGGCCTTCGACCACGCGGTCTCGAAGGGCGCAACGCCCTACACCGGTGACGACAAGGCGTTCGACGTGCCGGCCATCGTCGGCATCGGCGGGTCGCTGCTCTACTTCGTCGAGCGGTATGGCGCGAAGGGCTCGGCCTACGACGCCGAGTTCGAGTGGCTGGGCGAGCGCGATCCCAGGCCCGAAGGCGTCGGCTTCTACTATCTCGACCACCTCACCCACAACGTCTACCGCGGCAACATGGACAAGTGGTGGGCCTTCTACCGCGAACTGTTCGGTTTCACCCAGATCCACTATTTCGACATCGACGGCCGTATCACCGGCCTCGTCAGTCGCGCCATCACCTCGCCCTGCGGCAAGATCCGCATTCCGTTGAACGAGTCCAAGGACGACACCAGCCAGATCGAGGAATATCTCAAGAAGTACAAGGGCGAAGGCATCCAGCACATCGCGGTCGGCACCGACGGCATCTACGACGCCACCGACCGTCTGGCCGGCAACGGGCTGAAATTCATGCCCGGGCCGCCGGACGCCTATTACGATCTCTCGCATGATCGCGTGCCGGGGCACGAAGAGCCGATCGGGCGGATGAAGCAGCACGGCATCCTGATCGACGGCGAAGGCGTGGTGAACGGCGGGATGACGAAGATCCTGCTGCAGATCTTCTCCAAGACCGTGATCGGCCCGATCTTCTTCGAATTCATCCAGCGCAAGGGCGACGAGGGGTTCGGCGAGGGCAACTTCCGCGCGCTCTTCGAATCGATCGAGGAAGACCAGATCCGTCGCGGCATCATCGGCGCGGAAGCCGCCGAGTAGCCGGCCACGGGGGAACGAGCGGGGTCGGCGCGAGGAACGCCGGCCCCGTTGACGTTGCGGGTCTCGAGCGCTCAGGCCGGAACGGCAAACAGGACGATCGCGCCGAACAGCACGAAGCCCGCGAGGTTGAGCGCCAGCAGTCGCAGCATGCGGCGGCGAAGCGCCTGGGTCTCGTCATCGCGCGAGACGCGCCAGTTGGCCACCGTGAAGGGGAGCGCCGCATACATCGGCAGGCCGGTCCGGTTGCGCAGTCGATCGGAGCGGTGTTCGATGCAATAGCTGAGCCGGATCGCCTGGATGAAGGCGGCGAGCATCCCCACCGCCCAGACGCTGGAAAAGATGTAGAACCACGAACCGCCGTCCATCGCCGCCCTCTCCGATGCCGCGGGTTACCTTAGCGGCCAACGCGGCCCGGGCAAGGCGGTCAGATGGTCAGTGCTCGTACTTCTCGACCGTCTGCTCGATCGCGCCGAAGATCGAATGCCCGGCGGCATCCTTCATCTCGATCCGCACCGTATCGCCGAAGCGCATGAAGGGCGTGACCGGCTTGCCGGTCTCGATCGTCTCGATCGTGCGGATCTCGGCGATGCAGGAATAGCCGGCGCCGCCCTGCGCCACGGGCTTGCCCGGCCCGCCGTCGAGCTTGTTCGACACCGTGCCAGAGCCGATGATGGCGCCGGCCGACAGCGGCCTCGTCCTGGCGGCATGGGCGATGATCGTCGGGAAATCGAAGGTCATGTCGATGCCGGCATTGGCGCGGCCGAACGGCTTGCCATTGAGGTCGACGCAAAGCGCCAGATGCACCTTGCCCCCATCCCACGCCTCGCCCAGTTCGTCGGGCGTGACCGCGACGGGCGAAAAGGCGGAGGACGGTTTGGACTGGAAGAAGCCGAAGCCCTTGGCCAGTTCGGCCGGGATCAGCCCGCGCAGCGACACGTCGTTGACCAGCATGACCAGCCGGATCGCAGCAGCAGCTTCCTCCCGGGTGGCCCCCATCGGCACGTCGTCGACCACGACGGCCACCTCTCCTTCCATGTCGATCCCGTAGGCTTCGTCGGCCACTCGGATCGGATCACGCGGCGAAAGAAAGGCATCCGAGCCGCCCTGATACATCAGCGGATCGGTCCAGAACGTCTCGGGCATCTCGGCGTTGCGCGCCTTGCGCACCAGTTCGACATGGTTGACGTAGGCGGAGCCGTCGGCCCATTGGTAGGCACGCGGCAGCGGCGACAGCGCGTCGTGCTCGTGGAAGCGTTCAACGGGCACCGAACCGTGTTCGAGGCTCTCAGACAGAGCCTCGAGATGCGGTGCGATTCGTGTCCAGTCGTCGAGCGCCGCCTGAAGCGTCGGCACCAGGAACGACGCGTCCGTGCAGCGGGTCAGATCCTTCGATACGACGACCACCCGACCGTCGCGCTTGCCGTTCTTCAATGTGGCGAGTTTCACCTGGTCGCTCCCTCGATCATGTTGCGGTCGGCGGTTTGACCCGCCGCCGATTTCGTTGCATCCGTAACCGTCGACTTTGTAACCATCAACGACCGAATGGAACATCAGATGGAGCATGGCGCCGACGAGGCGGCAAGTCTGGAACTCGAGAATTTCCTCCCCTACCGCCTCAACCGGCTTGCGGAGGCGGTCAGCCGCGATTTCCAGACGATCTACCGGACCCGCTACGGCCTGACGCGGCCGGAATGGCGGCTGCTCGCCTCGCTGGGGCAGAACGGCACCATGACGGCCACCGAGGTCGGCCGCGATTCCGCCATGCACAAGACCAAGGTCAGCCGCGCGGTCTCTGCGCTTGAGGACCGCCGCTGGCTGAAACGAGAGACCGACCGCGACGACCGCCGCATCGAACGGCTGGCGCTGACGCCGGTCGGTGCGAAGGCCTATGCCGAAATCGTCCCGCTCGCGCGCCGCTTCGAGGCCGATCTCCTGCGGACGCTGGCCCCGGAGGAACGGCAAGCCCTATCGATCGCGCTTGCCGCGATCGAGCGTCGGTTCGGCGATGGATGACGGACTTCACCAGTCCAGCACCACCTTCCCCGAATTGCCGCTCTTCATCGCCTCGAAGCCCTCGATGTAATCGTCGACGCCGAGCCGGTGCGTGATCAGGCCCGAGACGTCGAGCGGCCCCTGCACCAGCGCGATCATCTTGTACCAGGTCTCGAACATCTCGCGGCCATAGATGCCCTTCAGCGTCAGCATCTTGAAGATGACCTTGTTCCAGTCGATCTCGAAGCCGGTCGGCGCGATGCCGAGAATGGCGATCTTTCCGCCATTGTTCATGACGTCGATCATGTCGCGGAAGGCGACCGCCGAACCCGACATCTCGAGCCCGACGTCGAACCCCTCGCGCATGCCTTCCTGGCGCATGATGTCGGCGAGATTCTCCTGCGAGGCGTCGACGACGTGGCGGATGCCGAGGGTGCGGGCCAGCGCCAGCCGAACCGGGTTGATGTCGGTGATGACGACCTTGCGCGCGCCGACCGCCTGCGCCACCAGCGCGCCCATGATGCCGATCGGCCCCGCGCCCGTCACCAGCACGTCCTCGCCGACGAGATCGAAGGACAGCGCGGTGTGGACGGCATTGCCGAGCGGATCGAAGATCGCCGCGATCTCGTCAGGCACGTCGTCGGGGATCGGCACGACATTGTGCTGCGGCAGGCAGAGGTACTCCGCGAAGGCGCCGGGCCGGTTCACGCCCACGCCGAGCGTGTTGCGGCACAGATGCCCCCTGCCCGCGCGGCAGTTGCGGCATTGGCCGCACACGATGTGGCCTTCGCCCGACACCCGCTGCCCGACCCGGTAACCCGTCACCGCCGAGCCGAAGTCGGCGACGGTGCCGACGAATTCGTGTCCCGTGACCATTGGCACCGGCACGGTCTTCCGTGCCCACTCGTCCCACTTGTAGATGTGGACGTCGGTGCCGCAGATCGCGGTCTTCTTCACCTTGATCAGCACGTCGTTCGGCCCGATCTCGGGGATCGGCACGTTCTCCATCCAGATTCCGGGCTCGTCCTTCGCCTTCACGAGGGCGCGCATCATGTTGGACATTGGCCTGCTCCACCGCGACATTCAGGGTTCCGACGCATCCTCGTGCAACCGCCGCGTAAGGTCCATCCGCCGGTGGAGAACCGCCACGATCGCGACGTCACCATCGGGACGCAGTTTCCAGAAGATGAAATGGCTCTGGTATCGCGTGAAGAACCCGTCGACGCCGAATTCCGAGGGAATGCGCCGCCAGGTCACCCGTCTTTCGGCAATGTCGTCGAACCGCGCGAACGCACCATCCAGATATCTGTCCGCCTGGGCTCGACCGAACTGCTGAAGGCTGTGGCGGTAGATGTCTTCCAGCCGCGCCGACGCGGCCGGCTGGATGAAATACTTCCTCACTATCGAGCGGCCAACGCACGCCGCCGGATGTCGTCGGCGGAGAGGTACTCGTACTCGCTGTCTGCGACGGCAAACGCATTCTGCAACCGGACCTTCATGGCCTCCATCGCCTCGCGTTCCGCCCGTTCTTTGTCGCGACGAATGAGGTCGCGGACGTACTCGCTGACGTTTTCGTAGTCGCCATCGGAAATCGTCTCGGTGACGAAATCGCGCAGCGATCCACTGATGCGCACGTTCAGGTTCATCGTATCTGACATCGAAAACTCCTCATGCGACAATATCTGGAATATTGTCGCACTTCAACCGACGATCCCCAACTCCCGCCCCACCTCGCCGAACGCCGCAACCGCCCGGTCGATGTCCTCGGCACTGTGCGCGGCCGACATCTGGGTCCGGATCCGCGCCTGTCCCTTCGGCACCACGGGAAACGAGAAGCCGACGACGTAGATGCCGCGCGCCAGCATCATCTCGGCCATGCGGCCGGCGAGCGCCGCGTCGCCGATCATCACCGGGATGATCGGGTGGTCGGCGCCGGCGAGCCGGAAGCCGAGCTTGGTCATCGAGGTCCGGAAGCGCTCGGCATTGGCGCGCAGCTTCGCGCGCAGCGCGTCGCCCTGCTCGACGATGTCGAAGACCTTCAGCGAGGCGGCGGCGATGGCGGGCATCAGCGTGTTGGAGAAGAGATAGGGCCGCGAGCGCTGGCGCAGCCAGTCGACCACTTCGCGCCGCCCGCTGGTATAGCCGCCCGAGGCGCCGCCGAGCGCCTTGCCGAGCGTGCCGGTGACGATGTCGACGCGGCCCTCGACGCCGCAATGTTCGGCCGAACCGCGCCCGTGTTCGCCGACAAAGCCGACGGCATGGCTGTCGTCCACCATCACCAGGGCGTCGTATTTCTCGGCGAGGTCGCAGACGCCCTGGAGGTTGGCGATGATGCCGTCCATGGAAAACACGCCGTCGGTGGCGATCAGCCGGAAGCGACAGCCCTCGGCCTTCTTCAGTTCCTCCTCCAGCGCCGCCATGTCGTTGTTGGCATAGCGGAATCGCCTGGCCTTGGAGAGCCGCACGCCGTCGATGATCGAGGCATGGTTAAGCGCATCCGAGACGACCGCGTCCTCCTCGGACAGCAGCGTCTCGAACAGGCCGCCATTGGCGTCGAAGCAGGAGCCATAGAGGATGGTGTCCTCGAAGCCGAGGAAGGACGAAATGCGCGCCTCAAGCTGCTTGTGCTCCTCCTGCGTGCCGCAGATGAAGCGCACCGAGGCCATGCCGTAGCCATAGCGGTCCAGCGCGGCCTTCGCGGCCTCGCGGATCTCCTCGTTGTCGGCGAGGCCGAGATAGTTGTTGGCGCAGAAGTTGAGCACGCGGGCGCCGCCCGCCACCGCGATCTCGGCCGATTGCATCGAGGTGATGACGCGCTCGGACTTGTAGAGACCTGCCGTTTTAAGCCCTTCAAGCTCGGCAGAGAGATGGGAGAGGAAGGTCTGGCTCATGGCGCGCGGGCTCCTCAATGTGCAGGTCGATCATCACGTCGGCAGCCGCCGGCCGCTACCGCAAATGCGACAGACGTCGCACTGCGGTCTCCGGTCGACGTCGTCGCGGCTCGCCCGCCCCTCAGAAGAACGCCTGAATCCCCGTCTGCGCGCGGCCGAGGATCAGCGCGTGGACGTCGTGCGTGCCCTCGTAGGTGTTCACCGTCTCCAGGTTCTGCGCGTGGCGCATCACGTGGTAGCCGATCTGGATGCCGTTGCCGCCATGCATGTCGCGGGCCTGGCGGGCGATGTCGAGCGCCTTGCCGCAATTGTTGCGCTTGACGATCGAGATCATCTCCGGCGCCATCCTGCCCTCGTCCATCAGCCGCCCGACCCTGAGCGACGCCTGCAGCCCGAGCGCGATCTCGGTCTGCATGTCGGCGAGTTTCTTCTGGTAGAGCTGCGTGCCGGCCAACGGCTTGCCGAACTGCTTGCGGTCGAGCCCGTACTGCCGCGCCCGGTGCCAGCAATCTTCAGCCGCGCCCATCGCGCCCCAGGAGATGCCGTAGCGCGCCCGGTTGAGGCAGCCGAACGGCCCCTTCAGCCCTGATACGTTGGGCAGGAGCGCGTCCTCGGAAACCTCGACGCCCTCCATCACGATCTCGCCGGTGATCGAGGCGCGCAGCGACAGCTTGCCCTCGATCTTGGGCGCCGACAGGCCCTTCATGCCCTTCTCCAGCACGAAGCCGCGGATCTCGTCGCGGCCGTCCTCGCCCTTGAGCTTGGCCCAGATCACGAAGACGTCGGCGATCGGCGCATTGGAGATCCACATCTTGGAGCCGGAAATCCGGTAGCCGCCGTCGATCTTCTCGGCCCGCGTCTTCATGCCGCCCGGATCGGAGCCGGCGTCCGGCTCGGTCAGGCCGAAGCAGCCGATCCACTCGCCGGAGGCCAGCTTCGGCAGGTACTTTCGACGTTGCGCCTCCGAGCCGTAGGCCTGGATGGGATACATGACCAGCGAAGACTGCACGCTCATCATCGAGCGGTAGCCGCTGTCGATGCGTTCCACTTCCCGCGCGACCAGCCCGTACGTCACGTAGCCGGCGCCAAGCCCGCCATACTCCTCGGGCACCGTTACCCCCAGCAGACCGGCCTCTCCCATCTCGGCGAAGATCGCCGGGTCGGTCGTTTCGGACAGATACGCCTGCTCGACCCGCGGCGCGAGACGATCCGCGCAGAACGCGGCGGCTCCGTCGCGAACCATGCGTTCGTCTTCCGTCAACTGGTCTTCCAGGAGAAACGGATCCTCCCACGCGAAGGCGGCGAGCGTCCCCTTGGATGGCGGATTCTGGATGTTCATGGTGATGAGATCCTCGTCATGTGTCTTGCCCCTCTTAATGCATGAGGGGTCGACTGCGAAAGCGGTCTCTGGCCGCAGGCATCAAAATCCGATTCACGGAAGGCAAGTCTTTACTAACCATCGCACCAAATAGCGGCCATCCGACTCCCGCTTCAGTCATTCGATATCCACCGGTTAACCGGGGACGGCTAGCGTTAAGTCTCAGGAAAAGGCGGCGGCGGGGGCCAAGCGCATATGTTGAGACTGCCGGGCCTTGCTGCCGGCCTTCTGAAGCCGGTGAAGATGATCCAGAGGGCCTACATCGTGGCCCTGGTCATCATTGGATCGATGGTGCTCGCGTCGTTCGTCCTCCTCAACCACCTGATCCGGGAGCAACAGCACGAAGAGCATCTGGTCTCCATCGCCGAGACCCAACGGGCGCTTTCGCAGCGCATCGTCTTTCTTGCGAACGCCGCGCACAGCGCACCGACGGAACGCCAGCCCGCCTTGATCCAGTCACTCCGCACCGCGACGGAGACGTTCGAGCGCAACTACGCCGAACTGCTCGCGGAGACGGGCGCCGTCTACGCCTCCACGGCACGGCTGGATCCGGAATCGATCGAGAGTGTCCTCTACGCCAAGCCCTACCATCTCGAGTATTTTTCCGATGGTCTCGCGGCCAACAGCTGGCGGCTGATTGCGGCCCTTCAGACCGAGGCAGCGCCTGAGAGCAGCGACCTCTTCTATCGCGCGGGTAAGGAACGGGCGCAGCTTGACGAAAGGCTGGCCACGGCGACCATGGATGGCTACTCCGCCCTGCGCGAGCGCCTGTCGGCACTCGCCCGTGAGCGGCTTGCCGGCCTCGTCTCGGTGCACACGGGATTGTTTGGCGGAACGCTCTTCGTCCTGCTCTTTGTCGCGCTTTTCATCTTCCGCCCGATGTCGCACCTGATCGGCAAGCGCACCGACCAGCTGGTCCAGGCTCGCAACGCCATGGCTCACAATGCCATCCATGACGGGCTGACCGGCCTCCACAACCGCGTCTTCCTGAACTATCGCTTCGGCGCGTTCCTGGAAGAGGCGGCGGCATCCAGCAGCAGACTGGCGGTCATCCAGTTCGATCTCGACCGCTTCAAGCAGATCAACGACACGCTCGGCCATGCCGCCGGCGACCATGTCCTGACCACAACGGCACAACGCATGCGGCGCACCGGATTGCCGGACAAGGTTTGTGTCCGCCTCGGGGGAGACGAGTTCGTCATCATCGTGCCCCGGGCCGACGGAGATGCGGCGGTGGCCGCGATGACCGAGCGGATCCTGCGCCTGATCAACCAGCCGATCACCTTCGAGGGCCAGACCATTCACGCGGACGCAAGTGCTGGCATAGCGTTCTTCCCGACAGACGGAAACGAGCCGTCCGAACTGCTCAACCGTGCCGACGTCGCGCTCTATGCCGCCAAGAAGGCGGGTGGCGGAACCTATTCGTTCTTCACCGAAGCGTTGCGGCGAGAGGAGGACGAGCGCAGGGAGATCGAGCGCGAACTCGTCATGGCGATCGCGCGACGCGATTTCACCGTGAGCTTCCAGCCTCAGGTTTCGCTCGGCAGCGGCAAGGTGACCGGAGTAGAGGCACTTGTCCGCTGGCGGCCACCGGGCCGCGATTACGTGCCTCCGTCGGTCTTCCTGCCCATCGCCGAGAAGTCCGGGCTGATGCCAGCCGTGGGCCGCATCATCTTTCGCGAAGCCATCGGAGTGGCTGCATGCTGGCATCATCAAGGCATCGACTTCGGCCGCCTTGCCCTCAATGCCTCGGGCGGCGAACTGGCCCAGCAGGACTTCGCACATTTCCTGTTCGACACGCTCGCCGAAACGGGCCTGCCGCCCGACAAGCTCGCTCTCGAAATCGTCGAGTCCGTCATCCTCGATGACGAGAAGACCGGCATCGCGTCGACCCTTCGCACGATCCGCGCAGCCGGAATCCACCTCGAACTCGACGACTTCGGCACGGGATATGCTTCGCTCACCCATGTCGACCCCCGACAGATCGACCGTCTCAAGATCGACCGCCGATTCGTTCAGAACATTCACGAAAACGACCAGAACGCGCATATTGTACGCGCCGTGGTCGATCTGGCGGACCGCCTCGGCATCGGCACGATCGCCGAGGGCGCCGAGACGGATGCCGAACTGAACGAACTCGCTTCACTCGGTTGCGATGAAGTCCAGGGATTTGGAGTGGCCTTTCCCATGCCCGAGGACGCCATGACCTCGTGGCTCAAGGCCCGCCCGTCCCGAACCCGCTTGGACGACAAGGCCGGGCGGAAAGGCAGTCGCGACGCCGCCTGATCAGGCGCGAAGCGTCATGCGGATACCGTCGTAGATCGCCGCGTGGATGTTGCGCGACGCAACCGCGTCGCCAATTCTGAACAGCGTGAACCGACCGTCGGGGTTGCGATCGGGAAACACCGGACCGCCTCCGACCAGCTTCTCGTAATCGACCGCGCCCAGATTTCGCGATGCTGGTTTCAGCGCGTGGTAGAGTTCATCGTTCGGCGCCGTGCCGTGCTCGACGACCACCTGCTGCACCCGCCGCTCGGCGCGCCAGCCCTTATCGAAGTCCGACCCCAGCACCGCCACCAGAATGTTGCCATCGCGGCGGACCGAGACAAGCCGCGTGTTGATGGTGACCTGTACGCCATGGCGGTGGAAGGCGGCCATGTAGGGCACGTGGTTCATGCCGCCCATTTCCGGCGCGAAGAAGCGCTCCGGCGAGACGAGTTCGACCGACGAGCCGGCCGCCGCCATCAGTTCCGCCGCCGTCATTCCCGGGTGGCCGCCATTGTCGTCATAGACGAGAACGTTCTCGGCCGGCCCGACCGAACCCGCGATGATGTCCCAACTCGACGTGACGAGGTCGCCACCCGCCTCCAATTCCGGCGGTTGCGGCATGCCCCCCGTCGCCACGATGACGACGTCCGGCGCCAGCGAAAGCACATCGCTTTCCTCCGCCCAGACATTGGTGCGGATGTCGACGCCGAGCCGTTCCAGTTCGGCCAGCCGCCAGTCGACGATGCCGATGAGCTCTTTCCTGCGCGGGTTGAGCGCCGCCAGCCTGATCTGCCCGCCGGCCTGCGACGCGGCTTCGAGGACGGTCACGCCGTGACCGCGCTCTGCCGCGACCCGCGCCGCTTCGAGGCCCGCCGGGCCGGCACCGATCACGACGACGCGTTTTGCCGGTCCCTCGTCACGCGCGATCACATGCGGGATCGTCGCCTCTCGTCCGGTCGCGGCATTGTGGATGCACAGCGCTTCGCCGCCCTCGTAGATGCGGTCGAGGCAGTAGGTCGCACCGACGCAGGGCCGGATCCGGTGCTCCTCGCCCGCCATCACCCTGGCGACGATGTGCGGGTCGGCGATATGGGCGCGGGTCATCCCGACCATGTCGAGCTTACCCGCCGCGATGGCGTGCCTGGCGGTCGCCACGTCGGCGATGCGAGCGGCGTGGAAGACCGGCACCCTGGCCTGCGCCCGCACCTCGCCCGCGAAGTCGAGATGCGGAGCGGAGCGCATGCCGGCGATGGGGATCACGTCCGTCAGCGCCGCGTCGGTCTCGATGTGGCCGCGGATGATGTTGAGGAAATCGACCTTGCCGGACGCGGCGATCCGCCTGGCGATCTCGACGCCCTCGTCCCGCGACAGGCCCTTGTCCCAGCCCTCGTCCGCCACCATCCGGATGCCGACGACGAAGTCCGGACCCACGGATTGGCGAACCGCATCAAGAACCTGCATCGAAAAGCGGATTCTGTTTTCGAGCGAACCGCCATAGCTGTCCTCGCGCCGGTTGGTGGCCGGTGACCAGAACGCGTCCATCAGATGCCCGTAGGCCTCGAACTCGATGCCGTCGAGGCCCGCCGCTTGGCAGCGCTGCGCGGCGGCGGCATAGTCGGCGACGATGCGCTCGATGTCCCAGCCCTCGGCCTCCTTCGGAAAGGCCCGGTGCGCCGGTTCGCGCACCGGCGAGGCCGAAAGCACCGGCAGCCAGTCGGCCTTGTTCCACCCCGTCCGGCGCCCGAGATGGGTAAGCTGGATCATCACCTTGCAGTCGTGCTCGTGGCAGGCATCCGCAAGTTCCGACAGCCACGGCACGATCTCGTCCCTGTAGGCCTGCAGGTTGCCGAAGGCGGCCGGACTGTCGCGCGAGACCAGCGCGGAGCCGGCGGTCATCGTCAGCGCCATGCCGCCCTTGGCCTTCTCGGCGTGATAGAGCCGGTAGCGCGCCTTGGGCATGCCGTCTTCGGAATAGGCCGGTTCGTGGCTGGTCGACATCACGCGGTTCTTCAGCGTGAGGTGCTTGAGCTGGTAGGGCTGGAGGAGCGGGTCGTTGGGTAGCGTCACCTGCTGAAGACCTTCAACTCGTGAGGATGTCTTGCTCCGTGCCGGACGGCATGAACCACGACTTCGTCTTGAAAGATTTCGTAGAGAACGGCGTATGGATAGGGCAACAGGTTGACACGGCGGATCCCGGGCTCGGAGGTGTTCGGCCCGGCAAGCGGAAACTCCCGTAAATGAACCATGACTGCATCGATGCGGTTCGTCAGCCGGCTAGAGCATTTCCGGCGAACATTGAATCGCTCTGCCGGAGGGCATCTGGCCCAAGGTCGAGGGTTTCGTCGAAGGTCGATGTGGTTCATCGGCCGAGCCGGAACCCGAAGGATTTGGACCAGATGCACCCGGCCCGAAGGGTTTGCCGCTTGCGGGCGCCCGCTTCGTCGAGCCGCTC
This sequence comes from Mesorhizobium sp., assembly GCA_051860465.1. Classification (GTDB taxonomy): domain Bacteria; phylum Pseudomonadota; class Alphaproteobacteria; order Rhizobiales; family Rhizobiaceae; genus Aquibium. Next base: position 150,755 of record JBHYDY010000007.1, read on the forward strand.
GGCCGTGGCGCCACCACGACCGTCACGGCTCTCCTGGCGGATCGCCTCGCAATCGGACAAACAGAGCGAACCAATGTTCACCGGAAATGCTCTAGCGTCCCGCATCGGGCGAAGAGCCGGTCGAAGCCGTGCCGGACATTCCAGATGGCCGCGGCGGCGTTGACCCGCCCCGTCTCACAAGGCAATGTGATTCCGATCGATGGACTGCGTGGTCCACCCTGTCATTTCGGCGGCTCGATGATGGCTGCCGCTACCAGAAAGTTCCGAGAAGGTGTCGAGGCTGCCCGCGGCAAAGCTCAACCTGCGCTCATTTTTTTGCGTTTCGCAGCGAAGACGCAAACATCACGCGCTCAGACCTGCGACCACCGACCTGATCCATCGAAGGGGCAAGGAAACAATGTTGAAAGACGGGTTTTCCGGCCGTGAGCCGACCGAACACCTTCCCGATCGCGAGTGCCGGCTGATGACGACATCGTCCCAGGGGCAGGTCCGATGTGCGGGCTAGCCGGGATCTGGCGGTTTGCGGGACAGGCAGGCGATGCCGACAAGGCGGACATCCGTGCCATGATCGCCGCGATCGCCCACCGGGGCCCCGACGGACAGGGTTACTGGTCGAATGAGCAGCTGACCCTGGGACACTGCCGGCTCGCGATCCTCGATGTCTCCGATCGCGGCCTTCAGCCAGCCGTGACGCCTGACGGCTCCGGCGTGCTCATCTACAATGGCGAGGTCTACAATTTTCGGGCGTTGCGACGCGAACTCGAGGCCGACGGGATCCGGTTCCTGAGCGAAAGTGACACGGAAGTGGTCCTTTGGGCGCTCCACGAATGGGGCGCCGAGGAGGCGGTGCGGCGCTTTACGGGGATGTTCGCCTTCGCCTATTTCGACAAGCGGCAGAACGCGCTCTGGATGTGCCGCGACCGGCTCGGCATCAAGGCGTTGTCGGTCGCCGTGAAGGGCGACCGCTTGATCTTCGCCTCCGAGGACAAGGCGCTGCTGCGTGCATCCGGCTTCGAGACGCGGATCGACCCGCGAAGCGTCACGCTGTCCCTGGCGCTCCAGAGCATCGATTCGCACCTCTCGAGCTTCATGGGCATCCGGCGGCTCCCTCCTGGCGCCATCTGGCGTGTCGATCGGGATGGAATCCGGGAAGACACCTTCTGGGACGCGCTTTCCGCGATCGACGTCGATCGCCTCAACGACAGGAACCGGAATGCCGACGAGGCCGGACGGGAGCTAGAAGAACGGCTGCGCCGGAGCGTCGGGCTCCATTGCGTATCCGACGTCGCTCTGGCCACAGCCTGCTCGAGCGGTGTGGATTCAGGGCTCATTACGGCCTTGAGCCGCGAGTTCGTGACGTCGTTTCCGGCCTATGTCGCCTCCCCCGACCGGGGCGTAAGCGAGGTCGAAGGCGCCCGGCTTACCTGTGATCGGCTCGGCGTGCCGCTCAGGCCTGTCGAATTCGGTCAAGCACAGTACCTGCGCGACGTCGCCATCGGCGTCTATCATCTCGAAAACGGGAACATGAGCAACTCGAACGCAGCGCTCTTGGCCATGACGCGGCGTTGCCGGGAGGACGGGATCAAGGTCTTGCTGACCGGCGAAGGCGCCGACGAACTCTTCGGCGGCTATCCCTGGCATGCAGCGTCAGGAAGACGCGCCCGCCGGACGGCGCTGCTCGCCGCCCTCGGGCCGACGCGGCGCCTGCGGGAGCGCCGTCTGCAGCGGCTGAAGACGAATCCCTTCACGAACATACTCGCCGGGCTGCAGCCGGGCCACCACCGGATCCTGTCGACGTCCCTGTTCGCGCGACAGATGCTCTCACCCGAACACATCCTGGAGACGCTCGCCCCTGTGTCGCCGCTCTTCGCCAGGGTCTTCGCGGGCAACGGCATCTTCGATCTCTACGGGCACATGCAGTGGATCATCCACCGGCATGATCGCATCTCGATGGCGTCCTCGGTCGAGCTGAGGGTGCCATTCCTCGAAAACGACGTCATCGACTTCGCGCTGAATCTCCATCCCGATCTCAAGTATCGCAAGCGACACGGGAAGTGGTTGCTGAAGGAGGTGGCGTCCAGGTACCTCCCTCGCGAGAACGTCCTGGCGCGAAAGAAGGGCTTTCCCGTCACGAACGAGTATTTCGCGGGAACGCAAGCCGTCTTGCGAGGCGGCGCCCTGAGGGAATTGATGGAGTGGAGCACGCGCGAGACCGACAGGATCATCGACCTGTGTGCGTCCGACGAGAACCTGCGAACGCGCATCGTCGGGCATGAGGCATTCGTGCGTATCTTTGGGTCCGGTGTGTCGCCGGATCAGATGGGAGAAATCCTGCTGTCGGCCGTCCCACGCTCGGCGGCCTGAGTGTCTGAATCAAAAAGCGCAAGGCCGGGGCGAAAATGGCGATTTCGAGAACCGGAGCGCAGCGTACATTCGGGTACGTGAGCACCGGAAGCGCAGAAATTGCCATTTGCAGCCCGGCATGACGACCTTTGGATCAGACACTGAGACAGGCGACGACCGCTGGCCAGCGGCTGACTCGACCCGGGCGGTCCCCGGTTTGGCCGTCACGCATGACGGCGCGACAGCTCGGAAAATCGAGAGCAATGTCCGACCAAGATTGAACCATTCTGCCGGGAACGGCTGGGGCAAGGTCGGGGGCGTCCCCGGGGTCATCGAGGTGAACGACCATGTTCCCGGCGCCGCATCCACGGATGCCAGAGCGGTAAGCGGCTCCTTTGCGAGATGGATCGGAAATGAAGGAAACGCGCGGTCGCGTCGAGCTTGACTCGCCGACGCCGAGGTGTTTTCAAGGCCCAACGCGGTCGCTGCGCCGCTCGATTTGGAGCGCCCAGCCGATGCCGCTTGTCGCCGCCATCACCATGGCGTTCAACGAGCCTGAGTTTCTTCCGGTGTGGCTCGATCACTACGGCCGCATGGTCGGCCACGACAATCTCTACGTCGTCTCTTGCGCCGATCGCGCCCAGCGCGACGACCGGTCTCGACGCTATCAGCTCATCGATCTCCCGGACGTCGGCTTCGACGAAGTCAAGCGCGCCGCGATGATGAGCTCGCTCCAGTCCATGCTCCTCATGAGCTACGACTGGGTGGTCATGAGCGACTCCGACGAGCTGATCGTCCCGGATCCGGCGCGTCATGCGGGGCTCGGCGACTTCCTCGAGGCGAACAGGGACGAACCCTACTTCAACACCCTCGGCCTCAACGTGGTGCAGGATCGCCGCCACGAGCCGACCCTCGATCACGGGCGGCCGCTGCTGCGCCAGCGAAGCTGGGTCCAGTTCGACGCGGCGTACTGCAAGCCGCTGGTCAGCCGCGTGCCACTGAACTGGCGCCCCGGCTTCCATGCCTGCGACCACCCGCGCCGGCAAAGCGACGATTTGTATCTGTTTCATCTGCGGGCCGCCGACGAGACGGTCGCGCGGGCACGGATCGCGCGGCTGAACGCACTCAGGATGTCGCAGACGGATCTGAAGGCGGGGCGCAGCCGGCATTTCGGCTTCGATGCCGATCGATATCTCGACCACGTGTTTCCAGAACCGACCGAGTTCGGCGCGGCAGCGGACGAATTTGACCCGGGGACGGACACCGCGCACCTGCGAAACGTACCCGATGCCTTCGACCATCGCGGCGGCCTGGCGGCCGACGTCGAGATCGAGGGCCTCCTGATCCAGGAGGCGTCGGAGGAAAACAAGCTCACCGTGCTACGCGAGGAACTCGCCGACAAGCAGACACTGCTGAAGCAGGGACTGATGCAGCGCAGCCAGTACCAGGCCGTGCAGCGGGCCGAGGCGGATTCGCTCGGCCGCATCGGTGCACTGACGGCGGCCATCGGTCAGAAGCGAGCCGCTATAGCCGAGTTCGCCGAACAGAGAGCCGGCGTCACGGCGACGCGACGCGAAGCGGCGGCGGCCCAGATCTCCGAAGTTAGAGCCAGGGTCGCCGATCTGCGTGAGCAGTTGCGCGCCCGGGAGGAACTGCTGACGCGCACCGAGATACGGGCACCGGTCGCCGGCCTGATCAACGAACTATTGAAGAATACCATCGGCAGTTCGGTGAAGCCGGGCGAGCCCGTCGCGGAAATCCTGCCGACCTCGCAAGACTTGCAGATCGAGGTGCGCGTGCCGACCTTCGACGTCGACGCCGTGACGATCGGTCAGCCGACGACCCTGCGCCTATCCGCCCTGAACGCGCGAACGACGCCTGACGTGGCGGCGCGGGTGACCTACCTGTCGGCCGATCGGCTCGTCGACCCGTTGACGCGCGAGTCCTACTTCACCGCACGCCTCGAGATCGTGGGAGAGCTTCCGGCGGGGGTCGACACGGAGAAAATCTATCCGGGAATGCCTGTCGACGCGTTGATCCAGACCGGTGAGCGCACCTTCGTTGAGTACCTGACGCGTCCGATCCGGGACAGTTTCGCCAAGGCGTTCCGGGAGGATTAAACCTGCGGCCTTGAACTCGCGGCTGAACTTCTTTCCTTGCCTATCTGCTTAACGCCGATCGCCATGGCCAGCGCCTCGCAGTCGAGAAAATGGTTCTGCCGCGAGCGCTGCACCCATAGCGGCTTGCCGGTCGCCCCATCGACGACGCGCACCTCAGACACCAGCTGCCTGGCGTAATCCTCGTCGATGTCGTCAGGCACGATGAAGGAGCCCGGCTGATCGAGCGGCGTCCTGATCCGCGACACCAGCAGCGACTTGAAGAAGTCCGTCGACAGCCACACCAAATTGATCGAATAGGACGCCTGCTTGCCCTTCGGCGTCACCTCGATCTTCGACACCCGGTAGGGCGGCGACATGGTGGCCCGTCCCTTGGTCGGCGAGACCAGCCAGGAATAGCGACGTGTGAACTCGTAGACCTTGTGCTCGTCGCCGCCATCCGGCTTGTTGGGCCGAAAGCCCGAGTCGATGAACACCCGCTCGATCTGCAGCCCGGCGATCGGCGTCAGCATGAGATCGGCAAGCGCGTTCCAGACATCATCATCGTCGGTTGGTCCGAACAGCTGTCCCCTGTCGATCAGCCAGGAGCGACCCCGCGAACCAAAGCCGCGGATCGTGTAGTAGAGCGACAGCTTTTGCACATCGACGGCCATGCCAAGGCGAAGCACGCCATCCGGCACCTCCTTCATCCGGTAGGGCTGGCGCCGCTGAAAAATCTCCCGCCAGTCGAGGGCATCGCGTCCCGAGGCGGGCGTGTAGCATTCGCCAAAGCCGGCATTGAGGGCCGTCTGCAACTGGTCCGGATCGCCCGACGCCAGTGCCCGCACATAACGTTCGACCCGCGTGCCCCAGGTCACGAACGGACTGGCAAGACCGCTGGCGGCGCGACGCATGCCAGCAATACCAGGCCGCATCCTCCTCGATGGCGCAGTCGATGGCGACCTGCATGAAGGCCTCGTAGAACTGCGGCCCCTGGGAGGAATCGTCCCAGTGCTTCTGCTCGATGTACTCCTCGGACCAGTTCTTGTTGGCGATCTTTTTGGCACGCGCGGCGCCGCCCTTCTTCGTCGGATGGTTCGTGCCATCGTAGTCGATGAGATAGGGCGGGTCGGTCGCAAACACACTGCCCGCTAGCCGTTCATCAGACGGGTGAAATCGTCGAGACTGGTGAAGTTCGCTACAAAACAGGCGATGGTTTCCGAGGCTGTCAGCCTCCGCGCCAAGTGTTCATCTCAGGGCCGTCGCATTCGCCGGGTCGGCAGCGAGGAACGAAAGGCCATGTCGTAGATTGTGCAAGCTCCATAGACACCAGAAGGAGCTCCTCCGATGCCCGTGAAATTCTCTTTGTCGGTTGCCGCCATGTGCCTCGCCGCAACGACCGCCTTCGCTCAATCGAACGAGACGGCACCGAAAGCGCCGGCCAACGATTCCGCTCAGCGCCAGATGCTCGGAATGGGCGACGGCGATTCCAATGTCAATGTTCAGTTGATGCGCCAGATGATGCGCGAGATGATGCAGAACGAGTTTCGCGGCGAGGGACGACGCGATGACCGGCAATGGCGCGGCGGTGGCGAACGTCGGCACCACCGGGCGGATTTGGGCTCAGACATGAAGGACGACCGCAGCGGCATGCACATGCGGGGCAAAGGCATGCACTCGGGAATGATGATGCGTGGAGGAGGGATGCGACTGATGTTCGCGATCGTCGACGCCGATGGCGACGGTGCTCTGTCGCTCCAGGAGCTGAATGACTTCCACGCGCGGATCTTCAACGTCGTCGACGAGAACGGCGACGGCACCATCGACATGTCCGAGATTCGGGAATTCTTCGGCCCTGAGACGCTGGCCGCGAAGGACTGAGGCCGGCTTTTGAGCCCGGCATCCCCACACGTGCGGGGAGTTTGCCGGAAATGCTGGCGAGATGGTTCCGAGCGGTGGGGTGTCCGCCCGCTCAGAACCTCTGCCGCCGCAACTCGGTGCTGGCCGTGCGTATCGTCATCCACCATCGGGTCCTCAAATTGTTAGGAGCTTGTAAGGGCGGTGGTCGATCGGACGATCAGGTCGTGTTTGCGCAAGGCCAGCGCGAGGCTCCCGAGTAATGAAGCCAGGCTCCCAATAATCGAACTCTCCGGGAGGTGTTTGAATGAAGCTACGCCTATGGCGGCAGCCCGCGGCGACAGTGCGAATAGCGGCAGGATCGCCTTCGTTGGCTATCACCGCAGCAGGCCATGGGTATCGAACCGGGACGTCAAGATACCCCCACGTGGCGCGCCTCTACGATAGCCGTAAACGCATCCTCGTTACCCGTGGAGCCGGGTTCATAAGTTCCCATCTCATTGACCGCCTCCTGGAACAGGGCCACGCTTGGCGGCATGCTCGGCGAAATCATCATCAAACCGCTCGTACAGCCCTCACCTTGACACAGCTTGTCCGTTCATTGCGCAAACTTGACATGCGCCGGTCCGCTGACGCGTTTTCCTGTCGAGCCGACATGCGCTGAAGCGCGGAAACCTGGCCTTTGGCTTGATCGCGGGGTGAACTCGAGTCCAACCAATAACCAGCGTCGGCGCTTTCGCCGCACCCGTCCCTTGGCTCCCATCATTTCCACCCACCTGTCACACGCGCATCGTTCGCAATATCCCCCGTCCGATCGATCGAGGCGCCGCGAACCGCCTCACCTGACCAACACGATCGGCAAGCCTTCAATCGGCAAGCCTTCACGAGCAATTGGCACGCTCCCCGCTCGGTTGAGCCCGCAACCCTTCTTGATCTTTTTTCGGTGCCGAAACGACACCGTTCATTGCGACCGACCCGAGGCGCAGGTCTTGCTGCAAGGGCATTGCGAGGAGCCCTAATCCCGGCGTCTTCGTCTGGTGAACGACACGTCAGGCTACCATGTCCAGGACCCAGTCCGCAGTCCCTTTAGACGCACCTGTGCTCTTGCCTCGCTTTGGAGGCAGGAGGTTGAGAGACGGCTGTCGCCACGAGCTATATCTGCGCCTGGTGCTCGCGACATTGGCGCGCGACGGGCATGGCGACATCACAGAGGCGGACGCCATCAAAGCCCTGCAGACCATCCACGATCTCTGGGCACAGCTGTTTCCGGCCGAGCAGGCTCGCATCGTCCAGCTGCTCGTCCGCCGCGTCACTGTGAGCGCCGACGGCCTCGTGATCGATCTGCGCACCGACGGCATTGCCGGCGTCATGCGGGACCTGATGACCCCGCGCACCTTGGAGGCGGCTGAATGATGAACCCGAGCGACAGCATCCGGATCTTCGTGCCCTTGAAGCTGCGCAAGAAGAACGGGCGGCCGAAAATCCTGCCACCCGCCGGCTATCTGCCGAGCGAGGACCAGTCGCAGGACCCGCACATCCTGCGAGCCATAGGCCGGGCCTGGAGCTGGCGGCGGCGGATGGAGGCTGGCGAGTTCGGCACGGTCAGCGACCTTTTTATCGCCGTGAAACTCTCTGAACGACAGGTCAGTCGGCAGATGCGGCTTGCCTGGCTCGCGCCGGATGTCCTCAAACGCCTCGTCTACCGGCGCGAAACGACAGCCGTGACGATCGTCGACCTGGTCGACATTGCATGGCTGCCCTGGGACAAGCAGGAAGCCGCCGCATTCAAGCGCCGCACGGCAGCGTCATGAGCGGGCTTTGCCAGGTTGGAGACTGCATCATTGGGGAATGGTCGCTTGCGTTTACGTATCGTTTACCAAACTGGCGTATCGTCGTAGCGCAACCAGTTGCCACCCCACCCGGTTGCTACACAGTAGACCCGCCGGCTCCCCTGCCCCCAAAAGCAGCCGGCGGGTCCGTCGCTGTGGCCGACAGGGACGTCGTCGCGATGCTTCAAAAACAGCAGGCGGCGCAGACATACGGCAGCTCTCACTGATGCCGTAGATTGGTCCGATTGGACCACCAGATGAAGTACAGCGAGGCGAACTTCAGCACGGGTACACTGCGACGACGTTCCGGGTCACGCAGCTCGATGTAGCGCTTGACCTTGAGGGTTCCACCAGGAAGTCTCAGGCGAATTGCCATGGCATTCCTCCTCTTACACTTACTGCAATAAACTGCAGATTGAATGAGGAAGCAATGATGATGCTAATATATCCTTAACCGTCAAGCACGCTGCTATCTTCAAGGGTGGCAGACGAACGCGACTTCACTTCGGCTAGGCGTTGTCACCGCGAGTGGGCTGATACCCGGCTGAGCCGGAGCGTCCTGGTGAACCCGCCCTTCCGTGCCGGCCAGCCTGACGACGGCGGCCGCGCCGCTGCCAGCCTGCTTAGCGGCCCGCCATGAAAAACACCAGAGCCATACAAATATTCAAACACGTCAACGAATATATTTAACCATTCATCGCGACAACTTATTATTCTAATATTTCTGTAAAGCCATATTATATTTGCTATAACTGAATAGCAATTGACACATGAAGGACTTATAAATTGAATAAGAGCAAAAAGCCTTATACGAATACTCGTATCGCCAAGTTTATCGACCGCCGTGTCCCCGAACTCAGCCCCAAGAAATCGCAGCACGAGATCGCCACCGAGGCGGGCTTCAAGACGCCCAACGTGCTCTCGATGCTGAAGACCGGAACTTCCAAGATCCCGCTCGACCGGGTGCCGGCTCTCGCCAAGGCCCTCGAATGCGATGCGAGGATGCTCTTCCTGCTGGCAATGGAGCAGATGGGCGGCAGCATGACCGTCAGCGCCATCAACGAGATCTTTGGCACCGTCGTCACCGAAAACGAGGTCGTCTGTCTGAAGGCGATCCGTGAACACTCGGACGGCTCCGATCCGAGGCTGACCCAGCGCGCCCTTGCCGCCCTGCGCGCGATCTTCGGGAAGTGACCATGCCTCATCCGACCATCACCTCGCGCGCCGATCTGGTCGAGCGCTTGAACAGGCCCACCACCGAGAACGAGCGCTACTGGATCGAGGTGATCCGGCTGGCCTCCCACGATGCCGACCCGGCCCCGACCTTGGCCAGGACGCAAGCACTGCGGCAGGTGTTCAGGATGTGAGGTGGAATTCGACAGGGCGGCGCGCCGACAGGCGCGTCGCCTCCCAGCTTCTCCTCATCCTCGAATGGAACGACGGCGTGTTCACCGAACTCGAGCGCTACGAGCGCAGTGATATTCGCCTTGCCTCCGGCGACCATGAGCACACCAGTGCCGGCTGGCGCGAGGCGTGCATCCGGTGCGCCATCGAGTTGCGCCATAACCCCGTTCTGGCCGCGGGCTCCAAGAACGCCGCCGGCATTGCCCTTGTGATCGCCGCCATGGATCCGCTTCACGGCGGCGGCGGCGATGGCTTCGCGATCGTTTCCAGCGACACTGACTTCGTCCGGCTCGCCACGCGCATCAGGGAGGCGGGCCTGCCTGTCTTCGGCTTCGGCCCCTGGGGAACGTCGGAGCGTTTCCGCAAGGCCTGCACGCGTTACTTCTTAATCGAGAACCTGGTGCCGGACGCCCCTGCTCATCCTGCCATTGTCGTCCGCAAGCCGCCGCAGGACCCGCGGGATGCTGGCGATGAGATCAGGGAGGCGATCGCGCGGCTGTACCCTGCGTGGGCGGCTGGGTCGGCGTCGATGACCTCCAACGTGAACTGGTCAGGTTTGCGCCCGACTTCGATCCACGCACATACGGCAATCGCGCCCTGCTCGAACTCCTCAAAGTCCAGCGGCGGCTGAACTTGAGCCAGCACCCGGCCGGGCGCTGGCGCGTGCGGATTGTGGGAAAGCCTTCCGTTGGCAAACAGGGCTGAACGGCGTGAGCTGCGAGAAAGAAGCGCGTACGCGGGGGCTATCGTCCGACGAGTGCTGTCACTTCGGCCGCAGCGGCCATCATCGCCCCTGACAGAAGGGCATAGGCAGCGAACCAGGCATCGCGCACAGGCGGGGTGAACGCGCCGCCGAGGCCTTCCTGCAGCGTTTCGATCAAGGCCTGGCCGACGCTGCCATAATGTTCTTCGCGCACCCCGTAGCCCACGTGCCGCCGGGCAAGCGCCTGTGCCGCGCCGACAATCGTCTCGGGCCGCGGCAATCCGTTGACCACGAAGGCCAGCGTCGCCATCAGCGTGTGGCCCTGATCGACCAATTCAGTGTGCGCGAAAAGCGACCGCAGGCCGGGATCGATCGCAAAGAGGCGACGATAGAAGATCGCGGCCGCTTCTTCCCTGATCGGCAAGACGCAGCGAAAACTCTCCTGCACCAGCGATATCTGTTGCGGGGTCATGGCGTTTGGCTCCTGCGTTCACATCGACTTGATGGGACGACTGTGGCGCAGCCGCGTTTCGCGACGATTGCGTGGCTGGAGATGTTCGTTTCAATTGTTTCAGGCCGCCGCGCCGCGACCCAAGGCTCAGCGCTTTTCGACCGCCTGCAAACCGCATACCAGGGTCTGGAGGAGAACGTCGCGCGTCTCGGCTTCACCGAAACCTTGGCGCTGCAAGCTTTGCCATACATGGAAGCTGGTGAGCGCCGCCGCCACTCGCACCGTCAATGGCGATGGACCATCCGGCGCGAGCGCCTCGCTCACGAGTGCGCCCACACCTGCCTCCACGGCTCGGAGAAAGCCATCGATCTGCGGCATCAAGTCCCTGTCGCGCCAGGCAAGGTTGAGACGATGCGCGCCGCGCGAGTAGAATGCGTCCAATGCCTCGACCAGGCGACGCAGACGGTCCTGCCTGCCCACCAGACCGGCGAACACTGCCGCGGCAGTCTCTGGAGTAGGCGGTTGCATCTCCTGCCATACATGGCCACCACAGGCTTGGACGAGTTCTCCGTAGGTCGGGAAATGCCGCGACAGGGTTGCCTGGCTTACGCCCGCCCGCGTCGCGATCTCGGCAAGAGTGGCCGGCGCGACGCCCTTTTCGTCATGCACCAACATGGTCGCCCGCAGGATACGTCCGCGGGTCCGCTCGAACTCTTCGGCGCGTTTTCCCATGCGGTAGTTTCTTGTCATGGAGGTCTCGCCAAATTGACAGGATACGATTTTCATGAAATAGGTATTCCGGCAATTAGCACCCGTCAAGGCATTGCCCGTCGCCACCGGTGGAGGGCAATAGGCCAGGGTGCGCCTCCCGCCCGTTCAAGTCTCGGGGAACGCGGATGACGCCTCAGACAGCAGCGAAGGTGGTGATCGTCGACGACGAACCGGGTATCCGGGTGATGGTCGCCGACTACTTGTGCAAGGACGGATACGACGTCAGCCACTGCGCCTCCGGCGATGAACTGCGCCAGCGCCTATCTTCCAGCGCGGCTGACCTGATCCTGCTCGATATCCAACTGCCTGGCGAAGACGGAATCACCATTGCGCGCCGCCTGCGCGCCGAATGCTCCACGCCCATCATAATGCTGACCGGGCTCGACGACATCGTGGATCGTGTCGTCGGCCTCGAGATCGGCGCAGACGACTACGTGACCAAGCCGTTCGACCTCCGTGAGTTGAGGGCGCGTGTGCGTGCCGTATTGCGGAGATCGGGTTCGGAGGCGAAAAAGACGCGTGCGAATGGCAACGACAATCTGGTCTGTTTCGGCAAGGTCTGCCTCGATCTCGATCGCAGGGTCCTCCTTGACGAGGCCGGAGCCGACATCAGGCTGACACCAACCGAGTTCGACCTTCTGGCGGCGTTCGCACGCGCGCCCAACCGGGTTTTGTCACGCGAGTTCCTGCTCGACAACGCCCCGGCGCGTGACAGGGATTCGTTCGATCGCGCCATCGACATCCGCGTGACCCGCATCCGCAAGAAAGTGGAGGACGATCCAGCCAAGCCACGGATCATCCGCACTGTCCGAAGCGCTGGCTATATCTTCGTGCCGCCACGGCAACCGGCATGAGCAAGGGCGACGACAGTCGCCTCGGCTGGACGACACCTCACCTCGACAAGCCGGGATCACATGCGCGTCTGTACGCGGCCGTCGTCCGTTCGGCGCTTGACGCCGTGATCGTCGTCGACGAGAGCGGCATGGTCGTCAGCGTGAACCCCGCGGCCGAAGCCACCTTCGGCTATTTGCCCGAAGAGGCGATCGGCCGGTCGATCAGCGAGTTGATCGTGCCTGGCCATCTGCGAGCCGCGCACGAAGCGGGCATGGCTCGCTACCGGGCGACCCGCGTGCCGCATGTGCTGGGCCGTCGCGTCATGATGGACGCGTGCTGCAAGGACGGCCGGACCATACCCGTCGAACTGGCGATCACCGAGGTCGAACTACCGGACGGTCGCCTTTTCACGGCGCACCTGCGCGACCTTTCCTCCGAACGGAACGCCGCCGCCGAGATCGAGCGCCAGCGGGAGGCGCTCTACCAGAACGAGAAGCTCGCCGCGATCGGATCGCTGCTGGCGGGGGTCGCGCACGAACTCAACAATCCGCTCTCGATCGTGCTTGGCCAGGCCTCGATGTTGCGCGAGGAGATGGAGGCGCAAGGCGTCGATGCCTCGAAGCTGGATCGCGCGGTAGCGATCGAAACGGCGGCGGAGCGCTGCGCCCGGGTCGTGCGCTCGTTCCTTGCGATCGCGCGCCAGCGAAAGGCCGAGAAGACCGTTTTCGACGTAGCCGAGGTGCTCGACACGTCGATCGAACTTCTCAGCTACGGCCTGATGAGCAACGGCATCGAGGTGATACGATACCATGACCCTTTGTCGGCGAAGGTGATCGCTGATCGCGACCAGGTCCAGAACATCGTGGTGAATCTCCTCGTCAATGCCATGCAGGCGCTTGACGGAAGCCCGCCGCCGCGCCGCGTACATGTTTCGACCCGCATGGAAACCGAGGGTGGGCTGGTCGTCACAGTCGACGACAACGGTCCGGGAATTCCCGAAGAGATTGCTGGTCGCATCTTCGATCCCTTCTTTACGACAAAGCCCCAGGGCGTGGGAACAGGCATAGGTCTCGCCATCTCGCGAGGTCTTGCGGAAGCCCAGGGCGGGCGGCTTTGGTTGGGCACGTCTCGGCAAGGTGGCGCGGCTTTCGAACTTTTGCTTCCCTTGCATGAGCGAGGGGTTCCCGTGGCGAAGCCAGTCGTGACGACGAGCAATGTTGCGCGCGGCACAACCGCGCGACCGCGCGTCCTGGTTATCGATGACGAACCCGAGATCACGAAGCTGCTGGCCGACGCGCTCCACCGCGCAGGCTACGACAGTGACATGGCGTTCGGAGGCCGCCAGGGTCAGGCATTGATCGATGCGGATCCTGCTCGATACGATGCGATCGTCTGCGACCTGCGGATGCCGGACATCGATGGACCTGCCCTCTTTCGGTGGATCGCAGCACAGCATCGACACCTTGTCGGGAAAACGATGTTCGTCACCGGCGATGCGCTTGGGCCGGTCGCAGGTCAATTCCTGGCCGAATGCCGTCGTCCTGTTCTGGAAAAGCCGTTCACGCCTGCCGAAGTTGCGCGCGTCCTGAACGAAATTCTCCAAGGCACCCGCGCTCCATGAGAGCCGGAAACAACTGAAACAAAACTCCCTGTGCAAGACATCGCTCGGAAGCATAAACGCGCGATTTTGCCTCCGTCGCCCGACGGCGACACTGGCGAACCTCAACGGTTTGGCGGTTCAACCGTCCCGGAAGGCACAAGAAGCCTCGCCGGGCGATCAATGGAGGAACACATGTCAGTCATTTCGAAGATCACGCTCGGTGTCGCGAGCCTCGGCATCCTCACGGCTATCGGCTTCAGTGGCGCTGTCGCGGCCGAGCGCGGCCACGCCATGCCGGTGTCCGGGCTCAAGGCGGCGCAGGGCGTCCAGCCGGGCGACTGCAAGCGCACCTATTCGGTCGGAATGGGGCAGAACCCCGCGATGGCCCAGACAGTCTGGGTCGGGACCGTCAACGCGCAGTATGGCCCCAAGTGGGCCCATTGGGTCGGCGCGAAGAACAAGGTGGTCGTGCAGCATGGCAACGGCGCCAGCGCCCAGTTCGAAGCGCGCGCCATGCCATGCTTCTATCAGCCGGTGCCTTGAGCGGCTGGACGGGAACCTGGAGCTGCGCGTCCAGTTTCGGGCAAGACAGCAACGGTTTCAGGAGAACAATGCTCCCTCCGGCTCTCTCTTCGGAGAGCCGGTCGGCTTCCCGCACCAATCGGTGGCGCGGGAGCGGTTCCGTTTCCTACGATCGCCACGTGACATTTTCGCGCTGCTGCACCTATCGTTCGTCATCACTCATTGGCGGCATAGGCGGCGATCAAGAAATGCACCGGCGCAGCCTGGACGGGCTCGGGATCGGAGGGGCGCCCTTGGGCTTTTGTGACTGGCGCACGCAGGCCAGTCTCTGCTGCTGTTGATCCGAAGGAAGAGAGTTCCGCTTCGAGCGCATCGAGATCAACGATTGTCTCGGGATCATGCCTGGACGTAGTTTTCATGCAGTGCCTCGCCCCTTTCTTTCAGCGAAGATAGGAGGATTTGGTCGTGGCAACGTCGGCGCTGCCGAAATCGCTTCCAGCGACGCTCATCCAATCGATTGATGTCTTCTTTTTATTCGGGATCGTTCAGTTGACCAGTATCACGCGGCCCGTCGGGCCGGGTTGGCATTTGCCGTTGTACCCGGTTCGCGGATCTGCTTGCGGCGATTCAGCTTGAACCGGCTGACAAGCTCCGCCAGGTCACTGGCGTTTTCAGCGAGCATGGCGGAGACGGAAGTGGTTTCCTCCACCATCCCGGCGTTCTGCTGCGTCATGCGATCCAGTTCGTTGACCGAGAGGTTGATTTGCTCGAGGCCGGTGGTCTGCTCGCCGGCCGCGCGGTCGATCTCGGTCACATTCGCATCGATGGTGGTGACGTAGTCGGTGATCTGGGTCAGTGCCTCCCCGGTCGCGCCGACATACTGGACGCCAGCCTCCACTTCGGATGTCGACTTGCGAATGATCTCGGCGATCTCTTTCGCGGCAAGCGCGGAACGCTGGGCCAGTTCGCGGACTTCCTGCGCGACGACCGCGAAACCCCTGCCAGCCTCCCCGGCGCGCGCGGCTTCCACGCCTGCGTTCAGCGCCAGCAGGTTGGTCTGGAACGCGATCTCGTCGATGACTGAAACGACCGTCGCGATCTTCTGCGATCCCGCTTCGATACGATGCATGGCCTCGACAGCATTGTGCACCACCTTCTGGGATGCCAGTGCCGCATCCCGTGCATCGCTCGCCTGGGCGCGCGTCTGTCGGATCATGTCGGACGACGACCGGACGGTGGCGGTGATCTGCTCCAGGGCGGCGGATGCCTGCTCGAGGGCTGCCGCCTGCTGTTGGGTGCGCTGCGCAAGGCCGTCCGCCGAGGCATGCATCTCGGTGCCGCCGGCATTCAGGGCTCTGGTCTTCTCCATGACCTGTTCGAGAACGGACTGGAACAGTCCGATCGAGTTGTTGAAGTCGCGGCGACCGGGAGACCGTGGCAAACCTGATCACCAGGCTGCGCGACGAACTCGGCCTCACGGTCGTCGTAGTCGAGCA
>JBHYDY010000008.1:0-145135 GCA_051860465.1 Mesorhizobium sp.
GGCCGCGATGTGCGACTACATCCGCTCGTTCGCGTCGGGGTTCATCTTCACCACCGCGCTGCCGCCGCATGTGGCGGCCGGCGCGCGGGCCTCGATCCGGCACCTGAAGGAGAGTTCCTTCGAGCGCGCCCGCCATCAGGAACGGGTGCGCAAGGTGCGCGCCCGGCTCGACGCGATCGGCATCCCGACCATGCCCAACCCGAGCCACATCGTGCCGGTGATGGTGGGCGACGCGGCCAAGTGCAAATGGCTGTCGGACCTCCTGCTCGACAGCCACGGCATCTATGTCCAGCCGATCAACTATCCGACCGTGCCGCGCAAGACCGAGAGGCTCCGGATCACGCCCACGCCGTTCCACACCGACGCAGACATCGACCATCTCGCCACGGCGCTCTCGACGCTCTGGTCTCACTGCGCGCTCGCCAGGAAAGTCGCCTGACGGCGAGCCGTAAACGACTATCTCTAAGTGTCTGATCCAAAAGTCGCCATGCCGGGCTGCAAATCGCAATTTCTGCGCTTCCGGTGCTCACGTACCCGATAGTACGCTGCGCTCCGGTTCTCGAAATCGCCATTTTCGCCTCGGCCTTGCGCTTTTTGATTCAGACACCAACACAGACGCCCGGATCACGTGATCCGGGCGTCGTCCGCGCTACCGTCGGCTGAAGGCTGGCCAGCCGCGGCGACCTATTTCACGCCCGACTTCTCGGCAATCCAGTCGCGGACGCTGGAGACACGGGTGTAGACGCCATAGGCGTTTGCGTGGCCGCAGGCGATGTTGGAATCCATCGGTCCCTCGCCCCAGCTGACGATGCCGACCTGGACCGGACCGTTCTCGCCCGTCATGAAGAGCGGACCGCCCGAATCACCGTTGCAGGCGTCGCGGGCGCCGTCCGGAATGCCGGCGCAGATCATGTTCGGCGTCAACGGATCGCCCATGGTCTGGGCTATGAGCTTGGTGGCCTCGTCGATTCCGTTGTCGCTGATCCGCATGCGTCGACCATAATCGCTCAGGACGAGCTTCAGGTCGCGCGCGTAGATCTCCTTGATACCGGTATTGCAGGCATCGTTGGGGAAGAGTTCGAGATCGGCCTGCATCAGTGTGTCGGGAAAACCGCCATCGGCCATCTTGCCCCAGCCGGTGACCATCGCCGCTCCAGCCTCGACATCCTCGGCGGTCATGCCGATCACCGGCTGGGTGGCCGGTCGCGAAAGGCGAATCAGGCCGACATCCTTGTCGAACCCGCGCGGATCGTAGCCCTCGTGCACGATGACCTCGGCCGCCGTGATGCGTTCGCCGCCGACCAGCGCCGTGGCGCCCACCAGTATGACGACGCTGGCGGGATCGATCGCCTGACCATAATCGTAGATGCAGTGCGCGGCCGTGAGCACCCATTCGGGCGAAATCAGGCTGCCGCCGCAGAACTGGGCGTCGAGCTGCGTGAGCGGATCCTCGCTCAGATAGTCGGCCGTCAGCAGCGCTACCTGAAACGGCCAGGCGCCGTCTTCCGCAGCCGTGCCGCCGATGACGCGCTGGTTCTCGCCGCTTTCCCGTGCCGCCTTGCGCGCTTCCGGCACACGGCTCATCGGCGACGCCTCGGGCTTCGCCGGCTGCGACGCCTGCGCACTGGCCGCCGTCAGCGGCGTGACGCCGGCCGCGAGCGGCGCCACACCAAGGGCAAGCATCGCCGCGACCGCGCCCGCGATCGTCCTGTTCATGAGCATCGAAAAAACCTCCTGAGACTGTTGTCGTCGTCGGGCTCCGATCAAAGGCACCCGCCATTCCGCCATCAAACCCCGGCCGGTGACGGAACGGAAGCGATTTGTCGAGACCAATCGTGGAAGATTTACGGCGGCGCAGGTCGCCCATTCCGTCCGGCACCCGCGCATCGACAACTCGGCACGAACCGACCGCAACTTGCCATGCGTGTTCCCGGCATCACGAATTGGTCATGATTTGTCTGTTTTGTGCGCTCGCTCAATGGGCTTGGGAGAATTTTTTCATGAACCGACTGCATACAACCTTGCTGACCGCCGCTTTCTTCTCGGTCGGCGCCGTTCCGGTGGCATCCTTCGCACAGAGCGCGTCGGGAAACACCGGGACCGGGGAAACGCCGCGCGCGTCGATCGAGGCGCCGGACTTGTCGAGCCGAAAGGTGATCGACCGCACGCCGAAGATCGAGGCCGACGAGACCAGCCGTGATCTGGCGATGCCGACCGAAGAGGAACTCACCAAGGGTTTCACGACCCGCGCGCGCTCCAAGGACGGCACGGTGCGGGAAATCGCGCCGGACCCCGAGCTGATCGATCAGATCAAATCCTACATCCAGGGGACGTCGACGATCATCGATAAGCCGGGCTCGACCATCGAGCCGGAGTTCGAGGAAGCCTCGCGACAGGTCTTCGGCGAAGACGACCGGATCCAGATCACCGACACCAGGAAGTATCCCTTCAACACGTTCGGACAGATCTGGTCGAAGAACAGCAAGGGCGAATGGAGCATCTGCTCGGGCACGATGATCAGCAAGAGCGCCGTCCTCACGGCCGCGCATTGCCTCTATAGCCATGAAGACGGCGGCTGGCTGGCGGAGTACGAGTTCTATCCGGGCCTGAACGGCCAGAACGACGCCCCCTATGGCGGCTTCGGCTTTGTCGACGCCTACATCCTCGAAGGCTACATCACCAACTACAAGGGCTTCTACGGTTCCGTCGTGCCCTGGGATCTGGCGGTGCTGATCCTCGACAAGCCGGCCGGCGAGACGGTCGGCTGGATGGGCTACGCCACCTACGATCCGGCCTATCCGTTCACCGCCAACATCATCGGGTATCCAGGCGACAAGCCGGTCAGCACGATGTGGGCGGCCAACTGCCCGGTCGATCCGGCGACGGCCACGGAGAACAACTTCTCCTACCTGTGCGACACCTTCCCCGGATCGAGTGGGAGTTCGGTGTACGAGCTCAACGGACAGACCAAGGATCGCTTCATCGTCGGCGTGAACATCGCCGAGACGCCGACCGAGAACATCGCGCTGCGCCTCAACAAGCCCTACTTCCAGTGGGTGAACAACATCGCCAAGGCAAACTGACCACCCAGGCGAGGTCGGATATCGCGGCGGCCGGAGCAATCCGGCCGCCGCTTTCGTTCAGGTTTCCGGTTGCACGGCGTCCTCAGCTTTGGTTCACTCACGCCGGCCACGGGTCAATCAAGGTTCAACGTGGGCTGCATTGGGGGACGAGGATGCAAAAGGCTCGCGCGACACTCATCAGGGCGTTCGTGCTCCTGGCCCTCGGCGGTGCCTGGGCCCTGCCAACATCGGCGGTTTCCGCGGAAGAAACCGGCGCGTGGAACGAGCGCGTGCAGGTCTTTCACGACCCCGAAAACCAGACGGTGTTTCGCCAGACGGTGCGTGTCCGGGATCCCGAGCCCGAAAAGGGCCTGGATTTCCTTTGGGAGCCGGAAAAAGGCGCCGCGCTGGAGTTGGGCGCGGACGGCGCGCTTGGCGGACGTGGTACGCTGACATGGCGGGTACGGGGGTCGGCGAGCTACGATCCTGGCGCGGTCCATTCCGTGTACATGGGCCGGATGCGGGACGGTCGTCCCGACGGTGAGGGCCGGCTGGAGCGACGCTCCGGCGAAAGCTACGAAGGCTCCTGGCGCGATGGGCTTCTCGACGGGCCCGGAATCCATGTCGATGCGGCGGGGAACCGCTACGAGGGCCAGTTCCGGAACGGCAAGCCGGACGGCGCGGGCCGGTATCTCGCGGCCAACGGCGAGATCTTCGAGGGCGACTTCGCCGCGGGCCAGCGCCACGGCACGGGCACGTCCATCCTGCCCGGCGGTACGCGCTATCTGTCGAGCTGGGCGATGGGCGTCGAAACGAGCAAGCGCCCGAGCGCCCTGGCCGACGCCGATGGCGGCGGACTGATCCGCATCCAGACCGGCGAGGACGCCGCCGCGCGCACCGAGTTCTCGGTCACGGTCGACCAGCGCATGAACCAGCTCAGCGAAACCCGCTACCAGCACCTGATGCGCGCCGACGACATCGCGATCTATCCTGTCGGCGACCAGGTGAACGCGGCGTGGAACGGCAATGGCGAGATCAGCGAGAGCGAGCTCATCTTCAGGGTCGCCACGGAGGATACGCCGCCCGTCTTCCTGGAAGGCCGGCTGGCGACGACAGACAATTCGCGCGTCAGGCTGGACAGCGTGGCACTCGAGGTGGCGAGCAGCGAATCCTATCGCAAGCCGATGCTCACCTTGCAGGAGCATTTCGGATGCGTCGGCTTCCGGCCAAGCTTCTCCTTCGTCAATCATGGCTGGGGCGAGGTCGAGGACGCCCGCGCGACGATCCGGTTCACCGGCGAGCGCAGCTATGACGACAATCCGCCGCCGCAACTCGAATCAAGGTCGTTCGACGTTCCTGTCGGCTGGTTCGACGAGGGGATCGACGTTTCGGTGCGAAACGCGCTCATCGAAGCGGGCGTGGAGGTGACGGCGCTGGAAACGAGGCGCTTTTCCTGCCCGTCCGACGACCAGCTGGGGATCTGCCGGGGGCAGGTGTTCAACAACGTCGATTTCGGCGAGATCGCGGGGCTGGTCTTTGGCGAGGATACGATCGCAACCCGCGCGGTGGGCGAACTGTCCTATCGCTGGGCCGACGTCGCCGGAACGCGTTACGACGTCACGGAGACGTTCACGGTGGACATCAATCTCGCGAAGATCGAGATCGAGCGCAGCATGGCGGAATGCGGCGACAGTTTCGGCCTTTCGCCGGAGGCGCTGCGCTATATCGAGGTCGAGCTGCCGCTCGATCAATCGAATTATGCGATTGATCTGCCGGTGCGCGGCAACAAGAACATTCGCGACTACACGGCGCGGTTGAAGGTCCTGTCCGATAGAAGCTCGGTGCACCGCTTCCAGGCGAGCGCGCGGTTCGAGGACGGCAGCGTGCGCCGGAGCAAGCCGGTGACGCTGTTCTATTTCCGTCCGCGCGAGATTTTCTATGCGCCGACGATGCGCCTGCCAGCCTGCTATCTCAGCGGCGGCAACTGCTGAACGGCGGTCCGGCCGGTCTCGAACAGGTTGGGAACCGGCACGAGACGGGCAAAGAAGGTGCCCTGGGCAAAGCCGCGGATCTCAAGCAAGGCGCCCGATGCGCGGTCGGATGACTGGTCGAAGATGAAGTTGCCGAGCGAATGGACAAGGAGTGTGTCACCACCGGCAAGCGCCTTCATTCCGGTGCTGGCGATATGGGAATGCCCGCCGACGAGCGCGGCGAAGGAACGGCGCGACATATCCTGTGCGAGGGTCAGTTCACGCTGACCGGGCGACGTCGCGTATTCGTCGCCCCAGTGGACGAAGCCGACGAGCGGCCGTTCGGCCGGACGGACGGCCAGCGCGTCGAGCAGTTCCGGCGTGACCAGGTCGGCATCGCGCGTTCCGTTCTGGCCGATGTCGGACAACGCGACGATGTCGATGCCGGCAAGCTGCAGCACGCCCCCCTGCCCGGCATGCGCGATGCCGGCCGCGTCGAGCGCCTGCCTTGTCTCCTCGAGGCCCGCGTCTCCAAGGTCGAGCGCGTGGTTGTTGGCAAGGCTCGCCGCAACGACGTTCAAGCGCTGCAGCCAGGGAATGGCGAGATCACGCGGCATGGCGAGCGTCATGTGGTCGAGCGAGCCTGGAACGTTCGGCAGGACCACCCCTTCGAGGTTGACGAGCAGGGGCCGCCCGGCTGTTCGCGAGAGGACGGCTTCGGCGATGGCCTCGGCGGCGGCCTCGCGCAGGAACACATCCTGCATGGCGCGGCCGAAGCTGGTGTCGCCCGCCAGATAGACCACCTGCGACCGCGGCCAGTCCGGCGCCGGCATGTCGTCCGGAAAGCCGCCGTAAAGCACCACCATGTAGCTGGTCGTCTCTTCGACCGGGCGCGGGTCGTATTCCTGGCCGTTCTCATTGGCGACGACGAGCGGGGTGGAACCGCGAGCGCGTTGCAAGGTTTCCTGCACCACGAGGGCGGCAAGCGAATCGGCATGGCTGGACTGGTGCAGACCGGCGATCTGGTCGAGGTTGCCGGCCGCCAGCACGTTCAGCGTCTGCTGGTCGCGAATGCGGGCCTCGTGATGCGGCAGGAAATGCGAGAAATCGGTCGACTGGACGACAAGCGTTCCCTCGCCCGCAAGGGGCGCCAGGATCGTCGCCATCGCCTCCCAGTCCGTGCGCTTGCCGCGCACGGAGGCAGCGACCGGCAGCACCGGCACGTCGGGAAACAGGGCGTGCACGAAAGGCAGCAGCGCCTGCAGGCCATGGTCGCGGCCGAAGAGACAGGAGGCGCCGTCGACGAGGCCAGGCGCCGCCTCGATCAGCGCGGAGGCCGCCTCGCGGTCGGTTCGAACGGTTCCGAAGACGGTTTCGACATCACGAAGCGTGGTCGCGAAGGGCTTGCGCGTGCCGCGGAAATGATCGGGAAAGACGATCAGGATGCGGTCGTAGCGCGTGCCGGTCGCGGCCTTCAATCCCTCGGCGATGAGATGGGGCGCCAGAAGGTGATGCGGGACGGTGACGCCGGTCAGAGGAACGGCCAACGGTGCGATCGCGTCGATCGCCAGAAGTGCCTCGCGAAACAACGGCTCTTCCGGATAGATCGTCTGAAAAGCGGGGCCTTCGCCGGCACAATCCTGCGCCAGGGCGACCGACGGCAGCATGAACGCCGCGAGGACCGCGGCAAGGCGGCGCAGCATGCGGCGTCGCGACGCGCTCACGGCTTCGCCACCACGAAGTTGTCGACCCTGGAGATGTAGTATTCCGGCGCCTGGCGCGAGGCGGTTAGCCGGCGCACCTCGCGGTCGATGAAGTCGGCGAGCGCCAGGAGGCGTACGCCCTCGCCTGTCGGATCGGCGCCGCCCTTCATTCCCTGGAGCAGCGAGTAGGTGAACACGCCATGGCCGAGTTCGGGCAGCTCGGCGGCGGTGTTGTTGGCCGCAGTGGCGGAAAAGACGATGATGCGGGCGTCCTCGGCATCCTTCTCCAGGCGCGGATTGAAGGAATTGGCGGCGTGGCAAGTGTCGACCAGCATCAGCCGGCGGCCCTTGGCGCGCTCGACGGCGCGCTGGATCGTCTCCCAGTCCAACAGCGAGGAGCGCTGCCAGCGATCGGGGGCGCGCTGGCGACCATCGGTCGGGATGAAGAAATAGTCCTCGTCGATATTGATGCCGTGACCCGCGACGAAGATGATCGTGGTGTCCTCGGGGCCGGCCTGGCCAAGGAAATCCTCGATTTCGTCGAGAATCAGGTCTGATTCCGGCTCCATGACGTCAGCGAACAATGACGTCTCGCGTGCGGCTCTCGTTTCGGCAAGCGCATCGGCATTGGCGAAAAGCAGCGTCTTCATATCCTTGAACAGCGGCCGCGTGCGCTGGTCGACGAGGCGGACGAACTCGGCCGCATCGTCCACCGGGAAGGACAGGTTGCAGGAGCGGCCGCCGCAGGCCAGCGGCAGGAAGGGATAGTCCTCGACGCCGATCGCGACCACAAAGAGCGTGCCGAGGGCGCGATCGGCGTCGCGCAACCGGCCGATGGCCTTGACGGAGCGCTCCGTCAGATAACCGAACTCGTTCAGCCCGGCGATCGAGATTTCATTCTCGCCCGGCTGGACCGGAACCTCGATGATGATCCGGTCGGCATCGCCGCCGGCGACGGCCCGCGTCTCGAAGCCGTCAATGCGGCGGTCATTGGACAGCACGGAAAACTCCGCCACGCTGGCGCCGGCCTCGGCCGCGCCGGTGATCTCGACCGACACGAACCCTTCGCGCTGCGTCTCGGCCTCGACGACCCGGACCTGGAACTCGGGCGGCTTGCGCCCGAGCAGCCGGTCGAGTTCGGTGTCGACACCGCGCAGTTCGCGCACCGCGACCTCCGCGTCGGCCAGAATGAGGGCGCGGCGAACGATCTCGGGGCTGAACAGATACTGTTTCAGCTGGCGGGCGCGCACGAAACGCGCCTCGCTGTCGCGACCCTGGTTGACGTGCCAGCCGACCAGCGCGTCGCCATCGGGCGAGGAGTAGTAGTAGCCCTGCGGCACCCAGATGATGAAGTCGCCATCGGCGAAAAACATCGTGGCGACGAGCTTGCGGGTCTTCAGGTTCCAGAGCTTCAATGTCTGGTCGTCGCTGCCGGTGACGAGCAGGCCGGCTTCGGGCGCCTCGGCCATGGCATGGATTTCGCCGGAATGGCTGTCGTCCAGCGTGGTCATGTAGCCGCCGGTCTCGCGGTCGTAGAGGGTCAGCGTTCCGTCGCTGCCGCCGGTGGCGAGATTGCGTGCGTCGGACAAAAGCGTGAAGGCCGCGTGCAGGAAGCCGCTGGAGGCGTCGTTGACGACACGGCCGACAGTTCCGCCGTCGCGACGAATGTCCAGCACGTCGTTCGGGACGATGCTTCCCGCGCTTGCCGTCGCGGCCAGCGACCAGCCGTCCAGGGCATGGACGGCGCGCCGGAAGCCATCGACATCCGTCGTCGCGCGCGGCCGCTCGAAGAAGCGTCCCTCGCCGGGAAGCGGCATGACGTTCGAAAGCGTCCCCTGGCGCTCCGGGCAGGCCGCGAGCACCGGACAGGGATCCTCCCCGCCCCAGGCGATGCCCGATCCGTCCGGCATGATGCCGACGGCCATCACCGGGCCGCCGAGACCCTTCAGTTCGGCCACCGTTTCGCCGGTGACGGGGTTCCACATGCGGATCTCCTTGCGCGATCCGCCCGCGGTGGCGACGAGCGTCCCGTCAGGCGTTGCCGCACTGGCCCAGACGGTGTCGTCGTGGCCGACATAGGCCGTGCCCTCGCCTTCGCCGAGGCGCCAGAGCACCTGTTCGAACCGGCCCGCACACAGATAGCCACAGGAAACGACGAGCGTGTCCCCGGCTCCGGCGAAGGTCAGCGAGCCGATCGAAAAGCCGCGCGGCGGCAGCGTCTCGGCAAGGCTGCCGTCATCCGCTCGCCAGATCTGAACCTGCCCATCATCCGCCCCCGTTGCAAACAGCGAACCGTCGGGCGAAACGGCGAGCGCGCGCAGCGGCACGTCCTCCAGCATTCCGGCCTCGGGCATCTCCATCGGGCTCATGTCGGCCAGGTCCCACAGGCGGAGGCCGTAGTCGGCGGTGACCGCGACGAGCCGCGTCCCGTCGGCGGCGAAAGCGATCTTCTCGATCCGCAAGGAATCGCCGTCGAGCCGCGTCTCGGGTTGCCAGTCGCCGGCCTCGTCCCTCTTCCACAGGTAGACGAAGCCCTCCTGGCCGGCGGCGGCGATGCGTGTGGCGTCGGGCGAGAAAGCGACGTCGTAGACGACCCACGGATTGCCCGTCAGCACCGCCACGAGGCGGCCACTGCGCAGGTCGAAGAGCCTTACGTCGCCATAGGGCGGGCTGTCGCCAGCAGACGAACCGAACCAGCCGCCCGACGCGATGGTGGTTCCATCAGGCGAGACGTCGACGGCGAAGACCTTGCCTTCCTGCCCCGGACCGATCTGGCCGCGGATCGTGCGCAGCGACACGCCAGACTGCCAGTCCCACACGCGGATGGTCTTGTCGTCCGAGGCAGAGACCAGGAACTGCCCGTCCGGCGTGAAAGCGATGTCCTTGACGAAGGCGCGGTGGCCACCGGTGTCTAGATCGAGGTGGAAGTCCACCGCGTCCTGCGCACGCAGCGGCACAATGCCGGTCGCGGCGAAGACGAAGGCGAGGAACACGACGGTGGCCGCGCGCAGTCCGAACCGCAGGAGACGGGCGACAACCGTCCCCCTATCGCGCCGCGACGACATAATTCTCGAGCGGCTTTGCCAGATTGGGGGAGCCACGACGCCGCTCCTGCCGGATGTGGCCGGCGAAGTAGCCCCAGAAGGACTGGGCGAAATCGCGGAAATAGGCTTCGGCGACGTCTTTCGAGCAAAGCCCGCCATCGACGCAGAAGGACACGCGGTTGAGGAAATAGACGATGCGGTCGAAGGATTCATGAAACTCGTCGACCGGCAGGCTCCCGCCTTCCGCCTTCATCGCCTCGATACCGATGCGCTCCTGGAAGAGCGCGAGTTCCTTCGGTGTGGTCGACCTCCCGAGATCGGCGGAAAAGCGTGCGTTCAGCTCCGTCAGCCGACGCTTCAGCGAGCGCTGGGCGGCCTGATATTCGGGCTGGTCCCACAGCTCGACCAGTTCGAGCGTCCGTTCGACGCGTTTTTCCTCGCGCGCCTGCAGGTACTGAACGACCGAGAAGATCGTGCCGACCACGAGGAGGATTCGAAGGGCAAAGCCGCTCCAGGCGTAGGAGAGCATCCGCCAGTCACCATCGGTGAAGGGGTTGTTCTCCCGCCTGACCTCGTCCTCCACCTCGGGGAATGCTTCGGTTCGTTCGGCGAACCGGCGGCTGGCGGCCGCCATCTTGCCTGGGACCGCGCTCATTCGCAGTTTCTCAGGTCGATGGTCGAAACCGGCGGTTCGACGGAACCAGGCACTTCAAGCTGGGTCTTCAGGCAGTCGAGTTGGCGCCTCGAGACGAAAAACTGCAGGTCAGGTTCCGGCGGCGCGGCAGTGAGCGAAGGCAGCGCCGCGATGATGCCGCGCTCCTGCTCGCAACCCGTCAGGTCGATGGCGATCGCGCCGCCATCGTCGCCGGTGGCGAGCACCTCGTATTGCGACAGAAGACAGGCGGCGAGCGGCGGGCTGATGACGACCTCGCTGGCGCACAAGCCGCAGGTCCCCTGGGCCGACGCCGAGCCAAGGGACACGGCCCCGAAAACAAGGCCGGCGGCAATCCGAACGAGGCGCGTCATCGACGAAACTCTCCGCCATTGCGGTCGCGGCGTGCCGAAGGAACACGCTGGAACCCATGTTTCCGCCAAAGCGATGACGGGCGCAAGGGCGCACGTCGCCATGGACGCTTCAAGAACGTGGCATCGTCCGCACCGGGAAGATCATCACCGAGCCACGCTGCTTCTTCTCCGCGCGGTTGGAGGACGCTTTAGCCGCACGGGTCGACACACCCGATTCCATGACGCCGATCAGGTCGGCGAGGCTTTCTGGAGCCGGCCCTCTGGTCAACGCCCGCAATCCCGGCTGCTCGAGATAGGAAAGATCCAGCGTCGCCTTCAGAGGCACGACCTCCGACGCCACGGCCACGATCAGTTCCTTGCCATAGCTTTCGTCGGTGAACTCGATGAACTCGTCATCGAAGGTCGCGGACGGCTGCAGCCGCTCCTTGCCCATGAAGCCGATGGAGTAGTCGCTGCCGATGTAGAGCACGTTGATGTCGACCGCCGAGCCGGTGTTGTTGGTCGCCAGAACATGCACACGGTCACCGGGCTGGCCGGTCGGAAGATTGGTCGTCTCGATCGGCACCTCCTCGCCGGTCCCCTGGCGACGCAGCGTGAAGGTGATCTCGACCTCCTGGGCGCCGTAGTCCGATCCCTGCCCGATCCGGGCGAGATTCGTCGCCCGGTAGATGCGGACGAGATACTGCCCGATCGCATCGCCGATGGCCGCGGTGTCGTCGCTTTCCATCGTGATCGAGGGCGGGCGGCGTCCTTCCTCCAGCGACAGCTCGCCCGATTCCGGCAGGAACCACAATGTCGGGAGCGTGCTTGCGCCAAAGCCGGCGTCATCCAGGCTGGCTTCCGCCAAAACGGCCAGGCGAAGATCCGCCGCCTCGCCCGGCGCGACAAGGGCGATCCGCATCGGCAGGGTCTCGTCCGCCACCAGGGCGTCGAGCATCGCGTTGACCATGGCGACGCGCTCAGGATGCGCCTCGGAAGCGACCGGCCGCGCGACGGTCAGCGTGAAATCGAAGTTTGTCTCCACCAGCCGAGCATAGGCACCAGCGGGAATGTCGCGGATTGTCTTCACCGTCAGGCTCGTCGCCACCGGCGCTTCCAGTTCTTCATCCGTCAGGGCGATGTTGACTTCGTCTTCGTCCTCCTCCTGACCGACCGGTGGCGGCGCCATCACGAGACGGCTGGTGAAGTTGTCGGCGCGATCGACCTGAAGGTATCCGATCGCCTTGTCGATCGTATCCCCGGCCTTCTCCATCACGGCGAGGCGCGTTCCGGGCACCAGCCCGTTGAGCAGGCCGCCGGAGATGGTGACGCCGCTGTCGGCGACCCTGATGGGCCATTGCGGGATGAACTCGTCGATCTCCGTTCCGAAAACCGGTGCGTCGAGATCACCCTCGAAGAGCGGTGTCGTGGAGGTACGGTTGATCGAGGTGTAGTGCTGAAGCACGCCCTCGGCCAGCTGCCGGTAGGTGACGGATGGGTTTTCGGCAAGGCGCGAGAAGATGGTGTGGGTGAACAGACCGTACTTCGTCGCGCCCTCCGCTCCCTTCGGCAAGGGCATTTCGGGGGTCGTCTCGTTGGTCTGCGCGGCGAAGAAGGCGACCATGCCGCCCTTGCGGGTGGATGCCGCTCCAGTTGGTTCGACCCGCACCGGGGCTTCGCGCGCCATGACGTCGCGCGACGTCCCCGCCTCGTAGAGAACCTCCGGCGGCATGCCGACCATTTCGGGGTCGATCTTGCGCTCCTGGACGTCGTCGCCCGGCGCCGCGCGGGTCGCGGTACCGGAATGGCAGGAATCGAAGACCACCCAGACGAAGGCGCCCTTCTCGCGGATTCGATCGAGGGCGTCACCGACCACGTCGTCCACGAGGACATTCGGCATGCCCTGGGTGCGGTCGACCCAGCGCCCGGTATCCTTCGGCAGGAAGATCTCGTCCAGTCCGTCCAGCTCGCTGGAGGGATCGGCCGCCGTCTGCTGGAAGCCGTGGCCCGAGAACTGGAGGTAGAGGAAGTCGCCAGGCTCCGCCTTTTCCGCCATGTCGTCCAGGGTCTCGACGATCGAGGCAAGCGTTGGTTCGCGACCGCCGTCGACGTCGTCGGCGAGAATGGCGATGTTGGCCGGGTCGAAGGGAACCGGCGACTGGTTGAGCAGGTAGTCTCGAACCAGCAGCGCGTCGTTGCGCGGGCCCACGAGCCAGGTGTTGCGCGGCAGGAACGGATATTCCGTCACTCCCACCACCACCGCATAATTGGTGCGCGCAAACGCGCTGCCAGCCATCGGTCCGACAAGTGACGCGGCAAAGGCCACGCCCGCCAAGAGCGCCTTCGCGCCAGGTCCATAGATCATGCCGTCATTCTCCCAAGCCACTTAAACTGCCCCAACGTTAGCATTGGTGTCGGCGAAATGGGGCTGTTTTTGGGACGGAGACCAAACGGACAGCAGAACGGGCCGCGGAGAGGCCCGCACCCTGCGACCTGGAAACCCTTGGGGGATCAGCTTTCCGGCTTGTAGCCCATGCGCAGGCCACCCCAATGACGGCCGCGCACGAAGATCGGCGCGGAGATATCCTTCATCAGCACATAGCTCCCGCCGCCCATGTCGCGCCGGTAGGTCTGAAGCAGGAATGGCCGCGTGTTGCGCCCGGCGCCGAGGCCCGTGCGGTCGTTGAAGATGCGATGGTTGCGGCAATTCGCGGCATTCCAGACCGGATCGTCGCCCGGCGGCTGCGAATAGACGAGATTGTGGGTCGGCAGATAGCCGTTGCGGTCGATGGCCGCGCAGAAGACGATCCGGTCGTTGAGCTTCAGCACCGGCTCCTGCACGGCGGGCAACACCCGGTCGGTGAAGGCGGTGAATCGCGTCAACACCTGCTGCGGATTGGTGCCCGGGACAGGGCGATAGTCCTCGTCGAAGAGATCGCCGAGGCCGATCTGGCCGGACCCGACAGCCGTTTCGAACAGGTCGGTGACCTCCGATGCCTTGTCGCGCACCAGGTCGATGAAGAACGTGTCGGGCGTCTCGATGCCGGATTCAGCGATGAAGAGGATCAGGTTCTCCGAGATATCCAGGATCGCCTTCGAGCTTTCGCCCGCGTCGTCGAGCTTGACATGGCAGTCCTTGGCCATGCCCACGAGCTTTCTCAACTCGTCGCGGACATTTTCGCTGGACCGGATGTTGAGCTGAACCGGATCGGACATGCCGACGATGCGGTCGGTCAGCGTCTCGACGCTGGCGACGAGCGACTTGATGGTCCGGGTCGTGTCGGCCGCCTGACCGGACGATTCCATCGCCGCCTCGGCGGTGACGGCGCTGCGCCTGGACTGGGAGAAGAGCTCCTCGAGCGTGCCCTCCAGCGACGCGAGGCTCACTTCGTTCTGCTTGGCGAACATGCCGATCTGGTCGGCCAGCGCCTTGACCGCCGCGCCGATCACGGCAAAGCCCTTGCCGGCGTCGCCGAGACGTGCCGCCTCGATCGAGGCGTTAAGCGCGACGAGCTGGGTTTCGCGAGAGATTTCATTGATCGAAGCGCTCGCGGCACTCACCTGGCGGATGGTGTCGGAGACGCGCGCCAGCGATTCGGTGAAGGTCAGCACGCCCTTGCTCAACGCCTGAAGCTGCTCGACGGAGTTGCCGATCGTCTTGGCCACGGTGTCCGCGCTTTCGGCGAGCACGGCGCGGGTTGCCTCGGCAGAGGATTTCGCCTCGCCCATGCTCTCGGCCAGCCGACGGTTCGTGTCCCCGGTCTGGCGGGCTGACGCAACGACGGCCCGCAGCGATTCCTCCTGCGCTCGACCAAGGTTGACCATGTCCTCGACGAGGCCCGCGATGCCGGCGATTTCCAATCCAAGCCGGCTGGCGCGCGGTCCGATAGCGGAAATGTCGGTTGTCAGAGGCGATGCGATCGCCCGGTCAGGCACGATGGAAGAATTGACGGCGTTCATGGTAGCTCCCCACCCGTGCCCAGGTTTTAACGGATTTGGTGTTTCGAAACTGTTAACCCTGGTTGCAGCTGGCTTGCGCGCAGCCTTGACGGGAGGCATTGCCGTGTCGCCTCAGCGACCGTCCAGCGCCGACGGCAGGCTTGCGGAGCGGCGACGGCTGGCGCAAAAGGTAATGCGATGTCGGCGCGGCGCACAGGACCGACGCTGGCGGCAATCAGGATGCTTGGATGAACGACAGGAGCACGCTGACCCGGAACCAGTTGCTGGTGTTGGAAAAGCTCGAAGCTGCCCGAGGTCCGGTGAGCGCCTACGCGCTGCTCGATGGTCTGCGCGACGAGGGTTTCCGTGCGCCGCTTCAGGTGTACCGGGCGCTCGACCGGTTGACCAAGGCCGGGATGGTCCACCGGCTCGAGAGCCTAAACTCCTTCGTGGCATGTTCGGAGCATCACCATCATGCCGATGCCATCACCGCATTCGCCATCTGCGAGAACTGCGGGCAGGTCGCCGAGCTTTCCGATCCCGCCATCGGCAAGCGGCTTGCCGACTGGGTATCCGCCACCGGCTTCAAGGCCGACAGGGCCGTCGTCGAGTTCCGCGGGCTGTGCAAGGACTGCGCCGCCGCGAAGGGCTGACCGAGCAGTCCCCGAGGTCAGGCCGTCACCTTCAGCAGGCGACGGCGAGCCTCTTGTCGTCGTTCGGGATCTGAATGTCGATCTCGAGCGTCGATGTGGTCTTGCCGCGATCCATCGTGATCTGCACCTGATCCTGGTCGATCTGGATGTGCCTGCCGATGACCGCCATGATCTCTTCGCGCAGGATGGCGACGAGGTCTGGCTTGTTGCGGTTGTTGCGCTCGTAGGCGAGCAGCAGCTGCAGGCGTTCGCGCGCGACAGGCGCGCTGGCGCGGCGCTTGAAGAGCGATAGGAGTGTCATGCCGCCTTCCTTCTGAACAGCCGGTCGAAGATGCCCCGCTTGTCGAACGGGAGCACGACCGGGAGATTCTCGCCCTCGAGCCTGCGCGCCGCGTCCATGTAGGCCTTGGCGGCCGGATTGGCGGGTTCGTTGAGCGTCACCGGCGAACCGACGTTGGAGGCGCGCAGGACGCCCTGGCTTTCCGGTATGATGCCGAGCAGCGGGACCGACAGGATCTCGAGCACGTCGTCGATGGCCAGCATCTCGCCGCGTGCGGCGCGCTCGGCATCATAGCGCGTCACCAGCACGTGCTTCTTCAGCTCCTCGCCCCGTTCCGCCTTCATGGTCTTGGAATCGAGCAGGCCGATGATGCGATCGGAATCGCGCACCGAACTGACTTCCGGATTGGTGATGATGACCGCCTCGTCGGCGAACCGCATGGCGAGTTGCGCGCCGCGTTCGATGCCGGCCGGGCTGTCGCACAGCACGTAATCGAACACCTGGTTCAACCGCGCGATGACCTCGGACACGCCCTCCTCGGTCAGCGCGTCCTTGTCGCGCGTCTGCGAGGCGGCGAGCAGGAACAGCGTGTCGATGCGCTTGTCGCGGATGAGAGCCTGCGAGAGCTTCGCGTGCCCCTGGATGACGTTGACGAGGTCGAACACCACCCGCCGTTCGGCGCCCATGACGAGATCGAGATTGCGAAGACCAACGTCGAAATCGACGAGCGCCACGCGCTTGCCGGTCTGTGCGAGCGCGGCGCCCAGAGCAGCCGTCGATGTCGTCTTCCCGACGCCCCCCTTGCCCGACGTGACTACGACTACCTTGCCCATTTCGGAGTTTCTCCAAACCTTATGACTTGAGGGGTGTGACGACGAGCGAGCCGCCGTCGAGATAGGCCTGGACGGCCGCGCCGCGATGGCCGGGCTCCATGTCCTCGGCGGTTCGGTACCAGCCGTTGACGGCCACCAGTTCGGCTTCGTTGCGGCGGCAGAAGATGCGGGCCTTGTCATTGCCGTCCGCGCCGGCCAATGCCCGCCCGCGCAGCGTGCCGTAGACGTGGATCGAACCCGACGCGACGATTTCAGATCCCCAGGCAACGTCGCCCAGAACGATGACGTCGCCCTCCATGTGAACGATGGACGAGCCGGAACGAACCGGCGTGTCGATCGTCAACGTCAATCCAGTCCTTGCCTGAACCGGCTTTTGATCGGCGATCGGCGCCGTCTCGGCGGACGTCGCGCCCCTTTGCGCCAGAAGCCCGTCGAGGGTCGCTTCTCGGGCGCCGGTCAGCAATGGCGGCAGGTCGATTGTGGCGGTTTCCGCCTCGATACCCTCGATCGCGTAGACGCGGATATCGCGCGCGGCGAGCGCGGCAACCAGTTCCGTCACGTCGGCGGCAGCGGGCTTCAGGGAGCCGAGATCAAGGACGACGGGGCGACCGGTGAAAAAGCCGGGCGAGTTCTCGATCCAGCGGTCGAGACCTTCGATCCATTCGCCAAGCGGCGCCTCCGGCGCCAGGGCGAAGGCCACGAAGGACCGGGCGCGAAAACGGATCGCTTTCTTGTCGATGGGAGCGGCACTGGTCACCGAGTCGATTCCTTACTTCTGCGTTAAGGATTGAAGCCCCGATGGTTAACAACTGGTTAACGCGGGGCCGTAAAGATGAGCGGAAACAGCGTCCGGGCCTTTCCGATCCGGCTCCGCGAGAACCCGCGCGAGCGCCCTGGATCCGGCCATGGCATGAGGTCGGGTCTTCCCTGAGGAGGATGCTTTCCCGCGCTTGCCCGAAGACCGGGAAAGGCCGAGGAACGCTTGTTTTGATCATACACCAACTGGTTGGTAGTATGTTCCGACGATCGCTGGAACCGCTGGCTTGCCATGAGCCGCCAACCCACGGAAACGCCGAAACGCTGGTCCTCGACATCCTGGCGGCGATGGACGCGCATGGCATCGACGGCGACTGGACCGCCGGAAGCCTGGCGCTGCACACGAAGGCCGTGATCGAGGGCCGCTTCATTCTCGCCAAGGCGAGCGGCGATTCGTGTCACGCCATCGAGGCGATGGGTTTCCACGAGGGCTGGGGCAAGGCCGCCAACCAGTTCGAGGAACTGGCAAAGACACTCTGAAACCGGGAGAAAGAACCATGGAACCGACGATCTACCTGACCTTCAAGGGCGACTGCCGCGAGGCGATGACCCTCTATGCCGAAACGCTGGGCGGGACCGTGCTGGGCGTTTTCACGAACGCGGATGCACCGGCGCCGGAAGATCGCATGCCGGGCGGCGACTATCTGGTCATGAACATGGCGATCCGGCTCGGCAGCGCCACGGTGATGGGTTCCGACGCGCCAGAGGAGTGGTATTCCAAGCCGCAGGGCTTCTCGGTCTCCATCACGCCGACGTCGATGGACGAGTTCGACCGCATCTACGCGATCCTGTCGAAGGACGCCGAGCGGGTGATGATGGCGCCGGCCGAGACCTTCTGGGCCGACCGCTTCGCCATGTTCACCGACCGCTTCGGCACGCCGTGGATGCTGATCATCGAAGGGTCGAAGCGCAGCTACTGAGGAGGACGTCATAGCCGTCGCCCCGAAGATCCGTGCCTGCCTGTGGTTCGACGACCAGGCGCCGCCGGCGGCGGAGTTCTACTGCTCGCTCCTGCCCGGCAGTCGCATCGTGCGGGTCGGGCGTCATCCGGATGGGCAGGACATGTCCGAGCCCGGCAAGGTGCCGATGGTCGAAAACGCTCGCCGGCATTCCCTGTCAGGCCCTGAATGGCGGTCCGCGCGACACGCTCGACGAGGCGGTGGCGGCGAGCTGACGGTCGACGCACCGTGGCGGAGAGCGGGACGAGCCGGCGGCCAGACGACCGCCGGCTTTCTCAATGCGCCTCGTCCCAGTTGCTTGCCGCCCTGGCATCCACCCGCAGAGGAACCCGCATGGCGACGGCGGGCATGGCGGCGTTTTCCATGACGTTGCGGATGACGGGGATGGCGTCGTCGACGAGGCTCTCGGGCGCCTCGAAGATCAGTTCGTCGTGGACCTGCAAGAGCATCTCGACGTCGGACAGGCCTGCCTTGTCCAGCGCCGCCTCCATGCGCACCATGGCGCGGCGGATGACGTCGGCGGCGGAGCCCTGGATCGGGGCGTTGATGGCGGCGCGCTCGTTGAAGGCGCGCACCTGCGGGTTCGACGCCCGGATCTCGGGATAATGGGCGCGGCGGCCGAAGATGGTCTCGACATAGCCCTTGTCGCGCGCGATCGCCTTGGTCTCGTCCATGTAGTCGCGGATGCCGGGAAAGCGCTCGAAGTACTTCTTGATGTAGGCGCCGGCCTCCTCGCGCGGGATCGACAGCTGGTTGGCGAGGCCGAAGGCCGAGATGCCGTAGATGATGCCGAAGTTGATCGCCTTGGCGCGACGGCGCACCTCGCCCGGCATGCCCTCGACCGGCACGCCGAACATCTCGGAAGCCGTCATGGCGTGGATGTCGATGCCGTCGGCGAAGGCCTGGCGCAGTTGCGGAATGTCGGCGACATGGGCGAGCACCCGCAGTTCGATCTGGGAGTAGTCGGCCGAGATCAGCTTGCGGCCCGGCTCGGCGACGAAGGCGGTGCGGATCTTGCGGCCTTCGGTGGTGCGGATCGGGATGTTCTGCAGGTTGGGCTCGGATGACGAGAGCCGGCCGGTCGAAGTGGACGCCATCGAATAGCAGGTGTGGACCCGCTTCGTTTCGCGATTGATGAAACCCGGCAGCGCGTCTGTATAGGTGGATTTCAGCTTGGTGAGCTGGCGCCAGTCGACGATCCGGCGCGGCAGGTCGTGTCCTTCGGCGGCGAGATCTTCAAGAATGCGTGCCGAGGTGGACCATTGCCCGGTAGCGGTCTTCGATGCCCCGGCAAGTCCCATCTTGCCGAACAGGATGTCGCCGAGCTGCTTGGGCGATCCGATGTTGAAGCGTTCGCCGGCCAGCTGGTAGATGTCGTCCTCCAGCGCCGCCGCCGCCTGCGCGAAATCGCCCGACAGACGCGACAGGATCTGCCGGTCCACGGCAATACCGCGCCGCTCCATACGGCCCAGCACGTCGATCAGCGGCCGCTCCAGGCGTTCGTAGACCGCGGTCAGCCCATCGGCGACGAGGCGTGGTTTCAAGAGCCGCCAGAGCCGCAGCGTGACGTCGGCATCCTCCGCCGCATAGGCGGTGGCCCGCTCGATGTCGACCATGTCGAAGGTAACCTGCGACTTACCAATTCCCGCGACATCCTTGTAGGCGATGCAGGTGTGGCCAAGCCAGCGCTCCGCAAGCCTGTCCATGCCATGGCCGCCTGTGTTGCCGCTGGAGGAGCCGCCATCGAGCACGTAGGAGATCAGCATGGTGTCGTCGAGCGGCATCATGGCAAGGCCGAGCCGGTCGAGCAGCACCCAGTCGTACTTGATGTTCTGGCCGATCTTGAGCACCGAGCGATCGGCGAGCACCGGCTTCAGCGCCGCGACGGCGTCGGCGAAGGGGATCTGGCCGGGCAGAAGCTCGCCGCCGCCAAGCAGGTCGCCGGCGCCGTTGCGGTGGGCAAGCGGCACATAGGCCGCCTTGCCGGGGCGCGTGGCGATCGAGAAGCCGACGAGTTCGGCCTCCATCGGGTAGAGCGAGGTTGTCTCGGTGTCGATCGACAGCACGCCGGTCTCGCGCGCATCCGCCAACCATGCGCGCAGCGTCTGCAGGTCACGGATCGTGACATAGGCCGAGCGGTCGATCGGAGCAGCGGCGGCTTCGGCTGCGCGGGCTGCAACGAGGCCGGCCGGCGTCGGTGTGCCTGCCCTGGTCGTGGCGGATCCGCCCTTGATTGCGACTGGTCCGGCGCTGCCTGCGCCCTCGCGCGCCGTATCGCTCGTGGGGACCGGATCACCAGCTCCGACATCGGGGCCATGGGCGTCCTCGCCGCGCTGGACGACGATGTCGGCCGGATCGACGACAGCCGCGTCGGCGCCGGTCGCCTCCGCCACGCGGCGGGTCAGCGACGTGAACTCCATCGCCTTGAGGAAGCCGATCAGCTTCGGGCCGTTGGGCGGCTGCAAGGTCAGCACATCGAGCCCTTCGGCGAGCGGGACGTCGTCGCGCAATCGCACGAGTTCGCGGGAAATCCGGGCCTTGTCGGCGTTTTCGATGATGCTTTCGCGACGCTTGTTCTGCTTGATCTCGGACGCGCGGGCCAGAAGCGTGTCGAGATCGCCGAACTGTTCGAGAAGCTGCGCGGCCGTCTTCGGGCCGATGCCGGGCACGCCGGGCACGTTGTCGACGGAATCGCCCGTCAGCGCCTGCAGGTCGATCATCTTGTCGGGGGTCACCCCCCATTTTTCGACGACCTCGGGAACCTTGATCTCGCGGTCCTTCATCGGGTCGTACATCGACACCGTCTCGCCGACGAGCTGCATCAGGTCCTTGTCGGAGGAGATGATGGTGGTGTCGGCGCCAGCTTCGCAGGCGAGCCTGGCGTAGGTAGCGATGATGTCGTCGGCCTCGAAGCCTTCCATCTCGATGCAGGGCAGGTCGAAGGCGCGCGTGGCCTGTCGGATCAGCCCGAACTGCGGCACGAGGTCTTCCGGCGGCGCCGAGCGATTGGCCTTGTACTCGGGATAGAGCTCGTTGCGGAAGGTCTTCGACGAATAGTCGAAAATGACGGCGAAGTGGGTGGGCACGACGCCGACATCGGTGTCGCGGGCACTCACCATCAGCTTCCACAGCATGTTGCAGAAGCCCGAGACCGCGCCGACCGGAAGTCCGTCGGACTTGCGCGTCAGCGGCGGCAGCGCGTGATAGGCGCGGAAGATGTAGCCCGAGCCGTCGACGAGGAAGAGGTGATCGCCCTTTTTCATGGGGCAGAGGCTTAGCGCGGGACGGCTTCGAAATCCACGCCAAACGACGCAGCGCGCATGGCTCCCGTCAGCCTTTGACGTGCGTCACGCTATCACGATGGTGGACGTGATCGCCGGCACCTGCCCGCGTCATCACGAAAGGCCCGGTGACCGTTCGGGAGACGCGCGCCGCGAGGCTCCGAAACCGCTTCACACCAAGGGCTCGGGCATTCACGGGTTCGTTACGAAGATGTAATCTCCGCGCCCTTGAAACGCCACGATCGAAATCCAATTTTCCACTCATCGGAAGTTGTTTCCGAGTTCGGTCAAAGGCCCGTCCCCCGCCTCGCCGAACAAAGCGGCGGCCTCATCCCCCCCTCTCCGGGCCGCCGCAGTTTACAGTACGGCCACCGTGGCATCCCCCCTCCGCCACGGTGGCCGATTTTCGTTTCGATGGCGCTTCGTCCCGGATTTCACATCACGATGCCAGACCCGATCGACGCCCGAAAACGACGCGCGCTCCTGCTGTTCAACCCAGGCGCCAGGCGCGCCGCCGAAGGGTTCGGCGCCGTCATGCCGCGGTTGGTGGAAGGCGGGCTCGCGGTCACGGTAGAACCTTTCTCTGCGCTGCCGGAACTTGCCCGCGACATCGTGCGGCTGCGCGAGGCCGCCGACCTGCTCGTGCTGTGCGGGGGCGACGGGACCATCGCGTCCGGCGCCATGGCAGTCATCGAAAGCGGCCTTCCGCTCGGCATCATTCCCATGGGTACCGCCAACGATCTGGCCCGCACGCTGGGCATTCCCATGGGCCTCGAGCAGGCCGCGGACATCATCGTCGAGGGCGCAACGCGGCGCATCGACGTCGGTTCGGTCAATGGCCACGCCTTCTTCAACGTCGCCAGCATCGGTCTTTCGGCCGATCTGGCGCGCAAGCTCGATGCCGGCCTGAAGAAGCGCTGGGGCCGGCTCGGCTATGCCGTCGCCGCGCTGCGGGTCCTATCGCGCGCAAACCGTTTCGCGGCGACGATCACCGAGAAGGACTTCAAGACCGAAGTCTCGAGCTACCAGATCGCGGTCGGCAATGGCCGCCACTATGGGGGCGGGAACGTCGTGGAGGAAAAGGCCTCGATCGACGACGGCCATCTCGACCTCTACAGCCTTGAGGTCTCGAACGTGTGGAAGCTTGCGGCCATGATGCGCTCCTTCCGGGCCGGCAGACATGGCCTCTGGAGCGAGGTGCGCACGGCCAAATGCGTCCGGTTCGACGTCGTGACCAAGCGACCCATGCCGGTGAACACCGACGGCGAGATCGTCACCGCCACGCCGGCTCGCTTCATGGTGCATCCGGGCGCGGTCGAAGTCTTCGTTCCGAAGGGTTGAAAGTGGGCTCGGGGCCGAACCTTCGAAATGCCCCTCCCCTTTCGATCGCCCATGCAGTAGGTTCGCGCCTCCTTTCCAGAGAGCACTCGCGAGTTTCCCCGACATGGCCGTTCCCTCCTCCGTTCTATCCACCCTCGAATCCGGCCTGCCCGCCAGCCTAGACCGCCTGTTCGAGTTGATGCGAATCCCTTCGATCTCGACGGACCCGGCCTTTGCCGGCGATTGCCGGCGGGCGGCCGAGTGGCTGGTGAAGGACCTGGCCTCCATCGGGTTTACTGCCAGCGTGCGGGACACGACCGGCCATCCGATGGTGGTCGGGCATCACCCCGGGGCGTCGGCGGATGCGCCGCATGTGCTGTTCTACGGCCACTACGACGTGCAGCCGGTCGATCCGCTGGAGCTCTGGGAGGACGATCCCTTCGCGCCGGCGATCAAGACTGGCGCGTCGGGCCGCAAGATCATTTCGGGACGCGGCGCCGCGGACGACAAGGGCCAGCTGATGACCTTCGTCGAAGCCTGCCGGGCCTGGAAGAGTGCAACGGGCGCGCTGCCCTGTGCCGTGACCATCCTGTTCGAGGGCGAAGAAGAATCCGGTTCGCCGTCGCTGAAACCGTTTCTCTCGGCCAATGCCGACGAGCTCAAGGCCGATTTCGCGCTGGTCTGCGACACCGGCATGCTGGACCATGAAACGCCGGCGATCTCGACCGGGCTGCGGGGTCTCGTCGGCGAGGAGATCGTGGTCAAGGCCGCGAACCGCGACCTGCATTCCGGCCTCTACGGCGGCGCCGCGGCCAACCCGATCCACATCCTGTCGCGAATCCTCGCCGATCTGCATGACGAAGATGGCCGCGTCACCATCCCCGGCTTCTACGACGGGGTCGACGAGACACCGGCGGAGATCCTGGCAAGCTGGGAGAAGCTTGGCCGCACGGCCGACACCTTCCTCGCCGAGATCGGGCTTGCGATCCCCGCTGGAGAGAAGGGCCGCTCGGTGCTGGAACTGACCTGGGCGCGGCCGACGGCGGAGGTGAACGGCATCTCGGGCGGCTATGCCGGCAAGGGCTTCAAGACGGTGATCGCGGCGGAAGCCTCGGCCAAGATATCGTTCCGGCTGGTGCATCGGCAGCAGCCCGAAGCGATCCGCGCCGCGTTCCGGGACTTCGTCAAGGCGCGCATTCCGGCCGACTGCTCGGTCGAGTTCCACAACCATGGCGGTGCGCCGGCGATCCAGCTTCCCTACGATTCGCCGCTTCTTGCAAAGGCCAGGGAAGCGCTCTCCGACGAGTGGCCGAAGAAAACCGCGATGATCGCCATGGGCGGCTCGATCCCGATCGTCGGGGACTTCCAGTCCATGCTCGGAATGGACTCGCTGCTTGTCGGCTTCGGCCTGCCGGACGATCGCGCCCATTCGCCGAACGAAAAATATGAACTGTCGTCCTTCCAGAAAGGTCAGCGGTCCTGGGCGCGCATTCTCGGCGCACTCGCGGCCTGAGGAGAACATCATGACCATCCGCTTCCACAAACAAGACCTGCCCAACCTGGCGAACTACGATGTCGAGGCGGTCGCCATCGATACCGAGACACTGGGCTTGAAGCCGCACCGTGACCGGCTCTGCGTGGTCCAGATTTCGCCGGGAGACGGCTCGGCCGACGTCATCCAGATCGACCGCGGCCAGTCCAGCGCGCCGAACCTGGTCAAGCTGATCGAGGATGCGAACATCACCAAGATCTTCCATTTCGGCCGCTTCGACCTTGCCGTCCTGTTCCACAATCTGGGGGCGATGCCGCAGCCGGTGTTCTGCACAAAGATCGCATCCAGGCTGACCCGCACCTACACCGACCGGCACGGGCTGAAGGACGTCTGCCAGGAGTTCCTTGGCATCACGCTGTCAAAGCAGCAGCAGTCGTCCGACTGGGCCGCGGAAATCCTGTCACCCGAGCAGCTCGAATACGCCGCCTCCGACGTCCTGCACCTGCATCGGCTGCGCGAGGCGTTGACGGCAAGGCTCGCCCGCGACGGGCGCGAGGCCGTGGCCAAGGCCTGCTTCGACTTCCTGCCGACGCGGGCGAAGCTCGACCTGATGGGCTGGGACGAAGAAGACATCTTCGCCCATTCATGAGGCGCGTGTCTTCACGGCCAGTCGCCACGCGCCTTCATAAGCGCGGGTCCACCGTTTTCTGGCGGGCCGCAGCGCTGCAGATGCTCCTGCGGCTGAAGAATGTGGCGGCGCCCGCGGTGACGCGCCTTGTCTTTGGCGCGCGGACGGGTAAGTCGTCTTGACGAGCCCCTGCCGCTCGGCTTTCGCAATCAGCGAACATCGTGCGAGGCAGGAGGGATACGCATCGGGAGTGGACGAGATGGATCCTGTCGGCCTTGTCGTGCTTGAGCCGCGCAGGTTCTCGGACGAACGAGGTTACTTCGAAGAAACCTGGAACCGGCAGCAATTCAGGGATACCGGGATCGACGTCGACTTCCTCCAGGACAACTCTTCGATGTCGGTCAAGCCCGGGACATTGCGCGGATTGCACTTCCAGGCGCCACCGCATGCCCAGGACAAGCTTGTTCGATGCACGCGTGGCGCGATCTTCGACGTCGCGGTCGACATCCGTCGCGGATCGCCGACCTATGGCCGCTGGACGGGCATTGAACTGACGCCCGAAAACGGCCGGCAGTTCTTCATTCCCAAAGGCTTCCTGCACGGGTTCGTCACGCTCTCGCCGCGCACGGAGGTCCAGTACAAGTGCTCCGACCACTATGCGCCTACCTGTGACGGTTCGGTGCGCTGGGACAGCCTCGACATCGCCTGGCCGCTGCAGGCCGCACCGATCCTATCGGCCAAGGACGCGACCGCGACCGCCTTCCCCGACTTCGAAAGCCCCTTCATTTTCGGTGACAGCGCATGAAGATCCTGGTGACGGGCGGCGCCGGCTTCATTGGCTCGGCCGTGGTTCGGCTGGCGATCGCGAGAGGGCACGCGGTCGTGAACCTCGACGCGCTGACCTATGCCGCCTCTCTTGAGAACGTCGCGGCGGTTTCGGGAAGCCCGCTCTATGCCTTCGAACACGCGGACATCCGCGACAGGTCCGCCGTCGATGCGGTCTTCGAACGGCACCGACCCGAAGCGGTGATGCATCTCGCGGCGGAATCCCATGTCGACCGATCGATCGATGGGCCGAGCGGCTTCATCGAGACCAACGTCAACGGCACCTTCAACATGCTGGAGGCCGCGCGAAGCTTCTGGACGCGTTGCGGCTCGCCGGAGGGGTTCCGGTTCCACCATGTCTCGACGGACGAAGTGTACGGCTCCCTGCCCGCCGATCCGCACGTCCGGTTCACCGAGACGACGGCCTATGATCCCCGCTCTCCCTATTCAGCGTCCAAGGCAGCGTCCGACATGCTGGTGCGCGCCTGGTTCGAAACCTATGGCCTGCCGGTCATCCTGACCAATTGCTCGAACAATTACGGCCCCTACCATTTCCCCGAAAAGCTGGTGCCGGTGGTGATCCTGAACGCCATCGCCGGCAAGCCGATTCCGGTTTACGGCGCGGGCGAGAACGTGCGCGACTGGCTTTACGTCGAGGATCACGCCGAAGCGCTGCTGCTCGTCTGCGAAAAAGGCCGGAGCGGCCGCAGCTACAACATCGGCGGCGGCAACGAGCGGCGCAACATCGACCTTGTCCGGACGATCTGCGCGATCCTCGATCGCAGGAGGCCGAAGGCGCAGGGCTCCTATGCCGAGCAGATCGCGTTCGTGGCGGACCGGCCGGGACATGATGCCCGCTATG
This sequence comes from Mesorhizobium sp., assembly GCA_051860465.1. Taxonomy (GTDB): domain Bacteria; phylum Pseudomonadota; class Alphaproteobacteria; order Rhizobiales; family Rhizobiaceae; genus Aquibium. The sequence continues at coordinate 26,673 of JBHYDY010000008.1, forward strand.
CGATCGACCCGAGCCGCATCCGCGACGAGCTGGGCTGGCGGCCTGCTGTCACCGTCGAGGAGGGGCTCGAGCGCACGGTGCAATGGTATCTCGACAACGAAGCCTGGTGGCGTCCGCTGCAGGGACGCAAGGGCGTCGGCGAACGGCTGGGCGTGAAGGCATGAGGCTGCTCGTCTTCGGAGAGACGGGTCAGGTCGCTCGCGAACTCGCGCGGCGATGCCCGCCCGACGTCGAGGCCACGTTCCTCAACCGTCGCCAGGCGGATCTCGCGGCCCCGGAACGCTGCGCCGCCGCAATCCTGTCGGCACGGGCCGACGCCGTCATCAATGCCGCCGCCTGGACCGCGGTCGACAAGGCGGAGACCGAGGAAGCGCTGGCCAGCACGGTGAACGGCACGTCGCCCGGCGCGATGGCGCGCGCCTGCGCAAAGCGCGGCCTGCCGCTGCTGCATCTGTCCACCGACTATGTGTTCGACGGCGCCGGGAACCAGCCCTTTCGGCCCACCGACGAGCCAGCGCCGCTCGGAGCCTATGGCCGGTCGAAGCTCGCCGGAGAGGAGGCCATCCGCGCGAGTGGGGCTCGCCATCTCATCCTGCGCACGAGCTGGGTCGTCTCCGCGCATGGCGCGAACTTCGTCGGGACAATGCTTCGGCTGGGACGGGAACGGGCCTCGGTAAGGGTCGTTGCCGACCAGGTCGGCGGGCCAACGCCGGCCGCGGCGATCGCCGATGCCGTGATCTCGGCGGCCCGCACCATGATGGCGGGAGGCAAAGGCGGGACCCATCATTTCGCCGGCCTGCCCGACACGAGCTGGGCCGAATTCGCCCGCGCGATCATGGACGCGGCCGACCTGCCCTGCGTGGTCGAGGACATACCGACCGCAGGCTATCCGACGCCTGCCCGACGCCCTTTGAACTCTCGTCTCGACTGCGCGAGCTTCGTCAACGCCTTCGGTATCGAACGCCCCGACTGGCGCAAGGGCCTGGCGGACATCATCAACGATCTGGGGGGAACCGGGTGAACAGGAAGGGCATCATTCTCGCGGGAGGCTCGGGAACCCGCCTCTGGCCCGTCACCATGGCCGTTTCGAAGCAGTTGCTGCCTGTCTACGACAAGCCGATGATCTACTACCCGCTCTCGATCCTCATGCTCGCCGGCATCCGCGAGATCGCGATCATCACCACGCCGGAGGACCAGCCGCAATTCAAGCGCCTGCTCGGTGACGGCAGCCAGTGGGGCCTCTCATTCACCTATGTCGTCCAGCATTCGCCCGACGGGCTGGCGCAGGCATATCTGCTCACGCGGGAATTTCTCGCCGGTGCACCATCGGCCATGGTGCTCGGCGACAACATCTTCTTCGGCCACGGCCTGCCCGACTTGCTTGCCGCAGCGAGGGCGAGGCCGCATGGCGGGACGGTGTTCGGCTATCACGTGGTCGATCCCGAGCGCTACGGCGTGGTGGACTTCGACGAGAACGGCCATGTGCGCGCCATCGTCGAGAAACCACAGGCGCCCCCTTCCCGATACGCGGTGACCGGCCTCTATTTCCTCGACGGCCGCGCGCCGGACCTCGCCGAGCAGGTGAAGCCCTCTCCGCGCGGCGAACTGGAGATCGTCGATCTGCTCGAGATCTACCGATCCGAGGGTTCGTTGAGGGTCGAGAAGATGGGCCGCGGCTTTGCCTGGCTGGACACTGGAACGCATGACAGTCTTCTTGACGCAGGAAACTTCGTGCGCACGATCACCGAGCGGCAAGGTCTCCAGGTGGGTTCACCGGACGAGATCGCCTACCATGCCGGGTGGATCGATGGGACGCAGCTTGCCGCGCGCGCGGACTTGTTCAGAAAGAGCCAGTATGGTGCCTATGTCCGCGATCTTCTGGGTTGAGCCCGTAGCAGGGGCACCGCTCGTGATGGCCTGCCATGACATGCTTCTTCCGATTTCGCATGGCGCCCGGTGCGTTCCATGACCCTCTTTTCCAACGTTCTGCGAAGGACCGACTGGCGGGTTTCCCTTGCGAGGAGGCTGGACCCGGATGGCGCGTCCGCCTCGATCTGGACCATGCTGCGGATCGGCATCCTCACGATCGCGCTCGTCGTCGGTGTCGTGACAGTCGCGCTTTCTGTGTACGCCGCCTTTCGCGACATGCACGTCTTTCCCTTCTGGGACATGGCTTCACTCCACAACGTCTATTTCGGGAGACCGAAGGCCGACTTCTTTCTTTTTCAAGACAACGAGCACCTGCCGTTCGCCGTGATGCCGGTGTTCCTTGCTGACAGCTTGCTGTTTCGCGCGCAGGGCGTCTCGCTCGTGGCGGGCATCCTGTTCTTCAATACGATGATCGCCTGCCTGCTCATCGGCGAATACCATCGGCACACGCCGCGTTCGACGATAAATCTCGCAATGGTGTCGGCGATAATTTTCGCCAACATGTTCTGGCTGATCCATCATGAGAATCTGATCTGGCCGAAGCAGATTCACATGTACATGTCGGCCGGTTTCACGCTCCTCGCATTCCGATCGCTGTTGAGCGTCGAGGACCGCTGCGCCGACGTCACGGCATTCCGCACGGACCGCCTTGTCGCAGCATGCATCCTTATGACGATCGCAACCTTCTCATTCGCCTATGGTGCCGTTGGCTGGATCGCGGCGATCCTTTTGGCCGTCAGCCGGCGCTGGCCACGCAAGACAGTTGGCATACTGCTCGCGGCCTTTCTCGTGAACATCACGATCTATGCCATCTTCTATAACACCAGGACGCTCGAGCATCATACCAACCCACTTTACGCGGTGGGAAGGCCGCTGGAGGTCGCTGAATACATCATCTACTACTTCTCCACGCCGGTGTTGGCCCTTATGCGGACAGTGGTCTCGGAACCGATCGCCCGGGCGATCGCTCTCGGAGCATCCGGCGTCGCTTGCACGGCCGCGGTCGCCGGACTTCTCACGGTTGGCTTTGCCCGTCGCTGGGAGTCGGGACGTCTGGCGCAGTACGCCGCCCTCGTGCTCCTGTTCGCCTTCGGCGCAGCCATGATGACGGCACTCTCCCGGCTCGATTTCGGGGTCCATCAGTCGCACTCGCCACGGTATGCGATCGTGCAGGTCCTGTTCTGGAACAGTCTCACATTGCTATTCGCGGCGCTGTTTGGCCACTGGGCACGCCTGCAGGCGGCTAGCCTTGCGGCGCTCGCCCTCCTCGTCAGCGTCCTTTTGCTTCCCTCCCAGATCGGCCTCACGCGCTGGAGCAGGGAGCACGCCGAGGATCACTGGACAGCGGTCCTTGCCATCATCAATGGCGTGGACGACGAACACATCCTGACGACCCGAATCTTCCCGGCCCCCGCCGCTCTGAAGTCGGTGACACGCGGCTTGGCGGTTCGTGGCTGGTCGGTTTTTGCGCGGCCGCAACCATGGTGGATCGGTCGTCCCGCATCCGGGCTTTTCAGGGACGCGCCAGCCGAGCGCTGCCTCGGCTTCCTCGACGCGGCCAGCGATCTCGGGCGGATCACCAACGGAACCTACGTCAACGGCTGGGCATGGGACGTGACGGCGCGGGCGGTGCCCGAATGGGTGGTCCTGCTTGACGACGACGGGATCGTCCGCTCGCTCGCCCGGGGCGGGCTTGTGCGGGATGATGTCGGGCGCGTTCACCCCGAAGCCGCCGGCGCCCGTCCCGGCTGGCGCGGATACGCAGCGACGACCACCCCCCTGGCGGAGTACCACGCCTATGCCGTCCTTTCCGACGGGGCGACGATCTGTCCCCTCCGTTCCCATCCCGATGCCCGGCCGGATTGACCCACCCGGTTGTCGGGAGCGTGGGGCCGTGGGCGAGCCCTATCGTTAAGGACGTCCGGAACAACCTCCGATCAAACCGAGAATGGCGGGGTGCAAAGGTGACGAACATGAGCCGTGAGGAAGCCAGCCAAGAGGTGGGCACGGGCATCGCGATCGTCGTGCCCGTCTTCAACGACTGGGAATCGCTGCGCATCCTCGTGGGAGACCTTTCCACGGCCCTCGCCGACCAACCACGGCCTGTGCATCTCCTGATCGTGGACGACGGATCGACCGAGCCGGAATCGGGGCTGACGGAGGCTGTCGCCGCTACGCCTTTCGCGTGCACGCTGGTGCGCCTCGTCCGCAACGTCGGTCATCAGCGAGCGATCGCGATCGGCCTTTGCCACGCCGTCAGGCTGTCGGTGGAAGACATCCTGGTCATGGATGGCGACGGCGAAGACCGCCCGCAGGACGTTCCCGTGCTTCTTCGGGCGCTGCGGGACAACAGGGGAAGCATCATCGTCGCCGAACGTGGACGCCGCAGCGAAGGTCTGCGCTTCACGCTCTTCTATCGTCTCTACCGCCAACTCTTCTCGCTCCTGACGGGAACGCACATTACCTTCGGGAACTTCAGCGCGATGGATAGCGCCGTGGCGCGTCGCCTCTCCGCAATGCACGAGTTGCTGCTGCACGTACCGGCAACGATGCTACGCTCGCGTTGCCGCATCGTCCGGGTCGCCACAGACCGGGGCCGTCGATATGCCGGTCTCTCGAAGATGAACCTCGTGTCGCTGGTGGTTCACGGCTTGAGTTCGGTGGCGGTCTTCAGCGAGCGCACGTTTACGCGCATCCTGTTGTTCTCGGCGGGCATGTTCGGCCTTTCGGCGCTGGCCACGGTGGTCGCCGTGATCCTGAAGCTGGCGGGCATGGCGACGCCCGGCTGGGCCACGACGGTGGCGGGAATCCTGATGATCGTCCTCGTCCAGAATGCGGCGGTCGCCCTCGGCGGACTCTTCGTTGTACTGAACAACAATCGCGACTTCGCTTTGATCCCCAGCGACTTGGCCGACGTCTTCGTCGCCGAAACCAGACCTATCGCGGCGCACCCCGAAAGACATACCGCTCGTTCAGCAGGAATGTCAGCGCCGGCGACACCGTCAGTGCGAGTGCAAGGGGAATGAGGTAGTAGAGGCCGGCAATCTGCTCGAGGATGAACATTATCAGGGCATTGAAGGACATGATCGCCCCGTACACGAGCATGAAGCGCGAAACATGTTCGACGTGACGCCCGATCGCGTTGAACGTCCAGAAGGCGTTGCCCAGGTAGGAAGTCGCCACGCCGATAACGGTCCCGAGGATCATTGCCAGCGTCGGATTTGCCGAGAAGACGCTGACGAGGACAATGGTGGTCAGGGCATGCGCCGACGTCGCGGCCACGCCCACCGCGGCGAACCGGGCAATCCGCCCAACGCGGCTCCCGTGCGAGCTATGGTTTCCAGAGGCGCCAATCAATCGACCCCACGCTCCGTCACGACACTTTGGGAATGACCCGATTCCAGTGTGACTAAGCTCGGTCCTGCGCGAATGCAACGGCGCATTCCCGTTCACTTCGCCAAGCTGAAATCCTCGGCTTGGGTTGTCAGGTTGGGAGAATAGTAGGGGTCGGCCGCCAGTTCGGGACCCCAGAGCTCTTTCATGGCCTTGACCTCGCGAACAAATCTGGCCCGCTTTTCAGGCGTGTCTTCCGCACCGCGCGACGGACTCTCGTGGTGATAAAGCTCGGCGAAAGGCGTCCAGACATTGTCGTAGCCCGCCGCCCGGACGCGAAGACAGAAATCGACATCGTTGAACGCGACCTTGAACCGGATCGCATCGAGGCCCCCGACCTCATCGTACACGGCGCGACGAACGAGAAGGCAGGCGCCGGTGACGGCCGACAGATTCTGGACGACCCTCATGCGTGAACAGTAACCGCTCTCGCCGCGAGGCCAATGCTTGTGCGAGTGGCCCGCCAACCCGCCAAGGCCCAGAATGACACCCGCATGCTGGATGGTGTCGTTCGGGTAGTAGAGCATGGCGCCAACGCACCCGACCCGATCAAGCTGCACCCACGAGACCATTTCGCCCAGCCAGTCGGGCGTGATGACCTCGATGTCGTTGTTGATCAGGCCGATGATCTCGCCGCGCGCGTGCCGAACGGCCTCGTTGTTGATGGCCGAATAGTTGAACGGATGGGGATGCGGAATCACCCGGACGTTGGGGTGGCTGGCGATCTCCCCGAAGAAGGCCAGGGTTTCGGCCCTCTCGGAACCGTTGTCCATGATGATGATTTCGAAGTTCCGATAGGTCGTCCGCTCCAGGATCGACTCGACGGCCACCCGGACGAGATCGACGCGGTCGCGCGTCGGGATGATCAGGCTGACGAGCGGCGGTGGCCGCCGGACCGCATGCCGGATGCGGTAGAACGGCAGCCCAGGAACCTCGACCACCTGCGCGTCCTGTCCTGTCCGCACCAGATGTTCGGCAAGGGCACGGAAGCCGGTCTCGTAGGCGTCGCTCCTTTCGGTGTCTGCGATCACGGTCGATCCTTCACTGGCCCGTCCGTGATAGAGAACCTTGGGAACGTGGATGATCCGAGGCGGAACGACGCCTTCGACGATCCGCAAGGCCAGGTCGTAATCCTGGCTGCCTCCGAAACCCTGCCGCCAGCCACCGACGGCGCGAACGAGGTCGGCGCGATGAACCGTGAGATGATTGAAGTAGTTCATCGAGCGGAACAACTCGGGCGAATAGTCCGGCTTGAAATGCGGATCGAAACGTCGGCCCGTTTCGTCGATCTTGTCCTCGTCGCTGTAGACGAGCGCCGCGTCGGGATGCGCGTCGAGCGCCAGCGCGACTTCGGCGAAGGCGTCCGGCGACAGAGCATCGTCGTGGTCGAGAAGCGCGATCCAGTCGCCCTCGGCCATCGCAAAAGCCGAGTTCAGGGCATCGCAGATGTGGCTACTCTCGCCGGGATGCACCAGTTTGATGCGTGGCTCCCGCGCGCCCCAGCGCGCAAGCAACGAACTGGCCTGCGGGGAGCAAGACCCGGCATTCACGATACAGAGTTCCCAATGCGGGTAGATTTGATCCACGACCGACTGGATCGCGTGGTCCAGGTTTTCGCACGGCCTGTCGCGAACCGGCATGAGCACGCTGACCAACGGTCTTGACGGCAGCGCGGCCAGACGACGGGACAGTCTCGAGCGATCGAAACAGTCATCATATTCGAAGCGCTCGATCCAGGCGTCGTAGGCGCTCGATTTGTGCCGATCCGGCCAGAAACGGGCAAGATCAACGAAGTCCCGCGATCGCTTGAGTTTGGGAAAAGCCTTCCACATCGAAACGAACGATGCGGGCCGCCAGGCCGCCTGGCGCAGTGAAGACGCGATCAGGCCCGCAAATCGCTGATGCAGCGCCAGCCGGCTGATAGTCGCCGACGTCCAACGGACCGACGCGCCTGCGCTGGCCACCTCGAGTCGCACCGAATCGAACGGCAGCCTCGCCAGGAAACGACCCTCATAGACATCGGAGCCGCCAATCCTCGACAGCCCGACCGAACGTTGCCGCGCATAGGAATGTCCCTGTGCGACATAGATTCGCGGGCGAACGGTCGAATCGGCCCGAAGTTCGGCGACGACGCGGTACCAGCCCGAGGCGAGCGGCTCGAACTCGAATACCGGCTGGGTCCCGTCGTCGGTCGGAATCGTCTCGATCCTTCTACTGGCCGCACCCAGGTCCCGTCGAACGGGCCTTGGCGAAAAATCCAGCGAGACCCCAGAGATCGTCCGCTCGACGTATGTGGTTGGCGGCGGATCAGTCTCGTCGCATTCATCGCGCTTCTCGGCGTCCGCCATCGCGTCATGGCTTGCCGCCGCAAGGCTCTGACGGCATGCGCTCTCATACTCCCTCGAGATGCGGTCGAGTTCGTCCCGGGCGGCTGCGACGTCACAGCCGCTCTCGAGGTCTCGCAAGGCGTCGTAGGCGTCCGCGACCCAGCAGCAGGTCCGACGGTCACGGCGCACCTCCTCCGGCATGCGGGCATGGTGGCGCAATCCCGGGTTCAGAAACACGCGCATATCATTCGCCGCATCCGCGACGGGAAAGGGCAGTCGCAGGCCTAGCCGTTCTCGAGCGCGATCGAGGCTCGCGACCGGGTCGGCCATCAGAGCCTCATAGGAAACGATGGCATGAGGGCGGTCGCGCACTGCCTTTTCCGCGCCCAGCATGTGGCTCAGCCACAGCAGTTCGGCGTCGATACGGCCATGGCCGGCGGGCCAATCCTGGTCCCGAGCGATCAGCGATTCGATCACGTCCAGCGGGTTGCGGAGCGCAACGAGCGTGGCGACGCCGTATCCGGCCGCCTCCACAAGATCGATGAAAAAGCGCGGGAAGCGCGAAATTCGGGGATCCTTGATGCAGATAAGCGTGCTTTCGCCGAACTCGTCGGCAACAACCTCCGCGACGTCGGTGGCGATGCGTGTACGTCGCTCCGGAGACAAGGCGTCCATGTCGAGCGCCGCCCAGTCGTGCCAAGCCGATCCCAGATCGGCCAGCATCCTGTCGTGACAGCCGACGAGGCCCCGCGACTCCCAGTGGCCGGCCTCGTTGCTCGCACTTGGGCCAAGCGGATTTCGGGGTAGGTCGACACCAAGCAGGTTGAGCGAACGGGCCAGCGCGCTGGTTCCGGATCGGTGCATTCCAATCACCAGCACGCAGGTTTTCCTGGGTGCCGCATGTTCGCGCGGACCGTGGGCGTCCGGACAAGCCTTCGTCGCACGGTGTCCGGCAATCGCCGGTCCCTGGGCAGAAGACCCGCAGTTATCGACTGCGTCACTCACCCGCGTCGACTTTCATGCCGCTCAAACCAGCTTCCCCTTGTGTCAAAGCACCTTCGACACCGGTGCCCATATCCACACGCCGGGCATTCCACAAGATGGATACCAATCGAAAAACCATTCCTCGCGGAGCCTCGGTCGCGCCGTCTCGGAACTCGCCATCGCATGCTTCATGGTCGGCATATCAAGCGGCAGCGGCAGGAAGCTTCGGGAAGGTCTCCGTGGGATGCCGTTGGTCCGGGATCCTGGATCCGGAAACAGGGAATGAGCCACCCCGGCGACCTCATCGAGGAATTTCGTTGGAAGGCATACACGTCAACCGTTGCCTTCCGCTCCCCGATTTGCGAATGGCAAGCGATAGGTCTCCGCTAGACGCCAGATTGCAATCGGGGATGTGGCATACGAGATGACTTAGCCGCTCGCTTCGGAGACGGGACAGGTGCTAGACATTCTTCAACGTCTGTTCAGGGTCGAGAACTCACTTCTGGTACGGCTGTTCCAGGACAGTTTCCGCAAGCAGTTCAAATGGTACGCACTCGCCATGACCGGCATGGTGGTGACGGCCGCCATGACGGCCGCCACGGCCTACATCATGCGCGAGATCGTCAATGGCGTGGTGGTTGATCGCGATGTCGCGAAGACCATGGCGGTTGCCGGGGTCGTCGCAGCCATCTTCATCGTCAAGGGGGTCAGCACCTACTTCCAGTCGGTGTTCCTCAGCCGGGCGGGCAACAGGATCATCGCGGACAACCAGCGGGAGGTTTTCGACCGCATCATCCGCAGCGACCTGACGTTCATCCAGAGCCGGGCGACCTCGGACCTGCTTCTGCGCGTCACGCACGCCGCCCAAGCCGCGCGCAATGTCATCGACACGATGGTGCTGTCGTTCGTGCGCGACACCCTAACCATCGTCGGCCTGGTGATCGTCATGATCATCCAGCAACCACTCCTTTCGATGGCTGCACTGATCCTCGGCCCGCTCGCGCTCGCGGGAACGCGTTTCCTGATTTCCAGGGTGCGCAAGATCATGGAAATGGAAATGGCCTCGCTCGGCGAGATCATTCGCGTCGTGCAGGAGGCCGCGACCGGGTTCAGGGTCGTGAAGTCCTATGGCCTCGAGCCGCTGCTGAAACGGGACATGGACAAGTCGGTCAGCGCGGTCGAACAGCGAGCCAACGCCATCGCCCGCATCGAAGCGGCGACATCTCCCCTGATGGAGATGCTGGCCGGCATCGCGATTGCCGGCGCCATCGCCCTGAGCGCGATCGCGGTCATCCAGAACGGCCAGACGCCCGGCGAACTGGTGTCGTTCATGACCGCGCTGCTGCTGACCTACGAGCCAGCCAAGCGGCTGGCACGGATGCGCGTTCAGATCGAGGCGAACATGGTCGGCGTCAGGATGCTGTTCGAGATCCTCGATCATCCGATCGAACTGAAGGAGGCTCCCGATGCCGTGGACCTGCCTGCGGGGCCGGGCCTCATCCGCCTCGAGCAGGTCGGCTTCTCGTATCGCAATGGACCCAAGGTGCTGAAGGAGATGGATCTCAGCTTCGAGCCCGGCAAGGTCACGGCGCTGGTCGGGCCTTCCGGGGCCGGCAAATCGACGATCCTCAACCTGATCATGCGTCTCTACGACCCGAAGAGCGGTCGCGTGACAGTCGATGGTCACGACATCGCGAAAGTGACGTTCAAATCGTTGCGCCGGCGCATCTCATATGTCGGCCAGGATCCGTTCCTGTTCGCCGGCACGATCCGCCACAACATTGCGCTCGGCGCCGAAGACGCGAGCGAAAGCGAAATCATCGACGCCGCGAAGGCCGCGAGCGCCCACGGCTTCATCATGTCCCTGCCCAAGGGCTACGATACCGATGTCGGCGAGAACGGACGCAACCTGTCGGGCGGACAGAAACAACGGATCACGGTTGCTCGGGCATTCCTGCGCAACAGCGAGATCCTGATCCTCGACGAGGCGACAAGCTCGCTGGACTCCGAGTCGGAGGCCGGCATCCGCCAAGCCATCGAAAAGCTCGCCCACGGTCGTACCACCATCACGATCGCCCACCGCCTGTCCACGGTCGCCGGCGCGGACCGGATCGTCGTCATCGAGGACGGACGGGTTGTCGAACAAGGTCCGCCGGCCGAACTGCTGCGGAATGACGGCGCCTATCGACGCCTTTACACCTACCAGCTTCTGCCTGACGCGGGCCCTCTGGAGAGCCTGGCCCGCGCGGCGGGGGAGTGAACGATGCGATGTCGCAGAACCATGACCGGTCGGTCATGCTGACCGTTCGTCGCAAGCGTCGCGAACGGTCGGTCCAGGACGGTCCGGAAAGAGTGCGTACAGTCCCATGACCGCGGGCCGCGTATCCATCATCTGTGTCACACATGAAAGCAGCGACGTGGTCGGCGATCTGCTGGCCAGCGTGGCTGGTCGCTGTCCGGTCGTCATCGTGGACAATGCGGCGTCCGACGTCGCCTTGATTGCCGAACTGGCCGCTCGATACGGCGCGCAATTGATCGCCAATGACCGCAACATCGGCTTCGGCGCCGCCTGCAACCAGGGGAGCGCGGTCACATCGACCGAGTTCGTGTTCTTCGTGAATCCCGACGCCCGGCTTTCGGACGGCGTGATCGAAGGCATGCTCGCTGCCTTCGATCGCAATCCCGCTTGCGTGGCGGCCAGTCCAAGGCTCGTCGACGAGAAGGGCCGGTCCGTCTTCAAGGGTCGGAGCGTGCTCCTTCCGCGTGCGCAATGGGTCAGGGAACCCGTCCACGACAGCGTTGTGCCGGTGCTCAGCGGTGCGGCACTGTGCGTTCGGCGCGAAGCTTTCGAGGCATCCGGCGGCTTCGACCGGCGGATCTTTCTCTACCATGAGGACGACGACCTCAGTATCCGCCTGCGCGTACCCGGCGCGGAGTTGATGTATGTCCGCGACGCGGTGGTCGTGCATGCGGGCGGCGTGGGATCGATGCGTTCGGTCGCCATTGCCCAGCGCAAGGGATGGTGCATGGGTCGGTCCAGAATCTATGCCGCTCGCAAGCACAAGGTGCCCTTCGCGGTGACCCTGGCGCTCGCCACGGCGACGCTTCAGTGCCTGAACCCCGAACTCCTGTGGTCGCCGGTCAGGCGCGCCAAGCAATGGGGATTCCTGCGCGGACTGGTCAGCGCGGCGTTTCACGCGGTGGATGAGCCAACGACCGAACGGGTTGTCCCATGACACTCGACCGGCGCAAGCTGAAGCGGGAGATCGCCCGGGTCTTCCGCCAGATCGCCGGGCTACCGGCCATGGCTGGCGAATACGCCATGGCGACGCCGTTGCATGACCGGACTCTGCGGCCCCGGCAGGTTCGGACTTCCGGGAATGTGCCGCAAGCCGACAAGGTGGCGATCTACGTGGTGTTTCCGCGCCATGGTGTGCAAGCGACCTACCTGGAGAGCCTGCGATACATCGCCTCCCGTGGCTATTCGCCCGTGACCGTCAGCAACCTAACGCTCGATGAGGCGAACCGCGCATCACTGGCGCAATTGAGCACCGTCCTCATCGAGCGCGCGAATTTCGGCTATGATTTCGGAGCGTATCGCGAGGGGATCCTCGCGGTGGAGGAGCAGTTGCCCCGGCTTCGGCGCCTCGTTCTCCTCAACGATTCCTGCTGGTTTCCGCTGCCCGGATCACGTGATTGGCTGTCCCTGGCCGAGGGCAGCGATCTGGACTACGCGGGCGCGGCAAGCAATTACGGTATCGACCCGCCCGACGTCGACAGTTTCGAGAGCCTCGAATGGAGCTACGACACGGCCAGACGGAGCTTCCACTACTGCTCCTTTGCGATCTCCATGTCACGAGCGCTGATCGCCGATCCCGCGTTCATGCGTTTCTGGCGCGGCTTTCGCCTCTCGAACGCCAAGTCGCGAACGGTCAGGCGCGGCGAGATCGGCCTCACGCAGTGGGCGATCCGCCACGGCTATCGTCATGGCTCGGTGTTCGAGATCGACGGCATCGACCAAGAGATCGCGCAACTCGGCAAAGCCGCGTTGCGACGCCATGTCGAGCAGATCATCATCCCCGAGTATCCCTTGCTGCGCGACCGGATCGCCGCCATCGTGGGAGATGACCCGCGGCGCGGCGTTCCGCGCAAGACGCTGGAAAAGCTCTTTCTGACGGCGGTCGCGCGCCAGGGAATGGCCTACACCATTCCCGCCTATCTGCACGAGACGGCAGGCTATCCCTTCCTCAAGAAGTCGCCGGTCTGGCTCGATCCGGTCGCGCGCGCGAAGACGATCCGGATGATCGAACGCTTCGGTGTCGAGGGAGAAGCCATACTGGCGGAAATCAGCTCCATATGCCAAGACCGCGGCCTCGACGCCCTGCAGGCCGCCGAAACGAAGTAGCGACGCGCATCGGCGCCAGCCCCGCTAGGGCATTTTCGACCGGTAGACCCGCCCTTCGAAGCGGCCATAGGTCAGATAGTGTTCGATTGGATCGACCTTGGCCGCCGCCACGTCGGGGTTGCGCAGCAGATACTCTACCGGGGCGAAGTCCTCGGGCAGTCCATCCTGCCGCGCCCGGTTGTCCTTCCAACTGAATTCGACACCGTCGAGAACGGTTCTCACCGTCCGCATGAAGCGCGCCATGTCCTCGGTGGAAAAGCCGACATCGATCTCCGCCACGCCGCCGCGCGGGGTCTGGCGCAACCCTTGTCCCTCGGGCAAGAGGGCGTTGATCCGGGAAATCAGCCCCGCATGCGCTTCCAGCAGACGCCTATCTATGTCGTCGAAGACGGGATCCTTCCGCGGATCCTCCTCGGACCGGAAACGATCCAGCAGCAGTGCGGCAAGTCGGGAACAACCGGTGTGGCTGGCGGCCATCACCACCTGCTTGGCCTGCCAGTAGGAAAGCGAGGGGTTTTCGAGGCGATCCGATCCATATCTGAACCCGGGCGCCTCCGGATCGGATCCGATCGTCCGCAGGAACGCTCCGATCAGATCCTGTTTGTGCCGATCATAGTTCACCAGCCGGCAGTCCAAGCGGCTGTCGATAAACAGCGGCAGGCATCGCAGGACGCCTTCAGGTCTTCCAATGGCGGCTCTGACATGTTCGGCAAAATCGCGGGTCTCGCCATTGGCTTTCACCCTCTGCTTCCAGGCGGACATATGCCAGTCGTAGACGTCACGGACGAAGCCGACGATCCGCATCTCGTAGCGGGTCGAAAGCGCTTCGAGGGCGGCGATCTTCGCTGGCGTGATCCAAGTGCCGAGGAATTCGCCCGACAAGACGACCGTCTCCGTCACGCTGGTGGAGATCGCCTCGCCGATCACAGAGTCTAGATAGACATCGATCCGTTCGGCGACTGTGCCTTGGAATCGATCCTTTGCCGCGCGTCGCTGCATCACGTGGAGCAGGTTGCCGGTGCAGGCGCCCGCCTCCACGACCGAGGTGAGCTCGGGAAACGGATAGGAAATGCCCTGCGAAGCGAGAGCCTCGACGTTGCGGGACAAAAAGGCCTGGATCGCCGAGGAACCGGTCTTGGGGAGACCGATGTGGAGGATGATCTTCTTGCCCATCGCGACGCCGGCTGCTTCCTGTCGGACAATCCAGGCGAGATCGCCGCCTCATGGGAGCACTGTATTGGAACACTGCATCCCAGTCCATTCGGCGGTTCGGAGGCAGCGCTTCCGGGTCGATCGGAAACACCGTCCTCGACCGTGCTCAGCCCATGGAGGATCCCTCGACTGCCTCGAGGATGCAGCCGGGGCCGCGCCCCAGAACGACGAAAGGCGCGGAAAGCCGCGCCTTTCGTCGTTTGAGCTTATCGAGACATAGCTGACGGTTCATACCCGAGACAAGGTTTACGCATCGCGCATTTGGGGCGGACCCGAATGCCCTGGAACGAGTGTAAGCCCATGGATGAAGGTCTTCGCTTTGTCGCCCGCCTTCTGGAAGGTGAACGGATGGCACCGCTGTGCCGGGAGTTCGGCATCTCGCGCGTCACGGGCTACAAGATCTTCAACCGCTACAAGGAATGTGGCCTCGACGCCCTCAACGACCGAAGCCGTCGGCCTTGTCGGCACGCCAACAAGCTGCCCTTCCAGGTCGGGCGCTGCATTCTGGGCATCAAGCGCGACTATCCTTCCTGGGGAGCGCCGAAGGTCCGCGACAAGCTTATCCGCCAGTTCCCGATGATCAAGGCACCCGCGATCAGCACAATCGACGGCGCTTGCGGGACGAAATACTTGATCTGAAGACCCGTTCAGGTGATGTTGAGTTCAAGTGGCGTGCCACTTTGGGAATGCCGGTGGATTGGAAAGTCACCATGAAATTCGATTCGCTCCTTGCGACGGCGGTGTTTCTGGCCGGAATTCTGGTTGGCTCATTGGCGAGCGCGCAGTCGGGATTCAATGGTGCGGGTGGCTGGTCATGTTCGGTCGTTTTGACCGAGAGGGGCCTGCAGCCCTACGGATACCAGGCGGACATCTACGCGCAGCCCGATGGCAGCCTCTTTGCAAACGGAGCGGTCTACGATCCGAACCTCATGCAATCAGTCGTGCCGTTTCAGGCGCGTGGGGACTGGGCCGTGTTTCCAAGTGCCAACGGGCTTCATGTGCGACTGCGCGCCCATACTTCGACCCACGGCATTTTGGTGTTCGAAGGCTATGCCAAAAGCAACACGTGGATCTACGTGGTCGCCCCGCTGAATAGCGGAGGACAAGCCGAGTCCCAGTGCACCCGGACCCGGTGACGCAGGTCCTGCTGACGGCGGGGGCCGGCACGGCTCAGGCAATCTTTGGGCAGGTGACGATTCTCTCTCGAAACGGGGCAAGTGGCCACTGCTTGAGCAGAAAGCCGTCTCCGCCGCGTAACCGGGGCAAATTTCCTGGCGGTCATGCTTGAGCGGCTTGCCTGGCGAGATCCGGGCGTCGCGGGATGGACTGTCGAATGGACGACTCCGCGCTGCTCAACGCTCCAGCGACACCGCGATTTCACGCCGCGCCGGTTTCGTGAACCGGTAACCCGCGTGTAACCGCGGCCCTGCAAGCCCCTGGGCGCCTGACGATTTCAACCGTCCCAAAACGACAAAAGCCGCGGAGAACCGCGGCTTTTGTCGTCGAGAAACTGGAGCGGGTGAAGCGATTCGAACGCTCGACCCCAACCTTGGCAAGGTTGTGCTCTACCCCTGAGCTACACCCGCTCGCGCGGCTTGTGGCCGCAAGTGACGGCTATATGGCCGAACTGATCGGGGATTGCAACAGGGAAAAATGGGCGCCCAGCGGGTTGCCCGCACATTTTTTCGGGAAGCCGGAAACACCCGTGGGAAGCGTCGGCTCGACGTCTGCGCGTCGCTTCGGCGTACGGCCGCGGGCGGGCACGGCACGCTTTTGCAAACGGCGATTACCCGCGCCGCGGGCGGCGGCGCGGTTCCATGGACGCAGCGGCGAGGTCGCGATTGACCGCCACCGGCGGCCCCAGACTCGCGCCCGGCCGCCGACAGACCGTGGCGCCTCAGAACACCGGCGGGTAGGGCCGGCCGCCGCGGTCGAGCGTGATCCAACGCGTTTCGGTGAAGGTCTCAAGCGACCAGCGGCCGCCATGCTTGCCGACGCCCGAGGCCTTGAAGCCGCCGAACGGCACGTGCGGCTCGTCATTCACCGAAGAACAGTTGATGTGGCAGTTGCCGGTGTCGAGCTGATTGACGATGGCGAGCCCCCTGCCCTCGTCGCGGGTCATGACGCCCGCCGACAGGCCGTATTCGGTGTCGTTGGCGATCTGAACCGCTTCCTCGTCGGTGCGGAACGGGATCACCGGCACGACGGGGCCGAAGGTCTCGTCCTGGTAGAGCTTCATGTCGGGGGTGACGCCGGTCAGGATCGTCGGCTCGACGAAGCGGCCCTCGATCTTGCCGCCGAGCACCACCTTGGCGCCCTTGGCGATGGCGTCGTCGAGCTGTTCCTTCACCTTGGCGACCTGCTTGTCGTTGATGAGCGGGCCGATGACGTGCTCCTTGCTCTTGGTCGGGTCGCCGACCTTCAGCTTGGCCGCGCGCTCGACGAAGCGCTTCAGGAAATCGTCGAAGATCTTCTCGTGCACGAGCACCTTTTCGACCGACATGCAGATCTGGCCCTGGTGCATGAAGGAGCCGAAGCTCGCCGCCTGGGTGGCCCGTTCCATGTCGGCGTCTTCCAGCACGATCAGCGAATCCTTGCCGCCGAGCTCGACGCAGCACTTCTTCAGGTGCGCGCCGGCCTTGGCGGCGATCTGGCGACCGACGGGGGTCGAGCCGGTGAACGAGATGCCCTTGACGTAGGGATGCTCGATCAGCTCGTCGCCGACTTCCTGCACGTTGTCGCGGGAGCAGGTGACGACGTTGAGCACGCCCTTGGGCAGGCCCGCCTCCTCGAAGATTTCCGCGAACAGAAGACCGCCGAGATAGGGCGTTTCCTCGGACGGCTTGAGCACGACCGTGTTGCCGGCGACCAACGGAAACAGGAAGCCGCGGGCGGTGAGGATGCAGGGGAAGTTCCACGGGCTGATGACCGAGACCACGCCC
This sequence comes from Mesorhizobium sp., assembly GCA_051860465.1. Taxonomy (GTDB): domain Bacteria; phylum Pseudomonadota; class Alphaproteobacteria; order Rhizobiales; family Rhizobiaceae; genus Aquibium. The sequence goes on from JBHYDY010000008.1 coordinate 43,865, forward strand.
ATCGGGCGGCGCACGGCCATCGACACCTTGCCGTATTCGGACGGCATCACCTCGCCCGTCGAGTTCCACACCGAAGCGGCGGCGGCGTGAAAGATCTCGGTGACGTAGCCGGTCTCGAACATGCCCTTGCCGAACCAGCCGCCGCCTTCCGCCTGGATCGCGTCGACGATCTCCATGCGGCGGCGCTCCCAGATCTCGGCCGCCTTGTGCAGGATGTGGGCGCGCTTGGAGAAGGGAAGCTGCGACCAGGCCGGGAACGCCGCGTGCGCGGCCTCAATGGCCGCGGACGCTTCGGCCCGACCGGAATCGGGAACTTCGGCCCAGACCGAGCCGTCGGCCGGGTTCAGGTCCTTGAAGGTCTTGCGCGTGGCCGACCAGCCACCGCCGATGTAGGTACCCTCGAATACACGAGCCATTTTTCAAGTCTCCTTTCGCTTCTTCCGCTTCTTGGTGGCGGAAGCGTCGTTGATCTTGTCCGATTTCTTCGGCCGCCCAGCCTTGACCGGCTCGGCGGGCCGCGAAACCGCATCGCCGTCAGATGATCTTCCCGGATCGGGCGATTGCCGCGGCGTGGCCGCGGCAGCGGACGGAGCCGATGCGGCGGGGATGGTGAAGGCGACCAGCGCCTTGCGCCGCTCGGCCACGTACGCGGCCTGGATCGCGGCGGCCCGGGCGGCCAGTCCGGCCGGATCCGGCAGGATCACGCGCGGCGCGGGCGCACCGACCCGTGGCGTCGTCTCGTCGTCGACATCGAGACCGGCGCTGTTGTGGCCGATCAGCCCGTGGCTGCCATTGTGCCCGTTGCCATTCGCCTCGCCTGTGCCAACCGTCGAGACTGGGGCGACGTCGGCCCGGCGCGACTGGAAGGCCGAAGGCGTCGGCGACGCCTTGCGGCGGGCCTCCACATGGGCGGAAAGCTGCTCGCCGGCGGCCTTTGCCAGCATGGATGCGTCCCTGACCAGACGACGCAGCTCCGATGGCTGCGACCGGCCCTCCGGCCCGCGTTCGAGTTCGGCATCGAGCCGAGCCCAGGCGTCGGCACCGGCTCCCGCGTCATATCGGCCCTCGAAAGCGCTCGGCTGGCGGGATCGGCTCCGCAGGGCGCGAACGTAGGCAGCCTGAATGCGCGCAGCGCGTGCGGCGAAGAGTTCGGCATCGAGTGCGAGGCGGCTGGCGTCGCGCGCCACGGGGCGGGCGGGCGTCGCGATCGGCTGCGCCTGGGCGAGGTCGGCCCATGGATCCGTCCCGGCCTTCGGATCGTAGCGCCCGGCGAAGGCGCTCGGCACGACCGCGTCGCGACGCAGCGCCCGCACGAAAGCGGCCTGGACGCGTCCTGCCCGCCCGGCCATGTCGCCGAAGGCGCCGCGCCAGGCGGCGGGATCGAGCGGCAGCTTCAGCGCGGGCGGCAGCTTGATCGACGGCAGCAGGCCGGACGCCGCGGCGGCGGGCTTCGGCGAGGCCTTCGCGCCGCCGCCCAGATAGGCATTGACGACGGCCGGGTCGGTGGCGAGATCGGTGGCGCGTCCCTCGCCCGTGACAAGGCCGTTCTCGATCAGCACGCCGCGGTCGGCGATGGCGAGGCTCTGGCGGGCGTTCTGCTCGACCATGAGGATGCCGACGCCGGTCGCGGCGACCTCCTTCAAGGAGCGGAACAGTTCCTTCGTCAGCAGCGGCGAAAGGCCAAGCGACGGTTCGTCGAGCATCAGGATGTCGGGCTTCGACATCAACGCACGGCCGATCGCCACCATCTGCTGCTCGCCGCCCGACATGGTGCGCGCGATCTGGCGCTTGCGCTCGGCGAGCCGCGGAAACAGCCGGTAGATCAGGTCCAGCGTCTCGTGCTCATGGCGCCTGGCGCGGTTGGCGAAGGCGCCGAGCTGCAGGTTCTCTGCCACGGTAAGGTCGCCGAAGATGCCGCGGCCTTCGGGCACCAGAGCGATCCCCTCCTCGACGATCCTGTGCGGCTTCATGCCGGCGATGACCCGGCCGTTCATCGCCACCTGCGCGCCGGCTTCAGGCTTGACCAGGCCGGCGATGGTCTTGAGCAGCGTCGACTTGCCGGCGCCGTTGGCGCCCAGGATGACGCAGATTTCCCCCTTGGAGACCTTGACGCCGACGCCTTCAAGCGCGCGGTGACGGCCATAGCTGACGGAGAGGGCTTTCACCTCAAGCATCGTCGTCTCCCAGATAGGCGCGCACCACCTCCGGATCGGACAGCGTTTCGGCGACGCCGCCCTCGGCGATCATCTTGCCCGAACTCATGACCACGCAGCGGTCGCAGAGCGAACGGATCGCGTCCATCACGTGCTCGACCATGACGATGGTGCGGCCTTCGTGGCGTAGCTCGTCGATCAGCGCGATGCCGATCTGGAGTTCGCTCGGGTTCAGGCCGGCCAGCCATTCGTCAAGCAGGAGCACGCGCGGATTGGCGGCGAGAGCGCGGGCGAGTTCGACCCGCTTCTGGTCGATATAGGTCATGGCGGCAACCGGCATGTGGGCGCGATCACCCAGGCCGACGCGTTCGAGCAGCACGCGGGCGACGCGGCGGGCATCCCCGCCCCAGAGCCGGACATGGCCGAAGACGGCGCCCGACATGACGTTTTCCTCGGCATCGAGCGAGGGCAGCACGCGCACCAGCTGGAAGGTGCGCGACACGCCCTGCCTGGCGATCGCATGCGCCGGCAGACCGGAAATGCGCTTGCCGTCGAGCAGGATCTCGCCAGCCGTCGGCGGAAGCGCGCCGGAGATCAGGTTCAGCATCGTCGTCTTGCCGGAGCCGTTCGGTCCGATCAGGCCGAGCAGTTCGCCCTGCTTGACCTCGAAGGACACGTCGTTCACCGCGACCAGACCGCCGAAGGCCTTTCGCGCGGCGCGGATGGAAAGCGCGGCGGTCATGCCGGTTTCTCCTCGGCGACCGTCTCCGAGCGCTTCTTCCAGCGCTCGCGCATCTGCTCGAGCAGGCCGGTCACGCCGTGCGGGATCAGGTAGACGACCGCCAGGAAGGCGAGGCCGACCACGATCATCGTGTGGTTGGGGAAATTGGAGGAGATGAAATCCATCACGATGGTGAAGGGGATCACGCCGACGAGCGGTCCCCAGAGCCGCTTGGTGCCGCCGAGCAGCGCCATGATGACGACGAGGAAGGAGATCATCGGATTGAAGGCCGACGGCGGCTCGATATAGATGTAGCGCGGCGCGGTGATGGCGCCGGCAATGGCGATGAAGGCGCCCGAGATCATGAACAGGATGATCTTCGACCGCGCGGTATCGATGCCGACGTGGCGGGCGACCGTCTCGTCGTTGCCGATGACGGTCATGGCGAAGCCCAGTCTCGATCGGGCGATCAGGAAGCTGGTCAGGAACACCACGCCGGTCAGCGCCAGGAGCATCCAGTAGATGTGGCTCTCGGTCATCTCCGTGAACACATAGAGGCCCATGGCGGTCGAAAACTTGGTCTGCGTCCAGGTGACGAGCTGGCGGACCAGTTCGGCCAGGCCAAAGGTGAAGATGACGAAGTAGACGCCCGAGATGCGCAGCGTCGCCGCGCCCACCAGCCCGGCCATGATGGCGCCGACGCCGGCGGCGATCACAAGCAGCAGCGGATAGGGCAGCACCTCGATGCCAAGCCCGACCGAATAGGTGCCGAGGCCGTAGAAGGCGGCGGTGGCCAGCGAGACATAATGCGTCGGGCCGGAAAACAGCGCCCAGGACGTGCAGAGCGCCGCGTAGAGCACGATGTTGACCGAGATCGACAGGTAGAAGCCGTCGTCGAACAGCGGCAGCAGCGCCGCGACCGCGATCAGCACCGCGCCGAGCGCGACGCTTCGCGTTTCCTGCGAGGTCAGGCCCATCATGTCTGCGCCCTCCCGAAGATGCCCTGCGGCCGGAAGAGCAGCACGAGGATGAAGAGCCCGTAAGTCGCGGCCAGCGTCAGGCCCGGATCGATGACGCTGGCGACGAAGGTTTCGGAGATGCCGAGGATCAGGGCAGCCAGCACCGCGCCGCGCACGTCTCCCACGCCGCCCATGATGACGATGATCAGGGCCTTCATCGTGAAGATGACGCCCATCGAGGCGTTGAAGGTATAGAATGTGGACAGCAGCGCCCCGCCGCAGGCCGTGAGCGCTCCCCCGAGCGCGAAGGCGAAGGCGGCCGTGCGGGCGACGTCGATCGCCACGAGATTGGCCGAGGTCGGGTCGACGGCAACGGCGCGCAGGGCCGTGCCCTGGCGGGTGCGATAGAGGAAGAACCACAGCCCGACCGCGATGATGGCGGCCGCCACGAAGGCGACGACGCGGTTCAGACCATAGGAATTTCCGAAGATGTCGAAGCGCTCTGCCAGGAAGGTGTAGGAGCGATACTCGCCGCCGAAGAAGAGGATCATCAGGCCCTGCATCAGGAACAGCAGGCCGAAGGTGGCAAGGATGGAATCCACCTCGAGCTGGCCGCGGTTCTTGGCCCGCGTGACCAGCGGCCGCAGCGCGAACGCGTAGATGCCCCAGTTGATGGCGAAGGCCGCGGGCGCGATTATCAGCAGGCCGACCAGCGGATTGATCGCGAAGCCGGTGTAGAGCCAGAAGGCCACGAAACAGGCAGCGACCAGTGTCTCGCCATTGCTGAGGTTCATGATGCGGGCAACGCCGTATTGCAGCGTGAGACCCAGCGCCACGAGGGCGTAGGTTCCGCTGAGCAGGATGCCGGTGACGATGATGTTCATCTGCGTGCGATCTGGTCCTGATTGAAAGTCCGGGCGGGGACTGCCCCCCGCAGTCCCCGCCCGTAGCCCGCCCCCTCGCCTCATGACCTCAGGATTGGGCGATGATGGTCGACCTCAGACCATTACTGCCAGGCCGGCTTCTTCACCGGATCGCCGGCAACCGGCAGACCATCGGCCGCGACGGCCTTGAAGATGCCGTCGTCCCACTGGCCGACCGTCCAGACGTTCCGGTTGACGTTTTCGGGCATCGAGATCTGGCCGATGATGGTGTCGAAGGTGCCGGTGCGGATCGCCTCCACCACGGCGGCCTTGTCGAGCGTACCGGCCTTTTCGATCGCCTGGCCGAGCACCTGGAGTCCGGCATAGGTGGTCGCAGACGCCCAGTAATCAGGGGTCGCACCCGTCACTTCCTGGTGCTTGGCAAGGTAGGCCTTGACGGCCTCGTCCTCGGAGTTGACGCCGCCAATGCCCAGGATGCCGTTCGCGGCTTCCTTGAAGCGGCCGGCGAAGGCCGGGAACGCCGTGCCGACGCCGGTGTAGAAGGCGCCGACGTCGAGGCCCTGCACCTGCGCCTGCTCGGTGAGCGCGAAGGTGTCGCCCGGATAGGAGAAGGCCACGAACGCATCGGGCGCAGCCGCCTTGGCGCCGCTGATGACGGGCGCGAGGTCCTGCGTGCCGAGCGGGTAGGAGCTCTCGTAGACGATCTCGAACCCGGCCGCGGCGAGTGCCGGCTTGGCCGCCCCGACGAGTTCCAGGCCGAAGGCGTCGGCGACGTTGACCAGCGCCACCTTGTTGCCGATCGAGCCGCCATCCTTGAGCTTGGTCAGCGCCTGCACCACGCCGTTGGCGAGCTGGCTCGACGTTCCGAGCATCCAGAACGAGTTCGGCCAGCGCTTGGCGAACTCGGTCACGCCGTCGGTGGCCGCGCTGGTCGTGATGTGCGGATAGCCATAGCGCGCGATGATCGGCGCGGTGGCGATGTTGAGGCCCGTGGAATAGGGCGTGACGATGAAGTCGACCTTGTCGACGGTGGCGAGACGCTGGATGTTCTTGATCGCCTCCTCGCCATTGGTCTTGTCGTCGTACTCGACGAGTTCGACCTTCATCTGCTTGTCGCCGACCTTGAGGCCGCCGGCATCGTTCACCTCCTTCATCCAGAGCTGGATGTTGGGCCAGTGGGTGACGGCAGCGCCGCCGGCGAGCGGACCCGATTTCGGCGCGCTGGCCCCGAGCCGGATCACGTCCTGCGCGAAGGCCGGCGCTCCGGCCACGATTGCCGCCGCGGATGCGGCCAGCGCTATGAATGTACGTCTCAGCATGGTTTCCTCCCTGATGCCGTTCAGTCGTTGCTTGATAGGTCGCCCCCCGGATGTTTTCCGTCAGGCGAAGTGGATGGTCTTCGTCTCCACATAGTTGTCGAGCCCCTCGGGCCCGCCCTCGCGTCCCATGCCGGACTGCTTGAAGCCGCCGAAGGGATGCTTGGGGTCGACGATCATGCCATTGACGGTCACGCTGCCGGTGCGCATGCGCCGCGCCATGCGATAGCCGCGCTCGGGATCGGTCGTGTAGACGGCGCCGCTCAGCCCGAAGGCGGAGTTGTTTGCCTTGTCGGCGGCGTCGTCCTCGTCGCGATAGGTGAGCACCGAAACGACCGGCCCGAAGATTTCCTCCTGGACGATCTTCATGTGCGGCGTGACGTCGGTGAAAACCGTCGGCTCGACGTAGAAGCCCTTGTCCAGCCCGCGCGGCCGGCCACCGCCGCACGCGACGCGGGCGCCTTCGGCCCGGCCGGTGGCGATGTAGCCTTCGACGCGGGCGCGCTGGCGGGCCATCGTCAGCGGACCCATCTGGGTGGCGGGATCGAACGGATCCCCGACCTTGATGCCGGAGACGGCGCCTAGATAGAGATCGAGGAATTCCTTCTCGCGCTTTTCGGGCACCAGGATGCGGGTGAGCGAGAAGCAGACCTGGCCGGTGATCGGCATGGTGTAGACCATCAGGCTCGGAAGCGCGGCCTTGAAGTCGGCATCATCGAGCAGGATGGCGGCCGACTTGCCGCCCAGTTCCAGGCTGACGCGGGCCAGGCGCTCGGCGCAGACAGCCGCGATATGCTTGCCCGCGGCCGTCGACCCGGTGAAGGCAACCTTGTCGATGCCCTTGTGCCGCACGAGATAGTCGCCGCCCTCCCGGCCGGCCGGAACGATGTTGAACACGCCCTCGGGCAGCCCAGCCTGCTCGATGCATTCGGCCAGGATATAGGCTTCGAGCGGGGTCTCCGGCGAGGGCTTCGCGACCATGGTGCAGCCCGCCGCAAGTCCGGCAGCGATCTTGTAGCTCAGCAGCACCAGCGGCGCGTTCCATGGCGTGATCGCGGCGCAAACGCCCACGGGCTCCTTGACGACGCGCACCCGGCCGCCGTCGTCGCGCTTGCGCTCGTCGACGAAGGGATATTTCTCGATCAGGTCGGCATAGTAGTTGAACAGCGTCGGGTTCTGGCCGACGAGCTTCTTGGTCAGCGATATCGGCGCGCCGACCTGCAGGGTCCAGGCATGGGCGATCTCGTCGAGGCGGGCGGTGAGCAGGTCGGCCACCTTGCGCAGGTAGCGGGCCCGCTCGGCCGGGGCCATGCGCGGCCAGGGGCCGTTGTCGAAGGCGGCGCGCGCCGCGGCCACCGCGCGGTCGATATCCGCGGGCCCGGCTTCGGGATAGGTAATCAGCAGTTCCTCGGTCGTCGGCGAAACCACCTTCAGGGTCTGGCGCGAGATCGGTTCGACCCAGCGACCACCGATGAAGAAGCGTTCCGGCGCCTTCGGCGCGGCCGGGGGCCTGTACATCACGTTCATGATTTCCCTCCCACGATGAACATCGAGCCGCGGTTGCCTGCGCTCCGGTCGAACGCCGGACGGCGGCACCGCGATGGTACCGCTCCTTCCCGCCCGCTGGCGTCGATCTGCGACAAGGTAGGATGCGAGAGACCCCTTGTCACGGGGTGGTTGCAAAAATTGTATACACAGCGTGAATGGACACGGTCCACCTGGCTAGCACCCATCGACAACCCGACGGACGTGCGCGGCTTGCGTGGACGGGCTCGACGCAGGCGCCTTCGCGGTAACGCCGCCGCTGCCGCCGACAGCGCGCCGGACCCGGTGGCTGTATACACGCCAGTGGACACCGGTGCCTGTTGCCCGGCTTTGGCCACGGCGTTCACAGCAGGTACTCCTGGCTGCCGCTCTGGATGGAGATCCAGCGCAGTTCGGTAAACTCCTCGATGCCGGCACGGCCGCCGAAACGACCGTAGCCGGAGGACTTCATGCCGCCGAACGGCATCTGCGGTTCATCCTGGATGGTGGCGGCGTTGATGTGACAGATGCCGGTCTCGAGCCTCTCGGCGACGGCGAGCGCGCGCGTCACGTCGCGCCCGAACACCGCGGCGGCGAGCCCGTACTCGGTATCGTTGGCGATCGAAACCGCCTCGTCGATGTCGCTGAACCGCATGATCGAGGCAACGGGGCCGAACGTCTCCTCATAGTAGATGCGCATCGAAGGCGTCAGCCCGTCGAGGATGGTGGCGTCGAGAAACGCGCCGTCGAGGTGTCCACCGGCGATGAGGCGCGCCCCCTTCGCGACAGCGTCGTCGATCATGGCCCGCACACGCTGCGCCGCCTGCTCGCCGATCATCGGACCGAGCGCACGGCGCCCCAGGCGCGGATCACCGGCCTTCAGCGAAATGGCCCGCGCCGCGAATTTTTCGAGGAATTCCTCGGCCACGTCCTCATGGACGAGGACACGCTCCGTCGACATGCAGATCTGACCCTGGTTGAAGAACGCGCCATAGGTTGCCGCCTTGACCGCCTCGTCGATGTCGGCGTCGTCCAGCACGATCAACGGAGCCTTGCCGCCAAGTTCGAGCAGCACCTTCTTGAGATGCCGGGCGCAGAGTTCGGCGACCACCCGGCCGGCGCGTGTCGAGCCGGTGAACGTCACGCGGCGCACGGCCGGATGCGCGATCAGGCTCTCGACGATCTCGCCAGCCTCGTCCGCCGCGTTGTGAACGACCGACACGACGCCCACCGGCAAGCCCGCCTCGGCGAAGACCTCGCCGATCATCGCGTGGGTCCGCGGACACAATTCGGAGGCCTTGAAGACGACGGTGTTGCCGCAGGCGAGCGGCATCGCGATGCCGCGCACGCCCAGCACCAGCGGCGCATTCCACGGCGCGAGCGACAGCACGACCCCGCAGGGCCGCCGCACGGCCATAGACAGCGAGCCGGCACGGTCGGAGGGGATCACTTCGCCGCCGATCTGCGTCGTCATGGCGGCCGCCTCGCGCAGGATCGACGCGGCGAGCTTGCAGTTCAGTTCGGCCCAGGCCGCCGTGCCGCCGATTTCGTCTCCCATGGCGGCGGCGAACTCGTCGCTCCGTGCGATGAGGATCGACGCGGCGCGTTCGAGCACCGCGCGGCGTTCCGTCGGGAGTGTCCGAGACCAGGCTGGAAAGGCCGAGGCCGCCACGTTGGCGGCATGGCGGGCATCGCCGACGGATGAGGTCGCAACGCGGCTCACCACATCTCCCGTCACGGGGCTCACCCTTTCCAGAAAGGCTCCTGGACCCGGTTCGCCGATGATCGCGACCGATGCACCCGCCACATGTACCTCCCACCACGGCCTCGACCAGGACGCCCTGGCCCGTCGCACCGGCTTCCCTTGCGGGCCTCCCGCCGGTGCATAGCGACAAGACAACACCACGGGGCCGGCTTGTAGAAGGTATTTTTCTGGCTATTGTTTGCAAATTTCCGGTTACCGGAGCCACGCGACCTGGCGCTGAGGCTCTCAGAAGGGACGATCGTTGAAAGCGGAGCGCATCGAGAGCAACCTGCAGCGGCGCGTCTGGGCCTTCAATCGCCGCACCGACCTCGTGGAACGCCAGATCGTGCTCCTCACGGACGGCACCGCGGAAGCGGAAACGGGGAAGGAGCGGCTGGCAATGCAGGCGCCCGCGCTGTTATGGGCCGGCGACCTTCAGCCCGGGCGACTGATCGTCGAAGCCGGCAGCACGGGATTTCGCGGCCATGTCGGCAACGCGCTGCTGGTCGATGCGATCGGCGATCAGGCCGAATCGGTCGATCTGCGTTACCTCGTCGACAGGGATTTCGTCCTGTCGCTCGGCGGTCAGGCCGAGCGGACGGCGGTGGTGTCGCGCTGTTTCGAAGGCATCCTGTCGGAATTGCGCCAGCCACAGGATGGATCGCCGCTGCTGTTGTCAGCCCTGCTCAGGATCTTGCTGGTGACCATGATGCGCCTGTCGGGCGCGCATGAGATCTCGCTCGTCGGCACAGGCGAAAGAGCAGGTCTGCTGCAACGCTTCCGGCAGCTCGTGGAAATGAACTTCCGCAGCCACTGGCCGATCGCGCGATATGCCGACGCCCTGGGAATCTCGACCGACCGGCTGCACGCGATCTGCACGACGGGCATCGGCAAGACACCGAAAGCGCTGGTTTCCGAGCGCCTGGCGCACGAGGCCGCCTTGCGGCTCGACCGCTCGGCATTGACCATCCAGCAGATCGGCCACTCGCTGGGCTTTGCCGATCCCGCGCATTTCTCCAGCTTCTTCCGGCGGGTGACCGGATCGGCGCCCGGCGCCTACAGGCGCGACCGCGCGCTGGCACGGCAGCAGGGAGACACCGCGCCAAGGACGAGTTTCACCGACTGGCCATGATGCCAGACCTTCGTTCAGCGCAATCGCACCACGGCCGGCGCAATGGCGGTTCATCGCCGGGTTCATCGGGAGGCTCGCCATCGGGCCGAACGACAGCCGGCGGCCGCATGCGGGAGACCGTCGCCCCCTGAAAGGGGCCGGCGCGGGCGGCGTGGCGCGACGGTCGGATTCTTTCACATGCGTGAATGATCCCTGCGCATCCGCGATATCGTTGACTTGGTCCTCCCGCGGTTCGATGGTTGCATCGGACGTCGCCAAGGGTGGCCCGGGAGGGTGTCGCCAAGGCTTGAATTCAATCGAACGCCGGCGATCGCCGGATCGAATCAGACGCGCCGGAACCGACGGGCGGACTGGCCCGCCGTTCCCGATGGTGGAGCGGCGATCGCCATTCCCCTTCAGGCTCCGGATCGACATGGGGAGGAGAAGGCTGCCATGAACACCCAGAACCACAAACAGGTCGGCGCCTCGGGCGCGCGGCGGATCGACGTGATCGTCGTCGGCGCGGGGTTCGCTGGCCTGTACGCGACCTACAAGTTCCGCGAGATGGGCAAAGTGGTCGTCGGCGTCGAAGCCGGCGGCGACGTCGGCGGTGTCTGGTACTGGAACCGCTATCCGGGCGCGCGCTGCGACCTGATGAGCGTCGACTACAGCTACGGCTTCTCGCCGGAGATCGAGCAGGAATGGACCTGGAGCGAGCAGTTTGCCGCCCAGCCTGAAATCCTCGCCTACGCGAACTTCGTGGCCGACAAGCTCGACCTGCGCCGCAGCTATCTCTTCAACACCCGCGTCACGCGCGCCATCTGGGACGAGGACGCCAAGGTGTGGCGCGCCACGACCGACGGCGGCGAGGTGCTGGAGGCGCCCTTCTGCATCATGGCGACGGGTCCGCTGTCGGTGCCCAAGGATCCCGACATCCCGGGCATCGAGCGATTCGAGGGCCAGCTCCTGCGCGCGCAGAAATGGCCGCACGAGCCGGTGGACTTCGAGGGCAAGCGCGTCGGCGTGGTCGGCACCGGTTCCACCGGCGTCCAGATCATCCAGACGCTCGGCGCCCAGGCGGGCGAACTGTTCGTCTTCCAGCGGACGCCGAGCTTCACGTTGCCGATGCGCAACCACGTTCTCGAACCCGACTACGTCGCCGAGATGAAGCGCCACTACCGCGCCATGCGCGAGGCGATGCGCAACAACCCGACCGGCGGCACGCGGCCGGCAACCTCGCGGCCCTTCTTCAGCCTGCCGCCTTCCCAGCGGCGCGAGGTGATGGAGCAGGCCTGGATCAATGGCGGACACACCTTCCTCGGCTCGTTCGCCGACCTCCTGTCCAACCAGGAGGCCAACGACCAGGTGGCCGACTTCGTGCGCGACAAGATCGGCCAGATCGTCACCGACCCGAAGACGGCGGAGGCCCTGAAGCCGAAGGGCTATCCCATCTTCGCCCGCAGGCCCTGCCTCGACACCGAATACTACGAAACCTACAACCGGCCGAACGTCCATCTGGTCGATGTCGCAGCCGACCCGATCATCGAGATCACGCCAAGGGGCATTCGCACCCAGGCGGGCGAGATCGAACTCGACATCCTGATCTTCGCCACCGGCTACGATGCGCTGACCGGCGCGTTGCTGGCCTTCGACGTGGTGGGCCGCAACGGCCGCACGCTGAAGGAGAAATGGGCCGGCGGCCCGCGTTCCTATCTCGGCATCATGCTGGAAGGCTTCCCGAACCTCTTCGCGCCGAACGGTCCGAACGGCCCGGCGGCGCTGGCGAACCTGATCACCATCGCCGAGCACGACGTCGACTGGATCGCCGACCTGATCGCCTACATGGACGAGAGCGGCCTGCGCACCGTCGAGCCGTCGGCGCGCGTGGAGGATGCCTGGATGGATCTGGTCGCGATGCTGGCCGAGAAGTCGCTCATCCGCAAGGCGAACACCTGGTGGGTGGGCGCCAACGTGAAGGGCAAGCCGCAGGGGCTGACCATGTTCATCGGCGGATTCCACAAGTATCGCGAACACTGCGCCGCCGCCGCCCGGGATCGCGCGGCGACCTTCGTGTTCGACCGCGCCAGGGAAAGCGCCGCGGCCTGAGTGCCTGAATCAGAAAGCGCAAGGCCGAGGCGAAAACAGCGATTTCGAGAACCGGAGCGCAGCGTCCATTCGGGTACGTGAGCACCGGAAGCGCAGAAATTGCGATTTGCAGCCCGGCATGGCGACTTTTGGATCAGACACTGAGCGATCGGCCCCGGGCCTCCGGTGCAGGCGCGCCCGCGAAGGGCGGACGCAACGCCCTTTCCGATGATCGGCGCCGGCTGATTTCGTCTGCGAGACGCCGGCCACACAGGCGTTCCAGTCCGCGAGGCGTGGGGCCAGCGGGCTTGGGCGCACGTCCCGTGTGGTCAAGGCGCCCCGCGGGATCGCCAAGGCGGCGCTCGGGAAGGATGGCGCGGTTCGGAACCATGCCGGCATCCCCCGCGACGCGGACAGCAAACCGCCCGCCGGTATGGACCGGCGAGCGCGTTTTCGAAGAGTTCTCCAAGCCAACTCGGAAGCTAGCAACAATTAGAAGTGTAGTTCATCCGAATAGGAAAGAGGCGCCCTCAGGTTCGTGAAATCGAAGGTCCTGGCGCCCGAACGGTCTTCTTCCTGAAGCGAACCGCCGAAGGACATGCGCAGACCGACCTTGAAGGTGTGGGCCCACACCTCTTCCTGGACCAGACCCGTGGTTACCTCAACGTAATCGCCCTGATAACCAACAAAGCCGGAAATCGGCGACGCTCCGATTTGCTGCTCGTAGTTCACGGCCAGTTGCAGCCAGTCGAGGTCGCCGCGTTCGTCGGGATCGGTCGTGAACTGAGCATGGTCGGAGATGCCATAGGCGACCGAACCCTCGAGCCGCGAACCGGGGGCAAAGAAGTAGCGCGCGCCCAGCCGTCCGAACCACAGGTCGTCGACATAGTCGTCGCCCGCGAGGCGACCCGCATAGCCAAGCTGGCCGAAGAGGGTCGCGTTGCCGATGAAGTACGCCGCCTCGCCGCCGCCGAAGCCATGGACGCTGCGCTCTTCATCGTCGATGTGCGAGGTCACCGAGGCGCCGACGAAAGCACCCAGGGCCAGGTCTCCGCTGCGATAGATGTAGTGGCCGCCAAGCGCGGCGTGAAGGGTTCCCTCATCCGGCCTCGTTTCGTCGTCACGGAGGTTTCCATGGTAGTCGATCAGGTTTTCGAACTGAAGCGCATGGCCATTGCCGAAGCTGTAGTGAGCCCGCGCGTCGGACCCCATCCCCCATGCATCACCGCAGAACATGCCATCGCCACATGAGGCCGAAAAATCATCATCTTCAAAGACGCCAGAACGCCCCCATCCGCTCGGCGACACGTACTGGCCCCAGATGGCGACGTTGCCGGAGAACCGCTCGGCGACCGGTTCCGCCATGATCGCATCGGCGGCAAAAGCCGGCGTCGCCGATACAAGGGCAGCGGCAGCGGCGGCGCCCAGCAATCCAATCGACAATCTCTTCACGACGAATCTCCCTGCTACCCTTCGTTGTAAATCAAAATACAGAAATGCCCGTGTCCGGAAAGCACACCCCGCGCTCCTATGCCATTTTTGGCGCCGTTTTCCTGCCCGATTGTTGCGAATCCATCACACTCACCGGTGCGACGTCTCGGGACGCCGCGACGCGACCCTGCACGGTTCACGCGACATCCTGGAGGCCCTTTCGGCCAGCTTGGCCGTCACCGGAAAGGCACGAACCGCGGAAACGACCTCGCCCAAGGTCCTGTCGCCGCTGAATTCCCGTATGTATTCAAGGATTTAGCTGGCGCACCCGACAGGATTCGAACCTGTGACCTCTGCCTTCGGAGGGCAGCACTCTATCCAGCTGAGCTACGGGTGCGCGCCACGAGGAACGTATCCCCGCATCGGCCCGGGCCGCCAGGAAGCGGAACGGGCACTGGCTACATAGCCGAAGCCGCGCGGCGCTTCAACAGCCGATGTCGGGATGAACGGGTCTCGTCGCCGCCCTGTTCCGGATGACCGGGAAGCACGAAGCGCGGGCTTGCGGGCCTGTCCTTTCGGTGGCCGCACGCGCGGCCACCGCTCATTCGCCTGGCGCGGTGGTCGACCGAGGCGCGGCGTGCCCGGCACGCCGCGCGGCGGGGCGGTCGCCAAAGCCGAAGGCGAGGCGCAGCGGCCAGGGCAGGCGCTCGGCCGCCATGGCGATCGTGAGCGACAGCGCGGCCGTGACCAGAACCACCAGCCCGAACGTGGGCCAGGCGCCGGCCTCGATCGGCAGCACCAGGTAGAGCGCCCACACGATCACCGTCTGGTGGACGATGTAGAGGGCAAACACCTTGCCGTTCAGCCAGGAAAGCGCGGCGCTCCCTCGGTCGAGATGGACGGGGGCGAAGCCGACGGCCGTCAGGATCATCGTCCAGGCGAGTGCAAGGACCAGCGCCTTGAACGCCGGCGTCTGGTTCTCCCACGAACCGAGCGATCCGGCGGCGTCTGGCGCGGGCAGGAAGCAGGAGGCATAGAGCACAACCGTGAGACCGAGCACCAGCGCCGCGCTGACCCAGCGGCGCGCGACGATTGAGCCGATGATCTCGGCGTGATGGCGGGCAAACAGGAAGCCGAAGCCGAACCACGACGCCCACACCGCGAACCAGGCGCCGTCATTGTAGAGCGCATTGGTCTGGCGCGGCTCTAGGGTCTGTCGAGATTCATCGCACGGCGCCGCGCCGAAGCCTCGTGCGGTGAACCTCGGCAGAGCCTAGCCCAAATGGGCCATGACGCCATCCTGGCGACCCTGCATTGTGATTGTGCGCGCGCCTGTCGTGCTCACTCACTTGGGAGTCGACGATGCATATTGAGATGGCGATGGCCAGGCGGACTCCATCTGGCGCCATGATTGCCGCGACAATCGGACTTGCCTGTCTGTGTCTCTCGTTTCTTTCGGCCACGTCGGCAGAGGCGACACCGAAGAACCTTCAGGGAAAGACGATACAATTCACCTACACGTCCTCGACTTCCGGCCTCTCGTGCGTGCACCGCTCCTCAATCCGCATCGCCAGGGATCAGCTCTTCTACGGCCACGAACTCATCAGTTGCGGTGAGGGCGCGGGTGAAAATCTGCCAAAGGGATATGGCTGGATCATCCCGGTCAACGGAACGGCGCCGGTCAAGAATGCCTGCAAGTCAAATTATGGCGACAGGGTGGAGCGCTGCACGGATGGCTATGTCCGCAAGCGCAATGGCAAAATGCGCGCCTCCGAAACCTGGAGCGGCTCCGTATCGAGCAAGGTCACCGAAAGCAAGATCCAGGTCCACATGCGCAGAAACACAGTCGGGAGGTGGTCCACGACGGACGGAGGTGGCGGCACCTACAACGTGAACCAAGACTACAAGCTTGCGATATCCGTATCCGGCAAGGGCTGCCAGGTCACCGAATACCGGCTCCGAATTACCGGATCCACGACTGCCGCCCACAACTTCAGATCCTCACAGAAGTGCTCGATCTCGGGCTAGTGGACGATCGGGTTGCAGGTCGCGGACGAACGGCGATCCAAAGCAACCCATGCCGGTGTCTCGTTTCTCCGGGAAGAGGTGAGGCTCCGAATGAAACAATGTGAGGCCGGAGAAAACCCATGGAAACAAACGAGCCAATTTCATCCAGAAATCTCGCGCATTCCACAAGAAATAGGCCGTTCCAGAGCCCGACTGAATTTGTCATCCGCGATGAATAGATGAGCAGCCGCACATGCCGATAACCGTTGCCCTGCCGGACGTGAAAATCAGAAACATCGTCTGGATGATGATGGTCGCGACGTTCCTTCTGTGGCCGACTCTCGGTCATGCGCGGTTTCAAGTCCTCGAGCCGAAACAGGGCACGGGCGACACCAAGCGCATGGCCCTGGTCATCGGCAACGCAGCCTACCGCTCGGTCACCGCTCTCAAGAACACCACCAACGACGCCGGCGCGGTGGCGGACTCCGCGCGCGATCTCGGGTACCGTGTATTCCTCGCACTGGATCTCGATCGAAGCGGCATGAACCGCGTGATAAGTGAGTTCCTTCGGACCATCGATTCGAACACGGAGGTCCTATTCTACTATGCCGGGCACGGCGTGGAGTTGCAGGGCTCGAACTATCTCTTCCCCATCGACGTCCCCCTTCTTTCATCCGAGCAGGACCGTCTCCTGCGCAGCGAGGCGATAAGCCTTTCGGACCTCTTGCAGGACTTCGAGTTGCGTTCCGCACGGGTGACGCTGGTCATCCTGGATGCCTGCAGGGACAACCCGTTCGCCGGTCCGGGCAAGCGGTCGCTCGGCAATACGCGTGGTCTTGGCCGCGTCGATCCGCCGAGCGGAACATTCGTCATCTATGCCGCCGGCGCTGGCGAGGCCGCGCTCGACTCGCTTGGCGCCAAGGATACTGACCGGAACGGGCTGTTTACCCGCAGCCTCCTCAAGCACATGAATCGTGAAGGCCTCGAATTGCGATCCATGGTGCGCGAACTGCGGCAGGAGGTGCGGCAGGCCGCATTGACCGGTGCGGGGCACTCGCAAACGCCCAGCTATTACGATCAACTGCTGGGCGATTTCTATTTTCGGCCGCGATCCATGGAGCCGCCGGCGACGTTGGCCTGCGCGGCATTGGTCAGTCCGAACGCATCGCGCTCCGACATCCTCTTCAACGACTATCCGAGCATCCTGCTCATCTGTGAACGCGAATTGCAGAGCCGCCCCGCGGACGCTCGGCTCGTCGCGCTCGTCGGCTTGGCGCGTGAGCAGCGCGCCTTTCAGGCGGCCTTGACGAGCAATCATCCGGCACCCGCCGCGGAATACCTTCGAAAGTTCCCGTCCGGACGATACCTTGAGGGCGTTCGCCAGTACCTGGCAAGCCTCGATCCACGTCCGTCGCCCGGCCCCGAAATCAACCCGCCGCCACGTCCCGCTCCGACGCCGGTGGACGCCGTGGCACTCGCTCGCAGTCTTCAGGCGGAACTCAAGCGCGCCGGATGCTATGGCGGAACCGTCGACGGGGTGTGGGGAAACATGAGCCGCCGTGCGGTTTCGGAGTTCGCGCGCTTTGCCAGCCTCGAACTCCCAGGCGAGGAACCGTCCCAAACCCTGCTGGACATGATCCAGCCTTTCGGCGACCGCGTGTGTCCGCTGACCTGCGATGCGCGCCATGAAGCCAGGGGCGAGCAGTGCGTTCTCAAGATCTGCGGCGCGGGCCAGGTGCTATCGACGAAAGGCATCTGCGTACGGCGCCAGGCTGAACGCAAGGTGGAGCGAAAGCCTGCCGGCGGCGGCGGCAATTGCTTCAATTTCAACGGAGTGCGGCATTGCGACTAGCCAGGGTGAAAGTCCGTCCCCGAACGGCGACGGCGGATTCTCGAAATGCCTATCGTGGCGGGCTTTTTCTCGCCATGGCCGCGTCCCTGTTCCTTTCGGCTCCGCTTTCGGCACAAGAAGAGATCGATCCCGGCGACGAACACATCTTCGCCAGCGGTGCCTTGCCCACGGACGAAAGATTGCTGCGGAGCTTCCCGTCCACTCCGACTTTCCGAGCGTTCCTGCCCGAGAAGGTCGACCTGTCTCGCCATTTCCCCGCCCCAGGCAATCAAGGCATTCAGGGTTCCTGCGTGGGCTGGGCGGTGGGTTATGCGGCGCGCGCCTATTATTCGCAGACCGTCGAAAACAAGCCAGTCAGAAACCAGTCCAACATCCCAAGCCCCGCCTACATCTACAATTCGATCCTGGCGGATCCCACCGATTGCGATTCCGGATCTCGCATTCCCGTGGCCCTCGATCTGCTCCAGACCGGTGCGAGGTCGCTGAAGGATTTTCCGTACAACGACCGTCGATGCGCGGCGCCATCCTCCCAAGCGAAAGCGAGCGCCACGGAGTTCAGGATTGCCGACTGGCGGTTTGTCGACAGCGCCCGGCTGGATCAGTTGAAGGGCGAACTGGCGCAAGGCAACCCGGTCATCATATCGATGCGGGTGCGCAAGAATTTTCATCGCCTGCGAGGCGCCAAAATCTACAAGGGCGACAATTCGCAAGAGAGCGGACATCATGCCATGACCGTGACCGGCTACGACGAGCGCAAGCAGGCGTTCCGGCTGATCAACTCCTGGGGCAGGAAGTGGGGGGATGGCGGCTATGCATGGGTCTCCTACGATACCTTCGAGAAGGAGGTGCGCGAGGCGTACGTGATACGCGTCGACGCGCGTCCGCGGCCGGCGCCTATCGTGATCCCGGAGCCGGGTCCGGTTCCTGCCCCGACACCAAGGCCCGGACCGACGATCGTGGATCCCGGCGTCGTCATCAGCGGTCTCGAATGCGGCCGCGTTTCCATTGGGGTCCGCGACGGCCGGATTGTCGCGAGCGGCTTCGTCGGATCGACCGACGACATGGAAAAGCTGAACGCGCAACTCGCCGGCAAGTCGATCCTGAACCACGCGGAGTTGCGGCCCTGGCCTCAATGCGAGACCCTGCTGACGCTCGACGAGCAACTCTCGATGCCGCAGCGACCGGAAATCCTGTACCAGACCGAGGATGACGGACTGTCGGAGGGGAGCCTGCTCGTCTTCGACATCAAGACGCCCGCCTTCCAGAGCTACCTTCACCTTGCCTACGTCCAGGCGGACGGATCCGTCGTGCATCTGCGACAGTCCGATGCAACGACGTTGCGAACGCTTGCCCCCGGCACCCACATCAAGCTTGGCGATGGCAAGGCCGGTCCGAAGTTCCGGATCAGCGAACCGTTCGGCAACGAGATGATGTTGGCGATTTCCTCGCGCAGCCCGCTCTTCCCGAGCCCCCGTCCCCAAATCGAAACGGAACGAGAGTTCCTCACGGCCTTGAGGCGCGCCATCCTCGAGTCTCCGGACGGAGAAAGCCAGCGGCTGGTCAGCGCGTCCTATCGGGCATTCGTGACCAAGAAGGGAGAAGTCGAGCCGCAATGAGGTATCTTATCAGCGCCATATCCGCGATCTCGATCGCGACGCTAGCGTGCGGCGACGCCCACGGTCAGGACCGGTCCGCCGAAGACATCGTACGCGCCTTGTTGCCGCATGGCGCCCAGACGCGGTCGCTTCGCGGCGTGACCGTTGAGCCCGGCCAGGAGGAGATGTCCCCGAGCATCGATCTGCAAGTCAATTTCGCGTACGATTCGGCCGAGCTCGCCAACGAGGCGCTGATCACGTTGAAGGCGCTTGGCGTGGCGCTGCAGGACGAGCGGCTGAAGGGATCCAATTTCGTCATCGTCGGCCACACGGACGCGAAGGGATCGGACGCCTACAACCTCGCTCTTTCGGAAAAGCGGGCGCTCGCCGTCCGCAACCACCTCGCCTTCTATTACGGCATCGAACTCTCCCGGCTGGCGTCGATCGGCCAGGGCGAAAGCCA
The DNA here is from genome assembly GCA_051860465.1 of Mesorhizobium sp. Lineage (GTDB taxonomy): Bacteria > Pseudomonadota > Alphaproteobacteria > Rhizobiales > Rhizobiaceae > Aquibium. Next base: position 63,710 of record JBHYDY010000008.1, read on the forward strand.
ACTGGCCTTTCCGGACGATCCCGAAAATGACCTCAACCGGAGAGTCGAAATCCGCAACGTCAAACCCTAGAGTAGCAATGTCCGACCAGATTGAACCATTCTGCCGGGAACGGATCGATGCGCTACGTCGACCTTCGCTGGCCTTCTTGCGGATCGCCTCGCTAACGGCAAACAGAATTGTTTCAATCTGATCGGACATTGCTCTAAGGCCAGATTCCGACGTTTCCATCCCTTCTGGGTGTTCTTCCCAACGGGATTCGAATGTCGGATTGGGCGCGATATTCTTTAATTTGAGACGATCCTGCAGGCCGTGCTCACCGGTATGTCGGTTCGCAGCTTGTATTTGGCATCCCTGCTTCTATGCTTGACCGAGACGTCCTGTACCGTACAGGAGGAGCCGTTAACGACGATCGAAAAATTGTAAGTGCCGATATAACCGTTTGACCTGAAGTCATTCGTGTATGTGACCGCGGCGCCCCTTGAGTTGGGACGAACGCGCAAACTATAGGTATCCCCCTTTCCTCCCTTTATATTTCTCGTCATCTCGACGCCATTCTTGCCGAAAATCTCACCGCTGCCAGATTTTCCGCCCTTGACTTCGTCATACAGGAAAAGCTTTCCAGACTTGTCGGCGTATATGTTCACGCTGACAGGTATCGCCGCGATGCCGCTGCACACCGACCCTCTGCACCACCGGAAGCCCGTGACAATGCCGGAGCGTACTCGTTTCCCTCGAAGCTCCGCGATCGAGGACGCTTCCGCGAACTCCACGAACGGTGCAAGCGAGATCGGGACAAGAAGCGCGACCACCGCCGATCGGCGTGCAACGTCCCGGAATGATTGGGCAATGCGTGTGTTGAAGGCCTTGATCACGTCCACGACTCCGTTTCGACCATTGTCCGGCATCGATCTTCGAGACCCGGCGGCTGAGCCGGGGGAAGATTGCCATGCTCCCAACTGATCACCCGAACGGCATCGGGTCATGATGCATTTGCGTCATGCGCGTCGTGCAGGTCGGCCTGCTCACGCGCCGGCTCGCAAAACCATGAATCCAAACGAACTTTCCAATTCACGCCTTAAGCACCGAAAGATTGCGCTCGTGGTCCTTAGAGGTTAACCTGCTTCCGGAAGCGCGCGGTCGAGCCGCGCGAACGGTGACGGAGGCTATTGCTTTGAGCCAGATTTCCTTGAAGCAGTACAATGCCATACTGGAAACCATCTACAGCGCTCCGATAAACGAGGACTGGCAGTCGGTCCTCGAGATATTGTCCACTTCGATGGGCCATATTCACACACACATGTTCGGGCACGACATCGACCTGAACAGGCAACTGTCGCTCTCCGGCAGCATGTACGACCCCGCCATGCTCGACACCTACAACGCCTATTACCACGAGAGGAATGCCTGGATTCCCGGCGTTGCCCGCTCCGAAGTCGGCAAGGCGAGATACAGCGAAACCTACTGCCCAACGGCGGAATTGATTAAGACGGAGTTCTTCAACGACTGGCTACGCCCGCAGGAGGAGATCGGCGGCGGCGGCGGCATCGTCCTGTTCAATGACGGCGACCGCTTCATCATCGTCGGTGGGAACATCCGGTTCAAGGACCGGGACGAGAAGGAGAGGCAATGGATCGAACTGCTCGATCTGCTGGCACCCCATTTCCGCAGGGCGTTCGGCGCCTATCGTGCCCTGTCGGAGGCAAAGCTCGTGGGTCAGGGATACCGCGAGGCGCTGGACCATGTGGGTTATGCGGTCATCCTCCTCGACCGGGACGGTAGCGTAAGTCATCAGAACGCGCAGGCCGACAGGCTGTCGAGGCCGGGAACGCTGTTCCATCTCGATGGGTCCCGCAGGCTTCGCGCGTTCGACACACGTGCGAGTGAGACGATCCGCCAAACGCTGGCCGCCATGCGATCTGGCCTGCTGACGGAACTGCCCGATGTCTTCACGATCCGGGAGAAGGACAGCGGAACGCCCCATCTTTCGATGCTTCTGCCTTTCCCGGTCAATGGCGAGGTCGAGGGCGCCGGCATGGCGAAAGCAGTTTTCGGCGAGACGACACCCATCGCCATGCTGATCGTGAAGGATCCGTCGAAAGCCGGTCGTCCGGCCAAGCAGGTCCTGGCGTCGCTCTACGGATTGACGCCGGCGGAAGCGGCGGTCGCGGTTGCCCTCGCCGAAGGACAGTCACTGAAGACCTACGCGGACACGCAGTCCGTAACCGTCCACACGGTGCGCAACCAGCTCAAGGCGATCTTCGGCAAGACGGGGACCAGCCGACAGGCCGACCTGGTTGCACTGCTCGGGCGCCTGAGTCCACGTTGATCGAGCGGCAGCCGGCGCTCCGATTCCTGTGCCACCGCCGCCGAAGCTGCGCGACGATGCGCCACCGACGCGGCCAGGTTTTGAGCACGAAATCACGCGATTGTGTTACCCCGGTGTTACCCTGCCAAATGGCAAGCCAGCAGAGCACTTTGTATGGGTCAGATTGTCTATATAAATCAGGAAGTTGCGGGTCGTGTGCGTCAAGTTCTGCAAATTGGGCGGCCACGGCTCTGGTCATGCGGCTTTTCGGAGTTCGAGCTTCTTGTGCTCTCTGAGGTCGTCCATGTTGAGGTAACGGTTGGCCTCCATCCAGTTTTCGTTGGTTTCGACCGCGAGCGCGCGCACGAGGCGCAGGCAGCTCTCGGTGTTGGGGAAGATGCGCACGACGTAGGTTCGGCGCCGGATCTCCTCGTTGAGACGCTCGAGCATGTTGGTGGACTTCAGGTGCTTGTGGTGCTGTCGTGGCAGCCGGAAGAAGGTGAGCGTCTGCTCGATGGTCTCCTCCGCCCAGCCCGTCAGGCGCGGATACTTGCCTGACCACTTGGCGAGCCAGGTGGCGAGATCGGCCTTGGCCTCGGCGAGATCGCGTCGATCGTAAAGCCAGCGCAGTTCCTGCAGGCAGTCGTCGCCATGCTTCCTGGGCAGGTGGTCGAGCGCGTTCCTGAGGAAGTGCAAGTAGCAGCGCTGCCAGGCAGCTTCTGGGATGACCTCGCCGATTGCCGCGACGAGGCCGGCATGGTCGTCGGACACGACCAGTTCGACGCCCTTGAGGCCACGCGCCTTCAGGCCGACGAGAAAGTCCCGCCAGGCCGAGCGGCTCTCGCGATTGGCCATTTCGACGCCCAGGATCTGGCGCCGCCCGTCCCAGTCGATGCCGACCGCGATCAGCACCGCCTGGCTCATCACCACGCCTCCCTCGCGCACCTTCTCGTAGCGCGCGTCGAGGATGAGATAGGGAAAGGGCTCCTGAAGCGGGCGCCTGGCAAAGGCGGCGAGGCTCTCGTCCAGCCGCTTGTTGATGGCAGAGATCGACGAGGCCGAGAAGGCGTGGCCGCACAGTTCCTCGGTGATCGCCTTGACCTTGCGGGTCGAGACGCCCTGCACATACATCTCCGCCAGCGTCGCCACCAAGGCCCGCTCCGAACGCTGGTAGCGCTCGAACAGCTCGGTCGAGAAGCGGCCCTGCCGGTCCTGCGGCACCTTGAGCTCGAGCTTGCCGACACGCGTCACCAGCGTGCGGCCGTAATGGCCCGAACGGTAGCCGAGCCGCTCCGGCGTGCGTTCGCTCTTCGAGGCAGCGAGCGCCTCGTCCATCTCGGCTTCCAGAACCTCCTGCATCACGGCGCGGATCACATCGCGCAGCCCATCGGGGTTCGAAAGCAGAATGTCTTTTACGGCGGCGCTGGCGGTCTTACCTTCGGTCTTGGTCATGGTGGCGCTCCTTCGCGGGAATCAGGTGACGTTGAACATCACCAGCCTGCCATGACCGCCCCTCTCGGCGAATTTGCAGAACTCTCCGCACACTACCAGGCGGTGCAGGATGACCGGGAAGCACGAAGCGCGGGCTTGCCGGCCTGTCCTTTCGGTGGCCGCACGCGCGGCCACCGCTCATTCGCCTGGCGCGGTGGTCGACCGAGGCGCGGCGTGCCCGGCACGCCGCGCGGCGGGGCGGTCGCCAAAGCCGAAGGCGAGGCGCAGCGGCCAGGGCAGGCGCTCGGCCGCCATGGCGATCGTGAGCGACAGCGCGGCCGTGACCAGAACCACCAGCCCGAACGTGGGCCAGGCGCCGGCCTCGATCGGCAGCACCAGGTAGAGCGCCCACACGATCACCGTCTGGTGGACGATGTAGAGGGCAAACACCTTGCCGTTCAGCCAGGAAAGCGCGGCGCTCCCTCGGTCGAGATGGACGGGGGCGAAGCCGACGGCCGTCAGGATCATCGTCCAGGCGAGTGCAAGGACCAGCGCCTTGAACGCCGGCGTCTGGTTCTCCCACGAACCGAGCGATCCGGCGGCGTCTGGCGCGGGCAGGAAGCAGGAGGCATAGAGCACAACCGTGAGGCCGAGCACCAGCGCCGCGCTGACCCAGCGGCGCGCGACGATTGAGCCGACGATCTCGGCGTGATGGCGGGCAAACAGGAAGCCGAAGCCGAACCACGACGCCCACACCGCGAACCAGGCGCCGTCATTGTAGAGCGCATTGGTCTGGCGGGGGAAGAACGGCGACAGGGCCAGGTTGAGCGCCAGCGGCACGAGAAAGAGCAGGTGCACGAAGGGCGAGCGCATGAAAACCGCGAAGGCCTTGGACATCGGCTCCCCGCGCGCGGACTTCAGGAAATGGAAGATCGGGAACAGCCCGACGGCCATGACCAGCAGGTAGGCCACGAACCACATATGCGCCCAGGTGATGTTGCCCGAGGGATACTTGCCTTCGGTGAAGTAGCGTTCGATCCAGAAGGTGAACAGCGAGCCCTGGTAGCCCTCTTCCATCACGCGCTCGAGCCAGACCTGCGGCACCACCACGACCGCCATGGCGAACAGGAGCGGCACGAGCAGGCGCAGGGTGCGGTCGCGCAGGAAGGCAAGGCCGGGCGCTGAGCGGAACGCGAACCAGGTGCCCATGCCCGAGACGAAGAAGAGCAGCGCCAGCCGCCAGGCGCGCGGGAAGTCCATGGCCCAGGACAGGGCCTGGCTGGTCTGCGCGCTCTTCACCAGCCAGGACATGTCCGGAAAGAAGGCGACCGAGCAGTGGTAGAAGATCAGCAGGCCGAAGGCGAGAACCCGCAGCCAGTCGACGTAGTGGAGCCTGCCTGTCGTCACGATCATCGATCCCCCAGCGCGCCGCCGCGCGACCTTTGCGGCATGGATGCTAACGCAACAACCTTAACGACCCTGCCTCCGGTTATGGAAAGTCTTGGGAATTCGGACTGTCGCGCTTTCAGGGCGAGGAACGATCAGCGAGCGTGAGCGGCCGCATCGGCCGGTCAGTCGCCGGTTCCAGCCTCCGACGGCGGAGACGGCGTCGCGCCGGGATTCATCACCTGGCCCGGCTTCCTTGGCTGGGCAAGCGGCGCCGGCGTCGGGGCGTTGCCCTTCAACAGGCCGGTTCCGGCATAGATGCCGCCGGTGAGCTGCATGTCGAGCCGCTCGGAATCGCGGCGGCGGACATCCGCCATGATCTCCGCGGCCTCTGCTTCCTCGAGGCCGAGGATTCTCAACGTCGTCCCGCCGAAGACGAAGGCGGATTCCAGCGTCTCTCGGATCTGGAAGTCGACGCCGGCATGGATCAGGTCGAGCGCCGCACCCCGGTCCCAGGCGCGCGCCAGAACCGGCACGAGGGGGAACTCCGCCTTCAGGTGTTCGACGATCCGCACGGCGGTCTCCGCCTTGTCGACGCAGACCAGCACGGCGCGCGCGCGTCCGGCGCCGGCGGCATGCAGGATGTCGAGCCGGGCGCCGTCGCCGTAATAGACCTTGAAGCCGAAGGTGGCGGCGACCTTGATCATCTCGACGTCGTTGTCGATGATCGATACCTCGATGCCCTTGAGCAGCAGCGGCTGGCTGGCGACCTGGCCGAAGCGGCCGAAACCGATGACGAGCACGCTGCCGTCGAGCCCGTCGGCCATGTCGACGCCGTTCATGTCGGGCGTCGGCCGCGGCATCAGGCGACGCAGGCCGATGATCGCCAGCGGGGTCAGCACCATCGAGATGATGACGATCGCGGTGAGGATCGCGTTGGTCTCGCCGTCGATCAGGCCGACGCCGGCCGCCGCCGAATAGAGCACGAAGGCGAACTCGCCGCCCTGCGCCATCACGACGGCCCGCTCCAGCGCCTGGCCATGACCGTGGCGCAGGCCGCGCGCCACGGCGTAGATGCCCGCCGCCTTCACGGCCATGTAGACCACGACCGACAGCGCCACGATCACCCAGTTCGCGGCCACAACGGCAAGGTCGAGCGACATGCCGACGGCGAGGAAGAACAGGCCGAGCAGGATGCCGCGGAACGGCTCGACGTCGGCCTCCAATTGGTGGCGGAAACTCGATTCGGACAGGAGCACGCCGGCCAGGAACGCGCCCATCGCCATCGACAGGCCGCCGAGCTGCATGGCGAGCGCGGAGCCGAGCACCACCAGCAGGGCCGCGGCCGTCATCACCTCGCGGGCATGCGCGTCGGCCAGGATGCGAAACAGCGGATTGAGCAGCCAGCGTCCGGCGACGAGCAGGCCGACGATGGCGCCGACGCCGATGCCGACATCGGTGAGGCGCGAAGAGAGTGTGGCTTCCTCGCCGCCCGGTGCCAGGAAGGCGATCAGGGCCAGAAGCGGCACGATCATCAGGTCCTCGAGCAGCAGGATCGAGACCATTCGCTGGCCGGCCGGGGTGGCGATGTCGCCGCGCTCCTCGAGCAGTTGCATGACGATCGCCGTCGAGGTGAGCACGAAGCCGGCCCCCGCGACGAAGGCGACGACGGGCGCAAGTCCCAGCGCGATGCCGACGCCGGTCAGGAGCGCGGCGCAGAGCGCGACCTGGAGCAGCCCGAGCCCGAAGATCTCCCTGCGCAGGCCCCACAGCCGCGAGGGTCGCATTTCGAGCCCGATGATGAACAGGAACATGACGACGCCGAGTTCGGCGACGTGGAGGATGGCTTCCGGGTCATCGAACAGGCCGAAGCCGAAGGGGCCGATGACCAGGCCGGCGGCGAGATAGCCGAGGATCGAGCCGAGGCCGAGGCGCTTGAAGATCGGCACCGCCACGACGCCAGCGGCCAGCAGCACCACAACCTGGACCAGTTCGTTGCCGCCCGCTTCGCCAGCCATGCCACCGGTCCCTTTCGCCGATCCCTCGATACACCACAGTTGCGCCGCCGGTGGTAGCGCCCCGGCGCATGGCAGTCATCACGAAGCGGTCAACCGCCGTCGGTCGTCGCCAGCGCGCCGTAGAGTTCGGGCCGACGGTCGCGGAACAGGCCCCAGGCCGCGCGCTGGCGGGCGAGTGCTGTCCGGTCGAAACTGGCGATCAGCACCGCCTCGCCATCCCGGCCGGCTTCGGCGACAAGCTCGCCCGTGGCGCCGGCGATGAAGGAGGAGCCGTAGTAGGTCTGGGTGCGGCCGCCAACGGTCTCGACGCCGATCCGGTTGGCGGCCGCCACCGGCATCAGGTTGGCGCCGGCATGGCCGCGCATGGTGATGCGCCAGTGCTCCATGGAATCGAAGTCCGGCCGGCCGGGCTCCGAGCCGATGGCGGTCGGATAGAGCAGCATCTCGGCGCCCATGAGCGCCATGGCGCGCGCCGCCTCGGGAAACCACTGGTCCCAGCAGATGCCGATGCCGATGGCGCCGAAGCGGGTCGGCCAGACCCTGAAGCCGGTGTCGCCGGGCGTGAAGTAGAACTTCTCCTCGTAGCCCGGCCCGTCGGGAATGTGCGACTTTCGGTAGACGCCGAGCACCGTCCCGGTGTCGTCGACCATGGCGACGGAATTGAAGTAGGCCTGGTTTCGGCGCTCGAAGAAGGAGACAGGGATGACGATGCCCAGTTCGCGCGCCAGGGCCTTGAAGGCCGCGATCGTCGGATGCCCCTCCAGCGTCCGGGCACGGTCGAAGTGGCTCGGGTCTTCCTCCTGGCAGAAATAGAGCCCTTCGAAGAGCTCCTGCACGAGCACGACGTTGGCGCCGCGCGCCGCCGCGTCGCGGACCAGTCGAGAGGCGGTCGCGACGTTTTGCGCCACGTCGTCGGCGCAGGCGAACTGGACGACGCCGAGCGTGACGGTCGTGCTCAACTGTTGCCTTCCTCGAAGCCCGTCAGCACGCCGACCGCGTTGACGCCGATCTCCTCGACGGCGTAGCCGCCTTCCATGACGAAGAGGGTCGGCAGGCCGAGCGCGGCGATCCGGCGGCCGATCTTGGGATAATCCTCGGTGACGAGCTTGAACTTGGAGATCGGATCCCGCTCGAACGTGTCGACGCCGAGCGACACGACGACGACATCCGGCCCATAGGCGACGAGTTTCAGGCAGGCATCGACGAGGGCCGCCCCCCAGCCGTCCCAGTCGGTGCCCCAGGGCAGCGGATAGTTGTGGTTGAAGCCTTCGCCCTCGCCCTCCCCGCGCTCGTCGGCGTAGCCGAGGAAATAGGGGTATTCCATCTTCGGGTCGCCGTGCAGGTTCAGCACCTGGACGTCGCCGCGTCCGTAGAAGATTTCCTGCGTGCCGTTGCCGTGATGATAATCGACGTCGAGGATCGAGACCTTGCTGGCGCCGTTGTCGATCAGCCACTGCGCGGCGATCGAGGCGTTGTTCAGGTAGCAGTAGCCGCCCATGAAGGCGCGTCCGGCGTGGTGTCCCGGCGGACGGCAGAGCGCGAATGCGGCCGGCTCCCCGCCCGAAACCAGCGCCGCGGCCGTCAGCGCCACGTCGTGGGAGGACTTGATCGCGTCCCAGGTTCCTTCGACGAAGCCGGCGCCCGCGTCGAACGAATAGTAGCCGAGCTGCGCCTCGATGACGTCGGGCACGACGTCGCCGCGCAGGCCGCGCGTCGGCCAGGTGTAGGGCAGCGCCGTGCCGCCGAAGCCGGCCGCCGTCCAGCGCTCCCAGACCGTCGGCATGAAGTCGACATAGGCGGGGTCATGGACGCGGCGGGCGGTATCGAGGTCGAACTCGTCTGGCGGCAGGATCGGCCCGAGGCCGACTTCTTCGGCCCGCGACCGGATGAACTCGGCGCGCGACGGCATTTCGAAGGCCGGCATGATCTTGCCCGTCATCAACTCGACATTGCCGGCATGACCCGCGTGCCGGGGCGAATAGATGGTCTTCATTCTGTCCCCACTGGTCGATCGTCTCTCCGGGAGGAACCCTAAGCAGACTTGCGCGGCTTCGCCAACGTTCCGTCCGCCGGAACACCTGTCCGCGCGTGGTTTTCGAGTGGAAAACCGCAGGATGATTTTCCGAAGCTTGCCGGGCGCGGGCAAGAGGGCCGGATGGAGAATCGACTGGGCCAAAGTGCCCCGGCGGGCTGGCATGGCGCCAAGGCCGATGTCGGTGGTAGCCTTCGACAAAACAGGGGAACGACACACATCATGCCAAGGCTTGCCGATCTCATCGTCACCAATGCCCGCGTCCTGACAATGGACGAGGGCAACCCTCGCGCGGAAGCTCTGGTGGTGATGGACGGCGAGATCGCCTTCGTCGGCTCGGCCTCCGACGCGGCGGCATGGACGGGATCCGGCACCACCATGATCGATGCGAAGGGCGCCTCGGTGCTGCCCGGCTTCATCGAGAGCCACGTGCACCTGTTCATGGGGGCGGCCGAACTCGTCCACCTCCAGCTCTTCGGCGTGCACGGCTTCGACGCGCTGTCCGAGAAGCTGAAGACCTATGCGGCGGCTCGCCCGGACGACAGGGTGCTGTTCGGCCAGGCCTGCGACTACACGATCCTCGACGGCCGGGCGCCGACCCGGCACGACATCGACCGCATCGTTGCCGACCGGCCGGTGGCGCTGGTGGCGCCCGATCACCACACGATGTGGGCGAACACGAAAGCGCTGGAGATGGCCGGCCTGCTGCACGGCAAGGCCTGCAACCCCGGCAACGAGGTCGTCATGGGGCCGGACGGGCTGGCCACCGGCGAGTTGCGCGAATCCGAGGCGATGACGCCGGTGGTCCACCTGGCCGGCGAAAGCCGGGTGCGGCTCGGCATCCAGACCGGCGGCGAACCCCTTCGCAAGCCGACGCCGCAGGAGTGGGAGGCCGACAAGGCGATCATGCGACGCGGCCTTGAATATGCCGCCAGCCACGGCATCACCTCATTCCAGAACATGGACGGCAACCTCTACCAGCTCGAGATCCTGGCGGAGATCGAGGCGGAAGGCGGCTTGCTCTGCCGCGGGCAGATTCCGTTCCACTTCAAGAAGCCGATGACGCTCGCTGACCTGGAAAAAGCCTCCCGGATGGCGCAGGACTACGCGTCCGAATGGGTCTCGTCCGGCTTGGTCAAGGTGTTCATGGACGGCGTGCTCGATTCGGGGACCGCGTACATGATCGAGCCCTATGGCGACATGCCGGGATGGCGCGGCGAGCCCTATTTCTCCGACGCGGAGTTCGCGGAACTCGCGACCGAGATCGACCGGCGTGGCCTGCAGATCGCCGTCCATGCCATCGGCGACGGGGCTGTGCGCACGGTGCTCGACGGCTATGAGGCGGCGGCAAACGCCAACGGAGCGCGCGACAGCCGCCACCGGATCGAGCACATCGAAGTGACGACAGACGCCGACATCCCGCGCTTCGCGGACCTCGGCGTCATAGCCTCCATGCAGCCTCCGCATCCGCCCGGTTCCATGGGCCTGCCGCTCGAGCCCACCGTGTCGAAGATCGGGCGCGACCGCTGGCGCCTGTCCTATGCCTGGCGCACCATCAAGGAGACGGGCGCGCATGTCGTCTTCGCCTCCGACTGGCCGGTATCGCCGATCGACCCGATCGCGGGCATCCAGGCCGCCATTGTGCGCAAGCGCTGGGCAGACGACCTGCCCGACCACGCCTTCAGCCTGCACGAGGCGATCGCCGGCTACACGGTGGAAGGCGCCTACGCCGAATTCATGGAGCATCGCAAGGGGCGGCTGAAGGCCGGCTACCTCGCTGATATCGTGGTGCTTTCCGGCGACGTCGAGGCCGTGGCGCCGGAAGCGCTGCATGAGATCCGCCCGGTCACCACCATCTGCGGCGGCCGTATCACGTATCAGGCCTGAAGATGGCATGGTCGTTGCGTCGCGACGTCGGCCGCCAGCTCCAAAGGCTTGGTTGCCAAGCGCGATGCCATGTGGTGACATTGGTCTCAAGAACAACCATCCGCCGGACAACGGCGGAGGACGGCTTCACAAGAGGGGTGCATTTTGCCGGACACACCGGATCAGATCGCCATTGACGTCAGGCATGTGACGAAGGTCTTCGGCTTCGGCCCCGACAAGGTCTACGCCCTCAAGGACGTTTCCGTCGCCATACGGGAAAACGAGTTCTTCACGCTTCTGGGGCCGTCCGGATGCGGCAAGACGACCCTGCTCAGGCTGATCGCCGGTTTCGATTTCCCGACCGAAGGCGAAATCCTGCTGCACGGTCAGGACATCGCCCCGCTGCCGCCCTACAAGCGGCCGGTCAACACCGTGTTCCAGAGCTACGCGCTGTTCCCGCACCTGACGGTCGCGCAAAACATCGCGTTCGGCCTCGAAATGCTCGGCCGTCCGAAGGCCGAGATCGATGCGCGCGTGACCCAGATGCTCAAGCTCGTGCGCATGGAGGAGTTGCGAAACCGGTCGACCGCGCAGATCTCGGGCGGCCAGCAACAGCGCGTCGCGCTGGCGCGCGCCCTGGCGCCGCAGCCCAAGGTGCTGCTCCTCGACGAGCCGCTCTCGGCGCTGGACTTCAAGCTGCGCAAGGAGATGCAGATCGAGCTGAAGCGCCTGCAGCTGGAGACCGGCATCACCTTCATCTTCGTGACCCATGACCAGGAAGAAGCGCTGACCATGTCGGACCGCATCGCGGTCATGTCGGCGGGCAACATCCTTCAGGTCGGCTCGCCGAAGGACATCTACGATCGGCCGGCTGTGCGCTTCGTGGCCGACTTCATCGGCGAAACCAATTTCCTCGAGGCAGCCGTGGAATCGTCGACCCCCGACCGGGCCGCCGTCCGGCTCGCGTCCGGCGCCGTCATCGACGCCTCGGTTCCGGAGGGCTTCTCCCCGTCCGGGACGGTGACGGTGGTGATCAGACCAGAGCATGCGCGGCTGGCCGAAGCAGGCGGCGAGCTTTCAGGCACACTGGCGAACATCGTCTATTTCGGCACCGACACGCATTTTCACGTCGATCTCGACGGCGGCGGCACCTTCATCGTGCGCCAGCAGAACACGCGAGACGACAGCCGGCGCGCGCAAGAGGGCGACAAGGTGTCGATCGTGGTCGGCACCGGCGCGGCCCAGGTTCTGAGGGACTGACGGCATGGCGAGCGCCGCAGAAACCGCCCGCAAGGCCGAACGCGACGACATCCGCAAACGCTGGCTTCTTTCCGCTCCCGCGCTCCTGATCATCTTCTTCGCCGCCGCCGGACCGCTCGGGATCGTGATCGTCTACTCGTTCCTGGAGCCCGGCCCCTACGGCGACGTGCGCTGGAGCTTTTCGACCGACGCCTGGGTCAGCGTGGTCCTGCAACGCGACATCTTCGACGAGACGCTGTCCATCGCCGACGCGCACGTCGCGATCTTCTGGCGATCGGTGACGCTGTCGCTGGCCACCACCGTGTTCGCCTTCATCTTCGGCTTTCCGACGGCCTATTTCATCGCCACGCGCCCGGAGCGCACGCGCGCGCTGTGGCTTTTCCTGATCACGATCCCGTTCTGGACCAACCTCCTGATCCGCACTTTCGCCATCCAGGAGGTGATCCGCAACGAGGGCCTGTTCAACATTGTCCTCCTGAAGCTCGGGCTGATATCAACGCCGATCCAGATCATCTACACCGACACCGCGATCATGATCGGCATGATCTACGTGTACCTGCCGCTGATGGTGCTGCCGCTCTACGCCTCGATGGAAAAGCTCGACTTCCGGCTGGTCGAAGCCGGCTACGATCTCTACGCGACGCGGTTCCAGGTGCTGCGGCGCATCATCCTGCCGATGGTGAAGCCCGGCATCGTCGCCGGCTCGATCCTGGTGTTCATTCCCTCGCTCGGCGCCTATGTGACGCCGCGCATCCTGGGTGGCGGTCGCAACCTGATGCTGGGCAACCTCATCGAGCTGCAGTTCGGCCAGGGACGGAACTGGCCGCTCGGCGCCTCGCTCTCGATCACCCTCCTGATCATCGTGCTGGCCGCGCTCCTCATCTACATCCGCTATGCCGGCACCGGGGCGCGCAATCATGGCTAGCCGGTTCGACATCCGCCGCCAGACCGGCTTTCCCACGGTCGCGCTGTTCTGCTTCTTCCTGCTCTACCTTCCCCTGTCGGTCGTCGTGATCTTCGCCTTCAATTCCGGCACGTCGATCGCGGTGTGGGAAGGGTTTTCCTTCCGCTGGTTCGTGCAGGCGTGGAGCAACCAGCAGGTGGTCGACGCCTCGATCCGCTCCGTGCAGATCGCCAGCGTGGCGGCGGTCATCGCGACGGTGGCGGCCACGATGGCGGCGCTCGCCACGACCCGGACGCGGCGCTATCGGGGCCTGACCTTCAAATATGCCTTCATCAACCAGCCGCTGATGGTGCCGGAGATCGTGACCGCGGTGGCGCTGCTGATCTTCTTCTCGCGCATCAAGATCGCAACCGGCTATTCGGGCCTCGGCTACCTGATGATCGCCCATGCAGCCTTCTGCATTCCCTTCGCCTACCTGCCGATCCGGGCGCGGCTCGAAAGCATGGACACCTCGCTGGAGACCGCGGCGGCGGACCTCTACGCCACGCCCTGGCAGGCCTTCAGGCGCGTGACCCTGCCCCTCCTCTGGCCCGGCATCATCGCCGGCCTGATGCTGGCCTTCGTGATCTCGCTCGACGACGTCGTGATCACGGAGTTCGTCAAGTCGGCCGGTCAGGATACACTGCCCACCTACATGCTCGGGCAACTGCGTCGCGTCGTGACGCCCGAGATCAATGCGATATCGACCGCCTTCCTCGGAATTTCGGTCGCTATCGTCACCGTATTCTTCCTGATCAGCAGGAAGAAGACCTGAGCTACGATACAACGACGCCAATGAATGGGAGAACGACGATGCACTGGAAACTGACCGCGACCGCCGCGGGCCTCGCGATGCTTGCCTCTTCCGGGCTCGCGAATGCTGCCGGCGAACTCAACATCTACAACTGGGGCAACTACACCAATCCCGAGCTGATCAAGAAGTTCGAGCAGGCGTTCGACGTCAAGGTGACGCTCACCGACTATGATTCCAACGACACCGCGCTGGCCAAGGTGCGCCAGGGCGGCCACGGCTTCGACATCGTGGTGCCGTCGGCGAGCGTCATTCCGATCTGGATCCGGGAAGACCTGCTGCTGGAGACCAATCCGAACGAGATGGAGAACTTCAAGCACGTCGCCGAGCGCTGGAAGGACGTGCCGTTCGATCCCGGCCGCAAATACACCGTGCCGTGGCAGTGGGGCACCGTCGGCCTGTCGGTCAACACCGCCGACTACAAGGGCGACATCAACACCTCCGCCATCTTCCTCGATCCGCCGGCCGAGCTGGTCGGCAAGATCAACGTCATTCCCGAGATGGCGGACGTGATGCACCTCGCCATCACCTACATGGGCGGCGAGCCCTGCACGGCCGACCGGACGATCCTCAAGCAGGTGCGCGACAAGCTGCTGGAAGCCAAGCCGAAGTGGATTTCGATGAACTACGGCAACATCGAAGCCATGACCAAGCGCGACTTCCTGGCGACGGTGAACTGGAACGGCGCCTCGCTGCGCATGCGCGAGCAGGACCCGAACATCAAGTACGGCTATCCCAAGGAAGGCTATCCGATCTGGATGGACAACGTGGCGGTGCTCAAGGACGCCAGGAACGTCGAGAACGCCAAGCTGTTCATGAACTTCATCATGGACCCGGAGAACGCGGCGATGATCTCGGACTTCGCGAAATACGCCAACGGCATCGACGGGTCGGAAGCGTTCATGCCGGCCAGCATGAGCGATGCGCCCGAGATCGTCGTTCCGGAGGAGTTTCAGGCAGCCGGCACCTTTGCCCTGACCTGCCCGGAAGAAGCGCGTAACCTCTATACCGCCATCTGGACCGAGCTGCAGAAATAGCCCGATCTCCCGTCTCGATCACGCGACCCCGGCGCCCCGCGCCGGGGTTTTTTCGTGTAAAACCATTGGATTTCCACCAATGTAAGGGTTCGTTCATAATTGATTAAGTTTCGCGAAACTTTTCTCACGGATGCTGTCCCCGGTTCGGCGATTCGGAGCTGGGGCAAAGGGTGTCCCGACCGGGATCGCCGTCAGGCGCCAAGGGGGTGGAACATGAGATTTCTTGCTGCAACGGCCATGTCGGCCGTTATCTGGGCGGGTGCATTCAGCGGCCAGGCCTTCGCTCAGGAGCACGTCGGTCCGGTCACCGACTACGTCAAGGCCAACATCGAGTCCTGGCTCTCCGATCCCGTGGTGATCGGCGCCATCAACGAGCAGAACGCCGCCCATGCCGGGCTGACCCAGGCCGACATCGACGCACTCGACAAGCAGTGGCGCGCGGAAGTCGATGCGGGATCAAAGCCGCTCATCGACAAAGTTCTGGGCACCGCGCTGTCGAAGTTCCTCGCCGCCAAGCAGGCGGAAGCGGGCGGCATGATCACCGAAGCCTTCGTGATGGACAACAAGGGCCTCAACGTCGGCCAGAGCGAGATTACCTCGGACTACTGGCAGGGCGACGAGGCCAAGTGGCAGAAGACCTACCCGGTCGGTGCGGGAGCCATCTTCATCGACGAGGTCGAAAAGGATGAATCCACGCAGCGGCTGCAGTCGCAGGTCAGCATCGCCATCAGCGATCCGGCCACCGGCCAGGCCATCGGCGCCATCACGCTCGGAATCGACGTCGAAGGCCTCTGAGGCCCTTCACGAGGCGCGTTGTATCGAGCGGGGAGTACGGGGGTGGTGTCTGGCATGTTCGGCAAACGATCAATCACGTTCAAGCTTGTGCTGGCCGCGCTCGGCGTCAGTCTTGCGGGTCTCGGTGCCTCCGTGGCCCTCATCGACCGGACGGCGAAGAGCAGCCTCCATGATCTCGCCACCGATGCCTGGGTCATCCAGACCGGCCAGATCGCCACGGCGGCGGCTGGCGGCATCCGCTGGAAGAAGCCCGAGGTGGTCGCGGATGCCTGGGCGGCGTACCAGACCAACGAGGACCGCATTCTTTCGCGCGCCATCGCCTTCGATCCGACTGGAAACGTCATCGCCGAGTTCGCCGCGCCCGGAGTTTCGGCCGCGGCGATCGACACCTCGCTGCGGCGTCTGCTCGCCGCGCCGGGCGATGGCACGGCGGTCGAGGCGATCGACGGCAACGTGCTGATGGTGGCCCCATCCGGGACGAGTGCCGAGGGCAAGCCTCTCGGCTACGTCGCGTTGGCCTGGAACACCGGTCCGGTCGAAGCCGCGCGTTCCTCGCTCCGTATCGGGGCTTCGGGCGTCCAGGCGGTCTCGGCGCTGCTTCTCCTGGCGCTGCTGTTCCTCAGCATACGCTACGTGGTCGGCCGACCGCTCGGCGCGATCACCCAGCGCATCGAGAAGCTTTCCAACGGCGATCTCGAGTCGACCGTTCCAAACCTCGACCGCTCGGACGAGGTCGGCGTCATTGCCCGCTCTCTGGAAGGTTTCCGCAAGGCCTCGCTCGACAAGCTCGAAGCCGATCGGGAACTCGACGCGCAGCGTCGCCAGATGGAGGAGCAACGCGACGAGAACGACGCCTCCCGCAGTTCGGCCGCCAAGCTTCAGGCGGCCGTCGTCAAGCTCATCGGCGCGGCGCTCGCACGTCTGGCCGATGGCGACCTGACGACGCGGCTCAAGGTCGACTTCCCGCCCGAGTACCGCAAGATCAAGGACGATTTCAACACGGCCATGGATCGGCTGCAGGATGCCATGCAGCAGATCGTCGCCACAGGGCGCCAGCTTGAGCATGGCACCGACGAGATCCGCCGCGCGGCCGACGAACTCGCCCGTCGCAGCGAACAGCAGGCCGCAACCATCGAGGAGACGGTCGCCGCGGTCGGGGAAATCACTCGCTCGGTCTCCGCAACGGCCACCGGCGCGGGACAGGCCCGTGCGGCGGTTGTCGACATGACGACCGACACCGGCCACAGCGACAAGGTGGTGGGCGCCGCCATCTCGGCGATGGGCGGCATCGAGAAATCCTCCGAGGAGATTTCCAAGATCATCGGCGTCATCGACGAGATCGCGTTCCAGACCAACCTGCTGGCGCTCAATGCTGGCGTCGAGGCCGCGCGCGCCGGCGAAGCCGGCCGCGGCTTTGCCGTCGTGGCGCAGGAAGTGCGGGGACTGGCGCAGCGTTCGGCCGACGCCGCGCGCGAGATCAAGCAGCTCATCCAGACCTCCGCCGGGCAGGTGAAGACCGGCGCCAAGCTGGTCGGCGAGACCGGCGACGTCATCGGGCGAATCGCCGCGCGGGTCGAAAGCATCAATTCCATCGTCACCGAGATCGCCCGGAGTGCCGAGGAACAGGCCGCGACCCTTCGCGGCATCAACTCGGCCATGAACGGCATCGACACCGCCACGCAGCAAGGCGCGGCGATGGCGCAGCAGTTCACCGCCACGAGCCGCGGCCTCGCCCGGGATGGCGAGGAGTTGAACCGGCTGATGGCGCATTTCCGCGGCGCGGAGAGCCATTCGAACGAACGACCCTCAGCGGCTCGCGCCGAACCTGCCCGTCAGGCGCCCGCTCTGGCGCCGGTCGCTTCGAACCGTCGACCAGAGCCCGCGAACACCTGGCGCGAACCGATGCGCGCCCGCGCCGCGACCCATGGCGCCAATGCGCTCGACATCGAGGCCGAGGCAGACGGCTGGGAAGAGTTCTGAGTCGTCCCCGGCAATTGCCGGTCAGAAGCCCCCGGCCGCCGCCTCGACGATCTCTTCGAGCAGCGCGTTGACCTCGTCGCGGCCCGGTCCCGAAGGCAGGCGCCGGAATCCCAGGACCACCTTGCCCGGCTCCTCTTCGGCTTCGTAGGCAAACAGGACATAGGGGCAGTAGGCGATATTGCCGATGTCGGCCTCCATGGTCCTGCGCGACACGACCGCCGAACAGAACTGCAGGAACTCCGCCTCACGGTAGAGCGGTCCGGCCGCGCCGACGTCTCCCGCCGTCCGTTTCAGCATCTCGCCGATACGGCCGTGATAGTCGATCACGTAGCCCCGGTTGACCACGGCGTCCTCGAGATCGGCGATCACTTCTGCGAAGGGCGCCGCCGTTTCCGCCGTGGTGACGGGCTCCTCCGCCATCACTGGGCTGGGCAGGCTGAGTGTGGCGGCCAGAACCGCCGACAGTGCGAATGCGCGCATCATTTCCTCCCTTGGGGACCAACGCCCCTCGACAACGGTACCCCAATCCTCCTAAACATGCAAAAAATAGTATGTTTGAATGGGAGGACGACATGACTTCAAGGCGCCTATCCACGCCCGGTCTCGACCGGCGGCGTTTTCTCGCGGCCACCGGCTCGACGACGGTTCTGGCGCTCTCGGGCGGCCTGCTGTCGACGCGCGTGGCACGGGCGCGGACCCTTTCGACCGGCGCGGCCGAAATCACGGTCGTCAGCGACGGCCACCTCGTGCTGCCGATGGGCTTTGCGTTTCCCGCCGTCGCCAAGGAGGAACTGGAGAAGCTGCTGGCAGACAACGGAATGTCACAGGACGCGCTCCTGCCGGACTGCAACGTGACGCTGGCGCGCATCGGCGACCGGCTGGTCATGTTCGACGTCGGGGCCGGCGCCAACTTCATGCCCAGCGCCGGCAAGCTCGCCGATGGTCTTGCGGCGGCGGGCATCGACCCGTCTGACGTGACGGACGTGATCTTCACGCATGCGCATCCAGATCATCTCTGGGGCCTGATCGACGACTTCGACGAACTGGTGTTTCCCAACGCGTCGTACCGCATCGGCGGGGCGGAGTGGGATTTCTGGTCGGCGCCGGATGCGATCTCCAGGGTTCCGGAGGATCGCCAGACCTTCGTGATCGGCGCCCAGAACCGGTTCGCCGCCATCGAGGACAGGGTCACCTTCATCGAAGGCGGACAGGAGGTCGTGCCGGGGGTCGAGGCGGTCGCGACGCCCGGCCACACGCCCGGGCACCTCTCCTTCATGGTGCAGGGCAACGAGCCGGTGCTGATCGTCGGCGATGCGATCACCAATTCGGTGATCTCGTTTGCGCGACCAGACTGGCCGTCGGGCAGCGACCAGGACGCCGCGCTCGGCGCACAGACGCGGCTCACGCTGCTCGATCGACTGGCCACGGACAAGGCGCGCGCGATCGGCTTCCACTTTCCCCATCCCGGCGCGGGGCTGGTGGAGCGGAAGGACGGCGGGTATCGCTACGTGCCGGTCTGATCACTCCGCCGGGCCAGTCGCGGCGCGGAAGGCGCCGAAAGGCGAGCCCTCGATCAGGTAGGCGAGGCCCATGCGTGCGCCGAGGAAGATCGAGGCCATCACGACTGGCGCCGATATCGCCAGCGCCGAGACGGCCGTGACACCCTGCCCGATCGTGCAGCCCATGGCGAAGACGCCGCCGACCCCCATCAGCACCCCTCCCGCCAGATGGCGGCCGAGTTCGCGGGCGTCGTCGCAGGCTTCCCAGCGCACGTCGCGCTTCCACAGCGCACAGCCGGCCGCACCAAGCACCACGCCGACGACGAGCCCGACGCCATAGTCCGGCAGGACGCCGGTGAAGGCAACGAACTGCAGGATCGTGTCGGATACCGGAACGACGAAGGAACCAGCCTCGATCTGGACGATCTCGAACGAATGCGCCGCGGCGTGGCTGGTCGCCCACCAACCGAAGCCGATGACGAGGCCGACCGTGGCGCCCGTCGCGATGGAGTCGAACCGGCGTCGATAGTCGGCGGACGAGAAGATCCAGCCCAGCATGGCAAGCGCGACGACCGCGGTGACGACCAGGGTGAGATCGGCGTTGGCGACATGGCCGATGATGGCGCCGAGCGACTGTCCGCCGACGCCGGAGAGGTCTATGGCGAAGTTGTCGGACAGCGTGACACGCGCCTGGGCGATGACGCCCTTCTGCGCCGACATGGCGGAAAGCCCGAGCACGATCAGCACGATCAGCGAACGAAGGCTGCCGCCGCCGAGTCGCACCAGGGCGCCGAAGCCGCAGGTGCCGACGAGAGCCATGCCGAAACCGAAGAAGACGCCACCGACGATGGCGCCGACCCAGGCGAAATCCGAGCGGATGTAGAAGCTTTCGGCGGTCTCGACATAGCCTGCCGCCTGAAGCGACTGGGTCGCGACCAGAGCGACCACGGCCGCCAGCATCCAGGTCCGGAGCCCGCGCCCGTCACCGGCGTACCAGTAGCGTTCCAGCCCGGACATGGTGCAGAAATGGTTGGCCCTCGCGGCAAAGCCGAGGACGGCGCCCGCGCACAGGCCGGCAGCCGGAAGGAACCACGCATAGGTGGCCAGGCTCATTCTTCCCTCCCTTGGGCTTGCGCCCACCGGCAGGTCTGGAGCCTGCCTTGTCTAGCCGGCGTCGTTGGCCGACGCCCCGTTCTTCTCGTTCTTCTCCGGATTTCGCACCGGAGCGCAAAAGAGGTTGTACAGTGTTTCGATCACCGAGGACACTTCCTTGCTGGCGATCGAATAGTAGATGACGCGCCCTTCCCGGCGGGTGTTGACCAAGCGGTCGAAGCGCAGGCGCGCGAGTTGCTGCGACACGGCAGCCTGGGGAAGCCGCATCGCTTCCTCGAGCTCGGACACCGACTTCTCGCCCTCCGAAAGGAGGCATAGAATCAGAAGGCGCCCTTCATGGGCGAGCGCCTTGAGGAGTTCGCTGGCTTCACGCGCCTGGGCGAGCAGGTCGTTGAACTGCTCGGGCGTCTGGGCGTCCTTGATGTTGGGAAGGCTCATGAGAACGGAATAGACCATCTGACTTCTTCGACGTCATTTCGACATGGCGCGATCCGTGCCAAATGTCCAGATCGCACGGCCTGATCCAGGTCAAGGGATCGTGATTTCCCAATGCCGAGACAAGCGTCAGCGCCGGTCCGGGAGCAGCGCCAGAAGTTCACCGACACGGAACCAGAAGAACTCGTCGCCGACATAGCCCCGGATGCGGCCGATCTCGCGACCTTCATCCAGAAGGACGAATGTCGGCGTGAAACGCTCCCGCGCAATACCGTCGAGGTCGGCCGGCCATGGCTCGGTGATGTCGACGCGCCTGAGGGGCGCGCGTCGCCCCTCCTCGGTCTTCGGCCAGGCGGGTGCTATCTGCGCGTCGAACTGCGCGCACCAGACGCAACCCGGCTGCTCCAGCATCAGCAGTTCCGCCGCCTGCACCCTTGCCGAAGCCGCAAGGACACCCCCCGCCACAAGGCCGCACCAAGCCAATCCCGCAAGCTTCATGGTCCAGCGTCCCTCTGTTGGATATAAATATAGCATTCTTTGAATGCTTCTGCCAAGGTGATGCCGTATCGCGTGGCATTGGGAGGAACGATGCTGGATGTCAGTCTTGGCGGAGCGCTGCTTGCGGGGCTCCTGTCGTTCGTCTCGCCGTGCGTCCTGCCCATCGTGCCGCCCTATCTCGCATGGCTGGCCGGGGTCAGCTTCGACGAGTTGAAGGACACCGAACCGGGCGCCACGCAGCGGCGGCGGGTGGTCATCGCCGCGATTGCCTTCGTGCTCGGCTTCGCCACGGTGTTCATCGCGCTGGGCGCGACGGCGAGCGTCGTCGGCAGGTCCATCGCGCAGTATTTCGACACGCTGTCGGTCATCGCCGGCATCATCATCATCATCATGGGCCTGCATTTCCTGGGCGTCTTCCGGATCGGGATGCTGTACCGCGAGGCGCGGGTGCAGGTCGCCCGGAAGCCGGCCGGCGTGGTGGGCGCCTATGTCATCGGCCTTGCCTTCGCCTTCGGCTGGACGCCCTGCGTCGGGCCGGTGCTGGCCGCCATCCTGTTCATCGCCGGCAGCGAGGGAAGTGCTGCCCAGGGCGCCTTGCTGCTTGCGGCTTATTCTCTGGGCATCGGCATTCCCTTCGTGCTCGCGGCCTTGTTTGCCAGCCGTTTCCTCGGCTGGGCCGCGCGCTTCAAGCGCCACATGCACAAGATCGAGATGGCGATGGGCGCACTGCTCGTGGTCACCGGCATCCTGTTCATCACCGGCCAGATGTCGACCATCTCGTTCTGGCTCCTCGAAACGTTCCCGATCTTCCAGACCATCGGATAGGAGGTTCCCATGTCCCGGATCGCATTGCTCATCGTCGCTTTCTTCGCGGCCACTTTCGCCCTGCCCGCGGCGGCGGTCGAGGTCGGCGAGGATGGTCTTCACAAGCAGGAGTGGTTCACGATCACCTTCCGCGACCTGGCCGAGGACATTGACTACGCCCGCGGCGAGGGCAAGCGCCTGGCCATCACCTTCGAGCAGCGCGGCTGCATCTACTGCCGTGACATGCACGAGAAGCTGCTCTCCGACCCCGAGGTGCGCGACTACATCCGCGAAAACTACATCATGGTGCAATACAACATGTTCGGCGACGAGGAAGTCACCGATCTTGACGGCGACGTGCTGACCGAGAAAACAGCCGCCCGGAAATGGGGCTACGTCTTCACGCCGACCATCGTCTTCCTGCCGGAGGACGTCCCCGAAGGCGGCTCGGTGGCTCAGGCCGCGGTAGCGACGATGCCCGGTGCTTTCGGCAAGTGGACCTTCCTCAACATGTTCAAGTGGGTGAACGAGAAGGGTTACGAAAGCGGCGAGCACTTCCAGCACTACCACGCCCGGATCATCAACGAACTGCGCGCGGCGGGCCGACTCGGCGACGGCGACGACTGAACCGCGACTGCATGGAACCCTCCCCGGCGGGGGCGTCCGAGAGCTTCGCGGCAATACATGCAGAAATTCATATTTTTGTATTGATTAGTGTCCGGACCCGATCTATCGTCGCAAATGGAGGAACGGATCGCCCCGGCGACCCGACAGGTTGGAGGAGAACAACATGAGGCGCATTCTCGCGGGCGCGGCCTGTGCCATGGCGCTGGCCCTGTATCCGCTGGCGGCATCTGCCGGCGAGATCGCCCCCGGCGACGTCGCGTTCGAGGACATGAAGGTGGCGGTCCCGCTGACAGGCGTGCCCGGCAATCCCGAGGAAGGCGCCAAGGCATTCGCGAACAGAGGCCTCGGCAACTGCCTCGCCTGCCATGCGCTCGACGCCCTCTCCAAGGAACAGTTCCACGGCGACGTGGCGCCACCGCTGGACGGCGTTGCTGACCGCTGGTCGCCCGAGGAGCTTCGCGCCATCATCGTCGATTCCAAGCAGGTCTTCACGGAAGAGACCATGATGCCGGGCTTCTACAGTCTCAACGTCGGAATAAACGTGCGCAAGGATCTGGTCGGCAAGACGATCCTGACGGCGCAGCAGGTCGAGGACGTCGTGGCCTTCCTGGCCACGCTCAAGGAATAGAAAGAGGAGGTTCGCATGACACTATCGAGGCGTCGTGTGCTGATGCTGGCCGCCGGAGCGGCGGCCATTCCCGCGCTGCAGCTTCTTCCGGGCGCGGCTTTTGCCGCGGCCGAGGACGTTGCCAAGATGATGGCGGATTTTTCCGGCGGCAAGGAACCGCAGTCCGGCAAGATCACCCTGACGGCACCGGAAATCGCCGAGAACGGCAATACCGTGCCGATCTCCGTCGATGTCGCGAGCGCCATGGAGGGCGACGACATGGTCGATGCCGTCCTGATCCTCGCCGACGGCAATCCCAGGCCCGAGGTCGCCACCTTCCACTTCACCGCGATGAGCGGAAGTGCGGCCGCCACCACGCGCATGCGCCTGGCCAGGACCCAGAACGTGATCGCGCTGGCGCGGATGGCGGACGGTTCTGTCTACATGGACAAGAAGGAAGTGAAGGTCACCATCGGCGGCTGCGGCGGCTGAGGCAGAAATCTTCGGAGGAACGAAAACATGTCATCCAAGCCCAGGGTCAAGGTACCCAAGACCGCGTCCGCAGGCGAGGTGATCGTCATCAAGACGCTCATAAGCCACGAGATGGAGTCCGGCCAGCGCAAGGACAAGGACGGAAATCCGATCCCGCGCAAGATCATCAACAAGTTCTCGTGCGAGTTCAACGGCCAGCCCGTGTTCTCCTGCGATCTCGATCCGGCCATCTCCGCCAACCCGTATTTCGAGTTCAGCGCCAAGGTGCCGGAGAGCGGAACCTTCAAGTTCACCTGGGTGGACGACGACGGGTCCGTCTACACCGACGAGCAATCCATCAAGGTCGAATAGGCCAGACCCGCGGCTGAGGGGCCGCGGTCCAGCGGGAGGATGAACGTGGAGAGGATTTCACTGGCGGCCGGTGCTGCCCTGTGTCTGCTGTTGACCGGACTTGCGGTCGAGCGGGCCTTCGGCGAACCGGTTGACGATACGCTCGAAATCGATGGCGCGCCGATGATCACCCGAACGGCGGCGCCGGAGGGGCATCCCTTCGACGAGGTGCTGTCGGGATGGCTTTTCCGAGAGGCGGAGACGCGGGCGACACAGGAAGATTCCTTCGAGAATCCGGGCATGCTCGCCGTCGAGCGTGGCAGCGAGATCTGGGAAACGGTCGACGGGTCGATGGGCAAGTCCTGCGCCTCCTGCCACGACGACGCGGCGGCGTCCATGAAGGACGTCGGCGCGACCTATCCCAAGTGGGACGCGGACGCCAAGCGGCCGATCAACGTCGAGTTGCAGATCGACAAGTGTCGCGTCGAGAACATGGGGGCCGAACCCTACAAGTTCGACGACGACGACCAGCAGTCCCTCACGGCCTTCGTCAAGCACCAGTCGCTCGGCAAGCCGGTCGAGATCGACCTGACCGAGGGCGAGCTCCAGGCGTGGTGGGAGAAGGGCAAGGACGTCTACTACACGCGCAACGGCCAGCTGAACTTCTCATGCTCCTCATGCCACGAGGCCTCGGTGGGCAAGTACATCCGGGCCGACCATCTGAGCCAGGGGCAGGTCAACGGCTTTCCGACCTACCGGTTCAACACGGCCGGGATGGTGTCGCTGCACAATCGCTTCCGCGGCTGCATCCGCGACACGCGCGCCGAGATGCCGAAGGCGTTCTCGGACGAACTCATGGCGCTCGAGGTCTACGTGACCTGGCGCGGGACCGGCCTGTCGGTCGAGACCCCGGCCGTCCGCCAGTAGGATCGACTGGCCGCATCAGCCGCACCCGGCGGGATCGTTCGCCGGGACCGGATCATTGCATCTTTGCGCCGGCCACAGGACTGACGATGAGCCATACAAGACGCGATTTCCTCCAGTTCGCCCTCAATGCGAGCGTGGCGCTCGGCGCGGCGGGCTATGCCGCCAATCCGTTGCGGGCGCTCGCCCAGCAGATGCTGACGCAAGCGGATCTTCTGCGCTTCGATGCGAAGGGTCAGATCACGCTCCTGCATTTCACCGATGTCCATGCGCAGCTCCTGCCGGTCTACTTCCGCCCCCCGGACACCAATATCGGCGTCGGCGCCTTCGCAGGGATTCCCCCGCATCTGGTGGGGGAGGACTTCCTGAAGGAATTCGGCATCGAACGCGGCAGCGCCTATGCCTACGCGCATACATTCCTCGACTATGTCGATCTGGCGCGCAGCTACGGCCGGCTGGGCGGTCTCGACCGCACGGCGACCCTCGTCAAGGCGATCCGCGCCGAGCGCGGCGACGACAAGGTGCTCTTCCTCGACGGCGGCGACACCTGGCAGGGCTCCTACACCTCGCTCAAGACCGCGGGCCAGGACATGGTCGAGTGCATGGCGCTGTTGATGCCCGATGCGATGACAGGGCACTGGGAGTTCACTTTCGGCGAGGATCGCTTCACGGAGATCGTCGAAAGCCAGGCCTATCCCTTCCTCGCCTCCAACATCTTCGATGCAGAATGGGACGAGCCCGTCTTCGAGCACACCAAGATGTTCGAGAAGGGCGGCGTCCAGGTCGCGGTCATCGGCCAGGCGATGCCATACACACCGATCGCCAATCCGCGCTGGATGTTCCCGCAATGGTCGTTCGGCATCCGCCCCGACGTCCTGCAGGCGAACGTCGACGCGGCCCGGGCCGCGGGCGCCGAGGTCGTGGTGCTGATCTCGCACAACGGGTTCGACGTCGACCGCAAGCTGGCCACGGTCGTTTCCGGCATCGACGTGATTTTGACCGGCCACACCCACGACGCCGTGCCGGAGGCGGTACGCGTGCAGGACACGCTGATCCTGTCATCGGGTTCGCACGGAAAATTCCTCGGACGCGTCGATCTCGAGGTCGCCAACGGCAAGGTCACGGGCTCGAGCTCGAAACTGATCCCCGTCTTTTCCGACGTTATCGCATCGGATCCGGAGATGGCGGCCAAGATCGCCGAGGTACGGGCGCCCTACGAGGCGGAGACGGCCGAGGTGCTCGGGCGCACCGAGTCGCTGCTCTATCGGCGTGGCAATTTCAACGGCACCTGGGACGACCTGATCTGCCAGGGGATCATCGAGGAGCGCGACACCCAGATCGCTCTGTCGCCGGGTTTTCGGTGGGGAACGACGCTTCTGCCCGGACAGGACATCACCCGCGACGATCTCTATGCGGAGACGTCGATGAGCTATCCGGCGGTCTACCGCAACGAGATGACCGGCCAGCAGTTGAAGGAGGTGCTGGAGGATGTCTGCGACAACCTCTTCAACCCCGACCCCTTCCTGCAGCAGGGTGGCGACATGGTGCGCGTCGGCGGGATGACCTACACCTGCGGCGTCAATGGGACGATCGGCAACCGCATTTCAGACATGCGGCTGTCGGCGACCGGTGAGCCCATCGACCCCGGCAAGACTTACGTCGTGGGCGGATGGGCGTCCGTGAACGAAGGTGTCGAGGGTCCGGCCATCTATGATCTGATGGAAGGCTTCATCCGTCGCAGGGGAACGGTGAACGTTCCCGACGAGCGGACCGTCAAGATCGTGATGTGACACCGCCGGCAACGACCGGGCCGTTCGCTCGCTCGCATGTCGTGGGTCGGGCGCGAACAAACTGATTGACTGCATCGCCAATACATATAAGAATTCATATGTAACTATCTTCGGATGTCTGGGAGGAGCCGATGACTACGAATGCGCGCCCCGTCGCGTCGCGCCGCGCCATTCTGAAGGGCGGGCTCATGGGCGCGGCCGCCCTCGCGGGCGGAGCGACGGCAAGCCGCGCCGCCGCCAGCGAGAGCTTGATCACCGAAATCCAGGACTGGAACCGGTATCCCGGCGATGGCGTGGACGCCCGGCCCTATGGAAAACCGTCGGAGTTCGAGGCGCATGTGGTGCGCAAGAACGTGCCTTGGCTCACGTCCGACGCGATCTCGTCGGTCAACTTCACTCCGCTGCATGAGCTTGACGGCATCATCACCCCGAGCGGGCTCTGTTTCGAGCGTCATCATGCCGGGATCGCCGAGATCGAACCCGCCAACCACCGCCTGATGATCCATGGGCTCGTCGAGCGGCCGCTCGTCTTCACCATGGCGGATCTGAAGCGCTTCCCGCGCGAGAACAAGGTCTACTTCCTGGAATGCGCGGCCAATACGGGCATGGAGTGGCGCGGTGCGCAGCTCAATGGCTGCCAGTTCACCCACGGCATGATCCATTGCCTGATGTACACCGGGGTACGGCTCAAGCACCTGCTCGACGAGGCGGGGGTGAAGACGGAAGGCAAGTGGCTGCTTGCCGAAGGCGCCGATGCTTCGGGCATGAGCCGTTCTATCCCGCTCGACAAGGCGCTGGACGACTGCATGGTGGCCTTCGGCATGAACGGCGAGGCGCTTCGGCCCGAGCAGGGCTATCCGATCCGCCTGGTGGTTCCCGGCTGGGAAGGCAACATGTGGGTCAAGTGGCTGCGCCGGCTCGAGATCGGCGACCAGCCCTGGCAGCACCGCGAGGAAACCTCGAAGTACACCGACCTGATGGCGAACGGGAAGGCGCGGCGTTTCACCTTCGAGATGGACGTGAAGTCGGTCATCACCAATCCGAGCCCGCAGGCCCCGATCCTGCATGGGCGCGGGCCACTGGTGCTGTCGGGCCTCGCCTGGTCCGGCAAGGGGCGCATCAGCCGAGTGGACGTCACGACCGACGGCGGTCGCAACTGGACGACTGCGCGGCTCGACGGACCGAGCCTGCCCAAGGCGTTGCATCGGTTCTACCACGAGTTCGACTGGGACGGTTCGGAACTGTTCCTGCAATCGCGGGCGATCGACGAACATGGTTTCGTACAGCCGACGAAGGATCAGTTGCGTTCCGTGCGCGGCGCGAACTCGATCTATCACAACAACGGCATCCAGACCTGGCACGTCAACTCCGACGGAGTGATCGAGAATGTGGAAGTCTCCTAAAACCCTCTTCCTGGCAGGGGTGTTCATTGCCGTCGCCATCGGCGGAGCCCAGGCGCAGGACATCGCGGCGGGCGAGAAGGTGTTCGCCAAGTGCAAGGCCTGCCACATGGTCGGCGAGAACGCCAAGAATCGTGTCGGCCCGATCCTGAACGGCATCGTCGGCCGCGCCGCCGGGACCGTCGAAGGGTTCAAGTATTCGCCCGTGATGACCAAGGCGGGAGCGGAGGGCCTCGTCTGGGACGACGCCAACCTCTCCGGCTACCTTCGCGACCCGAGAGGCTTCCTGAAGGGCAACAAGATGGCCTTCGCGGGGCTCAAGAAGGATGAGGAGGTGGTGAACGTCATCGCCTATCTCGGAAGCTTCGACGGCGACGGAAAGCCTGCTGCCCCAGGTCAACAGTCGGCGGCGCCGGCAAGCGAGGCGCCGGACACCGCGGCTGCAGCCGCTGCCGCTCCGTCTGCCGATACGCGCGGCAGCGCAGCTGATGCGGTCGGACTCGGACTCGGCCTCGGCCGCGCCGCGACGCCCGAGGAAATCGTCGCGTGGGACACCGATGTCAGGCCGGATGGACAAGGCCTGCCGGAGGGTTCGGGGACGGCGGCGCACGGCATGGAAGTCTACGACGAGCGCTGCGCGAGTTGCCACGGCGACTTCGGCGAGGCGATCGGCCGCTGGCCCGTGCTTGCCGGCGGACAGGGCACCTTGCAGGCGGAGCGGCCGGAAAAGACCATCGGCTCCTACTGGCCCTATCTTTCGACGGTCTACGACTACGTTCATCGCGCGATGCCATTCGGCGACGCACGCTCTCTGAGCAATGACGACGTCTACGCATTGACCGCCTACCTGCTCTACCTCAACGACATCGTTGACGACGAATCTTTCGAGCTGTCGAAAGACAACTTCACCTCGATCCGGCTGCCGAACGAGGACAATTTCTTCGATGACGACCGCGAGCAGGAACCCTTCTACGTCGACCGGTCGGAACCGTGCATGAAGGACTGCAAGCCGGGGACACCGGAAATCACCATGCATGCGGCCGTGCTCGACGTGACGCCCGAGGATGGCGGAGAAGAAAACGCTTCGGGAGGCGGCATCGACTGACGATCCCGCCGGCCCGGGCCTTTGGGAGGAGCGCCTGGTGATCCGACACTGCTTGCTGCCCTGCCGGGGCGGATTCCCCGCTCGGCGAACTGCCTTGCACGCGCCCTCGTGGGCGCTGGCGGCAATCCTCGCTTTTCCGGTGTCTGCATACGCTTCGGACGAAGCCGCGCTTTCGATTGAGGTCGAACACGCCGTCACGCGAATCCTCGCCCTCGACGGCGATGCTGCCTATGGCGAGTACCTCGGCGGCGAGTGCGTGACCTGCCACCAGGCGTCAGGCGCCGCGAGCGGCATTCCGCCGATTCACGGACTGCCGGTCGACTACACGGTTCAGGCAATGGTCGAATACAAGCTCGGCGCTCGCTCCAGTCCCGTCATGAAGCTGATGACCGCGCGCCTCTCCGACGAGGAGATCGCGGCCTTGGCCGTCTACATAGCCGAAATGGAAAACTGACCTGAAACGGCTCACCCGGAGGAAACCATGAGCGAGACAAGAACCGGCACGATATCGAGACGGAGTTTCGGACTGCTGGCGGGCGCGGGGGTCGCGTCGCTGGCCCTGCCGACCTACCTGCGCGCGCAGGACAAGCCGCGCGTGGTGATCGTCGGCGGCGGCGCCGGTGGCGCCACCGCGGCGAAGTATCTGGCGAAGGATTCGAAAGGCGCGCTCGATGTGACGCTGATCGAGGACAGCGACACCTTCACCACCTGCTTCTTCTCCAATCTCTACCTCGGCGGCTACCGCGACTACAAGTCGATCACACACGGATACGACGCCCTCGTCGCGGCCTATGGCATCCGCAAGGTGACCGGCATGGCCATGGCGGTGGATCGAGCCGCCAAGACCGTCACCATGGCCGACGGCGCCGTCGTGCCCTACGACCGCCTGGTGCTGTCACCCGGCATCGACATGGTCTACGATTCCGTGCCGGGCTATTCGGAGGAGGCAGCGCAGACGGCGCCGCACGCCTGGAAGGCCGGCCCGCAGACGGAGCTCCTCAAGGCCAAGCTCGATGCGCTGACGGACGGACAGAACATCGTGATGGTCGCGCCGCCCAATCCGTATCGCTGCCCGCCCGGTCCCTACGAGCGGGTATCGATGATGGCGCATGTGCTGAAATCGAAGGGGTATTCGCAGTCGAAGATCTTCGTCATCGATCCGAAGCCGCAGTTCTCCAAGCAGGCACTCTTCCAGGAAGGCTGGGACAAGCACTATCCCGGCATGGTCGAATGGTATGGCCCGGACGTCCACGGGGGCATACAGTCGGTCGACGTCGCGGCCGGCACGGTCGAGACGGATCTTGACACCTTCGAGGGGTCCCTTCTCAACATCATCCCGGCACAAAAGGCCGGCGCGATCGCCGCCGGCGTTGCGGGTGAGAGCGGCTTCTGCCCGATCGATGCCGCCACGATGCGCTCGACCATGGACGAAGCGATCTTCGTCATCGGCGACGCGTCGATCGCCGGTGACATGCCGAAGTCGGGCTTCTCGGCCAACAGCCAGGCCAAGGTGGCGGCGATGACGATCCGCGCCGACCTGACGGGTTCGAAAGCTTTCCCGGCGAAATACTCCAACACCTGCTGGTCGCTGATCGAGACCGACGACGGCGTCAAGGTTGGCGCCCAGTACGAGCCGAAGGAGGGCAAGATCACGTCGGTCGAGGCCTTCGTGTCGCAGACCGGGGAGGACGCCGCGCTGCGCAAGGCGACCTACGAGGAATCGATTGGCTGGTACGACGGCATCGTCGCCGACATGTTCAGCTGATACGATGGGCGGACCGGGACCGGGCGACGCATGCGTCGCCCGGTTTCGCCCCTACAGCCGCGCAAGCCAGACGGCGATCGGCGGGAAGGCGATGATGATGCCGAGCGCCACGATCATGGCGAAGACGAAGGGCAGCGCGCCGCGGAAGATCTCGCCCACCTTCAGCGTCGGATCGTCGATCGCCGACTTGATGGTGTAGACCGACAGCCCGAACGGCGGCGTCAGCAGGCCGATTTCCACCGCCACCACCGTCAGCACGCCGAACCAGATCAGGTCGAAGCCGGCGGCCTTCGCCACGGGCAGCGCGATGGGCAAGAGGATGAGCATGATCGAGATGGAATCGATCAGGAAGCCCATGACGATGACCAGCACCAGGAAGATCAGCAGGAAGCCGTAGGGACCGATCGAGCTCTGCAGCAAGGTCTCGGCCAGCAGCCCCGGCAGGCCCGACATGGCAAGCATGCGCGAGAAGAAGGTCGCGGCCATGATCAGGAACAGCACCGAGACGGTCACCTGCCCCGTCTCGACAAGCAGCGACCACATCCTCCCGCCTCCCAGCGAGCGGCGCGTCAACGCGATGATCAGCGCGCCGAGCGCGCCGATCGCGCCGGCCTCGGTCGGGTTGAGGAACCCGCCATAGAGCCCGCCCAGCACCAGCGTCACCAGGGCGATGATCGGCAGGCCCTTCGAAAGGATGAAGTATCCCAATGGGGCGGCGTCGTCGACGGGCACGTCGGATGGTCGCTCGAAGACGCTCCCCTTCCACCAGGTCGCCATGATCACGATGGTGATCGAAAACAGTATGGCCAAAAGGATGCCGGGGCCGATTCCCGCCAGGAACATCCGGCCGACCGACTCCTCGGCCAGCACGGCGTAGACGATCATCAGCAGCGACGGCGGAATCAGCATGCCGAGCACGGAGCTGCCGGCGACGACACCGGTGGAGAAGCTGCGCTTGTAGCCATGACGGGTCATCTCCGGCACCGCGACGCGCGAAAAGACGGAGGCCGAGGCGATAGAGATGCCGGTGATGGAGGCGAAGACCGCGTTGGCGAACACGGTCGCGACGCCAAGTCCGGCCCTGACGCGTCGCAGCAATCGTTCGAACAGGTCGAACGTGTCCTTGCCGACACCGGAGACGGTGACGAGCAGCCCCATCAGTACGAACAGCGGCACCACCGCGAAGAGGTACTCCTCGAGGCTGTCGTTGGCGACCGAGCCCATCATGCGCATCGCGACGGTCTCGTTGCGGATGAAGGAGACCCCCGCGAAGGACACCACGATCATGCCGACGCCGATGGGCATGCCGAGCGCGATCAGCAGGATCAGGACCGCGATGCAGAGGATGCCGATCTCGATTCCGGTCATGTCTGGCTTTCCGGCGGTCGCGCGGCTCTGGCAAGGGATCGGGCGGCCTGGACCGTGAACTGGATTGCGGCGATGGCCGCGCCAAGCAGGATCAGCGCCCGGAAAGGCCAGGTCTGTAGGGTCGCCACGCCGGTGACTCCGATGTACTCGCCATGGGTCATGTCCTTCATCAGGATGCCCCACGTCGACCAGGCGATGCCGGCGCAGACCGCGATCCCGAACAGATCCCACAGGCCCGACACGAGAGCGGCGATCCGGGGGCTGCGACCTTCCATGAGCGTGAAGAAGAAATCGGTGCGCGCCAGGCGTTCGTTGCGGATGGTGGTGCCGAGCTGGAGATAGACGATCATCACCAGCGTCAGCGCTCCGAGTTCGGAAATCAACGGCAGCGACGCGCCCATCAGGTTGCGAGCCACCACGTCGCAAGCGATCATCGCCATCAGGATGACGATCATCAACGTGCCGAGCGCGGCCAGACCGTCGACGGAACGGCCCCAGATCAGGGCGAACGCGGATGTCTGGCGCCGCCCTTCGGCGGCGCCTCCCTGCTCCTTGCCGGCATCCATGGCGATCGCCTCGCCGGACCAGCGCTTACTGCTTGTCCCAGTCGCGGGCGGGCTTTTCGCCACGCGCGCGCAGGCCTTCCATGTAGGCCGAGAGGAACGCCTTGCCCGGCAGGCCGCGCGCCTCGGCATCGGCCGCCCACTCGCCGGCTATGTCCGGCAGACCGTCGACCCAGGCCTGCCGGTCTTCGGCCGACATCTGGGAGATGGTCACCGGCGGATTCTGACCCGCCCCGATTTCCTGCATCTTGGCGAAGGCCGCCTCGTGCCGCTCCAGGAGGTCCTTGCCGTGTTCCTCCGTGTAGAACTTGCCGGCTTCGACCATGGCCGCCTGCACTTCCTCGGGCAGACCATCCCAGGAGTCCTTGTTGATCGCCACCGCGCCGGAGAAGGCCGTGCCGATGTCGACCCGGGTGATGTAGGGCGCGACCTCGTAAAGCTTGGCCGGCAGCACGCCGAGCGCCAGCGACAGGACGCCGTCCGACACGCCGGTCTGGATGTCGGTGTAGAAGGTGGTCAGCGCGCCGTCGACGGCGTTGGCGCCGGTGCCGCGCAGCCAGTTGGCGAGCACGCCGGGGGCCGACAGCTTCATGCCGTCGAGGTCGGCCAGGCCGGTGATCGGCTGCTTGGTGTAGACGTCGTAGCTGTCGGTACCCGTCAGGCCGAGCACCTTCAGATTGTACTGCTCCCATTCTTTCTTGAAGCTATCGTTCGTCTCCAGCAGTTCGGCCATCACGGCCAGCTGGACGGGCGGATTGGCGGTCGCGAAGGGAGCGTAGCTGGACACCTGGCTCAGCGGCAGCTTGGCTGCCTCCAGGAACGAGAACACCCAGCCGATGTCGGTGACGCCTTCCTCGACGGAGGTCAGCGTGGCGTTGGCCTTGTAGAGCTGGCCGCCGAAGGCCTCCTGCCATTCGATCTTGTAGTTGCCCTTCTCCGCCAGGAGACGGTCGGTCTCGGCCATGAAATGCGACTTGATCATTCCGACCCAGGGAATGACGAGCGGGTGGCTCGAGGCGACGGTCAGTTTGATCGTCTCCTGCGCGAACGCGGCGCCCGGAAAGGCGACGGCGCTGGCAAGCAGCAGTCCGGTAAGCGTCTTCATGTCATTTCCTCCCTTGAAATCTAAAGCATCGAAAAGGTCTGGCTCGACATGTCGAGCCGAACCGTCACCGTTCCCTCGTTGATCATCCACGGCCGGACCGTGAAGCTGCGTGCGCCGCAGCGGTGCATCGGGTCCCGCTCGGCGATGGCGATCGCCTCGCCGCGCGAAGCGGCGCGGACCACCACGAGCCCATCCCCCTCCCAGGTCTTCTCGTCGTCCGACCACATCGGGCCGGCGGCGAAAAGAACACCGTCCTTCTCCAGCGAGACCTGGAAGGCCAGATGCGCCTCCATGTTGGCCAGCACCGGCTCGATGGCGCCGGTCGGCTTCGTGAAGATGGCGTAGAACTGCTTCTGCAGCATGGCGATGCTCGCCTGCATCACGCCCTCGACCGGTATGCCCTTCATGGTCTCCTCCCCGACCGCGGCGTCAGCCCGCCTTGCGCCTTGCCATCTCGGACCTGATCTCTTCGCCATGTTCGTCCAGCGTCGGCGGCGGCAGGACGTCGAGGTCCGGCTGGCCATCGAAGCTGTAGGGCGCTCGTACCGTCTTGAAGGCGCCCATCGTCGGGTGCTCGGCCTCGACCGCGATGTGCAGGTGGCGGGCCTGCGGGTCCTCGAGCGCCTCGTTCGAATCATAGGCCGGCGAGTGCGGCACCTCGTTTTCGAGCAGGATCGCGCACCATTCGTCGCGCGTCTTGCCCACGAAGATCGGCGCCATGATGTCGATCAACGCCTGCTGGTGGCGGATCCGGTCGAGCCGGTCCTCGAAACGCGGATCGAAGCGCAGTTCCTCGCGACCGATCGACTTGGTCAGGCCTTCCCAGAACTTCTGCGGCGAGGACAGATGGATGGCGACCCACTTCCCGTCCGAGCAGGGGAAGGTGTAGGACTGCGAGACCATCGGCCGGCTCAGTGGCCCCATCACCTCGCCCATCGAGAAGTAGTGGGTGAAGGAATCGAGATTGAAGTGGCACATGGCCTCGAGCATCGAGATGTCGAGCCGACGTCCCTTGCCCGTGGTCGATCGCTCCAGGAGAGCCGCCACGATGCCGAGCGCTGCATAATGCCCGGTGACCGCGTCCGCGATGGCGGGGCCGATGACACGCGGGTTGGTCGGCGGGGTGAGCAGGCGAAGATAGCCGCTGGCCGCCTGCGCCACCGTGTCGAAGGCCGGCCGGTCGCGGGCGGGTCCGGTCTGGCCGAAGCCGGTGATGGCGCAATAGACCAGCCGCGGATTGATGCGCTGCAAATCGTCTGCGCCTGCGCCCAGCCGATCGGCCACGCCCGGACGGAAGTTCTGGATGAAGACGTCGGCGCCCGCGATCAGGTCGTGAAACACGGCGCGGTCACAGCTCTTGCCGGTGTCGAGCGCGATCGAACGCTTGTTGCGGTTGTAGGTCTGGAAATGCGGCGAGTAGAGCCCGCCCTTGAAGGCGCGGAACGGGTCGCCGCCGTCCGGGCGCTCGACCTTGACGACGTCGGCGCCGAGATCGGCCAGATGCATCCCGGCCGCGGGACCGGTGATGTAGGTGCCCATCTCGATGACGCGGACGTCCTTGAGAATCTTGGTCATCGGGCCGGCCTCACGCGCTTTTCCGGTCGGCAGCGTGCCCGCTGGCAGGCCCATCATAGGTGATCGCGGTGTCCGCCTTGTGGGACATGATGAAGCCGATGGAGCGCTGCGATTCTTCGTAGAGATGCGCGACCAGGCCGGCCGCGCGGGCCAGCAGCGGGATGCCCTTCATCGCCTCGATCGGCCAGCCGGCATCGAGCATCAGGGCGGGGATGGCGCCGGAGACATTGATCGGCAGCGGGCGGTTCATGATGCCCGGCGCTTCGTCGCCCAGCGCGCGCAGGCAGGCGACGTGTTCGCCCGAGACGCCGAGCTCGTCGGCGAAGGCAAGCAGCACGTTGGCGCGCGGGTCGCCGGTACTGTGCTGGGGATGGCCCAGTCCCTGAACCTTCGCGCGTTTGGCTTTCAGGCCTTCCAGGCTGCGGCGCGCGGCGGTCTTCAGGTCGACGCCGTCGCGGCGGGCCTCTTCCACCACCTCAACCAGATAACGTCCGGCGATCTCGGAACTGCCCGCCACGACGCTGCCCATGCCGAGAAGGCCCGCCGCCATGGCGCCCTGCCAGGCCTCCGGCGCGGCGGCCAGCGTCATGCGCGATGCCTGAACGCTGGGCACGAGGCCATGCTCGGCGATCGCCACCATGCAGGCATTGGCGATCGCACGCTGCGTCTCCGTCGGCTTCTGCCCGAGCACGAGCAACCAGAAATAGTCGGTGAAATCGATCTTGCCAATCAGGTCGGCGCAGAGGTCGTGGCCCCGCACCGTGATCGAGTGCGCGTCGGAGGTCGCTATCGCCGTGAAGGCACCCTCCTGCTTGCCGATGCGCATCGTTCCTCCCCCGCGTAAATTTTTCGCATTCCGAAAACTTTTTCTCTTGTCGGAAAGTACGAGCGGCTTTACGCTTCTGTCAAGTGCCGGTGCGCCCGTTGCGGGCAATCGGGCATCCGTCGACAATGAGGGGAGGATCAGCGCCGATGGCCGACATCAACCAATTCACGATCACCGAAGCGGTGAAGAAGAGCTTCCGCACCGAGGAAGGTTCACGCTTCGAATTCCTGCTGCGCTCGCTGATCGATCACGTGCACGACTTCGCGCGCGAAACGAACATGACGCATGAGGAGTGGATGCGGATGCTGACCTTCGCGTACGACTGCGGCAAGATCTCCACGCCGGAGCGGCACGAGTTCATCCTGCTCTCGGACGTGCTCGGACTGTCGGCGCTGGTCGACATGATCAACACGCGCGGCGGCGCCACCGAAGGCAGCAATCTCGGACCGTTCTACCTCGACAACGCGCCGCGCAAGGCGCTTGGCGCGGATCTGGCGGGACCGCGCGAGGGCGTTTCGGTGCTTTGCCACGGCATCGTGCGGGATTCGCTCGGCCACCCGCTGCCCGGCGCGATCGTCGACACCTGGCAGGCGGACGGTTCCGGCACCTATCCGATCCAGGAGGAGGGCCAGGACAAGTATGACCTGCGCGGCATCTTCGAGGCCGACGACCAGGGTCGGTACTACTACACGACCGTCTTGCCCAAGCCCTACACCGTCCCCTATGACGGTCCCGTGGGCGAACTGCTGCGGGCCGGTGACCGGCATGCTTGGCGTCCGGCGCACCTGCACTACATGATCCGTTCACCCGGAATGCGCTCGATCACGACGGAAGTCTTTTTCGAGAACACCGAATATGTCGACAACGACGCCGTCTTCGGGGTCCGCAAGTCGCTTCTGGCCAGGGTCGCGCCCTACAAGGCGGACAAGGTCGGCGACCTGCCTCTGGAGCGCAAACCGGACGCAATGCTAAAGTTCGACTTCATCCTGGCCCCCGGAGACTGAGAACCACCTCGATGCTCGAAGACAATCTGGACGCGGCCCGGCCGGCGGAGTTCGTGGAGGCGCTGGCCAAGGGTCTTTCGATCCTCGAGAGCTTCGATTCAGAGCACCCGGAGATGACGCTGAGCGATGTCGCGCGGCGGGTGGGCCTGAGCCCCGCCGCCGCAAGGCGCAGCCTGATCACCTTGCAGGCGCTGGGCTATGTCGGCCAGACCAACAAGCGCTTTCACCTTCGGCCGAAGGTGATGAGCCTCGGCTCGGCGTTCTACTTTTCCGCCCGCGTCGACGAAATCCTGCAGCCGGAGCTGCGCCATCTCGTCGGAACCTTCGGCGATGCCTCGTCGATCGCCACCCTCGAGGGGCACGACGTACTCTACATCGCGCATTATTCGGAACAGCGGGCGAGACGACCCACCGCCGTCGTCGGCGCCCGCTACCCCGCCCACGCTACGTCGCTCGGCCGCGTGCTGCTCGCCGGGCTTCCCGATGCCGAGTTCGACCGCTACCTGCGCGAGGTCGAGCCAGTACCGCTCACCAAGAAGACGGTCGTCGACAAGGCGGCGCTGAAGGACATCATCATCGAGGTTCGCGAGAACAACTATTCGACAACGACCGACCAGCTCGACTACGGCATCACCGCCCTGGCCGTGCCGATCCGGGGCGCCTCGGGCCGACCGATCGCGGCCTTGAACACGTCTGGCTATACCGGCCTCGTCACGGCGGGCGAACTCCTCGAAAAGCGCCTCCAGCCGCTGCGGGCGTCCGCCGCCCGGCTCGCCACCACGCTCTCGCGCTATCCGGTCCTGGAATCGATCATCGGTACGCGCTGAACGACCGCGGCGCGGTCCGGCCGTGCATGTCGGCCCCAGGAATCAAACTCTGATTGACAGATGTTGACGCGGGGGCATACACTTTCCGAAAATATTTTCGCATAGCGAAAAAATACGCCACAGGCATGTTGGCTGGAAGGTCGATGCCGCCTGTCATCAGAACGATTTTTCTCGGGAGGAGAAACCATGTGCAGGTTGTGTGACCAGGGACGTCCGGCGATCGATTGCGAGTCGAGGCGCGACTTCCTCAAGGCGTCGCTCGTGGCGGGCGCGGCGGCGGCTGGCGTCTTTGCCGCAACCGGCGTGGCATCCGCTCAGGACGCTCCGTCGGGGACGGGCGAAGACGGACGGCGCGTGCTGATCAAGGGCGGGCACGTGCTCAGCATGGACCCCGAGGTCGGCGATTTCGCCGAGGGCGACGTGCTCGTCGTCGGGCGTCGGATCGAAGGGATCGGACCGAACCTCGACGCGACGGGCGCCGAGATCATCGATGCCACCGGCATGATCGTCATGCCCGGCTTCATCGACACCCATCATCACCAGTTCGAAACCGCC
Source organism: Mesorhizobium sp. (assembly GCA_051860465.1). Lineage (GTDB taxonomy): Bacteria > Pseudomonadota > Alphaproteobacteria > Rhizobiales > Rhizobiaceae > Aquibium. The sequence goes on from JBHYDY010000008.1 coordinate 102,787, forward strand.
CTGCGCAGCTTCCTGGCCGACGGCATCCTCATCAACGACGGCAAGCCGGAGAACGCGATCAACTACTACGAATACATCCTGCAGAAGTTCTCCATGGTCTATCGGCCGGAGGACGTCTACATCAACGAGCTGTTCGGTTCGCTGGCACAGCTCGACGCCGGCGTGACGACCGTCATGGACGTCTCTCAGATCCACCATTCCCCCGAGCACTCGGACGCGGTGATCAAGGCGCTCCAGGACGCCGGGCGCCGCTCCGTCTTCGGCTATTTCGAGGGGTGGGGCGACCGGGCGAAGTATCCGGGCGATGCCCGACGCCTGAAGGAGCAGTACTTCTCCTCAGACGACCAGCTGCTGACCATGGTCATGGGCGGCGAGATCTACATTCCCGGCTACGAGGAAGCCTGGAAGATCGGCCGCGAGCTCGACATCCCGATCGCGCTGCACGTCGTCGGCACCTTCGGCATGCGCCCGACCTTCGACCAGATGGCGGAAGCCGGCATGTTCGGCGCCGACAACATCTTCATCCACATGACCGGCATGTCGGACATGGCCTGGCAGAAGGCGGCCGACGCCGGCAGCCACGTGTCGCTCGCCGTACCGATCGAGATGGCCATGCGCCACGGCATGCCGCCGATCCAGAAGGCGCTCGACATGGGCATGCAGCCGTCGCTGTCGTCGGACGTCGAATGCACCATGACCGCCGATCCGTTCACGCAGATGCGTTCGACCTTCACCCTGCAGCGCGCCTTCGCCAACGAGAAGGCGCTGGCGGGCGACGCCAACGTCCCGCGCCTGATCACGTCGCACGACGTGATCCGCTACGCCACGCTGGAAGGCGCGAAGGGTCTGAAGCTGAGCTCCCGCACAGGGTCGCTGACGCCCGGCAAGGAGGCCGACATCGTGCTGCTCGACGCAACCGCCATCAATGTCACGCCGCTGAACCACGTGCCGGGCGCCGTCGTCACCCTGATGGAACGGTCGAACGTCGACAGCGTCATGGTGGCCGGCAAGCTGCGCAAGTGGAAAGGCAAGCTGCTCGACGTGGACCTCCCCAAGCTGAAGCGCGAGCTGGAGGCCAGCCGCGACCATCTCTTCGCGGCGGCGGGCGTGGAGAAGAACCTTTTCCGCTGACTTCGGCAGTGGCGGCGCGGGAGGCGCCGCCATGTCCACTTTTCCTGGGAGAACATCGATGGCCCGGCCCTTGCCGCTACTGCCGACTTCGCTCGTCGGATCCTATGCCCAGCCGGACTGGCTGATCGACCGCGCCAAGCTTGCTGGACGGTTCCCGCCGCGCGTGCGGGCGACCGAGCTCTGGCGGGTTGCGCCGGAATTCCTGGAGGAGGCGCAGAACGACGCGACGATTCTTGCGATCCGGGACCAGGAGCGCGCCGGGCTCGACATCATCACCGACGGCGAGATGCGGCGCGAGAGCTACTCGAACCGCTTTGCCACCGCACTCGACGGCGTCGACATCGACAATCCGGGCTCGGCGCTCGACCGGTCGGGGCATCCCAACCCGGTGCCCCGCGTCGTGGGCAGGATTTCGCGCCGGCACGCCGTCGAAGTCGGCGACGTGGCGTTCCTGCGGGCCAATACCGACCGGACGATCAAGATCACCGTTCCCGGCCCCTTCACCATGTCGCAGCAGGCGCAGAACGATTTCTACGACGACCCGGCCGAGATGGCGCTCGACTATGCGGCGGCGGTAAACGAGGAGATCCGCGATCTGTTTGCCGCGGGCGCCGACATCGTCCAGATCGACGAGCCCTACATGCAGGCGCGGCCGGAGCCGGCGCGCCAGTACGGCCTCGCCGCGCTCAACCGGGCGCTGGAGGGGATCGAGGGCGAGACTGCGGTCCACATCTGCTTCGGCTATGCCGCGATCATCCACCATCGTCCGGAAGGCTATTCCTTCCTGCCGGAATTCTCCGGCTGCTCGTGCAAGGCGGTGTCGATCGAGACGGCGCAGTCGAACCTCGACACCTCGGTGCTGAAGACGCTGCCGGACAAGAAGATCATCCTCGGCGTGCTCGACCTCTCTACCCACGAGATCGAGACGCCGGAGACGGTCGCGGCGCGCATTCGCCGCGCGCTGCCCAACGTCGACGCCGCACGGATCGTCATCGCGCCGGACTGCGGGCTGAAATACCTGCCGCGCGACGTCGCCTTCGGCAAGATGAAGGCGATGGCCGACGGCGCGGCGATCGTGAGGCGCGAGCTTCAGTAGGTCGCGCGCGGCGGCTTTGCACCGCCCGCCCGTCTATCCCGACGGTGCCTCGACCGGGGCTTTCGGCTTGCGCGAGAACAGCCGGACGAGCCCGCCCGGCTGCAGGATGATGAACAGCACGAGGAGCAGTCCAAGGCCGATGTTGCGGTAGTCGGACAGTTCCTTCATGCCCTCGTCGGCCAGCATCAGCACGGCGGCGCCCAGCAGCGGCCCCCAGATGGTGCCCAGCCCGCCGACCACGATCATGGCGATCAGGAAGAGCAGCAGCTGGAAGGAGAACACCGTCGGCCCGACGACGCGGAACTGAACCGCGTAGAAGCCGCCGGCAATGCCCGTCAGGAAGGCCGAGACTGCAAAGATCCAGAGCTGGTACTTGAAACGGCTGATGCCGCGCGAGACCGCATAGCCCGGATTGTCGCGCAGCGAACGGAAGGCGAGGCCGAGCGGGCCGCGGATGATGACGATCGACATCGCCACCGCCACGACCAGCAGACCGAGCGCCACGAAGTAGTGCGCGATGTGCCAGGTCCTGGGCATCAGCGCGCGGAAGCCGAGGTCGCCGAACTGGCCGATGCCGCGCACCCCGCCAAACAGCGGCATGCAGCCCCCGGTCGACGTGAAGCAGGCCGTGTCGTTGACGATCAGCACATACATGACCTGCGCGATCGCCAGCGTCAGAAGCGCGACATAGGGCCCGCGCAGGCGCAGGCAGGCGAGGCCGATCAGCATGCCGACGGCCACCGTGACGACGCCGGCGAGCGGGATTGCCGCCAGCATCGGCACCTTCCAGTAGAAGCCCATCATCGCGGTAGCGTAGGCGCCGGTGGCAAACAGAGCCATCTGCGCCAGCGAAAAGATGCCGCCGACGCCGAGCACGAGATTCCACTGTACCACCACCACCGCCCAGACGAAGAACAGCGTCACCTGGGTGACGATGTAGCGGCCGGGAAACAGGAAGGGCAGCGCGCAGGCGGCCGCGACGAGGACGATGCCGATCAGGATGTCGCGTTTCATCGGGTTCACAGCCGCACCACCTGGGTCCGCCCGAAGAGGCCGTAGGGCCGCCAGATGAGCACGAGGATGACGATGAGAAGCAGCGTGGCGAAGCTCCAGCGGACGCCGAGGATGTACTGCGTGGCGGCTTCGAGCAGGCCGAGCACGATGGCCGCGACCACCGCGCCATAGACGTTGCCGAGGCCGGCGACGACGCAGACGATGAAGGCCTTCAGCATCGGATCGCCGCCCATCACGGGTGAGAGCGTCGCGATCGACGAGATCATGATGCCCGAGACGGCGGCGAGCGCGCCGGAGACCGCGAGCACCTGTGCGTAGACGCGGCCGACCCGCACGCCCATCAGCTGGGCCGCTTCCCGGTTCATAGAGGTGGCGCGGATGGCGCGGCCGGTGCGCGTGCGCTCCAGCACGAAGGCCACGGCCGCCATCAGCACCACCGCGACGCCGAGGATGAAGAGGTTCTGCAGCGGCACGTGTACGTTGCCGATGATGACGTGGCCCGGAACGGCGAGAGGCTGCGGGATCGGATAGGGTCCGAAACCTCGGAGCATCAGGTTTTCGAGGATCGAACCGATACCGATCGTGGCGATGAAGATGTTGGTCTCGAAGCCCTCGGCCCGCAGCAGCGGCAAGGCCGCGCCGAGATAGATCAGCAGTCCGACCACGGCGCACAGTGCCGCCGCTCCGGCAAGCGCGAGCGCCGGGTGCAGCCCGAGATGCTGGATGCCGGCGTAGCAGAGGTAGCCGCCGAGCGTCAGGATAGCGCCATGCGCCATGTTGAGCATGTTGAGCGAGCCGTAGACCAGCGACAGGCCGACGGTCGCCACCGCGTACATGGCGCCGAGCGTCAGGCCGGATGCGACGATCTGGATGAAGACGTCCATCGGTCAGGCTCCCAGATAGGCTTCGATGATCTCGGGGCGCGCCATCAGTTCGGCGCCGACCCCGGACCAGACGAAACGGCCATTGTCGAGAAGATGGATGCTGTCGGCGCGCTCGGTGATGCGCTGCGCGTTCTCCTCGACGAGCAGGATGGTGCGGCCGGCGGCGCAGAGGTCGAAGATCACCTCGTAGATCTGGTCGATGACGATGGGCGCCAGCCCGAGCGACGGCTCGTCGAGCATCAAGAGCCCGTCGCCGGCCATCAGCCCGCGGCCGATGCCGCACATGCGCCGCTCGCCGCCCGACAGGGTGCCGGCAATCTGGTGGCGGCGCTCCTTCAGCTTGGGCAGGAGCGAGAACACCGTTTCGAGACGAGCGGCGGCGTCGCGCGCGGCGTCCTGGCGGTAGGCGCCCATCAGCAGGTTGTCGAGCACGGTCATGCCGGGGAAGAGCATGTCGCCCTGGGGTACCTGGATCACGCCGCGCTCGACGATCTGGTCGGGCCGCAGTCCGTCGATCCGGCCGCCGCGCAGAGCGATGCTGCCGGCCGAAACGCGCACCAGCCCGGAAATCGCCTTCAGGAGCGTCGACTTGCCGTGGCCGTTCGGCCCGATGATGGCCGTCAGCCTGCCGGCGGGGACAACGAGGTCGACCCCCGCCAGGACACGCCGCCCGTCATATCCGGCGACGAGATCGCGGATCGCGAGCACCGGCTCAGCCATGCGCGGCCTCCCGCGTTCCCATGAAGCTTTTCAGCCGGTCGGACGCCCCCTGCCCCAGATAGACGTCGATCACGGTCCGATCCTCGACCAGCCTGGACGGCTCGCCCTCGAAGATCTTCTCGCCGTGATGCATGATCAGGACGCGGTCCGAAAGCTGCACGAGGAAGCGCATGACGTGCTCGATCAGGATGATGGTGACGCCGCTCGCACGGATCGCCCGCACGGCCTCCATCACCCGGTCGACCTCGCGCGCCGTAAGTCCGCCGACCGGCTCGTCCATCAGCAAGAGCTTCGGCCGCGTCGCCAGCGCGCTCGCCATCATCAGGAGCTTTCGGTCGAGGACGGGCAACTGTCCGGTGATCCGGTCGGCCCGGTCGGAAATGCCGAGCATGGCCATGGCCTCGTCGGCCGCGCGATGCGCCTCGCGACCGGCGCGCAGGGTCGGCACGGCGCGGTTCTTCCGGCCGAAATAGGAGCCGACCAGCACGTTCTCGCGCGCCGTCATGGTGTCGAAGCCGGCATTGAGCTGGAAGGTGCGCGCGATGCCGGCATGGCATATGCGCTCCGGTGCCATGCGGGTGATGTCGGTTCCGTCGAGCATGATCGAGCCCGCCGTCGCCGGATTGAGACCCGAGATCACCTCGAACAGCGTCGTCTTGCCGGCGCCATTGGGGCCTCCGATGCCGAGCACCTCGCCGGGCTCGACATCGAAGGTGAGATCATGGACGGCCGTCAGGGCGCCGAACGACTTGCCGACATTGCGGCACGACAGGAGCGGCATCGCTCGGCGTCCTCCTTGCCATCAGGCCTTGATCCAGGGCGGCATCATGAACTTGGCCGTGCCGTAGGGAAAGGGCGCGATGAGCCCCGGACCCTTGGTGAAGTCGTGGATCTGGAGGAACTGGTGCGGCATGCCGAGCGAGGAGTCGTTGGTCTCGGTCGGATAGGTGTAGGCCGTGTTCTCCAGCGGCTTGAAGCGGGTGCTGCCGGTCACGCCGCGCCAGATCATCGAACTCATGCGCGAGGCCACCTTGCGATTCTGGTCGAATTCGCCGGGCTCGCCGGTGCCGCCGGCCAGCGCCGCTGCGGTTGCCCAGACATAGGCGCCGTCATAGGGCTGGGCGCCGGAGTTATGCCCGGCATTGGCGCCGAAGCGCGCCTTGTAGCGTTCCTCGAAGGCGGTGCCGATCTCGTCCTGCAGGGCGCCGACGAGGGTGGAATAGATGATGCCGTTGGCGGCTTCCTTGGCGATGTCGCGGAAGGCGGGGATCGACGGGCCGTATTGCATGTAGATCAGGCTCGGCGTCGGGTTCGGCGCGAACTGGACGCAGAACTGGCCGAGATCGGCCGGCAGGAAGTGGGTGATGCAGATGACCGCCGGCGGGTCCTGGCGGATCTTGGCGAGCGTCGGACCCCATTCCGAGGCCGGGACGCTGACCGTCTCGAACAGGCTGATCTCCCAGCCATAGGCGGCGGCCTGCTCCTTGACCGCGTTGGCGATGTTGGAGGCGTAGACGCCGGCCGACAGGATCACCGCCATCTTGTTGTTGGGCCGCGTCCATTCCTTGTTGGTCTCGAGGTCCTGCAGGAACTTCAGGAAGCCGGGACCATACCAGTACTCGGCCGGATCACCCTGGAAGGAGCCCCAATAGCGGTCGGGATCGGATTTCACCAGGTCGTTGTGGCCGATCGTCGTGTCATAGTGGACGTAGACGATGCCGGCATCGGCGGCGACTTCCTGGATCGCCGCGCCCGAGCCGATGTTGTAGCCGTTGATGATCGCGTGCGCGCCGTAGCGATCGACGAGGCGCTGCGCGGCCTGCACGTTGGTGGCGTCGCCCATCTGCGCGGTGTCCTCGAAGGACGGCTCCAGCGGACGGCCGAGGATGCCGCCGAGCGCATTGATCTCCTCGCAGGCAAACGTCAGTCCGTTCTTGAACTCGATGCCGTCGGGCGCGGCGAAGTCGGTCGTTGGACCGCACTGCCCGACCGGAATCGGCGCGCCCTGCGCGCGCGCCTCGCCGTTCATCGAGAGCAGCATCGCCGGCATGCCGGTGAGCGCGGCGGCGCTCGTCAGTCCGCCCTTGATCAGGAAATTGCGCCGGGTTCCGGCGATGACGTTCGGCTTCGGCAGTTTCGAGTCACGATCCATTGCTGTTCCCCTTGTTGTTGATGGCTAGCGAATGTTCTGGACGAGTCGGGCGGCGCGGTCGATCACCGCGGTCTGGTGCGGCTGGACGTCCATGCCGCCCCATTGCTGCATGAGCCGGTCCCACGGGTCGGGTATGGCGGTGTAGTGACCGCACATTTCCTCGATCACCGCGAGGCCGCAGTAGGGCACGTACATTTCGGAGTATCCGCCCTCGTGCGTCATGACGATGCGGCCGCCGGTGAGTTCCTTCGCCGCGCCCAGCAGCATCTTGGTCAGCGCGCGATAGCCCGAGGAGTTGATCATCATGCGGCCCATCGGGTCGACGCCCGAGCCGTCGAAGCCGGACGGCACCACGATCAGTTCCGGCTTGAAGCGATGCAGCGCCGGCAGCACGACCTTCTCGAACGCCTCGACATAGGCGCCCGGGCCGGAGCCCGGTGGCAGCGGCACGTTGATGTTGTAGCCTTCGCCCGCACCGGTTCCCGTTTCCTCGACCCCGCCCGACGCGGCGGGAAAGAGGTTGTCCTGGTGCAGCGAAATCGTCAGCACGCTCGGATCGTCGTAGAAGATCGACTGCGTTCCGTTGCCGTGGTGAACGTCCCAGTCGACGGTGGCGACGCGGCCGACGCCGAGCGCCCGCTGGGCATGGCGGATGGCGACGGCGGCATTCGAGAACAGGCAGAAGCCCATGCCGACGTCCGCCGTCGCATGGTGCCCAGGCGGGCGCACCAGCGCATAGGCGTTGTCGACCCTGCCGGCCAGCACGGCGGCCACCGCCTCGATGGCGCCGCCGGCTGCGAGCAAGGCGATCTCGTAGCTGCCGGCGCCCAGCGGCGTCAGCGTGCTGGCATCGCCATAGCCGCGGTCACTGATGTCCTTGATCTTCGCCACATGATCCGCTGTGTGGACGCGCAGCAGTTCGTAGACGGTCGCTGGGCGCGGCTTGATCGCAACGAGGTGGTCGAGGATGCCGCTCACCTCCATGAGGTTGCGCAGGCGCCGCTTGGTCTCGGGATTCTCGGCGTGGGTGCCCGGCTGGATGGTGAGCCCGGGCGGAAACACCTGGTTCCAGTTCCAGGTGTTGTGCCACAGATAGAGTTCATGGAAGACGAAGCCCGTCGTCATCACGCCTCACGCCTGATTGCCGCCATGACGAGGATGTTTGCGCAGCCGGCCGCGTCTGTCCCGCCACCTTCGGGTAACGGGTAGCTTTTCTTGCCCCACCCATCCGGGTGGGAATGGCGGCTATCCGGCCAGATGATGCAGCGGCGCGCCTTCGAGGCCGATCTCCCGCAACCTGAGAACCGCCTCGGTGCGGCTCGACACGCCCAGCTTGCCGAAGATGTTCTTCAGGTGCCATTTCACCGTGTCCGGCGCCATCGACAGAGACTGCGCCAGTTGCCGGTTGGTGTAGGCGCGCATCAGGAGCGTCGCCACCTCGGTCTCCTTGCGGCTCAGCAGATCGCGGCCCGGACGCGGGTTCGCCGCGCTGGTCAGCGGCCGGTCGATGCCGCCGTGCCCGAAGGCGCGGAACAGGGTCTCGACGAAAAGCGCGGTCGGCGACGTGCCCGACCAGGCCGGAATCCGCTCGCGGGCGAAATCGAGCACCTGCAGCATCGGCACACCCTCGTCGACGAGCGAGCGCACCGCCTGCTGCTGCTGCGCCAGCGTGACGGTGTCGACCGCGGCGGCCAGCGCCAGCAGCGGCTCTCCGGCCCGGCGCGCGGCGATCGCCACCAGCGCGCGGACCTGCATGAAGCCGCGCATCCGGCCATCGCTGCGCATGCGCGCGGCGATGCGCTCCAGAAGCGCGACGGCCTCCTTCGGCCTGTCCTCGGCGATCAGCAGTCGGGCGGCGCCGATGCGGAGATTTTCCTCCATGGGGTGTACCGGCCCCGAGAGCGCTTCGGGCGACACTTCGATACCGCGCGAGCGCAGGGCCAGCCGCGCGCTGCGGAGATCGCCGAGCGCCAGCAGCATGCGCACGCGCTCGTTCAGCGCGCTGGCCGTGAGCCGCCGGTAGCGCTTCTCGATGCCCAGCCTTTCGGCCGCCTCGAGGTGGATCAGCGCGTCCTCGTGCCGCCCCCGCGCCGCGGCGAGACGCGCCAGGTGCAGCTTGCAGGCCATCTCGTGGACCACGAGACCGCACTCCTCGATCAGCTGGCGATGCTGGTGCAGGATGCGCTCGGCGCCCTGCAGGTCGTTCCATTCGTAGGCGAGTTCGACCAGGAAGATCGCCGACATCGCCTCGGCATAGGAGCCGGAGCCGAGCCGCTCGCGCGCCAGCCGGCAGGCCCGCTCCAGATGCTCGTGAGCGCCGCGCAGATCGCCGGCGGCGATTTCCACCAGCCCCAGCAGAAGGTCGGAGTAGACGATGCCGAACACCGAATCCGACATGGCATGGTAGTCCCGCGCCTTGAGGCTCAGCAGCCGCGAGGCGTCGAGTTCGCCAAGCGAATAGTGCGAGAAGGCGGCGACGTTGGCGAGCGTGCCGCGCGCGAAGGGCTCGTCCTCGGGAAAATCGGGAAGCCATCGCGCCGCGGCCTTCGTGGCCGAGCGCGATCGATCGCTGGCGCTGATGACGCCGGCCGTCAGGGTTCGCAATTCCGCCTTGAGCGACCGGGCGGCCGCCGGTCCAAGCTGGCCCTCGGCAGCCATGCGCTCGATCAGGTCCTTGGCCTGCTTGAGGATGCGCACGGCCTGGCGCGGGCGGCTCATGTGGAACTGCGACCAGACCCGGGCGAGCAACAGGCGGGGCCGCCGCGCCACAACGTCGTCGGGAAGCTGGTTCAGCCATTCCGTCAGCCGGGGAATGTGACCCTGCATGATCAGCGGCATGGCGCAGGTCTCGACCAGCCGCGCGGCGAAATCCGTATCGCCGGCCATCAGCGCGTGGCCGACCGCGTCCGACACATGGTCGTGGGCCGCCAGCCAGGACGCGGAGGCCGCGTGCAGCCCCGCGCGTTCGCCAGCGGCGCGCGCGTCGAGCTTGTTGCGCAGGAACTCGCTGAACAGATGATGGTAGCGAAACCAGTGGCCGGAATTGTCGAGCGCGATCAGGAACAGGTTCGAGCGCTCGACCGTCTCCAGCGCCGCCGCGCAGTCGATGTCGGGGCAGAGCGCCTGGGCCAGTCCAAGGCAGAAGCGGTCGAGCACCGACGTCCGCAAGAGAAATTCCTGGATCTGAGGCTTCTGCCGCGCAAGCACGTCATGGGCGAGAAAGGTCGCGACGTCGCGCTGGCTGCCGGAGAACTCCGCGATGAAGGCTTCGGGGGACTTTTCGTGGGCCAGCGCCAGCGCGGCGAGCTGGAGGCCGGCCGGCCATCCCTCGGTCTTGCGGTGGAGCGACACGATCGCCGGGATCGTCAGGTCGAGCCCGCAGACGTTGAGGAGATAGTCCTCGCTCTCCTCCAGCGAAAACCGCAGGTCGCCGTCGCCGAGGCTCACCACCTGTCCCTTCATCTTCATGCCGGCAAGCTCGATCGGCAGGTCGCCGCGGGTCGCGAGAACGACATGAAGCGCCGGAGGCGCATAGGCGACGAGCGCGTTGAGGAAGGCGGCGATCTCCTGCGAAACGATCAGATGCGCGTCGTCGAGAACGAGGTAGATCGGGACGGTGGCGCGGGAGAGATCGTTGATGATCCCGGTCAGCAGGGAATCGACCGGCGTGACGGGGCTGGAATCGATCAGTGAGCCGGCATTCTCGGCGATCTCGGCATCGACCCTGTGCAACGTGCCTGCGAGATACTTCAGGAAGCGCGCGAGGTCGTTGTCCAGCCTGTCGATCGAGAGCCAGGCGACGCGACCGCCGTCCAGCGACTGCGCCCATTGCGCGAGCAGCGTCGACTTGCCGAAACCAGCCGGCGAGGACACGATGGTGAGCTTGCCTTCCGCGGCCTGGCCAAGCAGCCGGAGGAGACGCGACCGCTCGATCAGCGAGGCGCGCAAATGCGGCGGGTGCATCTTCGTGCTGATCATGGATGCGGCTTCCGGTCCTGATACGCCGTCGGCCCGCCTTGAACCTCCTTCGAGTTGGACGAGGCTTCAGGCCAGACGCTGCACTGTGACCGAAACCCGACGCCTCGCGCAAGGGAAGAGGCGACGGCGTCGGTTCGGCGGGAGCGATGCCCGCCGGCAGGCAGGGCAGAGAACAGCGACCACCTTCGCGAACGCCGTGGATAGCGTGCAAAGCGCAGGTTGCAATTGACCCGGAAAAGTATCCGATCAGATTTTCTTATCTCTCCGATCTTGCGATTGAATTGGACCAATCCCCTGTTTTCTGTTCACATTGGGCACCAACAGGGAGTATGGACCCATGTCCGAGCGCAAGCTCTACATCAAGTTTCTCGAAGCCGACGTCACCGGCATCATTTCTCTTTATGAGGACGTGGCGCCCAGGACCTGCGACGCGATCTGGGGTGCGCTGCACGAGCCCATCCAGTGGCCGGCGCTGCACGCCTCATTCACCGGACCCGAGATCATGATGGGCCTGCCCGAAAGCGCCCAGACCTTCGATCCGAAGTCTCTCGGACCGGAGAACATCACCAGCTTCCCGGCGCCGGGCGAGCTTCTGTGGTTCTACCAGCCCAAGAACTACTTCAAGATGGACCCGGACGAGTTCTGGGAAATCGGCCTGGTCTACGGCGAAGGCGCACGCACCGCCGGACCGACGGGATGGACCGCCCCCAATTTCTGGGGCAAGGTTACCGAGAATTTCGACGCCGTCGTCCAGCAGTGCCGTGTGATCCGGCGCAAGGGCGAGCGCATGGTCGAACTCGGCCGGGTGAAGTAGGCCGCCGACGCGCTTCGGCGCGCCGTCGACTTCCATGAATCAGGCGCAACGCCTCTTCCGAAAACGCATAACAAAGGGAACCGTGATGACCGCCACCGCACGTCTTGCATTGACAGCCACGCTCTGTGCATTCGCCGCTCCGGCGCTGGCCCAGGAGATCACCATCAACTCCTTCGGCGGCGCCTATGAGGAGGCCCACCGCAAATGCGTCATCGATCCGTTCACGGCCGAGACCGGCGCGAAGGTCAACATCGTCACCGCCTACTCCGCGGACGCCTTCGCGCAATTGCGCGCCCAGAAGGATGCGCCGCAGTATGACGTGATCCACTTCTCGGGCGGTCAGGAGATCGTCGGCGCATCCGAGGGACTGCTGCTGCCCGTCACCGAGGACCTCGTCCCGTCGCTGGCAGACCTCTATGATTTCGCCAAGTCAGGCGTGGCCAAGGGCGAAGGCCCGGCCTACCAAATCGCCGCCGTCGGCCTCGTCGTCGCCGCGGACAAGGTGCCAAGCGAGCCCACCAAGTGGGCCGACCTTATGAAGCCGGAATATGCCGAGCATCTGGTGCTGACCAACATCACCAACGGCTACGGCATGATCGGTCTCCTCATGCTGAACCAGATCTCGGGCGGCTCCGGCGACGACATCCAGCCCGGTCTGGACGCCATCAGCAAGCTGCTGGACGCCGGCGCGGTCGTCGTCTCGACATCGCCCGAAATCCAGGCGGAGTTCGCGCAGAACGATGCCTGGATCGCACCCTACGCCTCGGACTATGCCTTCACTCTCAAGAAGGCCGGCCTGAACGTGAAGTTCATCCAGGGCGAGGAAGGCACGCCGGCAAGCTTCATCACCGCCAACCTCGTGGCTGGCCGTGACAATGTGGAACTGGCGTCTAAGTTCATCGACAAGTCGCTTTCGCCGGATGCGCAGGCCTGCTTCTCGGACGCGCTCCGTTACACCCCGACCAACTCCAAGACCGTTCTGTCCGATGAAGTCGCCGCCGACGTCGTCTATGGCGCCGATGCAGCCAAGGGCCTGATGCGCTTCGATCCGCGTGTCATCGAGGCCAATCGCTCGGCCTGGACCGAGGCCTTCGCGAAGACGATCGCCCGCTGAGCGGGACCTGCCCGACCCTCGCCACTGTGAGGGTCGGGATCCCGGCGCGGTAGAAGCTAGTGCAATGACAGACCGTCGCGAAACCTGGCTGTTCCTGCTCCCCGGACTGGCGCTCCTGGTCCTCGGTTTCGTTCTTCCGATCGCCCGGATGCTGGTGCTGTCGGTGCAGGGGCCGGACGGCTACACCGCCGACCATTTCGCGCGCTTCTTCCAGGACGGCTTCTACCCGTCGGTTCTCTGGCGCACCGTCTATCTGTCGGCGATCATCACCGCGGCCTGCGCGGTCATTGGTTTTCCGCTGTCCTACATCATGGCGCGAAGCAGCCCGCGCGTGCGGCTCTGGCTCGTGATCATGGTGATCCTTCCGCTGATGACATCGGTCGTCGTGCGCACCTTCGGCTGGATGGTGCTTCTGGGGCGGAACGGGCTGATCGCCTCGACGCTGCGCGATCTCGATCTGGTCGGCCGGAGCTTCCAGCTCATGCACACCGAAACCGCCATCCTGCTCGGCATGGTGCAGGTGCTCCTCCCGTTCATGGTGCTCTCGCTGCTCGGCGTCATCGTCCGCCTCGATCCACGGCTGGAAGAAGCTGCGCGCACGATGGGCTGTTCCTTCCTGCAGACGATGCGCATGGTGGTGCTGCCGCTGGCCGCGCCCGGACTTCTGGCGGGCTCGATCCTCGTCTTCACGCTCTCCGCCTCGTCCTTCGTCACGCCCTCGCTGCTCGGCGGCCCACGCATCGAGGTCTTGGCCGGCTCGATCTACAAGAACGTCACCCAGACGCTGGACTGGAACTTCGCCGCGGCGCAGGCGGTGATTCTGTTTACCGGCATCGCGCTCCTTTTGATCCCCTATCTGAGGCTGGGGAGGCGCGCGCATGGTTAGGGCGGTTCCCGGCTGGCTGCGCGTCGGCGCATGGGTCTTCGTTTTGCTGGCAGCGGTGTTCATGCTGGCGCCGCTGGTCGTGGTGATGGGCGTTTCTGTTTCCGAGAGCCAGTTCATCGCCTTCCCTCCGACGGGTTTCTCGTTCCGCTGGTACGAGAAGGCGCTCGGATCGCCCGCCTATCTCGACGCGTTCTGGCTGTCGCTGAACCTCGCGGTCCTGGTCACCATATCGGCCAGCATCCTGGGCGGCGCGGCGGCGATCGGGCTGTCGCGCGGCAGGCGTTCGGGCGGGGCTGTCGAGACCTTCTTCCTGTCGCCGCTCGTTCTGCCGTCGATCATCTTCGCCATCGGCCTCCTGATGTTGTGGAGCGCCGTCTTCGGGCCCACCTCGTTCCAGGCGCTCTGGCTTGCCCATACGGTCATCGCCATCCCCTACGTGATCCGCACCACGCTGGCGGTGCTTGCCGAGCGCGATCCCTTCCTGGAGGAAGCGGCGCGTACGATGGGCGCCACGCGGCTGAAGCGGCTCTGGTTCGTCACCCTGCCGCAATGCCGCCCGGGCCTGCTGGCCGGCGCCTTCTTCGCCTTCAACATTTCCTTCGACGAGGCGGTGCTGTCGCTCTTCCTGCGCAACCCCAACCTCACCACCTTGCCCGTGCAGATCTACGGCCAGCTCGAGTTCTCCCCCGACCCGACGGTCGCCGCAGTATCGACGCTGATGATCCTCATCACGATCGCGCTCATGCTGATCCTCGATCGCATGCTGGGCCTCACCCGTTTCGCGAGTGGCTGAATGTCCGACCTGACGATGACCAACATCACCAAGTCCTTCGGCAAGGTCGAGGTGCTGCGCGGCATCGACCTGACCATCCGGTCGGGCGAGTTCGTCTCGCTGCTCGGCGCGTCCGGTTGCGGCAAGACCACGCTGCTGCGGATCGTGGCGGGACTGGAGGGCGTCAGTACGGGCAAGGTCGAGATCGGCGGCGCCGACGTCACCGACCTGCCGCCCGAGAAGCGCGACATCGCCATGATGTTCCAGAGCTATGCGCTGCTGCCGCACATGAGCGTCGCCGAGAACGTGCGCTTCCCGCTCAGGATGCGCCGCGTCGGCGCGCGCGAGGAACAGGACGCCAAGGTCAAGGCGGCGCTGGAAACGGTGCAGCTGACCCACCTGGCCGACCGCGCGCCGCGACAGCTCTCCGGCGGGCAGCAGCAGCGGGTGGCTCTCGCCCGCGCCATCGTCTCGGACCCGAAGGTGCTCCTGCTCGACGAACCGCTGTCCAATCTCGACGCCCGGCTGCGCGAGGAGATGCAGGTCGAGTTGATCGAGATCCATCGCCGGATCGGACTGACGACCCTTTTCGTCACGCACGACCAGGACGAGGCGCTCTCGCTGTCGGACCGGGTGGTTTTGATGAACGCCGGCGAGATCGAGCAGGAGGCCTCCCCGCGCGAAATCTACGATGCGCCCGCGACCGCCTATGCCTCGTCGTTCCTGGGCGCCGCGAACCTCGTGCCGGCCCGGATCGAGGGCGACGTGGCGCGGCTGGCCGACGGTCAGGCGCTCCGTGTTTCCACCGGGTCGCCGGACGGCAAGGCGACGCTCGCCCTGCGGCAGGAGAATGTCGACTTCCTCGACGACGGCGGCCTCACGGCAACGGTGATCACGCGGGTCTATCTGGGTTCCCGCCACCGCTACATCCTCGATCTCGCCGGCCAGAAGATCAGCGTGCTGGCGCCTGCGTCCGTCATGCTGGAACCAGGCTCGCAGGCTCGCATCGGCATCGCGCCCGATCGCGTGCGGATCCTGCCGGCGTGAGCGGCGACGATCGGCCGCCAAGCCGGGCTGGCCGCGGCCTGCAGGTGCGCAGCGTCGACCTGCGCACCTTCGTCGTGCTCTCCCGTACACGCCATTTCAGGCGGGCGGCCGAGGAACTGGCCACCAGCCAGCCGGCCATCTCGGCCCGCATCGCCGCGCTCGAGGACGAACTGGGTTGCCGGCTCATCGAACGCGGCGATGGCGCCTTCCGGCTGACGGAGGCCGGCGAACAGACACTGGTGACCTTCGAGACGGTGCTGGCCGAACTCGACCGGCTCGGCGCCCGTCTGCGGCAGGAGCCGGAGCCTGTCGCCGCCACGCTGCGGATCGGTGCGATCGACACGGTGGCGGCAACCTGGCTTCCGGGCCTGATCGAGACCTTGCACGCCCGTTATCCGCATCTGCGCGTCGAGCTGACCGTCGACGGCACCAAGGCGCTGGCGCTCGGGCTCAAGAAGGGCTTCTTCGACATCATCTTCGCCATCCAGCCGGTGGTCGACGAAGGCTTTCGCAATTTCACGGCCTGCGTGCTGCAGATCGTCTGGGTCGGCTCGCCCCGCCTGATCAATCCGGACCGGACCTACACGCCGCAGGATCTGGCGGCGATGCCGATCATCTCCTTCCCGAAGGATTCGCCGCCATTCCAGATGGTGGCGCCCTATTTCCACGACGAGCAGGTGCTGGCTTCAAAGCTGACGTCATGCAACTCGCTCTACGCCATCGTCAGCCTGATCCTCGACGGCTTCGGCGTCGCGGCGCTCCCCTCGGTGGCCATCCGGCGCGAGCTTGCGAACGGTCGCCTGGTGTCCATGAAGGTGACGAAGCACTTCCCCTCCATGCCGGTGGTCGCCAGCTATCAGGCGCTGACGCACCAGCAGTTCATCCGCGCGGTGGCCGACGAGAGCCGCCGCGCGGCCGCGCTCTTCTGCGCGGCCGCGAAGCCCGGCACGGCCTGGGTCGAGTGACCGGCCGCAACGCCGCGCCTTCTTGGCGTCGACGCCCGCGGCCGGCCCGCGCGACGTCTTTGCGGAAGGGGCGTCGAACGCCTTCGGGTCCGGGAATAGCGGCACACGCGGGCCGTCGGCTCGGCGTCCTTCGACGAAGGTCAAGAGCCCGATGCGTTCGAGTTCCGGATGGGGACCGGCACAAATCGGACACCCGCCTCCGTCTTCACTCGCT
Source organism: Mesorhizobium sp. (assembly GCA_051860465.1). Taxonomy (GTDB): domain Bacteria; phylum Pseudomonadota; class Alphaproteobacteria; order Rhizobiales; family Rhizobiaceae; genus Aquibium. Next base: position 119,574 of record JBHYDY010000008.1, read on the forward strand.
TGGTCTCGTCGCCATCGTCCTCCCGGATCAGGATGATCGGCACCCCGTCGTCCACAACGAAGTCGTCCACGGCAAGCTGGCATATCTCGGTGAGGCGCACGCTGGAGAACAGGGCGACGATGGGGCCCAGAAGCGACCCCAGCGCGCGACATTCGGTCCGGGACGGGCATACCCCGCCCCGTCATCCACCGAGCCCATGTAGAGCGGTGCGGCGAAGATGGCCCGCAAATCCGACAGGTCGAAGGGAGACCGCTTGTCCCTGGCGCGAACCGGCCCCTCGGAAAGCAGGATGCTGGACGTCGGATCCGTGTCGACGTAGCCTTCCTAGACCGCGAACCGGAAGATCGGTCCGAGACTGCGGAGATAGCCGTTGGCGGTATCGCTGGCCATCCGAGGCAAGCCCTCGCGGTCGGCAGGATCGGCAGCCTGATGGAGGGTCTTTCCGGGACAGTGCTTGGTCGCGTTCGATGGGACCCGCTTCAGGAGGTCCATGAATGCGCGGACTTCCTCGCGCCGGATTTCCACGAGTGGCGCGGTCGCCCCGAAGAACTCCTTCAGTGCTCGCCAGTGAGCCTCGCGCTTCAGGATGGATTTGCCCCGGAGTTCCTGTCGCGCGGCATCCGCAGTAATCGCTTTGGATTAGCCCCTGTGTACCACTTTGGTGTGCCGGTATCGGGCCATAAGCTACTGAAATCAAAAATGAAATAAGGACAACCGCGCCTTGGGGAAAACTGGTGGAGCCAGGCGGAATCGAACCGCCGACCTCTTGAATGCCATTCAAGCGCTCTCCCAACTGAGCTATGGCCCCACGCTCCGGCTTGCACCGGGACCCGCCCTTTTGGGGGCGGAGAGCTGCGCCGGAAGGGACCGGCGCGAAGCATGCTGGCGGCTTCTATCCCCGCCCGTATGCAAGATCAACCCCGTCCCCGTCGCTTTTTTCGACGGGCCTGGGGACAGTCGATCAAACCTCGTCGTCGTCCTCGCCGCCGACGCCCAGAATATCGGCGACGTCGTCGTCTTCTTCCTCGTCATCGGCCAGGAAGGTGTCGTCGTCGTCGCCGAGATCCACGTCTTCCTCGTCGTCGAGATCGGGAAGGTCGGTGCCCTTGGCTTCCTCGTCGGCATCCTCCAGGGACACGATCTCGGCGCCCTCTTCGGCGTCGATCTCCTTGGTCTCGACTTCCTCTTCCTCCTCGCGAACGCTCGATCCGCCCTCGAAGTAGGACCGCGCATAGGTCATGCCCGTGTAGGGAGACACGATCGGATCCTTGTTGAGGTCGTAGAACTTCCGCCCGGTCTCGGGACAGACTCGCTTGGTGCCAAGTTCGGGTTTTGCCACGGCCTAGCCTCGTCGAATGTGGGCCGTACCGACCGGCGGGCGCGCCGCAAGCCGCCGGGTACGGGCGTTGCTTCCTTGAAAGATCGGTCCCCTTAAACACAGATGAACGTCCTGTCAAAGGCAAATCAAGCATCGGCGCGACAAGGATTTTCCACCCGGCGCGGGCGGGTGACGGCCGGGATGACCATGCGCGGAAGCCATGATAGGAAAGCCCCTGTCGTCGCCGCGCCGCGCCGGGGCGAACCGGACGAAATCACGGAGTCGCACGCATGAGCAGCAAGGTCGCATTGATCGTCGCCGGCGGGTCGGGAATGGGAGCCGCCGCCGCGCGCAAACTCGCAGCCAGCGGCTACGCGATCGCCATCCTGTCGTCGTCGGGCAAGGGCGAGGCGCTGGCCGCTGAACTCGGCGGGCTGGGCTTCACCGGCTCCAACCGCGAGCCCGACGACCTGAAGCGCTTCGTCGACCTCGCCATGGAGCGCTATGGCCGCATCGACGCGGTGGTGAACGGCGCCGGTCATGGCCCGAAGGGGCCGATCCTCGACATTTCCGACGCCGACTGGCACCTCGGCATGGAGTACTACCTGCTCAACGTCATCCGCATGACCCGCCTGGTGACGCCGGTCATGCAGGCGCAGAAGACAGGCTCCATCGTCAACATCGCCACCTACGCGTTGTTCGAGCCCGAAGCGCTGTTCCCGACCTCCGGCGTCTTCCGCGCCGGCCTCGCCGCCTTCACCAAGCTCTTCGCCGACAAGTACGCCGCCGACAACATCCGCATGAACAATGTCTTGCCCGGCTTCATCGATTCGCTGCCGGAAAAGGAAGACCGCCGCGCCCGCATCCCCATGGGCCGCTACGGCACCGTGGACGAGGTGGCGGAGCTGATCCTGTTCCTGGCCACCGACAAGTCGAGCTACATGACCGGGCAGAACCTGCGGATCGATGGCGGGATTACCAGGAGCGTGTGAGCGGTGGAGACGGCATACGGTCTGTTGAAGGTCGCGCTTTTGGCGATCTACTATTCAAATGACAGAATGTGCCCATGCCTGTCTTTGGCGGATTAAATAGAACCCTGTTATCCTGAACCTTTGATTGGAGTTTCTATGGCGATTTACGTACAGTATGGCGCAGGGATGTGTGGCCCTGAAGGCTGGATGAATTACGATGCATCGCCAACACTGAAACTGGAGCGAATTCCAATACTCGGTCTTCTTGTCAAAAAAAATTCTCGCCGTTTTCCAAAGACAATTCTTCCTGGAAACATTGTCAATGGTCTACCTCTCGCCAAAGGAAGCGTTGATGCCATCTATGCATCACATGTTCTTGAGCACTTAAGCCGAAATGATTTTGACAGAGCAATACGGAATACTTTTGAACTTTTAAGGCCCGGCGGACGTTTTAGACTTATCGTCCCGGACTTGGCTTGGCGTGCAAAGAAGTACGTTGCCGCCGTGGAGATGGGCGCCAGCAACGCGAGCGAGGTCTTCATGAAGGATACTCATCTGGGAACCGAAAACAGGACGTTCTTGGCCGCCCTCGGCAACAGCCGCCATCTCTGGATGTGGGATGAGCCCTCGATGACGGCGGCTCTGAGCCGCGCGGGATTCGAATCGATACGGCGATGCGCGTTGGGCGATAGCGGCGACCCAGTGTTTGACTTGGTGGAAGATGAGACACGGTTCTTTGATCAGTCCGAAGTCGAATTGGCCATGGAAGGGATTCGCCCAAGATAGCGAACGGCAACCCGCAGCAGAGAGCATGTCGGCGAACCTTCCCACGTTCGTTGGCGCCTTGTCCGCCTCTTGGACCGATATCGCCCCCTCCCCCTTGCCTCCCCGGCCGAATCCCGCTTCAACGCCGGCCATGCGCCACGCCCCCATCGTCATCGCCGTCGACGGACCCGCCGCCTCGGGCAAGGGCACGCTGTCCCGGCGGCTGGCCACGCAATATGGCCTGCGCCACCTCGACACCGGGCTTTCCTATCGCGCGGTGGCGCATGCGCTGCTCGAGGCGGGTCAACCGCTCGACGACGAGGCGCTGGCGGTCGCGGCCGCAAGCGCGGTCGACTTCTCGGCCTTCGATGCCGGCGCCCTTTCGGCACACGAGGTCGGCGACGCAGCCTCGCGGGTGAGCGTCCATCCGCCGGTCCGGCGCATCCTGGTGGACAAGCAGCGCGCCTTCGCCACCGTGCCGCCCGGCGCCGTGCTCGACGGGCGCGACATCGGCACGGTGGTCTGCCCCGACGCCGACGTGAAGCTCTACGTCACCGCGAGCCCCGCCGTGCGCGCCGGCCGGCGGCACCGCGAGATCATGCGGCTCGGCGGACAGGCCGATTACGAGGCGATCCTGGCCGACATCGAGCGGCGCGACGCGCGCGACATGGGGCGGGCGGATTCGCCCTTGCGGCCGGCCGACGACGCGCACTTGCTCGACACGTCGCAAATGAGTATAGAAGCCGCGTTCCTTGCGGCCTGCGCCATCATCGACGCGGCACGGGCCGGAAAGAACTGAGCGAGAGCAGCGGCGGCGGATCTTCCTTTCGCGAGCGAATGGAGGTCCAACCGCCCTTTTGCATTTCGCACGAACGACGCTTGCCCGCATTCAGACTGCACCGGACCGGCCACCGCGGTGGCCAATCGCTCGACACGAGCGGAATGCGGACCCAGGCGAACCGAAACACGAACCACCGGTGCCGCCCCGTCCGTGATGAGGTGCGGGGCATCCAGGAGAACCAATGTCGGAATTCAATCCATCCCGTGACGATTTCGCGAGCCTGCTCGAAGAGTCCTTCTCAGAAAGCCACTCCGCCGAGGGCTCGGTCGTCAAGGGCATCATCACCGCCATCGAAAAAGACATGGCCATCATCGACGTCGGCCTGAAGGTCGAAGGTCGCGTCCCGCTGAAGGAATTCGGCGCCAAGGCCAAGGACGGCCAGATGAAGGTCGGCGACACCGTCGAGGTGTATGTCGAGCGCATCGAGAACGCGCTGGGCGAGGCCATGCTGTCGCGCGAGAAGGCTCGCCGCGAGGAAAGCTGGGTTCGTCTGGAGGAGAAGTTCTCCAAGGGCGAGCGCGTCGAAGGCGTCATCTTCAACCAGGTCAAGGGCGGCTTCACGGTCGATCTCGACGGCGCCGTGGCGTTCCTGCCGCGCAGCCAGGTCGACATCCGCCCGATCCGCGACGTCACGCCGCTGATGCACAACCCGCAGCCCTTCGAGATCCTCAAGATGGATCGCCGCCGCGGCAACATCGTCGTGTCGCGCCGCACGGTTCTCGAGGAGAGCCGCGCCGAGCAGCGTTCGGAGATCGTCCAGAACCTCGAAGAGGGCCAGGTGGTCGAAGGCGTGGTCAAGAACATCACCGACTACGGTGCGTTCGTCGACCTCGGCGGCATCGACGGCCTGCTGCATGTCACCGACATGGCCTGGCGCCGCGTCAACCATCCGACCGAGATCCTCAACATCGGCCAGACGGTCAAGGTGCAGATCATCCGCATCAACCAGGAAACCCACCGCATCTCGCTCGGCATGAAGCAGCTCGAGGCGGATCCGTGGTCGGAGATCGGCACCAAGTTCCCGCTCGGCAAGAAGATCACCGGCACGGTCACCAACATCACCGACTACGGCGCGTTCGTCGAACTGGAGCCGGGCATCGAGGGCCTCATCCACGTTTCGGAAATGTCGTGGACCAAGAAGAACGTGCATCCGGGCAAGATCCTCTCGACCACCCAGCAGGTGGACGTGGTGGTGCTCGAGGTGGACCCGCAGAAGCGCCGCATCTCGCTCGGCCTCAAGCAGACGCTCGAGAACCCGTGGGAGGCCTTCGCCCGCAACCATCCGACCGGTTCGGTGGTCGAGGGCGAGGTCAAGAACAAGACCGAGTTCGGCCTGTTCATCGGCCTCGAGGGCGACGTCGACGGCATGGTGCACCTTTCCGACCTCGACTGGAACCGTCCGGGCGAGCAGGTCATCGAGGAGTTCAACCGCGGCGACATGGTCCAGGCGCAGGTGCTCGACGTCGACATCGACAAGGAGCGCATCTCGCTCGGCATCAAGCAGCTCGGCCGCGACGCGGTCGGCGAGGCTGCCGCGTCGGGCGACCTGCGCAAGAATGCCGTGGTCACCTGCGAGGTCATCGGCGTCAAGGATGGCGGTCTGGAAGTGCGTCTCGTCGACCACGACATGGACACCTTCATCCGCCGCGCCGACCTGTCGCGCGATCGTGACGAGCAGCGCCCCGAGCGCTTCTCGGTCGGCCAGAAGGTCGATGCCCGCGTGACGCAGTTCGACAAGAAGACCCGCCGCATCAACGTTTCCATCAAGGCGCTCGAAATCGCCGAGGAGAAGGAAGCGGTGGCGCAGTTCGGTTCGACCGACTCGGGCGCGTCGCTCGGCGACATCCTGGGCGCCGCGCTGAAGAAGCAGGGCTCCTGAGCCGTCCCGACGGATTGGCCTTTCGTCCATGAAAACCCCGCCGGAGCGATCCGGCGGGGTTTTTTCGTTGATCGTCCGACGTGTCTGGCGCGGTGGAACCCGGCCCGCCGCCGAGCGTTTATTGCTCGGAACGGACGGCACGTCCGCCGGACGGACACCAAGGAGATCCGCGATGAACAAGAACCAGATCGAAGGCAACTGGGAACAGCTCAAGGGCAAAGTGCAGTCGCAGTGGGGCAAGCTCACGAATGACGACCTCGACGTCATCGAGGGCGACCGCAAGCAGCTGTCCGGCCGTCTGCAGGAGCGCTACGGCAAGGCGCAGGAAGAAGCCGATCGCGAGATCGACGAATGGCTGGGGCGGAGCTGACCCCTCTGCCCTGACAGGCATGGACGTCTGGATGCAAGGGCGCGGCCCCCGGGGGCCGCGCCCTTTTCGCGTGTGGGCGTTGCGAAGGCTGGTGACGGCGGATCGGGCATCAGGTGCCGATCATCATGCCGCTTCAAACGTCATATTGACGACGTTCTTGACCCGCACAGTCAAGATGTTCAGTCTTCAACAGACCGACATCCATCCATCCTCGCGGGCGCGGAACATGTTCAACGGATCAACTCGATATCTGGGATCTGGACTTCGGCGTGCCACCTTCGCCGTGCTTGCGATGCTGGTGTTCGCCGTCTCGTCCTTGCCCGCGCGCTCGATGGACCCGCTGCTGGGCGTGGCGATCTCGCAGAAGCTCGCCAGCGACGACCGGGATGGCGCCATCGCGTTGCTGGCGGAAGCCCTGGCCGGCGAGACCGATCCGCGCGCCCGGCGCGATCTTCTGGCGCGCAAGGCGCTGCTCGAGGCCGAAGCGGGCCGACGAGCGGATGCCGCCGCGACAAGGCTGTCTCTGGCCGACCTGATTTCGGCCGAGGAGGGCGAGAACGCCCCCGATCTCCTCCCGGTGCTGGAGACGGCCGCGGGAGACCTCCTCGCGATCGGTCGATCCGGAGACGCGATCGACCAGATCGAATGGGCGCTTGCGATCGTGCGCTCGGCGGGCCTCGGCGCGGCCGCGCAGCCGTTTCTCGACATCCTGGCCGGGGTCGTTGAGCCCTCGCTGGCCGAACGCGCCGAAGCGATCGCGGCCTTCCACGAGGCGGAAGTGGATCGTCTGGCCGAAACCGGCCGCTCTTTCGGGATCGATCCCGAGAAGAGCTATTCGACGGTCAAGATCTACTACGCCACCGATCGCGCCCGCACCGACAGTCCACTGCCGGCCAGGGTCTACGGCGGCGACCGCGGCGAACTCGAGCTCGGTATCGCGACCGTCAGCATCCCCGAGACCCACAAGCCCGGAAACATCGAGAAGCCGTCGATCTGGACCTTCGATTTCCGGGAGGATCCCGAACGCCACATCGTGCTCCTGTCGGTGACGCCGAAAGCGGGCGACGAGGTCTTCGCCGAGATGCAGGCGCAGATCGCCGAGACCGGAAAGCCGGAGGCCTTCGTCTTCGTACACGGCTTCAACGTGCCGTTCCACGAAGCCGCGCAGCGCACCGCGCAGATGGCCTACGACATGAACTTCGACGGCCTGCCGATCCTCTATTCCTGGCCGTCGCGCTCCTCCGTGCTGGCCTACATCGCCGACACGGCGGTGGTGAACCTGAGCGGCCGGCGGCTCAGCCGTTTCCTCGAAGACGTGGTTGCGAAATCCGGCGCCGAGCGCATCCACCTGATCGCCCATTCGATGGGCAACCGCGCGCTTGCGGATGCGCTCGAGCTTTTCGCGCTGCGCCATGATGGCGACCAGCCTGCCTTCGACCAGGTGCTGTTCACCGCGCCCGACCTCGACGCGGGGCTGTTTTCCGAGATGATGGAGACGATTCGCGTCACCGCGCGGCGCATCACGCTCTATGCGTCCAACAAGGACTGGGCGCTCGCCGTGTCACGGCGTTTGCATGGGGATTCGCCGCGCGCCGGCCAGGGCGGCCGCGACATCCTGCACGTCGCCGACGTCGACAGCATCGACATGACCGAAATCGGCGAGGACATGCTGAAGCACAGCTACTATGCCAACAACCCGTCGGCGCTGACCGACATCCTGTCCCTGTTCTGGCGCGACGCGCCGCCCGACCAGCGCTGCGGCATGGAGCGGGAAGAGGGCACGCAGGGCGTATACTGGCGTTATGCGCCGGCCGAATGCGACGGCGATGCCCTGCTGTCGACCATTTCCTTCCTGCGCCGGGGGGCGATCACCTCGGCTGGCGACGCCCGGGCCTTCATGAATCGCTTCATCATGCCGGTGACGATCGACAAGGACGAGCGCACGAGGCTGGAATCGGCGCTGAAGAAGCTGTTTGCCGGCGGCTGACGATCCGCCGGCAGCCCGTCGGTGTCGCGTGCCGTCAGGGCCTCCTGGGAATGTCGAGCGCCGCCTGGCTCGCCGGCCGCGCCATGCAGCGATCCAGCCAGGCGAGCACGTTCGCCGAGGTGTCGAGCCCGGTGACTTCGCCCGCCTGGTAGAACTCCTTGACCGTGCGCACCCAGGGAAAGATCGCCAGATCGGCGATTGAATAGTCGTCGCCCATGATCCAGGTCCGACCGTCGAGCCGCTGTTCGAGCACGCCCATCAGCCGCCTGCTCTCATTGGCGTAGCGTTCGAGCGGACGCTTGTCCTCGATGTCCTTGCCGGCGAACTTGAAGAAGAAGCCGAGCTGCCCGAACATCGGCCCAAGGCCGCCCATCTGGAAGAACACCCATTGCATGGTCTCGTAGCGGCCGGCGGGGTCCCGCGGCATTAGCTTGCCCGACTTCTCCGCGAGGTAGACCAGGATCGCGCCGGATTCGAAAAGCGGCAGCGGCTTGCCGCCCGGGCCGACGGGATCGATGATCGCCGGGATCTTGCCGTTCGGATTGAGCGCCAGGAAATCCGGCGTCCAGGTCTCGTTCTTCAGGATGTCGACGAGATGCGGCTCGTAGGGGACGCCGATCTCCTCCAGCATCGCCGACACCTTGATGCCGTTCGGGGTGGGAAACGAATAGAGCTGCAACCGATCCGGATGTTTCGCTGGAAACACACTGGCGATCGGAAATGCGGACAGGTCGGACATGCTGTTCTCCGAAAGGGCGGCGAACCGAGCGGTTCGCCCTGGATGACGGGATCATGCCCGCCGCCACTTCCCGGTGCAACGCCGCCGCCCGCGCCGGACGTTGAACAGTCCGGCACCGCCCCGGTCAGGCCTCGAACGCCTTCACGGCGATGACCGCGTTGGTCCCGCCGAAAGCAAAGGAATTGCTGATCGCGGCGCGGACCGGCCTGTGGCGGGCCTGGTTCGGCGTCACGTCGAGGGGGCATTCGGGATCGGGAACGCGGTAGCCCATGGTGGGCGGAATGATGCCCTCGCGGACGGCGTTGACGCAGGCGATCAGTTCCAGCGCGCCCGATGCGCCCAGGCAATGCGCATGCATGGACTTGGTCGAGGAGACCGAGATGCCGGAGAGCCGCTCGCCGAACACGGCCTGCAGCGCCTTGGTTTCGGTCGCGTCGTTCATCTTGGTGGCTGTGCCATGCGCGTTGATGTAGTCGATGTCGTCCCGCGTCAGCCCGGCATCGTCCAGGCATGACTGGATGGCGAAGGCCTGCCCGTCGACGGTCGGCGACACGATGTCCGATGCATCACCCGACATGCCGCCGCCAGCGAGTTCGGCCAGGATCGTCGCGCCGCGCGCCTGCGCGTGCTCGAGCGTCTCCAGAACCGCGATCGCGGAGCCCTCGCCGAGCACGAGGCCGTCGCGATCGGCCGAGAACGGGCGGCAGGCTTCCTTCGCCAGAACCCGCAGCGATTCCCAGGCCTTCATGACACCGAAGATGATCGGTGCGTCCGAGCCGCCGGCCAGCATGACGTCGGCGCGGCCGCAGCGAAGCTGGTCCATCGCCGAGATGAAGGCATGGTTGGAGGAAGAGCAGGCCGACGTGACCCCGAATACCGGGCCGCGCATGCCATGCACCAGCGACACCTGGCCGGCCGCGGCGCCGGGCATGACGCGGGGCACGGTGAAGATGCCGGCGCGCGGCCTTTTCTCGAGCAGGATCGCCCGGTAGTTTTCCTCGATCGCCTCCCAGCCGCACACGCCGGTGCCGACGATCGCGCCTATGCGCGTGGCGTTTTGCGGCGTGACGGTGATGCCGGACTGGCGGATGGCCTCGCCCGCCGCGATCGCGGCAAGCAGGCTGAAACGGTCCATCGTCGTCATCTGGCGCCGATCGATCGTGTGTTCGGGAAGCGCCTTGATCTCGGCGCCGATCGTGATCTTGACGTCATGGAGGGGTACGGTGGTGATCGGGCCGATGCCCACCACCCCGTTCTTCATTCCCGTCCAGATGGATGCTGCGTCGGTTCCCAGCGAACAGAGTCCGCCAAGGCCGGTGATGACGATACGCGGTCTGTTCATGCTGTCTTTTTGGCCTCGATCAGACCACGGACCGCCTCGACGACGTCGCCGACATTGCGCAGGTTGCTCCAGGCGTCGGCCGTGTTCATCTCGACCTCGACGCCGAACTCGTCCTCGATGTCGAAAATGATCTCCGTCAGCTCAAGCGAGTGAATACCGAGCGCCGAGAGTTCGGTGTCCAGCGTGATCTCGCCCGCGTCCGGCTGCGCGTGCGACGCAATGCGACCGATGATGTTGCTGGAAATATCGTCGTTCATGGATTTCCACCCCTTTGTTACGCTCGGTTCGAAACGCGCTCCCCGGCGAGTTCTACCCCCTCGAACCGCCATGTACAACGCAATACCGGCTACGCTCGCCAGTCTCCCACTGTCCGACAACTTCGCTCGACAGGGCATGCACAATCGCTATCGTGCCGGCGAAGGGAGAAACGCCATGTCGTTCGAGGGGGCAAGCACGGCCGCGCTTGCGGATCAAAGAGTTGACGCGCGCGGGGCGCTCGCGATGCGCCAGCGCGTCGGGCGGACGCGCATCGAACGCCTCGTCCAGGAGGGCGCCGCCAAGATCCGGCTGCCCCGGAGCGTCGGCGATCCGCTCGAAGCCGTACTCATCAACACGGCGGGCGGCCTGACGGGGGGTGACCGCCTGTCATGGACCATCTCCGTGGGCGATGGAGCGCACGCGGTGCTGACCACGCAGGCCTGCGAGAAGCTGTACCGCTCCTCGGGCGGAGAAGCGACGTCGACCATCGCTCTCGATGTCGGCGCCGGAGGGAGCCTTGCCTGGCTGCCGCAGGAGACGATCCAGTACAACGGCTCCGCCTTCAGGCGCACGATCGTGGCGGACTTCGCTCCCGGCGCGCGCGGCCTTTTGGTGGAAGCGACCCTGTTTGGCCGCCTTGCCATGGGCGAGACCGTCCAGCGGGCGCTATTCCGGGATCGGTGGCGCATCCGCAGCGGCGAGCGGCTGGTTCACGCCGAGGATTTCGTGATCGGCCCCGAGGTGTCCAGCCGTCTGGCGGACCGCGCGGCGACCGGGGGCGCATCCGCCATCGCCACCGTGCTCGCGCTGAGCGACGACGCCGAGGATCTCGTCGAACCCGCCCGCGCCATTATCGGCGATCTTGGCGGCGCCAGCGCCTGGCGCATCGGCGAGACTGGCAAGTTTCTTGCGAGGCTGATCGCCGAGGACGGATACAGCCTTCGCAGGCGGCTCGTGCCCTTGCTCCAGATGCTCAACGGAGCGGCAGGGCTGCCCAAAGTATGGTCAATCTAGGGACGGATGCATGATTCTGACGCCGCGTGAAAAGGACAAGCTGCTGGTGTCGATGGCGGCGATGGTCGCCCGCAGGCGACTGGAGCGCGGGGTCAAGCTCAACCATCCCGAGGCGATCGCGCTGATCACCGACTATGTGGTAGAGGGCGCGCGCGACGGACGGTCGGTCGCCGACCTGATGGAGGCCGGCGCCCATGTCATCACCCGCGAGCAGGTGATGGAGGGCATCGCCGAGATGATCCACGACGTGCAGGTCGAGGCGACGTTTCCGGACGGGACCAAGCTCGTCACAGTGCACGAGCCCATCCGCTAGAAGCCCTCGGTCCACTGGAGCATCCGATGCTGGAACTCAGGCCCAACTGCGAATGCTGCGACAAGGATCTGCCGCCCGACGCGACCGACGCCATGATCTGCAGCTTCGAATGCACCTTCTGCGCCGATTGCGTCGCCGGCCCGCTCGACGGCGCCTGCCCGAACTGCGGCGGCGACTTCGTCGCGAGGCCGGTCCGGCCGGCACGCCTCCTGTCGAAATTTCCGCCTTCGGCTGTGCGTGTCTTCAAGCCCGAAGGCTGCGCCGGCAAGGCAGCGTGACGACCATCCGAGAACAGCGATCGAAGAGGGAATCATGATCAAGACGTCCGCAACCGCCCTGGCCCTGCTCGCGGCCAGCACCCTGCCCGCCTTCGCGCATCTCGATCCCGTCGCCCACGGCTCGTTTGCCGCCGGTTTCTCGCATCCGCTGTTCGGCACGGATCACGTTCTGGCCATGGTCGCGGTCGGGCTCTGGGCGGTCCTGCTGGGTCAGGCGACGGACCGCCGCACGCTCTGGCTGGTGCCGGCCGCCTTCGTCGGCACGATGGCGCTGGGCTTCCTCGCTGCCATGCTCGCCCTGCCGCTGCCCTTCGTCGAGCCCGTCATTCTGGCGTCGGTGGTCGTGATCGGACTGCTCGCCGCCGTCGCCCTCAACGTCCAGACCGTCCTTGCCATGGCGCTGGTCGGCTTCTTCGCCTTCTTCCATGGCCATGCCCATGGCGGCGAGATCGGCGAGGCGGGCGCCTGGCCCTATGCCGCCGGCTTCGCCGTCGCGACGGCGCTGCTGCACGCGGCGGGCGTCGCGGCCGGCCTTCTCGGAGGCAAGGCGCTCGGCGGCTCCGGCGGCAGGCTGGCGACCCGCGTCGGCGGCGGCGCCGCGGCGCTCGGCGGCGTCTGGCTGGCCCTGGCCGGTTGAGGAGCGGCGACCATGATCCCGGGCGAAGTCATCACCGTCGAAGGCGACATCGAACTCAACGCCGGCCAGCCGACCGTCACGGTGAAGGTCGCCAACACCGGCGACCGGCCGGTCCAGGTCGGCAGCCACTATCATTTCTATGAAACCAACGAGGGACTTCGGTTCGATCGCGAGACGGCGCGCGGCATGCGGCTCGACATCGCCGCCGGCACCGCCGTCCGTTTCGAGCCGGGCCAGGAGCGCGACGTGACGCTGGTGCCGCTGTCCGGCGGCAGGACGGTCTACGGATTCCAGCAGAAGGTGATGGGAAAGCTGTGACCAGGCGCGCGCGCGCTGCCGATGTCCATCGAGCCGTGGCCTGTTCAGCCGGCGGGCCGGCCAGCCGCGTAGATGACCGCGCCGCCATCATCGTCGAACTCGATCGCCAGCACGTCCTGGATCAGGATGTTGCGGGAGTCGATGGCATGGAACAGCATGGCGTTGCCCGTGAGTTCCTGCCGAAGTCCCGTGATGTCCGCGTCGTGTTCGGCGAGCTTTTCGGAAATGTCGGCGGGCGGACCGCCTTCCGTGGCGGCAGCGTCCGAAAGAAAGACGATGTCGAGCCGGTCGAGCTTGGTGACCATTCGAACCGCGCTGGTGTTTTCCGCCGATTTTTCGATAGCCGCGATGATCTTGCCGGTGTCCGCGCCGGCTTCGGCCTCTTCCTCGCGTACGTCGGACTGGACGATCGAATCGATCGCGTCAGGCGCGTCGAGGCCCTGGGAAAGGGCCGGCAGGGTCGTCGGGCCCGCCGCGAGGCCCATGACCACGGCGAGAATCGAGGCGCGGTTGCGGGAAATGGTCTGGGTCAAGCCGGTCTCCTTCGATCGCAAGCAGGCGGGTCGGCCGGCGCGACGTGCGCTGGTGACCCTCTTGTAAACGGAAGAACCCACCGGATGGTTCCCGGCGGGTCGGCATCGGCAGCGATCCCTCTGCTATCGGGCGTCCGGCAGCGGCGGCAGGCTGCGCAGGTAGAGCACGACGGCGTCGAGATCCTCGGCCGACATGCGCGCGAGGAAGCCATAGGGCATGGGCGGGAACATCGGCGTTCCGTCCGGCCGCACGCCTTCGACGATCATCTTCTTCACCTCGTCGTCGGAGTAATCGGCGATGCCGTCCGCGTGGGGCGTGATGTTGGCACCGACGGAGATGCCCCACGGTCCGTGAAACTCGAAGCCGCCCTGGCCGAGCGCGGTGGCGAGAAGCGGTCCCCGCGGACCCATCGGCGTGTGGCATTCCATGCAGTGCGCGACCGGACCAGCGAGATATTCGCCATAGGCAACCGTGATGCCACGCTCGGGCGCCGTGACGCTGTCGACCGGAGGACCGTAGGCCGGCGGCAGCGGAATGCGATAGGTGGAGGCAGGCACCACGTTGTCGACCGCCGGAACCGTGCGCAGGAAGGCGACCATCGCCGCCAGATCCTCGTCGCCGAGTCCGCGATACATGGCGAACGGCATCGGCGGGCCGATGACGCTGCCATCCGGGCGGATACCCTCGCGAATCGATCGCGCCAGTTCCGCATCCGACCACTGCGCGACCCGGCCGCCAGGGGTGATGTTGGGCGCATAGGCGGTGAAAGGCTCGATGTCCTCGACCAGCCGTCCGCCCAGTTCCTGCTCCATGACGAAGCCCTCCGGACCCATCGGCGTGTGGCAGTTGCCGCAGCCGGCCATGCCGCGAACCAGGTATTCGCCCCGCTCCACCGGTGTTTCGGCCTGCGCGGCGGTCGCTCCTGCGAGCGCGATCAGGATCGCGGTCATCAACCTGGTGCTCATTTTTCCCTCCGATGGCTGGTACGCACCGCGGATCTTTCCGTCACGCGTGCATGTCTGGCTACGAGCGTGCGCAACTATGCCGCACCTTACCCATGCGTCAATCGGACCCGGAGAAAACTCTCCGGCTCCTCACCAGCCTGAAGGGACCGACCCATGCCCGCACGTATCACCCGATCCGCCTACGCCCAGATGTTCGGCCCCACCGTCGGCGACAAGGTGCGGCTCGCCGACACCGAACTGTTCATCGAGGTCGAGAAGGACATGACGGTCTATGGCGAGGAGGTGAAGTTCGGCGGCGGCAAGGTGATCCGCGACGGCATGGGCCAGAGCCAGGTGACGCGCGCGGCCGGCGCCGTCGACACCGTCATCACCAATGCGCTGATCCTCGACCACACCGGCATCTACAAGGCCGACATCGGCCTGCGCGACGGGCGCATCCATGCCATCGGCAAGGCCGGCAATCCCGATACCCAGCCCGGCGTGACGATCACCGTCGGCCCGGGCACGGAAGCCATCGCCGGCGAAGGCAAGATCGTGACGGCCGGCGGCTTCGACGCGCACATCCACTTCATCTGCCCGCAGCAGATCGAGGAGGCGCTGATGGCGGGGCTGACGACGATGCTCGGCGGCGGCACCGGCCCCGCGCACGGCACGCTCGCCACCACCTGCACGCCCGGCCCCTGGCACATCGGCCGCATGATCCAGTCCTTCGACGCCTTCCCGATGAACATCGGCCTGTCAGGCAAGGGCAACGCCTCGCTGCCCGGCGCGCTGGAGGAGATGGTGCTTGGCGGCGCCTGCGCGCTCAAGCTGCACGAGGACTGGGGCACGACGCCCGCCGCCATCGACTGCTGCCTGTCGGTGGCCGACGAATACGACGTGCAGGTGATGATCCACACCGACACCCTGAACGAGAGCGGATTCGTCGAAAACACGGTCGCCGCCATCAAGGGACGCACCATCCACGCCTTCCACACCGAGGGAGCGGGCGGCGGCCACGCGCCCGACATCATCAAGGTCTGCGGGCTCCCGAACGTCATCCCGTCGTCGACCAACCCGACGCGGCCCTATACGGTCAACACCATCGCCGAGCATCTCGACATGCTGATGGTCTGCCACCATCTGTCGCCGTCGATCCCCGAGGACATCGCCTTTGCCGAAAGCCGCATCCGCAAGGAGACCATCGCGGCCGAGGACATCCTGCACGACATGGGCGCCTTCTCCATCATCTCGTCGGACAGCCAGGCCATGGGCCGCATCGGCGAGGTGATCATCCGCACCTGGCAGACCGCCGACAAGATGAAGCGCCAGCGCGGCCGGCTGAAGGAGGAGACCGGCGAAAACGACAATTTCCGCGCCCGCCGCTACATCGCCAAGTACACGATCAACCCGGCCATCACGCACGGGCTGTCGAAGGAGATCGGCTCGATCGAGGTCGGCAAGCGCGCCGACATCGTCATCTGGAACCCGGCCTTCTTCGGCGTGAAGCCGGACATGGTGCTGATCGGCGGCACGATCGCCGCCGCGCCGATGGGCGACCCCAACGCCTCGATCCCCACCCCGCAGCCCGTCCACATGCGGCCGATGTTCGGCGCCTTCGGCAAGGCGATGACCAATTCCTCCGTCACCTTCGTCTCCAGGGCCGCGCTCGACGGCGGACTCAGGCAGAGGCTGGGCGTCGACAAGGCGATGGTGGCCGTCGAAAACACCCGCGGCGGCATCGGCAAGCGCTCGATGATCCTCAACGATGCGATGCCGCACGTCGAGGTGGATTCGGAGACTTACGAGGTCCGCGCCGACGGCGAACTGCTGACCTGCCCGCCGGCCACGGAGTTGCCGATGGCGCAGCGGTATTTCCTGTTCTGACCGACTTTCGCCGGACCTCCTGTTGAACAGGCGCTTCCCCATTGGCTCCCCGCCCGTTTCGGCGCATTATCCCGCCCATGAACAGGATCACGCGCATCGGCCGGCTCGCGGCTTATGACGAGGACTTCGCGCTGTGGAGCGCGGAGCAGGCCGCCCTGCTGCGCGCCGGCCAACAGGACGGGCTCGACCGCGAGAACCTCGCCGAGGAGATCGAGAGCTTGGGACGGAGCGAACGGTACGAGATCGAAAGCAGGCTCAAGGTGCTGCTCGTCCATCTCCTGAAATGGCGCCATCAGCCGCAAGCACGTTCGAGTGGCTGGAAGGGGTCGATTTACGAGCAGCGCGTGCGCATCGCCCGACGCATCAGGAACAGTCCGAGCTTGCGAGGCTATCCTGCGGAAATTCTCGCCGACGAGTACTCCTTCGCCGTGCCGCAGGCCGCTGACGAAACCGGCCTGCCGGAGGACGCCTTCCCCGCCGCCTGCCCCTACACCATCGAGCAGATCCTCGATCTAGACTTCCTGCCCGAGGCTGATTGACCACGCCGCGCACTTCCTCGCTGGCACGTCTGCCTGATTTGCCCGTGCCCGCCCATTGGCTCCACGCCCGTTTCGGCGCATTATCCCGCCAATGAACAGGATCACGCGCATCGGCCGGCTCGCGGCTTATGACGAGGACTTCGCGCAATGGAGCGCGGAGCAGGCCGCGCTGCTGCGCGCCGGCCGGCTCGACGGGCTCGACCGCGAGAACCTCGCCGAGGAGATCGAGAGCTTGGGACGGAGTGAGCGCAAGGAAATAAGGAAGCGGCTCAGGGTGCTGCTTGCTCACCTTCTCAAATGGCGGTTCCAGCCGACGAAACGGAAAGGCGGCTGGAGGTCCACGATCCTGGTGCAGCGGCGCGAGCTTCATCGAACGCTCGTGGAAAACCCCAGTCTCCGATCGCATCCGTCCGAGACGCTCGACGAATGCTACGAGACTGCCCGGATGAAGGCCGCCGACGAGACGGGCCTTCCAGAACACACCTTCCCCGCCGCCTGCCCCTTCACCATCGAGCAGATTCTCGATACGGATTTCCTGCCGGACGCGTCCTGACCGGCGCTCTTTCCCGTTCCCAGCCAAGGCATCGAAACACCGCATGATCTACGTCGTCGCCACGCTCACCATCAAGCCGGGCTCGCTGGAGGCGCTGCGCGCGCCGGCCGCCGCCTGCATCGCCGAAACCCGGAAGGAGAAGGGCTGCATCGCATACGAACTGTACGAGAGCCTGGGCGATCCCGAAAAGCTCGTCTTCGTGGAGAAGTGGGAGACGCGCGAGGACCTGACGGCGCATTCCAGGCAGCCGCACCTTGCCGCCTGGCGCGACGCGAGCGCGACGCACCTCGTCTCGCGCGTGATCGAGATCGTCCACCCGGAGAAGGTGGAGACGTTATGACGTGATGGAGGGAGGAAGGACTATGTACCAGGCCGTCGGAACGCCGGGATCGCGCCTGACGCGCATCACCTGGATGCTGGAGGAGCTCGGCGAGCCCTACGAGATCGTCAAGGCCAAGCAGCACACCGAGACGATGCGACGCTACAATCCGACCGGCAAGATGCCTGCGCTGGTGGACGGCGACTTCGCCCTGGCGGACTCGGCGGCGATTTGCAGCTACCTGGCAAAGAAACATGCCGACAAGGGCATGGGGCCGGAACCGGGGCTGCGCGGCGAGGCCGAGATGGAGGCCTGGATGCAGTATGCGCAGTCCGAGTTCGAGGCGCCGCTGTGGAACAAGATGCGCCACAAGTTCGTGCTGCCCGAACCCTGCCGCGCCGACGTCTCGGCCGCCACGGCGCATGACTTCGCAAGCGAAGTGAAGGCGCTGGAGATCAAGCTCGGCGACCGTCCCTTCGCGCTCGGCGATCGGTTCTCGGCCGTCGACGTCATCCTCGGCCATTGCGGCCATTGGGCGCGCGGGGGCAAGTTTCCGATCGATTCGGACGTCGTGAACGCCTATCTGGAGCGTGTGCTGTCGCGGCCCGCGCTGGCGCGGGCACGCCAACGGGAAAAGGACGCCGCCGCCGCATGAAGCTCAACCTCAACACCGATTTCACCAAGTTGCCGCGGGCCGGTCGCGTGCTGCGCGCCGCCGACCTCGAGCCCGAAGGCAGCCGGCCGCTGCCCTTCGACCTTGCCGTGCTCGCCCATGACGAGCGCCATCTGCGCCGCCGGGTGCTGACGCTGGTGCATGGCGACAAGGTGCTGGTCGACCTGCCCGACCCGGTCTCGCTCGACCATGGCGACGTGCTGGTGCTGGACGACGGTCGCCGCGCCGAGATCATCGCCGCCGAGGAGGAGGTCTACGATATCCGCGCGCAGGATCCCGTGCATCTGTCGCAACTGGCCTGGCACATCGGCAACCGCCACCTCGCCGCGCAGATCGAGGCGGAGCGCGTCCTGATCCTGCGCGACCACGTCATCAAGGACATGCTGGAGGGGCTCGGCGCGAAGGTGACGGAGGTGTCCGAGCCGTTCCAACCGGTGCGCGGCGCCTATTCCGGCCACGGTCACGCGCATGGGCATTCTCACGACCATGGCCATCATCATGAGCACGATCACGCGCATGGCGGCGAGCGCGACCGCTTCGGGCGACTGCCCGGCGACCCGCATTACGGCCACAACCATGCATGACGGGCTTGGCCATTCGGCGCTGCTGCGCCTGATGGCGTGGCTGTCTCCGACCTTCCCGGTCGGGTCGTTCACCTACAGCCACGGGCTGGAGCGCGCCGTGCATGACGGCATCGTCGACGGCCGCGACGGGCTGAAGGCCTGGCTCGCGGCTCTGCTCGATCATGGTTCCGCCTGGAACGACGCGGTGCTGTTCACCGATGCCTGGCGGCGCGGCGCGGCGGACGCGGATTTGGGCGCGGTGGCGGAACTGGCCGAGGCCATGGCCGGTTCGCGCGAGCGCCACCTGGAATCGACGCTTCAGGGCGAGGCCTTCATGACGGCCGCCGCGGCCTGGGGCGAGGATGCATCCGTCCTGCCCTACTGCGTCGCCGTCGGCGCCATCGCCGGCCGCCACGGCGTGCCTCTGGAGGCCGCGCTCGGCGCCTGGCTCCAGGCCTTCGCCTCAAACCAGCTGCAGGCGGCCATCCGCCTGTCGGTGATCGGCCAGACCGACGCCGTCGGCCTCATTGCCGCGCTGGAGCCGCTGATCCTGGCGACCGCGGCGCGCGCCGCGCGATCGACGCTCGACGATCTCGGCTCCTGCACGGTCGCCGCCGAAATCGCCGCCATGAAACACGAAATGCAATATTCGAGGCTGTTCAGATCATGACAAAGGGCACGGGACCGCTGCGCGTCGGCATCGGAGGGCCGGTCGGCTCCGGCAAGACGACATTGACCGAAAAGCTCTGCAAGGCGATGCGCGAGGATTTCTCCATCGCCGTCGTCACCAACGACATCTACACCAAGGAGGACGCCATGATCCTGGCGCGTCTCCAGGCGCTGCCGGAAGAGCGCATCATGGGCGTGGAGACCGGCGGCTGCCCGCACACGGCGATCCGCGAGGATGCCTCGATCAATCTCCAGGCGATCGCCGAAATGAACCGCAGGTTCCCGGACCTCGACATCATCTTCATCGAATCGGGCGGCGACAACCTCGCGGCCACCTTCTCGCCCGACCTCGCCGACATCACGCTCTACGTCATCTCGGTGTGCCAGGGCGAGGAGATCCCGCGCAAGGGCGGTCCCGGCATCACGCGGTCCGACTTCCTCGTCATCAACAAGAGCGACCTCGCGCCCTACGTCAACGTCGACCTCGACGTGATGCAGCGCGACGCCACGAAACAGCGCGGACAGCGCCCGTTCGGCTTCACCGACCTGTCGCGCGGCAAGGGCCTGGACGAGGTCGTGCGCTACATCGTCGAGATGGGCGGGCTGGAGGTCGGGCGCAGGCAGGAGATGGCCTGACGCGGCGGCTCTTGCCTCGCCTCGGGCCTGGCACCACAATGCGGGCGAACACGGAGGATGCCATGACCGTCACCGCCCTTTCCGACCACCGTCCCAACCTGCCCTTCTACGAGGAGCGGGTCGACCTCGCCGCCGCCTTCCGCTGGACGGCGCGGCTGAACATGCACGAGGCGGTGGCCAACCACTTCTCGCTCGCCGTGAACCAGGACGGGTCGAAGTTCCTCATCAACCCGAACATGATGCATTTCTCGCGCATCCGGGCGAGCGACCTGTTGCTGCTCGACGCCAACGATCCCGAGACGATGAACCGCCCCGACGCGCCGGACCCGACGGCGTGGGGCCTGCACGGCGCGTTGCACCGGCGCGTGCCGCATGCGCGCTGCGCCATGCACGTGCATTCGATCCACGCCACGGTGCTCGCCTCGCTGGCCGATTCGACCCTGCCGCCGATCGACCAGAACTCGGCGATGTTCTTCGAGCGGGTGGTGATCGACGACGGCTATGGCGGGCTCGCCTTCGAGGAGGAGGGCGAGCGCTGCGCGGCACTGTTTTCCGATCCCAGGGTCAAGGTCATGGTGATGGGCAACCACGGCGTGCTGGTCATCGGCCAGACGGTCGCCGAGGCATTCGACAAGCTCTACTATTTCGAGCGCGCCTGCGAGACCTACATCAAGGCGCTGTGGACCGGACAGCCATTGCGCCGCCTCTCCGACGAGGTCGCGCGCACGGTGGCGCGGCAGATCGACGACTATCCGGTCTCCATGTCCGGCCGGCACCTTTCCGAACTGAAAGCCATCCTCGACGAGGAAGGCGCGAGCTACAGGAACTGACGAAACGACCTGGGGCTTCGATTGCCGGCACGGGCCACGCGCGGTAGGAATGCCCGGAACGGCGGCCGGGGGCGTCGCCGCGGGGGCCTTCGATGAGCAGTCTGCGCGCACGCGCCTACCTCAATCTCGAACCATCGGCCTGGCCGCGCAAGGGCCTGTCGCCCGTCAACCGGGTGCTGGTCGGCGTCATCCTGGTCGCGGTCGCCTTCGCCGTTCTGGAAACCGAGCCGACGATCGTCGCGCGACGCTACACATTCCTGACCGTCCTCGAAGCGGTCTTCACGGCCATCTTCCTCGTCGAGTACATCACGAGGGTCTGGATCGCGCCGGAAAATCCGCGCTATGCCGGCCGCTTCGGGCGACTGCGATACATGGTGTCGCTGCCGGCGCTGATCGACCTGATCGCGCTCCTCCCCAGCCTGCTGGCCTTCATCGGCAGCGAGGCCTTCATCGTGCGGCTGTTCCGGATCATGCGGATCATGCGGCTGGCGCGGCTCGGCCGGTTCTCCGGGGCCATCCAGGCCATCGTGGCGGCGGTGAAGTCGCGGCGCTACGAGCTGCTGATGAGCCTGTCGATCGCGGGCCTTCTGCTGCTCTTGTCCTCGACGCTGCTCTACCTGATCGAGGGCGGCATCCAGCCGGAGCAGTTCGGCAGCATTCCGCGCGCGATGTGGTGGTCGATCGCCACGCTCACCACGGTCGGCTACGGCGACGTCTTCCCGGTCACGCCGCTCGGCCGCATCCTCGCCGGCATGACAGCCATCACCGGCATCGGCCTGATCGCCATGCCGACCGGCATTCTTGCAGCCGCCTTCTCCGACGCCATCCAGTCGCAGCGCAAGGCCGAGGAGGCCGAGCGCACGCGACGGGAGATGGAGTAGTCCCTCAGATGTCGAGGTTGGCCACCGAGAGCGCGTTTTCCTGGATGAATTCGCGGCGCGGCTCCACCTCGTCGCCCATCAGGCGCGAGAACAGCGAGTCGGCGTCGGTGGCGTCGGCCACCCGCACCTGCAGCAGCGAGCGCACGTTCGGATCGAGCGTGGTTTCCCACAGCTGCTCGGCGTTCATCTCGCCGAGGCCCTTGTAGCGCTGCATCGACAGGCCGCGGCGGCCGGTGGCGAAGACGCCCTCCAGAAGCTGCATCGGCCCGGCGATCGGTTCGGACTTGTCCTTGCGGCGCAGCTGGGGCGGGTCGCCGTAGATCTCCGCCAGGCGCGGCGCATAGCGGTCGAGCTGGCGCGCGTCGGCCGAGCCGATCAGGCCGGGATCGAGCGTCACGCTCTCCTTCACGCCGCGCACGGTGCGTTCCAGCACGTAGCCGCCCGGGCCTTCGTTGGAGATCGAGGTCCGTCCCGTCCAGCCGCGCTCGGTTTCCTCGGCAATGATGTCGAGCCGCTCGGCGATGCGCTGCGCCATGGCGTTGGCGCGGCCGAGATCGTCGAAGGCATTGGCCGTCAGCGCGCCGGCGATCGCCGCCTGCTCCACCACCGAGCGGTCGTAGCGCGTGTGCAGGCCGCTGATCAGCGTGCGCACGGCAAGCGCGTCGTCGATGACGGCGCGCAGGTCCTGGCCGGCGCGGACCTCGCCGGAGGCGAGCTGCAAAGAGGCCTCGTCGAGGCCGGACGTGATCAGGTATTCCTCGAAGGCCTGCTCGTCCTTGAGGTACTGCGAGCTCTTGCCGCGGCTCACCTTGTAGAGCGGCGGCTGGGCGATGTAGAGGTGCCCGCGCTCGATCAGCTCCGGCATCTGGCGGAAGAAGAAGGTCAGGAGCAGGGTGCGGATGTGGGCGCCGTCGACGTCGGCGTCGGTCATGATGATGATCTTGTGGTAGCGCAGCTTGTCGGCGTTGAACTCGTCCTTGCCGATCGAGGTGCCGAGCGCCGTGATCAGCGTGCCGATCATGTCGGAGCCGAGCATGCGGTCGAAGCGGGCGCGCTCGACGTTCAGGATCTTGCCGCGCAGCGGCAGGATCGCCTGGTTCTGGCGCGAGCGCCCGCCCTTGGCCGAGCCGCCGGCCGAGTCACCCTCGACGATGAAGATCTCGGACTTGGCCGGATCTCGCTCCTGACAGTCCGCGAGCTTGCCGGGCAGCGAGGAGATGTCGAGCACGCCCTTGCGGCGGGTCAGTTCGCGCGCCTTGCGGGCGGCCTCGCGGGCGGCGGCGGCTTCCACCACCTTGGCGATGAGGATCTTCGATTCGGTCGGATGCTCCTCGAACCAGGTGCCGAGCGCCTCGTTGACGAGGCCCTCGACGACGGGGCGCACCTCCGACGAGACCAGCTTGTCCTTGGTCTGCGAGGAGAACTTCGGGTCCGGAACCTTGACCGAGAGAACGGCGGTCAGCCCCTCGCGGCAATCGTCGCCGGTCAGCGTCACCTTCTCCTTCTTGGTCACGCCGGACGAATCCGCATAGCCCGTCACCTGGCGCGTCAGCGCGCCCCGGAAGCCGGCGAGGTGCGTGCCGCCGTCGCGCTGCGGGATGTTGTTGGTGAAGGCCAGCACGTTCTCGTGGTAGCTGTCGTTCCACCACATCGCCACCTCGACCGTCATGCCGTCGCGTTCGGCATGGATGGAGATGGGCTTGTCGATCAGGGGCTTCTTGGCGCGGTCGAGGTATTTGACGAATTCCTCCAGGCCTCCTTCATAAAAAAGCTCGACCTGCTTGACGTCGGCGGGACGCCGGTCGGTCAGGATGATGCGGACGCCCGAGTTCAGGAAGGCGAGTTCGCGCAGCCGGTGTTCCAGCGTGCCATAGTCGAAGTTGACCATCGTGAACGTGTCCGGCGACGGCTGGAACGTCACCTCGGTTCCCGTCTCCGACCCGGCATCGCCCGTTTCGACAAGCGGCGAGTCCGGCACGCCATGGGTGAAGGACATCTCGTGGATCCGGCCCTTGCGGCGCACCTTCAGCTTCAGCCACACCGACAGCGCGTTGACGACGGAAACGCCGACGCCGTGCAGGCCGCCCGAAACCTTGTAGGAATTCTGGTCGAACTTTCCGCCGGCATGCAGCTGGGTCATGATGACCTCCGCCGCCGAGACGCCCTCGCCCTTGTGGATGTCGGTCGGGATGCCGCGACCATTGTCCGTCACCGTGCAGGAGCCGTCGGCGTTGAGCGTCACGGTCACCTTCGTCGCGTGGCCGGCCAGCGCCTCGTCGATCGCGTTGTCGACGACCTCGTAGACCATGTGGTGCAGGCCAGAGCCGTCGTCGGTATCGCCGATATACATGCCCGGCCGCTTGCGAACGGCATCCAGTCCCTTGAGAACCCTGATGGACTCGGCGCCGTACTCGGCCTGTTCGCCGGGGATCGGTTCGGGCGTTTCGGTCATGAAATTCCGTTCTTTCAATCTGTCTTGCGACGCCACGCCATAGGGCGGCGAATCGCATCGGCCATAGGCTTCCTTCATATAGGTTTTCAAGCCACCATTCCAAAGGAATGGGCCGATTTATCCACGTTCACGGCCTGTCGGCGAGGCGCGGCCTCTCCTTGTCCGTATTGACGGGACCGATAACCGGACCTCCCAACCGGGTCGTGCGTCCTTCGAGGCTCGCTTCGCCTTCGGGGCGAGCCTCAACGACCCTCATCCTGAGGTGCGAGCCCGCACGATCTTCGCAATTGCAGGCCAGAATCCCGGCGGGCGAGCCTCGAAGGACGCACGACCAGGTTGCAACATCGCTCGCACTCGACCACACTCCCATCGCGGAGGTTCGGGCCATGCAGTTCGAGATGTTCGTCTACATGCTGCGCTGCAGCGACGGGTCGTACTATGTCGGCTCGACGAAGCAGGACATCGACGCCCGCGTCTGGGAGCACAACAACCTGCCCCTCGACGGGTACACCGCGCGGCGGCGTCCCGTGACGCTGGTATTCGCGGAGGCCTATGACCGGATCACCGACGCGATCGCTCGCGAACGGCAGATAAAAGGCTGGTCGCGGCGCAAGAAGGAAGCGCTGATCGCTCTTGCCTACGAGACCCTGCCCGAATTGTCGCGAAGATCCCATCTCCTGCCACCCCGCTCTTGACCGGCGTGCGTCCTTCGAGGCTCGGCTTCGCCTCGCGCCTCAGGATGAGGACCGTCGGTGGCTCGCCCCTGAGGCCAAGCCGAGCCTCGACGGACGCACCCCGCCAGATTCTCCAACGTTCCTCGTCCTGAGGTGCGAGGCGAAGCCGAGCCTCGAAGGACGCACACCGCCAGATTCACTAACGGTCCTCATCCTGAGGTGCGAGCCCGCACGGTGTTTGCAAGTGGGAGCCAGACTTGCGGAGGGCGAGCCTCGAAGGACGCACGACCATCCCCCGCACCGTGGAAACGCTCCACTCCCACCCTCAACGAAATCAACGCCTTCCACGAATGTCACCCGAGTTCCATCCACGCCCCC
>JBHYDY010000009.1:0-144850 GCA_051860465.1 Mesorhizobium sp.
GGTTTTGCCGACCCGCCAATTGGTGCGGTCGAGCGCGAGCAGCCACGATTCGCCCAGGCCGAGAAGCCGGACCAGCAGCGGCAGCGCCCAGTCCTCGTCAAAACGGACATGCTGGAAAAAGCGCTGAAGCCGACGATATGTCGACGCAGTCTTTACCGCTCCCGGTCGCTCGCACGCCAGATGGCTAAGGTTCACGGTGCGTGCGCTGACCATGCCGATGACGATCAGGCAGAGCGTTTCAAGACGCCTCTTGCTCAGATCGATCTCGGGGCGCAGAATTTCCAGGAGGGCGGTAATGGCTCGGTGTGACATTGGGCGTTTCCTTGGTCGGAGTCGCCCAGTTGAATCGATCTTGCCGCCCTCAGCCAGCCTTGTGTCGTGCAGCGTGTGAAACCCGCTTCGTGAGGGGTCCACATCAATGAAATCAATGCGATGCACCCCGTGAAATCAAAACGAACTGGCAAAATGGCCAAGGCCACGAAACACGCGTTCAAAACCCGCTTCGTTGAGGTCGACATCAACGATTTCAATGAGTTGGACCCCGTGAAATCAAAACAAAACGGAAAAATCAAACCGGAAAAAACACGCGAAAACGGGGCAGCGGCGACAGCGCAGTATAAAAAAGTATTATGGGGCTCCTATACCCCCCCTCCCTAGTATTTCCTTCGTCTCTCATCTGTGGACTTAGTTTTTGTAAGCGCACCCTGATATCGCAGTCGCTGCAGAATAGTTCGATCGGCTTTGTCTCTACTGATCGTTTGATTACCGAAGCGACCCAATACGATGCCCGGTGAGCAACAACCCAACCAGACGCCGCGCCTCCGCATCGACGGCCGGTAGCTGATCCTGCCAGACCGCGACGGTCTCGTCACGCAGCATCTCGCTTGGCACCGCTGGTCCCCACAGCCTTTCGATCGGCAGCCGTGCCTTGCCAACCCGCTTGAACGCCTCGTTGCCGTAGTCTTTAACCAGGAAGGCCGAGCGGTAGGTCTGGGGCCTGCCCCAGATCTTGGCACGGACACCGTAGGAGAACTGACGCGGCTTGAACACCGACAGCGGTAGGTGACGACCCGTGCCGGTGATCCTCGTCTCCAGCCGGTTGCGGCGGGCGCTGTCGAAGCGCATTGCGGCGGTGACCACCGGGCGTGGGATCGACGTCTGCTTCACGAGGGCGCGCCGGTGTGCTGTGTAGGCCTTGCGACCTTCCTTGTTCAGCGCCATCGAAAACGCGCGGCGGGCTTCGCTGTCACCAAGACGATGGCAGGCGGCCTCGAAGCGAATGCGGACCGCATCTGCGTCGAGGACAACGAGTTGCATGACCGATCCCGAAACGCAAAGCGCCCGAAGCGGTGGCTACGGGCGCATTTGTGATCGTTCAATATCGGAACTGATAGATGGGCCTGCGAATCGCGTCAAGCGCATTCGTTCCCGCGGCCGAGAGCGGCTGTTTTCAATGGTGAACTACTTCGCAGAGCAAGGCGGCAGCCCAGCGTAGAATACGCAAATCGGGAAAGAATCCCCTTCCCGTTGGAGGCTACGATGGAACAGACCCGCTATTCGCGCCCAAAGCCGACCGCTATTCAGTTCCTGCCCGCGGACTTGTTGCTCTGCGCGGTCACGGTCATCGCTCTGGCCGTCATCCCCATCGCCTGATCGTACGGACACCCCGTCTCCGCCACGATCCAACAAAGCGACAAGAAAGAGAATGGAGGTGAGCGCGATGGCGACGTACCCGACCGTCAACGCCGGTTCGATCAACCAGAGCGCGCCTTGACCTGACAGCCCCGACGCATACATCACTGCCATCCGCAACGCGAACGCCGAACCTATGAACGACGAATTCAAGAGTCTCCCGGAACGTCTGAAGCGGGAAGCCGAGCTCCGCCGGCAACTGGAATCCGAGGCCCGACGCGAAGCTTCAGCAAACCACACTCGGACGACATTGATGCTAGCCGCGATCGGGTTCGCATCGGTCGCTCTCGTCGCAACCGCCTTGCCCAGCATATGGAACTAGCCCGGATTGACGAAGTGCCAAGACTCGGCTGTCGAGTTACTCGCTGTCGGTGACATGCCAGCCCGGCTAGTCACAAACCTCACAACCTGAACACCCGCACCAGCGAGTTGAGCCCGACCCGCAGGTTGGCGATGTCGGAATTCGACCAGGACAGCGTGTCCTCGTCGGTGCAGACCACACGGTGAACCAGGTGGCTCGGCCCATGACCCCGATCG
The DNA here is from genome assembly GCA_051860465.1 of Mesorhizobium sp. Taxonomy (GTDB): domain Bacteria; phylum Pseudomonadota; class Alphaproteobacteria; order Rhizobiales; family Rhizobiaceae; genus Aquibium. The sequence goes on from JBHYDY010000009.1 coordinate 2,230, forward strand.
AAGCGGTTGTTCCGATCGCATTCGGTCAGCGCTGCCGTGGCTTCGCGAAAGCGTCTGCGCAGCCGTTCGATCTGGTCGAGCGTCGGCTCGGTCGGGCTCAAGCCCATGATGCCTTCCTCGATCAGGCGGCCGGCGAGCGAGCGTGGCGTTGGAGCAGGCAGGCCCATGACGGCATGGTGGCGCTGGTAGAGTTCGCCGAAGACCCGACCCGCCTCGTGCTGGTCATTGCTGATCAGGTTCGTGAAGGCCATCCGGCCGAGTGCTGAACCAAGCCGCTCGTCCCTGGCCCGCTTGATCGACACGCCGTAATGGCGGCGCCGGGCATCGAGCGCGACCGACATCGCCTCGCGCTCGGTCTCGGCGCGTTCCAGCTTGCCGCAGGGATAGCGTTTGCCGGCTTTGCGTTTGCGTCCTCGTGCCATCACCGACCCTCCTTCAGCTCAGGGCGCTTGCCGTACAGCTTGTCGCCGAGCTGTTTGACCAGTTCTCGTTCCGGCCATGTGAGGCGCGGATCGACGGGGCTGACGACCAGCAGACCCTGTTTGAGCCAGCCTTCGCCCTTGACCTGTTCGGGGTCGCGGCGTTCGCCGCCATATCCTCTCGGAAGCCACTTCATCGCGTGACCTCCCGCTGGACGGCAGCGTATTCGGCCACTTCGAGGATCGAGTCCTGGTGTGCAGGATCGTGTGCCGGGCGCACCGCCTCGCTGAGCAAAGCTTGCGCGTTCATCACGACACGCCTCCCCTGGTCTTGATGGCCCAGAGCAGGATCGCGATGGCGTCGGCCTCGTTGTCGTCGTCGGGCTGAAAGCCACGGGCGCGGACGGCGGCAATGACGGCCGCCTTGTCGGCATTGTCCTTGCCGGCGATGAACCGCTTGATGGTGCCAACCGGTACGCCTTGGTAGGGCACGCCGCGGAGTTCCGCCCATGACGACATGACGGCCAGCAGCCCGCCATAGACGTGGGCTGCGTCGGTCCCGACATGCCGGCGAACTTCTTCGACGAAGATGGCGCCGATCGGACCGGCGGCTTCCTCGGTCGCAGTCAGCCAGTTGGTCATGCGCAGGAAGCGCATGCCGCCGCCCTCGTAGCGACCGGGCCGGAACGACACCGTGCCGCTGGTGATCAGGCCGGACGTATTGCGGACGGCAAAGCCGGTGGTGGTTCCAAGGTCAATTGCGAGGGTTGCGGTCGTGAAGCGTGCCGAGGCCCCGGCGAGGGGCACGGGCGCTGGAATCGTGGTGGTCATCATGAAGGCTCACAAGCTGTGGGCCTTCGGCTTTGGTCAGGAGCAGAGAATCACGTCGAGCGCGTCCTTTCAAGTAAATTGCACCCGGCCATGTCGCTGTCCCACCTGGCCTCGGCCTGTCCCACTTCACAGTTCAAGTGGGACGCCATTTTTCCCTTTTAAAACAATGCCCGTCCCACCTGTCCCACTTGTCCCACCTTTCTCCTTACGTCGTATGAAGAAAATACGGAATCAGCCGAGACATACCTTTTCTCTATAGGAGGAAGGAATGTGGTGGTCCAAGTGGGACAGGTGGGACAGGATTGATTTTAAATGGCTTTTTCTGTCCCACCTCGGCGCGGAAGTGGGACAGCGCTCGAAGTGGGACAGGGTCAAAACGAAAAAGGGCACCCGAACGGATGCCCCTACGATGCCTGACACGGTCATTGAGACTTCAGCCGCCAGCCTGCGGCTTGCGATAGCGCCATTCGCGGGTCGTACCCACCCCGCTCCGGTATCGCTCCCAGTGCCTCGACTTCAGCCAGGCGCCGACCCGCATCTGATCACCCTTGGTCCATTTCGCCGGCTCGACCCCGAGCGCGCCTTCGAGTATTTCACCCACCGACACGTCACGGATCGGCTCGGCGCGTTCGAACTCCTCGTCCTGCCAGTCCTCGTAGCCGGCATGGCCTCGATTGACGCTGCGGATGTCGTGGGTCAGCCAGCGGTCGATGCGCGCATCCCAGGCGTCGGCCTGATAGCGCGCCTCCTGCGCCGCGGTGGCCTCGGCCAGGATTGCCGCATCGTCGATCCACCAGATCGCGCCCTCGCGAAACCGGTGCACGGCTTCGGCCCAGAGCTGATCGCGGTCGCGGGACAAGGCGGGGATGTCGATTGTCCCGCAGCGCAGCGGCCAGAAGCGGCGGTTGCCGGTTTCGTCGCGAAGATAGGTGTCTGGGTTGACGCTGCCGGCAAAGACGCACTGGCGCGGCACTTCGACGGTGTAGCGACCATAGGGCGGGCGGAAACGGTCGGTGGTGCGAGTGAGAAACGCCTTGATGCGTGAGACCTCGGCGCGACCGATCGCATCGAGTTCGGCGATTTCGACGATCCAAATGCCCTGCATATGGAGTGCGGCGTCCTTGGACCCCAACTCAGGTAGCTCGTCGGTGAACCAGTCCTCCCCCGCCAGCACTTTCAGCGCGGTGGACTTGCGCGCGCCCTGCGGGCCTTCGAGGATCAGCATGTGGTCGGCCTTGACGCCGGGCCGGAAGATGCGGGCGACGGCCGAGATCAACCACAGCGCGCCGATGGTGTGGTGGAACGGCGTGGGTTCGGCGCCCAGATGGGCGCTGGTCCAGGTCTGGATGCGGGGCGTGCCATCCCAGCGAAGGTGATCGAGCCAGTCACGCACGGGGTGGATGCGATGCTCGCGGGCAACGGCACCCACGGCACGGCCGACCACGAGTGGGGCAACGTTGACGCCGCGCAGTTGCAGCCATTCCGCAGTGCGAACGTCGTCGGCATCCTCCCAGGGCCGAGGGAATGCTTGCGACGGTCCGTCCCATGGCAACGGCTGGCGCACGACGATTTCCTGCGCGAAGTCGTCGAAGGCCAGGACGCCGGCAAAGACCACATCGGAGGATAGCGCGATGATGACGTTGGCCTCGTTGCGCTCGGGCGTTCCAGCCAGATCCTGTCGAAGGCGGTTGAACCAGGCCGGTTTGGCGATGCGCGTATGGGGGTCGCCACCGACGTTCACACGACGGCGCAATTCCCCCATCTGCCTTTCCAGGATCGACATGGAGATGCCCGTGACGGCCTTGATCCGGGCAAGGATCTGTCGCTCGGGCAGCGGATCCAGGCGGGCGATTGCGGCGCGGCCGAGCAGTTGGCCGAGCGCGGACAGGTCGGGCGGATTGGACAGTGCCTCGGCGGCGGCGATGAGCGCTTCGATCCCGTTTCCGTTCTGGAAGGCTGGAGTGACGGGCGCCTGTTGGTCGGGCTCTGGGGCGATGACGGTTGTCGGCGCACTCGTTCCCCCACCATAGTCCCCGGCCTGAGCGCCGCGCATGAGATCGTCGTTGAAATCGTCGCCGTGGATCGGGAGCACGATCTCGTTGGCGATGTTTGTCTGGTTCAGCCGGTCGCAAAGTGCCGCGGCCGCCTGACGACCGGCATCGCCCGCGTCGGCATGGATGGTGATGCGCGTCGTGCCCTCGGGCCACTGGAACCGTGCCAGGCCGTCGGCCGAGAGTGCGGCCCAGACCGGCATGCCGGAGAGCGCATGGGCGGAAAGCGCTGTCTCGATGCCTTCGGCGATGCCGATGTGCCCGTCCTGCGGCATCGGGAACAGCCGGACTGCGGCGTCCTTCACGCTACCGAGCATCTTCTTGCCCGGAGGCGCCTTGGCGCTGCCGTCGTCGAGCAGGAACGTGCGGTGGATCCCCGGTGCGCGCTCCCCGTTTGCAAACCGCGCCAGTGCGATCAGCCCCGGCCAGCCGCGACGGCTATCGAAGTCCGGCAGGTCGGGGTGAAACAGCAGATCGGGTGAGCCCGGTTCCGACAGTCCCCGCGTACGAAGATATGTCTCGCCCACGGTGCCTGCGAGCGGCAGGGCGCCGCCAATGAGCCGTTCGATCTCGAGCGCGGAATCGCGCTTTGCCAGCAGTGGAATCGGCTGTGTGCGGCGCTCCGGTGCGCCGGGCGCGACGCCTGCGATTTCCGCGGCCTCGGCGATCAGGGCGCGGCCGTCGAGCCCGGTCACCTCCTCGATGGCGCTGATTGGACCGCCGCCCTGATTGCCGTCGAAATCGATCCAGTCGCCGGCATGCGGCCCGCGCAGGGTGATGACGCAGGAACCCATCTTGCGCGGCGCGTCGCCGCGGATATTGGCAAGGCGCCATTCGTCGCCCGATCGGCGCCCGTTCGGGAAGAGCCGCGTCACCCAATCTTCTGCGGTGTCGCGCAGCCGCTGGACGATCAGGTCCAGATCGTAGCGATCCGGATGAGAGTGCAACAGCTGGACGTCATTGAGGTCGATGACCGCGGCACTCACTGGAACGCCTCCGATTGCGGTTCACCGGACAGGTCTTCATGAATCCCTTCCATTGCAACGGCGACCTCAGGCCAGGAGTACGAGCCCGCGCTCGGCCCGGGTGATGGCGGTGTATAGCCAACGGCGGCGGTCGGTCTCGCTGCGCCCCAGCCCGTCGTCCCAGACAATCACGTTCTCCCACTGCGATCCTTGCGCCTTGTGGGCGGTGATCGCCCAGCCGAAGGCCGCCTCGGTCAGGAGCCGCTTCTCCTTCCAGTCGCGGTCGTGCCGCTTGGCGTCGTAGGCGCCATGATCCTCGAAATGGCCCTTGTAGATCCGCATGCGGCCGGGGCGACCCTCGCGATCCGCCGGACCGATGCCGCGGCCGTCCTCATCGGTGACGATGGCCGAGAAATGCAGACTGCCCTCGTCGACGACATCTTCGAGCGTCAGGAACATCCCGTTGATCAGTCCATAGGCGTTCTGGTTCTTCACGCAGATGATCTTCTCGGCGGGCCCGGTGGGCAGCCAGGTTCCACCAAGACCTGCTGCCGCGCGCATGGCATTGTTGATCTGCAGCCGCGTCGCGTTCAGTCCGCAGATGAGCTGGCCACCGCGCAGCGCCTGACCCGGCGTGATGTCGCCCTTGCGCAACTTGGCGACATGGGCGTCGTAGATGCCGAAGCCGATCGGCTCTCCCATCCGCGCCATGGTGGCAAGCCGGATGATGGCGCTCTCGGCCGCCTGGCGATGGATCTCGGTCAGCATCACGTCGGGCGCATCACGGGTGAAGGCACCTTCGCCCTTGATCGGCGGCAGCTGTCCGGGATCGCCCAGTACGAGGATCGGATTGCCAAAGCTCATCAGGTCGCGCGCCATCTCCTCGCCGACCATGGATACCTCGTCGAGGACGATCAGCTTCGCGTCGGCCGCATCGCTCTCAGGATTCAGCGCGAAGCGCGGATGCTTCATGGCCGACAGCGCCTGGCGCATCGCTTCGATTGCCGCCTCGGCAGCTGTCCTGTCGAAGCCGATCAGCTTTCGAGCGGTGTCCTCGGCGTCCCGGATCCGGTTCGTCGCTTCACCGATCTCTTCCTCCGTCGCCTCGATCACGGAATATATCAGGCTGTGAATGGTGCGCGCGGGCGTTCCCTTGCGGTTGAGCACGAGGGCTGCCTTGCCGGTGAAGGTCGCGGTGACGACGCCGGGCACGCAGGCGCCGTCCCTGGCGCCTCGGTGCGGCGACAGGCCAAGTTCATCGAGCGCGAATTTCAAGACAGTGCTCTTCCCGCTTCCCGCATAGCCAAACAGGCGAAAGACCTGTTGCTGCCCGCTGCGGTTCTCGAACCACTGCTTGATCTCGCGGATGGCAACGGCCTGCGTGGGGGATGGGGTGAACGGGCTCATGGCGTGCTCCAGCATCGGCCAGCCCACGCACAGGGTGCGTGCCATTTGCCCGCCGCCATGCCGCCACGGCAAACAACCGCCGTCGGCGCGGTGGCTTCGCGCGGCAGCCACTCGCCGGCCTCGGACGCCCGCACCACGGCAACGGCGCGATCGGACATTTCTTGCGCCAGTCGAGCATCGAAGGGCACGAACTCGACATGCAGCTCCATCGTGTCCCTGTTGAGCGCCGTGAAGAGCGCCGGGTTGGGAAGCTCCATGTAAGCCTGGTAGAGAGCGAGCTGTGCGGCATAGACGGGTCGGGCGAGGCTCACCCCGCGCTTGACGACGTCCTTCCAGCTTGCCGCGCCGAGCGCCTTGTTCTCCCAGAGTGCCGGATAGTCCATGGCGACGGGGCCCGAGACGAGGCAGCCGTCGATATGGCCCTTGAACCGGCCACCGAGGCTCTCGAACCCGAACTGGCGGCCTTCGGGGCGCGCCGTGCGCAGGTCGAAGCCAGCCATCCGCAACCAGCCCGCGACGATCTCTTCCGCCCTGTGCCCTGCCTCGAAGACGCGCAGGGTTTTTGGGGCAAACTCTCCTCCTTCATCCTTCGGCACGGCGAGAAAATCATACTGGATCTGGCGCAGGCAGTCGCGGCCAAGACCAGACGAGCTGACATAGGTCCGCGGGCGCTCGGAGCGGTTGCGGGCTGACAGCGCCGCGTCGATTGCGGCGGAGACGGCTTCGCCGATCGGCGGGCGAGACACTTGCGCCCCATAGGTGCAGCCGGACTTGTGGTTCAGGTCGATCATCATATCTCGCCCCTCAGAACGGAATCGGATCGTCTAGGACGGTGCCGGCGCGTTCGCTGACCGTTCCCTGCGCCTGCATGCTGTCGACATAGCCGGTCACCGCCGCCTCGATCAGGCGGTCGATGTCCTCGGCGCTGCGATGAAAGAAGGGCACCATCAGCCCAAGCTCGGTGAGCGCTTCGGCAAACGGCATGCGCGCATCGCGGATGGCCTGTGCCTCGCGGGCGGTCTTGTCGATCATGCCGTTGTTCCTTCGGGCAAGGCCCGCACCGATGTTTTGGCAGCGACGCGAGCAGAAGCGGTATTCGGAATAGCGGTCCCAGCGAAGCCCGTGGCAGTAGCCAAGGCCGCTGGCCTCGCGGGCGCACACGGCGCAGAGCGTCACCCGAGAAAGAGATTCACGATCGGGTCTTCGCGCGGCCAACCGGCCTTCTGGAGCCTTGCCGATTGCAGCACGATCCAGCGGGAGATCGCGGCCGTGGTCATGGCCTCGAGGTCGCCGAGGGTGAGGCTTGCGATGGGGTCTCGCAGTCTTCCTCGGGCCTCGAGCCATGATCCGATCTCCAGTGCTGAGGCGCGCGTGACATGCGCCTGCCATTCATCCGGGCTCATGGCCTCAGCCGTTCAGCCAGGCGGGCATGGCGGGTGTTGCCGGTGCGGGCTGCGGCGGCGCAGGCTGCGCGGCCGGTGTCGCGGAAGTGGCTGGCGCGGGCGAAGCAGGAGCCGACGGGCCACCCCACGCGGGAGCTGCGGCCAACGGGGTCTGCCGTGCCGATCCCCAGTCCGGGGCTGCCGGCGACGGCTGCGTGCCCCATGCCGGTGCCGCTGCCTGCCAGGCTGGCGCCGGGGCGTTCGCGGTCTTGCGCGCCGTGGCATTGACGGGCTCCGCAGGCACCGCCTCGCCGCGCATGATCGCGGCGTGTTGCGGTTCGTCGGGCAGGACGATGTTGGCGATCCGGTTCTGGTCGCGATATTGCGGGTTGGACGCCGGCTCCACCATGATGCGCGCGGCAAAGCCGATCCCGTCGAGCTGCTTGAGACCGGACAGCACCCGTTTGGCCTTAGCCGCCGCACTCTCGTCCTTCGGATCGAGCCCGAGCGCGCTGTCCACCATGGCCCGAAACGTCGCCTTGGAGATCTTCCAGCCGATCGACTGGCCTGTCTCGTCGAGCTTGCCGCCAGCCACGGTAAAATTCTGCCAGAACTTGCGCCGGGCATAGGGTCCGTCGACGACAGTGAACTCGCAGTCCAGCATCCTGGCATCGCTGTGCTGCGAGGCCTTCAGCAGCCTTGCGTCCATTGGCGTGGCGCCGTCGACGCCGCCAGAGCGAATGGTCAGGCGTATCTTGGCGAAGGTGCCGTCGGGGATCAGCTCGCCGATTGGGGCCATCTGCGGCTGGGCGTCGTTCAGATCATAGTTCATGGGTCAGTCCTTTCGTGGGATCAGGAAATTGTTGCGGATGGAGCCGGCACGCGGCCATCGATCCTGGCGATCAGCGCGCCAAGATCGGGCGGCTCGGTCATGTCGAGACGGCCGGATCGGTCCTTGGCCGGAAGGCCCCAGGAATTGCCGGAACGGCAGACGAGGCGGCGTTCCGAGGCTGTCTCGTCCAGCGCCCACTCGCCCTTGGCATCGCGAGAAAAGAGCTGCATCGAGACCACCTGATCGACGATGCCCGGCAACTCCCGTCCGGCTTTCGAGCCTTCCATCTGGGGCTGCCATGTCGTCGTGCCGAACTCGTCGGTGATCTTTTCCAGCACGCCGACGAAGATCACCGTCTTGCCCCGGGCATGCTGGAGATGTTTGAGCGCCTGGATCACCTCGCGACCGAGGAGCCCGTAGGCGCCGCGCACATCCGGCTTTCCGGTGCGATCGGAGAAGGCCTCTGGTTGCTGGCGGGCATAGGCCATGGCCTGCCTCGTCAGGTCGGTGATCGAATCGACGAAGATGAAGCGCTTCGAAGCGAGGAACGCCTCGATGCCGTTGTCGCGATGCTGGGCCTGAAGCCAGGCATGGTACTCGGCGCCGTACCAGGATTGCTGATGTTGGGCAGGGTCGGGCCCGCCGATCAGCACCACCAGATCGCGGAAATCGGTAAAACTGCGGACGGGGATCGAGGTCCCGCGCCAGTCCTGCACCGACTTCATCCCGGCCTCCAGGTCGAGGCAGATGGTCTCATTGGCGGGAAGCGTCTTCAGGAGCGTGGTCTTGCCGACGCCAGGCGGACCAAAGATCGCAAGCGAGGTCTTGTTCTCGGCAGCAGAGATCCGTTCGTCGGCGGTGATGATGCGAAAGGCCATGGGGTTCTCCGAATGACAATGATGGGGAGCGCGGCGGCGGGGGTGACCGGGTGCCGAAGGGGAACCTGCCCGGCGTTGCCGCACAGGCGTCCCGCCGCCGCGCATTACCGGTCTCGGGTCTCGAGCCGGAACACGGGCTTGCCGGTGGACTCGGCCCGGGCGGCGACAAAACCTTCGCGAAGGGCCTCGGGCCAGGCGCCGTATCGGCGCTCGGGCACGCGATAGGCGATCTCCAGATATTCGGTCGGATCGCCATGCGATTCCCGGATCCGGGCGGCCAATGCAGCCAGCTGATCCTGATCCCAGGTCACCTTCTTTGGCAGGTCGGCAATGACGACGATGCCCTGGTCCTCGATCCGCACCGTGCCGCTGGACTTGCCCTGCGCGGCTCGCTCGGCGGCAGCGGCCTTCTGGTAGCGCTGCGCGATCCCGGCCTCGAGCCGATCGCGTAGACGTTTGACCCGCGCGGTCTCGGCCTGTGAGGCGGTCTGCAGGTCGAACAGCAATTCCGGCGGCAGGGCCGAGATGTCGCCGATGGAAAGGCGGTCGAGATCATCGAAGCGGGGAGCGTTGTCGGGATGCGGCATGTCATGATCTCCGTCGGGAGGAGGCTGAAGAAGCGTCATCAGGCGGCCAAGGGCTCAGCTGCGATCCGCGCCAGCGATACGGGCGCATGGCGAGGCCGGCTGCGTGCGATGGCGACATAGGCGAACCGGTCCGGGCCAAGTCGCACCTGAACGAGATGGACGAGGCGCATCTCGGCAGCGCGGTAGACGGCGGCAGCCAACGCCCGGAGCCGGACGCGATCGGTTTTGGGCAGCGGCGAAACCTCGTCGGCCGTGTCGACGCCCAGAAAGCCGCGGTGGTATTCGAGCCATTCGCCGGGCAGGGCCCGACCGATCCAGGCGCAGATGTCGGCGTCGGTGGCCGGCAGGCGGGGTATGGGATGGGGTGTGATCGCGTTCATGATGATCTTTGCTCGCCGTTGAGAAGAACCGCTTCGGACTTTCTGGCGCCGCGGTTCCCGGTGTTGCTGGTCATGTACGGATGGAGGGTGCGATCCTTCTCACGCCGTGGTGCGAGCCCCACCATCAGGAGCCGGAGGCGAAGATCGTGGACACGGCGATAGAAGCTGGCGGGCGACATCGTGCTTGCGCGCTGCGCGTCGGCGAGACTGCCTGTCTCAGCAATCAGCCCGACCAGTCGTCGATGCGGGGACGGCAGACAGAGCAGCGCCTGGCGTAGATCCGCATTGAGCCCAGGATCGACTGTGCCCGGATCGGCCAGATCGTGTTCGGCGAGGTCCAGCGGCTCAATACCTGTGATGGACCGATAGGCGCGCGCCACGTCGGCGATGGCATTGCGGGCGATCAGGCCGACAAAGGTCGACCAACGCCCGCGGTGCGCATCATGGCGCCCGGATCGCGTCAGGATCGCCACCAGGATCACCTGCCGGAAATCCTCGTGATCAGCCTCGGCAAGCGCGAGACGGCGTGACAATCGTCGCGCATGAAAGCTCGCGGTCGTCATGGCGACGCTGAGCCGTCCGGCGTCGCCAAGGGTGTGAGTTGCTTGTTGATGGAACATGTCTGGCCTCGACCGTGGGACGGGTTCGTTTCGATGCGCCAAGCAAAGCATCGACGAGGCCGGGGCACTGAGGAACAATGGTGCGCAATGGGGAACAATCGCCCAACGAGCAATTGTTCACCGCAGGATTATCAATGACTTGGATGAGCCGATCGGCATCGCGGGGAATTGCCGGATAGGAATTATTCCCCATCGATCCGCGTTCCGACTCGACTCCCGCGCGATCGGAACATAAAGTGAACATACCCATTGACGAAACAGGCAACAGGAGAGGCCATGACCGTCGTCATTCACTACAGCGGGAACGGCGAGAGAGCGGCGTCACCGCCGCGCACGACCAGAGAGATTTTGGCGGTGGCCGCCCAACTCCGCCGGCAGTTAACCGCCGCAGGAATTGGCGTTAGCGATGCGAGTGAGCTCATGGCGTTCCTCGGCCATGTGGAGGTCAACGCGCGACCGATCGACATCATCTGGGACGCCGACCATCCCGTCCATGATGAACGGGGCGTGCCGGTCTTGGGCGTCTGCGAGACGGACATCGACAACCCCGGTGCTGCCCATGTCTCGATCAATGGTCCGCTTCTTGTCGGCCGTCCCGATCTGATGCTGAGCACGGTTGCGCACGAACTCGGTCATGTGATCTTCGACGTGCCGGCGGATCATCGCCATTACCGCGCCGTCACGCCGTCGGCAGCGTCGCTGGTCTCGGCTGTTTGCTCCTCGGAATGGCGGGCCAACGAGTTCATGGGCGCGCTGCTGGTTCCCGCTTACGAACTGCACCGACAGCTGTTGTCGCATGCCCGGGTGGAAGGGCTTCACCTCGTCCGGGCCCCGCATCAAGGTCGCCCCGGCTGCCCGATCGTCGATGGGCGCAGTGACGCCGATGCCCTGGGCGGCGTCGTCGCGGCACTCGCGATCCACTTTGGCGTCTCCGACAGCTTCATACGCGTGCGGCTGCGCCGCTACGGTCTCGTCACCGCTATGAAGGAGATACGCTGATGAGTTTTGGATCCGTCGTGCGAGCACGCCGCCAGGAGCTCGAGATCGGCCTCAACGACTTTGCCGAGCGGCTGGAGCTTTCGCCTGCCTACTGGTCGCGCATCGAGCGCGATCTGGAAAAGCCGCCTCGCGATCATCTGATCGAGCGTGCGGCCGCCATTCTGGGGCTCAGGCTCGATGAACTGTTCGTCGAGGCCAGGCGCCTGCCACCCGACATGCGCAACGACATCGAGACGGTGGTGCAGGTCTATCGGCGCATGCGCGCCGTCCGCACTTGAGGCAAGGCACAGGGGTTGAATCATCATGTCGGTCCTCGACAAACCATTTTATCAGCTTGCCGAGATCTGTGCCCGTTGGAACATCGGCGAACACGATCTCGCCGCCTTCGTGCTCGCCGGCGAATTGACGCTGTCGACGACGGTGGCGGGCTTGCGCGTCATCCATGGGACGATCGAGGAGATCGACCTCAACCACTGGGAAAAATTCCCCATGGGGCATCGCTACATCATCGGCACAGTGGACCTTCAGCGGGACGATGCCTGGACCGTCCTTCGCGAAGGAAGCCATGTCGTCAACCGGTTCAAGGCACCGGATCACGAATATCTCGCGGTCGACGATAATCGCTGGATCAACGGGTTTAACGTGTGCCGCGACGATCTCGTCATTGGCAGGGCGGAAATCGATCGCTTCGGGGCTGCGCATCCAAGGCTCGCCGCGATCGCCGATCGGCGTGACGGCACCGGTCCTGGAGCGAATCTTTGCGATGGGCCTGACGACATGCGTTGGACACCGCGTCCCGGCGCGCCCACGAAATACGACTGGGACGCCTTCTGGGTCGAGGTCTGCCGACGCATCCATGATGAAGGCCTGCCGGAGACCCAGGGCCAGCTGATCCGGCTGATGCTCGACTGGTTCGACGAGACCGGGTGCCGGACCCCGGATGCGAGTACGCTGAAGAAGAAGGCGCGCCCGCTTTGGCAGAAGATTGCACCAGGCGCCGCCGACAACACGCTGGAGCTGGTCGGCCGCGGTCGCATATGACCGCGTGAGAAGAAACCGGGGATCGATCGGTAGATAAGGGCAGACAGCGTTGCTGGAGCCCTCGATGAATCCTCTTTCGCCCGACCATCTGACCGCCGCCGAGCGCCGCACCGAACTCTGCCGCCTGCTCGTGCTCGGGCTGGTGCGGCTGCTGTTGCCGACACGAGACTGCGGCGAAGTATGTGACGAAACTGGAGAAAGTTGCCTACACTTCCCGCCCGACCAATGCCGTCATGCAACTCCAACGCACCGGAGACCCGCATGACGACGCATGACCCCATCCCCGCCCGCCTGGCCGCCCTGAAGGCCATGTCCGTCAACGAGCTGAAGGCCGAGTGGCTGACGCTCTATGGCGCTGCTGCCCCCAACAACAGCCGATCCTTTCTGGAGGGGCGGCTGGCCTATCGCATCCAGGAACTGACCCACGGCGGCCTCGATCGCGAGACGCGTCGCATGCTGGACCTGCTTGCCGATGAAGTCGACGGTGTCCTGACCCGCAAGAGCCAGATCGCCGATCCGCGCAATCCGGTGGTTGGCACCAGGCTGATCCGCGAATGGGCCGGGGTCGAACACACGATCACAGTGTTACGCGACGGGTTCGAATGGCAGGGCCGCCCCTACAAGTCGCTGTCGGCCATCGCCAAGGCCATCACCGGCACACACTGGAATGGGTACCGCTTCTTCGGGTTACGCGAACGCAAGCGGGGTGAAAGCTGATGGACGCGACGACAAAACCGCCCCGCCGCCTGCGCTGCGCTGTCTACACGCGCAAATCCTCCGAGGAAGGGCTGGAGCAGGAGTTCAACAGCCTTCACGCCCAGCGCGAGGCTTGCGAGGCCTATATCGCCAGCCAGCGTTCCGAAGGCTGGGTGCTGGTGCGCGATCAGTATGACGATGGCGGCATCTCCGGCGGCACACTGAAGCGCCCTGGCCTCAAGCAGCTTCTGGCCGACATCGAGGACGGTTTGGTCGACGTGGTGGTCGTCTACAAGATCGACCGCCTGTCGCGCTCGCTGATGGATTTTTCCAAGCTGGTCGAGGTGTTCGACCGCAACGGCGTCACCTTCGTCTCGGTCACCCAGTCCTTCAACACCACCACGTCGATGGGCCGGCTGACACTGAACATCCTCTTGTCCTTTGCCCAGTTCGAGCGCGAGGTGACGGCAGAGCGCATCCGCGACAAGGTCAAGGCGTCGCGCATGAAGGGCATGTGGATGGGCGGATACGTGCCGCTCGGCTACGATGTGAAGGATCGCAAGCTCGTCGTGAACGAGGAGGAAGCTGCCGCCGTCCGTGCGGTGTTCGAACGCTTCGTCCAGATCGGCTCCGCAACGGTGCTGGCACGGGAACTCCGGCGCGATTGCGTCCGGTCCAAGCAGGGCACCCTGATCGACAAGGGCTACCTCTACCGGCTGCTCAACAACCGGGTCTATCGCGGCGAAGCCGTCCACAAGGGCAAGGCCTATCCGGGCGAGCACGACGCCATCATCGATGAACGCCTCTGGGATCAGGTGCATGCCATTCTGGGAGAAAGCCCGCGCAAGCGCGCCAACAAAAGCCGCACCCAGACGCCCGCCTTGCTGAAGGGCCTGATCTTCACCGCCACGGGTGCGGCGATGACGCCGTCCTGTACAAACAAGGGCGCACGGCGGTATCGGTATTATGTCTCGATGGACGTCATCAAGAACCGCGACACAGGCGAGGATGACACGCCCCGCCGTCTGGCGGCCCACATGGTCGAGAATGCCGTCATCACCGAAATCCGCCGCGTTCTGCGCACGCCGGAAACCGTGGCACAAGTGCTCGCGACATTGGCCCACGACGGGCATGGCGCCATCGCCGAGGCGGACGTCATCGCGGCCCTGCAGACCTTCCACGATTTCTGGGCACAGCTGTTCCCGGCCGAGCAGGCTCGCATCGTCCAGCTGGTCGTCCGCCGCGTCACCGTGGGCACCGACGGTCTCGTGATCGATCTACGCACCGACGGCATTGCCGGCGTCATGCGGGACCTGATGACCCCGCGCACCTTGGAGGCCGCTGAATGAAGAACTCGAGCGACAGCATCCAGATCTTCGTGCCCTTGAAGCTGCGCAAGAAAAACGGGCGGCCGAAAATCCTGCCACCTGCAGGCTACCTGCCCAGCGAGGACCAGATGCAGGACCCGCACATCCTGCGCGCCATCGGTCGGGCCTGGAGCTGGCGACGGCGCTTGGAGGCCGGCGAGTTCGGCACAGTCCGCGACCTCGCCCTCGCCGTGAAACTCTCCGAGCGACAGGTCAGTCGCCAGATGCGGCTTGCCTGGCTCGCGCCGGATGTCCTTAAGCGTCTCGTCTACCGGCGCGAAACGACAGCCGTGACGATCGTCGAACTGGTCGACATCGCGTGGCTGCCGTGGGACGAGCAGGGAGGCGCCGTATTCAATGGCGCGCCGGCAGCCTTCTGAACTGTTTGTGGCTGGCTTGGAAACTGACTCGCTCAAGGACATAGCCCCGGCGTTAACGTGTCGTTTACCATGCTGACGTATTCGGAATCTGCAACCGGCGGTCATCCGGTTGACGCTGCAGCTAACCCGCCGGCTCCCCTCATCCCCCGAAATAAGCCGGCGGGTTTGGCGCTACTAGGGTCGAAACCCAATCAGGATATTGAACGCGTGTAGCAAATCAGATTCCTTGCGTTGTCGACGACTACGGAGGTGATGATGAGCGCACTTTTCTGGTTGAGCGACGATGCGTGGGCGGCGATCGAGCCACATTTGCCGAGGAACCAGCCCGGGGCGCGACGGGTCGATGATCGCCGCGTGATTAGCGGCATCCTGCATGTCCTGAAGACCGGCTGCCGCTGGAAGGATTGCCCGGCCGACTACGGCCCGCCGACCACGATCTACAACCGCTTCAACCGCTGGTCCGGGCGCCGGCTGTGGACCGACATGCTCGACGCACTGGTGGCCAAGGGCGTGCTCGCGCTATCGGCCTCGATCGACTCGACCTATGTGAAAGCACATCGCTCAGCCCATGGCGGTAAAGGGGGGCGAAGGCGCAGGCGATCGGCCCCTCGCGCGGCGGCCAGACCACCAAAATCCATGCCGTGACCGACCTTCTGGGCCGCCCGGCTGTGCTGCGGCTGACCCCCGGCAATGTCGCTGACGTCACCATGGCCGCAGACCTCCTCGACGCAGCGGGGCCGGTCCGCTGTCTTCTCGCCGACAAGGGCTATGACGCCAACGCGCTACGCAAGCGCCTGAAGGCCGACGGCGCGATGGCCGTGATCCCTGGTCGATCGAACCGCAAGTCGGCCATTCGATACGACGAAACCAGATACCGAGGACGCTGGCGCATCGAGGCCGCATTCTGCAGGCTGAAGGACTTCCGGCGCGTCGCTACCCGCTACGACAAACTCGCACGCAACTTTCTTTCCGCCGTCGCACTCGCAACCCTCATCGCATTCTGGGTCTGATTGAGTCTCGACCCTAGCGAGAGGGCCGTAGGGATCATTCAGGCGACGCAGACATACGGCAGCTCTCACTGATGCCGTAGCTTGGTCCGATTGGACCACCAGATGAAGTACAGCGAGGCGAACTTCCGAACGGGCACACTGCGGCGACGTTCCGGGTCACGCAGCTCGATGTAGCGCTTGACCTTGAGGGTTCCACCAGGAAGTCTCAGGCGAATTGCCATGGCATTCCTCCTCTTACACTTACTGCATTAAATGCAGATTGAATTAGGACGCAAGGATGATTCTAATATATCCCTAACCGTCAAGCACGCTACTGTCTTCTAGTGTGGCGGACGAACCCTACCGTCTTTCGGATTCGCATCTGAATCTGCTACCAAATGCACTTCCGAACAGGCCGGTTTCGCTGGAACTGCAATCCATTGTAAATGCGAGATATTTTCCGACCGTTGTGTTTTGGGTGAGGGCCGGTCGGAAAGAGACGTGGAGCGTTCAGAGACCGATTTTTGGCGTTTTGCCAGTCTCCGAATACCGGTCTCCCCAGCTAAACCCCTTTGAAATATAAAGAAAAAAGGGCTCCGCGAGCGCCCTTGATCGAGTTCGGTAACTGAACTTGGCGGAGAGAGAGGGATTCGAACCCTCGATACGGTTTCCCGTATACACGCGTTCCAGGCGTGCGCCTTCAACCACTCGGCCACCTCTCCGCATGCGTCGAACCGCCGGAGCGATAAGGGACGCGGGGCTCATCTAGTCGATCTGGACCCCGATGCCAAGCCGTCTTTCATGTTTGTGTCATCGTTCTCGATTTGCGAGCGGACTTCCCGGTCTCAGCGGTGGCGGAAATTGGGGCTGCGCTTTTCCACGAAGGCGGTCATGCCTTCGGTCTGGTCGTCGAAGGCAAAGAGCGAATGGAACATGCGGCGTTCGTAGAGGAGGCCTTCGGCCAGCGTGGTCTCGTAGGACCGGTTGACCGCATCCTTGACCATCATGACCGCAGGAAGCGAGAAGGCGGCGATCCTCGCCGCGGCTTTCAGTGTCTCCTCCATCAGGTCGGCGACCGGGACGACGCGGGAGACAAGGCCGCAGCGCTCGGCTTCGGCGGCGTCCATCATGCGGCCCGTCAGACACATGTCCATCGCCTTCGACTTGCCGACGAAGCGGGTGAGCCGCTGCGAGCCGCCCATGCCAGGCATGACACCGAGCGTGATCTCCGGCTGGCCGAACTTCGCGTTGTCGGCGGCGATGATGAAATCGCACATCATGGCGAGCTCGCAACCGCCGCCGAGCGCATAGCCGGCGACCGCGGCGATGATGGGCTTGCGAACCCGGGTCATCTCCTCCCAGCCGCCGAAGAAGTCGGTCATGAAGGCGTCGATGTAGTCCATCGACTGCATCTGCTTGATGTCGGCGCCCGCCGCGAAGGCCTTTTCGGATCCCGTCACCACGATCGCGCCGATGCCGGCATCCTCCTGGAAGACCTTCAGGGCCGCGACCATTTCGGCCATCACGGTCGTGTTCAGCGCATTGAGCGCCTGCGGTCTGTTCAAGATGATCAGCCCGACGCGCGAGCGGGTTTCGACGATGATCGTTTCGTAAGACATGGACTTCCTCCAGAACTGGGTCTGACCCGGATTAGCTAACGCTGGCAGGAGGGGCAATAGAAAGTGGACCGGCCGGACTGCACGATGCGGTGCACGAGGCCGTCGCAGCCTTGCTTGCGGCAGGCCTCGCCCTCCCGGTCGTAGACGGCGAAGGCGTGCTGGAAATAGCCGAGCGAGCCATCCGCCTGGACATAATCGCGCAACGACGAGCCTCCGGCGGCGATCGCGTCGGCGATGACGTCGCGGATCGAGGTGGCAAGGGTGCCGGCGGCCTTGGTCGGGCGGCCGGTTGCCGTGACCAGCGTGCCGGCTGCCCGGCGCGGCGACAGGCCGGCCCGCCAGAGCGCCTCGCAGACATAGATGTTGCCGAGTCCGGCGATCAGCCGCTGGTCGAGCAGCGCCGCCTTCAAAGGTGCGCGCTTGTCGCGAAAGAGCGTGGCCAGCAGTCCGCCGGAGAGTTCGTTGCCCGTGGGCTCGATGCCGAGGCCGCTGAGAAACGGATGCTCGGCGAGCTTGCCGGGTTCCGCAAACAGCATGAAGCCGAAGCGGCGCGGATCGTTGAATATGGCGCGACACAAAGCGCCGTCTCCGCCTTCGAGATGGAAGACAACGTGATCGTGCGCTGCGAGCTTGGAGCGTTCGTGGTGGAAGACGCCGGGGGCGTCCACGTCCGCGTCGCGCTCGATGCGCCAGGAACCCGACATGCCGAGATGGCTGATCAATGCGAGCCCATCGTCGAGATGGGCAACGAGGTACTTCGCCCGCCTGGACAGGGCCGCAATGCGCCGGCCCTTCAGCCGCAACGCGAAATCGGCGGGAAAGGGAAAGCGCAGGTCCGGCCGACGCTGGTCGACCGAGACGATGCGCGCACCTTCCAGCGTGCCGGACAGGCCGCGCCGAACGGTCTCGACCTCGGGCAACTCAGGCATGGTCGACGCGATCGGTCAGAAACGAGCGACCATGCAGGCCGGGCGCGAGGCCGAGATGGGCGGCAACCGCCTCGCCGATGTCGGCAAAGGTTTCGCGCACGCCCGCCGAGCCGGGTCGCAGGCCGAGCCCGGCAACCAGTACGGGAACGCGCTCGCGGGTATGCTCGGTGCCGCGCCAGGTCGGATCGCAGCCATGGTCGGCCGTCAGCAGGAGGATGTCCCCGGGCTTCAGCCGCGCCAATGCCTCCGGCAAACGACGGTCGAAGGCTTCCAGCGCGGCGGCATAGCCAGCCACGTCGCGTCGGTGACCGAAGCTCGAATCGAAATCGACGAAATTCGCGAAGACGAGGTCGCCGTCCTCGGCATCCGCCATGGCGCCGAGGGCTGCGTCGAACATCGCCATGTTGTCCGGCGCCTTGCGCACCTCGCTCACGCCTTGGTGGGCGAAGATGTCGCCAATCTTGCCGACCGCGATCACCTTCCGGCCAGCAGCCAAGGCACGATCGAGCAGGGTCGGCTCGGCCGGCGGCACGGCGTAGTCCTTGCGGTTGGCAGTGCGCTCGAAGTCCGCCGCGCTCTCGCCGACGAAGGGCCGCGCAATGACACGACCGATGTTCAGCGGGTCGACGAGCCGCCGGACGATCCGGCAGAGGCGATAAAGGCGCTCCAGGCCGAAATGGGTCTCGTGCGCGGCGATCTGGAACACGGAATCGGCGGAGGTGTAGCAGATCGGCTTGCCGGTGCGGATGTGCTCCTCGCCCAGCCGCGCGATGATCTCGGTGCCCGACGCGTGGCAGTTGCCCAGGATCCCGGGCAGCTCGGCTTCGCGGATTATGGCTTCGACGAGATCCGGCGGGAAGGTCGGCACCGTGTCGGGAAAATAGCCCCAGTCGAAGGGCACCGGCACGCCGGCGATCTCCCAGTGGCCAGAGGGCGTGTCCTTGCCGCTCGAAACCTCCTGCGCAGCGGCGAAGACGCCCGTCGGCCTCGGTCGCGGCATACCGGCCGGCCATGTGCCGGTCGACAGCAGCGCTGCCTCGCCCAGACCGAGCGCCATCATGTTCGGCAGTTCGAGCGAGCCCGCGCGAAGCCCCTCGCGGTCGGCTTCGCCCCTGGCGACAGCAGCGGCAATATGGCCGAACGTATCAGAGCCCTCGTCGCCGAACCGCCCAGCGTCGGGCGCCCCGCCGATGCCAAAGGAATCGAGGACGAAAAGGAAGGCGCGCGCCATAGGTGATGTCCATGCAAGAGACGGCCGATGACGACAGATAGGAATGTTGTCGTGCATTGGCAATTCGGAAACCAAACCGCAAGATTACCACGGCATGGTGAAAGCGGTGAAGGCAGGGTGGTCGACCATGAAAAGCAGGAGAGGCAGCTGGGCATTCCGCGCGACTCTCGCGGCGATAATGTGGACACAGCAAGCAACAGCCGAGCCCGATGAAGCGCTTGCGACGCTGCGGATCGGAATGGTGGCGCACCCGGCGACCGGCGTGGCGATCGACGGAGCCGAGCAGATCGAGAAGGCGTTCTCGAACGCGACCGGCCTGACCACGGAGATCTTCGTCGCTCGCGACTTCGCGGCCATGATCGAAGCACAGGCGCGGGGCCGGATCGACTACGGCATCTATTCGGCGGCCGCCTATGCCACGGCGCGGCTTGCCTGCGGCTGCCTCGAGCCGATCGTCGCGCCCATCGGCACCGACGGCACGACGGGCATCCGCGCCGTCCTCGTCCGGCGCAGGGACGGCACCAGCCAACCAGAGGCGGTGGCGACCGTGCCCGGCGACGTATCCCATTGGCTCGCAATGACGCGTCCTGCCGACGAAGTCGGCGGCGAGCGTCTGATTACGGCTGAAAACGCGTCTCAGGCCGAGGCAATGTTCGTTTCCGGCGACGTCGGCGGGATCATCGGGTGGGTGCCGTCGCGCCCCGGTTCGGGAAGGGAGGGCGGAACACTTGCCCGGCTGGAAGAAGCAGGCGTTCGGCAGGAGATAATCGAGATCGCGTGGGAGTCCGAGCAGCTTCGTTACGGGCCGCATGCCGTGCGTTCGGATATGCCAGCCGCCACCCGGAAGGCCATCGTCGACTTCCTTATTAGGCTCCACGACACGCAACCCGATGTGTTCCAGCATCTAGAGCCCCTGAGGCAGGGCGGCTTCGTGCGGGTTACCGATGCGGATTATGCTACCGCCAACGCCGTGGCGACGCAGTTCGCCGAGACCGCGGAGGCTCGGTGAGCGGCTCAGCAGTCGTTGCAGGCAACTTTCTGGCTCATTCGCGGGCGCAGGAAGTAGCGGTCGCTCATGTCCAGCTTGTCGAAGGCGGATTTCATGCCGAAGGAAGCGCTGTCCCCCGCGCTCCATACCACGACCGGCGTGTATTCGAGCTTCGATTCCGCGTGTATCAGGAACGTGTTCCGGATCATGAGCTTTTCGGGGACGGTGGTAACAATCGAACCCACGGGCAGATAGCTGCTGGCGGCGCCGCCCACCAGCTTGCGCGACCATGCGACCTTCGCCTTCGGCACATCCTCGTCGGTGATCTCGATCGCCGTCACGTAGACTGAGGGCTTGCTGCGGCTGTAGGGCTGGATCACGGCCTCGCCGATCCGCATGATCGAATCGAGGTCCGCCTTGTTGAGCGATTGCTGCTGGGTCACAAGGTCGCCGACTATAATCGCGATTCGTCCTGTCTTCTTGCTCACTTCGAGACCCTGCGAGACCTCCATCGTCATGAAGTAGGTGATCAGCAGGACGGGCGCGATGAAGGCGAACTCGATCGCGGCGACGCCCTTTCGGTCACGGCCGAGCCGGGCGAGATGCGCTCGCAGGCTGGACATGACGCCCCGCGGGCGTGCCGGCATCGGGTCGGTTCGAGACATGCTGTCGTCCTGAATCGTCACGGGTTCAGCCTCAATCGTCGAAGGGTTCGTTTTGCCAGGTGACCGTCGCGAACTGGAGTGTATAACCGCTGCCGATGTTCGACATCGACTTGCGCATGACATCGGTCATAACCGGCCACCGGTAAAAGAGACGCAATGTGTTCTTGCTTAGCGAGGGGCCTGGGTCGACCTTAAAGTCCGAGGTGTCGATGTCGCCACCCGCAGTATACTTGATCCGCAACTTCGCAGCGTCCTCGAAGGTTGCGAACTGACGCAGGTCGATCTCCAAACCTGGACAACCGGCAGCAACAATGATCTTCAGCTCTCCGCAGACCAAATTCCTCAGCATGACCTCGTTGGTGTCCGCAGCCTTGATCTGACCGGTCCGGAACTGCCGGGCGATGTTATCGGCGGCGTTGACGAGCACCTGCTGACCGGCGAAGGAGACGCTGCTTTCGAGGATCGCGAAGACGAGCATCGAGAAGGGTAGCGCCAGGGCAACGAACTCGATCGCGATCGCGCCGTTCTCATCGCGCGCGAAGCGCACCAGACGTCGATCGCGGTTCTTGCCGTCAGGCATTTTCCTGCGAATGGAAACCCACTTGCTCATGTCCCGATCCCACTGCCCCTTTGCAGTCGGTCATGACGATAGCGCGGGGCTGTTGACTTCCCGTTTTACAGAAAGCTCAACTTGCAACACCGATCTTAGGGAAAGCTTCAGATTTGCCGACCGCGGCTTTCTGGACTCGGTCCTCAAGGACGGACTGTCAGCGGCTCACGTTCATCTCGGCTTCGGACGTGCGCTCGGCGTCGCTCTTGTAGGCACCCTCGCAGTAGGGGGTGCAAGACAGTGTCTGGACCTCCGAACGACGATAGATGCGCACCGATCTCGCGTCCTGGCGGCTGACGAAAACCTGCTCATCGACGATCGGCGCACCGGTCTCGTCCAGAACGACGAGATTGGTGACCCCGAAACCCTTGCCGGTGAGGATGATGGTGGTCGCGTCCTGGACCGATGCGTCCGCGATATCGGGGTTACCGATGACGATCGTATCGGCCGGTTGTGCCAATTTCACGATCTTTGCCTCGTTCATGAGGATGCGGATGCCAGCCTCCGCATGAGCGGGCGCGCCGACAATCGCCGAACCCGTCAAGCAGGCCGCCGCAACGCTCAACGAAAGAAGGAGTTTCCGCGCCATGACTGGCTCCGATCCAGGGATGATTAGCGGATCATGAAGCGGATTGGTGAATCCGAGGTTAAGGCCGGAATCGTCGTGGCTGGAGGACAATGTCCTCGCGGGCGGGCGTCAAGTCGTTTGAAGACAGTGCCTCGAGTGGTCCCCGGATGTTCGTCGGATGTTAACTATCCCAACATGTGGAAGCCGTTAGGAAACCGGTAATTCTGTTTCTTAAGCCGATCGAAATGCCTCCCTCGTAGTGTTGGGTCATCCGATCAACACACCAAGAACGTTGACGGGCTCGCTGTAAACACGTGGATAGGAGTTCCCAAATGACGAAGCTTTTCGCTCGCTTCCTGAAGAACGAATCCGGCGCGACCGCCATCGAATACGGTCTGATCGCCGCCCTCATCGCGGTGGCCATCATGGCCGGCGCCGGCGCCCTCGGCACCAGCCTCGACACCAAGTTCAACGAGATCTCGACGGCCGTCGACGGCGCCAGCTAAAATCAATCCGCGCAAAGCGGTTTCTCAAGAAGGGCCGCTCCCCAAGGAGTGGCCCTTTTTGCTTGTCGGGCGCCCCGCGCGCGAAATCTTCATCATTGGATCGTAACGTCGCCCGGGTCGACGGGCCGGGGAACAGGGACCAACGGACATGCTCGAGGCTGCCATCTTCGTCGTCTTTCCGCTCTGTCTCGCCTTCGCAGCGGTGTCGGACCTGCTTTCGATGACCATTGCCAACCGCGTGTCGCTCATCCTGGTCGCATCCTTTGCCGTCATCGCGCCGCTGACCGGGATGGACTGGCAGACCTACGGCCTGCATTTCGCGGCCATGGCCCTGGTGCTGGCCGTCACCTTCGCGCTATTCGCTATCGGCGGCATGGGTGGAGGCGATGCCAAGCTGCTTGCCGCTACCGCGCTCTGGATGGGCTTCGGCATGCCCCTCGCACACTATCTCGTGTTGTCTGCCGCGTGCGGAGGATTGCTCACGATCGCGATCCTGATGTTCCGCAATTCGCCGTTTCGCGATTACGCAGGCAACAATCCGTTCCTGCGCAACATAGCAGACACGTCGCTCGGCATTCCCTACGGGATCGCGTTGGCCACGGGCGGCTTTCTGGCCTTCCCCTCATCTCCGCTGGCCGCATGGGCCTTCGCGCGAATGGCCGGAGGCTGACGTCGGCAACTGTTTCGACCGGTGCTAGCCAAGCCTGTAAACGCAACATTAAGCACGGCTGTAAGCATTCCATTAACCGTAATTTGACGATTTACCCGTCATTGTCCCGACCGGTGAGCACAATCGCCGAGTAAAGGTTCGGGTCGATGAATACATCACGCTTGATAATATTGGGCGTCGCGGCGGTCGCAGCCGCCGGCGCCGGATATATCGCCAAGAACATCGCCACCAAGCCGCCGGCGGAAATCGTCGCGGCTGCTCCAGTCGTGCCGTCAATACCCCTAACCGACGTCCTCGTCCTGACCGACGATGTTCCGGCGGGACAGCAGCTCGATACCCAGATGCGATGGCAGTCGTGGCCGCAGGCGGCCGTGACCGACGGCTTCATCCTGCGCGACCAGGAGGCCGACGCGATGGAACTGCTGAAGGGTTCAGTCACCCGCCTTACCATGTACAAGGGCGAGCCGGTCCGACGTTCGAAGCTCATCGGGCACGGACAGAGCTTCATGTCCGCCATCCTGCCCTCCGGCAAACGCGCGGTTGCGACGCAGATCTCGGCCGATACCTCGGCTGGCGGCTTCATCCTGCCCAATGATTTCGTCGACGTGATCATGACCCGGCGCGGCGAGAACGGCTCGTCGCAGGGTTTCGTCACCGAAACGATCCTGAAGAACATCCGTGTCCTGGCCATCGACCAGATGATCCAGGAAAACGAGGAGGGCAAGCGCGTGAAGGTCGGCGAGACGGCGACGCTCGAACTGACACCGCAGCAATCCGAAATCATCACCGTCGCGCAGCAGATGGCCGATCGCCTGACACTTGCCCTGCGATCGATCACCGATACGCAGGAGCCGCCAGCCGACGATGCCGACTATCTGGTGTCCGGCAACGGCCGCAGGGGCACGGTGCGCCTGATACGGTCAGGAGAAGTCACTGAAGTTGGAGCGCGCAAATGACGTCGCTTGAATGCAAGACGACCCGCGGCTGCGGCCTGACACGATTTGCGGCAACCGTGCTCGCGGCGACCGCGTTGTCCGGCATGATGCTAGCGAGCGGCGGAACGACGGCGGCGGACGCCGGCAACACCTCGATCCGTTCCACGGCCGGCGCCCAGCGCGTCAAGCTCGGTCTCAACAAGTCGCTGGTGATCGATCTGCCGCAAGACGCCTACGATATCCTCGTGGCCAATCCGTCGGTGGCCGACGCGGTGACTCGCACGGCGCGACGCATCTATCTCTTCGGCAAGCAGGTCGGCGAGACGAACATCTTCGTCTTCGGCGCCAACGGAGAGCAGATCGCCAATCTCGATCTCGCCATCGAACGCGACGTTGCCGGTCTGGAGGACTATCTCGAACGCTTCGTGCCCAACTCCGACATCAAGGTCGAGCTTCTGAACGACAACGTGGTCCTCTCCGGAACGGTCGAGACGCCACTCGATGCCGCGCGCGCCGTGCAGCTTGCAAGGGCTTTCGTGACGGGCGGTGAAGCGACCACCGGTCAGTATGCCCAGACCGCGGCAGCCCCCACCGACGGTGGCGGCGTCGACATCAACAACCCCGACTCCGAACGCCAGCAGAGCGCGATCATCAACCTGCTCAAGATCATCGGCGAAGACCAAGTGACGCTCAAGGTCACGGTGGCCGAGGTCAGCCGCGTGGTCATGAAGCAGCTCGGCGTCAACATGATCACATCGGGCACCTCCAACGGCATCTCGTGGAACACCTTCACCGACGGCATTTCCGGCCTCGGCAAGCAGATGTCGAATTATCAGTTGAACGTCGGCGCCGCGCTCGGCTCCACCACCCTCAACTCCTACCTCAACGCCATGGAGCAGGCCGGCGTCATGAAGACGCTTGCCGAACCAACCCTGACGGCGATCTCGGGTGAGAAGGCCGTCTTCAAGGTTGGCGGCGAATTCAATCTTGTGACCGGACAATCCGTTGATTCCGACACGGGAACCATCACCTACGATGTCGAGAAGATCGAATATGGCATCGGGCTGGAATTTCAGCCGACCGTGCTTTCGCCGGGCCGGATAAGCCTGAAGATCAGGACTTCCGTCTCCGAGCCCACCACCGAAGGCTCCGTGGCGATGGGCTCGGGCGGCAAGAACAACGGCACGAACATGCTGTCCATTCGCAAGCGGCTGGCAGACACGACTGTCGAGTTGCCGTCCGGCGGCTCGATGATGATCGCCGGGTTGGTGCGCGACGACATCCGCCAGGTGTCGACCGGCATTCCTGGGCTGACCAAGCTTCCGGTGCTCGGGACACTGTTTCGCAGCCGCGACTTCGTCCGCAACGAGTCCGAACTGGTCATCATCGTGACGCCCTATCTGTCGCGTCCTGTCGCACGCCAGCAACTGGCGCGCCCGGACGACAACTTCAATGCAGCGAGCGACGGCGCCGGTATTTTCCTTGGCCGCGTCAATCGCGTCTACGGCACGATGCAAACAGACAAGCCGAACGGCCGATATCACGGCGTCGTCGGTTTCATCTACAAGTGATCCGGGGGATCGACCTCATGTGCAGCGCTCAGAATCACGACCATGCGGGCAGCGCGCGGCTTAGCGCCTCGGTCCGCGCGATTCTCCTGACAACCGTCGCGGCGGCCATGCTCGCGGGCTGTGCCAGGCGCGATTCCATCACGGTCGGCTCGGTGCCGGACGACTACCGCACCAATCACCCGATCACCGTCGCCGAGAAGGAAGAGAAGATCGACCTGCCAGTGGGCACCGGCGACCATGCGATGTCGCAGGTGCAGCGCGTGGCTCTCAACGGATACATGGCGCACTACGACAGGAGCGCGGGCGCGCCGATCACGATCCTCTATCCGACGGGTACCGCGAATGCAGCCGCCGCCAGTCTGGTCGCCGCCGACATCGCACGGCAAATCCACCGCAGCGGCGTGTCGGGCGGAAGGGTTCTATCGATGCCGTATGAGGCAGGATCGCCCGAGGCGAGCCCCCCGATCCGCGTTTCCTACCGGCGCATGAAGGCCAGCACCGGCGAATGCGGCCGCTGGCCGGACGACCTTCTGAAAACAACCGAAAACAAGCACTACGCGAATTTCGGCTGCGCTTACCAGAACAACCTGGCGGCGCAGATCGCAAACCCGGCCGACCTTCTCGGTCCTCGCGCGCCTGGCGACATCGACGCCGAGAACCGCGGCGATGCACTGGACGAGTACAAGAACCGCGAAGTCTCCGGAAACTTCAGGGAAACCTCCGAAGTCAACTACTGAGCCGCCGACACGGGACCGCACGAGATGACCAACCTTGCCTACGACACCGACCCGAGGGAGGTCGGCGGAGCCTCCGCCGAGGACATCGCGCAGCTCAACGCCCTGCGACCGATCCCGCGGATCTCCATCCATGCCTTCTGCGAGACCGAAAGCGTCGCCAAGCCGATCGAGCGCGCCGCCGAGGACCGACGAATGTCCAAGGCCCATCTTCGGGTTGCCATGGGTGGTCTGGACGGAGCGCTCGCCTATTATGCGACGTCGCCGACCCCCAACCTGATCATCCTCGAATCACGCTCCGAACCGAAGGAACTGCTGCATTCGCTGGAGCGTCTCGCGGAAGTCTGCGATCCGTCGACGAAAGTCATCATCATCGGCCACTACAACGATGTCTGGCTGTACCGCGAACTGCTGCGCTTCGGCATCTCCGAATATGTCGTTGCACCCGTGTCGCTCGCCGACGTCATCGGCAACATCTCGCAGATCTTCGTCAATCCGGAGTCCGAACCTCTCGGCAAGACCATTGCCTTCATTGGCGCCAAGGGCGGCGTGGGATCCTCGACGATCGCCCACAACGTTGCTTGGACCATGTCCACGGCATTCAACACCGAGGTCGTGGTGGCCGATCTCGACCTCGCGTTCGGCACCGCCAACATGAACTTCGACCAGGATCCCGCCCAGGGCATCGCCGAGGCGGTGTTCGCACCCGAACGCATCGACGAGGTCTACCTCGACCGCCTGCTGGCGCAATGCGCCGAGCACTTGTCACTGCTCGCGGCGCCATCGACGCTCGACCGAGTCTACGATTTCGATACCGACGCCTTCGCGCAGATCATCGATACCGCGCAACGCAGCGCGCCGCTTCTCGTACTCGACGTACCGCACATCTGGACCGGATGGACGCGTAATACACTGGTTGAAGCGGATGAGATCGTCATCACCGCGACACCGGAACTCGCCAACCTTCGCAATACGAAGAATCTCCTCGACACGCTGCGGAAACTGCGTCCGAACGACAAGCTCCCCCATCTGATCATCAATCAGGCGGGTGTGCCGAAGCGCCCGGAGATTTCGTCCAGCGACTTCACCGAACCGCTCGGCCTGACGCCGCTGGCCATCATCCCGTTCGAACCGCAGTTCTTCGGGAACGCGGCCAACAACGGCCGGATGCTTGCCGAGATGGACGCCCAGCACGCCACCGTGAAGACGATTTCCGAGATCGCGCACGTGTTGACCGGTCGCAGCGAGATCAAGGCAAAGGCAAAGCCGGGTCTCACCGGCATTCTCGACAAGCTCAGATCGAAGAAGAAGTAGTCCGAAACCGAAATTGGTACCTTGGTCATGTTTGGAAAAAGAGGCGGCGACGGCGGCAACAGGACGGTGACCGAGTTTCGCGGCGCCGTGCAGGCGTCACCGGCCTCCGTCGCGGAACGACCCGCGGCACAGACGCCGTCGACGGTTGCTGCACGACAGGGAGAGCCGGGTCGTCGCAGTCTCGATACACCGCCCATGGTTGCCGAGCCGAAAAAGCCTGCGGCGCCACGCGAACGCGGGGAGAGCTACTACGATACCAAGAGCCAAGTCTTCTCGGCGCTTATAGACACGATCGACCTATCGCAACTTGCCAAGCTCGAGCCTGACAACGCGCGCGAGGAAATCCGCGACATCGTCAACGACATTATCGCAATCAAGAATTTCGCGATGACGATCTCCGAGCAGGAAGAACTGCTGGAGGACATCTGCAACGACGTCTTAGGCTACGGGCCGCTCGAACCGCTTCTGGCGCGCGACGATATCGCCGACATCATGGTCAACGGGTCCAAGAACGTCTACATCGAAGTCGCTGGCAAGGTCGAACAGACCGGCATTCGATTCCGCGACAACCAGCAGCTCCTGAACATATGCCAGCGCATCGTGAGTCAGGTCGGGCGGCGCGTCGACGAATCCAGCCCAATCTGTGACGCCCGCTTGCCGGACGGCTCTCGCGTCAACGTCATCGCTCCGCCACTCGCCATCGACGGCGCGGCCCTCACCATCCGCAAGTTCAAGAAGGACAAGCTGACCCTCGATCAGCTCGTCAAGTTCGGCGCGATCTCGCCCGAGGGTGCCGAGGTGCTGAAGATCATCGGCCGGGTGCGCTGCAACGTCGTCATCTCCGGCGGAACCGGCTCCGGCAAGACGACGCTGCTCAATTGCCTGACCAATTACATCGACCGCAACGAGCGTATTATCACCTGCGAGGATTCGGCGGAACTGCAACTGCAGCAGCCGCATGTGGTGCGTCTGGAGACCCGGCCGCCGAACCTTGAGGGCGAGGGCCAGATCACCATGACGGACCTGGTCAAGAACTGCCTGCGCATGCGGCCGGAGCGCATCATCGTCGGCGAGGTGCGCGGACCGGAGGTGTTCGATCTCCTGCAGGCGATGAACACCGGCCACGACGGGTCGATGGGGACGATCCACTCCAACTCTCCCCGTGAATGCCTGAACCGCATCGAATCGATGATCGCAATGGGCGGCTTCACCCTGCCGCAGAAGACCGTGCGCGAGATCATCGTCGGCTCCGTTGACATCATCATCCAGGCCGCCCGTCTGCGCGACGGTTCGCGCCGCATCACCCACGTGACCGAAGTGCTCGGCATGGAGGGCGACGTGATCATCACGCAGGACCTCGTTCTGTACAACATCATGGGCGAGGACGCGCAGGGCAAGCTGATCGGCAAGCACGTCTCGACTGGTGTGGGTAGACCGCGTTTCTGGGACAGGGCTCGCTACTACAACGAGGAAACACGTCTCGCCGCCGCGCTCGAATCGATGGAAAAGCAGGCCGGCTGATGATCGAAACGGGAGCGTAGCGGCATGTTCGGGCTCGATGCCACCGTCCTTGCGATGATCCTGCTGGCTGGCCTGTCTGCCGGGGCGGTGGCCTATGTGTTCATGTTCAACACGATCGCCAACGAGAACAAGGCCGGCAAGCGGCTCGAAACGATCAAGAAGGCCGAGACGGACCGTGCGGTCGTCAAGGCTTCGCGCGACCGGTTGGCCGAAGCCGCCAAGCGGCGGAAGTCCGTTCAGGACTCGCTGAACGACCTCGACGCGAAGCAGAAGGTGAAGGACCGCAACATGCGGAAACCTCCCCTCAAACTCCAGATCAAGCAGGCCGGCTTGACGATAACGCTTGAGCGCTTCTATCTGTTTTCGACGCTTTCGGGCGTGGCCTTTGCAGCATTGGCACTGTTGGGCGGCGCTCCTTTGTGGGCGGTGCCCGCAGCGGCGCTAGCCGGCGGCGTGGGACTGCCGCGCTGGGTCATCGCCTTCATCAAGGCGCGCCGCATCAACGCGTTTCTGGACGAGCTTCCCAATGCGCTCGACATCATCGTCCGCGCGGTCAAGTCCGGGCTTCCGATAAACGACGGCATTCGATTGATCGCCAACGAATCGCGCGAGCCGGTGCGCACCGAGTTCCGCCGCATGGTCGAGGCCCAGCAGATCGGGATGTCCACACCCGAGGCAGCTTTGCGCATGACAGATACCATGCCGTGCCCCGAAGCAGCCTTCTTCGGCATCGTGATCCAGATTCAGTCGCAGGCGGGTGGCAACCTTTCGGAAGCCCTAGGCAATCTTTCGCGCGTGCTGCGCGACCGCAAGCGCATGAAGGCCAAGGTCCAAGCCCTGTCCATGGAGGCGAAGGCCTCGGCCGCCATCATCGGTGCTCTTCCCTTCATCGTAGCCTTCCTCGTTTATCTTTCCAGCCCGAACTACATCATGCCGCTCTTCGTCACGAGCACCGGCCATATCGTCCTCAGCGTCTCGTTGATCTGGATGGCCATCGGTATTTTCGTGATGAAGAAGATGATGAATTTCGATGTCTGATCGCCAGGGAAACCAAGCATGTCCGAACAAGTTGCCAAGGCGATCTTCGACCCGACGTTCCTGATCGCGCTGCTGGTGGCGGTGGCAGTCTTTGCAACCGTCTTCACTGTCATCCCGGCCTTCGGTAGCAACGATCTGAAGACCCGCATGAAAACGGTCGCGCTCGAGCGCGACGAGCTTCGCGCCAAGCAGCGCGCCCGGCTGGCAGCCGATGCCGAACGTCGGCGCAAGGGGCTTCGCGAGGAACAGTCTCATGGCATGCGAAGCATCGTCGAGCGTCTGGACCTCAAGCGTGCACTGGCCGACGAGTCCACCTTGGCGAAACTGAAAATGGCCGGTTTCCGCGGCCAGAATCCACTCACAAAGTTTCTTTTCTTCCGGCTGATCCTGCCGTTCGTCGGGCTGTTTCTCGGGGTCGTCTACGTCTTCGTGCTCAATTCCTTGCCCGAGCAACCGCTCTTCATCAAGGGCTTCGTGGTTGTGGTCTGTGCCTATGCCGGATTTTATGCGCCTGTGGTCTACGTCAACAATCAGGCCACCAAGCGCAAGCAGAACATCCAGAGGGCCTGGCCCGACGCACTCGACCTGATGCTGATCTGCGTGGAGTCGGGCATGGCGATCGAAGCCGCCTTCCGCCGTGTGGCCGAGGAGATCGGCGCGCAATCGGTGGAACTCGCCGAGGAACTGGTTCTCACCAACGCAGAACTCTCGTTCCTCCAGGAACGGCGAATGGCCTACGAGAACCTGTCGAACCGCACCGGCCTCGATACGGTCAAAAGCGTCACCCAGGCGCTCATCCAGGCGGAGCGCTACGGCACGCCGCTGGCGCATGCGCTGCGGGTGCTCGCACAGGAAAGCCGCGAGATACGGATGAACGAGGCCGAGAAGAAGGCCGCCGCGCTGCCGCCAAAGCTGACGGTGCCGATGATCCTGTTCTTCCTGCCGGTCCTCTTCGCCGTCATTCTCGGCCCAGCGATCATGCAGTTCAGCGAGCAGGGTGTGTTCGGCGACAAGAAGGAATCGAGTTCATCCGAGTAGGCCGGGCCAATCGAGCCCTGCGAGCGTCGAACCGGTTTCAAGATCACCGGCCCGTCCTCTCGCGGGGCACCTCGATTAACTGCATTGTTGAATCGCAACGGCGGACGCCCCCGACCTCGTGTCGGGTCGGCGTCACCGGGAACGACGAAGGCCGGCGCAAGCAAGCGCCGGCCTTCGGGCAATTCATAGAATGCACGTTCAGACGTCAGTTGATCTGCTTCTTTTCGTCCCGCTTCAGGTCGTTCCAGGCATTCTGCTGGGCGAGCATCGAGCGGAGATAGGCGACATTGGCTTCGGCCTGTTCCGGCGAGAGCTCATTGCGGGCGAGCTTTTCGGCTTCCTCGAAACGGCCCTGTAGCCCGACCACCAGCGCGAGGTTCTGGCGCACGCGACTGTCGGCACCGGGCGCGCTTGCGGCCGAGCGCATGAAGGTCTCCGCGCTGCGTAGGTCGCCCTCGAGCAGGAATGACATTCCGAGGTTGGACAGGATGGTCGGTTCATTCGGTTTCATGTCCAGGGCGCGGCGATAGAGGGCGCGCGCGTCACCGGACTTGCCAAGCTGGTCGAGGATCGCGCCCTCGGCCGAAAGCAGCTTCCAGTCGGGATACTCCGGAGTCTGGGCGCGGCGTACGGCGTCGAGCGCCGGCTCGAGCTGCCCCGCGGCGGCGAGTGACTTGCCGTAGGCGGCCAGAACCTGGCGATCGGCCGGATGCTCGATCGCCAGCTTGCGCATGACCGCCAGCGACTGGTCCGTGCGCCCACCCATCTGAAGCACTTCCGCGTAGCGCAGCCCAGTCGCCTTGTCGGCCGGATTTCTCTTGTAGCCCTTGCCCAGTTGGTCAGCGGCGCTGGAGAGTTCGCTGGCCGACATTTCGGCAACCGGCTTGCCCGAGGGCCGATTGACGGATCCCGTTGTCATGCGTGAGTTGGCGCATCCGCTCAGGACGGCCGCGAGGACCAATGCGAGCGCTGCCGTGCGCCAAAGCCCCACGGTTGCGTTCCGATCGCGATTGGTCATCATGCCGCCTTCTCCGTCGCTCGCGCCGCTTTCGGCGCCACATCGGGGAAAGAAATATTCCGTTA
Source organism: Mesorhizobium sp. (assembly GCA_051860465.1). GTDB lineage: Bacteria > Pseudomonadota > Alphaproteobacteria > Rhizobiales > Rhizobiaceae > Aquibium. The sequence continues at coordinate 35,074 of JBHYDY010000009.1, forward strand.
ACCCTAACGGTTGGTTAAGCGCGCCCCGCCCATCGGTTCGCGCATGCAGCGCAGGAGACCGCTTGATGCCCGTCGAACTCACCGATGCCAGGAGCGCTACATCGAAGCCCATCCACCCGGTGACGAAGGGCCGGCTGGACGATGCTGGACTGACGCCGGCGGCGCTGGCCTGGGCGAAGGCGAACGATTTTTCGGGGCAGCCCGGCCGCATCCTCGTCGTTCCCGAGGCGGACGGAACGGTTGCCGGGGCCCTCTTCGGCGTGCCGGAAAGGGATATCGGATTCGCGCGGCTGGCCACGGGCGCCTTGGCACGCGACCTGCCAGGAGGCGACTGGCATTTCGCAGCACCTTTTGCCAGCCCGACGCAGGCTGCGGTCGGCCTGATGCTCGGCGGCTATCGCTTCACCCGCTATGCGGGGAAGCCCGGGAACGCCCTGCGGATTACCGCGCCGGATGGCGCTGACGGTGCCCGCGCCCGACGCATCGCGGAGGCCGTGTTCCTGACACGTGATCTGGTCAACACCCCGACCAATGACCTCGGCCCCACCGCGCTGGAGCAAGCGGCGCGGACACTGGCCCGGAAACACGGCGCATCGATCGATACGATCGTCGGCGACGACCTCCTGGCGAGAAACTTCCCGATGATCCACGCCGTCGGCCGCGCATCGACGGACGCGCCGCGGCTGATCGACATGCAATGGGGTCCACCGGACGCGCCCAAAGTGACACTGGTTGGAAAGGGCGTGTGCTTCGACACTGGCGGGCTCGACATCAAGCCGTCGAGTGGCATGCTGCTGATGAAGAAGGACATGGGTGGTGCGGCGAACGTGCTGGGCCTTGCCGACATGGTCATGGCGGCGGGTCTCGCCGTGCGTCTGCGCGTCTTGATCCCGGCAGTGGAAAATTCGATTGCGGGCAACGCGTTTCGACCCGGCGACGTACTGAAGAGCCGGATGGGCCCGACGGTCGAGATCGGGAACACGGATGCCGAGGGTCGGCTGGTGCTGGCCGACGCGCTGGCGCTGGCCGACGAGGAGGCGCCGGATCTGATGATCGACATGGCAACGCTGACGGGTGCGGCCCGCGTCGCGGTCGGCCCCGACATCGCCCCCTTCTATACCGGCGACGACATGCTGGCGGCGGAGATCGCCTCCGCGGCCGCGGAGGTTGGAGATCCTGTGTGGCGCATGCCGCTCTGGGCACCCTATGACGAGAAGCTCGCTTCGAAGGTGGCGGACATGAACAACGTCACCAGCGACGGCTTCGCCGGTTCGGTCACGGCGGCCTTGTTCCTGCAGCGCTTCGTCGAAAAGGCCAAGGCGTGGAGCCACTTCGACATCTTCGCCTGGAACCCTGCGGCGCGGTCCCATGGTCCGGCCGGCGGCGAAGCGCAGGCGATCCGGGCGCTGGAACATCTGCTGACGGCGCGATACGGCTGCTGAGGCGAGGGACACTGGCATTCGCTTCGGCAGGAATGATACGTTACCCTAAGGGTAGAGGACGCGCGGGATGGCGGTTCATCTGAGGCCGGGAGAGGCCTTGCGCTTGTGGCAGGACGTCGCCCTGGCGGAAGTCCGAGCGGGCCGACCGGACCTGTCGATGCGTCAGGCGGCAATCCTGCTGACGATCTACCTCGACCCGCCGCCCCATACGGTGCGCGGACTTGCCGCGTGGCTGAACGTTTCGAAGCCGGTGATCACCCGCGCACTCGACAAGATGGGGGCCCTCAAACTGGTTTCGCGGCATCGCGACGAGAATGACAAGCGCAATGTGCTGGTCAAGCGAACCGTCGAAGGCGCGCTTTTCGTCGAGCGATTCGGCGACGTCGTCATCGCCTGCGCAAAGGAACCCACCGCTCCATGATCATCCTAGACAAGCGCCTTAATGCCCATCGCTTCGATCTCGCCGATACGCGGCTGAAGGACCGCGTCGTTGCCGAGCGCTTCGTTGACGGCAAGCCGATGCGCGTGAAACGTCCCCTGCTCGACATGCTTGCCGGCCCCTCCCGCGATTCGGGCCTGAACACGCAGCTTCTGCTCGGGGCCCCGGTTGCTGTCTACGACGAACGAGACGGGCTCGCCTGGGTGCAGGCCGAGGAAGACGGCTATGTTGGCTACGTCGAGGCAAGCGGGCTTGGAGGGTCCGAACGAGCACCAACCCATGTCGTGTCCGCGCCGCGTACATTCCTCTATCGGGAGCCGGACATGAAGACGCCCCGGGTGGAGGTACTGTCGATGGGATCGGCCGTCGAGGTGGTCGGAGAGGCGGAGACGAGGGGAACGGTCTATGCGCTTCTGTCTTCCGGCCAGGCGGCGGTTTCGGCACATCTTCGTCCCCTGCGAACGCCGGCCGACGACTGGGTGGCCGTCGCCGAGACGCTCGAGCACACGCCATACCTTTGGGGCGGCTCCTCGGCATTCGGCATCGACTGTTCCGGCCTGGTCCAGCTTGCCATGCGCATGGCGGGACGGACGGTCCTGCGCGACTCCGACATGCAGGCGGGGGGCTTGGGCGAGGCCCTCGATCCCGCCACGGATCCCGCGACGCTGCGGCGTGGCGACCTCGTGTTCTGGAAGGGCCATGTCGCGATCGTTACCGGGCCGAACGCCATCCTTCACGCCAACGGGCACACCATGACCGTGGCGCGAGAGAGTCTGAGTGGAGCGGTGGCCCGCATCGGCTATCTCTACGGCCAGCCGACGGGCTTTCGAAGGCCCTAAAGCAACGCCCCCTCAATACCCCGCGGCGCGGTCGACGAGATTGCCGAGCGTTTCGCCGCAATCACAGGCGTCCATCTGGTCGAGCATCGGCCCGGCAAGGTGAACCGGATCGGAGGTCGCGGCGGCATGCGGCGTCACGAACACCCTCTCGTGCGACCAGAGCGGGCTCGTCTTCGGCAGCGGCTCGGTCTCGAATACGTCCAAGCTCGCTTCCTTGAGAATCCCCTCGTCCAATGCGCGGGTGATGTCGGCGTCCTTTTGAAGACGGCCGCGCCCTGCATTGATCAGCACCGCGCCGCCGAGCGCGTTGTCGCGACGAAGCTTCGACAGGAGACCGAAGTTGACCACGCCGGTCGTTGCCGGCGTCAACGGCAGCAACACCACCAGCATGTCGGTCGCGCGCAGGAAGGGTTCGAGACCCTCCTTGCCGCCGAAGCAGGCCACGCCCTCCATCGTCGTTCCCGTGCGGCTCCAGCCATTGACCTTGAAGCCGAGCGCGAGCAGCGCACGCGCCGCCGCGCGGCCGAGATTACCGAGCCCCATGATGCCGACCGACACGGCGTCCGATGCCGGCTGCGCCGGCTCACGCCAGATCCGGCGCTTTTGCTGCTGCCGATAGAGCAAGCCCTGGCGATGATGGTCGAGAACGCGCCAGCAGACGTATTCCGTCATGTGTTGCGCGAGATTGTCGGCCACGACGCGCACGATCGGCACGTCGGGCAGGCCCGGATCGGAAAAGAGGTGGTCGACGCCCGCGCCGATCGAGAACACCGCCTTCAGGTTCGGCAGGTTCGAGAGCACGCGCGGCTTCTGCTTCCACACCACCGCGTAGTGGATCGACGGATCGCTCGGCGCCTGCGGCTCGAGGACCACCTGGCGACGAACCGACAGGAGTTCGTGCCAGCGTTGCGGATTGAAACCGGTTACCGAGAGGAGAATCCGTCCCTTGGCTGCTTCAGTCATCATGTCCCCGTCGATCTCGATCCCGCGCGCTACTCGCTGACCACGCCCTGTGGCGCGGTAGCGATGTCGAAGGCCGCCGCGATGAGCGCCTTCGTGTAATCGGTCTTCGGCCGGTCGAAGATCTCGTCCGACGTGCCGGCCTCGACGACCTTGCCATTGCGCATGACGATCACCTCGTTGGCCAGCGCCCGGACCACCCTGAGGTCATGACTGATGAACAGGTAGGCGAGATCGTGCTTCTTCTGGAGTTCGCGCAAGAGATCGACGACCTGCGCCTGCACGCTCATGTCGAGCGCCGAAGTCGGCTCGTCGAGCATGACGAATTTCGGCTTCAGGACCATGGCGCGGGCGATCGCGACGCGCTGGCGCTGTCCGCCGGAAAACTCGTGCGGGTAGCGGAAGCGCGTCTGCGGATCGAGGCCGACCTCGTTAAGGACCTCGACCACGAGATCGTCGCGGTCCTCGGCGGAGAGCTTCGGCTGGTGGATGCGAAGGCCTTCCTCGATGATCTCCGAAACCGACATGCGCGGGCTGAGCGAACCGAACGGATCCTGGAAGACGATCTGCACTTCGCTGCGCAGCGGACGCATTTCGTTGAAGGAGAGGCTGTCGATCTGGCGCCCGGCGAAGCCGATCTTGCCGCGCGAGGAGATCATCCGGCACAGGGCCAGGCCCAGCGTGGTCTTGCCCGAGCCGGATTCGCCCACGACCCCGACGGTCTGCCCGGCTCGTACGGTGACGTCGATTCCATCCACTGCCTTCACGTGATCGACGGTGCGGCGCAGGAAGCCCTTCTTGATCGGGAACCAGACCTTCATGTCCTCTCCGGTCATGACCGGGCGCACGGAAGGATCGCTTTTCGGCGGCTGACCCTTCGGTTCGGCCGCAAGCAGATGTCTGGTATACTCATGCTGCGGGTCGGCAAAAATGCGCTCGGTCGGGCCGGCTTCGACGATGCGGCCCTTGTTCATGACACAGACGCGATCGGCGATCCGGCGCACGATCCCGAGGTCATGGGTGATGAACAGCATCGACATGCCGTTCCTGGCCTTTAGCCCATCCAGCAATTCGAGGATCTGCGCCTGCACGGTCACATCGAGCGCGGTTGTGGGTTCGTCGGCAATCAGCAGCTTCGGCTCATTGGCGAGCGCCATGGCGATCATGACGCGCTGGCGCTGGCCGCCGGAGAGCTGGTGGGGATAGGCGTCGAGCCGTTTTTCGGGTTCGCGGATGCCGACTTCCAGGAGAAGTTCGATCGCACGCTCGCGGGCCTGACGATCGCTCATGCCCTGATGAAGCTTCAGGACCTCGCCGATCTGCCGCTCGATGGTGTGGAGCGGGTTGAGCGAGGTCATCGGCTCCTGGAAAATCATGGTGATGTCGCGACCGCGGACCTTGCGCAAATCCGCGTCGTCCTTCGCCAGAAGATCCTGTCCGTTGAACAGGATCGTGCCGGACGGATGGCTGGCGGATGGATAGGGTAGCAGTTTCAGGACCGACAGGGCCGAGACCGACTTGCCTGATCCGGATTCGCCGACCAGCGCGATCGTCTCGCCGGGAGCTATGTCGAAGGAGACATGGTCGACGGCCATCTGCTCGCGTCCGCCTTGCGTGAACGCAACGGACAGATCCCTGACGGACAGGAGGGGGAAACTAGTCACGTTGGGGCTCGCTCCGGGTGATAGTGCGAAATACGTCCGGGTCTGGCCGAAGCACATCCAAGATGGAAGGCCCTCGAGTCAGCCCCCAACGCGTATGAAAGAGCTCGATCCGATCGGGAATACGCGTATCGCCACTGAGGAAATGACTGCAGCCGAAGCCGATTGCCGTCGACAGGTGAATCGCGTCGGGGAGCTTGATGGACCCGTACTGGGAGCGAAGAACGGCTGCATATCGCAACGCAGAACTGTGAACTGGGCCGATCTCCATGAACCCGCCGGGTGTCATCCAATTTTCGTACTGCTGGATGAGACGGTCATCCTGCTCGCGGTAGGGTTTCACCAAAAGTTCGGCCAGGGTCAATTCGCTCGTGCACAGAAAAGGCGTGGAAGACGTCTCCTGTCCGACGGCCAACTCTGTAAGGAGAGACGCCCGCTCATCCTTTCCCTCACCGAGCAGAATCAGAATGTTGGCGTCGAGATAGAGACGCGTGATCTCCATCAACGCTCCCACTCGTCGCGCAACTCGCGAATGCGGGCAACGGCTTCATCCATGGTGACACCGGGTGCGTTTTCGCGGGCTGCCCGTAGGCTCTTCAACAACGCCTCGCGACCGAGCGGCTTCCGCTCTTCCTCTTCGATCGTAACGCGCACTGACGCGCCAATGGCAATCCCCTCCCGCAACTCGGCAGGCAATTTCGACGCAGGATAATTTTCACGCACGACCTTGTTCATGTCTGGGCAGCCATCTTGACGCGGACATCGTAGTGGTCAGGGTGCCTTCGATCAAACAAACTGTCCATCATCACCGGAACGTCTTCCTCGGGTCGAAGGCGTCGCGGGTCGCCTCGCCGATGAAGATCAGCAGCGAAAGCATCAACGAGATCACGAAGAATCCCGACATGGCGAGCCAGGGAGCGTTCAGGTTGTTCTGGCCTTGCTTGAGGAGCTCGCCCAGGGAGGCCGACCCCGGCGGGAGGCCGAAGCCCAAGAAGTCGAGCGACGTCAGCGTCGTGATCGAGCCGTTCAGGATGAAGGGCAGAAAGGTCAGCGTCGCCACCATCGCGTTCGGCAAGAGATGCCGGAACATGATGGTGCGATTTGGCACGCCCAGCGCCCGAGCGGCGTTGACATACTCGAAGTTCCGCGCCCGCAGGAACTCCGCGCGCACGATGCCGACGAAGCCGACCCACGAAAACAGCAACATGATGCCGAGCAGGATGAAGAAGCCCGGCGGCAGCACGGCTGCGATGATCAGGAGCAGATAGAGCACGGGGATCGACGACCAGATCTCGATGAAGCGCTGGAAGATCAGGTCGGTCCAGCCACCGAAATAGCCCTGGATGGCGCCAGCCGAGACGCCGATGACGGCCGAGCAGAGCGTCAAGGCCAGGCCGAACAGGACCGAGATGCGGAAGCCGTAGATGACGCGGGCGAGCACGTCGCGGGTCTGGTCGTCGGTTCCGAGCCAGTTCCAGTTGCCGATCGTACAGGCCGGATCCTCGGCGCCTAGCGGGTAGCGCTGGCAGCGGGTCTCGCGGTCATACATCCAGGAGGGCTTGGCGGGGGCTGCTTGCGGGATCTCGTTGTTGACCGTGCGGTAGGAATAGCGGACCGGCGGCCAGAGGATCCAGCCGTTGGCCTCGATTTCCTCGTAGATCACCGGGTCACGATAGTCGGTCACAGCAAGGAAGCCACCGAACTTCTCCTCCGGGTAGTCGACGACGACCGGGAAAAGCAGTTCGCCATTGTAGGAGACGAGGATCGGCTTGTCGTTGGCGATGACGTTGGCCAGCATCGACAGGACGAAGAGGACGATGAAGATCCACAGCGACCAGTAGCCGCGACGGTTGGCCTTGAAGTTCTGCCAGCGCCGCTGGTTGAGCGGCGACAGGAACGGCTGAACCCGGCGCGACCGGATGCGCTCGACCTCGCCCTTCAGGATGACGTCCGACACCTCAGACCTCCCTGCGCTCGAAGTCGATCCGCGGATCGATCCAGGTGTAGGTCAGGTCGGAGATCAGCGCGACGAAGAGGCCGATCAGCGAGAAGATGTAGAGATTGGCGAAGACGACGGGATAGTCGCGGTCGAGCACCGAACGGAAGCCGAGCAACCCGAGACCGTCGAGCGAGAAGATGTTTTCGATCAGGAGCGAGCCGGTGAAGAAGGCCGAGATGAAGGCGCCGGGGAAGCCGGCGATAATGATCAGCATGGCGTTTCGGAACACGTGCCGGTAGAGAACCTGGCGCTCGGACAGGCCCTTTGCGCGCGCGGTAATCACGTATTGCTTGCGGATTTCCTCCAGGAAGGAGTTCTTGGTCAACAGCGTCGTGGTGGCGAAGGCCGACAGCACCATGGCCGTCAGCGGAAGTGTCAGGTGCCAGAAATAGTCGACGATCTTGCCCCAGAGCGACAGCTGGTCCCAGTTGTCGGATGTCAGGCCGCGGAGCGGGAAGAAGTCCCAGAACGACCCCCCGGCGAAAAGCACCAGCAAGAGGATGGCGAAGAGGAAGCTCGGGATTGCATAGGCGACGATGATGACGCCGCTCGTCCAGACGTCGAAAGTGGAGCCATCCTTCACGGCCTTGCGTATGCCGAGAGGAATCGAGATTGCGTAGGAGATCAGCGTCAGCCAGAGCCCCAGCGAGATCGACACGGGCATCTTTTCGAGGATCAGCTCCAGCACCGAGATGTCGCGGAAGAAGCTCTCGCCGAAATCGAAGCGGGCATAGTCCCACAGCATGCCAAAGAAGCGCTCGAGCGGCGGCTTGTCGAAACCGAACTGTATCTCCAACTGCTTGATGAATTCCGGGTCCAGCCCCTGGGCCCCGCGGTATCGCGAGGACATCTCGCCGCTGGCGTCGAAGTTCTGGCCGACCGAATCACCACCGCCGCCCGAAATCCGGTCGGTCGCGTCGCCCGCCTGGCCGGAAATGCGGGCGATGACCTGCTCAACCGGTCCACCCGGTGCGAACTGGATGACGGTGAAGGATATCGCCATGATGCCGAAAAGCGTCGGGATCATCAGCAGAAGGCGTCGAAGGATGTAGGCGCCCATCAGGTGGATCCGGATTTCGATTCGCGGCGGGGTCTAGAATGGCTCATCTGTGTCATGCGAAGCTTGCGTCAGCCGGACATGCCGGTCGCCTGGATTCGATCGGGCCGGGTCCACCACGTGTCGAGTACGCCAAGACCGAACCGTTGCGCAACCTTGGGCCGGTCGTAATGGTCCCAGTAGGCAAGCCAACGCGTCGGCTTGTACCATTGGAAGATGTAGTAGTGCTGTGCACGCAAGATCCGGTCCAGCGCCCGGTTGGCGGTCCTGAACTCGTCCCAGTTCTTCGCCGCGATCACCCTGTCGAGGATGGCGTCCACGGCCGGATGCGCGACACCGGCCATGTTGAGGGAGCCGGCTGCGTTGGCGCTTTCGGACCCGAAGGAGCGTCGAATGCCGCGGCTGGGGTAGGGCGCCATGGCATGGCGGAAGACGATCATGTCGAAGTCGAACTGCCGCGTACGCAGCGAATACTGCGTGGCATCCACCAGCCTGTAGGTCGCTTCGATGCCGATCTGCTCCAGATTGCGGATGAAGCCGTTGTGATGCGGCTCGAAAGTCTGGCTGTTGTTGAGGAATTCGATCGTCAGGCGCTCCCCCGATGCCAGCACGATCCGGCCGTCCCGCCGTTTGCACCCCGCCTCCTCCAGCAGGGCGACGGCTTCCCGCTGGCGGTCGCGGATGCGGCCCGAACCGTCATTGACTGGCGGAACGAAGGGTTCGCCGAAGACAGCTTCCGGCAACTGGCCCCGGAACGGCTCCAGGAGCGCCATCTCGGCCACGTCAGGCAGCCCCTGCGCCTTGTGCTCCGTCATCTCGAAGAAGGACGTCGAACGCTCGTAGGAACCGAACATGATGTTCTGGTTCGTCCATTCGAAATCGAAGAGCAGCGTGATCGCCTTGCGCACGCGCGGGTCGGTGAACTTGGCACGTCTCGTGTTGAAGGACCACCCCTGGCCGGCCGAAGGCGTGGCGTCCGGAACTTCGTCGGTCTTGACCCGGCCGTCGAGAATGGCGGGAAAATTGTAGTCGTTCGCCCAGTTCCGCGAGGTGAACTCTTCGCGGAAGAGAACGACACCCGCCTTGAAGGCCTCGAAGGAGGCGTTGCGGTCCCGGAAGTAGTCGAAGCGGACGCGGTCGAAATTGTAGCGCCCGCGCATGACCGGCAAGTCAGACGCCCAATGATCTTCCACCCGGTCGAACTCGATGAAGGTGCCGAAGTTGAACCTCCCCACGCGATAGGGGCCAGAGCCCAGAGGTCCGTCGGAGAGCGTGGCGTCGAAGACCCGGTCCTCCCACCAGGCGCGGGACATGATCGGACAGCCAGCCGCGATGGTAAGCACCGTCGATATGCCTGCGAGCGGATGAAGCCGCACCGAAACCGTGCGATCGTCCAACGCCTCCACTTCCTCGATCTGTCGGAGCGTGCTGGCCAGGTTCTCGTGCCCCTCGTCCCGCAGCTTCTCAATCGAGAAGACCACATCGGCGGCGGTGATGGGCGTGCCATCGTGGAAGATAGCCGCAGGGCGCAGCCGGAAGCGCCAAGTCAACATGTCTTGACCGAGCGTCACCGATTCGGCGGCATAGGCATAATACGCGCCCATCTCGTCGGCCGAACCAGTCATGAGCGTGGCGAATGTTAGTGCCATGCCAGCGGCACCGTTGCCTCGCAGCACATAGGCATTGAGCGTGTCGAACGTATCGGAAGCCTGGTTGAAGGACGTTTGGGTTAGCTGTGTGGTGATCCGCCCGCCCTTGGGCGCCGTTGGATCGGCATAGTTGAAATGTTCGAAACCTGGACCGTACTTCAGGTCGCCGAATGGCGAGATGCCGTGCAGGGGTTTCTCTGTCTCGATCTGCGCAAAGGCGTCGCGGGCCAGCAGCGGCACGCAGGCGATGGCCCCGGCAAAAGCGGGGAGGAACGGCGCCAGCGCGCCAGCACCCGACGCCTTGAGGAAGTCGCGACGAGACGATCCACCCATCCTGCTCATGCTCCTCACTCAGTTCTGGCTTCGGTATTTGGCGGCGAGGGCTGCTTCCTTCTCGGTGTCGACCCACCAGGAATCGATGTCAACGCCGGCATAAGCGGGTTGAGTTTCCGGCATGCCGAACTTGTTCCAGTAGGCGAGCCAGACTTCCGACCTATGCCATTGCGGCACGACGTAGAAGTTCCAAAGAAGAACCCGATCCAGCGCGTGGGTCGCCGCCACTAGTTCATCGCGATCCTTCGCGAAGATGACCTTGTCAACAAGCGCGTCGACCACCGGATCCTTGATGCCGACGAGATTGCGCGAGCCCGGCTGGTCGGCGGCCTCCGATCCCCAGAACTCGCGCTGCTCGTTGCCGGGCGAGAGCGATTGGGCGAACTGGCCAGTGAGTGAATCGAAATCGAAAGCGCGATAGCGGTTCACGTATTGAGCCGGATCGATGATGCGAAGTGATGCGTCTATGCCGATCTTGCGCAAGTTCGCGATGTATGAACCGGAGATGATCTCATCGGTCGGGCCCCGTCCGAGAAATTCGATCCGCAACTGCTCGCCTCTTTCATTCACGAGCTTGCCGCCCTTCACCGTCCAGCCGGCCTCCGCAAAAAGTCGGACCGCCTCGCGCAGGTTCTGGCGCTCGGACTGCGGCGTAGCATAGACTGGCAGCTTGAACTCCTGCTGGAAGACCTCCGACGGAAGCATGTCGCGAAACTCCTCCAGGATCTCCAGTTCGCGACCTTTCGGCAGACCCGAGGAAGCGAGTTCCCCGCCCTCGAAGTAGGACGACGTCCGGGTGTTGGAGTTGTAGAACAGGTTGCGGTTCATGCTCTCGAAATCGAGCGCCCAGGTCAGTGCCTCCCGCACGCGGCGATCCTGAAACTGCGGCCGCCGCAGATTGAGCACGAAGGCCTGCATGGCTTCGCCATTCTCGGTTGGAAACTCGGCCTTGACCACGTCGCCCGCCTGCAGGGCCGGGAAACTATACTCGGTGTGCCACCGCCGCGAACTGTTCTCGAACCGCATGTCATCCAGCCCGCCCTTGATGAAGGCTTGCCATCCGGCATTCTCGTCCTGGATGTAAACGTAGCGGCGACGATCGAAGTTCTTGCGGCCGACATTCACGGGCAGATCCTTTGCCCAATGATCCTCCACACGGGTCCAGACGATCTCGGCGCCCGGCCGGAAGCTCGCGATGCGATAGGCGCCGGAGCCGAGCGGCGGCTCCAGCGTCGGCCGGGTGATGTCGCGGGTGCCGCCACGTTCGTCCGTGCCCTCCCACCAGTGCCGCGGCAGAACCGGCATGTCGCCGAGAATGAGCGGAAGCTCCCGGTTTCCCGTCTGGTCGAAAGTGAACAGCACGTCGCGCTCGCCGACTGCTTTGGCGCCGGTCACATTGGCGAAGTAGCGATTGAAAAAGGGGCTGATCTCCTTCAGCTTGTCGAAGGTCCAGACCACGTCGTCAGCCTCGATCGGTTCACCGTCGTGCCAGCGCGCGGCCGGGTTCAGCCGATAGGTGGCCGATGAATAGTCGTAGGGATAGCGGAAGGCTTCGGCGACCAGCGGGTGGCTTGTGCCGGGTTCGTCGATCGACTGCTCCATCAGCGTGTCCCACAGCAGCCCGCCGGCCTGCGAGAAGCCGGCGGCAGGCGTTCCCCGCACGACGAAGGGATTGAACGAATCGAACGTCCCGGACGTGACCGTGTTCAGGGTCCCGCCTTTCGGAGCGTCGGGGTTCACGTGCTCGTAACGTTCGAAGCCCCCGGCGTACTTCGATTCGCCGATCAGCGAAGCCGTGGTGCGCCATTCGCCTTCGACCGATTGAGCCTGGACGGTGGTGGCGTGCAAGGCCGCCAGAACGATGGACAGGAGGGCGGCGGCGAAGGGTTTCGTCAGCTGCATTCCGTTTCTCACGTGGGTTCGTTTCCTTCGTCGAAAGGTCGATTCCTGGCGCGAACGATCATCTCGTCCGCGCGACATGGCCGGACGTTAACAAAAAAAGCCGGGCGGAACCCGGCTTTTTCATGGTGATGGGATTACGTTTTCGTCAGGTCACTGCGCGGCGGGCGCCGTTCCATCGGCGGGCTGCTCGATAACCGGCGTTTCGTCGGCTGGCTCGACCGGCGTCGTCGCATCGGTCGCGGGCGTTTCCGTCGTCGGTGTCTCGGCGGCCGGAGCGGTCTACTCGGCGGCCGGAGCCGCATTCTCGGTCGCCGGCTCTTCCGCGGCCGGTTCTTCGGCCTCGGCGGCCGGCGCTTCTGGTGCAGCCTCTTCCGCCGCGGGCTCCTCGGGCGCTGCGGCAGCATCCGTCTCGACCTCCGGCAGTGGTGCCGGATTGTCGGACAGCGTATGCAGGTAGGCGATGATGTCGGCGCGATCCTGCGGGTTCTTCAAGCCAGCAAAGCCCATCACTGTGCCGCGGATGAGGCCCTTCGGCGCGGCAATGAAATGATCCAGGTGATCGTAGTCCCAGACCACCGTGCCGCCTTCAGAGAACTCCCGCATGGCGCCGGAATAGGCGAAACCCTCATGGGTGGCGATCGGGCGGTTGACGATATCCCAGAGATTCGGTCCAACCTTGTTGGCGCCACCATTGTCCGGGGTGTGGCAAGCCACGCATCGACCGTAGAGGCTCTGGCCCTTGGCAAGGTCGACCGAGGCGAGGCGCACGGCGATGGACTCGACCTCCGGCTCGGCCGGACCGGATGCGCCTTCTTCCGGCTCGGCCACCTCGATGGCGTAGCCGGGCGTCTGCGGCGCCGGGCTCGCGAAAATCGCATCCGAGGCGAGCGAGACCGAGAACATGACGAAGACAGCGCCAAGAAGGCCGCCCAGCAGTTTGTTGAGTTCGAAGGAATCCATAGACCAGAAGCTCCCGAGGGCGGTGGCAGGCGCCGGCCACGCGCCATATTTCCGACCGGGCAGAGCCGGTCAAATTCGCGCGGAAACTAGGTCTTTTGCTCCCGCGATGCAACTCCTATAAGGGCCGCTCCACGTGAGACCTTTTGACACTTATCCCCCGTCCAGACCGAACATGTCCGTTCTCATTCTCATACCCGCGCGGCTGGCCGCGACACGCCTTCCCGGCAAGCCCCTGGCCGATATCCACGGCCGGCCGATGATCGTGCACGTCGCGGAACGCGCGGCCGCGAGCGGACTGGGACGCACGGCGGTGGCGTCCGACAGCGACGAGGTGTTGCGGGCCGTTCGCGCACACGGCTTCGAAGCCGTGATGACCAGCCCCGACCATCAATCCGGCTCCGACCGCATCCACGAGGCGCTGACGGCGCTTGACCCGAACGGCAAGGTCGAGTTCGTGGTGAATGTCCAGGGCGACCTCCCGACCATCGACCCCGCCATCATCGGCGCAGCCCTCGAACCGCTTGCCGAACCGCAGGTGCAGATCGCCACGCTCGGTGTCGAGATCGTTCGCGATGAAGAGAAGACGAACCCCAACGTGGTGAAGATCGTCGGCTCGCCGCTGGGTGACGGCCGGTTGCGCGCGCTCTACTTTACCCGGGCGACGGCCCCCTGGGGGGACGGGCCGCTCTACCATCATGTCGGGCTCTACGCCTATCGCCGCGAGGCGCTCGAACGCTTCGTGGCGCTGCCGCCCTCGCCTCTGGAACGGCGCGAGAAGCTGGAGCAGTTGCGGGCGCTGGAAGCCGGGATGCGGATCGACGCCAGGATCGTGGATACGGTGCCGCTCGGCGTCGACACGCCGGATGAACTCGAGCGGGCGCGCCGCCTTCTCGCGCAGGGACAATGAGCATGCCGAACACCGCCAAGACCAACAAGATTTCCTTCCAGGGCGAGCCAGGCGCCAATTCCGACACGGCCTGCCGCAACATGTTTCCGAACATGGAGCCGCTGCCCTGCGCCACGTTCGAGGACGCGTTCGCCGCCGTGGAGACGGGCAAGGCCGACCTGGCGATGATCCCGATCGAGAACACGATCGCCGGCCGCGTTGCCGACATCCACCACCTGCTTCCGGACTCCAAGCTGCACATCGTCGGCGAGTACTTCCTGCCGATCCATTTCCAGCTGATGGTTCTGCCCGGCGTCAGGATCGACGAAATCAAGGCGGTCTACAGCCACATCCACGCGCTCGGCCAATGCCGCAAGGTGATCCGGAAGCACAAATGGAAGCCGGTCGTGGCCGGGGACACGGCCGGCGCGGCGCGGCTCGTGGCTCAGGAAGGCGAGCGCGCCAATGCCGCGCTGGCGCCACGGTTGGCCTCGCAGCTCTATGGGCTCGAGATCGTGGCGGAGGATGTCGAGGATGCCGAAAACAACGTCACCCGCTTCGTCGTGCTGTCGAAGACGAAACGCTGGACCGAGCGGACGGGCGCAGCGCAGCGCATGATGACGACCTTCATCTTCCGGGTGCGCAACGTGCCGGCCGCGCTCTACAAGGCGATGGGCGGCTTCGCCACCAACGGCGTCAACATGACCAAGCTCGAGAGCTACCAGCTCGGGGGCAAGTTCTTTTCGTCGCTGTTCTACGCCGACATCGAAGGACATCCCGACGACCGCAACGTCAAGCTGGCGCTGGAAGAGCTGCAGTTCTTCTCGCGCGAGGTGCGCATCCTTGGCGTCTACGAGGCGCATCCGTTCCGCATGACCCAGTCCGAGGACGACGAGTAACGAAACAGGCGGGGGCACGATGATCGGTCAGGCGCCGGCTTCGGCCCACGCCTTGATCAGATGGTGCGCGATCGCCATCGGTGGCGGCGCGGTGGTGCCGTCCGGATGGGAGCGTGACAGGATCGCCCGCGTCTCGGCGCGCGTAAACCATCGGCAGTCTTCGAGCTCGGTGCGATCGGCGTCGATGTCGTGCGATACCGCTTCCCCGAAGCAGCCGATCATCAGCGAATAGGGGAACGGCCAGGGCTGGCTGGCGTGGTAGACCACGCGACCGACTCGAATGCCGGATTCCTCGAAGGTCTCGCGCCGCACGGCGGCCTCGATGGTCTCTCCGGGCTCGATGAAGCCCGCCAGGCAGGAGTACATGCCCGGCGCGAAATGCGGGCTTCGGCCCATCAGGCAATGGTCCGGCGTGACGGCGAGCATGATGGCGACCGGATCGGTGCGCGGAAAATGTTCGGCGCCGCAGGCCTCGCATTTGCGCTTGTAGCCGCCGGCGCGCATGTGCGTGGCTCCGCCGCAGCGACCGCAGAACCGGTGCGTCTGGTGCCAGGCAAGCAGGGCCGCGGCCTGGGCCAGGGCGCCGAGCGTGTCGTCGCCTAACAGACCCTGCGCATAGATCGAGCGGTAGTCGATCGCCTTCATCTCGTCCGGCAGCGCCTCCGGGTCGAGGGCAGCCGGCGCGGCGAGCACCGGGCCGGTCTCGTCCCAGCCGAGCAGGACCGCATGTTCGAGCTTCGCCGACAGCGCCTCGGCTTCGGCGCGGTTCATGTAGCCTTCGAAGCCTTTGCCATTCAGTCGCAGATGCATCCGGCCGCCGCGCAGGAGCATGAGGCGGCACGTCGGGTCGGTCAGTGCCGTCTCCACGCAATCGTCTAGCCGGTTCTCGGACAGACGATCGATCCGGTTGCCGGCAAAGCCGACGAAGTGGCTCGGCTCGCGTTCGGGCGCGTCGAACAGGGTGAAGCTCATGAGGAGTGCCTTCTGGACATGCAGGTCAGAGCGCTGCGCGAATCTGCTCGGCGAAACGGTAGAGATCCTCGCGCGACCAAGGTTCGCGGGTGCCATGGCCCCAGACCGGGCCGGGCCAGTTCGGATCGCCTTCGCTGCGCGCGACGACGTGGACGTGGAGCTGGCGTACAATGTTGCCAAGCGCGCCGGTGTTGATCTTGGTGCAGCCGGTGGTCTTCTTGAGCGCCTCGCCAACGAGGTTGATCTCGAAGGTGAGCATAGCCTGGTCGAGCGGTGTCAGGTCGTGCAGTTCTTCCATGTCCGGACGCTGCGGAACCAGGATCAACCACGGCCAGCGCCTGTCGTTCATGATGCGCAGTTCGCAAAGACCAAGCCAGGTGACCGGCTCGGAGTCGTTGTCGAGCCGGCGATCCAGCACGACGCCCTTCCCATGGTTCTTCAGCACGCATTTTCCCCGGATTCGCCTGGAACGCTAGAGCGCCGGTCCCGCACCTGCAAGGGCCAACCGTCGGTGGCGACCGGTGCAAGCCTGCTCTGCGCGGAATAGTGTGGGCAAGGGGCAGAGACCTTCGCTAAAAGAGGGTCGGCGCCGGCAACGATGCGCAAGGCAATTCGCGGGAGGGGCAATTGACCGAAGACAGCAACATAGCCGCCTTCGACTACATCATCGCAGGCGCGGGCTCGGCGGGTTGCGTGCTGGCGAACCGGCTGTCGGCGGATCCGAAGAACCGGGTGCTTCTGCTGGAGGGCGGAGGACAGGACAACTGGGTCTGGTTCCACATCCCGGTCGGTTATCTCTTCGCGATCGGCAATCCCCGCGCCGACTGGCTGTTCACCACCCAGCCAGAGCCAGGTCTCAACGGCCGCGCACTCGCCTATCCTCGCGGCAAGGTGCTCGGCGGCTCCTCGGCCATCAACGCCATGATCTACATGCGCGGCCAGGCGCGCGATTATGACGGCTGGCGCCAGATGGGCCTGACAGGCTGGAGCTGGGACGACGTGCTGCCCGTCTTCATGAAGCACGAGGATCACGAAAGGCCGCCGAACGAACTGCATGCCAAGGGCGGCGAATGGCGGGTGGAATATCCCCGCCTGCGCTGGGACGTGCTCGATCGCATCCGTGACGCTGCCGAACAGGCCGGCATCGAGAAGATCGACGACTTCAATGCCGGCGACAACACGGGCTCCTCCTATTTCCAGGTCAACCAGAAAATGGGTCGGCGCTGGTCGGCCGCGCGAGGCTTTCTCCGGCCGGCGCTCTCGCGTCCGAACCTGACGGTCGAGACCGACGCGCTGGTCGACCGTGTCGAGATCGTCGACGGACGCGCGAAAACGGTCGTCTATCACAAGGGCGGCCACGTGAAGCGGGCCAGCGCCCGGGGCGAGATCGTGCTGTCGGCCGGTGCGGTGGCCTCGCCCGCCATCCTGGAGCGCTCCGGCATCGGCGACGGCATGAGGCTGGGCGCGCATGGCATCGAGACGCTGGTGCATTCGCCCGGTGTCGGTGAGAACCTGCAGGACCATCTGCAGATCCGGCCGATCTACAAGGTGACCGGCATCACGACGCTGAACGACATGTATGCGAACCTGTTTCGGCGGGCCATGATGGGTGTCGATTATGCGCTACGAAGGCGCGGGCCGCTCACAATGGCGCCGTCGCAGGTGGGGGCCTTCGTGAAATCCTCGCCGCAATACGAGACGGCCAATCTCGAGTTCCACTTCCAGCCGCTGTCGCTCGACAAGTGGGGCGACGGGCTGCATCCCTTCCCGGCCTTCACCGCTAGCGTCTGCAATTTGCGTCCCTCATCGCGCGGATCGATTCACGTGTCGGGGCCGAAGGCCACGGACGCGCCGGCGATCCAGCCAAACTACCTCTCCACGGAGGAAGACCGGCAGGTGGCGGTCGATTCGCTCAAATGGGCGCGCAGGATCGTCTCACAGAAGGCGCTCGAACCCTTCCGGCCGGAAGAGTACAAGCCCGGCGCCCACATCCAGTCCGACGAGGAGATGCTGGTTTCGGCGGGCGACCTAGGCACGACGATCTTCCACCCGGTCGGCACCGCGCGAATGGGCGCCGACGGCGACCGAATGGCCGTCCTCGATGAGCGCCTGCGCGTGCGCGGCGTCGACGGCCTGCGCGTCATAGATGCGTCGGCCATGCCGACCATCACCTCGGGCAACACCAACTCCCCAACGATCATGATCGCCGAGAAGGGTGCCGGCATGATCATCGAGGATGCGAGGCAGCGCGGATGAGACGTCGCGCGCCTACATCACCGCGCCGATCTGCCAGGGGACGAACTCCGAATCGCCGTAACCGAGGTCCTCGGATTTCGACCGCTTGCCCGACGCGACCGCCAGAATCTCGCGGAAGATTTCCTCGCCCTTCTCCTGCAAGGACACCCCATCAAGGATGTCGCCGCAGTTGATGTCCATGTCCTCGCGCATGCGCTCGTACATCGGCGTGTTGGTGGCGAGCTTTATGGAGGGTGCAGGCTTGCAGCCATAAGCTGAGCCGCGGCCGGTTGTGAAGCAGACAATGTTGGCACCGCCGGCGACCTGGCCGGTCACCGAGACCGGATCGTAGCCGGGCGTATCCATGAACACGAAACCCTTTTCCGTCACGGGCTCGGCATATTCATAGACGGCATTGAGCGTCGTCGACCCGCCCTTGGCGGCTGCGCCGAGCGACTTTTCCAGGATCGTGGTCAGCCCGCCGGCCTTGTTGCCGGGCGATGGATTGTTGTTCATCTCGCCGCCGTTTCGGGCCGTGTACTCCTCCCACCACTTGATGCGCTCGATCAGCTTTTCGCCGACGTCGCGGTTTCTGGCCCGGCGGGTGAGCAGGTGCTCTGCGCCGTAGATTTCCGGCGTCTCGGAGAGGATTGCCGTTCCGCCGTTGCGGACGAGAATGTCAGCGGCAACACCCAGCGCCGGGTTGGCCGTGATGCCGGAATAGCCGTCCGACCCACCGCATTGCAGCGCCAGCGTCAGTTCCGATGCCGGGATGGTTTCGCGTTCGACCTTGTCGGCCGCGACCAGCATCTCGCGGATCCGTTCCAGGCCCTGCTCGATGGTCTTCTTCGTCCCGCCCGAGTCCTGGATGGTCATTGTGCGGAAGGTGTCGCTCTCCTCTATTCCGTAGAGCTGCTTCATGCGGCCGATCTGGAAGACTTCGCAGCCGAGACCGACGAGCAGCACGCCGCCAAGGTTGGGATTGGCGGAATAGCCCCACTGCGTGCGTTTCAGGAGTTCGAAGCCCTCGCCCGACGCCGCCATGCCGCAGCCGGTGCCGTGGGTGAAGGAGACGACGCCGTCGACATTGCCGAATTCGTCCAGCATCCCCGAGCGCATGGCCGCCTCCGCCATGAAGCGGGCAACAGAGGCCGAACAGTTCACCGAGGTCAGGATTCCGACATAGTTGCGCGTGCCGGCTCTGCCATTGGCGCGGCGAAAACCCTGGAAGGTCGCCTGCTCCTCGACCGGCAGGACGTTTACCGGCCGCGCGGCCTCGGCGAATCGATAGTCGCGAGCGAAATCGTGCATTTCGACATTGTGTTCGTGCACCCAGTCGCCGGGCGCGATCGGTTTCGATGCAAAACCGATGATCTGGCCGAACTTCAGGATCGGCTCGCCGGTCGCGATCGGGCGCGCCGCGATCTTGTGGCCGAAGGGGATGCGGTCCCTCAGGGTAAGGCCCGGCGCGATCTGCGCGCCGGGTTCGAGCTTGCCCGCGGCCACGAGGATGTTGTCGTCCTCGGCAAGGCGCAGCGTCCGCGCGGCGGTGCGGGTGGCGTCCATGGCTTCCCTCCCTGGCCCAGCCTTCGCTCCTCGGCGCCGGGCGATGTAGTTTCGGTCTGGCTTTACATCGTAGCGCGCCAGAACGCCATCCGCCGACGTTCCCGTCGCGGTTCGTGTCGCCGGCTCGGTTGTCTGGCAGCGGCGGGGACGTGTAGAGAGGGACCTCGACACCCGGAGACGATGCTTGACCCGCCGCTATTCGGCCTGGACGCTTGCGAAGGAAGGTCTGCGCGGCCACACGGGCTGGCAGCCGGCCTGGCGCTCGCCCGAACCGAAACCGGCCTACGACGCGATCGTCATCGGCGGGGGCGGACACGGGCTGGCGACCGCCTACTATCTGGCGAAGAACCACGGCATCCGCAACGTCGCGGTGATCGAGAAGGCCTGGCTCGGCGGCGGCAACACAGGCCGTAACACCACCACCATCCGCTCCAACTATTTCTATCCCGAAAGCGTGGCGCTTTATGATTTCGCGCTGAAGCTCTACGAGGGGCTGGGACGCGAGTTGAACTACAACATCATGTTCTCGCAGCGCGGCGTGCTGACCGTCGCCCACTCGGAGGGCGAAATGGAGATCGCCGCGCGCACGGTGAACGCCATGCAGATCAACGGGACCGATGCGGAATTGCTCACCCCCGCGCAGGCCCTCGACAAGGCGCCCCTGCTCAACCGCGATCCTTGCGCGCGCTATCCGGTGTTCGGGGCGGTCTGGCAGGGGCGGGCGGGCGTTGCGCGCCACGATGCAGTTGCCTGGGGCTACGCACGCGCCGCCGACGGGCTTGGCGTCGACATTATCCAGGATTGCGAGGTGACGGATTTCCTGGTCGAGAACGGCCGCTGCGCGGGCGTCGAGACCACGCGTGGCACGATCCGGGCCGGCGCCGTCGGGCTCGCGGTCGCCGGGCACTCCAGCGTGCTGGCGGCCAAGGCCGGCTTCCGGTTGCCGATCCAGTCCTACTCGCTGCAGGCGATGGTGTCCGAGCCGGTGAAGCCATGCCTCGACACGGTGGTGCTCTACATGGGCACCGGCACCTACCTGTTCCAGTCCGACAAGGGCGAGATCGTGGTCGGCGGCGGGCTCGACCGCGTGCCCTCCTATGCGCAGCGCGGCAACCCGCCGATGCAGTGCACCGTCCTGTCTGGCATGCTGGAGATGTTCCCGTCCTTCGGCCAGCTGAAGATGCTGCGGCAGTGGGCCGGCAACGTCGACGTGGTGCCCGATTCCTCGCCGCTCATCGGCCCTTCGCCGCTGCCGGGGCTCTATCTCAACTGCGGCTGGGGCACCGGCGGCTTCAAGTCGATCCCCGCCGGCGGCTGGCTGCTCGCGCACCTGATGGCTACAGGCGATCACCATGCGATCAGCCGGCCCTTCGACCTCGACCGCTTCGTCACCGGACGGCTGGTGGACGAGGCAGCCGGCTCCGGCATCGCGCATTGAGGCCCTGACGATGCAGCTCTTTTCCTGCCCCTTCTGCGGCCCGCGCGACGAGACCGAGTTCCAGTTCGCCACCGAGGCCGGCAAGACCCGGCCAGAGCCGGCCGCTGACGTGACCGCCGAGCGCTGGGCGAAGTACCTCTATCTCAAGGACAATCCCAAGGGCGCGACGCGCGAGGTCTGGCTGCACGTGACCTGCGGGGAGTTCTTCATGATGGAGCGCGACACCGTCACGCATGCCGTGACGGGTTCGCAGGCGATGGGGAGCGCTCCCCGATGATACGCCGCACTCCGTCGCGCCCTCCTCTGGCCTGCCGGCCATCTCCCCCACGAGGGGGGCGCCGCAGGGCTCCGTCGCATGAAGCGCACCGATGACCGCGCGCCGTCTCCCCCAGCGCGGCACGAGCCGTCCACTCCCCTTCTCCTTCGACGGCAAGCCGCTCTCCGGCGTGGAGGGCGACACGATTGCGTCCGCGCTGCTGGCGAACGGCGTGCGCGTCGTCGGGCGTTCGTTCAAGTATCACCGGCCGCGCGGCATCGTCGGCGCAGGCGCCGAAGAGCCGAACGCCATCGTCGACGTGACGCTCGACGGCCGCATCACGCCCAACGTCCGCGCCACGACCGAGCCGCTGGTACAAGGCATGGCGGTTCGCTCCGTCAACGCGTTGCCGACCGCCGAACGCGACCGCGCCGGCATTCTCGACCGTTTCGCGTCCTTCATCCCGGCCGGCTTCTACTACAAGACGTTCCTGTGGCCCGACTGGCACCTGTTCGAGCCGCGCATCCGCGCCATGGCCGGGCTTGGCCGGCTCGACCCTTCGCATGAACCCGCGGCCGACAGTCCAGCGATCCACGCGCGCTGCGATGTGCTTGTGGTCGGCGCTGGCCCGGCCGGATTGGCGGCGGCGCGGGCGGCGGCCCGGAACGGCGAGAGCGTGGTGCTGGTCGACGACCAGGACGCGCCGGGAGGCTCGTTGAGGCATCGGCATGCGGAAATCGACGAAATGCCCGGCGTCGACTGGGCGGAAGCCGTTGTGGAGGGGCTGTGGGCAGGTGGCCACACCGTGCTCTCACGCACCGTCTCGTTCGGTGTCTACGACCACGGGCTTGTCCTCCTCTGGCAGCGCCGCACCGGCCTGCCCGATGCCCTGTGGCAGGTGCGGGCCAGGCGGATCGTCGTGGCGGCTGGCGCGATTGAACGGCCGCTCGTCTTCCCCGACAATGACCGGCCGGGCGTGATGTCGGCGGAAGCGGCCCTGGTCTACCTAAAACGCTTTGGCGTGCTGGTCGGTCAGCGCATCGTGGTGGCCACCAACAACGACAAGGCCTATGGCGTCGCCGCCGCGTTGCACGAGGCCGGCGCATGGGTGATGATCGCCGACACGCGGCCGCGCGGGACGGTTGCGCCGCGCGACGGCGTCGAGGTGATCCACGAGGCCGCGATCGACGGCGTGTCGGGCGCACGCGGCGTCTCGTCCGTCACGGTCTCCGGCCGCTCCATCGAGGCCGACTGCCTCTTGACCTCCGGCGGGTTCACGCCGACCGTCCACCTGCACTGCCAGGCAAAGGGCAAGCTGCGCTTCGAAGCGACGATCGCCGCCCTGGTGCCCGTCGATCCGGTCGCCGGCATGGCGGTGGCGGGCGCGGCCAGCGGCGCGTTTTCATTGTCGCGCGCGCTGGCCGAAGGACATGCGACAGCGGGCGGCGCCAGCGATGCGCCGCGAACATCGTCGCCGGACGACACCTACGCCATCGCCGCCGCCTGGCCCGCGCCGAAAGGCAGGGCGCGTCAATGGATCGACCTACAGAACGACGTGACGGTCAAGGACGTCACGCTGGCGGCGCGCGAGAACTTCCGCTCGGTCGAGCACCTGAAGCGCTACACCACGCTCGGCATGGCGACAGACCAGGGCAAGACGTCGAACATGAACGGGCTGGCGGCATTGGCCGCCATCACCGGCCGCACGATCGAGGAGACGGGCACCACGACCTACCGTCCGCCCTTCGTGCCGGTGCCGTTCACCGTGGTTGCCGGGCGGCGGCGCGGCGAATTCTTCAACCCGGTCAAGCGGCTGGCGCTGGAGAACGCGCATCGCGCGGCGGGCGCCGTGTTTCGCGAGTATGGCGGCTGGCTGCGGCCCGGCTGGTACGGCAAGGGCCAGCCGGGCGACGAGATCGCGCGCGAGGCGCTGCAGGCGCGGGAAACCGTCGGCATCCTCGATGGTTCACCGCTCGGCAAGATCGAGGTCATCGGACCCCAGGCCGGTGCGGTGGTCGACTACAACTCCTACCAGACGCTCTCGACGCTGAAGCCGGGCCGCATCCGTTACGGCTTCATGCTGACCGAGAGCGGCGTGATCTACGACGACGGCGTGGTGTCGAAGCTTTCCGACGAGCACTATGTCGTCTCCTGTTCGTCGGGCCATGTCGGTGGCGTGGTGCTGCGGCTGGAGGAATGGCGGCAGGATCGCTTCGACCGCCACCAGGTCATGGTGCACAACTCCACGCCTGAGTGGGCGACGCTGACGGCGACGGGACCCCGCTCGCGGGACCTCGTCGCCATGCTCGCGCTCGGTGTCGATCTCTCCGATGGCGCGCTGCCGCACATGGGATTTGCCGACGGAGCGTTCTTGGGAAGCCCCGCCCGCGTCTCGCGCGTCTCGTTCACCGGCGACCGATCCTATGAGGTGTCGGTGCCGATGGGAAAGGCCGGAGCGCTCCACCTCGCGATGATGGAGGCCGGCCGAAAGCTCGATGCCGTCCTGCTCGGCTCGGAGGCGCTGCTTTTGCTGCGCGCGGAGAAGGGCTACATCATCGCCGGCAAGGACACGGACGGCACGACCATGCCGCAGGATCTCGGCATCACCGGCCCGCGCGACAGGCGCGCCGGCGAGTTCGTCGGCAAGCGCTCGCTGTTCACCGAGAACGCGCTGCGCGAGGACCGCCAGCAGGGCGTCGGCCTGAGCGTGGCGGACGGCGAACCGCCGCTGCCGACCGGCGCGCATGCGGTCGAGACACGCGGCGGCGCGCGCCGCTCGATCGGCTTTGTCACGTCGAGCTATCAGAGCCCCGTGCTTGGCCGGCCGATAGCGCTGGCGCTGGTCGAGCGCGGGCTCTCGCGCATGGGCGAGACGATCGAGTTCCTGCATCTCGGCACGACGCGGCGGGCGACGATCGCGCCCGTCTGCGCCTTCGATCCGGAAGGGACGCGCATCCATGGCTAGCAACGCCGTCCACGATTCCGCCGCCAAATGGCAGGCCTTCCCCGACTGGAACGGCGCCGTCATCGAGCGCCGGGGCTGGTCCGCCCGGCCGGTGCTCGGCCTGTCGCAAGTGCTCGTCAGCGGCGATTTTCGCGCCGCGCTCGCCGCCCACGCGCCCACCGCGGCGGAAGTTGGGCTGTGGAGCATCGCGCCGACGGGCCCGATTGCCGCGCGCATCGCCCGCGACCGCGTGCTTCTCGTCGGCTCCGGGCCGCTCGACCTGCCGTCCGGCTGGAACGGCACCTGGGCCGCAAGTCCGGCGAGCAACGCCTGGTTCATCGTCGATCTGGAAGGCCCCGCGATGGAGCACGTGATCCGCGAAGGCACGGCTGCCGATCTCGCCGCTTCGAGCCCGTCGGCCGCGATCCTGTTCGCGGGCGTTCAGGCGGTCCTCTACCGCCCATCCGCGCTCATTGCGCGCCTGCATGTGGAGAGCCCGTTCGGGCCCTATCTCTGGCGATGGCTGGAGGCCCGCGCGGGCTGAGGCGGAGCGGAGACCGTTTTCGATGGTGATCCCGACTGGATTCGAACCAGTGACCCTCAGATTAGGAATCTGATGCTCTATCCTACTGAGCTACGGGACCACGCGCGCCCGATATAACGGGTTCGAGTGCGCAGGCCAAGGGTTTCAGCGTTGCAGAACGCCTGACGTCGATCGGTCAGGCGGCGAGTGCCTTTTCCGTCAGCCGCACCCAGTATGAAATTCCGTGCGGGATCGCCTCATCGTTGAAGTCGTAGCCCGGGTGGTGGAGGCTGGCGGTGTCGCCGTTGCCGATGAAGACGAACGAGCCCGGCCGCGCCTCCAGCATGTAGGAAAAGTCCTCCCCGCCCATCATGGCCGGCATGTTCGGTTCGACATTGTGGACCCCCGCCACTTCGGACGCCACCTGCACGGCGAACTCGGTTTCCTCAGGGTGATTGAACGTCACCGGATAGTTGGCATCGTAGTCGATCACGGCAGTCGCGCCGCCGGCCTCGGCGATCCCCAGCACGATCGCCTTCATGCGCTTTTCGGCGAGAGCCGCGACTTCCTTGCGCAGCGTGCGCACGGTGCCTGCGATCTGCGCGGTTTCGGGAATGATGTTGTAGGCCTCGCCGGCGTGGAACTTGGTGACGGAGACGACCAACGCCTCCAGCGGATCGGCATTGCGCGACACAATGGTCTGCAGCGCACCGACGATCTGGCTGGCGATGACGATGGGGTCGACGTTCTGGTGGGGAAACGCGGCGTGGCCGCCTTTTCCTTGCACCATGATGGTGAATTCGGCCGTAGCGGCCATGATCGGCCCCGGCCGCGTCGCGAACTGGCCGACCGGCAGACCCGGCGCATTGTGCATGCCGAAGACGCGGCTGATGCCGAAGCGCTCCATCATGCCCTCCCTGACCATGACGTTGCCGCCGCCACCGCCCTCCTCGGCGGGCTGGAAGATGACGGCGACGCGGCCGGCGAAATTGCGCGTCTCGGCGAGGTATTTCGCCGCACCCAGCAGCATCGAGGTGTGGCCGTCATGGCCGCAGGCGTGCATCCTTCCTGGATTGGCCGACGCATGCGACGCCCCGGTCGCCTCGGTGATCGGCAAGGCGTCCATGTCGGCTCGAAGACCGATCGTCGGTCCGTCGCCAAGCCGGCCGGCGATGATGCCGACCACGCCCGTCCGTGCCATGCCCGTCACCACCTCGTCGACGCCGAACTCGTGCAGCCTTTCGGCCACGAAGGCGGAGGTCTCGTGGAGGTCGAAGCCCAACTCGGGCACTGTGTGGAGGTGGCGGCGCCAGCCTGCAACTTCCTGCTGCATCTCGGCGGCGCGATTGAGGATCGGCATGTGTGGAAACCCTATTCCTGTTCGGCGGCCCGGTCCGCCCGACCCGCGAGATCGTGATCGCCGTGGTTTTGCCATTCCCGCGCCACATGCGGTAGGTAGCAGCGATCAGGAACCGGGAACGGCCCGACGGCCTCTTTCCCAACCGTAGCGCAATTCCCGCGTGAGGCGAAAGTGATTTTGAAGCGACCCCTCCAGACGCTGGCCGCCTGCACTCTCGGCGCGCTGGCCGTGTCTGCGCACCCGGCGGCAGCCGGCCCATCGCTCGTCGTCGATCTCGACGGAGGCCGGGTGTTGTCCCAGGAAAACGCGATGCAACGGTGGTATCCGGCCTCGCTCACCAAGCTGTTGACCGCCTATGTCGCGTTCCGCGCGGTGGCCGCGGGAGAGGTGACGCTGAAGTCGCCGGTGCGCATCACCAAAAACGCGGCCAAGGAGCCGCCGAGTAAGATGGGCTATCCGGTCGGCTCGGTGCTGGCGCTCGACAACGCGCTGAAGATCATCATGGTGAAATCGGCCAACGACGTCGCCACCGCGATCGGCGAGAGCATCGCCGGCTCCGAATCGGCCTTCGCGGCGCGCATGAACGCCGAATCGATGCGGCTCGGCATGACCGGCTCGCGCTGGGTGAACGCGCATGGCCTGCACGATGACGGGCAGTACTCGACCGCGCATGACCTGGCGGTGCTGGCGGCCGCCATCCGCCGCGACTTTCCGCAGCATGCCGACTATTTCAGGCTGGAAGGCCTCATCGACGGCAAGACGAAGATGACCAACCACAACGATCTGATCGGCCGCTTCGCGGGCGCCGACGGCATGAAGACCGGCTATACCTGTCCGTCCGGCTTCAACCTGATCGCCTCCGCCACACGGGACGGACGCACGCTTCTGGCCGTGGTCATCGGCGAGCGGTCGTCCGAGGAGCGCGCGGTCAAGGCCGCCGACCTGCTGGCCGCCGGCTTCGGCAAGAGCACGGCAGAGGCGCCGACCCTGGCTTCGATGACGC
The DNA here is from genome assembly GCA_051860465.1 of Mesorhizobium sp. Classification (GTDB taxonomy): domain Bacteria; phylum Pseudomonadota; class Alphaproteobacteria; order Rhizobiales; family Rhizobiaceae; genus Aquibium. The sequence goes on from JBHYDY010000009.1 coordinate 62,397, forward strand.
CGGTGGGCCAGGGGCTCGACCAACCGACAAACATGCGCTCGCGCATCTGCACGCAGGCCGCCTACAAGGCGCGGCTCGATGCCGGCGAGGTCGACAAGAATGGCAGGGTGATCGTCAGTTCGCCGCATCTCGCCGACAAGCTGGCGCGTGAACCGGTGCTCGTCGCCGTCGGTCTCGGCGGCGCCACCGGTCCCCGCTCGCCGCATGCGGCCACCGACGTGGAGTACGCCAGGGTGCCGATCCCGACGCCTAGGCCGGACTACCGGCCCGTCGAGGCGAGCGCGGTCCGATAGGAAGCGCCGCGACCTTCCCTAACCGCTTCGCGCGCTTTAGATGTCCATGGCTCCAGGTTGAACCCGTATGCCGACAGACATGCGCCGCAAGCGAAAGAGAAGACGATGCAGCCACCCGTTCCGGTCACGGTCCTCACCGGTTTCCTCGGCGCCGGCAAGACCACGTTGCTCAACCGGCTCCTGAAGGATCCGGCGCTGACCGACACCGCCGTCATCATCAACGAATTCGGCGACGTGGCGATCGACCATCTGCTTGTGGAGCAATCCTCTGACGGGATCATCCAACTGTCCGACGGCTGCCTGTGCTGCACGGTTCGCGGCGAACTGATCGACACCCTGGCCGACCTGGCCGACCGCATGCAGACCGGCCGGATCCCGACCCTAAAGCGGGTGGTGGTGGAGACCACGGGCCTGGCCGACCCCGCGCCGGTGCTTCAATCGCTGATGGCGCATCCGGCAATCGTGGCCGCCTACCGGCTCGACGGCGTGGTGACGCTGGTGGACGCCGTCAACGGCCCGGCCACGCTCGACGCCCATGAGGAGGCGGTAAAGCAGGTGGCCATGGCCGACCGGCTGGTGCTGGCCAAGCGCGACCTCGCCACGGCCGCGGAGCTGCGCGAAATCGAGACGAGGCTAAGCGCGCTCAACCCCGGCGCGCCGCTGCTGGACGCCGCGACCGCTTCGCCGTCGGGCCTGCTCGACTGCGGGCTCTACGATCCAGCGACCAAGAGCGTCCACGTCGCCCGCTGGCTACGCGACGAGGCGCCGCATCACGCGGCGCACGGCCATGATCACGATCATGGCCATGACCACCAAGGGCATCATCGCCCCGATCATCATCACCATCACCACGGCCAGGACGGGCGCATCCGCAGCGTGTCGCTCGTGCTCGACCGGCCGCTGCCGCTGTCGACGGTGGAAAACTTCCTCGACCTTTTGCGCTCCACCCATGGCGAGCATCTCTTGCGCATGAAGGGCATCGTCGAGACGATGGAGGACCGCGAGCGTCCGCTGGTGATCCACGGCGTGCAGAAGGTTCTGCATCCGCCGATGCGGCTGGCCCAATGGCCCGCCGGCCCGCGCGGCGCCCGCATCGTCATGATCACCTTCGACATGCCGGCCGACTATGTCGAGCGGCTGTTTGCCGCCTTCGCCGGCCAGCCGCGGATCGACATGCCCGACCGCGCGGCGCTGGAGAACAACCCGCTGGCCATCGCGGGCGGGTGGAAACCTTGAGGCGGAAGAGAGTGAGGGTAGTCAAGGGAACCGGGCTGGCGCGAGCGTAGACCTACTTCCCGCATGCCGCCGCTGACAGCGCCATTGCGGAAACGCGGCGCGGCGCGGCGTCTCCATGGCGACGGTGCAGCTCGATCTCGCGCACCGGCACGGTTTGCGCGGGGCACAGGCCCATCGACCGCGCGAAGCCGGCCACGCGTTCCTCGGCACGGCCGCCGGTGAACCAAAGCGCGGTGGCGCTTTCGTTGGCGCCCCGGTCGACGCGCGGCATCTGCGGCGCCAGGATCGGATATCCGTGCAGACGCAGGTTGGCGAAGACCTCGTATTCGGCCGTCACGATCGCGCCGATCGGCCCGGCCTCGGCCAGGTTCTCGACCAGCCGCCGGTAATCATAATCGGTCCGGGCGTTCACCCGCGTGCTCTCGTACCACTGGCCGACGACCAGGCCCACGCCAAGCGCCATGCCGCCGATGGCGAACCATGTTTCGCGACCGGGCCGGCGCGAAAAGGCCCAGCCCACGAGGACCGGAACCGCCATCACCACGACGGGCGCCAGCCAGCGCATGCGCACGACCGTTGCGCCGGTGGCGAGCGTCACCACCAGACCGACGAGCCAGAATGCGATGCCCCAGACCGCGATGACGGCGACCGCGGGAGACGTGCGCGGCGGCTGCGATGCGCGCGGCGAACGGACCGTGTAGACGGCGAGCGCGAGAACGAGGACCGCCAGCAGGCCGATGGTGGCAAGCAGGTATTGCCCGATGCCCTTCAATGCCGTCGCGAGAAGACCGGCCCCGTCGGAGGCGCGGAAATTGTCGGCCAGCACCATGGCATGCCCGGTGTTTCCGGCGACCCAGACGAGATGCGGAAGGGCGATGAGTAAGGCGGCGAGCCAGGCGATCGCGCTCGACGGCCGGGCGAAAACCCGCGGCTTGCCGACCGCAAGGTCGGCCGCGACGAGCGCGGCGATCACCAGCGCGCCGTTGTACTTGCTGAGCACGAGAAGCCCCATCATGACGCCGATCGCCAGATGCCGCGCCGGACCCGGCGTCTCGCGGGCGGCGAGGTAGGCGACGCCGAGGCCGCCCGTCAGCGCGAAGGTGAGCACGGTATGCGCATAGTTGCGCTGCGATTCCCAGCCGATCTCGACGATCAGGAACGGCGCGGCCAGGGCCGCCGCCGCGACGGCGCCGCCGTATCCCAGGCGACGCGTGATCTCGGCGACGGACCAGAAGCCGAGAAACAGCAGGCCGAACTTGAGCAGGTTCTCGGCCAGCATGCCGACGCCGACGACCCGGTGAAGCGCGATCAGCATCCAGGTGTAGAGCGGCGGCTGCGACCGGCCGTAGCCCCAGTCCAGATACTGCGTGTAGAGGAGCTGCTCGGCGCCGTCATAGCTGGTTCCGGAGCGCACGAGGCTGAGCGCGACCGCCTGTCCGACAAAGAGCAGCAGCAGGAACACCGCGTAGCGGTTCGTCCACGTCTCGGACCTGTCGTCCGTTCCCATCCCGACCATCCGTCCTGTCCGCCAGCGCCCACGCACACCCCGGCGGGGCGTCATCCGCAGGGTGCGTAACCGATCAGAGGCTGGTTGTCAGGCGGTTTTCGCGGCGTTTCGGCCAGCCATCGTCCCGCCCCGCTCGATCAGGAAACGGTGTCCGCCGGCCACGCGCTCGCTGGTCAAGAGCCTGTGGCCGTCGTCGTTGCAGAAGGCGGGGATGTCGATGACGGCGAGCGGGTCGGTGGTTTCGACCCAGAGCCGGGCGCCTTCGGGCATGCCGGCGAGGCGACGACGGCTCTTCAATACCGGCAAGGGACAGTTCAGGCCGCGAAGATCGTAGGTTTCGACCGGATCGTTGCCCCCGGATGGATTGACGGCGGGGTCGCCCACGGCGTCGATCAGCCGCCGAAGAGATTGCCGAGGCCGACGCGCTTGCGCACCGAGCCGAACAACCCGCCGCTGGACTTCGTCTCCTCGACCGTGACGGCTTCGACCGGCGCGGCGGCGGCCTGTGCGGCCGCGAGCATCTCAGCTTCCTTCTCGGCGCGCGCACGGGCAACGGCGGCAGCCTTTTCCTCCTCGAGGCGCTTCTTCTCGGCATCGACCGCGTCGAGCGCGGCCTGGCGGCGGCCGGCGGGCGAATCGATGCGGCCCATGCGCTCGGTCGAGGCGACGATCGCGCTGTCGCCGATCATCGACGGCGGCTCGAGCGACACCCGCTCGCCGCGCGAACGGCGCTGAGTCCAGTCGGCGACCAGCTTGGCCTCGGCGATCCCGGCGATGGAATCGCGCGGCGCCGGTAGGTCTTTTTCGGAATAGGTCGCGAAAGCGGCGTCGAAATTCAGTTTCTGCGACTGATAGGCGGAGACCAGCGAGCCGGGCTGCGACATGGGCGGGCACATGCCGGTCGGCGAAAAGGTGGCGTTGCCCTCGGGCACCTGGTTGAAGACGTAGCGCTTTTCGCAGACGTCCACCTTCGGCGGCACCTTGGTGATCTCGAAATGATCGTAGCCTTCCTTCAGCATCGACCAGAAGGCGTAGTTCGGGTCATTGCGGTAGCGCGCCATGTTCTCGGGCGTCATGCGGAACGGAAAGGCCTGGATCTGGAACTCGCGCTGCCCGCCGGAAAAGGCATCGCGGGCGAAGGCGTAGATTTCCTCGACCTGCTCGTCGGTCATGGAGTAGCAGCCTGAGGACGAGCAGCCGCCATGCACCATCAGGTTCGAACCGGTGCGGCCGTGCGCCCGGTCGAAGGCATTGGGAAAGCCCATGTTGAAGGCAAGGTGGTAGCTGGACCGCGGATTGAGCTGCGCCGGGCCGACGGTATAGAAGCCTTCGGGCGCCTGGCGGTCGCCTTCGAGGAACTTGGGACCGAGCTGGCCCGACCACTGGCAGATGTCATAGGAGGCGATGAGGTCGAAGCGGCCGTTCGACTTCTGCTTCCAGATCTCGAGCTTGGCCTCCTCCTTGAAGACGCGCGCCATGACCGGCGAGGTCCGGGGCATGCCCTTGGCCTTCATCTGCGTCACGATGCGTTCGGGGAGCGGCTTGTTGGCCTTGGCGCTGATGGCCGATTCGAGCGCTGATTCAGAACAGCCCGCCAGCGCCACCGCTGCAACGAGAAGTCCGACCCGGGTGATTTTCGAAATCATCGTCAAGCTTCTGGATCCTGGCCGAAGCGCGCGCCCGGGAAGGGACCCACGCCGTCACCGGTAAACCTCTACGGGCGTTAACCTTGCCAAACCCTTACCGCAAGGCGGGGCGTCCGTTTCTCACGCGAAGTTCATTGCGGGCAAGGCGTGGCGACAGTGTGGCGGAAGCGGAGGACGGGCCCCTCAAAGCCCCCGGCCGATGGCCAGGAACTTCTCGCGCCGGTGCTCGCGGTGGTCGATACCCTGGGCCGCAAGCTCGGCGAAGGCGGTTGCGATCTGGTCGCCCGCCGCGTCGATGGCGGCCTCCGCGCCGCGATGCGCTCCGCCCAGCGGCTCGGGGATGATGCCGTCGATGACCTTCATGTCCAGGAGATCCGCGGCGGTGATCTTCATCGACGTAGCGGCGTCGCGGGCGCGGGTGGGATCGCGCCACAGGATGGAGGCTGCGCCTTCCGGCGAGATCACCGAATAGATCGCGTGCTCGAGCATGTAGACCTTGTTGGCGGTGGCGATGGCGATGGCCCCGCCCGAACCGCCCTCGCCGATGATGACGGACACGACCGGCACCCTCAGGCCAAGGGAGATCGAGGTCGAGCGCGCGATGGCCTCGGCCTGACCGCGCTCCTCCGCACCGATGCCGGGATAGGCGCCGGCCGTATCGACCAACGTCACCAGCCGCACGCCGAAACGGTCGGCTAGTTCCATGATGCGCACGGCCTTGCGGTAGCCTTCCGGCCGGGCCATGCCGAAATTGTGCTTGAGGCGCGCCTTGGTGTCGGCGCCCTTCTCCTGGCCGAGGATCGCCACCGGCTCGCCGCGGAACCGCGCGAAACCGCCGATGATGGCGTTGTCCTCGCCGTAGAGCCGATCTCCCGCCAGCGGCGTGAAGTCGGTAAACAGGCGTCCGACATAGTCGAGGCAGTGCGGCCGGTCGGCATGGCGTGCGACCTGCGCCTTCTGCCAGGGCTGGAGTTGGCGGTAGACCTCGCGCAACGCCTCGCTGGAGCGCTTCTCCAGCCGGGCGATCTCCTCGGCCACATCGACCGCCTCGCCGGTCTCCGACAGTTTCTTCAACTCAAGGATCTTGCCCTCAAGATCGGCTACGGGCTTTTCGAATTCGAGATAATTGTACATTCGCTGCTATGCCGGGGACGCGTGAAAAGGCGTCGTTTCGGTTGCGGAAGTGCTCGGTGAACGCCTCGCGGCGCTGAAAAGTTGCTCTCCCATATCGATCCCGCGCCTAGTCGGCAAGCGGGTGATGCTCGTTGACGAGCTTCATCAGCCGCTCCTCCAGCACATGCGTGTAGATCTGCGTGGTCGAGATGTCGGAATGGCCGAGCAGCAACTGCACGGCGCGAAGGTCCGCGCCGTTCTGCAGCAGGTGGCTGGCGAAGGCGTGCCGCACCACATGCGGCGAGACCGCCGAGGACGGCAGGCCGGCGCGAGCGGCGAGCGCCTTCAGGTCGCGCGCAAAGACCTGGCGGGGCAGGAAGCCGGTGTCGGAGCGAGCGGGAAAGAGAAACGGGCTATCGGCGGCAGCCGGGTCTTGCGCTCGCAGCGCCAGCCAGACGCTCATCGCGGCGCGCGCCTTGCCCGACAGCGGCACCATGCGCTCCTTGTTGCCCTTGCCGCGCACCACAAAGAAGCGCTCGTCGCGCATCGCCACCGAGAGCGGCAGGCCAACGAGCTCCGAGACGCGCAGACCCGTCGCATAGAGCACCTCCACCAACGCGTGAAGCCGCACCGCCGCTTCGCGCTCGATGCCTGGCGGCGGCGAACGCGCGTCGTCCGCGGCGCGGTCGAGAAGCCGGCCGGTCTCGGCCTCCGACAGGACGCCGGGCAGCGTCCGCGGCTTCTTCGGACTTACGGTGGTGCCGGTGGGGTCGCTGTCGCGGATGCCTTCGGCATAGAGGAAGCGGAAGAACTGCCTCAACGCGGAAAGCTTGCGCGCCTGCGTCGACGCGGCGAACCCCTCGGCCGCGACACGGTCCATCAGCCAGGCGATGTCGGCGCCCGTCGCGCCGGCGAGGCCGGCCTTGCCTGGCATCGCGCGATGGGAGTCCTCGAGATCGCGCCGATAGGCGTCGAGCGTGTTGGGGCTGGCGCCGCGTTCGGCGCTCATCATCTCAAGGAAGGCCTCGATGGCGGCGGGGGTGTTCATGGCGCACCGATCAATCGCGGGGATTGAGCTTCTCGGCGGGAATCCGAACGCTCATTTCGCCCTTCTTCGGCTCCACGAAGGTGACGAGCGCGAACATCGCGCCATAGACGATGCCGACGAGGATGGCGATCGTCATCAGAAATCGGAACAAGGTGGGCATTGGTTCTGCAGATCCCCTGAGGTCGTCCGCCGGTCTTCCTTATGCGTTGCAAGCCAGGCGAGTTCAACCCCGGGATCGCCTAGCCGCCTTTGGCGGAAGACTTGCCCTGTCACTGCCCAGCATGGCGATTGCTTGACGCACCGCGTCTTTTCATGCGCATACGGCTCGCCGAGGGAAGACAACGATGAACGCCTTGACCCACGCCGAGGAACGGACGCCGCGCGAGAAACTCGCCGGGCGCGCCATCGTCTTCGTCGGTCTGATGGGTGCGGGAAAGACCGCCATCGGCCGCCGCGTCGCGCAGATGCTCGGGCTGCCGTTCGTCGACAGCGACCACGAGATCGAATCGGTGTCGCGCATGACCGTGCCCGATCTCTTCGAGCGTTACGGCGAACCGGAGTTCCGAGCCCTTGAACGCCGTGTCATCATGCGCCTGCTTGAGGAGGGCGAGCGGGTGATATCCACTGGCGGCGGCGCCTTCATGAGCGAGGAAACCCGCCGGGCCATCGCCGCGCATGGGGTTTCGATCTGGCTGAAGGCCGACATCGACGTCCTCATGCAGCGGGTGGTCAAGAACAAGAACCGCCCGCTGCTCAAGAACGACGATCCCCGCGCGGTCATGCAACGCCTGATGCGGGAACGGTATCCAGTTTACGCACTCGCCGACCTGACCGTCCCCACGCGTGACGAAACCAAGGAAATCATCGCGGCGGAGGCGGTCCAGGCGCTGGACGGCTGGCTCGACGCACATCAAGCGGAAAAGAACATCGATCATGGACGCGCCAGCACCTGACGAACCGGTACGCGTGGAGGTCGGCCTCGGCGATCGCGCCTACGACATTCTGATCGGCGGCGGCCTCGTCGCCCGCGCCGGCGCGGAGATCGCCGCGCGGATGCCCGGCGTCCGCGCGGCGATCGTGACCGACGAGAACGTAGCGAAAGCCCACCTGGAGGCATTCTCCGCCAGCCTCGGGTCGGCAGGCATCCCGTCAACGGCGGTGACGCTGCCGGCCGGGGAGCGCACCAAGAGCTTCGAGCATCTGCAGCACGTGGTGGACTCCGTGCTCGACGCCCGACTGGAGCGTCGCGACGTGGTCGTGGCACTCGGCGGCGGCGTGGTCGGCGACCTGACGGGTTTCGCGGCCGGCATCGTGCGACGCGGCATGCGGTTCGTGCAGGTGCCGACCTCGCTGCTGGCGCAGGTCGATTCCTCCGTCGGTGGCAAGACCGGAATCAACACTCGCCATGGCAAGAACCTTGTCGGGCTATTCCACCAGCCTGGCCTGGTACTGGCCGACACAAATGTGCTGGACACGCTGCCGCTACGCGAGTTCCGGGCCGGATATGCCGAGGTCGCGAAATATGGCCTGATCGACCGGCCTGCCTTCTTCTCCTGGCTGGAGGCGAACTGGCGAGACGTGTTTTCGGGCGGCGCGGCGCGCACCAGTGCGATCGCCGAAGCGTGTCGATCCAAGGCCGAGATCGTCGCTCGCGACGAGTTCGAAACCGGCGACCGCGCCCTGCTCAATCTCGGCCACACATTTGGCCACGCGCTGGAATCGGCGGTAGCCTACGACAGCGCGCGCCTCGTCCATGGCGAGGGCGTGGCGATCGGCATGGTACTGGCTCACCGCTTCTCCGCGCGACTGAACCAATGCAGCCCGGATGACACGCAGCGTGTCGAGTCACACTTGAAAACGGTCGGTCTGCCGACCAGAATGACCGATATTCCGGGCGCCCTGCCTGACGCAGAGCGCCTGCTTTCCTATATTGCGCAGGACAAGAAGGTTTCGCGCGGGGCGCTGACCTTCATCCTCACGCACGGCGTCGGCAAATCCTTCATCGCCAAGGACGTGCCGGCTTCGGAAGTCTTGTCCTTCCTCATGGAGAACCATCCCGGATGACGACCGAATTATGGGTGATCGGCGGGATCATCCTGATCCTCATCTGTTTTTCGTTCCTGTTCTCAGGAACCGAAACGGGCATGACCGCGGTATCACGGGCGCGTCTTCATTCGCTTGCCGCAGGCGGGGACAAACGCGCGACCGTCGTCGAGCGCCTGATCGAGCGAAAGGACAGGCTGGTCGGCGCGCTGCTGATCGGCAACAACCTCGTCAACATCCTCGCCTCGTCGCTCGCGACCAGCGTGCTCCTGTCGTTGTTCGGCGACAGGGGCGTGGTCTATGCGACGATCGGCATGACGGTGCTCCTAGTGATCTTCTCGGAAATCCTGCCGAAGTCGCTTGCCCTGTTCCGTCCCGAGCAGTTCGCACTGTTCGTCTCGCCATTCGCCCGGGTCATCGTCTTCGTCTTCGGACCGGTTTCCAGTGCCGCCAATTTCCTTGTGCGCGGACTTCTGCACCTTTTCGGCGTCAACCTGTCGAGCGACGCGAACATGGTTTCAGCGCACGACGAGATCCGGGGCGCCGTCGAAATCCTGCACCGCGAAGGTTCGTTCGTTAAGCAGGATCGCGATCGGGTCGGCGGCCTGCTCGACCTGGCCGAACTCGAAGTCTCCGACATCATGATCCATCGCACGGCTATGAAACTCGTCAACGCCGGCGACGCGCCGGACGTGGTGGTGCGGGAGATCCTGCAGAGCCCCTACACTCGCATGCCGCTCTATCGCGACGAGGCCGACAACATCGTCGGCGTCGTCCACGCCAAGGATCTCTTGCGGGCACTGCACGAGGTGGGCAACGACCCCAAGCAGGTCGACATCATGAAGGTGGCGACGAAACCTTGGTTCGTGCCCGACACCACAACGCTGCGCGACCAGTTGAATGCCTTCTTGCGCCGCAAGGCCCATTTCGCCATCGTTGTCGACGAGTATGGCGAGGTGGAAGGCCTCGTCACCCTAGAGGACATCATCGAGGAAATCGTCGGAGAGATCGCCGACGAGCATGACGTCGACATCCAGGGCGTCAAGCAGGAGGCGGACGGCTCGGTCGTGGTCGACGGCGGCGTGCCGATCCGCGACCTGAACCGCGCGCTGGACTGGAACCTGCCGGATGACGAGGCGACCACGATCGCGGGCCTCGTCATCCATGAAGCGCAGATGATACCGGAGGAGAAGCAGGCCTTCACCTTCCACGGCAAGCGCTTCATCGTCATGAAGCGCAACAAGAACCGGATCGTGAAGCTTAGGATCAAGGAGGCTGGTGAACCAGGCTCGCTGGTGTGACGCAGCCGCGTATCACAAGGATCCGATAGCGTTCGGTCCCACCATCACCGAGGAAAGCGGACGCTGGTCCAGCGATCAGAATCGCCCGGGCCGCAGCACATCCGCAGCCGTCGCGACCCAGACCATCCCGTAGGCCGTCAGAAGCGGCGCGATCGCATCCTGCAGGGCGGAGGCCTTGTCGTGGCTCACCACGGTCCAGAACAGCACCTTGGTGTCGGCGCCGGCCACGAGATCCTCGATCCAGTGGCCGCCCTGGCCAGCCCCTCCCAAGGTTGGGAAGATGGTATAGCCGGTGATGCCTGCCTGTCGCGCGATCTCCGCCAGGCGAGGAACCAGCGGCGCATCGAGGAGGATCTCGATCTTGCGGTATCCTGTATCCGTCATCAGCCCAGTCCCGTTGCCATGAGCGTGTAGAGAGGAATGCCCAGCGTGATGTTGAAGGGAAAGGTCACGGCCAGCGACATCGAAAGATAAAGGCCCGGATCGGCTTCCGGCAAGGCCAAGCGCATGGCGGCGGGTACGGCGATGTAGGAAGCGCTGGCCGCCAGCGTGGCGAGGATGGCCACGGTGCCCACGTCCAGGCCGATGGCCGTTCCGACGAGAACGCCGATCGTACCATTCAGGATGGGCATGAGGATGGCCAGCGCCGCCAGCCGCGCCGTTAGCGTCCGCGAGCCGCGCAGACGGCGGGCCGCGACGAGCCCCATATCGAGAAGGAAGAGGCAGAGTACGCCGCGGAAACCGCTCTCGAAGACGGGCGCGATGCTGACGAAGCCTGCCGGTCCGATGACCAGGCCGATCAGGAAGCTGCCAGCCAGCAGAACCACCGAGCCGTTGAGAAGCGTCTCATGCAGGAGGCTTTCGCCTGCCGTCGCGGTCTCGCGGTTCCCGGACCGCGCCAGCATGAGGCCAACGACGATGGCCGGCGTTTCCATCAGCGCCAGCACCGCCACCATATAGCCCTGCGGCGACAGTCCGGATGACGACAGCACTTCGACGCCGGCCACGAAGGTGACGACGGAGACCGAGCCATAGTGGGCGGAGACGGCCGCCGCGTTGATCCGGTCGAGCCGGCCGAACCGCCGCAACAGCCAGAAGACGGGCAGCGGCAGGAGGCAGCTGAGCGCCAGGCCGGCGAAGGCGGCCATGAGCATGTCGACAGAGAAGCCGGCTTCCGCGACCTCGATGCCGCCCTTCAGGCCGATGGCGGCCATGAGATAGAGCGACAGACCCTTGGCGATCTGCTCGGGGATCGCGAGATCCGATCGCGCGAAGCCCGCAGCGGCGCCCAGCACGAAGAACAGGATGACTGGCGACAGAAGCGGCGCAAGCATTCCCGACAAGGGTCCAACTCCGGCATCAGAAGTCATATGGATCGCGCGGTCCAAGAGACCGCGCATGAGGAGCGCTGGTTATCATGAACAACGCGTCGGCGAAATGCCGCACAGACGGCGGCTACCGGTCGCGGCGGATCGCCTGTTCCCCGCGTTCAGGCCGCAGGGACGGCGCCGTTTACCAGCGCGTCTTCTCGCCCGGCGCAGCCGGTTCGAGCGCCAGCGCGTGAACGCCGCCGGCCAGTTCCTCGGCCAGCAATTCGTTGATGGCCCGGTGGCGATCGACCCGGCTCAGGCCGGCGAAGGCCGGCGCGACGATTCGGACGCGGAAATGCGTCTCCCCTTCGCCGTCGAAGGTTTCATGATGGTCCGAGCCGGAATGATGATGGCCGGCATGGAGATGGCTCTCGTTGACGACCTCGAGCCGCTCCGGCGCAAAGCGCTGGTTCAGCTTGACTTCGATGCGAGACTGGATGGACATGCGCGAATTCTCCCACCATATGCGCCGCCCTGGCGCAAAGGTCATGCAAATCAGGGGTTAGGGACATCCTTCCCCAAATGTCAATTCTTGTATCGCGGTGCGAAGCACCCATAATCGCGGGACGATGAACGCCAACTCAAAGATCTTCGACAGGATACGCGTCCGCCCCGACCGGGATGCGGAAGCGAAATCGCGCGCGCCGCGCTGCCAGTGGGACGGCTGCGCGGAGCCGGGACTGCACCGCGCGCCTGTGGGCCGCATGAAGGAAGGCGAGTACTTCCGCTTCTGCATCGACCACGTGCGGGCCTACAACAAAGGCTACAACTACTTTTCCGGGCTTGGCGACAACGACATCGCCCGCTTCCAGAAGGAGGCGCTGACAGGTCACCGTCCCACCTGGGTGATGGGCATCAACGGATCCGCCAAGTCGAGCCCGGACTTCGCCGCCAAGCGCTCGGGCCGCGCGGGCTACTACAGCCGGGTGCGCGATCCGTTCAACCTGTTCGGCGAGGACAAGCCGCGACCGCAGCCGCAGCGCAAGGCGCGGCCCCTGGAGGCCAAGGCGCTGGAAACGCTGGGCCTGGACGAGAAAGCGACTGGCGCGGACATCAAGGCGCGCTATAAGGAACTGGTGAAGCGCCACCATCCCGATGCGAATGGCGGCGACCGGGGTTCGGAAGACCGGTTCCGCGACGTGCTCCAAGCCTACCGTGTGCTCAAACAATCGGGTTTTTGTTGAGCGCCGCGTCTGCTAAGGACTGCCCCCGAAAAGCTGTGACTGTACGAATGGCAGCGCCCGCGAACGGCCCGGCGCTGGAGGCATGATGAACAAGATCGATCGCGATATCTCCAATCTCCCGGACACCACCATATCGGTGAAGGACGTCTTCGGTTTCGAATCAAGAATGGTCGTTCCGGCCTATTCGAAGGCGGACGCGCATGTGCCCGACTTCGACCCGGACTACCTCTTCGACCGCGACACCACGCTCGCCATCCTGGCCGGGTTCGCCTTCAATCGGCGCGTGATGGTCTCGGGCTATCATGGCACCGGCAAGTCCACCCATATCGAGCAGGTCGCAGCCCGGCTGAACTGGCCGATGATCCGCGTCAACCTGGACAGCCACGTCAGCCGCATCGATCTAGTCGGCAAGGACGCGATCGTGGTGAAGGAGGGGATGCAGGTCACGGAGTTCCGCGACGGCATCCTGCCATGGGCATATCAGCACAACGTGGCGCTCTGCTTCGACGAATATGATGCGGGACGCCCGGACGTGATGTTCGTTATCCAGCGCGTCCTGGAGTCCGCCGGCCGCCTGACGCTGCTCGACCAGAGCCGCGTCATCCGGCCGCATCCAGCCTTCCGCCTCTTCGCCACCGCCAATACGGTCGGGCTCGGCGACACCACCGGGCTCTACCACGGCACGCAGCAGATCAACCAGGCGCAGATGGACCGCTGGTCCATCGTCACCACGCTGAACTACCTGCCGCACGACAAGGAAGTCGAGATCGTGCTGGCCAAGGCCAAGCATTATCGCAACGACAAGGGCCGCGTGATCGTCGACCGCATGGTGCGCGTCGCCGACATGACCCGCTCGGCCTTCGTCAACGGCGATCTGGCCACCGTCATGAGCCCGCGCACGGTCATCACCTGGGCCGAGAACGCCGAGATCTTCGGCGATGTCGGCCATTCCTTCCGCCTCACCTTCCTCAACAAGTGCGACGAGCTCGAGCGCGCGCTCGTGACCGAGTTCTACCAGCGCGTCTTTGGCGAAGAACTGAAGGAGAGCGCGGCGAACGTCGTGCTCGGCTGACCGGCTCCGATGGCCGGTCCCGGCGACAACCAGCGCGGCGGCAAGCCGAAGACGGGCGGCGAGGGCGAGGCCTTCAAGCGCGCGATGACCGTGACGATGCGCGCCATCGCCGGCGAGAACGACCTCGAGGTCTCCTTCGCAAAGGACAAGCCGGCGCTTGCCGGCAGCCGCGCCCGCCTGCCCGAACTCGCCAAGCGCCCGACGAGGGCCGAGGTGGCCGTCACCCGCGGGCTTGGCGATTCCATGGCGCTGCGCCGCGCCTGCCATGACAACGCCATCCACACGCGGCTTGCCCCCGAAGGCAAGCAGGCGCGCGCGATCTTCGACGCCGTCGAGCAGGCGCGCGTCGAGGCGATCGGCGCGAACCGGATGGCGGGCGTGGCCGCCAATCTCGATTCGATGCTGGAGGACAAGTACCAGAAGGCCAATCTGGCGAGCGTGACCGAACAGGCCGATGCGCCTCTGGAGGAGGCCGTCGCCATGATGGTGCGCGAGCGCCTGACCGGGCAAAGGGCCCCGAAGAGCGGCGAGCGCATGGTCGAGCTCTGGCGCGACTGGATAGAGGACAAGGCCGGTGCCGACATCGAGGGCCTGACCGGCAAGCTCGACGACCAGAATGCATTCGCCCGCGTCGTGCGCAACATGCTGGCCTCGATGGACATGGCCGAGGAACTCGGCGACGAGGAACAGACGGAAGAAGCCGAAGACAGCGACGACCAGCCGGAAGGCGAGGAGGAGAGCGACGACGGCGGCGAGCAGGACCAGGGCGCCGACCAGTCCGATTCGGACGAATCCGACGATACGACGGAGGACCAGGAGACCGGCGAAAGCGAATCCAGCGACGCCAACGCCGATGAAATCTCCGAGGACGAGGACGTGGATGCCGAGACGCCCGGCGAGGCGAAGCGTCCCGACTTCCCCTACACGAACCTGCCACCCGACTTCGACTACAAGGTGTTCACCACCGGTTTCGACGAGACCGTGGGTGCGGAGGAATTGTGCGACGAAGAAGAGCTCGATCGCCTGCGCGCCTTTCTCGACAAGCAGCTTGCCAACTTGCAAGGCGTGGTCGGCCGGCTTGCCAACCGCCTCCAGCGCCGCCTGATGGCGCAGCAGAACCGCTCGTGGGATTTCGACCTGGAAGAGGGCTATCTCGATCCCGCGCGGCTCGTCCGCGTTGTCATCGACCCGATGCAACCGCTCTCCTTCAAGCAGGAACGCGATACCAATTTCCGTGACACGGTGGTCACGCTGCTGCTCGACAATTCGGGCTCCATGCGCGGCCGGCCGATCACGGTCGCGGCGACCTGCGCCGACATCCTGGCCCGCACGCTGGAACGCTGCGGAGTCTCCGTGGAGATCCTGGGCTTCACCACCCGGGCGTGGAAGGGCGGCCAGTCGCGCGAGAAGTGGCTGAAGGAAGGCAAGCCCCCAAGCCCCGGGCGGCTCAACGACCTGCGCCACATCATCTACAAGTCGGCGGATGCGCCGTGGCGGCGCTCCAGGCGCAATCTCGGGCTGATGATGCGCGAAGGGCTCTTGAAGGAGAATATCGACGGCGAGGCGCTTCTTTGGGCGCACAACCGTCTGGTGGCCCGGCGCGAGCAGCGCAAGATCCTGATGATGATTTCCGACGGGGCGCCGGTGGACGACTCGACACTGTCGGTCAATCCCGGCAACTACCTCGAACGCCATCTCCGCGCGGTCATCGATCTGATCGAGACACGCTCGCCGGTCGAACTCATCGCCATCGGAATTGGCCACGACGTGACCCGCTACTATCGCCGCGCGGTAACGATCGTCGATGCTGAGGAACTTGCCGGCGCGATGACCGAGCAGCTTGCCTCGCTCTTTGCCGACCAGGCGTCGAGCGATTTGCGCCGCGGTGGCGCGCGCCGTCGGTCTGGTTGACGGGCTTGGCTGACCGCAAAAGCGGGATGCCCGCCCGCACGAGCCTCTGCAAAGCGGTTATGGGCGCCATGTTCGGCTGCAGCGGCGCGGTGGGCGCGGCGCTTCTTGCCGTCACGCTTTCGACCGCTCCGGCTGGATATGCGGCCGCCTCACAAGCAGCCGTCGAGACCGTCCCAATTCGCACATGGCCAATCCGGTCGTTCCGGATCGCGTCCGTCCAGACGCTGTTTGGTCCTCTCGAATTCGTCGGAGGGCTGGAGATGGCCTCGTCCAACCGGGACTTCGGCGGCCTGTCGGCTTTCCGATTCATGGAGTCGGGCGGACGCTTCGTCGGCGTCGCCGACACCGGTTTCTGGTTCTTCGGCAGGCTGGAACATGACGCAGACGGGAGACCGTCCGGCATCGCCGACTTTACCATGCAGCAGATGGTCGATCCGCGCGGCCAGGTGATGAGCGACAAGGGGCGTACCGACGCCGAGGGCCTCACCATACATGATGGCATCGCGACCGTGACGTTCGAGCGCCAGCACCGGGTTTCGGAATTCAGGCTCGACCCATCCGACATGAAGAGCCAGATCCGCGATATTGGATTCGTCATCCCCGCGCGGGAACTGCGCAACAATCGCGGCCTCGAAACGATCGCCCATGCGCCCAAGGGCGGCCCCTTGGGCGGCGCCCGGGTCGTCGTAGCCGAAAAAAGCCTAGACAAGAACGGCAACATCTTCGCCGCCATCATCGAGGGGCCGGGCAAGGGGCTGTTCACGGTTGTGCGTCGTGGCGAGTTCGACATCACGGACGGTGCGTTCCTGCCTAACGGCGATCTGCTTCTGCTCGAACGAAGCTATGCCATCTCGCGCGGAGTCGGCATGCGGCTTCGGCGGATTCCGGGAAAGAATGTCCGCAAGGGCGCCGTGGCGGACGGCGAGATCCTGCTGGAGGTCGGCATGACCCACCAGATCGACAACATGGAAGGCCTTGACGTCTGGCGCCGCGCAGACGGAAAGCTGATGGTGTCGCTGATGTCGGACGACAACCACTCGATCCTGCAGCGCAATCTCTACCTCGAGTTCATCCTGCACGAGGACGAATAGGAGGCCACGGCTGGCGCAGCCGGCAGGTCAGCGCAGGGGCTGCACAGAAGGCTTGAGCACCGACAGCAAGGCACCATAAGGCGCGAGCATCGCAAGTCCGATCAGGATCTTGACGCCGAAATCTCCGAGCGCGAGCGAAACCCACAGCGGCGCCTCGCCGCCCATGAACGGCACCGCGAAGGCCAGCGAGCCATCCTCCATGCCGAAGAAGGCGTCGATGCCGCCAAAAGCGGCGGAAAAGGCCAGCCCGAAGAAGAGCACCGTATCGAGCGCCGAGCCGATCAGCGTCGAGATGAAGGGCGCCTGCCACCAGGCATTGCCGCGCAGCCGGTCGAAGACGGCGGTGTCGATAAGCTGGGCGGCAAGAAAGGCTGAGCCGGAGGCGATGGCGATGCGCGGCGTCGCCAGCCAGACCGACAGCACCACCGCGATGACGAAGCCGGCCAAGACCACACGGCGCGCCGCAACCGTGCCGAAACGGCGATTGGTCAGGTCGTTGATCAGGAAGGCCACCGGATAGGTGAAGGCGCCCCAGGTGAGAATCTCACCGAGCCCGAAAGGCTCGAAGGGGTATTGCACGAGGACGTTGGAGACGGAGACGATAATCGCCATGGCCGCGACGAACGGCACGACACGCAGTGTGCTGGTCATTTTTTTAACCTGGGTAATGGAACCAGAAAGGCGGGCCGGAAGCCCGCCTTGCAACGATATCAGACCGGAACGACGAGCCCGATCAGGCCGCCTGTTGTTCGGCCATCTTCTTGGTGACCTGCTTCTTCAGCAGACGCGCACGCTGCGACAGTTCGGCGACCGGAGCCTTCAACAGGAAGGCGTCGAGACCACCGCGATGCTCGACCGAGCGAAGCGCGTTGGCGGAGATACGCAGGCGCACGCTCTGGTTAAGCGCTTCCGACATTAGCGTCACGTTGACGAGGTTCGGCAGGAAACGCCGACGCGTCTTGTTGTTGGCGTGGCTCACATTGTTGCCGTACAGGACGGCCTTGGCGGTCAGTTCGCAAGCGCGGGACATTGTTCTTTACCTTCGGTTCTTCGTCGGACCAATCGACCGACCCGCACCAGACCGTATGGCGCGCGGGCCCCGTCAGCCGGCCTCGTGGGAAAAAGTCGGGGTTCCATAGTGGGAAACGGACTGATCGTCAAGCGCAAGGCCGCGCAAACGACTCGTCCGTGCTCCCACTCACCCCGGATGCTTCTGCCATAGATTGAACGAAACTTCCTGAAAAAAGAGCAGTCCTGAAGCGCGACGCGTCGCTCGTCTCTACAGAGGATCTCACCTTGCCTGAACTTTCCAGACTCGGCCGCGCCGCGGCGGTCCTTGTCGTCGCCGCAGCAATTCCCGGCACGGCCTTGGCCTCGTCGCCGGACGCGACATCGCTGCGCTCCGAATATGCGACGTCGCTCTTCGGAATCGTGCTCGCGCGGTCGACGTTCGAGAGCAGGATCGACAAGAACGGCTTCGACATCAGCGGCGAACTGACCAGTTCGGGCGTCGCCAAGATCTTCGACGACACGCGCGCGAGCGCTTCGGCCGACGGCCGCTTCGAAGCCGGCAGGCTGTCTCCGCGCAACTATTCCGTCGACTATACCGCCGGCAAGAAAAGGAAGAAGACCATCATCGCCTTCGCCAACGGCAGCGTCGCCAGCGCCGAAAACACGCCGCCGGTGAGGACCAACCGGCCGGACTGGATCAGGGTGGAGCAGGCGCACCTCGCGGGCGTCGTCGATCCCATATCGGCCGCGCTGGTGCGCGCCGACAAGCCCGCCAATGTCTGCAACCGCACCATCCGGGTCTTCGACGGCGCCCTGCGCGCCGACCTGGAACTGACACCGGCCGGTTACGGGACCGCGTCGGTTCCCGGTTACAAGGGCGATACCGTGAAGTGCGCGGTTCGCGTCGTGCCGGTCTCTGGCTATCGCAAGGGCAACAAATCGATCGCCTTCATCCGCAATTCCAGGGACATCGCGATCGCCTTTGCGCCCATCGGCAACTCGGGTGTATATGCCCCCGTCGAGGCGACGGTCGGAACCCAGGTGGGAACCGTCAAGGTTCAAGCCATTCGCTTCGAAGCGCTGAAGTAGCACCCGGAGCATTGCTCCCGGCGGGAGCAAGACAATGGCACGGGCGACACTGATCGGCTTTTCGGCGGTGGTGATGTGGGCGCTGCTGGCGCTCTTCACCGATGCCTCAGGCGCGGTTCCGCCCTTCCAGCTGTCGGCGATGACCTTCGCGATCGGTGCGGCGGTCGGACTTGCTGCGCGGAGCTTCTCCAGCGTTCCCGCCGAGCGGGCGGCCATTCCGCCCATCGTCTGGGTGATCGGCATCGGCGGCCTGTTCGGCTATCACTTCTTCTACTTCACCGCGCTTCGCAACGCGCCCGCGGTCGAAGCCAGCCTGATCGCCTATCTTTGGCCGCTGCTGATCGTTCTCGGTTCCGCGCTGATGCCTGGCGAGCGACTGGGCTGGCATCACATCGCAGGCGCCCTGATGGGGCTCGCCGGTACCGCGCTGATCGTCAGCCGGGGCGGCGGTTTCGAGTTCGACGCGCGCTACGCCTACGGCTACGCCATGGCCGGCGTCTGCGCGCTTCTGTGGTCGACCTACTCGCTGCTGTCGCGACGATTTCCGGACGTGCCGACCAGCGTCGTGACATGGTTCTGCGCGGCGACCGCGGCCTTGTCCCTCCTGTGCCACCTCGCGCTCGAGGAAACGGTCTGGCCTCGGGACGCGGGACAGTGGCTGGCCGTCGCGGGTCTCGGGCTCATGCCGGTGGGTGCGGCCTTCTATGCGTGGGATCACGGCGTCAAGCGCGGCAACATCCAGGTTCTGGGCGCCGCGAGCTACGCCGCGCCGCTGCTGTCCACGCTGGTGCTGATCGGTTTCGGTTTCGCCGAACCAACCCTGACGATCCTCGGCGCCTGCCTGCTGATCACGGCGGGCGCGGCGCTTGCGGCCAAGAACATGATCCTTTCGCGACCGAAGCCGGCCGAGGCGGCGGGCGTATGATGCCGTTTCCGGGCGGCATCGAGGCACCGGCCAACGGTACGCTGATCCTGTCGGTTGTCGCGGCGCTCCTCTACCTCTTCATGGTGAGGCAGCCGAGCTCGTTCAGGCGGACCTTCGCCAAGACCGCGTCAATCGCGTTGCTCGGCATGCTGGTCCTGATCAAGGGCGGGCCGCTGCTCCTGGCCGCCGCACTGTTCCTCTCCGCGCTCGGCGACCTGTTTCTCGCAGAGGAGGGTGAGCGGGCCTTCCTCGGCGGCCTCGGCGCTTTCCTCGCAGCGCACATCGTCTACGTCGCGCTGTTCGGCATGGCGGGGGGCGGAGCCGAAGTGCTCGCGGCCGAGCCATTGCGGCTCGTCCTGGCCGGTCTGATCGGCGCATTCGCGGTGGGACTGTTCCTGCGGCTGAGACCGGCCCTGCCTGACGGCATGGTCGTCCCGGTCGCCGTCTACGTCGTGGCAATCCTGGCGATGGGACTGACGGCCATGACGCTGCCATCGCTGGCCGTCATCGCCGGCGCTGTTCTCTTCATCGCATCCGATGCGATCCTCGCGGCCGGCCGGTTTCTGCTCGCGCCCGCCTCGCCACGCCAGGCCATCGTCGCGCCCTTGGTTTGGATCCTCTACACCGCCGCGCAGGCTTCGATCGCGCTCGGGTTCCTGCTCGATCGCTGAACGCAAGCCGTTGCACGGCGCGCCGTCAGCCAGGCTCCCAACCCGGCGGCGCCAGCTCGAACGCAGCGAAGTCGAAGCCGGGAGCGACGGTGCAGCCCACCAGCGACCAGTCGCCGAGGCTCTTCGCCGATTGCCATGCTCCGGCGGGAACGATGCCCTGCGGGCGCTGGCCGGAAGGGATGTCGGGGCCGAGGGTCAGCCGCTCGACGCGGCTCGCGTCTGCCGACACCGAAAGCTCCAAGGGCGCACCGGCATGGTGGTGCCAGATCTCCACCGCATCCTTCACCACGTGCCAGTGCGAAACCTGTCCGCGCTCCAAAAGGAAGTAGATGGCCGTCGAGTGGCCGCGCGGTCCGCCCGCAGCATCGCGAAACGTCTCGACATACCAGCCGCCCTCCGGGTGTGGTCGCATTCCCAGCGCCTCGATGATCCGGCGTGCCTCGGTCGCGCCGTCGGTCACGCGACGTCCTTGCGCTTGCGGATTTCGGCGAAGACGGCCTCGTCGGTCGCGCCTTCCATGCCCAGATTGCGGCGGATGACCGGGTCGTGCGACCGCAGGAAGGGATTGGTCGCCATTTCCTGCATCAGCGTCGTGGGCAGCGTCGGCAGGCCCAGCGCGCGCAGCCGATCCACTTCGGCCGCGCGCGTCTTCAGGGCCGAATTGGTCGGGTCGATGGTCAGGGCGAAGCGGGCATTCGACTGCGTGTACTCGTGTCCGCAATAGATCGTCGTCTCCAGCGGCAGCGCGGTGAGCTTCTTCAGCGAGGCGAACATGTCGGGCGCCTTGCGCTCGAACAGCCGACCGCAGCCGAGCGAAAACAACGTGTCCCCGGTGAAGGCGATGCGCGAGTCCGGAAAGTGGTAGCAGACGTGGCCAGCGGTGTGGCCCGGCGTCTCGATGACGCGCACGGTTTCGCTGCCGAAGCGGAAGGTCTCGCCGTCCTTCACCATCCGGTCGATGCCGGGAATCCTTCCGGCCTCCGATTCGGGGCCGATGATCGTCAGCCCGAACTTCTCCTTCAGCGCGAGATTGCCCTCGACGTGGTCCGGATGGTGGTGGGTCGTCAGGATGACGGTCGGCGTCCAGCCGGTTCGCTCGATCGCGGCGAGGATCGGTCCGACCTCCGGCGCATCGATGATCGCGGTCTCGCCCGTCGCGGCATCGCGCGCGAGCACGCCGAAATTGTCGCTCCGGCACATGAACTGTTCGATTTCCAGGGCCATTCCGTCCTCGCTCGTGCTGTGCACGAACGATAGGGCGCGGCACCCGTCTTCGCCAGCCTTTCCTTGCAGTGTCGACGCCGGGCGACTAGCGTGCGCGCCATGCACACCGACATCGTCGACCTTCGCGCCTTCTACTCGACGACCCTCGGGCGACTGGCCGAGCGGTCGATCGCCATGGCGCTCTCCAGCATCTGGTCGACGCTGCCCAACGAGCGCCTCGTGGGCCTCGGATACACCCTGCCCTGGCTCGACCGTTTCGGCACCGAGGCGGAGCGGGTGTTCTCCTTCATGCCGGCCACGCAGGGTGCGATCAACTGGCCGCCGCACGGGCCGTCGGCGACGGCGCTCGTCTTCGACGAGGAACTGCCGCTCTTCGATTCCTCCATCGACCGCATGCTGATGGTGCACGCGCTCGAGCACGCAGAGAACCCGCGCGAGACGCTGATGGAGATCTGGCGCGTGCTGGCGCCGGGCGGCAGGCTCGTGATCGTGGTGCCCAATCGACGCGGTGTCTGGGCGCGCTTCGAGCATACGCCCTTCGGCACCGGGCGACCCTGGTCGCGGGGGCAGATCCTCTCACTTCTGCGGGAAACCAACTTCACCCCGGCCTCCTGGTCGGAAGCCCTGTTTTATCCGCCGTCGCAACGCCGCTGGGCTCTGCGGGCTCATCAGCTCATCGAGCGCACCGGTCGCCGCCTTTGGCCGATGTTTTGCGGCGTACTGATCGTGGAGGCGCAGAAGCGGCTCTACCAGGGAATACCCGTCGCGCAACGCGCGTCTCGCCGCGTCTTCGTGCCGGTGCTTGCCCCTCAGGGAGCGGCCAGAAGCGCGACCTTAACCCGGAATTTACCCTAACGGGCGCATCATTCCCGCATCATCCGAAAGGGGTGCGGGTATGACCATGAGTACGGAAATCACGCGGCTTGACGACAGGACACTGATCCGACAACTCGTGCGCGAGCTGGTCGATGGCGGTTATTGTCTCGACGAACTCGACGTCAAGTTGAGCCAGATCGTGCCGGTCGATCTCGACCTTCTGCACGAGTGCTTCATCGAGATCGAAGCCAACGACCAGTCGACCCGCCGCGCCGCCTGAGCTACCGCTTGAGCACGAAGACGGCCTGCTGGCCGAAGAAGTTCCAGAACCACCATGGCATCGAGACGCCGATCGAATGGCCCTCACGGTCAAGCGCCATGGCGCTCTCGACGGTCGCGCCGACCTCTTCGCACAGGGCCACGAAGTCGCGGATCGTGCAGAAATGGATGTTGGGGGTGTCGTACCAACTGTGGGGCAGGTCGCGGGTGACGGGCATCCGGCCGCGCAACAGGAGCGACAGCCGGACCCGCCAGTAGCCAAAGTTCGGGAACGACACGATCGCGCGCTCGCCGATTCGCAGCAGTTGCTCCAGCACCTCGCGGGGGTTTCGGGTCGCCTGCAGCGTCTGTGACAGGATCACATAGTCGAACCCCTTGTCGGGATAGAAGACGAGGTCCTTGTCGGCGTCGCCCTGGATGGCGGACAGGCCGCGCGCAACGCATTCGTTGACCCCGCGCTGGGAGATCTCCACGCCGCGACCGTCCACCTGCTTGTCCTGTTCCAGATGTGCGAGCAGGTCGCCGTCGCCGCAGCCGACGTCGAGAACACGCGCACGTGGTGAAATGAAGCCGGCGATCAGCTGAAGGTCGACGCGCGGTCCATTGCGGTTGACGCTCATCAGGCCAGTTCCTCCAAGCCGCGAGCACGCGCGGCGGAACGCAGGAAGCCGTCGATCGCACCGAACAGTTCCGGCTCGTCGAGCAGAAAGGCATCGTGCCCCCGATCCGTTTCGATCTCGACGAAGGACACCGACGCACCGGCCGCGTTCAGAGCGTGCACGATCGAGCGGCTCTCCTCCGTCGGAAACAGCCAGTCGCTAGTGAAGGACACCAGGCAGAAGCGCGTGCTCGTAGCCCGGAACGCATCCGCCAGGCGGCCGCCATGGTCGGCGGCAAGGTCAAAATAGTCCATCGCGCGGGTCATGTAGAGGTAGGAGTTGGCATCGAAGCGGTCAACGAAGCTCATGCCCTGATGACGCAGGTAGCTCTCGATCTGGAAATCGGCGTCGAAGCCAAAGGTCAGCGCGGCACGGTCCTGAAGGTTGCGGCCGAATTTGCGGTGCAGGGCCGCTTCGGACAGATAGGTGATGTGAGCGGCCATGCGCGCCACCGCGAGCCCCTTCTGGGGACGCTTGCCGGCCTCGATGTAGCGCCCGCCACACCAGTCGGGATCGGCCATGACGGCTTGGCGTCCGACCTCGTGAAAGGCAATGTTCTGAGAGGAATGCCGCGCGCCGGTGGCAATCGGCAGGGCGGTGTGGACCCGCTCGGGATAGCTCGACGCCCATTGCAGCACCTGCATGCCGCCCATGGAGCCGCCGATGACCGAAAACAGCCGGTCGATGCCGAGATGATCGACCAGCATGACCTGCGCGCGGACCATGTCGCCGATGGTGACCACGGGCAAGTCCAGCCCCCACGGCCGGCCTGTCTCCGGGTTGACCGTGGCGGGACCGGTAGAGCCGAGGCAGCCGCCGATGACATTGGAGCAGATGACGAAGAAGCGGTTGGTGTCGATCACCTTGCCAGGGCCAATGAGCACATCCCACCAGCCGGGCTTGCCAGTGACGGGATTGTCGCTCGCCACGTGCTGATCGCCGGTCAGCGCATGGCAGATCAGGACTGCATTGGAACGCGCGGCATTGAGTTCGCCATAGGTCTGGTACGCGACCTGAAAGGGCGACAGAATCTTGCCGGAATCGAGCTTCAGCGGCATGTCGGCCCCGAACCGGACGATCTCGCTCGACGGCTCGTTGGCTTCGTTGTTCGCGATGCGGACGCGCTCGGCGGCCATGGTCCCTTCTTTCCACCGGTCGGGCTCGCTGCAACAAAAACAACCGGCGTTGCAGGTGCAAGGCCGGTTACGAAAAACGCAATCGGCCCTTTAGCGAGTTGTTTAACGTGGCTGCAAGCCGACCGGCCAAATCACCACGGGAGTTGGCTGCTCATTATCCCTCGCCGCCCTTTGCGTCAATGGCAAAGCTTTGCTAGAGCAGGCCGCGCATTCCGGGGCGCCAGCCCCCATCCGACAGGACAGCCGACCATGACCGAGCTTCAGCGCCCGCAGCCAAAACCCGGCGTGATGGATATCGCAGCCTACGTGCCGGGCAAGAGCGCCGCCCCGGCGGGCGTGGCGAAGGTCCACAAACTTTCCTCCAACGAGAGCCCGCTCGGGGCGTCGCCAAAGGCGATCGAAGCGGTGCGCGAGGTTGCTGCGAAGCTGGAGTTCTATCCCGACGGCGCCGCCACGCGGCTGCGCGAGGCAATCGCCGAGACTCACGGGTTGAACCCGGCAAACATCCTGTGCTCGAACGGCTCCGACGAGGTGCTCGGCCTGCTCGCGCTCACCTATCTCCAACCGGGCGACGAGGCGATCTTCACCGAGCACGGCTTCCTCGTTTACCGGATCTACACGCAGGCCGCGAGCGCGGTGCCCGTGGCGGTGAAGGAGACGAACGAGACGGCCGATGTCGACGCGATCCTGGCCGCCGTCACCGAGAAGACGAAGATCGTCTTCCTGGCCAATCCGAACAATCCGACCGGCACCTACATTCCGTTCGACGAGGTCCGCCGGCTGCATGCGGGCCTGCCGAAGCACGTGATCCTGGTGCTCGACGCGGCCTATGCCGAGTATGTCCGCCGCAATGACTATGAATCCGGCATGGAACTGGTGTCGTCCTCGCACAATGTCGTCATGACGCGGACCTTCTCGAAGATCCATGGCCTTGGCGGCGCGCGGATCGGCTGGATCTATGCACCGGCCGAGATCATCGACGCGCTGAACCGCGTGCGCGGCCCCTTCAACGTCAGTGCAGCGGCCATTGAGGCCGGCGTGGCGGCGATGAAGGATCGGGCTCATGTCGAGGCCGCGGTCGTGCACAACGACAAGTGGCTCGCCTGGGTGACGCAGGAGCTGACAGGTCTTGGCCTGCGTGTGACGCCGAGCGTCGGCAATTTTGTGCTCGTTCACTTCAACGACGGCGAACGCAAATCGGCGGCGGCAGCGGACGATTATCTCACCCATCGCGGTTACATCCTGCGCCGCGTCACCGGATACGGCTTCCCCAACGCCCTTCGCATGACCATCGGGACAGAAGAGGCCAACCGCGGCGTCGTTGCCGCTCTGGCCGAGTTCCTGAAGACCTGACCATGGCCGTTCCCTTGTTTGAACGCGTTGCGCTGGTCGGCATCGGCCTGATCGGCTCCTCGCTTGCCCGCGTCATACGCCGCGAGGGCCTAGCCCGCACTCTTGCCATCTCGACGAGAAGCCCCTCGACGCTCGACCAGGCTCGAGCGCTCGGTCTGGGCGACGCCTATCACCTCGACCCGAAGGAAGCGGTCGCGGACGCCGATCTCGTCATCGTGTCGGTGCCCGTCGGCTCGTCGGGCGAGGTCGCGAAGGCAATCGGTCCTGCGCTGAAGCCCGGCTCGATCCTTACCGATGTCGGCTCGACGAAGGCATCGGTAATCGCCCAGATGACGCCCGAGGTTCCCGACGGCGTCCACTTCATTCCCGGGCACCCTATCGCCGGTACGGAGCGCTCGGGTCCCGATGCCGGTTTTGCATCGCTGTTCGAGAACCGCTGGTGTATCCTGACTCCGCCCCCCGGCACCGACGAGGGCGCGGTCGAGCGGCTTGCCGAGTTCTGGCGCCGCTGCGGCTCCAACATCGATGTGATGGACCCGAACCACCACGACATGGTGTTGGCGATCGTCTCGCACCTGCCGCACATCATCGCCTACAATATCGTTGGGACGGCCGATGACCTGGAGACGGTGACGAAGTCGGAGGTCATCAAGTACTCGGCCTCGGGTTTCCGCGACTTCACCCGACTGGCAGCCTCGGACCCTACAATGTGGCGCGATGTGTGCCTTCACAATCGCGATGCCATCCTAGAGATGCTGGCGCGGTTTTCGGAGGACCTCGCCTCGCTGCAGCGCGCGGTTCGCTGGGGCGACGGCGACAAGCTGTTCGACCTGTTCACGCGCACCAGGGCGATCCGCCGCTCGATCATCGAGGCCGGCCAGGAAGTGGACGCCCCCGATTTCGGCCGTCAGGTGGTCGTGCATCCCGAAAAGGGCTGACGCGGCGCGTCGAACACCCGCTCTTCAATCCAACGGCGGCAACCGTCCGAGCTGGATGAAGGCAATGCGGGCGCGGCCCTTTTCGATCCTGAGGGGGAGCGAAGCCGTGTTTCCGAGCATGGCGAAGCCCGTCATGGCCGACCGGATCTGGCCAGCCTGATCGGGCAGCGCGGTTGCCAGGCTTTCGGCCACCTCGGCGGCCCGCTTCATCTCAAGCTCCAGCCTCGCGTCTATCAAGCCGTCTGGACCGATCGAGACAGGCCCAGAGATCGTGACGCCTGCCTCTTCAGAGACGAAGGCGGAGGCGGACCGGACGACAAAGCTGATGCCTCGCAAGCTGTCCGGCAGGGTCGCGGCCAGGCGCACGCCGTCTTCCACCGTCAGGTCGACGTCGAGGCGCGCGAGATCGATCCCCGCAGGCAATTCAGGCGGCGTGAGGCGCAGCGACCGGCCCTGCAGGGACAGGTCGATAGCGCCATCGCGCTGGCGCATGTGAGCTTCGCCCGCGAGCGCCCGCAGCACGGTCGCGACGCCTCGGCCGAACGGCGTCGAATCGACGCTGAGCTCCTTCACCGTCATCGAGGCGCGTTGGGGAAGCGGCTGATCGAGCGAAGCCGAAAAGCGGACGTCCTGTCCTGTCGCGCCAAACACCACCTGATCCTGGGAGATACGGAACTGAAGATCGTCCAGTTCTCCGACGATCCTGAGCGGGTCATAGATCTGCGCGGCGGTCCTAAGCCCGCTACCTTCGACGAGGATCGCGTCGGCGCCGTCGGTGAAGCTGAGCTTGTCACAAAACACGCCGATGCGGAATGGATAGCCGCGTGCCTCCCGGTTGGCGCAGTGGGCCATCCCGCCGTCGCCGTTCACGCGACTCAGCGTCTCGTCGAAGTTCCGCTCGACTAGGCCGCCGACATAGAACCAGCCGCCGGTATAGGCGAGAATCGCCAAGATGATGCCCGCAGCAAGCCACATGAACTTGCGGCTGCCGCGCGGCGCGTGCGTGTCACTTGACGTCATGCGGTCGACCTCGCTAACCCTCGCCGGCGGCATTCCGGCATATCCATCGAATAGGCTTGTGCATATGGGCGATTTTTGGGTGTTCGGCTATGGTTCGCTGATCTGGCGGCCAGGTTTCGCACACACACGGACGGTTCGTGCCCGGATCCACGGCTTTCGCCGCGCGCTTTGCGTGCGCTCCTTCGTCCATCGTGGTACGCTGGAGCGTCCCGGCCTTGTGCTGGGGCTCGACCGCGGCGGCTCCTGCATCGGCCTTGCCTTCCGGGTGCCAGGCGACCTGCGAGACGAGGTAATGGCCTATCTGCGGGAACGTGAACTGGTCACCCATGTCTACCGCGAGAAGCTGCTGCCGATCAGCCTGCCGAACGGCGAGCGGGCCGAGGCTGTCTCCTATGTCGTCGACAGGAGGCATGGTCAGTATGCTGGCGCGTTGCAGGCCGAGGAGGCCGCCGCCTATGTGCGCGGCGCGGTGGGGCAATCCGGCCCCAACGAGGAGTACGTCCTCAACACCGTGGACCATCTGAAGGCGCTTGGGATTCGCGACCACTGGCTGGAGGACGTGGCGCGGCGGCTTTCGGAGCAAAGCTGACGCCGGCTCCGTAATCGCGGAACCACCGCATCAACCGCCGAGACCTCGGGATCGGCTACCGCGCGGCCTCGGCGACCGAATGGCCGAGTTCGGCAAGCCGCTTGCGGGCGGTTTCGGGCAGGGCGGGCGCGTCGGGACCATGCGCGGCGTCGATCAGCAACTCGTCGACGACAGTTTCGGTCTCGGCGATCAGCCGGCGCATGAACTCCTCCTTGGGAAGGCCGGGCGGAATGGGGGGCAGAAAGCGGGCCTTGATGGTGCCGGGATAGCGCATGAACCTGCGCCGCGGCCAGTAGAGTCCCGCGACATGCGCGACGGGTACGACCGGCATCCCGAGCTGCGCGTAGAGCTCTACGATGCCCCACTTGTACTCCGGTTCCGCGCCCGGCGCCTTGCGCGTTCCTTCCGGATAGATGATCAGCTGGCGGTTCTGTTCCATCTCCTTGCGTGTGCGCGCGACCACCGCCTTAAGCGCCGCCGACCGCTTGCCGCGGTTGACAGGCACCATGCGCATCTTTGCCACGTACCAGCCGAAGAACGGAATCCACATCAATTCCCGCTTCAGGATGTAGAGCGGATCGCGCAGGTACGGGAAGAATGCGATGGCATCCCAGAA
Organism: Mesorhizobium sp.; assembly: GCA_051860465.1. Classification (GTDB taxonomy): domain Bacteria; phylum Pseudomonadota; class Alphaproteobacteria; order Rhizobiales; family Rhizobiaceae; genus Aquibium. The sequence continues at coordinate 91,538 of JBHYDY010000009.1, forward strand.
CGACTGGTGCTTGGGCGCGAGGATGAAGGAGCCCTCCGGCAGGTTCTCGACGCCGGTGATCTCGAACCGGGTTCCGACAATCATCGTCTGCAGCCAGAGACTGGACCGTGACCAGAATTTCGGCACGAACCAGGCGAGATGCCGTGGCGCCAGAAAATAGAACGGCGTCCAGAACAGCATCTGCAGGATGAGGTTGAGGTAGAAGGCGACGTTGTAAGCAAGCGATCGGAGAACGAGCATCAGGGGGCCGCGTCAGGTTAAGCCGCCGTTCGTAGCACCGGCCCCGCCAAAGGGAAACCTCGGCCGCTCGTGATGAATCATTCCGCGCTGGCGCTACGCGCCTGCATCGTGGCGGTAGGGCCGCTGACGAAGGGACTGCGGATGAATGCGGTCAGATACTTTGTGTATTCGGTGAAGAGAACGCGCACGGCATCCGGCTTCACAAGCCAGCTGCCGTCGTCCAGTCGGCTGTTCACGACCGGATAGGGGCGCAAATCGGTCGTCTTCAACAATCGCCGCATTTCGAGCAGGCTACGCGGCATGTGGTAGTTGTTGGTCACTAGGATGACCGAATCATAGGCGTGCTCGTTCACCCATTTGGCGCTTTCCGCCGCGTTGCCGATCGTGTCCAAGGCCGCCCGGTCGATGTCTATGCAGCAGGAGAACAAGCGGTCGTCGGCCCCCATGACCGCCTTCAGCTCCGAATCGCGCGCCACCGGATTGACCCCGCTGATCAGAAGTCGCCGGCCTTTTCCCGAGCGAAGCAGGTCGAGGGCGGCGTCGAGGCGGAACTGGCCGCCGGTCAAGACGATGATGGCATCCGCGCCGGGTGGATCGGCGGGCGTCTCCAACTGGCCGATCTGATTGGCAAACCAGCCGAAACCGGCAATGAAGGCAAGGCTGACGAACACGGACGCGGCCAGAATTCCACGCACGAACCAGCCTAGCCGGCCCCGCCCCGTTCGTCCCATCTCGGCGCGATCCAGAGTCATCTTGCCGGCGCCGCCAACCTTTCGTGCATTGCGTGCAGACTTCTCATAGCCTGCAATTGCGGCATTCGATAGAGAGCCACCGTGCTGGCGGTCCCTGGGTCCTCCCGCGCCGATCGCCGAGGGGACGCTGACGTGTTCAGTCATGATCGGTCCGCCCGATGTCGATCCCGTTCAGGCGCGCCACGACGGTGAAATGGGTCGTCGCGGCCGTCAGCCCGGCGACCAGCGCCATGATGAAAAGGACGCCGACATAGCCCGTCGTGCCGATGACGAAGTTGCCGAACAGGGCTGTCGCCTGATCAGCCTGCGGCGTCGCAAGATTGCGCGAGGACCACCAGGCGAACAAGACGAAGACGATGATGGCCGCGAAACTGCCCGCCGCTGCGCCCTTGAGGCCTATCCAGAAGAAGTGGCGTCGGAATTCGGCGGCGATGAACTGCGCCTCCGCACCGACGAAATGCAACACTTCGATGACCGGCCCATTGCCCGCCATCGCCCCACGCGCGGCGAAGACGACGGTCATGACGGTCGCCGCCAGCATCAATACCAAAATGGCAATGCCGATCATGACGGTGGTGTGGGCCATCGAGATCAGGCGGTCCACCCAGTTGCGGTGGTCGTCCAGGCTGACGTTCGGCACGTTTGCCTGCAGCGCCTGCCGCATGGCCGCGAAGTCAGGCGGCGCGTTCTCGTCGATGGTGACGATGACGAGGCGGGGGACCGGCAGTTCCTCGATGTTCAGCCCGGCGCCGAGCCATGGCTCGAGCAGCCGCGCCGTTGCGGCGCTGTCGATGATCGTCGCCGACTGCACGCCGGCGAAGCCTGCGGCGATCGCCTGCGCCTGCGCAAGCGCCGCGTCCATGTCCATGCTGTCGCCCGGCTTGATCTGGATCGTCGCCTCACGCGCGATCTGGGTCTGCCAGACACTGGCCGTATCCCGGACAAGCGTCACCGCACCCAGCGTCAGGCAGGACAGGAACGTCATGATGGCGATGACGATGACGAGCGCATGTCCCGCCACGCTGCGCTGCGGAACGATCGATGCAGGCCGACGCCAGGTCTTGGCGCCCGAACCGGCGCGCGGCATGGCCGGCGTCTGTTCAGTCGTGGACATCGAGCCTGCCTTCCGCGAGCACCATGCGACGGGCTTCCACCTGATCCATCAGGTGGAGATCGTGCGTGGCGATCACAACCGCCGTCCCCGAACGGTTCAGTTCGATGAAGAGGCGAAGAAGCCTGCGTGCCAGTGTGGGATCGACATTGCCGGTCGGCTCGTCGGCCAGCAGGATCTCCGGCTGCTCGATGAGCGCCCGCGCGATGGCGGCCCGCTGTTTCTCGCCGCCTGAAAGGACTGGCGGCAACACGTGCAGCCGATCGCCGAGCCCAACCCACCTCAGAAGCTCGACGACGTCGTTGCGGTAGCTAGCTTCCTCCCGACCGCGGACCCGCAGCGGCAGCGCGACGTTCTCGTAGGTCGTCATGTGGTCGAGCAGGCGGAAATCCTGAAAGACAATCCCGATCTTGCGCCGGATCAGCGGTAACTCGGCACGCAGGATCTGCGTGCGATCCTTGCCGAAGACCGTGATCAGCCCGCGAGTCGGCGCCAGAGACAGGAACAGCAGGCGCAGCAGCGTCGTCTTGCCGGCACCCGACGGCCCACAGAGAAACTGGAAGGATCCACGCGGAATGTGTAACGAAATGTCCCGGAGTATTTCCGGGCCCATGCCGTACCTCAAGCCGACGTTCTCGAATCGAATCACTTTAACTGAGGCCTTGGTTTGTTCTTGTCGTCCCTACCGGAATGCGAGACGTTCCAGCCGCGTGGTTAACGAGTGGTTAAGGAACCGGATTCCGAAGCGGAAAGCCTGGTATTCGGCAGCCAAACATTAACCATTTCCCTATACCCGGTGAAAGGGACGCCACCAGGATCGCCGGCTCCGATGTTCGACGTGCGACACCTCCGCCCGGTCTCGGGCGAAATCATGACGGACGGGTGCGTCCGATCGTCCGTCATGGCGTTGGCCAACGATATCGAGGATGCTGAGATCCTGTATCCGTCGACGGTGGTGCCGTCTTCCTCCGATCGGCTCGGCCCGCGAGTACGCGGCGGCGGTATCGAACCGCGCGCCGGCATGGATATGCTCAAGAACTATTCTGGACATCGAGAGGCGAGCGAGCGTGGCGGCCCGACGTTCTGGATCGCTGGCATTGTCCTGGCCCTTGCCTGCTTCTGGGTTTCTGGAGGCCATGCGCTTTGGGGAACTGCACTGGTGCGGCTGGCGACTTCCGCAACCGAAGAGCCTATGAGGATCGCGCAATTGACCTCGCGCGTGCAGGGGGAGGACGGCAGGCGCCTGCTCGTTATCGATGGCAGCGTCGAGAACACCGCCTCGGAGGCTGGAAACATGCCACGCCTAGCCATCGAAGTTACGGGTGACGGGGGCCGCATCACCCGCTACACACTCGACGCTGCGGGAACGGTGGTGGAACCCGGCGAGCGTTATCATTTTTCCAGCCGCGTCAACGCGCCGATGGGTACGGTGGAGGGAATTTCAGTGAAAATGACCAAGAGGGACGACTGATGCCAATCGTACGTGGCAAGGAGATCGAAATTCTTTTCAGCGCGTCTGCGATTGCGCTCCGCAACCTTGAACTGGCGAAGGAAATCGCCTCGCGCGACTATACCGATCTGCTTGTGATCTCGATCCTGAAGGGCTCCTTCATCTTCGCAGCCGACCTGATCAGAGCCATGCATGATGCTGGAGCGTCTCCCGAGGTGGAATTCATCTTCATCTCGAGCTATGGAACGGGTACGACCAGCGGAGAGGTCAGGGTGTTGCGCGACATCGACAACGACGTCCGCGGCCGCGACATACTCCTGATCGACGACATTCTGGAATCCGGAAAGACGCTGAAGTTCACTCGCGAACTGATGCTGGAACGGGGTGCTCGCAGCGTCTCGATCGCCGTGCTTCTCGACAAGCACAGCAAGCGCCAGACCGAGCTGACCGCTGACTATGTCGGCTTCGACTGCCCGGACTATTTCGTAGTGGGCTATGGCATGGATGTAGCACATGCCTTCCGGGAACTGCCCTTCGTGGGGGTGGTGAAGGGCGACGCCTGAGATCGACACAGTCGACCGCGCCCCATGAAGCCTCCATCAGAGAGCGGGAACCCGCAAGGATGAGTAAAATCCTCATCGTCGAAGACGACGAGCCCGTCCGGGCCCTTGCTGCCCGCGCGCTGGAGCGCGACGGACATCTGGTGGAGACGGCGGAAGACGGCGAGATGGGACTTGAGCGCATTCGCGCCTGCAATGGCGGCTACGATCTGGTTGTCTCTGATATCCGCATGCCCGCCATGGACGGAATCGAGATGGCAAAAGCCGCCGCCAGTCTGTATCCGGGGCTGAGGATCATGCTGATCACAGGCTATGCGGACATGCGCGAGCAGGCGGAGGAGCTCAGGGAGATTATCCTGGAAGTTCTGCCCAAGCCGTTCACCCTCGAGCAGTTCCGCTCCAAGGTCCGCCAGCACGCCGGCTGACACTGGACCAATGCTCGCCCGGCGGACAGCTTGCCGGGGCCATACATTCGTCCTAGAGCGTTCGCCTTCGGGCGAGCCAAGCCGCTGCCGGCAGGAGGGTGGACATGACCAAGACCGACATCGCCAAGCGCGTCCATGACCATACGTGGAAGCTCGATCCGATCATCCGGAGCCTGCTTGATACGGATTTCTACAAGCTCCTGATGCTGCAGATGATCTGGGGACTCTATCCCAACGTGGCCGCGACATTCTCGTTGATCAACCGCACCACGTCCGTACGGCTCTCCGACGAAATCAGCGAGGGCGAACTGCGCGAACAACTCGATCACGCCCGCACACTCAGGATGTCGAAGAAGGAGATGATCTGGCTCGCCGGCAACACCTTCTACGGCAGCAAGCAAATCTTCCAGCCGGACTTCCTGGCATGGCTCGCCGAATTCCAGCTTCCCGAGTATGAGCTCAACCGGCGCGACGGCCAGTTCGAGCTGCGCTTCCATGGCCGGTGGAAGGAAACCAGCATGTGGGAGATACCCGCGCTGGCGATCATCAACGAGCTGCGCTCGCGATCCGCAATGAAGTCGCTCGGACCCTTCACACTCGATGTGTTGTATGCGCGCGCCAAGGCGCGAACGTGGTCGAAGGTGGAAAGGCTTCGCAAACTGCCGGACCTGCGCATTTCCGACTTCGGTACACGGCGACGCCATTCCTTCCTTTGGCAGCGCTGGTGCGTGGAAGCGCTGAAGGAAGGTCTCGGAGAAGCCTTGACCGGCACAAGCAACGTCAAGCTGGCTATGGACACTGATCTCGAGGCGCTGGGCACCAATGCCCATGAGCTTCCGATGGTGCTCGCCGCGATGGCCAAGGACGATGAGGCGCTCGTCGCCGCGCCCTACAAGGTGCTGCAGGACTGGAACCGCTACTACGGCGGCAATCTGCTGATCGTTCTGCCGGATACGTTCGGCACCGCCTCGTTCCTGCGCAGCGCGCCGGACTGGGTTGCGGACTGGACTGGATTTCGCCCCGACAGCGCGCCTCCGATCGAAGGCGGCGAGAAGATCATCGAATGGTGGGAAGAGCGGGGCCGCGACCCTAGGGAGAAGCTTATCATCTTCTCGGACGGGCTCGACGTCGACACCATAGAGAAGGCCTATCATCACTTCCACGGCCGCGTGCGCATGGCCTTCGGCTGGGGTACAAACCTGACGAACGACTTCGAGGGCTGCTCCCCGATCGAACTCAGCGGGCTCAAACCGATCTCGATCGTCTGCAAAGTCAGCGACGCGAACGGCCGGCCGGCGGTCAAGCTCTCGGACAATCCCGAGAAGGCGACCGGCGAACCGGGGGAGATTTCTCGCTACATCGGCATCTTCGGCAGCGAGGACCGGGTGGCCAAACCCCTGCGGGTATAGATAGAATTATTCGCGTGCATATGACTTTAACGGACAATTAGCAGGCCGAGGCTAACGTACGCGTAAGCAGCCTGGGCGGTGATCTTCTTGCACCCTTTGGCTGACGGTTACATGCAAGGCTGGAGAGCGAATCCCGACGGCATCGCCGCAGGATCCGTGCACCACGCATGAGACGTGGGGAGCGAGTTGGGTAAAGAGATGGCAACTTCGACGGCTCCAGCGGCAGCGGCCGCGCCTGGCCCCCGGAACAGCAACACGTCCGACATCGCGACGAAGATCGCACTCGCCATGCGTGCAATGGGCGTGATGGGGACGCCCCGCAACTACGAGATATACTACGAGGTCTTCGCCGGGTCCAACGCGGAATTGAACGCCGAGCTCGGTGCGCTCGGTAGCCGGCCGCGCCAGGAAGAGCTCGACCGCCTCAGCATCAAGTACTTCATCCAGACCACCAATCAGCTTTTCGTCGACAATGTGCGCGACCAGATCGCCAACAAGGTCGAAGAGGTAATGATCCTGTTCGAACGCGAGCGCATCCAGCTCGAGCGCTATGGCTCGATCCTCAGCCAGAGCTCCAACGGCCTGAAGAATCGCGAGGTCGTCACCCAGGAGATCCTGCAACGGATCTCGGGCATCATGGCTTCGGCGACCGATTCCAAGATCGAGCAGGGCAAGCAGCTCGTTTCCCACATGATCGACAAGTCCGCCGAACTCGAAGAGGTGAAATCCAAGCTCGAGGAGTACAAGAAGCTCGCGGACACCGATCCGATGACGCAGCTGTGCAACCGGCGCGCCTTCGACCGCGCGATCGCCCTCGTGTACGACGAACCCAAGAAAGTCCTGTACAGCGCCCTGATCCTTGCCGACATCGACCGCTTCAAACAGATAAATGATCGCTACGGGCATCCCGTCGGCGACAAGATCATCCAGCATGTCGCCAGCATCATACGCACAACCGCCTCCGCCGACATGGTGGTGGCGCGGACAGGCGGAGAGGAATTCGCCGTGATCGTGGACGGGCTGAAGGAAAGCGCGGTAACGGAACTCGCCGAGACCATTCGCAAGGCTGTCGAGCGGCTGGTGCCGATCAGTGGCCACATCGGGACACAGGGCGGCGCCGTGACGGTGTCGATCGGCGCCTGCATGGCCGCCCAGGCCGACAGCGCCGACGACCTCTATGCCAAAGCCGACAGGGCCCTCTACATGTCCAAGGCAAACGGGCGAAACCAGTCCACCCAGTTCTCCGCACTGCCAGACCTCAACACTTCAAAGAACTGGCTTCTCTACAAGTCCGAGTGAGGCGGGCAGGCCGTTGCCCATCAGCGGCTCGCATGGTGCGGCGGCACGGCTCCATCAAGCCGCTGAGCCGAGCGTAAGCGGCTCGATCTAGCGTGTCGGCACCGGATGCTCGCCGCGATAATCGTAGAAGCCGCGACCGGTCTTTCGACCGAGCCAGCCTGCTTCGACATATTTCACCAGCAGCGGACAGGGGCGGTACTTCGAGTCCGACAACCCGTCGTGCAGCACTTGGATGATCGACAGACAGGTGTCGAGGCCAATGAAATCGGCCAGTTGCAACGGCCCCATCGGATGATTCGCGCCGAGCTTCATGGCCGTGTCGATTGCCTCGACCGAGCCGACACCCTCGTAAAGCGTATAAATCGCTTCGTTGATCATCGGTAGCAGGATGCGGTTGACGATAAAGGCCGGAAAGTCCTCCGCCACCGTCACGGTCTTGTCGAGGTCAGTGACGAAGGCCCTCGCCGCCTCGAAGGTCGAGTCCTCGGTCGCAATGCCGCGAACCAGTTCGACGAGTTTCATCAGCGGCACCGGATTCATGAAATGGATGCCGATGAAGCGCTCCGGCCGATCGGTCTGAGCCGCGAGCCTGGTGATCGAAATCGAAGAGGTGTTGGTCGCCAGAATCGCTTCCGGATTAAGGATCGGGCAGAGTTGCGCGAATATCTTGCGCTTGATCGTCTCGTCTTCGGTCGCAGCCTCGATGACGAGATCTGCCGAGGCAAGATCCTCGATCTTATCCGCAGCCGAGATGCGGCCCACAACGGTGGTGCGCTCGGCGTCCGGCAGTTTGCCCGCTGCCGACAACCGCGCCAGGGTGCCGCTGATCGTTGCGAGTCCCTTCTCGATCCGGTCCAGCGAAACGTCGTGCAGCAGCACCTGATAGCCGGCGAGCGCGGCAACATGGGCGATACCGGCGCCCATCTGACCCGCTCCGATGATGCCGACCGTTTGAATTGCCATGTCAGATCCCGCGGAAACCTGTGTCGGAGGTGCGTCGCCTTCCAGACGCGACGAACGCCACAGGATTATGTCCCCGCAGCGTCCGCGATCTTATGCGCTGTCGAGGCGCCTTCAAAGCGCCTTTTCGAGTTCCGGCAGGATGGCGAAGAGGTCGCCGACCAGTCCGTAGTCGGCCACCTGGAAGATCGGCGCCTCCTCATCCTTGTTGATCGCGACGATGACCTTCGAGTCCTTCATGCCGGCGAGGTGCTGGATGGCGCCCGAGATGCCGACGGCGATATAGAGTTCCGGCGCAACCACCTTGCCGGTCTGGCCGACCTGCCAGTCGTTCGGCGCATAGCCGGCGTCGACCGCCGCGCGCGAGGCGCCGATGGCGGCGCCCAGCTTGTCGGCCACCGGCGTGATGACCTCCTGAAACTTCTCCGAGGAGCCGAGCGCCCGGCCGCCGGAGATGATGATCCGGGCCGAGGTCAGTTCGGGGCGGTCGTTGGCGGCGATGCGGTTTTCCACGAAGGTCGACAGGCCCGGGTCGGCCGCGGCCTGAACGCTCTCGACCGGAGCCGAACCGCCTTCGGCCGCGACCTGGAAGGTCGCCGTGCGGATGGTGATCACTTTCCTGGCATCGGTCGCCTGGACGGTCTGGATCGCGTTGCCGGCATAGATCGGCCGCTTGAACGTGTCGGCCGAAACGACCTCGATCACGTCGGACACCTGCATCACGTCGAGCAGGGCGGCCACGCGCGGCATGACGTTCTTTCCCATGGTGGTGGCGGGCGCGAGGAGGGTGTCGTAGCCGTCGGCGATGCTGACGATCAGCGCGGCGAGCGGCTCGGCGAGCCGCTCCGCGAGGTCATCGGACTCCGCCAGCAGCACCTTGGTGACGCCCTGGAGCTTGGCCGCGCCATCGGCGGCGCCCTGCGCGCCCTTGCCGGCGACGAGGACGTGCACGTCGGAGCCCATCTTGAGAGCTGCCGAGAGCGCCTTGGCGGTCTGGTCGGAGACAGTCGCGTTGTCGTGCTCGGCGACGAGAAGAATGGCCATGGTTCTATTCCTTTCCTGACACCGCGATCAAAGAACGCCGGCTTCGTTCTTGAGCTTCTCAACGAGTTCGGCGACCGTCTTGACCTTGACACCAGCCTTGCGACCGCCGGGCTCCTCGGTCTTCAGAACCTTCAGGCGCGGCTTGATCTCGACGCCGTAGTCGGCCGGGCTCTTCTCGTCGAGCGGCTTCTTCTTGGCCTTCATGATGTTGGGCAGCGAGGCGTAACGCGGCTGGTTGAGGCGCAGGTCCGTGGTGATGATCGCGGGCATCTTCAGGTCGAGAACCTGGAGGCCACCGTCAATCTCGCGCGTGATCCTCGCCGTGGCGCCATCGATTTCGAGCTTGGAGGCGAAGGTCCCCTGCGACCAGCCCAGCAGCGCCGACAGCATCTGCCCGGTCTGGTTGGCGTCGTCGTCGATCGCCTGCTTGCCGAGGATGACGAGTTCGGGTCCTTCGGCCTCGACCACCCCCTTCAGCAGCTTGGCCACCGTCAGCGGCTCGACGATCTCGTCCACCTTGATCAGGATCCCGCGATCCGCGCCCATGGCAAGCGCGGTCCGGATGGTCTCCTGCGCCTGCTGCGGACCGACGGAAACGGCGATGATCTCGGTCACCTTGCCCGCTTCCCTCAGTCGGATCGCCTCCTCGACGGCGATCTCGTCGAACGGGTTCATCGACATCTTCACGTTGGCGAGTTCCACGCCCGAACCGTCCGACTTCACACGGATCTTCACGTTGTAGTCGACAACCCGCTTCACAGGAACGAGAACTTTCATGGACGCGGAACCTCTCCTTGGACACGTTTCGCGCGGCGTTTAACATCCGCGCCGCAGTCGCCGCTAGTCCCAAGCCGACATCCGTCTTCGAAAAATGGCTGTGCACGGGGCATTTCGACGCGCGCGGACCCTATGTTTGATTGACGTTTACGTCAACAGTGGAAACGTCGCAGACGTTTCCTACGGCCTCGCGAAACCGGAACAATGCGCCGGAACGCAACTGCGCTACTGCCTGCCCCACCTTACTTGTGTCTTGCGTGCGGGAGCCGGTTCTCCCGTCGTCTCCACCGCGGCGGGTGTGACGATACGCCGATCGAACAGCGGCACCTCGGGGCGCTTCATGATGACGACCAGGATGGCGCCGCACAGGATGCCTCCGACATGGGTAGCCCAGGAAATGTTGCTGTCGTCGCCGACGGTCAGCATCAGCATCTGGAATCCGACCCACAGGATCAACGGAATGAAGGCGGGTATGCGCAGCGGGATTCGCCCGAAAGCAAGCACCCAGACCTTCACGCGGGGATGCAGGACCAAATAGGCCGCAACGATGCCGGCGATGGCGCCGGAGGCACCTACCAAGGGGATTTCGGACCCGGGCGCCAGCATCCCGTGGAATGCGGCGCCGGCGGCCGCGCAGGCGAAATAGAAAAGGAGGAACCGGAAATGACCAAGCGCGTCCTCGACATTGTCGCCGAAGACCCACAAGAACAGCATGTTGCCAGCAAGGTGGAAGAAGTCGCCGTGAAGGAACGCGTAGGTGACGTAGGTGAAGCCCTCGGGGACCAACACAAGGTGAGGCGGCAACTCGGCCACGTCGTGCACCACCGCCGGCACGTAGCCAAGTCCGTAGACCGTGGCTTGCGAACCGTCGTTGACGGCCATCAGGACAAAGACGACGACATTGGCGACGATGATGCCGAGCGTGATGTACTGGAGCCGGATATGCTTCAGACTGTTCGCATCATGAAGCGGTATGAACATCGCCCCGCCTCCCTCGAATCAGCGATTGGCTCCAGGCACCCATAACACGTCGGCGGAGCCCATTCCATTGACCACCCTGGCGGCGACGAAGAGGAAGTCGGAGACGCGATTGATGTACTTCAGGGCTTCGGCGCCGATGTCATCGGCTTCCGCTTCGTTGGCGGCGACCATGGCTCTCTCGGCGCGCCGTGCGACCGTGCGGGCGAGGTGCAATGCGGCGGCGGCTGGCGATCCGGCAGGGAGCACGAAGGATCGCAGTGGTTCGAGCCTCACGTTGAGGCCGTCGATGTCGGCCTCCACGCGCAGAACCTGACTGGCGACGATCCGTAGTGGTTCGTATCCCTCTATGCGGGTGCTGCCCGGCGTCGCCAGATCAGCGCCGAGGTCGAAGAGGTCGTTCTGGATCCGCTCCAGCATCCTGTCGATTTCCGGATGGTCCGCGGCGGTGTGCAGGCGCGCAAGCCCGATACAGGCATTCGCTTCGTCGACGGTGCCAAAGGCTTCGATCCGCAGATCCGATTTCGCGCGTCGTTCCCCGTTGACCAGGCCAGTCGTGCCGTCGTCGCCTGTCCGGGTGTAGATCTTGTTGAGCTTGACCATCTTATTCCCCTGTCGCCGGATCAGCCGGCCGTGCCCGAGCGGCTGAACCACAGTGCCAGCATAATGAAGACGAGTGCAACGAACTGAAGGAAGACACGCGCCTGCATCAGCTTGTTGGACGTATTGCCCGATCCGCCGCGCAGCATGTTGATGAGGCCCCGGACGAGCACGATGACCACGGCCACCATGACGACGATTGCAAGGATGTTGAAGACGGTGGACATGGCGGAGTTCCAGCATTGAAGAGGGAAAATGGAAACTGCGATGGATCTAGGGCGTTAGATCGGCAATGTCAGCACCTAGCGGAGAAACCTGAACGACGCTCGGGAAAGCAGTGGTACGCGTTCTCGTGTCGCTCTGGGCCCGTCGGCGAATGTCCCTTGCGGGTTGCCATTGACGCTGCCTGACTTCACATATTCGCGGAGGCGGCACAATCAAGAGGAGAGTTCATGCGGGGAATGACCGCGGCGCGGCGCATCCTGGCCGATGCTTATGGCCACTTCGATACGGATGATGGCTGGTCGATGGCGAGCCATCTCGCCTTGTCCGCCTTGCTAGCGGTGTTCCCGTTCCTGATCTTTGCCACGACACTGGCCAGCTTCCTCGGGGCAAACGCCTTTGCAGATACGGCCGTTCACCTGGTATTCGACACCTGGCCGCAGGAGATCGCCGAGCCCATCGCGCGGGAAGTGACGAACGTGCTCACGGTCCAGCGGACCGACGTCCTGACCTTCGGCATCGTGGCAGCGGGCGTCTTCGCGTCCAATGGCATCGAGGCGCTGCGCGTCTCGCTCAACCGCGCCTATCGCGTGACCGAGCATCGTTCCTTTCTTTTCCGCAGATTGCAGAGCCTCGCGTTCGTGCTGATCGCCACACTGGGCTTCCTGGCGATCAGCGTGCTGCTCGTGCTGGCTCCTCTCGTCGGCCGGATAGCCGAACAGCAGTTCGAATGGATCTCCCCCTACATGGGCACGATCACCATCTGGCGTTACACGATCGCTTCGGCGGTCATCGTGATTGGGCTCGTCTGCGTGCACTTCTGGCTACCGGCGGGCCGACGATCGCTTCTCGACATTCTTCCCGGAATTGCGCTGACCGTAATCGGCTGGATCGCCGGGTCAGCGCTATTTGCGGCCTATCTCGCGCAGTTCTCGACATATGTCACGACCTATGCCGGACTGGCTTCGATCATGATCGCGGTTGTGTTCCTCTACATCGTCTCGGTGATCTTCATACTCGGGGGCGAGTTCAATGCCGCGATTCGCCGCTACCGCGAGGCCCGCGCCCAGATCGGACGCTGAGCCGACGCCATGCCGACGCCGACGGTTGCGACGATCATTCCGAGGATCTGCACGGACGTGAGCTCCTCGCCAAAGAGCACCCACGCCATCACGGCCGTGCAGGCGGGCACGAGGTAAAAGAGCGACGCCACCTTGGCCATCTCGCCGTGCCGGATCAGATACATCAAGAGCAGGATCGCGCCGATCGACAGCACGAATACCGACCAGGCCATGGCCAGGAACAATTCGACCGTCGGGACGAAGACGCGCGTCTCCGACGCCAGCGAGCCAAGCGCCATCAGGATCGTCGCACCGAGATACTGGTAGAGCGTCACCGAGACGAGATCGACGCCGGTGATGAAGCGCTTCTGCCAGATGGTGCCGGCGCTCATGCCGATGACAGAGATGATCGACGCCGTCAGCGTGACCGCCGTCACGCCGCCCGCGATCTGGCCCAGCTTCGGCCAGAGGACGATCGAGACGCCGAGGAAACCGACTAAAAGTCCAAGCCAGTGTCGCGGCAAGACCCGCTCGCCGAGGAACAGGCCGGCCATGATGGCCGTGATGAGTGGCTGAAGACCGATGATCAGCGCCGACAGCCCCGCCGGCATGCCGTGCCGGATGGCCCAGAAGACGCCGCCCAGATAGACCCCGTGCATCAGCATGCCGGCGAAGGCCGCATGCGCCGCTTCGCGCCAGCCGGCCCTCGCTCGTCTGAGCACCTGCACAAGAACCGCGAGCAGAGCAAATGCGATCGCGAAGCGCACCGCCAGGAAGCTGAACGGTTCCGACCACGGCATTGCATAGCGGGCACCGATGAACCCGGTCGCCCAGAGGACGACAAAGACGGCTGGAGCGAGTCTGGCGAGGGTCATGGTGTCTTCACTGGTCAACGGCCGGGCGAATAATCAAAGGGAAAGGATTGTGCGATAGTGTCCACGGACCGGTTATCGTGAGTACCAGGGCTTCTGGCCCGGGAAACGAGGGGCAAACGTCGTGATCTGGAACCTGAGTGCCTGGTGGCTCTTCATGGCCGTTTCGGTCGTAACGATCCTGTCCTTCATTCTTTCCATGGGCCTTAGCGCGATCATAGGCCGCGATGGAGTCGGGCCGACCCCGATGACCGTGATCCTGACCGGCGGCTTTTTCGGTTCGATCTACCTGTTCAACTTCTATGGTATACGTCTTTCCGACGTGCAGGAGGCCTCGTTCGTCGGATTAGGCGGCGCATTTCTATCGCTCATGACGCTGCTTCTGGTGAAGGCGGCCCTCAACAGACCCTGACAGCGCTTCATCCGGCCGTTTCAAGTCCGACCATCCTCGCGATGTTGGCGGGCGTCATTCCGGCATCGCGCAAGCTCCTCAGCGCGGTGTCGCGGCGGCTCTTGGAAAGCTTTCGTCCATCCTCGCCTAGAATCAGGTCGTGATGGTGATAGCTCGGCACCGGCAGGCCGAGCAGGTCCTGCATCACGCGGTGCACGGCGGTCGCGTGGAACAGGTCACGGCCGCGCACGACGTCAGTGACGCCCTGGATGGCGTCGTCCACCACCACGCACAGATTGTAGCTTGCCGGCACGTCCTTTCGCGCGATAACGACGTCGCCCCACGCGGCCGGATCGGCGACGACGACGCCTGTTTCGCCTGCCGGCCCCATGCCGGTTTCCTCCCATGTCCGCGGGCGGCGCAGACGCGCCAGGGCGGCGTTCATGTCTAGACGCCAGGAATAGGACTCGCCGTCTCCAATGCGGGCTTTTCGAGCGCGCGCCGACAGGCCGCGGTCGCGAGGCGGAAACAGGGGCACACCGTCGGGGTCGCGGGGCCAGTCGGCGGGCGCCTCCTCGGCTAGCCACGCACGAACCTCACCCCGGCTCATGAATGCCGGATAGGCGAGATCCTCGTCGACGAGCCGCCGCAGTGCTTCCGAGTAGTCACCGAAGTGCTGCGACTGGCGTCGCACCGGCTGCTCCCACTGGAGCCCGAGCCAGACAAGATCTTCCAGAATGCCGCGTTCGAACTCCGGCGCGCAGCGTTCCAAGTCGATGTCCTCGACGCGCAAAAGGAGCCGTCCGCCGGCTTCAGCCGCCATGCGTGCATTGAGCAAGGCCGAAAAGGCATGGCCAAGATGCAGTGCGCCGTTGGGGCTCGGCGCGAATCGGAAAGTGGGCAGTGTCATGGGCGCTCGCAGGACGGCTTGGATTGGACGGGTATCGATTGCTACTGTCCGGGCACGCAAAGAGGAAGGGCATGCGCAGGATCGAAACCATGACCGATGTCGAAGACGGGCTGGACGCGCTTTGCGCGCTCGACCCTCGGCTGGCGGCCGTCCGGCAGCAGGCCGGCGACGTCCCGCTGCGCCGCACGGAACCGGGATTTTCAAGCCTCGTCTCGATCATCGTGTCGCAGCAAGTGTCGGTGGCGAGCGCCGCGGCGATTCTGAAGCGGCTGACGCTCTTGTGCCCCATGACGCCCCAGGCGATTCGGATGGCCAACGACGCCCTGTATCGCGAGGCCGGGCTCTCCCGCCCCAAGCAGAAGGCACTGCGCGCCGCAGCCGATGCCGTGCTGGAGCGCAAACTCGATCTGGAGGCACTATGCCAGCTAGACGCGGGTGAGGCGATCACTCGCATGTCGGCGGTTCATGGCATCGGGCCCTGGACAGCCGAAATCTATCTCCTGTTCGCGGCCGGTCACCCCGACATCTTTCCCGCAAGGGACGTAGCGTTGCAGAGCGCGGTCGGCCATGCGCTCGGCATGATACCCCGTCCGGCCGCCGTCAGGCTCGCGGTCCTGGCCGAATCATGGGCGCCTCATCGAGGCACGGCCGCGCGGCTTTTCTGGGCATACTACCGCACCATGAAGGGTCGCGAGGGGGGGCCGCCGGCCTGATTCCGGCCAAGCCCTTGAAAAGACCGGATGGCTTAACGACAGCTGGAACCGAGTGCAGCAATTTGGCCGCTTCACATTCCTGACATCTGTGGCTTACAGTATCCGCGCCGTTCCGTTCTCAGCAACATAGGAGTGGATCGAAGTGACGGTTTCCGTCTCGCCGGATAGCCTGCCCGCGCTCGTCCTGAACGCGGACTACCGACCGCTTAGCTATTATCCATTGTCGCTCTGGTCATGGCAGGACGCCATCAAGGCGGTTTTCCTCGACCGGGTTAACATCGTGGCCGAGTATGATCACGCCGTCTCGTCTCCATCGTTTTCGATGCGAATCCCCAGCGTGGTTTGCCTGAAAGCTTATGTGAAGCCCTCGCGTAACCCAGCCTTCACTCGCTTCAATGTCTTCCTTCGCGATCGCTTCCAGTGCCAGTACTGCGGCACGCACGAGGACTTAACCTTCGACCATGTCATACCGCGCTGCTGCGGTGGCGAAACGACGTGGGAGAACGTCGTCGCCGCCTGCTCGCCATGCAATCTCAAGAAAGGTGGAATGCTGCCGGCGCAGGCGCGCATGTGGCCCATGCAGAAGCCTTTCCATCCGACGGTCCACGACCTTCACAACAATGGCAGGCTCTTTCCGCCGAACCATTTGCACGAAAGCTGGATGGACTATCTCTACTGGGACGTCGAACTGGAGCCCTGATCGGAACTCGGCTCAGCCCTTCGCGAAAGCGCCGCGAAAACCGATCGCCGCCAGGACAAGGCTGGCGACGGCGTTCCAGCCGGCAAGCGACAGTCCGAGGATCCGCAACGCCGCGTCGTCGCAGGATGGCGGGATCACCGTGTTCAGCGAATCGAGCAAATTGCCGCCCGCCGGTGCGCCGGCAACGGCGCCGCAATCCGTCGGTCCTGCCCACCAGCCCCATTCGACACCGGAGTGATAGACGCCCATCCACAGGCTCCAGGTCATGATGAGCGCGCCGACGAACATGAGGCCGCGGGTGACGACGCCTGGCAGGCGCAAGGTCGACGCGAGCGCGGCCGCGAGCATCATCGGAGCGCCGATGTAATAGGGTAGCCGCTGCTCCAGGCACAATTTGCAGGGGATGAAGCCTCCGACGTGCTCGAACAGTAGCGCCGAACCGACGACGCCGGCCATCGCCAGGGCAAGGAAGGAGGCGATGAACGTCAGACGGCGGCCGGCCGGGGCTGTGAGGGACATGGAATCGACCTGTCAGAAAACGTAGCGTATGGCTACGAAGCCGCCGACCAGCAGCACCATGAACACGGTGAAAAGAAGACCCAGGTGTCTTTCGATGAAGATGCGGATCGGGGCGCCGAAGCGGTTCAGGAGCCACGCCACGAGGAAGAACCGGAAGCCACGGCCGATGATGGATACGGCGATGAACGTCACAAGGTCGAGTCCGGAGAAGCCGGAAAAGATGGTCAGTACCTTGTACGGGAACGGTGTGATGGCGGCAAAAAGCACACCCCAGCCGCCCCAGGTCTCGTACCAGTCCTGGACTTTGTCGAAGGATTGTTCCGCGTTGTAGAGCTTCAGGATCGGCTGACCGATCAGATCGAACAGAAAAGCTCCGATCGCGTAGCCCAGCAAGGCCCCGAGTACCGACGCAACGGTGCAGATCAAGGCGTAGCGGATCCACTTCCCGCGTTCCGAGAGCACCATCGGGATCAGAAGCACGTCAGGCGGAATCGGAAAGAAGGAGCTTTCGAGGAAAGATACCCCCGCCAACGCGCGTTCTGCATTGCGCGTGGCGGCAAGCGACATCGTCCAGTCGTAAAGTCTGCGAAGCATGGGGAGCCCCCGTTTGACGCGGGATGTCTAGTGCCTTTAGCAATCCAAGGGAAGCGACGAACGCGTGAGCCGAACATGCTTTTCGACCGGGTCCGCGGATCAAAAAGCGTTTGACGTGCCGCCACGCGCTCGTATAGTCCGCAGCCGTCCGGCCAGGCTGGATGTCCCACGGGCCCCTGTGGTGGAATTGGTAGACGCGCTCGACTCAAAATCGAGTTCCGAAAGGAGTGCTGGTTCGAACCCGGCCAGGGGCACCATACGGATCACCCGGGTCAGAACGGAACCTTCCTGAACGGCCTCGCATTGGACTTGGTACGGTGTGAGTCCGGTCCCGGGTTTCCATGATAATCGGTTCCGCGCTGGTAGTGCTTCTGCCATTTGGCTTTCCGGGCATCGCTGCCCTCGACCTTCAGATCGGCGTTGAACTGCTTTCGGGCGGCGGACCACTCGCCATGGCTCGCTTCGAGATCGGGCTGCGCGGATAGGGGCATCATTCTTGGCTCGACGCGCTCGAGCGCTCCCCGCTTGACCGGAAAGATGTGGCAGATCGGTTCGCCCTTGCGGAACCTGACGGCGGTCCGGGCGCGCGTGAATATCCAGTTCATCGTGAAGCTGAAGGGACCCCAGTCGCTTTCGACTAGCGCCGTGAGAGGGGCGATCGCATCCTTCGGACGGTTGATCGGTCCCTGCACCATGAGGTCCGTTCCAGGATCGGTTCGGAAGACCAGTGGCATCTTGAACGTCAGGATGCCCTCGCCGAAATGGCTGTGAGCCGGCGGCGTCGTTCCCCGGTCCTCAAGGATAACGAGCCCGTCCCGATGCTGGCCGCCGCTCCAGATCGCGGAGAACCCGACCGGTGAAAGGATCTCCCAGCCATATCCGTTCGCCACGACCAGCGGCAGGCACCGGTTGGGGTTGCGTCCTTGCGCGGCATCCATCCATTCGCGTCGCGACGGGGCTGGCCTGACCTCGAACCCGCACCGTCCGCCTCGACATAGCAGGTCAATTCCATTGCGTGCATCCGACGAGATGTTTGGCCCCACGAACCCGGCGCCTCGTTCGCATCATAACCGCAGCGACGGCATCCGCAAATCCGGCGCACTTGGTCCAGGAAAGCGTCTGGATCCAGGTACACGACGCTCAACCGGATTGTCTGCACTTGCCATAATCCGCTGCTTTGCGTAACAGCTTTCGCCAGTGCTCGCGGGAGGCGAGCGGCTATATCAATAGCGGAGGAGCGGAGACGAAGCCTCCATGCTCGAACGCCGCGACGGCTATGACGCGCTCAGATCCGCATTCCAGTGGACAATACCTGACAGTTTCAACATTGGCGTCGCTGTCTCAGACGTCTGGGCAGCGCGCGAACCCGGACGCACGGCGCTGATCGAATGGCGGCCGGACGGTGTCGCCGAGACACTGAGCTATCACGAGCTATCGACCCGATCCTCCGCTCTCTCCTCAGCGCTTGGACTACGCGGCATCGGCCGCGGCGATCGGGTTGCCCTGCTGCTGCCGCAAAGCTTCGAGACCGCTATCAGCCATGTCGCGATCTACAAGCTTGGCGCCATCGCGGTCCCGCTGGCGCTGCTGTTCGGAGTCGAGGCGTTGGAATACCGGCTGGCGACCGCGGGCGTCAAAGCGGTGGTCACCAATGCCGCCGGCGCGCTCAAGCTGGCCCGCATCCGCGCGCGCCTTGCCGATCTCGAACTCGTGGTGCTGGTCGAGGGCGACGCTGACGGTGCCGTGGGCTTCGAGAGGCTCGTTTCGGAGGGAAGCCCCCGCTTCTTGCCGGAGAACACGACGCCCGACGATCCGGCGATGATGATCTTCACCTCAGGGACGACAGGGCCGCCGAAGGGAGCTTTGCATGGACATCGTGTCCTCCTCGGACACCTGCCGGGCATGCAGATGACGCACGAGTTCATGCCGCAGGCGGGAGATCGCTTCTGGACGCCGGCAGACTGGGCCTGGGCGGGCGGTCTGCTCAATGCGCTCCTGCCCGCACTTTACTTCGGGATACCGGTGGTCTCGTCGCGATCCGAGAAGTTCGACCCGGCGGCGGCCTGTGCACTGATGCGCGAGACTGGCGTGCGCAACGCGTTCATTCCGCCGACCGCGCTCAGGATGATGAAATCCCGTCCCGACATCGGCCGCATTTTCCCCAAAGGCCTGCGCAGCGTCGCATCGGCCGGCGAGGCGCTCGGCCGTGAAACCTATGAATGGGCTCGGACTGAACTGGGGCTGACGGTCAACGAGATCTACGGCCAGACGGAGTGCAATCTGGTTCTGGGATCCTGCGCGGAGATCGGCGTCAGCCGTGCCGGCTCGACCGGCAAGCCGGTCCCAGGACATGATGTGGAACTGATCGATGACGCTGGGAGGCCGGTGCCGGCGGGCGAACCTGGCCAGATCGCCGTGCGCCGTCCCGACCCGGTGATGTTTCTGGAGTACTGGAACAACCCCGAGGCGACGGCAAAAAAGTTCATCGGCGACTGGATGACAACCGGTGACCAGGGGGTGGTCGACCGGGACGGCTACATTCATTTCTTCGGCCGCGACGACGATGTCATCACGTCGGCCGGCTACCGCATCGGTCCCGGCGAGATCGAGGATTGCCTGACGGGTCACCACTCGGTCGCGCTCGCGGCCGCGGTGGGCAAGCCGGACGCCCTCCGCACCGAGATTGTGAAAGCTTACATCGTGCTGAAGGACGGCATCGCGCCGTCGGAGAGTCTGGGCGACGAGATCCGCTCATGGGTACGCGAGCGCCTGTCGGCTCATGAGTATCCTCGCGAAGTGGAATTCGTCGACTCGATGCCGCTGACGACCACAGGCAAGGTCATTCGCCGCATCTTCCGCGAACGCGCCCGGCGCGAGGCTGAGGACCGGTCGGCGCACCCCGCCCGATAAGGTTCAGCGGCGTTTCAGAAGCCCTCGCAGTCGCGTGCGTATAAGGCGCGCGAAGTTGCGCGTCTCGCGATAGAGATGGATCTGGCCGGCTGCCTGGCGGGCAGGCCTGTCGGCCCCCGGGGTGAGGCCGATAACCAGCGTTCCCATCTCGCGTCGCTCGCGCCAGAGCCGGCTCATGACCGGATGGTCGGGGACGGCGCAGGAGTCCGTCGCCGTGATATTGGGATCATCCAGATGCTGGTGGGTGACCTCGATCACCAGGAGCGTTCCCGGCGAATAAGCCGCGTATGCCTCGTCATAGGCGGTCTTCCAAGTATAGGCGATGCCCTGTTCGACGAAGACGACAAGGCTGGCGATGGTCTTGCCGTCGAGCGTCAGCGAATGAATGCGGCACAGGTCCCGCTGCGCCAAGCGGTGGATCGCCTCGCGCGCGAATGGAGCGCGGAACCGGTCGGCCGCGAGCGCCGAGCGCTCCCGGCCTTTCCAGCCTGACGATTCGAGCGCCATGAACTCCTCCAGCGCGAGCCGGACCTCCTCGGGCTGACGCGCCACCACATGTTCCACCGCGCCGAGTTCGCCAAGACGGCGTTTCACGCGACGGAACTCGCGCACGTGGTGGGAACGCAGCGTCTCCTTGAGATAGGCCTCGCCGTCGAGATTGCTCTGGAGGAAAGGCCGGCTCACCCGGTCGGTCTCGATCACGGTCAGATTTCGTCCCAGTGCCGCTGTTCGCATGACGCGTGCTGCAGCGCCGTCAAGCCGCATGTCCGGCAGCACGAGGACGCCCGGCAGCTTGAGGTGTGGCCTCCCCAGCATGGACAGGAAGTCATCGATCACGCCCACCGGATCGTCCCGATCGATCAGCGGGGTGCCGAGGGGTCCGAAGGGGCTCGACCATGTGCGCATGATCGGCACGCCGATCGGGACGGAAGGACGCTCCACCGAGAATGGCATCAACATGCGCAGCCGGTTCTTGTCCTCGTCTCCATCGCGAATCACGGCCAGCCGCACCTCTCGATCCTCGAGCCTCGGCATCGCCGGTGCGAGGAACCGCGGATTGAAGAAGATGTTGGGCTCGACCGTCCGCAGGCAGAGGAAGTCGAGTTCCTCGACGAGGTCGAAGCCCGCCGATGCCGGATAAATCGCCAGCCGCCGGTCGGTCCCGTTGGTGAGCATCAGTTCGGCTCGTTTGGGGTCGAGCGCCTCGCCCCGAAGGCCCGCCAGGCTGGCGATCATCGCGCCGGCCGGACTGCCACTCATTTCCTCGAGGATCGGAATTGCCGTCATGGTCACGCGTCCTTGGACAAGGTTGCGGGCAGGAAGACCGCCATCACGATCCCAAGCCTCCGCCACACGGTAAAGGAGAGAGCCAGGGCCTCGAAGCTCATGGCCACCGCCGTCGCCACCGCCGCGCCCCACAGGCCATACAACGGTATGAGCACCACGTTGAGAGCCACGTTGATCGCCAGCGTCAACGCGTAGACGCCGGCGCAGATGTTCTGGTTCCCGCTCATCGTGAGCAGGCTCTCGGCTGGCCCGACGGCGGCACGCGCGACAACGCCGAGCACCAGCACGAAAAGCAGAGGATAGCCCTGGTCGAAATGCGGTCCGAAAAGGGCGAGGATCGGCTGACCAAGCGCCAGGACGACGACGGCCATCGCAAGCGATGGCCAGAAGGTCCAGCCGACGGTCGCCTGGGCGAAGGAACGGAACTCCGCCTTGTCCCCCCCGTGCCAGATCGAGGCATAGCGCTGGGCGACTCCGGTCTTGACCGCGAAATAGACGAAGTGAACGAGTGCCAGCGTCTTCACCGTGGCGAAATAGATCGCGACGTCGTCCGGCGGCAGGTAGCGGCCGACCATGAGCACGTCCGCGTTCGTCAGCAGGTAGAAGAAGCTCTCCACCAGGAAGATCGGCATCGAGACCAGAAACCACTGCCGAAACAGAATCTTGCGCGGCCCGCGTCCGTCCAGCCGGTCGGCGCGGCCCGAGACAGTGATCAGCTGCCAGACCGTCGTGATGTAAGTCGCCATGATGGCGCAGATAATCGCGGTCTGCGCGCTGGGTTCGTAGCCCGCGGCGAGCGCGCCCGCCATGCACAGGATGATGAGGACCGGCCGCACCAGATAGGTCGGAGAGAGAGCCGAAAAGGCCCAGGCATTGGCGCGCGAGATGCCTTGCAGGAGATCGGACAATGCAATCATCGGCAGACAGATGATGCCGAGATAGAACGGCACCACGTAATAGCTTTCAACGGCTTCCTCGAACCACCACAGGCCGGCAAAGCCGATACCGGCAATCAGTGTAGACGACGCGAGGGCAAAGAGGCGGCTCGTTAGCAGAAGGCCGCGAAGTTCTGCCGACTGCGATTTCTCGCGATACTCCGATACGAAACGGATGACCGACGTGTGAAAGCCGAGACAGGACAGATTGCCTGCGATGACCATCGTCACCCAGACGAGTACGAAGATGCCATACTCGAATGGTCCCATCCAGCGGGCCAGAAGGACCTGGCTAACGAACGCTATGATGGCATTGCCGATACGGATGGCGAACGCGATGAGCGAGACACGGCCGGCCTCGCCAGCTTCATCACGCGCGGCAAGCAAGGCGTCGGCACGCTCGAGCAACGGCCGCGCCGCCGAGGCAAGACGCTCCGGTAGCCACCTGTCCGCTGTCGTTGCGGCTGAAAAACGCACCGTACACATACCCCGAACGCGTCATTGCGACGCTTCGAGCCTTAGCATGCACAGTTTAAGAAACGGTTCGGCGGCCCGCCTCCGATACGGCTGCGGCCATTGCGGAAGCGTCAGACAAAGGCGCCGTGGCAGTGCTTGAACTTCTTTCCCGAACCGCAGGGACAGGCCTCATTGCGCCCGATCTTGCCCCAGGTCGACGGGTTCTCGGGATCGCGCTGCTCCGGCGTGACGAAGCCCGTCTCGTACACGGCCGAGATGACGTCCTCGTCCGTGAACTCGTCCTCACCGGTCGTCGCATCGATGTGATGGCCGACCGCCCGCGGTACGGAAGGAGGCGGCGCTTCGGCAGCTTCCCTGACCAATTCGACCCGCATGAGCTGCGCCGTTACCGCCTGACGCAGGTTGGCGAGCATGGCCTGGAAGAGCTCGAAGGCCTCGGACTTGTACTCGTTGAGCGGGTCGCGCTGGGCATAGCCACGGAAGCCGACGACAGAGCGGAGATGGTCGAGATTGACCAGATGTTCGCGCCAGAGATGGTCGAGCGTCTGCAACAGGACCGACTTCTCGACATATGTCATGATCTCCGGTCCAAAGCGTTCGGCGCGATCCTTCGCCATCGCCTCGGCCGCCTGCATCAGGCGCTCGGTGATCTGCTCCTCGTCGATGCCCTCTTCCTGCGCCCAGGCTTCGATCGGCAGGTCGAGATTGAGATTGGTACGCACGCCCTCGACGAGACCCTTGATCTCCCACTGTTCGGCATAGGCGTTTTCGGGGATATGCTTGGAGACGAGTTCCTCGACGACGTCCCGACGCATCTCGGCGACGGTCTCGGAGAGGTTCTCCCCGTCCATCAGTTCCTTGCGCTGCTCGAAAACGACCTTGCGCTGGTCGTTCATCACGTCATCATACTTGAGCAGGTTCTTTCGGATGTCGAAATTGCGCGCCTCGACCTTCTTCTGCGCCTTCTCGAGCGCCTTGTTGATCCAGGGATGGATGATGGCCTCGTCTTCCTTGAGGCCAAGTTTCTGCAGCATGCCGTCCATCCGTTCGGAGCCGAAGATCCGCATCAGGTCATCCTGAAGGGACAGGAAGAACTTCGAACGGCCAGGATCTCCCTGTCGTCCCGAACGACCGCGCAACTGGTTGTCGATTCGGCGCGATTCGTGACGCTCGGTGGCCAGCACGTAGAGGCCCCCGGCTGCGAGCGCCTCTTCCTTCAGGCGCTGGACATCCTCACGTATCGCCTTCTCGCGCGCGTCGCGGTCCGGTCCCTCTGGAACGCCTGCCAGTTCATGGGCAATGCGCATGTCGGCATTGCCTCCGAGCTGGATGTCGGTGCCACGGCCGGCCATGTTGGTGGCGATGGTGATCGCGCCTGGCTTGCCGGCCTGCGCGACGATCTGCGCTTCCCGCTCGTGATGGCGGGCGTTCAGGATCTCGAAATTCATGATGCCGTCCTGGCGCAGGCGTTCGGCGAGGAATTCCGACTTCTCGATCGATGTCGTTCCGACCAGGATCGGCTGGCGCTTGGCGCTGGCCTCCTTGATCTCGCGGACGATCGCCTTGAACTTCTCCTCTACGGTCCGGTAGACCTCGTCATCCTCGTCGAGCCGCGAGACAGGCAGGTTGGTGGGGATTTCCGAGACGCCTAGACCATAAATGTTGCCGAACTCCTCGGCCTCCGTCGATGCAGTGCCTGTCATGCCGGCAAGCTTGCCGTACATGCGGAAATAGTTCTGGAAGGTGATCGAGGCGAGCGTCTGGTTCTCAGGCTGAACCTTGACGTGCTCCTTGGCTTCCAGCGCCTGGTGCAGGCCTTCAGAATAGCGACGGCCAGGCATCATACGGCCGGTGAATTCGTCGATGATGACGATCTCATCATCACGGACGATGTAGTCCTTGTCGCGCTGGAAAAGCCGGTGGGCCTTCAGCGCATTGTTAACGTGGTGGACGATCGAGACGTTCTCGACGTCGTAAAGCGAAGCGCCCTTCAACAGGCCGGCCTCGCGCAGGAGGTTCTCGAGCTTCTCAGTCCCCTCCTCCGTGAAGGTGGCCGTGCGCTGCTTTTCGTCGATCTCGAAGTCGGACGTATCGAGGCGCGGAATGAACGTATCGATCTGATTGTAGAGCTCGGATCGGTCGTCAAGCGGGCCGGATATGATCAGCGGGGTACGCGCCTCGTCGATCAAGATCGAATCCACCTCGTCGACGATCGCGTAATTGTGACCGCGCTGAACCATCTGCGAGCGCTCGTACTTCATGTTGTCGCGCAGATAGTCGAAGCCGAGCTCGTTGTTCGTCCCATAGGTGACGTCGCAGCCATAGGCCGCCTTGCGCTGCTCGTCGCTGATTCCGTGCACGATGACGCCGGTGGTCAGGCCGAGGAAGCCGTAGACGCGACCCATCCACTCGGAGTCGCGCTTGGCGAGATAGTCGTTCACTGTGACAACGTGCACGCCCTTGCCGGTGAGTGCATTGAGATAAACCGGGAGCGTCGCCACCAGCGTCTTGCCCTCGCCGGTCCGCATCTCGGCGATGCCGCCATCGTTCAGGACCATGCCGCCGATGAGCTGCACGTCGAATGGACGCAGTCCTATCGACCGGCGGGCGGCTTCCCTCGCCACAGCGAAGGCCGGGATAAGCAGGTCGGATAGTTCGCGTCCGTTGGCAAGTTCGGCGCGGAATTCGTCGGTCTTGCCGCGCAGCGCTTCGTCTGAGAGCGCTTTCATTTCAGCTTCCAGCGCATTGATCGCGGCGACCTTCGGTCGCAACGACTTCACGCGCCTGTCATTGGCCGAACCGAAAATCTTGCGGGCGAGGCCACCGAGATTGACCATTCAATGGTCCTTTCAAAAGAAACCGCTCCGGCATGGGCCGGCGGGATCGCGCCATTGCGGGGATTTTCAGCGCAGTCCTCAACCGAAAAAGCGTCCGGAAAACGGTTCTGGACGCCAAGTCGAAGGACAGATAAGAGGGGGCGCTGGCGATGTCAACGTTCGCCGCCGGAGCCTCCGTTCGCCAAATTTCGCCTTATTCCGGCGCGAAAGGCTGCGCCCCACGCTTCCATCTGGAGATTTCCGATGCGTCCTTCCATCTCCCATCGCCCGCTTGCCGCATGCTGCCTGGTTCTCGGGCTCGTGTTCGCGGCACCCGCCGTGGTGTTCGCCCAGGACGCAGCCCCCAACTTGGCGGTCGTGGCCATCGTGAACGGCTCGCCAATCACCGAGAACGACTTGGAGATGGCGCAGGGCGACCTCGGCCCGCAGTTCGCCCAGCTTCCCGAGGAGCAAAAGCGCGCGGCCGCGCTCAGCGCAGCCATCGAGATTCGCCTGCTAGCTGACAAGGCAGACCAAGAAGGTCTGGACGAGACCGAAGCCTTCAAGAACCGGATGGAGTTCCTGCGCCAACGCGCGCTCCACAGCGCCTTTATCGAGACCAACATCGCGGGCGAGGTCACCGAGGAAGCGGTTCGCGCACGTTACGACATGGAGATCGCCGCGACGCCACCGACCAACGAGATCCGCGCGCGCCACATCCTCGTGGCGACGAAGGAAGAGGCCGAGGCCATCATCGCGCAACTCGACGCGGGTGGCGATTTCGAGGCGATCGCCAAGGAAAAGTCCACCGACGGCGCGGCTGCGCAGGGCGGCGACCTTGGCTTTTTTGGCCCGGGCCAGATGGTTCCGGCATTCGAGGAAGCGGCCTTTGCACTCGAGGTGGGCCAGTTCTCCAAGGAGCCGGTCCAGACGCAGTTCGGCTTCCACGTGATCAAGGTCGAGGACAAGCGTGCCCAGCAGCCGCCGACCTTCGATCAGGTCAAGGAACAGGTCCGGACGCTGCTGTTCAGAGAGACCTATTTCGCCGCCGTACAGGCATTGCGCGACGCGGCCACCATCGACGTGCAGGACCCGGCGCTGAAAGCGGCGCTTGGTGAGGCAGACGACCAGGAAGAAGAAGCGCAGTAAGCTCGAACAGCACGCGGTCCCCCACACAATGTCCAGCACCGTCTCGCCGCTTGCCCCACTGAACCATCCCGTCTTGCCCCCGATCGAGGGGGTGCGCATCGCGACGGCCGAAGCCGGCATCAAGTACAAGGGCCGCACCGATCTGCTAGTGATGACCTTCGATGCGGGCACGGCTGTTGCCGGGGTGCTGACCCGTTCGAAATGTCCGTCAGCGCCGGTCGACTTCTGCCGGCAGAACCTTCCGGCTGGCAAGGCGCGGGTGCTGGTGGTCAACTCCGGCAACGCCAATGCCTTCACCGGGAAGAAGGGGCGGCAGACGACCGCGATGACAGCCGACGCGGCTGCGGCGGCCGTCGGCTGCGGCCAGAACGAGGTCTATCTCGCCTCCACCGGCGTGATCGGCGAGCCACTCGACGCCAAGCGATTTTCGCATCTGCTGGCCGGCCTAACGGTCGAGGGTTCGGCCGATCGCTGGTCCGAGGCTGGCAAGGCGATCATGACCACGGATACCTATCCGAAGTACGCCACCGCGACGGTCAAGCTGGGCAGCGCGGACGTCACCATCAACGGCATCGCCAAAGGCGCGGGCATGATCGCGCCCGATATGGCGACGATGCTTTCCTTCGTCGCCACCGACGCGCCGATCGAGGCCCCCGTTCTCCAGAAGCTCTTGAAGCGCGGCGCAGATTTGACCTTCAACTCGGTCACGGTGGACAGCGACACGTCCACGAGCGACACGCTGCTGATCTTCGCCACGGGAGCCGCGGCCGAACGCGGGGCGCCCCGCGTCACATCGGAAGCCGACCCGGCGCTCGCGCCATTCAAGCGCGCATTGAACCGACTGCTCAAGAACCTGGCTCTGCAGGTCGTGCGCGATGGGGAAGGCGCACGCAAGGAGATCGAAATCACGGTATCCGGCGCAAAATCTTCCCGCTCGGCCAAGCGCATCGCGCTTTCGATCGCTAATTCGCCGCTGGTCAAGACCGCGGTCGCAGGCGAAGACGCAAATTGGGGCCGCGTGGTCATGGCCGTGGGCAAGTCCGGCGAACCGGCAGACCGCGACCGCCTCGCGATCTGGTTCGGCGACATCCGCGTCGCCCACGAGGGCGAACGCGACCCAGCCTACGCGGAGGCAACCGTCTCAGGCTACATGAAGAACGATCGTATCCGCATCGGTGTCGACATCGGCCTCGGACGCGGCAAGGCCACGGTCTGGACGTGCGATCTTACGAAGGAATACGTCGCCATCAACGGGGACTACCGCAGCTAGATCGGGGGCGGAGTGCGGACAGGACTGGGCAACATGCCGGAACTGGCGATGGTTAGGCGCTACGAAGCTGCTGGGTTTCGTGCATGGCCAGCGTCATTCGTGCAGTATGACGGAACCTGGGTGATCCGCCTGACAGCCGGTCTGCCAGCCAAGCGTCTGAACTCGATCAACCCGCTCGACCCGGGAGACGGCTCGAACATTCTCGACCGGATCGCGCGCGCGGAGCGGCGGTTCGACGCCTATGGGCGGGCCCTCACCTTCCGCATCTCACCGCTCGCCGGCTTGAGCCTCACCGCTCATCTCGATCGCGAAGGCTGGCTGAGTTTCTCGGAATCGATCGTCATGCGTCTCGCGCTCGACAATGCGCAGCTGGAGGGCGTGATGGACCAGATTCCGATGAAGGACATCGGACGATTCGTCGGAGCGGCCCTGCATGTCCACGCCATGGAGCCCGCCATGCGCCCTGGCCTGTCGGAGGTCATCGGATCCATCGAGCCGGAAGCAGGCCTGTTTGTCGCCAAGGATGGAGACGAACCGGTGGCCACCGCTATCTGCGTACAGGACCGCGATCTTGCCGGACTGTTCGAGGTGGCGACGATGGCCGATCGACGCGGCAAAGGTTACGGTCGGCAGGTGGTACTGTCAGCGCTCAAATGGGCGCGGCATCGTGGTGCGCGCGAGGCGTGGCTGCAAGTGGAAGCCGACAACGCTCCTGCATTGGCGCTCTACCGTTCGCTCGGCTTTACCGGCGTCTATCGCTACCACTACCGCAGGCCGGGAGGCGCCTGATGGTGTCCGCAAGCCAGAATCGCATCCTTCTCGTCGCCGCCTGCGCGCTCGTCGACGCCGATGGCCGCGTGCTTCTTGCCGAACGCCCGGACGGCAAAGCAATGGCCGGTCTCTGGGAGTTCCCGGGCGGGAAGGTGGAGGCCGGCGAGACGCCGGAAGACACGCTGATCCGCGAATTGCGCGAGGAGATCGGTATCGAGACCAAGGCCGCCTGCCTGGCGCCACTGACCTTCGCCAGCCATACCTACGAGGCATTTCATCTGCTGATGCCGCTCTTCATTTGCCGCCGTTACGAGGGAATAGCGCGCGGGCTTGAAGGGCAGCGCCTGAAATGGGTGCGCCCGCGCGACATGCGTGACTTTCCCATGCCACCCGCCGACGAGCCGCTCATCCCCTTCCTCATCGATCTTCTCTGACAAGGGAACGGTGCGGTGACGCGCCGTTCCCAACAGCGTTAATGAAACGTTCAGGCCCCCGTGCGAGGCTTCGTATGGGACGAGCCAGGGTCGTACATGCCACGGCGAGGATGAGGACCAGCGATGCGGACAGATGACGACTGGAACGGCTCACCGAACGGATTTGCCCCGGGCGGTACCGTCCGGCTTGCGCTGATTTTCGGATCGGTGGCGGTCGCGCTTGGGCTCGTCATCGCGCCACTCGTCGAGGATGGGCTGATGGGCAAGCCTGGCGTCGGCGGGCTGGACTTCATATCGACGGGTTCGATCAACGACGATCGCAGCTACACGATCCGCCGCAGCGTGCTGCAGTCAAGACCCGACTCGGTCTGCATCATTCGCGCAAACGGCTCCCGAAGCGGCGATTGCGACTGAAGCTTTCCGACGATTATCGCCCGTCCCGCGAAGTGACGATTAACCACATCCCTTAAGGAGATATTCCCGGCTGGGGACTAAGGTGGTGGCCAGTCAGGGGAAAGTGCGGCCGCCGATGCGCAAGAAATTCTGGATCGACGAGAGCGGCGCCACTGCCGTCGAGTACGGGCTCATTGCAGCAGTCCTGTCGCTGGCCATCATCGGCGGGATCGGAAATGTATACGACGCGATCGAATACCTTTTCGGTGAGCCCACATCCGCCCTCAACGCCACACTGAACTGACTTGCACTAGGAGCGATCCCGCGACTTGAGTGCCTCGGCAAGCGAAACCGTTCCCGAACCCGGCTTCAGCGGCTTCTGCTGCGATTCATGCGGCGCCCAACCGGACATCCAGACCAGATTGAACGTCGCCCGGATGCGGCCGTCAGGGTCCGCGTAGCGCTCGCGATACAGTTCGGCCGCGCGCAGGAACAGCGCACGCCGCGTCGGGCGCTTCAGGCGACCGAGCAGCGGATTGGTGGCGCCCATGCCTCGCAGGTCGCGCATCAGGCCGAACATGTCGCCATAACGAACCGTGATGGTGTCGACATCGGCGACGGGAAGGGCAAAGCCTGCCCGCTGTAGGAGGCCCCCGGCATCGCGCACGTCTAAGAAGGGAATGACGCGCGGGCTGGCGCCGCCGCTGATTTCCGTCTCGGCCGCCAGCAGCGAATCACGCAGTTCCGCCAGCGTTCCCGCACCCGCAAGGCAAGCCAGGAAAAGCCCGTCGGGCCGAAGCGCGCGGCGCATCTGGATCAACTGTCCCGGCAGGTCGTCCGTCTCCTGCAGGCTGAGCAACGAGACGACGAGGTCGAGGCTTTCGGGATCGAGCGGCAGCCGATCGTCCCTGGCGACTACCCCCTGAGCCTGTCCCAGGAAGAGTTCGCCGGCCTCGACCCGCAACACATCTCCGACCTTGCCCGACGAGGCGAGCGCGTCGGCCACCAGCGGTGTCCAACCCTTGACCGCCGCAGACTTCGAGAAACGCCGATCGACGGTGAAGAGGCGATCGACGAGTTCGTCGGCTGCCCGACTCATCAGGAAGTCGGCGCCATCGAGCGGATGGGCAAGCGCGCGCGCCCGCCGCCGGACCACGAGGCCAGGCTCGAACAGGACATCCATCAGTTCAGGCCTTTCAACGAAACCGTCGGGAACCGATAGGCTGACCCACGGCAGTCTGCTAGGTTCGTGCTCATTGGAGAGCGTGGTGGCCGATCCGACACTCGATATCAAGCGCCGAATGACCGCGCTGGCGGGCGGGGCCGCGCGCATCCTGTTTCCGCCCCTGTGTGGCGGCTGCCGGACCATCGTCAGCATCCCAGGCTCGTTGTGCGGCGCGTGCTGGCGTGACCTGAGGATGATCGAGCGGCCGTGGTGCGAGATCTTGGGTACGCCCTTCTCGGTCGACATGGGTGAGGGCGCGGTTTCGCCCGCCGCGATCGCGGATCCGCCTACCTTCAATCGGGCACGGTCGGCGGTTGCCTATACGGGTGTGGCGCGGCGCATGGCGCAGGCGCTCAAGTTCAACGACCGCACCGACCTCGCACCATGGATGGCGGTTTGGATGCTGCGCGCGGGTACCGAGCTGATCGAGAAGGCCGACATGGTTGTGCCGGTGCCGCTCCACCGACTACGATTTCTTTGGCGCCGCTTCAACCAGTCGGCCGAACTCGGCCGGGCCGTGGCCGCAGCGAGCGGCCTCCGCTTCGAGCCTGAACTCGTCAAACGCCGTCGCAACACTCTCCAACAAGTCGGACTTGGCCGGACGGAACGCGACAACAACGTACGCGGCGCCTTCGTGGTGGAGAAGGCAACGCGCGAGGCGGTCCGCGGGAGGCGAATCCTCCTGGTCGACGACGTCTACACGACCGGGGCAACGGTCTCCGCCGTCGCGCGTTCACTCAAGCGGGCCGGAGCCGGCGCCGTCGATGTTCTGACCTTCGCGCGCGTGCTGCCGGAGGACTTTCTCGACGCTGCAAGTGACCCTATATAGAAGCGTTGTCCGGAACCATGCCATGCCCGACGTGACTATCTACACCCGCATGATGTGCGGTTATTGCAGCGCAGCCAAACGGCTCCTGGACCGCAAGGGCGTGCCCTATACGGAGCACGATGCAAGTTTTTCGTCCGAACTCCGCAAAGAGATGATGACGCGCTCAGGCCGCAACACCTTTCCACAGATCTTCATCGGCGACGTGCATGTAGGTGGTTGCGACGACCTGCATGATGCTGAGGAAAGCGGTCGTCTCGACAAGCTTCTTTCCGGCAACGCCTGAAGGGCCAGGATATGAGCATTTTCAAGGTTGCGGCCCTCCAGATGCGGTCGGGACCCGATCCAGACGCCAACGCCCGCACGTTCGAGGCGATGGTGCGGGATGCGGCGAGGTCGGGTGCCCGCTACGTCCAGTCTCCGGAGATGACGGGCGCGATGGTGCGAGACCGCGAGACCTTGCGCTCGATCCTGAAGAGTGAAGGAGATGACGTCATCGCGCGGAGGGCATCTGGCCTGGCCGCCGAACTCGGTATCGTGATCCACGTCGGATCCACGGCGATCGCGCTCGACGACGGCAAGGTCGCAAATCGCGCTTTTCTGTTCGCCCCCGACGGCACGCTGGTAACGACCTATGACAAGATCCACATGTTCGACGTGGACCTGGACAATGGCGAGAGCTGGCGGGAGTCCGCGACCTACCAACCCGGCGGGCGGGCGGTGGTGGCCTCGCTCGACGAAGCACGCTTCGGGCTCGCCGTCTGCTACGACCTGCGCTTTCCCCAGCTCTTCCGCACACAGGCGCTGGCCGGGGCGGAGGTTCTCACGGTGCCCGCCGCCTTTACCCGCCAGACCGGCGAGGCACACTGGCACGTGCTTCTGCGGGCCCGCGCGATCGAGAACGGCGCGTTCGTGATCGCTGCCGCGCAGGGCGGTCGGCATGAGGATGGGCGCGAGACCTATGGCCATTCGATGGTGGTGGACCCGTGGGGGCGGATCCTCGCGGAGGCCGATCATGACAACCCGGCCGTCGTTATCGCCGAGATCGACACAGAGTCGTCCGCAGCGACCCGGCGCAAGGTGCCGAACCTGAAGAATGCCCGCGATTTCGTGCTCGAAGAGGCGCCTTCCCGCGCTTCGCAGCGGAGAGCGATCTCGTGATCCGTTTTTCCCTCCGATGCGACCGCAACCATGTGTTCGACGCCTGGTTTCGCAACAACGTCGATTTCGAGACACAGGCTAAAAAGCGGTTGGTCGAATGCCCGCATTGCGGTTCGAGCACCGTGGCCAAGGCGCTGATGGCGCCCTCCGTCTCCACCGGCCGCAAGCGCGAGCAGATCGCGCTCGCCATGGGCGAGGAGCAGAAGCGCGTCCTGACGCAGTTGAAGGAACTGGCCGAGAAAGTGAAACGTGAGGCGGACGACGTCGGCGACAAGTTCGCCGAGGAGGCCCGCAAGATTCATTTTGGCGAGGCCGAAGCTCGCGGCATCTACGGCCAGGCCACGCCCGACGAAGCACGCGCCCTGATCGAAGATGGCGTGGAGTTCATGCCCATCCCTATCTTCCCGGACGATCGGAACTGAGTCGTCGCGACTCGGCCGTCCTCCTTGCCATGACATCTGAGAGCCCATCATGAAACCGGTCTGGGATTCGGCGCCAGCGCTGTTGCTGATCACCGGCGGCCTGCTCGGCCTGATCTTCCCGCTGGGCAAGATCGCCAGCACGGCGGGCGTTTCGCCGGTTATCTGGTCGTTCGTGATCTCGTTTGGTGTTGCCATGACGCTCATCGCGGTGGATGCAGTGCGCGGTGGGCTGCGGCGGCCGGACACGCACCGGCTGCGCTACTTCTTTCTGGCTGGCACGATCTCCTACTGCATCCCCAACATCATCGTCTTTGCCGCCATTCCGCATCTCGGCGCGGGCTTCACCGCGATCTTGTTCACGCTGTCTCCGGTGATAACGCTCTGCCTGTCGTTACTGCTCAAGCTGCGGCGGCCGAACGGGCTCGGCATAGCCGGCATCGCAGTCGGCTTCGCAGGGGCGTTGGTGGTTGCGACAACCCGCGGCGAACTCGGCCAACCCGCCTCGCCGGCTTGGGTGGCGCTGGGACTGCTCATTCCCGTGGCGCTGGCGCTGGGCAACATCTACCGCACCATGGACTGGCCGGCCCATGCGGGTTCACTGGAGCTGGCCTATGGCAGCCATTTCGCGGCAGCCGGCGTCCTACTGGTGGTCGGCTTCGCGTCACCCTGGGGCTTCGATCCCGGGCCGCTAGCCGCCGTTCCACTGGAGGTCGCGCTCCAGGTCGCGTCCTCTGCCGGCCTGTTCGTCTTCTTCTTCCGGCTCCAGGTGGTCGGTGGACCAGTCTATTTGAGCCAGATGGGCTATGTCGCCGCTGCGCTCGGTCTCGTCTCCGGCACGATGTTTCTCGGCGAGACCTATGCGATCCTGACCTGGGTCGGAGCAGGGATCATCGTCGTTGGCGTGGCGATGACCACGCGCGCGCAGTCGCAGGCGACTTAACCCGAAGCGCGTCGCGAAAAAGATCGCTCAGGACAGCGCTGGCCTGTGGGCCAGCACCATGTAGTTGACGTCGAGGTCGCGCGATTTCTGCCAGCGGTCGGCGAGCGGATTGTAGGTGACGCCAGTGCGATCGGTAATCGTCATGCCGGCTTCCGAAAGCGCCTTCTCCAGTTCGTCGGGCCGCACCAGTTTTTCGTACTGGTGCGTGCCCCGCGGCAGCCAGCGCAGCACGTATTCCGCACCGACGATGGCGAGGCCTAGCGCCTTCAGAGTCCTATTGATGGTGGCGACGAACATGATGCCGCCCGGCTTTACCATCTGCGCGCATTTCGACATGTAGAGCGGCACGTCGGCGACATGCTCGACGACTTCCATGTTGAGGATGACGTCAAACTGCTCGCCGGCGTCGGCCAGATCCTCGGCGGTCGTGGCGCGATAGTCGATCGAGACGCCGCTCTGTCCGGCATGCAGCCTTGCGACCTCAATGTTCGTTTCGGACGCGTCGGCGCCGACCACGGTTGCGCCCAGGCGCGCCATGGGTTCGCAAAGAAGCCCGCCGCCACAGCCGATGTCGAGGAAACGGAGGCCGTCGAAGGGCCGGCTGGAATGCGGATCGCGGCCAAACTGTTCGGCCACGCGATCACGAATGTAAGCCAGCCGCACCGGGTTGAACTTGTGCAGAGGCTTGAACTTGCCCTTCGGATCCCACCATTCCGCCGCCATCCGAGAGAAGCGTTCGACTTCCGCGGTGTCGATGGTCGTTCTGCGCGCTTCGGACATGCGTGATCTCCCTTTACGACCTGTTCTAGTTGGATGTCGGGTCAGGAATGTCAAGGCGCGCCCGAGCGCTGACCGGCGCCTTCGCGGTTCCCTGCGTGTCTCCGGAAGGATCGCGGAACGCAATGGCTGGAGATGGCGTTTCGCAACAATGAAATCCATGGCCGTTCGCAGTCAGTTAGGCCAGACGTCCCTCCGCCGCCGGACATGCCTCGTATTGGTGGTCTGGCTTGCGGCCGTGATGCCAACGATGGCGACCGCTCAGGAGGCCTCGGGTCCGAACGAAAACGGCCGATCGGAACAGGCCGCTCCAACAGAATCCAACAAAACGGACGCGGACATTGCCAGTCGGCTGACAGGAATTATTGAATCGACCGGATGGTTCGATCGGACGCGCGTGTTCGTGCAGGACGGCGTCGTGTTTCTTGATGGGGTAACCGACGTCCAGGAACACCAACGCTGGGCCGGCGAGCTCGCCGCGAACAGCCAAGGCGCCGTTGCCGTGGTTAATCGCATCGAACTTGATGGTGATGCGAGCGCAACATTCTCGCGCGCGGGCGAGGAATCGGCACGGCTGTACAAGCGCATGGTTCAAGCGTGGCCGCTGCTCCTCCTGGCCATCGTAATCGCACTTGTAACTTGGCTGGTAGCAGCCCTGGTCGGCCGGGCGTCGGCCGCCTTTCTCGTGCCGCGCATCACCTCGCCACTGCTCCGTTCCGTCATCGTACGAGCGTTGAGCGTTCCAGTCTTCCTGCTCGGGATCTACTTCGTCCTGCAGGTGGCCGGACTGACCAGCCTGGCGGTCACAGTGTTGGGCGGAACCGGATTGATTGGTATCATCATCGGGTTCGCCTTCCGCGATATCGCGGAGAATTTTCTTGCTAGCCTGCTGCTCAGCGTGCGCAATCCGTTCCGTACCGGCGACCTGATCGACGTGGAAGGACATGTCGGCATCG
This sequence comes from Mesorhizobium sp., assembly GCA_051860465.1. Taxonomy (GTDB): domain Bacteria; phylum Pseudomonadota; class Alphaproteobacteria; order Rhizobiales; family Rhizobiaceae; genus Aquibium. The sequence goes on from JBHYDY010000009.1 coordinate 127,874, forward strand.
TGCAAAACCTGAACACGCGCAGCACCGTCCTCCTGACCCTCGACGGCAACCACGTCCAGATTCCGAACGCGACCGTCTACAAGAGCATCATCAAGAATTACTCCAGCATACCGAACCGCCGGGCGGAGTACATGGTGGGCATCGGTTATGACTCCTCCACCGCCACAGCCCAGGCACTAATCACAATTGTTCTCAAGGAACACCCTGCCGTACTCGCCCAGCCCGAACCTCTCGTTTTGGTCGACCAGCTCGGCGCCGCAACCGTCGACTTGCGGGTGCAGTACTGGTTTGACAGCGCGAGCTATTCTCCCGCGAAGATCAACTCGGCACTGCTGCGACTGACGAAGAACGCGCTGGTAGCGGGCGGCATAGAACTGCCCGATCCGGCGCGCGAAGTCGTCTTCCCGAACGGTGTTCCGGTCTGGCGATCGGACCGTCGGGCGGACCGGCCCGGCGCTGAGGCACCCCAACCGGTCCCGATTCCTCCAGGCGACGGGGACGCGGCGACTGTCGGCGAGGGCAATCTCGAAAGCGAGAAAAGCGAAGCACGGCGTAACCCCACAACCGCGGGTATTCCCGAAAGCCAGGAGAACCTGCTCAATGACTAGAGCCGTACATCCCGAACGTGATCACCAGAACAAGGAGATCCCGAAAGCATTGAGCTGAAGCATGGGGATCGGATCTGAAAGCCACGCCTTGTGTTGCTGGCGTCAGCGGCCAGCAAAGACCCGCTTGGGCTTGAACATCCCGGCCTCTATCGCCCCGATGGCGACGAGCCGTCCACGCGCGGTGACGCAGGCCTCTTCCGCCTCCACGGGCGCGTCGCGCCCGCGCACGATGACCGGATTGCCGAGTCGGATCTTGACCGCGGCGTCGTCGGAGACGGCGACCTGCGGCATGCAGTCGAGCGCAGCGCCCGTATCCACCACCAGTGCATCGATGGCCGAGAACCGCTCCTTCTCACTGCGCGGGTCGATGATGCGCCCGTCATCGCCGGCTTCGCCTGCGGGCGCGGCGAGCGCGGATGCTGCTTCGAGTTCCTCGAGCGTAACGAGTTCGTCCGGCGTGAAGGGCTCCACCTCGACGCGGCGCAATTCCGAGATGTGGCCGAAGCAGCCGAGGTCGCGACCCATGTCCCGTGCCAAGGAGCGGACATAGGTGCCCTTGCCGCACTCGACCTCGAACACGGTCCGGCGCTCGTCCAGCCACTCGATCAGGTCGAGCCGGCCGATCTCGACCTCGCGCTCGGGAATGTCGACAGTCTCGCCCCCTCGGGCAAGGTCATAGGCGCGCTCACCAGCGATCTTGATGGCCGAGAACTGCGGCGGCGTCTGCATTATCACGCCAGTGTATTTCGGCATCAACGCCCGCACCTGCTCGTCGGAAGGGCGAATGTCGGACGTCTTCGTCGCTATGCCTTCGAGATCGTCGGTCGAGCGCTCTTCGCCCCAGGTCACGGTGAAACGATAGACCTTCGCGCCGTCCATGACATACGGGACGGTCTTGGTCGCTTCGCCGAGCGCGATCGGCAGCATGCCGGACGCCAGCGGGTCGAGCGTACCGGCATGGCCGGCCTTGTCGGCCTTGAACAGCCACTTGATTTTGGCGACCGCGTCGGTGGATCCCATGCCATGCGGCTTGTCAAACACCACCCAGCCAGAGATGGGGCGACCCTTCTTCTTTCCGCGCCGCGCCATCAGTTCTGGTCCTCTTCGCCGTCGCGATCAAGGTCGCGGGCCACTTCGGGCGATCGCAGCAACTGGTCGATCTTGCTCATGTTGTCGTAGCTGGTGTCGAGCCGAAAACGGAATTCCGGCATGTATTTCATCTGCCGCAGCGCGCCCGAGACCCGGCCGCGGATGAACTTGGCGTTCTTCGCCAGCGCTTTGATCACCGCATCGCCGTCCTTGGCGCCAAGCGGCGTCACGAAAGCGGTGGCGATCTTCAGGTCGGGCGACATGCGCACTTCGGAGACCGAAATGACGGTCTTCTCGATGAGGTCGTCGAGTACCTCGCCACGCTGGAGCACGTCGGAAAGCGCATGGCGCACCTGTTCGCCGACGCGAAGCATGCGCTGGGAGGGGCCGGGGGCGGAAGAAGACATGATTTCAAATCCTGGATCGTGGGCGCGGAATCGAACCGCGCCACACGTCTCTATAGGTCAATGGAGCGGCAAACGCGCCGCCCCGCTCAAAGGAGTTCCGTGCAGGACTACAGCGTCCGCGTGACCATCTCGACGCGGAAGCACTCGATGATATCGCCCGCGCGGATGTCCTCGTAATTCTGGAACGCCATGCCGCACTCCTGGCCGGCCGGAACCTCCGGAACCTCGTCCTTGAAACGCTTCAGCGTCTTCAGCGTGCCCTCGTGGATCACCACGTCGTCGCGGATCAGGCGTACGCCCGCGCCCCGCTCGACACGACCGTCGGTGACGCGGCAACCCGCGACCTTGCCGGTCTTGGTGATGTTGAAGACCTCAAGGATCTCGGCATTGCCGAGGAAGGTCTCGCGGCGCTCCGGCGAGAGTAGGCCAGACATCGCCTGCTTCACGTCATCCACAAGGTTGTAGATGATGTTGTAGTAGCGGATCTCGACACCCGCCTTCTCGGCGGCCGACAGCGCCTGCTTGTTGGCGCGCACGTTGAAGCCGATGATCGCCGCGCTCGACGTTTCAGCGAGCGAAACGTCACCCTCGGTGATGCCGCCGGCGCCCGCATGAACGATGCGCGCGCGGACCTCGTCGGTGCCGAGCTTGTCGAGCGCGACCGAGATCGCCTCGATCGAGCCCTGCACGTCGCCCTTGATGACCAGCGGGAATTCCTTCAGGCCGGACGTCTGGAGTTGCGACATCATCTGCTCGAGCGAGCCGCGCTGGCCGGCGTGCTTGGCTACCGCCTTGTCGCGGGCCAGACGCTGGCGATACTCGGTGATCTCGCGGGCACGAGCCTCGTTTTCCACGGTGGCGAAACGGTCGCCAGCCTTCGGCGTGCCCTGGAGACCGAGCACCTCGACCGGGGTCGACGGGCCGGCATCCTTGATCTGCTCGCCGCGATCGTTGATCAGGGCGCGAACGCGGCCCCACTGGTCGCCGGCGACGATGATGTCGCCAGGCAGCAGCATGCCGGTCTGGACGAGCACGGTGGCCACCGGGCCACGACCCTTGTCGAGCTTCGCCTCGATGACCACGCCTTCCGACGTGCGCTCCGGATCGGCGCGAAGGTCAAGCAGTTCGGCCTGCAGGAGGATCGCCTCGAGCAACTTGTCGAGGTTGATCTTCTTGGTCGCGGAAACCTCGACGTCGAGCACTTCGCCGCCCATGGTTTCCACGAACACCTCGTGCTGAAGCAGCTGAGTGCGCACTTTCTGAGGATCGGCGTCCGGCTTGTCGATCTTGTTGATGGCAACGATGATCGGCACACCGGCAGCCTTGGCATGGCTGATGGACTCGATCGTCTGAGGCATCACGCTGTCGTCGGCCGCAACCACCAGCACCGCGATGTCGGTGGCCTGCGCACCGCGGGCGCGCATCGCCGTAAATGCGGCGTGGCCGGGCGTGTCGATGAAGGTGATCTTCTGACCGTTCTTCTCGACCTGATAGGCACCAATGTGCTGGGTGATGCCGCCGGCCTCGCCGGAAACGACGCTGGTTTCGCGAATGGCGTCAAGCAGCGAGGTCTTGCCGTGATCGACGTGACCCATGATGGTGACGACCGGCGGACGCTGCGACTGGTTTTCGGGCTTGTCCGCGATGTTGAACAGACCTTCCTCAATGTCGGACTCGGCAACGCGCTTGACGGTGTGCCCGAATTCGCTCGCGACCAGTTCGGCCGTGTCGGCGTCGATGACGTCACCCGGCTTCAGGATCTGGCCCTGCTTCATGAAGAACTTGACCACGTCCACCGCGCGCTCGGCCATACGGCCGGCGAGTTCCTGGATCGTGATCGTCTCGGGCACGGTCACCTCGCGGGAAATCTTCTCGCGAGGCTCCTGGTGCATCGCGCGCTTGAACTTTTCCTGGCGGCGACGCATGGACGACAGCGAACGGCCACGCGCTTCGTCGCCCGACAGGGCGCTGTTCAGCGTCAGCTTGCCGCGACGGCGGTCCTCGTCACGCGTCGTCTTGGCGGGCCGCGCCACCTCGACGGCCGGCGCCCGCTTGGGCATGATCGCGGGACGGGCCTTGCTCTTGGACTCGTTCTCCTCGGCGGCCGGCTCGGCTTCGAGTTGCGGCGCGCGGCGTCTTGCCTCTTCCTCCGAGCGACGGCGCGCTTCTGCCTCGGCGGCCAGACGAGCTTCCTCTTCGGCCTGTCGGCGAGCAGAATCCTCGCGTTCCTTGCGACGGCGCTCGTCTTCCTCGGCCCGGCGAAGGGCTTCTTCCTGGGCGCGCCTGCGCTCTTCGGCTTCACGTCCGCGAGCCCCTTCGAGCGCACGGCGTCTTGCCTCCATCTCATCGCCGGACAGTTCGTTCAGCACCATGCCCGAGCGTTCGGGCTGCTGCGGCAAACGCACGCGATCGGACTGGACCGGCTGGGTGGATCCAGCGGGACGCGGCGCCTGCGGCTGTGGCCGCGGCGCGAGCGTCAGCGGCTGGCCGCTGCCCTCGGCACGCTCTCCGGGAGCGGAGAACTTGCGCTTCTTTGTTTCGACGACGACAGACTTCGTGCGGCCGTGCGAGAAGTTCTGACGCACGGTACCCTGCTCAACGCCGGGGCGCTTGAGGGTCAGCGTCTTCTTCGTGCTCACGGTCAGCGTCTTGTCGTCGCCTGATTTCGTATCCGTCATTCCGTATCCTTATGAGGCGTCGTCGTCACCGGAACGCCTTCAACCGCCGCGCGGCCATCCGGAGGTCCGCCCCGGTAACGGTCAAGCGCAACCGCGCGCCTGAATGCCGCCTTGCCTGCGTCCTGCGCGAGCACGGCAGCATGTATCACATTTGCCCCCCCCATTGCCAAACCCATTTCGGTTTCCGAAAGGAGTTTGTAAGCGGGTATATCCGGACCGCCCAGATGGACGGTCGCCTTGCGTGCCTGGGTCATCTTGCGCACCCCATCTTCCGCCGCCTCGAAGGCGTGGAGGACGAAGAGCGCCTTGCCCGACCGTATCGCGGCATCGACCTTCGCCGAGCCCAATGCCACAGCGCCGGCCTTTCGCGCAAGACCAAGCCCGCCGGACAATGCCTTGACCATCAGCGTATCGACCAAGGCGCCGAGTTCCGCGTTGACCGCAACTTCGGCCTTAAGGGCCCGGCGAAACAGTTTCTTGCGAACCGCCTCGTCGACACGCGCCCGCTCAGCAGTGACCCAGCAGCCTCTGCCCGGCAGGTTCCGCTTCAGGTCGGGCACAACGGACAAGTCCGGTCCCACGACGAAACGGATCATGTCGTCCGGCTCGCCCACCTGACGGGTCACGATGCATGTCCGCTCGACCATTTCGTCCAACAGCGTCTCCCGGCCGGTCCATACCCCCGCGTCAGGCTTCCGCCGCTTCCACCTCAGTCTCTTCCGCCACGGCGAGATCGTCTTCCGAAATCCAGCCGGCCTGCAGACGCGCCGATAGAACCATCTGCTCGGCATCCGCGCGGCTTACGCCATGCGAGGCCAGGACGCCGGGGAACATCTTGGTCTCCCCGTCCTTGCGCTCCTTCCAGCCGACGAGATCGTCGACCGCATAGCCAGCGAAATCCTCGATTGTCTTCACGCCGTCCTCGCCCAGCGTCACCAGCATCGCGGTGGTCACGCCGGGCACGTTGCGCAGTTCGTCCTCGACACCCAGTTCGCGACGCCTTGCGTCATGCTCGGCCTCGATACGATCGAGATATTCGCGCGCCCGCGCCTGGATCTCCGAGGCCGTGTCGTCATCGAAGCCATCGATCGAGGCGATCTCCGAGGCATCGACATAAGCGACCTCCTCGACCGAGGTGAAGCCTTCCGATGCCAGAACCTGGCCAACCATCTCGTCGACGTTGAGCGCCTCCATGAACAGGGTCGAACGCTCGACGAACTCCTTCTGGCGGCGCTGCGATTCTTCCTCTTCTGTCAGGATGTCGATATCCCAGCCGGTCAACTGCGAGGCCAGACGCACATTCTGGCCGCGGCGGCCGATCGCCAAGGATAACTGGTCATCCGGGACCACGACTTCAATACGTTCGGCGTCCTCGTCGAGGACGACCTTGGCAACTTCGGCCGGCTGAAGGGCGTTGACGATGAAGGAGGCCGCGTCGTGCGACCAAGGGATGATGTCGATCTTCTCGCCCTGCAGCTCACCCACGACCGCCTGAACGCGGCTGCCACGCATACCCACGCAGGCGCCTACAGGATCGATGGACGAATCGCGTGAGATCACGGCGATCTTGGCGCGGGATCCAGGGTCGCGGGCCACCGACTTGATCTCGATGATGCCGTCGTAGATTTCCGGCACTTCCATCTGGAAAAGCTTGGCCATGAACTGGGGATGCGTGCGCGACAGGAATATCTGCGGCCCGCGCTGTTCGCGGCGAACGTCATAGACATAGGCGCGAACGCGGTCACCATACTTGAAGTTTTCGCGCGGGATGAGTTCGTCGCGGCGGATAATGGCCTCGCCGCGGCCGAGATCGACGATCACGTTGCCATACTCGACACGCTTTACGGTCCCGTTGATGATCTCGCCGATGCGGTCCTTGTACTCGTCGTACTGGCGGTCACGCTCCGCCTCGCGAACCTTCTGGACGATAACTTGCTTGGCCGACTGAGCGGCAATGCGGCCGAAATCCATCGGCGGGAGCTGTTCGGCGATGAAGTCGCCGACCTGGGCGTCCGGATTGCGATCACGCGCGTCGCGCAGCGAGATCTGCCGGGCGAACTCGTCGACGTTCTCGACGACCTCCATCAGACGCTGCAGCTTCATCTCACCCGTATTGGGGTTGATGTCGGCGCGGATGTTGGTTTCCTGACCATAGCGCGAGCGCGCTGCCTTCTGGATCGCATCCGCCATCGCGGCGATCACGATCGACTTGTCGATCGACTTCTCGCGAGCGACCGCATCCGCGATCTGGAGAAGTTCGAGCCTGTTTGCACTGACTGCCATGTGGTGGTCTCCCTTGCATCGCCCAAGCCGCTCGCGGCCAGCCGGCGATCTCAGTCTTCAGCGTGGTTGTCGTCTTCGCCGTCGGTTTCTTCACCGCGACGCTTCTTCTGTTCCTGGCGCGCCTTCTTGTCAGCGCGCAGAGCGTCGCGCACGAGTTCGTCCGTCAGGATCAGGCGCGCATCCGAAATTGCGTCGAAGGGGACGCGCACCACCGGTTCATCACCGTAGCTCGCCACATCGCGCTCTATAACGACCTCTTCTTCCGTGGTTTCGGCGATCTTGCCGCGGAAGCGTTTCCGTTCAGCGACGGGCATCGAGGTCTCGAGCTTGATAAGGTGGCCCACCCATTGCCCAAAGTCGGACTTCCGAACCAGCGGGCGATCGATCCCCGGCGAGGAGACCTCGAGATGATAGGCCTTGTCGATCACGTCCTCGACATCGAGAAGCGGCGACACGGCTTTGCTGACCTCCTCACAATCCTGAACGGTCATGGTGCCATCGAGCCTCTCGGCCATAATCTGAAGCGTCATCCCGTTCTGGCCTGACAACCGAACCCGGACGAGGCGGTAGCCCATCGTCTCGATCAGCGGCCTGATCAGCAGCGCCACGCGCGCATCTGTTCCGGTTTCGCGGATGATGCGATCGTCTGCCCGTGCGTCGGATTCAGCCATGCCCTGGATTGCTCTCGCTGCGGTCGTGCGGGTAACAAAAAAGAGCGGGTCCGGGTGGGCCCACTCTTGTTCCGTACGACCAAGAATTCGCGCTTGATATACAGGAGCCGGCGGTTCATTTCAAGCGCAGCCTCGGCTCGATGTCGATCGGGCGGATGACGCAAGCAAAAAGGCTGGGCGTGAATCTGGATGCAAGCCTTCGTCGGCCGTTGACGCGACCGACAAGCTCGAATATAAGCCGCGACCACTGAGGCGGCCCAACCGGCCGCCCGTTTGTTTTAGCGCCTGCCGGCTGTCGCGCAGCGCGTCCGTCTGAAGAACGAGAGAGGCAATATGGCCAATACCAGCTCGGCCAAGAAGGCAACGCGCAAGATCGCGAGCCGGACGGCTACAAACAAGAACCGTCGGTCGCGGGTCAGGACCTACATTCGCAAGGTCGAGGAAGCACTTGCTTCAGGCGACAAGTCGGCCGCTGAGGACGCGTTCCGCGCGGCCCAGCCCGAACTGATGCGCGCGGCCACGAAGGGCGTGATGCACCGCAACACCGCCTCTCGCAAGGTATCGCGCCTGGCGCAGCGGCTGAAGGCTCTCGGGGCCTGATCGACGCTTCCATCGAGCCGTCAGGCTGGCTCGATCAAACCCGGCCTCGCGGCCGGGTTTTTTGTTTTTGGCGACAGGCGAATGACTTCTCCGATCACTCCTCCGCAAGGGCAGTAACATCTTTTGCCGGCACCGTCCCCGAGCCACGCGCGGCTTTCGCAGCGCACCTGCCCGATACCGAACGCCGAACATAAATAACTTTTTAATATCAGAGACTTGCGAGAGGTTGTCCACAGCTTGTCCGCACCAGTTCGGCTCGCTGCGGGAATAACTCATGTCAAGCTGAAAATTGGATTTTTTTTTGCAGCCGGACACCGAATTTCCCGCCTAGCCGAAAGGGGTTGATTCCTAAAGGGATAAACCTGACGAGCCGGCACGAGCGCCCCAAATCGACCCCGCGAAAGGCTCCGATCCTTAAAAAACCGTGAAACTCGGACTTGCTCTCCCAAGGCCATTTTTCTAAGGTCCAAGCATCGAAAGGGGCAGGGCCCAAGGCCACAATCCCAAGAAAATTTAACCGAGGCAACTCCGGATTTTTCCGGTGGTCGGAGAAGTTTTGTCCTTTCGACGCGATCGATAATGTCGCTTCGATGCACGGCGAGGATGGGGACGTTCGGGCGTAGGCTCGTCGATTCTCGCGTGTTTCGGCTCGGGGATCGGTTTGTAGAACCGCGTGCGAGTAAGGATGCCGACCGTCTTGAGATCGGCAGGGGTCGGGTAGCAAGCAAGGCGGCTTTTCGCCGTGGAAATACGAGGAAGACGCGCATGGCATGCCAAGCGCGAGGGGTACGCTATTGCTATGAAGACGACGAGAAGAAGGAACGAGGACATGTTTGGCGGAATTGAAACGGGAGCCGAGGCGGCGCTTCCTTTCATCCCAGTGAGCGGTGGAGAACCAGCGATGGATGACGCGGGAACGGATGCGGTCTCGATCTTCGAGAAGCTCCGGGCTCAGTTGCAGGCGCGGCTCGGCGTCGATATCTACTTGAGCTGGTTCGGCCGCATGAAGCTTGCGGAGGCTTCGCGCGGCGTGGTCCGGCTGTCGGTTCCGACGGCCTTCCTGCGCTCATGGATCAACAATCACTATCTGGCGCTCATCACCGACATCTGGAAGTTAGAGGAACCGGGCCTCCTGCGCCTGGAAATCGTCGTGAGGAGCGCCACTCGGGCGGCTCGCGGCGCGGTCGAGGTGGAGGAGACAAGGTCGAAGGCTGCGCCGCGGACGTCCCAAACCGCACTCTCGAGCGGCATCGTCAATCCGTCCAGGCCCGCTCAGCCGCGAGCCACGCCGGAGACATCCAGTCGCCAGAGCATTCTCGGTTCGCCGCTTGATGCGCGCTATACGTTCGAGTCTTTCGTCGACGGTCCATCCAACCGGGTCGCCTTCGCCGCCGCGCGCACCGTGGCGGAAAATGCGACAGCGTCGGTTCGCTTCAATCCGCTATTCGTCCACGCGTCGGTTGGTCTGGGAAAGACGCATCTCCTGCAGGCGATCGCCGCGGAGTCCCTCGCGCGGCGTCCGACATCGCGTGTCGTCTACCTGACCGCGGAGTACTTCATGTGGCGCTTCGCCACAGCGATCCGCGACAACAACGCGCTCACACTCAAGGAGCAACTGCGCGACATTGATCTGCTGATCATCGATGACATGCAGTTCCTTCAGGGCAAGTCGATCCAGCATGAGTTCTGCCACCTGATCAATATGCTGCTCGACAGCGCCAAGCAGGTTGTCGTCGCGGCCGATCGACCGGCTTCAGAGCTCGAATCCCTGGAGCCTCGCGTCCGTTCGCGGCTGCAGGGCGGTGTCTCGCTTGAGATGTCGTCGCCCGATATGCCGATGCGGTTATCCATGCTCAAGCAACGTCTGGACACGGCCCGCCAGGACGACCCGGCGATTTCGATTTCCGACGAGATCCTGGAGCATGTCGCGCGCACCGTCACCGGCAGCGGGCGTGAACTGGAAGGCGCCTTCAACCAGCTGCTGTTCCGCCAGTCGTTCGAGCCCGACCTGACGATTGATCGCATCGACGAACTTCTCGGCCACATGTTCCGGTCGGGCGATCCCAAGCGCATTCGTATTGAGGATATCCAGCGCATCGTCGCGCGCCACTACAACGTGTCAAAGACGGAACTCCTGTCGAACCGCCGCACTCGTACCATCGTCAAGCCGAGACAGGTCGCCATGTATCTCGCCAAGGTGATGACGCCTCGCTCGTTGCCCGAGATCGGTCGCAGGTTTGGCGGTCGCGACCATACGACGGTCCTCCATGCCGTGCGCAAGATCGAGAACCTGTCGGGCACGGACGAGAAGCTGGAGCAGGAGCTGGAACTGCTGCGCAGGCTGATCAACGACCAGGCCTGAGACGGCCGATTTCCGGCTACCATACGCGAGCCCGGGGATTATCCCCGGGAAAGCCCGCGCAGCGGGAGCCAACCCGTCGCGCGGGCTTGCCTTTGTGGTATTTTTCCTGTCATTTTGACCGCCTGCCGGCCCGGGATGCGGGCCGTTCGTTTCTGTGCTTCGCCCAGAGGCAATCCTGACAACGTCCACAGGCCCCAAGTCCGTCATGCGCGTCACCCTCGAACGTTCCAACCTGCTGAAGTCGCTGAACCACGTCCACCGCGTGGTGGAACGGCGCAACACGATCCCGATCCTCTCCAACGTGCTGCTGAAGGCCGAAGGAGCGGTCCTCGAGATGAAGGCGACGGACCTTGATTTAGAGGTGACGGAGGCCACGCCCGCGCAGGTGGAGCAGGTCGGCGCGACGACCGTGCCCGCGCACCTGCTTTACGACATCGTCCGCAAGCTGCCGGACGGGTCCGAGGTGATGCTGCGCACCGACGCCGACGGCCACACCATGTCGGTGACGTCCGGGCGGTCGAGCTTCAAGCTGCAGTGCCTGCCGCAATCGGATTTCCCGGAGCTCACCGCGGGCTCCTTCTCGCATATCTTCCGCCTGGACGCGCCGGCGCTGAAGGGGCTGATCGACAAGACGCAGTTCGCGATATCGACCGAGGAGACGCGCTACTACCTGAACGGCATCTACCTGCACGCCCACGAATCCGGCGGCAAGCTGATGCTGCGCTCGGTGGCGACCGACGGCCACCGGCTGGCACGGGCCGAGATCGAGGCGCCGGCCGGCTCGGAGGGCATGCCCGGCGTGATCATCCCGCGCAAGACGGTGAGCGAGTTGCAGAAGCTCGTCGACAACCCCGACATCAAGGTCGCGGTCGAACTGTCCGATACCAAGATCCGCTTCACGATCGGAAGCGTGGTGCTGACGTCGAAGCTGATCGACGGCACCTTTCCAGACTACCAGCGCGTCATTCCGTCCGGCAACGACAAGCGGCTGATCATCGACCGGCAGAGCTTCGCTGCAGCGGTGGACCGCGTCTCGACGATCTCATCCGAGCGTGGCCGTGCCGTCAAACTCGCCATCGCCGATGGCCAGGTCACGTTGACGGTCAACAATCCGGATTCGGGTAGCGCGGTCGAGGAGATCGCGGCCGATTATGATTCCGATCCGATCGAGATCGGCTTCAATGCGCGCTACCTGCTCGACGTCGCGGGACAACTCGGCGGGACCAACGCCCAGTTCATGCTGGCGGACGCCGGATCGCCGACGCTGATCAACGACACAGCGGACGAGCAGACCCTCTATGTCCTGATGCCGATGCGCGTCTGACGGACGTGCCTGACGAAACGAGTATCCGGAGCGAACCGCCACCGCCTGTGAACATCAGCACGCTGAAGCTGACGAGTTTTCGCAACTACACATCCCTTTCCGTCGATCTGGCCCCCGGAGCGGTGGTTCTGACGGGCGACAACGGCGCCGGCAAAACCAATCTCCTGGAAGCCGTTTCCCTGCTCTCCCCCGGCCGGGGGCTGCGTCGCGCGGCCTATGGCGAGATCGTTCGAAGCGGCGCGGCGGGCGGCTTTGTCGTGCACGCGCATGTGGAAGGCCCGGAAGGCGGGGCCGACATCGGCACCGGCGCGGGTGGAAGCGATCCGGATGCGGATGGCGGCGTGCGCAAGGTTCGCATCAATGGCGCCCCGGCGCGCTCCGCCGACGACATGCTGGAGTGGCTGCGGGTGATGTGGCTGACGCCCGCCATGGACGGGCTCTTCACCGGCCCCGCCGCCGACCGACGCCGGTTCCTCGACCGGCTGGTCCTGACGATAGACCCGTCCCATGGCCGTCGGGCGCTCGACTACGAGAAGGCGATGCGCGGCCGCAACCGGCTGCTCTCCGAGGGATCGCGCAACAGTGCCTGGTTTGACGCGATCGAGACCCAGATGGCCGAGACGGGCGCGGCGATCGCGGCCGCCCGCTTCGAGATGGTGCGGCTACTCAAGGCCATGATCGAGCGCGCTCCCGAAGAAGGGCCTTTCCCAAAGGCAGATCTCGCGCTTTCGGGCGTGCTGGAGGCTGGCCTGGCGTCGGGTGCGGCAGTCGACGCCGAGGAGGATTTTCGCGCCAGACTCGCGGAAGGCCGGGAACGAGACCGCGCGGCGGGCCGAACGCTGGAAGGGCCGCACCGCTCGGACTTCCTCGTGCGCCACCGCCCCAAGGACATGCCGGCCGAGCTCTGCTCCACCGGCGAGCAGAAGGCGCTGCTGGTCGGGCTGGTGCTGTCGCATGCACGACTGACCGGCGAACTCTGCGGCATGGCGCCGATCCTGCTGCTCGACGAGATCGCGGCGCATTTCGACCACCGTCGCCGCGCCGCCCTGTTCGGCATCCTCGAAGATCTGGGATGCCAGGTCTTCATGACCGGCACGGAACGGGAACTCTTCGCGGCGATCGAAGGCAGCGCCCAGTTCCTGACGGTTTCGGCAGGCGCCGTATCGGCAGGCTGACATGCCCGGTCCCGAGCCCTATGATCAGGCGATGATCGCATCGCCATCCTCGCCGCTTTCGACCGAAGAGCTGCAGCGCTACGCGCGCCATATCGTGCTGCCGGAGATCGGCGGGCCTGGACAGCAGAAGCTGAAGCGCGCCCGCGTACTCGTCATCGGCGCGGGCGGGCTCGGCGCACCGGTGCTCGAATATCTCGCCGCTGCCGGCGTGGGCACGCTCGGCATCGTCGATGACGATACCGTCTCCCTGTCCAACCTGCAGCGGCAGGTGATCCACGACACGGCGTCGGTCGGCCGCGCCAAGGTCGACAGCGCCGCCGACACCATCGGCCGCATCAACCCGCATGTGGTGGTCGAGATCCACCGCTTGCGCCTCGACGATGGCAATGCGGTGGACCTGGTGTCGGCCTATGATCTCGTCATCGACGGGTCCGACAATTTCGACACCCGCTATGCCGTGGCCGATGCCTGCGCGGCGGCCGGAAAGCCGCTGGTGGCCGCCGCGGTCGGGCGCTTCGACGGGTCGCTGACCGTTCTCAAACCCTACGAGACCGGCGCGGACGGCGCGCCGCTGCCGTCCTATCGCGACCTGTTTCCCGAGCCGCCGCCGGCCGGCCTCGTGCCGTCCTGCGCGGAGGCCGGCGTGCTGGGGGCGCTGACCGGGGTGATGGGCACGCTGCAGGCGATGGAGGCGATCAAGCTGATCGCGGGCATCGGCGAGCCGCTGGTCGGGCGGATCCTTCTCTACGACGCGCTTGGCGCGCGGTTCGACGTCATGCGCTACAAGGCGCAACGACAGGCATCGGAGTAGCGGACGCTCATGCTCGACCTGACCATAGACGAACGCGCCATCGCCGACGGACGGGACGGCCCCGGCGCGGCCATGGCCATGCGGATCGTGGCCGACAGCGCCCGACTGCTCGGCGCACCGCGGCTGATCCCGGTCGCGTCGGCCCATATCGACGGGGCGCTGTACCATGGCGATTCGGGCACGCTGTTCGCCGAGAAGCTGGTCGAGGGCGGGGCGAAGGTCGCCATTCGCGCGACCCTCAACGTCGGCGCGCTCGACCTGACCGGCAGCTGCCGGGTGCGGCTGGACGGCGCGCGGCGCGACATGGCGAAGCGGATGATGAAGGCCTACCGCGCGCTCGGCTGCGAACCGTCCTGGACCTGCGCGCCCTATCAGGCGGGGCACCGGCCCGCGTTGGGGACGGACGTGGCCTGGGGCGAGTCCAACGCGGTGGTGTTCTGCAACTCGGTGCTGGGCGCGCGCACGAACCGCTATGGCGACTTCCTCGACATCGCCTGCGCCATCGCCGGACGCGCGCCGATGATCGGCCTGCACCTGGCCGAAAACCGCCGCGCGACCATCGAATTCGACGTGTCCGGCCTGTCGCCCGGCTTCCTAGCCTCCGAGATCGCCTGGCCGGTGCTGGGCAGCCTCTACGGCCGGATGGCGGGAGACGCGATCGGCGTGGTGACCGGCATCGCGGCCCATCCCGGCGAGGACGCGCTGAAGGCGTTTGGCGCGGCGGCCGCCTCCTCGGGCGCGGTCGGGCTGTTCCACGTGGCGGGCGTGACGCCGGAGGCGGCGACTGTCGATGCCGCGACCGGCGGGGTTCCTCCGGCGACGACGATCCGCGTGACGCCGGCGATGGCGGCGGATGCGCAGGCAAGGCTGTCGACCGCCGGGCCGGTGGACCGCATCGACGCGGTGGCGATCGGCAGCCCGCATCTGTCGGCCGACGAGCTCGCCACGCTGGAGAAGCTGGTGGCCGGGCGACGACTCGCCGTGCCGCTCTATGCCTGCACCGGCCGCCACGCGCTTGCCGGTTTCGACCAAGACGGCCGCCGGGCGGCGCTGGAGCGGGCGGGCGTCACCATCGTGGCCGACACCTGCGTGGTGGTGACGCCGATCATGGCCGACCGGCCGGGCGGGGTGCTGATGACCAATTCGGGCAAGTTCGCCCATTACGCGCCGGGCAACACCGGCTATGCCGTGCTCTATGCCTCGCTGCCCGACTGCGTGGAAAGCGCGGTGGCCGGCCGGCCCGTCCTTTCGGGGCCGGGGCCGGCGGAGGCGCCGCGATGAGCGCGGCGGGCGAGGTGGCGGCCCAGGCCGAGGTGCTGGTGCCCGGAACGGGCGGGCGCGGCCCGGCGCTGGTGCTCGACGCGCCGATCAGCTTCTGGGGCGGGGTCGACGCCGCAACCGGCCGCATCGCCGACGTGCGCCACCCGCAGCTGGGAGAAAACATCGCCGGCACGGTGCTGTTTTTGCCGGGCACCATCGGCTCGTCCTCGGCCTCGGCCGTGCTGCTCGAACTGGTCCACAACGGCCACGCGCCGGCCGCGCTGATCCTGCACGAGCCCGACGCCATCCTGCTGCTGGGGCTGATCGTGGCGCGCGAGATGGGCTGGGAAACCCCGGTGGCGCTCAGGCTTTCCCGCGACCGCCACGCCGCTTTCGCGGGGCGGACGGTCGCGGCGACGAGCCAGGGCCGGCTCGCCGCGCCGGGCTGAGACGGGGCCGGCCCGCGCCAAGGGCCGTCAGTGCGGGCGCGGCTTGTCCCCCGGCGGCGCCGGCGGCCAGAGATCGCCGAAACTGTTGGCCCAGGGCTTCATGTCGGGCGGGTAGGGCTTGTAGAAATCGGCGAAGGAGCCCGGCCCGGTGAAGAGAAGGGCGGCGTCCCTGGGGTCGATCCGGTGCATGAAGACGACCATCGCCATGGCCGTGACCGCCACCCGCGCCGAGGCGTCGCGCTTCGGATAGGCCCGGGGCTGCTCGCCCCAGAGCAGCGCGGCGCACTGCCAGGCGGTGGCGATGCTGCGATGATAGGCGGCCTCGAATTCGGGCGTGCGGACCCAGTCTCTTGTCCTGGTCTTGCGCGGCATGGCGTGGTTCCTTTCCGATGGATGTGAGGGGGCGTTCCCGCGCCGCAAAACGGCCGGGTTGATGGGTCGGGAGACGGCGCGGGGCATTGCGCCGGTTTTTTATTTTTATTGACGCGCTGCCCCGCGCCGCCGGCGTCTGACCTCGGTCTCGTTCCGGCCGGCGCCCTCGCGGGCGCCAGCTCCGGTTTCCTCCGAGGCCGGACCCGCCCGCCACCGTTCGCGGGCCGTGTCCGGCGCCACACTTGCCTGGAAGGTCCGGTCGTACGTTCCGTTCCCGGCGGCAAGCTGCGAGACGGATTATGCGGGCATGGCGGGGGGGCGTGGATAAATGGGGGAAAATTTTTTTTGAGGGGGAGAAGATTTTTTTGGGGGGTGGGGGGGGTGGAGGCAGGTTTCGACCCCAAGCCGGTCGTTCGAGGCGCTCCCACCGCCGCCCGAAACGTCCTGTTCATTCAGCTCCGGCGAACGGCAAAGGCGTGCCAGGAAACTGATCCGAAGCATCCGGCACCGAAGTGCATATAGCTGTCGATTGCATCCTCGCGCTCAAACAGCGAGCAACCGCGCCCTAGCGCTTGAAGGCGGACTGCGCGATAAGCCTCAACTATGACGCAGGAAGTAAGACTTGGCGGGGAGAGTCGGCATGAAAATGAAGTCGGACAAGCGAGAACTGGACAAGGTCTTTAAGCGGCGAGATCGCTACGAAATTCCAGACTGGCAGCGTGACGAGGTCTGGGACCTTCCTCGTAAGCAGTCGCTCATTGATTCTATTCTCAGAGGCTGGCGGCTGCCGAAGTTCTATTTTGTGACGTTAAGTGTCTGAATCAGAATGACCGGCGTTTTTTCAGGCTCTTGCAAGCCGCCGGGTGAGCATGCGGACGTTAGCGATGA
>JBHYDY010000010.1:0-141386 GCA_051860465.1 Mesorhizobium sp.
GAGTCGGAGTACATCAGTTACTGGGATCAGGGCGACTTCGAGGCGCGCTACAGAGCCCACGGACTGCAACTCGGCTTTGGCATCGAAACCTTCGCCACCGACCGGCTCTCGCTCCGGCTCGAAAGCATCTTCACAGCCTACCAGGACAAGTTGATCCCTTGGACCGATCCGTCGTCGAACTTGCTCGTCGACGCCGAAACCCTCGTCGTTCGTATTGGCGCCGCCTATCATTTCGGCGCGCCAGGAGGGGTCGTCGAGCCGATGCCCGCCTATGACTGGTCGGGCTTCTATGCCGGCGTCCACGGCGGCGCGGGCATGTTCAACGTCGAGGAAAGTTACGAATTTAGTAGCCCTGGCTACACTCAGGATATCGGCGGCCATGGGGCTTTCGGCGGGGCCTTCGCCGGCTTCAATTGGCAGATGTCCCCGTCCTTGGTGGTTGGCGTTGAAGGCGAAGGAAACCTCGGACGAATCAGCGGCTACCTGTATGGCGGTGGCGACTACAGCCCACCGATCCGCCAGGACTGGTCGGTCGCCGCGCGCGCCCGCGTCGGCTATCTCCTCAATCCGGCCACGCTGGTGTATGCAAGTGCTGGCTTCGCGGTTGCGGAAGCCGAGGTGCCGGTCGAATACGACGTGCCCAACAATGTGGCTACCCAGGACATTTCCTTGTCCGGTCTACAGGCCGGCCTCGGCATCGAGACGCGGCTGAACGAGCGCGTGTCCTTCCGCGCCGAAGGCATCTACAGCTTCTTCGGCCAGCGCGACGTGTCGATCGATGGTTACAATGACGACCTGCGGCTGGACTTCAACACGTTGACGGGCCGCATCGGCGTAGTCTTCCACTTCTGAAGAGACCGAGGCGTGGAAGGCGCTCCCGAACGGGGAGCGCCTTGCGCCGGGCTCCTCAGGCGTTCGGCTGAACGCGTGCGGCGCGATCGCTTCCACGAAGATGGGAAAGCGGGGGTCAAGGCGCAGGTCCAGAACCACGGGGTCCAGCGTCTCATCAATACGCAATGATTCGGATGCGGCGCGGCTGTTGACGGTGTTTTTCGCTCCTGCCGGCGTCCTTAGCAACGGACGCTAACACTTCGGCAAGTTTATTCGGAAAGTCTTGTCTATGCGGCTTGTCGTCCTCGATGCTGACGCCACCCGCATCCGCTTCGAGGCCGCCTGCCATCGTCTTGGCGAGGGCGAAGCCACACGCGCCTTCTCGATGGCGCTGAACAAGGAAGGTCGCAAGGCCTACACGGCGCACCGACGTGCGCTGGTCAAGCAGACCTCCATCCCACGCTCGGTCGTCGCCGCCGCGATGCGCTTCGACAGCGCCCGCCGCAACCGGTTGGAGACGAGGATCAAAGGCACAGGCCGTCACCTGCCGCTGTCGGTGTTCAAGCCCCTCCAGCTTTCCTACGGTGTTCGTGCCAGGATCTGGGGCAGGGCCCAGACCTACCGTTCCGCCTTCCTGGTCAAAGGCTACGGCAACGAGGCGTTCAAGCGTGTGGGCAGGGCACGGCTGCCGGCCATCGATGTCGAGGCGCGGCGTCTGATCGGGCTGATGCTCGGCGGACGTCGTATTGGTTCGCTGTGTTAAGAGACTGCTAATTATCGAAAAATACGAGTTAAATATTGTCTCCGAGGTCGTAAGGCGCAATCAGACAAGTTAATTTTTGTGAAGTTAATGTGTGAGGAAGAAATACTGCGGAGGAAGGGGTGCAGGAGCCCGATAATAGTTTTTTATACGACTCTGTCGCCGCTGCCCGGTTTTCGCGCGTTTTTTCCGGTTTGATTTTTCCGTTTTGTTTTGATCTCAGGGGGCCTAACACACTGAAATCATTGAACCGCGCCCCGATTTCGCGGGTTTCAACCGCGTGTTTGTCGACGGCGTTCCGGCGCCGGTGCGTTTTGATTTCTCGCCGGGCTGACCCACTCGCCGTTGTTTCCGTTCGACCACTCCGGAGAGCCCGATGATCGTCACCGACATGCCGGTCGAGCGGCTGATCCCCTATGCGCGCAATCCCCGCAACAACGCGGCGGCGATCGATGCGGTGAAGGCCTCGTTCGCCGAGTTCGGGTTTCGCCAGCCGATCGTCGTCGATGAGAAGATGGTGGTGATCGTCGGTCACACGTGTCCTCAAGCGCTCGCAAAGGGCGGATTGAGGGGCGGCCCGGCGTACGCTATGCCGCCCTTTTTGGACTTCGGCGCTCTGGCTCTGGTGCACCGTCCCAACTTTCGCGATCGCCAATACATCCCGGGCACGTTGCATACTTGGAACAGGACCGCGTTGCGTGCGCCGTCTCGACGTGATTGCAGTTAGAGACACCGCCGCGCTCGCCGCCGTGAGCTGTGGCTGCCCGACGGAATGGTCCACTGGCCGGCTGGGCAACCGGCTTTCCTTACCGTCTGATGAAGGTCGCCTGGGTGGGCGATGGTCCCGATTGCAGTGTGACCTGCGCGCGAAGATGATTAATCGTGTTCGCCATCTTGGCGGCGACCTGATCCCCGGACAAATAGCTCAGGTCTATTGGCAGCGGTCGTAAGGGTTGCGACGGTAATCGCTGCTGCTGCGATCAACACCGTGTGCCCCAGCAAATTCGCAGCAAGGAAGGTATAACTTCCGAGCGCAATCGACAAACCAATCGCCCACATCAATCCCAGAGCCTGCAAAACATAGTGCCGAATGGCGACGTCGGGAATGTGGCGAAGCGGACTGACTTCATGATCAAAAATGAAGTTCCACGCATAAACGACATAGTTTCCGGTCTTGGCCATCATGGGTGTGTATCTTTCTCGGTCAGGGAGATTTTTCGTTTGTTTTTCCGCTCATGATTTCGCAAATCCAAGAGCTCTCGATGGGAGATACGTCTCTCTAACCGATTTGGATCTCTGACTGATGACCGAACTTCGTAGCGATATTCTCCGATAGCTGCCTGGTGATGCCGTATCGCGCTTTGGGCCCGTGGGATGGCCTCGTCGTCAGTGGGATGGGCGAGGTAGCTTAGCCAGACCAGGGTTGGCAGCGAGCCGTGGCTAGCCGGAGCGACTGAAGTCCACTGCTGCCCTGTCATGGAATGTCGCCCAGGCAGCGTTCGAACTCATGCGCCTTCCGGAAAGCAGCGATGGACGGACAAGCCAGCAGTTTGCGATATACTTCTTCGAAACAACATGTCGCGAGAGTGCACGATGCAGATTGAGCAGTCTGTCCACGAGGGACACATGATGGCCATCGTCACCACTGGAACCGGAGGCTACGACAAGCTCGAATACAAGCAGGTTCCCGTGCCCACCCCGGGACGGGGCCATGTGCTGCTCAAGGTGCTCGCCGCCGGCGTCAACAACACGGATATCAACACGCGGCTCGGCTGGTATTCATCCGCGGTCAAGGATGGCACCAACAGCATGGAAAGCGTCGTTAAACATGCAGATGGCGGTTGGAACGAAGCCACGCCGTTCCCCTTGATTCAGGGTGCGGATTGCTGCGGGAGAGTTGTGGCCGTTGGCCCCGGGGGCAATTCAAGCCAGATTGGCTTTCGTGTGCTGGTCCGCCCTTGCATGCGAAAGAATGGCTTCGGCAGCTTGGACACGGTTTGGCTCGGATCAGATTTTGATGGGGCTTTCGCGCAATACGTGATTGTACCTGAGGAAGAAGTCTTCGCGGTCAATTGTGGGTGGACCGACGCAGAGCTTGCTTCGATGCCCTGCGCGTATGGTACCGCTGAGAATATGGTTTACCGCGCGGGCATCGTTGCTGGCATGCGCGTTCTTGTACCGGGCGCATCGGGCGGTGTGGGATCGGCCACCGTTCAGCTTGTGAAACGTCGCGGCGCTGAGGTGATTGCGATTACGAGTGCGTCCAAGACCCAGCTATTGGAGGACATCGGCGCGGATCGGGTCCTTTCGAGAGAGAGCGATCTGATCGAGGCACTTGGCGAGGAAAGCGTCGATGTGGTCATCGACAACGTTGCGGGTGCGAACTTCGGCGTGATGCTGAAATTGCTCCGTCGCGGAGGACGCTACGTATCTTCCGGCGCAATTGCCGGACCCATCGTGGAACTGGATATGCGCGACTTGTACCTCAAGGATATCACCCTGATGGGTTGCACGGCGTGGGCCCTGCCTGTTTTCTCAAATCTGATTTCATACATCGAGAAGGACGAAATCAGGCCCCTGCTGGCAGATACCTATCCGCTCGCCCGGATTGCCGATGCGCAGAGCGCTTTCCAGCAGAAAGGCTATGTGGGCAAAATCGTTCTGATACCCCCGTCCTGATCGGGCGCATCAGGAATGGCAATAACGAACTCACAGTCTTCTCGCATAAGCGGTTGGCGTCGAAGCGAGAAACCGCCGCACCAACGGACGACGGCGGTTTCAAGGATTGTTGTCGTGTCGTCTCAGGCGGGTGGCAAGTGATAAACCCGGCCGCGTCCCTCGACCTTCTCCGAGGTGACGTCGAGTGCGAGCTTCTTCTTCGGCGCTCCGGAGAGGACGCCCCTGATGGTGTGATGCGCCCAAGAGGTCGCCGCGGCGATCTCGTCGATGGTGCCACCGTCTGGCGCGCGCAGCATGGCAATCAGCGCGGCTTGCTTAGTACCCTCGCGAAGCGTACGAGGCTTGGGCGCGGTTTTGGTCGCGGTGGCGATGTCCGGCGCATGCTTCTCAATCGGCGCGTCCATGGCGCCCGCAGGCGCGGTGTCGGCGTCCTCCGGCTCGATGCCCATGGCGGCGAGGACTGCGTCGGTGGCGACCAGCGTGATACCGTGGCCATCGTCGGTCTGTCTCCAGACTGTCTCGCCCTTGGGGAGGTCGGCGGCGGCCTCCCGCAGCAGTCCCTTGGCGATCATCGCGCCGACCACCTTGGCAGCGGCGCCGCCACGCAGGCTTTCGGGCAGCTGCAGGGCAATGCGATTGTCCCGTTGAGTGGCAGCGCTGAGAATCAGGGCTTGAGTGTCGGAAAGCTTGGTCATCGTCGTCTCCGTAGCCGGGCGTGCTGGATGCGGCCCTTCCAGGAGATCGAGCCCGCCAGTCGGCGGGCCGGATAGGGAGGCGATGCTTTCTGTGATCGCCGCCTGATCGCATACAGGCTCTGGTTCGGACCGAAGCCAAGGCGATAAGTGGATCGGATCGACGGTTTCCTGATCCTTCTCAGCGTTCGGAGGCATTATGCCCGAGCCATCCGGTCTGATCCCGGTTGGGCAGGCGGCCCGGCTGCTGATGATCTCGCAGGAGCGCATCCGCCAGTTGGTCAAGCAGGGCTATGTACCGAGGTCGGCCGCGTGGCGGACCGCGCCGAGACGCTGGCCGCGCTCGCCGGCATCGGGCAGCGACCACTGGGTGCTGCTCGGCATGTTCCTTATCGTGCTGCCGGCGCAGTATTTTTTGATCTGGTGGGAGTGGTACGGGCTCTACACGATCTTCATCCCGGTCTATTGCTTCCTCGTCATGCCAGCCGTTGCCGCGGTTCTGGGCGACACGGATCGGTTCCTGGAGCGCGTGTCGGAGCAGCAATGGGGCGTGATGCTGGCGGTTTACTGCATCAGCCACATCCCGGCGCTGGCGACGTTGGAAATACCCGGCTTCGACGACCGGCGGCTTCTGCTCATCGCCTTCCTGATCATCACCACTCAGGGCATCGACGTGCTGCAGTATATCTTCGGCAAGCTGTTCGGGCGGCATCTGCTGTCGCCCCGGGTGTCGCCGTCGAAGACGTGGGAGGGGGTGCCGGCCATGCGATAACTGATTATGCGGTCCTTGATCGCCGCGTTGCGCTTTGCCGCGCCGGATGCGATGAACCCGGCGGCAAGGGAGGATGCGGACATGACGGCGATCGACACCGATCATCTGCGGCATTGGATCGGGCGCACGCGCGAGACTGTGGATGGGGTGATGCCGCGCCTTGCCGCGAGGAGGAGAACTATCCCGGCCTCGTGGTGCATGGGCCGCTGCAGGCGACCTGTCTCCTGCGCATGGCGATCGACATGGGCGGCGGCGCGCCCGCCCGCTTCTCGTTTCGCGGGCTGCCGCCGCTGTTCGACGGCCGGATCTGCACGATCAACGGCCGCCGCGCGGACGGGACGACGGAACTGTGGGTGGCGGACGCGGCCGGCCATGCCACGATGAAGGCGAGTGCGGGGAAGGCGAGTGCGACGAAGGCGGGCGCGGCCTGACCGGGCGCGACGCAGCCGAACATTTTCGAATCGTTGGAGGAACGGATGACCCAAGGCAAGACCAACCTGCGCGTGCTCCTGGCGAGCCGCCCCGAGGGCGCGCCGACGGCGGCCAGTTTCCGCGTCGAGGAGTCGCCGATGCCGGAGCCCGGCGAGGGCCAGGTGCTGCTCAAGGTGCTTTATCTGTCGCTCGACCCCTATATGCGCGGGCGCATGAGCGCGGCGAAATCCTATGCCGCTCCCGTGCCGGTCGGCGCCGTCATGGAAGGTGGCACGGTGGCCGAGGTGGTGGCCTCGCGCCATGACGGCTTCGCGCCGGGCGACATCGTGCTGTCGCATTCGGGCTGGCAGACCCATGCGCTCTCCGACGGCAAGGACCTGCGCAAGCTCGACCCTTCGGCCGCTCCGGTAACAACCGCGCTCGGCGTGCTCGGCATGCCGGGCTTCACCGCCTATGCGGGGCTGCTGACCATCGGCAAGCCGAGGGAAGGCGAGACGGTGGTGGTCGCCGCCGCCACCGGCCCGGTGGGCTCGGCGGTCGGCCAGATCGCCCGCATCAAAGGCGCGCGCGCCGTGGGCATTGCCGGCGGGGCGGAGAAATGCGCCTTCCTGCGCGGCGAACTCGGCTTCGACGCGGCGGTGGATCATCGCGCGCCGGATTTTGCGGAAAAGCTCGCCGAAGCCTGTCCCGAGGGCATCGACGTCTATTTCGAGAATGTCGGCGGCCACGTGTTCGAGGCGGTGATGCCGCTTCTGAACCCCTTCGCGCGCATTCCCGTCTGCGGCCTGATCGCCCAGTACAACGCGCTGGAACATCCGGGGCCGGATCGCCTTCCGGGGCTGATGCGCATGGTGCTGACCAAGAGCCTCCTGGTGCGCGGCTTCATCCAGCACGAATTCGTCGACCAGCGCCGCGCCTGCTTCGGCGAGATGACGCAATGGATCGCGGAAGGCCGGATACGCTATCGCGAGGACATCGTGGAGGGACTGGAGCGCGCACCGGAGGCCTTCATCGGCCTGCTCGAAGGGCGCAATTTCGGCAAGCTGGTCATAAAGGTCGGCTGAGAGGCGCTCAGGCGCGATCGAATGAGATTGACGGCAACGCGCGGGTGTTGAAATCCCAGCCGGCCTGGGCTTTCGTGCGCGGTCGAATGGGAGGAGAGGCGCATGATGTTTCCAGAGAGATTCGCCGGCCAGCAGGCCGTGGTGACCGGCGGCGCGGCCGGCATCGGGCTGGCGGTGGCGCTGCGCCTCGCCGAGGAGGGCGCCAAGGTGATGCTGTGGGACCGCGACCCCGCGGCGCTCGAGGCGGCCACGGCCGACGGGCGGCTGCACGGCCTGGAACTCGACCTGACCGACGCCGAGGCGGTGGAGCGCGCCGCGGCCGACACGGTCGCGCGCCTCGGCGGGCTTTCCGTGCTGGTGTGCAGCGCCGGCATCACCGGGCCGAACGCCACGACCTGGGACTACCCGATCGACGCCTGGAAGAAGGTCTTCGACGTCAACGTCAACGGCGTCTTCTATGCCAACCGCGCCTGCGTGCCGCACATGATCGCGGCGGGATATGGCCGCATCGTCAACATCGCCTCGGTGGCGGGCAAGGAAGGCAACCCCCAGGCGCCGGCCTACAGCGCCTCCAAGGCGGCGGTGATCGGCCTCACCAAATCGCTGGGCAAGGAACTGGCCAAGCATCCGATCACGGTCAACTGCGTGACGCCGGCCGCGGTGCGGACCGCCATCTTCGAGCAGATGACGCAGGAGTTCATCGCCTTCATGCTGACCAAGATCCCCATGGGCCGTTTCGGCGATGTCGAGGAGATCGCGGCGCTGATCGCCTGGCTAGCGAGCTTCGAATGCTCGTTCTCCACCGGCGGCGTGTTCGACGTCTCGGGCGGTCGGGCCACCTACTGATGGCCCTCCAGCCCGGCGAATCCCGGCGGGCGGCCGGAAAATCAGACGCTCGGATATAATCCGGCACGCCCGGGGATCAGCCCCGGGAACCCCCTCTCCTAACCTGCCTTCACCGCCGCGCGTCGCTTGGGGAAGCGCGGGAACGGAGCATGCCGGCGCGCCGCCAGACCAGGGAGGAATGGCGGGGGCGGTATCCGGACAGGGAGGTCGCGCGCCAAGCCGGCCTTTCGCGACGGCCGGCCGGAGGCCGAGGCACGATCTGGACTGCAAGCCGAACGGCCGCCTTTGGCGGTTTCATCAGGGAGGAAAGAAAGCATGAAACTCAAACTGATCAGCACCGTCGCCGCGCTCGCCATACTGGCGCCCGGCGTGGCTTTCGCCGACACCATCAAGATCGGCCTCATGGCGCCGCAGGAAGGCGTGTTCACCCAAGGCGGCAATGACGGCATCCGCGGCTTCAAGCTGGCGCTCGACAAGTTCAACGGCGAGATCAACGGCAAGAAGATCGAATGGGTGCTGGCCCCGACCGACGCCACGCCCGACCGGGCCGTGCGCGAGGCGCGCCGTCTGATCGAGCAGGAGCAGGTCGACTTCATCATCGGGCCGCTTTCGGGCTCGGAAGGCCTGGCGCTGCGCGACTACGCCAAGACGATCCCCAACAAGACCATCGTCAACGCCGCTTCGGGCGCCTTCGAGACGACCTATGTGGACCCGGCGCCGAACTTCTTCCGCTTTCATCCGGACGGCGCGCAGTGGGGCTACGGCCTCGGCTCCTACGTCGTCAACGAGAAGGGCTGGAAGCGCATCGCCACCGTGGCGGCCGACTATTCCTTCGGCCACACCAACTTCATGGGCTTCGCGGTCGACTTCTGCAAGGCGGGCGGCGACATCGTCGAGCGCTTCTGGCTGCCGCTGGGCTCAGGCGACTTCGCCTCGATCATCGCCGCGCTGCCGGACGACGTCGACGCCATCTATCTGGGCGTGGGCGGCACCGACGCCATCAACTTCCTCAACCAGTACCAGCAGGCCGGTGGCGACACCAACCTGATCGGCGGCACCATCATGGTCGACCAGACCGTGCTGACCGCGCGCGGCCGCGCCAAGGAAGCGCTGGTGGGCACGCCGAGCTCGGGCGTCCAGGCGGACGACTGGGATGCGCCGGAGTGGAAGGAGTATGTCGCGGCCTACCGGGCGGCCTATCCGGACGGCCTGCCGACGCCGTCCCTGTTCTCCACCAACTACTACAATTCGACCATGGGCGCGCTGCTGGCGCTCGAGGCGATCGGCGGCGAGCTGGACGACGACCATGCCAACTTCCACGCGGCCCTTTCGGCGGTGGAGATGAAGACGCCCAACGGCAACATCAAGCTCGACCAGAACCGCCAGGCGATCGGCTCGGTGTTCATCACCGAAGTGGTCGAGGGCCCGGACGGCAACCTGATCAACACCTTCAAGCAGAAGGTGGATAACGTCTCGCAGACGCTCGGCATGACGCCCGAGGAGTTCGCCGCGATCGGCCTTCCGGGCCGCGACACGCCCGACTGCGCCGCGCTTCGCGGCGGCTGAGCCGGCATCACGCCGGGCCGGCCGCGCGCGGCCTGCCCAGACGACGATCCAGCACCCCTGGCGGCGGCCCTGCAAGGCCGCCGCCAGGTGGAAGGTGTTCGCGATGT
Source organism: Mesorhizobium sp. (assembly GCA_051860465.1). GTDB lineage: Bacteria > Pseudomonadota > Alphaproteobacteria > Rhizobiales > Rhizobiaceae > Aquibium. Next base: position 9,750 of record JBHYDY010000010.1, read on the forward strand.
CGCTGATCAGTTACGTCACCAAGATCCACTTCGCCGAAGGCGTGCTCGAGGACGCGCTCGAAGCGGAACTGGAGATTCTGGGCATCAAGCGGCCGATCGTGATCTGCGACAACGGGCCGGAGCGCGAGGCGGTGACCGGGCGGCTGATGGCCGCGATCCCCTGCAACGTGCGCGCCGCCGTGTTCGAAGCGCCGACACCGCTCGCCACCGAGGAGGCCTGCGGACGCGCCGCGCAGCTCTATAGCGACTGGGACGCCGACGGCCTGATCGGCTTCGGCGCCGGGGCGGCGATCAACCTTGCCAAGGCCACCGCGCTGCGCGTCACCCATGCGGGGCCGTTGCGGCAATATGGCGGCGGTATCGGCGGCGCCGCGCGCATCCGCGACGTGCTGCCTCCGGTCATCGCCATCCCGACGATCGCGGGGTCCTGCACCGAGACCGTGGGCGTGGCCGTGCTGGCTGTGCCGGACGGGCCGAACATCTCTCTGATCTCGCCGCTTCTGATCCCTCGCGTGGTGATCTGCGATCCGACGCTGACGCTCGACCTGCCGGCCGAACAGACCGCCTGCGCGGGCATGGACGCGTTGACCCACTGCCTGGAAACCTACATCGCCAACGCCTACAACCCGCCCGCCGACGGCATCGCCCGCGACGGCCTGCGCCGGGCGGCGGCGCATCTGGAACGCGCGGTGGCCGACGGTTCGGACCTCGAGGCGCGCCGCGAGATGATGGCCGCCGCGCTCAACGGCGCGCTCGCCCACCAGAAGGGGCTGGGCGGCGTGCACGCCATGAGTCACGCGCTGGCCGGCATCGGCAACCGCGGCATCGACCACGGCGCGGCCAACGCGGTGCTGCTGCCGCTCGTGCTCGAGTTCAACGCTCCAGCGGTCTCCGCCCGCTACGACGCGATCAAGCTGGAGTTCGGGCTGCCGCGAAAGGCGGACCTGTCGGAGGCGGTGATCCGCCTGCGCGAGCGCATCGCGCTGCCGGACCGGCTGCGCCAGATGGGGGTGCGCAAGACCGATCTGCCCCGCGCCGCATCCTTCGCCGCCGCAGACTACGCCAACCGCACCAACCCGCGCCACGCCGGCAAGGACGACTATCTCGCCATGCTCAGCGCCGCCTTCTGAATCAGGCTTGCGACCCTCCCAATCGGTTTGCACTGGACAGGAACGCAGGCTGGGCTAGACTTACTTGAACATCCGCAACATGAAGAAGTGCGGAAAGGGAGGAAAATGAGCACCGCCCTTGCAGTGCACCACGGACCTTTCGGTCGCGTGGCCCTGTACAATCTGGACCGTTCCCTGGCGCTGCACGCGCACAGGGAAGGCCATCTGATCTTCCACGTTCAGGGTCCGGCCGCGTCGATCCGGGTGGACGACGACAAGTTTCCCCTGTCGAACAGCCACGCCGTGGCCATCAGCCCCTGGCAGCCGCACAACTACATCTCGCTCGACCAGAGCCGGCCCTCGCTGTTCCTGACGCTCTACATCAAGCCTTGCTGGTTTCTGGAGGCGAGCCGCCAGCCCAACGCCTCGTTGCGCTTCGGCCGCTGCCAGATCGAGATCACCGAGCCGATCGCGCGGCTGGCCATGCAGGTGGCGTCCGGCATGGTCGAGGACGCGGACGATTCCTTCATCGCCGGCTATCTCTACGAACTGACCCAGGCCTGCTTCGACCAGTCCTGGCAGTGGATCGCCGAGGGCCCGAGCTTCGTGCGCTGCGCCCCGCCGGCGCGGGATTTCCGCTTGCGCAACTCGGTCAAGCTGATGCAGCGCAGCATCTCCGAACGCATCGTGCTCGACAAGATCGCGCGCGATTCGGGCCTGTCGCGGCCGCATTTCTACAAGCTTTTCCGCCAGCAGGTGGGCATCACGCCCAACATCTACCTGAACACGCTGCGCATGGAGAGCGCCATCAACCGGCTGACCACCTCGCACGACGCGGTCACCGACATCGGCCTCGACCTCGGCTTCTCCTCGCAGGCGAGCTTCACCCGCTTCTTCATCTCCAACGCCGGCATCGCGCCCAGCGACTACCGCCGCGTGGTGCATTTCGCCGGAAGGGCGTGAGGGGGAAGCGGCACGCCGCGCCCGGTAGCGGCCGCTCTTCGGCTGACGAAAAACTCCCGATGTCGGGGCGCTGGAACGGTTCGCCTTCCGCGCCGGTCTCGTCCGCTCGCCAGATCGGGCCGCGGGTAGACCACACCAGCGTGAGCGCGATCGAGGCGAAACCCAGCGCGGGCAGCAGCACGTTCAGTCCGCGCACCGCCTCATGGTGCATTTCGACGAAGGCCGCCGGCGTGAGCACGGCCGAGACCCGCGAGGCCATGCTTGCGGCGGCGAAGGACCTCTTCTTGCGAAAGGAATGGGTGGCGACCACGATCGCCGATATCGCGGCGGCGGCGCGCGTTTCCAAGGAGACGGTCTATGCGGTCTTCGGCACCAAGAAGGCCCTTCTGCAGGAGTTGATCGCGCGCGCCGTCCATGGCGCCGAGCCCGAAACCCCGCTGGTCCAGCAGGACAAGACGCTGGGCATCGCGCAGGACACGGATCAGGCACGGCAGATCGCGCTTTTCGCCGCCGCGATCGCGGGCGTGCTGGCGCGGGTGGCGCCGCTGGTGGATGTGGTGCGCGCAGCAGCTGAGACCGATCAGGCCTTGGCCGCGCTTTACCAGGAACTGCAGCGCGGGCGGCTGGACAATCTCGAATGGTTCGCCAAGGCGCTCAGGCGCAACGGGGCGCTGAGGGACGACATGGAACCCGGCGCGGCCGGGCGCGTCGAGGGCGCCTCGCAGGAGACCTATGCGGAGTAGCTGGCGACAAGCCTGAAGCTCCTGCTTCTTCCCCGTTGACCCGCTGATTTCTCTCCGGCGCAAGAGGACGTTCCACGCGTGCTCGCTTGTCGCATGCCGGATCCGGGAACCGATGGTCAGGTGTCGGCCTCGACCGAAACGCCCAGGGCCCCGTTGCCGAACGCCGGCTCCCGCTCGTCTCGCCCCCTCCCCAGCCCCTTTTCCCGATGATCGGCGACAGCAAGAGACTGTCGGGTATGGGGCAATGGCGGCTTTGCGCTTAGCTTGTGTGGCATCGGCGGGTGGCGGGGTTGGCCACGGAGGCGCCGCGACTCTGGGAGGAGTTGGCATGAGGCACGAAGGAGCCGCTTCCGGGAGGGCGGCGTGAGCGGTTTCGTTCAGCGCAATCCGGTATGGACCGTTGTCATCGCGCTGGCCGTGGCGCTGCTTCTATGGCTGATCATCTCGCCCTGGCCCGCCGGGCTGGAGGCCGCGTTCGGGCGCAAGCGCATCTTCCTCAACGCGCTGTTCAACGGAATCACGCTGGGCGCGCTCTATTTCCTGGTGGCCTCGGGCTTCACGCTCATCTTCGGGCTGATGAAGAACGTCAACCTGGCCCACGGCTCGCTCTACCTGCTCGGCGGCTATATCGGCTTCGAGTTCGCCGATGCCACGGGCATGTGGCTCCTGTCGTTCGTCGTCGTCTTCATCGTTATCGCGCTTCTGGGCGTCGTGCTGCAATTCGTGGTCTTCCGGCGCATGGAGGGCGAGGATCTGCGCCAGACGCTGGTGACCATCGGCATTTCGGTGGTGATGGCCGACATCATGCTGTGGATCTGGGGCGGCCAGTCCTACCAGATCCTGACGCCCGATTTCCTCACCGGCCCGGTGACGCTGCCGGTGATATCGGCCGTGCGCGGCGAGGGTGAACTGGTCTACCTGACCTTCCCCGCGGTGCGGATCGCGATCCTCGTCGCCTCCATCGCGCTCGGCATCCTGATGTGGCTGGCGCTCAACAAGACGCGCGTGGGCATGCTGATCCGCGCCGGCGTCGACGACCGCGACATGCTGGCGGCTTCGGGCGTGCGCATCCAGTATGTCTTCATCGTGGTCTTCGCCTTCGGCGCGGGGCTGGCCGGCGTCGCCGGCGTCGTCGGCGGCACCTTCCAGTCGGTGGCGGCGGGCGAGGACATGCGCTTCCTACTCGCCTCGCTGGTAGTGGTCATCGTCGGCGGCATGGGCTCCATCCTGGGCGCGGCGCTGGGCGCGCTGCTGATCGGGCTGGCGGAACAGTTCGGCTCGGTCTACGCGCCGACCTATTCGGTCGTCTTCACCTTCCTCATCATGGCGCTCGTGCTGGCTTTCCGCCCGCAGGGCCTGTTGGGCCGCTGACGATGGCGGTGGCGGAACATCGGGTCCCGCGCGACGGCGCGACCGCGTCGGCGGGCCTGGGGGCATGGGTGGCGAGCATCCCCGCGGCCTACTGGGTGGTGGGCTTCCTGATCCTGATCATGCCGCTGATCGCGAACAACTTCTTCCTGTTTCAGGTGTTCGGCTGGGCCTTCATCCTGGGCATGATCGCGCTCAGCCTGATGTTCCTCGGCGGCTATGGCGGCATGGTGAGCCTGGCGCAGATGTCGATCGCCGCGCTCGCCGGCTACATGGTCGCGATCCTGGGTCCGAGCGGCATCGATACGATCAGCCTGTTCTGGCCGTGGTGGCTCTACGTGCCCGTCGCAATCATCATCGCCACCTTCTTCGCCACCCTCATCGGCGCGCTGGCGGTGCGCACCGAGGGCATCTACACCATCATGATCACGCTCGCCTTCGCGGCGGCGTTCTTCTACTTCACCCGCCAGAACTACACGATCTTCAACGGCTACAACGGCTTCGCCAATGTCGTGCCGCCGAGGCTCTTCGGCGTCGACTGGCGCTCGCCTATCGCCTTCTACTATCTGAGCGCCGGCTGCGCGGTGATCTCGTATCTCGTCGTGCTCTACGTCTCGCGCTCGCCCTTCGGCCTGGCGCTGCAAGGCGTGCGCGACAATCCCAGGCGTATGGCCGCGCTCGGCTTCAACGTCTTCGCGCACCGGGTGCTGGCCTATACATTCGCCGCCATCATCGCCGCCGTCGCCGGCATCCTGCTGGCCTGGCAGAACGCGCAGATCGCGCCCGGCACGGCCGGCCTGCCCGCCGTCATCGACGTGCTCGTCATCGCCATCGTGGGGGGCTCAGCCGGCCGATCGGGCCCTTCATCGGTGCGATGATCTACGTGGTGCTGCGCACCTTCGCGCCCGACATCCTGCTCGCCTTCGGCCTGCCGGGCGACCGTTTCAAGCTCCTGATCGGTCTTGGCTTCCTGCTCGTGGTCTACTGGTCGCCGGATGGCGTGCTGGGGCTGTGGGATCGCTGGAAGGCGCGGCGCAGCAGGAAATCCGATCCGCTTGGCACGGGAGAGGCGAAATGAGCCTCGTGGAGGATCGTGGCCAGGGAGGGGGCCAGGCGGGCGGCCAGGGCCGGCGCATCGCCGAGACGCTGTCGTCGACCGGCAGCGGCAACGCGCTGGAACTGCGCGGCGTGACGCGCATGTTCGGCGCGCTGGCCGCGCTCACCGACGTCACGCTTTCGGTCAAGCCGGGCGAGCGGCGCGGAGTGCTGGGCTCCAACGGCGCGGGCAAGACGACGCTGTTCAACTGCGTGACCGGCGACATTTTGCCGACCTCGGGCACTATCCGCCTGTTCGGCGAGGACGTCACCAACTTTCCTCCGCACGAGCGCATCAGGCGCGGGCTGCGCCGCACCTACCAGATCTCGCTGCTGTTCGGCGGGCTGACGGTGATCGACAATGTCTACCTCGCCTGCCGGGGCGTCTCGCGCGGGCGCTTCTCGCTGATCCGGCCGCGCCGCTCGGACGCGCTGATGCAGGCGAGCTTCGAACTGCTCGAGGCGGTGCACCTGACCGACGTGGCCGAGACCAAGGTGGCGGAACTCTCCTATGGCCAGCAGCGTCAGCTGGAGATCGCGCTGGCGCTGGCGGGTGCGCCGCGCTTCGTGCTGTTCGACGAGCCGGCGGCCGGCCTGTCGCCCACCGAGCGCTCCGACCTGGTGCACATCCTCACCAGCCTGCCGCGCCATATCGGCTTCATCATCATCGAGCACGACATGGACGTGGCGCTGCGCGTCGCCGAAAGCGTGTCGATGATGCACAATGGCCGCATCTTCAAGGAAGGGCTGCCGTCGGAGATCGAGAACGATCCCGAGGTGCAGGAACTCTACCTCGGAGGCGGGCATGGCTGAGCGGCGGCGCGGCGGCGGACCCCCCGTGCTCGACGTGCGGGGCCTTAACGTCTTCTACGGCGCCAGCCACGCGCTGCAGGGCGTCGACCTGACGCTCGACCACGGCGTGCTGTCGGTGGTCGGCCGCAACGGCATGGGCAAGACCACGCTGTGCAAGGCGATCATGGGCCTGGTGCCGGTCGCCAGCGGCTCGATTTCCTTCAACGGCGAACAGCTCGTCGGGCGCTCGCCCTCGGCCATCGCGCAGATGGGCATCGGCTACGTGCCGCAGGGCCGGCGGCTGTGGCGCTCGCTCACCGTCGACGAGCATCTGCGCATGGTGGGCGCCGGCCACAAGGGCGGCTGGACGATCGACCGCGTCTATTCGACCTTCCCGCGGCTGGCCGAGCGCAAGAGCAATGGCGGCGGGCAGCTGTCGGGCGGCGAGCAGCAGATGCTGGCGATCGCGCGGGCGCTGCTGGTCAACCCGAAGCTGTTGATCATGGACGAGCCGACCGAGGGCCTCGCACCGGTCATCGTCTCCCATGTCGAGGACGTGCTGACGCGCATCGCCGAGGAAGAGGGTATCGACATCCTCGTCATCGAGCAGAATATCGGCGTGGCCACCTCGATCGCCGCGCTCGTGGGCATCATGGTCAATGGCCGGGTCAACCGGGTCATCGCTTCCGCCCAGCTCGCCGCCGACCGCGAATTGCAGCAGCGCCTGCTGGGCGTCGGCCGGCATGGCGAGGAGGAGGGCGGCGCGGCCGTGGAGACCGCCGCGGCCGACGAGGCGCGGACGACGGCCGCCGCCGCTGGTCCGGTCAAGGTCTATATGTCGAACCCGGTGGTGCCGACGCGCTGGTCGAAGCCCGCGCCGGTGCGCCAGATCATCCAGTCGGCGCGCACGCTCACCGGCGCGGCGTCGGTCGCGAGCGTTTCGGCCGCCGGGCAGGCCGAGCTGCGTCCGCTGGCGGCGCCGGGCGACAAGGTAGTGCTCGTGGCCGGAACGCTAGACACCAAGGGCGAGGAACTGCGCTTCATCCGCGACATCATCCGCGAGGCGGGCCTGCCGGTGCGCATGGCCGACCTGTCGACCAGCGGCGGCCATTCGGGCGCGGAGATCCCCGCGCATCAGATCGCGGCCTACCATCCGCGCGGGGCGAGCGGCGTGTTCATGACCGATCGCGGCGAGGCGGTGGCGGGCATGACGCTCGCCTTCGAGCGCTGGATGGCGCGCCAGAGCGGCATTGCCGGCATCATCGGCGCGGGCGGCTCGGGCGGCACGGCGATGGTGGCGCCGGCCATGCGCTCGCTGCCGGTGGGCGTGCCCAAGCTCATCGTCTCCACGGTCGCGTCGAGCGACGTCAGCGCCTATGTCGGCCCCTCCGACATCGTGATGATGCACTCGGTGGCCGACGTGCAGGGCCTGAACTCGATCACCCGCCAGGTGCTCTCCAACGGCGCCAACGCGCTGGTGGGCATGGTGCGCGCCAGGCGCGAGCCGCGGGCGACCCCCGCCCCCGACGGCCTGCCGGCAGTGGCGCTGACGATGTTCGGCGTAACCACGCCCTGCGTGCGGCAGATCACGGCGGCGCTGGAGAAGGACTATGACTGCCTGGTGTTCCACGCCACCGGCATTGGCGGCCGCTCGATGGAAAAGCTGGTCGATTCGCGGCTGGTGCAGGGCGTGATCGACGTCACTACCACGGAAGTCTGCGACATGCTGGTGGGCGGCATCTTTCCCGCGACCGAGGACCGGATGGGCGCCATGATCCGCGCGCGCATGCCCTATGTGGGTTCCTGCGGCGCGCTCGACATGGTGAATTTCGGCGCCTTCGAGACGGTGCCGGATAAGTTCAAGGGCCGGAACCTCTACCGGCACAACCCGCAGGTGACGCTGATGCGCACCACGGCGGACGAGAACACGGCCATGGGCCGGTGGATCGGCGAACGGCTGAACCGGATGGAGGCACCGGTGCGCTTCTTCCTGCCCGTGGGCGGCGTGTCCTCGCTCGACGCGCCGGGCAAGCCGTTCCACGACCCCGCCGCCAACGACGCGCTGTTTCGGGCGCTGGAGGCCACGGTGCGGCAGAGCGCGACCCGGCAGCTGATCCGCCTGCCGCACAATATCAACGATCCGGAATTTTCCGCCGAACTGGTGAAGGCGTTCCGTGCGCTGCATGGCGACGGCCGGCCGCAGCGGCGGGCCAGGGCAAGGTGAAGAAATGGCGATAGCTAGAGCGGCGATCCTCGAGAAGTTCCGGGCCATGAAGGCGCGCGGCGAGCCGATCATCGGCGGCGGCGCGGGCACGGGGCTGTCGGCCAAATGCGAGGAAGCAGGCGGGATCGACCTGATCGTGATCTACAATTCCGGACGCTACCGCATGGCCGGGCGCGGCTCGATGGCCGGGCTTCTGGCCTATGGCGACGCCAACCAGATCGTGGTCGACATGGCGCGCGAGGTTCTGCCGGTGGTGAAGCACACGCCGGTGCTGGCCGGCGTCAACGGCACCGACCCGTTCAGGCTGATGGACGTGTTCCTCGACGAACTGAAGCGCATCGGCTTTTCGGGTGTGCAGAACTTCCCGACGGTCGGGCTGATGGACGGCATCTTCCGCGCCAACCTGGAAGAGACCGGCATGTCCTACGCGCTTGAGGTCGACATGATCGCCAAGGCGCACGACAAGGACATGCTGACCACGCCCTATGTCTTCAACGAGGACGAGGCGGCGGCGATGGCGAAGGCGGGCGCCGACATCGTGGTGTGTCATCTGGGCCTGACAACCGGCGGCTCGATCGGCGCGGAAACGGCGCTGAAGCTGAAGGACTGCTCGGCCCTGGTGGATGCCTGGGCCGAGGCCGCGCTGAAGGTCAATCCGCACGTGCTCGTGCTGGTCCATGGCGGGCCGGTGGCGATGCCGGACGACGCGGACTTCATCTTGAAGAATACTGAAAATTGCCACGGCTTCTACGGCGCCTCCTCCATGGAGCGGCTGCCGACGGAGGTCGCGCTCACCGAACAGACCCGCGCCTTCAAGCGGATCAAGGGGAAATGACATGCCGATCGTAAGCGACTTCACGACCACGGCATCCATGCGGGAGGGACGGAAATGACCGGACAGTTCATCGGCCAGCTCATCCTATGGCTCATCGTGGCCGTCATCGTCATCGCCATCATCTTCTGGGTGATGACATGGCTCTACCGGCGATCGACCAAGGAAATCGCCTTCGTGCGAACCGGTTTCCTGGGCGAGAAGGTGGTGATCGACGGCGGCGCCTTCGTGTGGCCGATCGTGCACGACATCACGCCGGTCAACATGAACACGCTGGCGCTGGAGGTCGTGCGCAATCGCGAGCAGGCGCTGATCACCCGCGACCGGATGCGCGTCGACGTAGAGGCGGAGTTCTACGTGCGGGTGAGGCCCACCCGAGAGGCCGTGTCGATCGCTGCCTCGACGCTGGGCCGGCGCACGCTGGACGCCAAGAACCTGCATGAACTGCTGGTGGGCAAGTTCGAGAGCGCCATGCGCGCCGTCGCGGCCGAGATGTCGATGGGCGACATGCACGAGCAGCGCGGCATGTATGTGGCGCGTGTCCGCGAGGCCGCCCAGGAAGATCTGGCGCGCAACGGGCTGGAGCTCGAATCGGTCGCCATCGTCGACATCGACCAGACGGCGCTGGAATTCTTCAACCCGTCGAACCGCTTCGACGCGGAAGGCCTGACCTCGCTGATCAAGGACATCGAGGAGCGCCGCACGCTGAGGAACGACATCGAGCAGGGCGCGATGATCCAGATCCGCACCCGCAACCTGGAAGCCGAGAAGCAGTCGCTGGAGATCGAGCGGGCGAGCGAGGAAGCCAGGCTCGAGCAGGAGCGCGACGTCGAGTTCCGACGGGCGCACCAGCGCGCCCAGCTGGCCCGCGAGCGGGCCGAGCGCGACACCGAGGCCGAGAGCGCGCAGATCACCGCGCGCGAGACGATCGAGCGCGCCCGCATCGCCAACGAGCGCTCCATCGCCGAAACCCGCATCGCCTCGGAACGCGAGATCCGCCAGCTGGAGATCGAGCGCCAGAGGGCGATCGATTCCGCCGAAATCGCCACGCGCGAGGAGATCGAGAAGGCGCGCATCCTGCAGGAGCGCGCGGTCAAGGAAGCGCGCATCGTCAACGAGCAGGAGACGCAGACGCGCGAGATCACCCGCCAGCGCGACGTGGAGCAGGCCGAGATCGCCGCCAAGCAGGCCACCGAGATGGCACGCAGCGCTCAGGAGCGCGCGGTGGCCAGCGCCCGGATCGAGAACGAGGAAGAGGTGCGCCGGCGCGAGATCGCGCGCAGCCGCACCGTCGAGGAGGCCGAGATCGCCGCCCGCGAGGCGACGGAGAAGCTGCGCATTCTCGAAGCGGCCAACACCAACGAGGAACGCATCCAGACCGACCGGAAGATCCGGACGCTGGAGATCGAGCGCCAGAAGGTGCTGGAAGAGGCCGAGATCGCCGCGCGTCAGGCCACCGAGGCCGCGCAGATCGCCCGCGAGAAGAAGCTGGCGGCCGAGCGCATAGCCTACGAGCAGGAGACGCGCGAGCGCGAGATCGCGCGCAACCGCGCCGTCGACCAGGCCGACATTGCCGCGCGCGAGACGGTGGAGACCGCGCGTATCGATCTCGAGGCGCGCATCGACCAGGAGCGCATCGCCAAGCGCGAGGAGACGGTGCTGCGCGAGACGGCTTCGGCCGAGGCGACCGAGGTGGCCCGCATCGCGCAGGCCAGGAAGGTGGATTCCGAGCGGATCGCGTCCGAGACCGAGATCCGCAGCCGCGAGATCGAGCGCAACGAGGCGGTGGAGAGCGCCGAGGTGTCGTCGCGCCGGCTGATCGACCAGATGCGCATCGAGAAGGAGCGCGACACCGCGCAGGACCGGATCGAGCGCGACAAGACAGTGCGCAGTCTGGAGATCGACCGCAACCGTGCGCTGGACGAGGCGCAGGTGGCGGCCGACGAGGCGGTGGAAGCCGCCCGCATCGCCCAGAAGAAGATGCTCGACTTCGAGCGCATCGCCGCCGAGCAGGACACGCGCCAGCGCGAGATCGACCGCGACAAGCAGGTCGAGACCATCGACATCCGCCGCCGCGACGCGGTGGAGCGCCAGCGTATCGAAGTGGAGACCGGGCTGGAGATCGAGCGCATCTCCTCCCAGCAGGAGCGCGAGGTTTCCGACCTCGCCCGCAAGAAGGCGGTGGAGGAAGCCGACCAGCTGCGCGCCATCGAACTGGCCGCCCGCAAGAGCGAGCGTGCCGAGGCCGACGCCAAGGTGCGCCAGGCCGAGATCGCCGCGCAGCGCGACGTCGAGAAGACCGACATCTCGCGCCAGCAGGTGCTGGATGCCGCCAAGCTCGAACGCCAGCGATCGATGGAACAGCTGGAGATCGCAAGGGTGCAGGCGCTGCGCGAGGCCGAGATCGCCTCTCGCGAGGAGATCGAGCGTGCCCGCATCGCCTCCGAGCGCGGGCTGGACGAGGCCCGCATCGGCCACGAGACGGAGCGGCGACGACTCGAGGTCGAGCGCGAGCGCAATGTCGAGACGGCGCAGATGGAAAAGGCCATTTCGCTCTACAAGAAGTCGCTGGAGGAATCGGCCGCCCGCGCCGATGCCGACATCGCCCGCGCCCACGCCACCGAGGCGGAGGAGCGGGTCAAGACCACGCGCGAGACCGAGGAGGCCAACCGGCGCAGAAGCGTCGACGTGGTGATGGCCGAGAAGCGGGCGCAGGAGGCCAAGATCGCGGCCGAGGCGGAAAAGATCCGTCGCGCGGTGGAAGCCGAAGCCCAGAAGCTGCTCAACGAGGCGGAGAACGTGCTCACCGAACCGGCGCGCCATTCGCTGTTCCGCCGCAAGCTGCTGGAGCATGTCGAAGGCATCGTCGCGGCATCCGTCAAGCCGCTGGAGAAGATCAACGACATCCGCATCATGCAGCTCGACGGTTTTGGCGGGGGCAATGGCGGCGAACGCGGCAACATGACCGACGAGGTGATCAACTCCGCCCTGCGCTACCGCGTGCAGGCGCCGCTGGTTGACAGCCTGCTCGCCGACATCGGCATCGAGGGCGGCAATCTGTCGAAGCAGGGCGGGCTGATCCGCGAGGCGTCGGACCTGACGCGCATCGCCAACGAGACGAGCAAGCAGAAGGGCAGCGGCGGCGATGGCGGGAGCGGCGGCTCCGGCTCCGGCGGCGGCGGCTCCGGCGGCGGCGGCTCCGGCGGCGGCTCCGGCGGCGGTTCGGGGGGCGGCGACAAGCCGGCTTCCGGCGCGCGGTCGAAGAAATAGGGGGGCGGCATGCCGAGGGTCTTCGTCTCCAGCGTCATCGACGCGCCGGCCGCCAAGGTGTGGGAGCGCGTGCGCGACTTCAACGCCCTGCCGCGCTGGCACCCGCGCATCCGCGAAAGCCGCATCGAGAACGGCGAGCCGCCGGACAAGATCGGCTGCGTGCGCGACTTCAACCTGCAGAATGGCGACCGCATCCGCGAGCGTCTGCTCGGCCTCTCCGACTACGACATGTTCTGCACCTACGCGATCCTAGAAAGCCCGATGCCGCTGACCGACTATGTCGCCACGCTGCGGCTGACTCCGGTGACCGACGGCAACCGCACCTTCGCCGAATGGAGCGCGGAGTTCGAGTGCGACGCCGACAAGGCCGACGAGCTGGTGGCGGGCATCGGCACCAACGTCTTCCAGGGCGGCTTCGACGCGTTGAAGCGGCATTTCGGGAGGTAGCTTTCGATGTCGGCTCTCCGTCACCCCCCCCTCTGGCCTGCCGGCCATCTCCCCCTCGAGGGGGGTGTGACGGAGAGCAATGTTTCCACCGGAGCGCCAGCGCCATGGTGAAGATCGTCAAGTCCACCATTATCGAAGCCCCGGTCGAGGCCGTGTGGGAGGTGTTGCGGGACTTCAACGGGCATGACCAGTGGCATCCGGCGGTGGCGGACAGCCATATCGAGCGGGGTCAGTCGTCGGACAGGATCGGCTGCGTGCGGCGGTTTCATCTGGCCGACGGGTCGGAACTGCGCGAGCAGCTTTTGATGCTGTCCGACATCGACATGGCGTTCTCCTATTGCCTGCTCGACACGCCGATCCCACTGCTCAACTACGTGGCGCATGTCAGGCTGATCCCGGTGACGGATGGCGACATGACCTTCTGGCACTGGGAATCGCGCTTCGACACGCCGCCGGGGCGCGAGGCTGAGCTTCAGAAGCAGGTGGGCGAGGAAATCTACCAGGGCGGCTTTCGGGCCGTGCGCGAATTCATGGGGCTGCGGCCCGCGGCGAGTGGAGGGGCCTGATGCCCGTGAGAGTGGAGACGTTCGACCGGCTGGAGGACGCGGCGCGCGCGCTGTCGTCGAACCGGACGGCGCGGTTCCTCGGCGGCGGCACGCTGGTGATGCGCGCGGTCAACGAGGCGGACCAGAGTTTCGACACCATCATATGCCTGCGCGACGCGGCCTTCCGCGCCATACGCGTGGAGAGCGACGGCGTGGTGATCGGCGCGGGCGTGACGATGGCGGCGATCATCGCCCATCGCGACCTCCCCTTCCTGGCGCCGGTGGCGCGGCTGGTGGGCGGACCCGCGGTGCGCAACATGGCGACCGTGGGCGGCAACCTCTTCGCCGCCTCGCCCTATGGCGATTTCACCGCGGCGCTGCTGGCGCTGGGCGCCAGCGTCAACCTCGCCGGTTCGTCCAGTCGCGCGATGCCGATCGAGGAATTCCTGCGCGACCGCGCCCGCCATGCCAACACGCTGGTGCAGTCCGTCACGGTGCCGCGTCCGCGCGAGGCCTCGGCGTTCCGCTTCCTCAAGGTGACGCGGGTGAAGCCAAAGGGCATTTCGCTGATGTCGATCGCGGCATTCCTGCCGCAATCGGCGGGCCGGATATCGGGCGCGCGGGTCGCCTATGGGGCGATGGGCCCGACGCCGCTGCGCGCGACCGCGGTGGAGCGCGCGCTGGAGGGCCAGTCGCTGGACGCGGCGACGATCGACCGCGCTGCGGCGGTGGCGACCGAGGGCATCGACCCGCCCACCGATGCGCTCGCTTCGTCCTGGTATCGCCGGGAAGTGGCGGGCGTTCACCTGAAGCGGCTGCTCGCCGCCGAGCGGAGGTAGAGATGGCCAAGAAACCCCTGCAGTTTCGCCTGAACGGCGCCGAGAAGGCGGTCTTCGTCGACGAGGGGCAGAACCTGCTCGACGTGCTGCGGCGCGGCGTCGGCGACCTGACCCCCAAATATGGCTGCGGCCAGGGCGCCTGCGGCACCTGCACGGTGCTGATCGACGGCGAGCCGCATCTCTCCTGCATCACGTTGGCCGAGACGGTGGAGGGGCGCTCGCTCACCACCACGGGCGGGCTTGCCGACGGCAACCGGCTGCATCCGCTGCAGACCGCCTTCATGGAAAACTTCGCCGCGCAGTGCGGCTATTGCACGCCCGGCATGCTGATGGCGGCCAAGGCGCTGCTCGACCGCAATCCCAATCCGTCGCGGCAGGACGTGGTCGAGGCGATCTCGGGCAATATCTGCCGCTGCACCGGCTACGAGCCGATCATCAACGCGATCCTCGAGGCGGCCCGTCCGGGCGCCCGGCAATACGGGTGAGATGAGATGTCCATAGAGTTCCGCAAGGAATATTTCGCCGACGAGCGCGACGACGATCTCAACGAGATCGGCAAGCCGACGCAGCGCCAGGACGCGCTCGGCCACGTCACCGGGCGCTCGCCCTTCTATGACGACCACCTGTTCGACGGGCTGTTGCACATTCGCTGCGTGCGCAGCCCGCACCACCATGCCCGCATCCGCCGCATCGACACGACGGAGGCCGAGCGCATGCCCGGCGTGGTGCGCGTGGTGACCGGCAAGGACGTGCCGCAGAACCTCAACACGCTCCTGTCGCTGCTCGATTTCGGCCTCGACGACGAGCCGCTGCTGTCGGAGAAGAAGGTTTCCTACAAGGGCGAGCCGGTGGCCGCGATCATCGCCGATACCGAGCGGGCGGCGCGCGACGCGGTGGCCAAGGTGCGGGTCGACTGGGAAGAACTCCCCGCCGTGCTCGACGTGGAGGACGCGATCAAGCCCGGCGCGCCGGTGGTCAACGAGATCTACCCGACGAACCTCTTCGTCTACCATGGCAAGTACGACCACCAGAAGCTGCGCTTCGGCGACGTGGAGGCGGCGTTTTCCCGAGCCGACAAGATCATCGAGGGGCGCTACCAGATGTCGCCCATCGAGCAGGCGCCGACGGAGACCTGCGGCGCCATCGCCGCGCCCGAGACCAATGACCGCTACGTGGTCTACACCTCGACGCAGGCGCTGTTCTTCTCGCTCGACACGACCTCGAAGCTCTTGAAGACGCCGTCGAACCGGCTTCACTTCATCGGCGGCACGGTGGGCGGCGGTTTCGGCGGCAAGGTGGATTCGCTGCACGAGCCGCTGGCGGTGCTGGGCACGATGGTGACCGGGCGGCCGTGCAAATACATGTTCGACCGGGCCGAGGAGATGCAGGTGGGCGCCCCGCGCGGCGCCGAGCGCTGGTACATCAAGGACGGGGTGATGAATGACGGGCGCATCGTGGCGCGCAAGTTCACCGGCTATTTCGATTCCGGCGCCTACACCCGCCTGTCGAGCTACGCCATCATCAAGGGCGTGGGCCATCTGCCCGGCCCCTACACGATCCCCAACGTCTATGCCGACGTGTACTGCGTGTTCACCAACCGCACGCCGGCGACCGCCATGCGCGGCTTCGGCATCACCGGGGTGGACTTCGCCATCGAGAACCACATGGATAAGGTGGCGATCGCGGTCGACATGGACCCGATCGAGCTCAGGATCCTGAACGCCTATCGCGACGGCGACATGAAGGCGCATCGGCGGCTGGCCAAGAACACGGCGCTGATCGAGTGCTGCCAGGTGGCGGCGGAGAAAGCGAAATGGGCGATCGGCCCGGCCGCGCGGCAGGCCTCGTCGCTGCGCGATGGCGGCGGCGCGCGCGCCGAAATGCCGGCGCACACCGCGCTCGACCAGAAGGGCACGGTGACGGGCTACGCCGCCGGCAGCTATGCGCGCGGCAAGCAGAAGAGCGGTCCGGCTTCGTCGCCCCAGGGCACGCCGCCACCCGTGCCGCGCCACGACCAGGCGCCGGTGACGCCGCGCCAAGAGCCGGCGCCCCGGCCGCAGCCGGCGGCGTTCAACCCGCCCCCGCTGCCTCCCCCGCCCGCCCAGACGGCCGGCGATGCGCGGCGGACGCGGTTTTCCTCCATTTCCGGCCTGAGGAGACGCTGACATGGTGCTGCATCGCGGACGCGGTTTCGCCTCCATCAACTATCCAATCGGCATGAACCTGGGCGGCGACCCCTCGCAGGCGCTGGTGCATTCCAATCCCGGCGGCAAGTTCATGGTGGCGCTGTCCTCCATCGACCTTGGCCAGGGCATGAAGTCGGTGACGCGCCAGATCGCGGCCGAGACATTGGGCGTGCCGGTCGAGGACGTCTATGTCGACACGGCCGACTCGGACACGGGCCCGCACTGCATGGGCTCCTTCGCCTCGCGCGGCACGCACCGGGTGGGCAACGCCGTGATCCAGGCCGCGCAGGAGGCGCGCGCGGTGATGCTGGAGGCGGCGGCGGAGGAGCTCGAGGTCGATCCGGCCGACCTCGTCACCGACGGAAAGGGCAACATCCACGTCAAGGGCGCGCCCTCGCGCTCCATCACCACGGCGGAGGCCTGCGGCGCGGCGCAGTTCAAGCAGGGGCGCACCGTCTCGGGGCGCGGCATCTTCCTGATCCCGCTCTCGGAGGTTGATCCCGACACGGGCGAGATGACGCCGGTGTCGTGCTTCGCGCACGCGGCGCTGATCGTCGACATCGACGTCGACGACGAGACCGGCGAGATTTCCGTGGTGGAAATGAACTCGGCCTACGAGCTTGGCCGCGCGCTCAACCCGCGCCTGGTGGAGCAGCAGCTGATCGGCGGCGCCTGGATGGGGCTGAGCCACGCGGCGTGGGAAACGACGGAGCCCTATTATCCCGACCGCGGCCACGGCCCGCAGGACTTCAACGAATACATCATGCCGGGTCCGGGCGACATCGCCCCGCACAACATCGCCATTCTCGAACGCCCGGCGCCGGACGGGCCTTTTGGCGGCAAGGGACCAGGCGAAATGTGCGCCAACCCGGTGCTGCCGGCGGTGGTCAACGCCGTGTTCAACGCGGTGGGGGTGCGGATCGACGACCTGCCGGTGACGCCGGAGAAGATCTTGCGCGGGATCAGGGCCAATGGCGGCGCGCGGCCGCAGGCGCGGCGGAATTGATGGCGGCGTTCTGAAGTGATGGTTCCCGACGTTGCCCCCCTCTGTCCTGCCGGCCATCTCCCCCACGACGGGGGAGATTGGTGGCTTCGCTCGATTCGCCAACCGTCGAGGATTGGCGAAAGCCGAGATGATGGCCCATCTCCCCCGTCGTGGGGGAGATGGCCGGCAGGCCAGAGGGGGGCGCGAAGGAACACCGGGGGCTCCGGTCAGCCGTGGAGCATCCCATGCCGATAAGGCGCTCCATCGTCGGTATCGACAGCCCGGACAGGCTGGCGGCCGCGCTGCGGGACGCGCAGTATCTGGCCGATGACGGGCTGGCGACGGCGGCGTATCTGGCGCTGGCGCTGGGCAAGCCGCTGCTGCTGGAAGGCGCGCCAGGGGTGGGGAAGACGGAAGGGGCGAAGGCGATCGCGTCGATCCTCGGCCGGCAGCTGTTGCGTTTGCAGTGCTACGAGGGCATCGACGCCGCGCACGCGCTCTACGAATGGAACTATCCGCGCCAGATGCTGGCGATCCGGCAGGCCGGCGACAATTACGTCAACATCTATGGCGACGAGTTCCTGGTGTCGCGGCCGATGCTGGAGACGCTGAACCATCCGCGCGACACGGTGCTGCTGATCGACGAGATCGACCGCGCGGACCACGAGTTCGAGGCCTTCCTGCTCGAATTCTTGTCGGATTTCTCGATCTCGATCCCCGAGCGCGGCACGATCCGCGCGGCGGAACATCCGGTCGTGGTGCTGACCTCGAACCGCACCCGCGAGCTGCACGAGGCGCTGCGGCGGCGCTGCGTCTACCACTGGATCGGCTATCCCGACCCGGCGCGCGAGGCGCAGATCGTGATGATGCGCGCGAGCCAGGTGGCGCAGGAGACGGCCTGGCGCGTGGTCGCCGCCGTCGGCGCGCTGCGGCGCGAGCCGCTGGCCAAGCCGCCCGGCGTGGCCGAGACGGTGGAATGGGCGGAAGCCGCCACCCTGCTCAACGAACAGGGCGCGCCCTGGCCGACGGCCTTCAAGCGCGCCATCGGCGTGGCGCTGAAGGACCAGGACGACCTGATGTTCATGGAGCCCCGGCTGGACGAGATCTTGCGGGGGGCGGCGGCGTGAGGGGGGACGCGGGGCTTCTTGAGGGTGGCGCCTTGGCGATCAGCGCGCGCCCAGGTCGGTGCTTTGCGCGGATCGCCTTCCGGCTGGTCGCCCGAAAGCGCAGCGCCCCCTCTCCGTCTCGCTTTGCGAGCCACCTCTCGCCCTGCCCGGGGGAGAGGAACCCAAGCTGGATGAGCGTCGCAGCCGTGGTCATTGGCCTTTCCTCTCCCCCGGGCAGGGCGAGAGGCGGCTCGGCGAAGCCGAGTCTGAGAAGGGGTGATTTTCGCGCGACGTTCGTCCGTGGGGGATGCGGAGATTGCGGAGCGCTCACGGCGAGCGGTCGTGACGCAAGATCCCAAGGACGCCCGTCATGACCGCCCTGCCCCGCCCGCTGCTGCCCTTCGTGCGGTTCGCCTCCCTTTTGCGCGTCAACGGTTTTTCCGTCGCGCCGGAGCAGACGCAGTCCTTCGTGGCGGCGGTGGGGCTTTTGGGACCTCGTTCCATGGACGATGTGCATCGCTCCGCGCTGGCGACGTTTGGACCCGCACCGGAGCGGCGGGAGGAGTTCGATGCGCTGTTTCGGATGATGTTCCTCGGCCAGACGGTCGCCGCCCCGATGGAGGCGGACATGGGGGACGAGGAGGAACTGGAGGCGTTCGACGATCGCGATGGCGGGACGAAGCCGCCGGAGACGGACGAGGCGGAGGAATCGGGCGGCGCGCCGACCGGGGCGGAAAGGCTGTTCGCGCGCCAGTTCGCGCCGCTGTCGGAAGGCGAGACACTGCGCCGCTTTCGCCGCGACGCGCCCGAGGCGCTGCCGCGCCGCAAGTCGCGGCGGCTGGCGGCCTCCAAGGGGCGCGGCCGGCTGGACATGCGACGCGCGCTGCGCGAGGCGGTGCGGCGCGACGGCGAGGTGGTGCGGCTGCCCGTGCTGGCGCGGCGTGAGCGGCGGCGGCGCGTGCTGCTGCTGATCGACGTGTCGGGCTCGATGAAGAACCAGACCGACCTCTATCTGCGCTTCGCGCATTCGCTTTCGCGCTCCACCGACCGGCTTGAAGTGTTCACGCTCGGCACGCGGCTGACGCGCATCACGCGCGCGCTGCGGCGGCGCAACGCCGACCAGGCGCTCGCCATCGCCTCGGCGCTGGTGGCGGACTGGGATGGCGGGACGCGGCTGGGCGACGCGCTGCAGGCGTTTCTCGCCGTGCCGCGTTTCGCCGGTTTCGCGCGGGGCGCGCTGTGCGTCGTGCTCTCCGACGGGTTGGAGCGGGGCGACCACACGGCGCTGACCGACGCGATGGAAAAGCTGTCGCGCACGGCGTGGTCGGTGCTGTGGCTGTCGCCGCTGGCGGGAGAGGACGGCTACGCGGTGGAGACGGCGGCGCTGAAATCGATCCTGCCCTACATCGCGCGGCTCGGCGACGGGTCGAGCGCGGCCGGGGTGTGCTCAGAGGTGCTCGGATTCGCAAGGAGCAAGGCGGCATGAAGATCATCGACGCGCATCATCACATCTGGCGCCAGGCCGACCTGCCCTGGCTGCTCGGGCCGACGCAGCCGCGCATCTTCGGCCCCTATGACGCGATCAAGCGCGACTATCCGATCGAGGAGTTTCTCGACGACATCGCCGGCACCGGCGTCGAGCATTCAGTCTACGTGCAGGCCAACTGGGCGCCGAACTGGGCCGCCGACGAGGTGGCTTGGGTGCAGGAGACGGCCGACCGGACCGGCTGGCCGCACGCGATCGTTGGCTATTGCGACATGACGGTGGCCGACGCGCGCCCCGCGCTCGATCGGCTGGCGAAACATCCGCTGATGCGCGGCATCCGCCAGCAGCTGCACTGGCACGAGAACGCGCAGTACCGCTTCGCCGCGAACCCGGACCTGTGCCGCGACGCCCATGTCCAGCGCAATATCGCGTATCTCGCCGACTATGGCTGGTCGTTCGACCTGCAGGTCTTCGCCGGCCAGATGGAGGGCGCGGCCGAACTTGCCGCCGCCTGCCCCAAGGTGACGTTCATCCTCCAGCACGCGGGCATGCTCGAAGACTTTTCCGACGACGGCCGCGCCTTCTGGAAGGTGCAGATGCGCAAGCTGGCCAAGCAGGAGAACGTGGTCTCCAAGCTCTCGGCCTTCGGCACCTTCATCCATCGCAACGATACGGCCCATATCGAGCGCATCCTGCACGACACGGTCGCGATTTTCGGCGCGAAGCGCTGCCTCTACGGTTCCAACTTCCCGATCGAGAAGCTGTGGACCAGCTTTGGCGAACTGATGAAGGCCTTCCTGAAGGCGGCGAACGATCTCAGCGCCGCGCGGCAGAAGGCGATTTTCCACGATACGGCGAAACGGGTCTACCGGCTGTGAACGACACGGGCCGAGGCCCTGCATCTTTGGGAGGAGAAGCAAATGGCGCTTGAAATCAAGGTTCTGGACTATGGCGACATCGAGCTCGAATCGAGCTTCCTGGTGCTGGGGCGCAATTGCGGCCGCACGGCCCGCGTCTACACCTATGGCTTTCTTATCATGGGCGGCCAGTATCCGGTGCTGGTCGACACCGGATTCCGCGACAATGCGATCATGGAAATCCTGGGCATGCGCGGGCTCCAGTTCCACGAGCAGATGATCGAGAACCAGCTGGCCCGCCACGGCGTGAAGGTCGGCGACGTGCGCTACATCTGCCACACGCACCTGCATATCGACCATGCCGGCAAGGACGATCATTTTCCGATGAACACGACGGTGGTGATCAACCGCCGCGAGATGGAATGCTCGGTCTCGGGGCTGATGCACCCGCAATATCCCAAGCCCGACATCCAGCACCTGATCGAGCGGCTGCACACGCCACAGGCGTTGCGCTTCGAGGATCTGGAGCTTTCGGGGCCGGTCGAATTGATCCCGGGCGTGGTGCTGGAAGCGGCGAACGCGCACACGGAAGGCTCGATGAACGTGCATGTCGAGACGGCCGAGGGCCGCGCCACGATCTGCGGCGACGTGATCTACGACATCCAGAACCAGATCGTGGAGCCTTTCCACCAGATCTCGGCCAACGAGCCGCAGGTGACCGGCAACCATGCCGGCTCCAAGCGGCAAGAGAAGGCCGCGATCAAGAAGCTGCTCAACGGCTCGAAGTTCCTGCTGCCGGTGCACGACAAGCCGGCGAAGGTGGAGAACGGCCAGATCGTCGGGCGGCTCGACATGGCCGTGCCCGGCCCGATCTCGCAGACCGTGCAGCGGCGCAACTGGTTCCCGGTGTAGCGCTGCGACCACGTTGATGTACGCGCCTGGTCACACCCCCTCTGGCCGGCCGGCCATCTCCCCCTCAAGGGGGGAGATCAGCAGCTTCGCTCGTGCCGTCCATTCGCAAAGGTCGGCGACTGCCGACAGCAGAAACGAGAGCCAATCTCCGCCCTTGAGGGGGAGATGGCCGGCAGGCCAGAGGGGGGTGCTGGCTGGCGGCTTGCAGGACAAAGGACACGTTCGTGAGGAGGACCATCCGATGGCGCATGAAGCCGTAAGGCCGCAGTTTCGCAACCTGATCGAGGAGCATGCGCCGGTGCGCCAGATCGGCTCCGGCTTCATGTTCACGGAAGGACCGATCTGGCATCCGGTCGACCAGTACCTGCTGTTTTCCGACATGCCGGGCGACGTGCGCCGGCGCTGGGACAGGGCCGGCGCGCGGGAGGTCATGAAGCCGTCCAACAAGGGCAACGGCATGACCTACGATGCCAACCTGAACCTGCTCGTCTGCGAGCACGCGACGTCGAGCGTGGCGCGGTTCCGGCTTGGCGGCGAACGCGAAGTGCTGGCGACGCATTTCGAGGGCAAGGAGCTGAACAGCCCCAACGATCTGTGCGTGCGCTCCGACGGGTCGATCTATTTCACGGACCCGTGGTACGGCCGCATGCCGCGCTTCGGCGTGGAGCGGCCGCGCCAGCTCGGCTGGCAGGGCGTGTTCCGCATCCGGCCAGGCCAGGTGGGCGGCAACCCGCAGCTTCTGGTCGACCGCTACATGTTTTCCCAGCCGAACGGCCTGTGCTTCTCGCCCGACGAGAAGCTCCTCTACATAAACGATACCGAGCAGGCCAATATCCGCGTCTTCGACGTGAAGGACGACGGATCGCTCTCCAACGGGCGCATTTTCGCCTCGGGCATCAAGGACGCGATGAAGCCCGGCGTGCCGGACGGGATGAAGTGCGACGCGGAGGGCAATGTCTGGGTCACCGCGCCCAGCGGGCTGTGGGTTTTTGCCGCCGACGGCACGCTGATCGGCAAGGTGTCGATCCCCGAACTACCGGCCAACCTGCACTGGGGCGGGGAAAACTGGCGCACGCTGTTCGTGGCGGCGTCGACCTCGGTCTATGCCGTCGACACCAAGGTGGGACCACGCAACGAACCCTTCATGCGGGCGCGGTCCGCAAGCGCCGCGCGGCCGAGGCAGGCTCCCGCGGCGCCGACGGGCGACGGCGCGTTCCGGCTCGAGGCGGGGCGCTGCGCGCTTATCATCCAGGACATGCAAAACGACGTGGTGATGGAAGGCGGTGCTTTCGCCGAGTCCGGATCGCCAAAGCACTGCCGCGAGCAGAACGCGATCGACAACATCCGCCGCCTCGCCGATCGCTGCCGGGCCGTGGGTATCCCGGTCATCCATGTCTGGTTCGAGGTCGACAATGGCGGGCGCGGCATGACGATGAACGCGCCGCTGTTCGAGAACGCCATGGAGGTCAACGCGCTGGTGAAGGGCACGTGGGGGGCGCAGCCGGTGCCGGGGCTGGAGGCCAGGGCGGGCGACCACGTTGTCTCGAAGAACCGCATGAGCGCCTGGGAAGGCACCTCGCTGGAGACGATCCTGAAGGCGGAAGGGCGCGACATCATCATCGAGACCGGCGCCTGGACCAACATGTCGATCGAGCACACCGCCCGCACCGGCGCCGACAAGGGCTATGTGATGATCATCCCCGAGGACGGCTGCTCGACCATGAATGCCGACTGGCACCGCGCGTCGATCGACTACGCCATGCAGAACGTGGCGGCGGTGACGACGACGGACGACGTGCTGGCCGCGCTGCGCGGGGGTGGCGACTACAATTCCGGGTGAGCGCGGACGTTTCCCTGCTGCTGGTGGGGCAGGTGCGGAGCTGTATGAAGGGAGGATTCTTGGCTGGGCCTTCGGGCCGACCCCCAACCCCCGGCCCCTCCCCGCAAGGGGGAGGGGCGGTCGCTGGCGTAGCGCTGGACCGGACCGTCTTTCGCAACCCGACGCTGTTGTCACCGCCGGCCCGGCGCATGTAGAGTTGGCGCAGGGAGAAGCGCGTCCGGGAGGAAGGTGGCGCGCCGGTACCGGGATGTTCGGTGGTATCCGGGGCATGATCGTCGACGGCGCCGGACGCGACACTGACGAGCCAGAGGACATCGACTGGCCCATTTGGACCCGTGCGATCACCCCTCGCTGGACCCACACCATGTTTTCCGGTCGCAAGGAGGAACTCTCGATCAACGTTCTGATCCAGTGCGGCGGTGTCGTCGTGAAACCAGAAGACTTCGTGGTCGCGGATCTTATGGGCGTGACGATCATTCCGATCGAGGCCGCCGAGGAAGTTGTCCGGCTGGCGCAGGAGCAGGCCGACCGGGAAGAGGAACCCCGCAGTTGGGTCGCCAAGGGCAAGACGTTCGAGGACCTGCCGAATGAGTTCGGACGGATCTGACCCTACGCTGATCAGCATCGACTGGGGGAGGTCGTCATTCCGTGCCTTTCCGATGGGGCGCGATGGCGACATTCTCGACCGAGTCTCGTCCTGCGAAGGCATCATGCATTTGGTCAGGCTGG
This sequence comes from Mesorhizobium sp., assembly GCA_051860465.1. Lineage (GTDB taxonomy): Bacteria > Pseudomonadota > Alphaproteobacteria > Rhizobiales > Rhizobiaceae > Aquibium. Next base: position 34,078 of record JBHYDY010000010.1, read on the forward strand.
ACGGTGAGAATGGCGTGCTGCTTGTCCTTGTCGCCGGCATGACGACCGAGCATGTTAACGCGCCTTACGTGTCGGCAAGCCTTCTCTCGTGAAGCTGCTTGACGACGCCCTTGATGAGATGCCGTTGACCGCGATCCTGCGCGGACTGCGTCCCGAGGTCTCGAATTCGGTCGCCGAGATCCATGTCGCTGCCGGCATTCGGCGGCTTGGATTGGACTGGGCACCGGGCGTCGCGACGCCGACGGAAGCATTCGCGGCGCTTGATCACCGGGCTTCGGTACTCAAGCTCTTCCCGTGTAAGATGATTCCCGCTACAGCAATTGAGGCGATGCGCGCTGTCCTTCCTCCTGAGGCGGTTCTCGTGGCGGTCGGGAGCGTTACGCTTGACGAGATGGCGGCGCTGCATCAGGCGGGGGCGAATGGATTCGGCCTTGGCTCAGGTCATTTTCGTGTGGAGTTTTCTCTTGACGAAATTGTCTGTCGCGCAGCGGACTTCGCCGAGGCAGCCAAAGGGATTGCGCCGCAATGAGCAGATCCGCGATTGTGACAGGAGGAACCCGCGGACTCGGCGCGGGCGTGGTTCGCGCCCTATCCGCCGATGGATGGGACGTCATTGCGGCAAGCGCGTCCGAACGGGAACTGGCCGAATTTGAGGCACCTGAACACGTTCAGACCCGGTTCCTTGACGTAACCGACGCCGCGTCAGTGGCCGAGGTCTTCGGGTCGCTCGATTGTCTTGACGGTCTGGTCAACTGCGCGGGCATCCTGCGCCGGGGCGAGGAGTACGATATCGAGGTCTTTCAGCAGGTGATCGACGTCAACCTGACCGGAACCATGCGCTGTTGCCTCGCGGCTCATCCCTTGCTGGCGCGATCACGCGGCGCGATCGTCAACACCGCGTCGATGCTGAGCTTTTTTGGCGGCCCGCTCGTCCCGGCGTATTCGGCCTCAAAGGGCGGCGTCGCCCAGCTCACCAAGGCGCTCGCCGGCCGGTGGGCGTCGGACGGTATTCGTGTCAACGCGATAGCACCCGGATGGATCGAGACCGAGATGACCAAGGGCATCAGGGAAGTTCCAGAACGAGAGGCCGCAATTCTGGCGCGCACGCCCTTGCACCGGTGGGGCCGGCCCGATGAAGTCGGCGCTATGGCAAGGTGGCTGCTTTCCCCCGAGGCAAGCTTCGTGACCGGTTCCATCAATGCCGTAGATGGCGGATACGCAGCAATGTGAGGACTGAAATATGCCGAAAGACAAGGATATCGACCCACGAACGCCTTACCAACTACCGTTTCCGAAGGATGCACTGGGCGAAATTGTCATTCCCGATGCCGTTCCTGTGGACGAGCGCCTGTGGGTTCCGCAGGCCGAGAACGTCTGGTTTCGGCCACTTTGCCTCAATCGCTCCCATGGCTACTGGATGAATCTCCTTAGGGTGCGCAAGGCAGGGGTTCTCTCCCGGCACAGGCATCCCCAACCGGTGCATGGCTTCGTTCTGAAGGGCCGCTGGCACTACCTCGAACACGACTGGGTCGCAGAGGCCGGCAGCTACGTCTTCGAACCCCCAGGCGAGACGCATACTCTTGTCGTGCCCGACGATGTGGACGAGATGATTACCTTTTTTCAGGTCAACGGCGTGATGTGCTACGTCGATCCTTGGGGCCACGTGCTGGGCTACGAGGACGTCTTCACGAAGATCGATCTCTGCCGCGAGCACTTTGCCGCTGTTGGTCTCGGAGAGGACTTCGTCGAGCGGTTCATACGCTGAGAGCTGATCCACAAAACCCGGCGGATGCGAGTTCCCACCGTGGTCGGGAAGCCGATGTCGCCGAGATGATGGTGGGCGTTCCGTGCGCATCGAGAACGCAGGGGCAGTCGATGCCCTGTCTGCGCCTATCGAGGAGGGTCAGCACGCAACCCGCCAAACCCGCCCCCGCGATGATGTCGTCCTATCCGGTGTTCGGTCTATCTCGGTCACGATGGCGCCCCGCAGGTTCCGCCTCAAGCGGTGAGCACCCGGACCGGGGCTCCGGCGACCCAGGCGGCGATGTCCTCCACCGCGTCCTGGTAGTAAATGCGGTAGGTCTCGGCGGTCACGTATCCGAGATGCGGGGTCGCGACGACATTCGGCATGCCACGCAGCGGATTCCCAGCTGGAAGAGGCTCCACGTCGAAGGTGTCCAGCCCGGCGCCCCCGATCCTGCTCTCGCGCAGTGCCTGCACCAGCGCCGCTTCGTCGATCAGAGGGCCGCGCGACGTGTTCACGATCACGGCGTCGCGCTTCATTACGGCGAATTCGGAGGCCCCGATGATACCGCGGGTCCCCTCGTTCAGCGTAAGGTGGAGGGACACGACATCGGCCCGGCCGAGAAGGTCATGCAGGGTGGACGCGAAGCCGATGCCGAGCGCTGCGCAGCGCTCCTGCGTGACGTTCTTCGACCAGCCGATCACGTCCATCCCGAAGGCCTGGCCGTAGCGGACGACCCGCTGCCCCAGCTTGCCGAGGCCGACCACGCCGAGCGTCCTGCCCATCAGGTCGCGACCGAGTCCGAGCTGCCAACGGCTGCCCCCGGCATGGAAGTTGGCGTTCTCGGCGGGAATGTTGCGCATCGCCGCGAGCAGTAGGCCCCAGGCGAGTTCCGCCGCCGGCCCGACCGAGCCTCGCGTTCCGCAGACCGTCACCCCATGTCGATGCGCCGCATCAAGGTCGATCGACGCATTGACCATGCCGGTCGTCACCAGCAGCTTCAGCTTAGGCAACCGCGCGAGCATGCCGGCATCGAAGACCGTCCGCTCGCGCATCGCGACGACGACCTCGAACGCCGCCAGCTGTCTCGCGAGTTCATCTCGGTCGCGGATGTGATCGGCAAACCGCTCGACCTGGACAACGTCCCCGAGCGATGGCCAGTCGGCCGCCGCGAGGGCGGCGTCCTGATAGTCGTCGAGAATGGCGCATCTGATCGTTGGCATTGCAAGTCCCGTCAGGTCGCGGAAAAATCCGCCTTGCGCTTCTCGACGAAGGCGGTCTGCGCCTCGCGGGTTGCGGCGCTGGTGGACAGCGCGTGCGTGATGGTCTGCTCGTAGCGATAGGCGTCGCGAACCGGCATCTGCTCCACGGCCTGGAAGCCGCGCTTGATCTCCCGGACGACGTAGGGGCTCTTGGCCGCGATCTCGCGGGCGATGCCCATCGCCTCCTCCATCAGCCTCTCGCCCGGAACGCAGGCGCTGATGACGCCGAGCCGATGCAGTTCGGCTGCGGTGATGCGACGGCCGGTGAAGTAGAGCAGGCGGCCCCAGGAGCGACCGAGGTGCTCCATCATCATCTTGCCGCCGCCGGCCAGGCCCACGTCGATCTCGGGCATGGTGAACCAGGCGTCCTCCGAGACGATCATGATGTCGCTGTAGAGCATGGTCACGAAGCCCGCGCCGATCGCCGGTCCGTTGACGGCGCAGATCACCGGCTTGGTGCAGTCGGAAATGGCGTAGAAGCACTCGCGGGTGATGCGGTTGTGGCTGATGTAGTCGCCCGGTTCCTTGACCATCGTGCGCCGCTCCTTGATGTCGGCGCCCGCGCAGAAAGTCTTGCCTTCGCCGGTCATGACGACGACACGCACGTCATCGCGATCCGATAGGGTGTCGAAGACCCAAATCATCTCCTCGCGCATGCGCCGATTCTGAGCGTTGACGGGAGTGCGCGCGAGCGTGACGACCGCTATGCCGTCCTCGACCTCCAGCCTGAGGGTCTCGAGTTTCATGGCGTTTTCCTCTTTCAGTGGACTTCGGCGCCGCCGCCGAGATAGCGCCGGGAGAGCGTATCGCGATCGAGCAGTTTCTGGGACGGCCCTTCAGCCACGATGTGGCCGTTCTCCAGGACGTAGCCATAGTTCGCGTGGCGAAGAGCGAGCGTGACGTTCTGCTCCACGACGAGAATGGACAATTGGCGGTCGCGGTTGATGGAATGAAGGATTGTGAAGATGTCGGCCGCGATTTTCGGCGCCAAGCCGAGCGACGCTTCGTCGACCATGAGAAGTTCTGGCTGCGCAAAAAGCGCCCGGCCGATAGCCAGCATCTGCTGCTCACCACCGGACAGGTAGCCAGCTTGCGATTTTGCCCGTTCCTTGAGAGCCGGGAAGTAGTGGAAAACCTCCTCGTAGTCCCGCCGTCTCAAGGCAGGTCCCCGGCCGCCGCGCGCGAAGAGCGCCGCTTCGAGGTTCTCCTCGACCGTCATCGTCGGGAAGACGAAGCGACCCTCCCGCACGTGCAGGATTCCCTTGCGGGCGAGCTGGTAGGACGGCATCGCGGCGATGTTTTCGCCGCGATAGGTTATGGTGCCGCGAGAAATCCGCCCGTTCTCGAACCGCAGCAGGCCGGAGATCGCCTTCAGCGTGGTGGACTTGCCGGCACCATTGGCGCCGAGCAAGGCGACGAAGCCCCCCTCGGGAACCTTGATCGAGACGCCATCCAGCGCATCGATCGCCTGCCCGTAGAGGACGCTCAGTCCGGAGATCTGCAGCGCTGCGGTCATCGGCCTATTCGATCCGGCCCCAGGGGGTTTCCTCGGTGACGGTCAGCTTGCCGCCCTCGATGTTGTAGCGGTAGAGAACGCCGTAGGGGATGCGGTTGTTTTCGAACGCGATCGGCGTCCCGAACACGCCGTCGCCGTCGAAATCCTTGATCGCCGCCATCTCGGCGATGAGGTTTGGACCGTTCAGTTCGACATTCTTGTCGATGGCCGAACCGATCGCCTCGCGCAGCAGCAGCGCAGTCGCCCAGCTCTGCATGTAGCCGATGTTGGCGTAGCCCGTGTAGGGCTTGTCGGTCCAGGTCTTCAGATAGTCGTCGACGATGTTCATCATCGGAGTGTCGGTCTGCTCCGTCAGAAGGTTGACGGTGACGGTGCCGAGATAGCCGTTCGCCGCATCGCCGACCGTCGAGACGACGTCCGGATGCGAGCCGAAGATGGTGCCCATCATCTGCGCCTCGACGCCGTAGTCGCGCAGCAGCTTGACGACCTCCGGCCATACGTTCGCGGCATAGCCGTGGAAGATCACGTAGTCGGGCCGTGCCTGGCGCACCTGGATAGCATGAGAGGTCACGTCCACCTCGACGAACTTCGTCTCCTGTTCGAGGACGATGTCGATTCCCATTTCGGCAGCGTACTTGCGGGCGTTCTCCAGCGGATCGCGGCCGAACTCGGACGCCGAATGGACGATGGCGACCTTGTTGCCCGCATCCTTGCTCTTGATGTAGCCGAAGAGCTGCTTGATCTGGTCGGAATAGTTCGAGCCGACGAGGAAGTGGAGCGGATACCTCGCGGTGTCGACCAGGTCGGAAGCGGCGCCCGTCGACGACATCAGGACCTTGTAGGTCTCGTTGTTCTCGGGCGAGATGGCGCGTACGAAGGGCGTTCCGTCGCCGCCTGAGAACACCACGTCGCCGTCGGCGACCGCCTTCTTGAAGCCGGCGACGCCGAGCTCGACCTTGTACTCGTCGTCATAGAACTCGATGGCGATGTTGCGCCCCTTGACGCCGCCTTCCTTGTTGATCCAGTCGACCGCAAGCTGCCAGCCGACCTGCTGGGCCTGTCCGGTGACGGAGAGCGGCCCCGTGAGCGGCAGCGGCACCCAGAACTTCAGGTCGCCTTCCTGCGCCTGGGCAAAGCCGGCTACGCCGGCGAGCGCCGCGGCGGCGGCCAGGGCGAGAACTTGTCTCCTGACGATCTTCATCATTGCGCGTTCCTCCATTGTCATTTTCTGTTTTGTTGTGGCTTGTCAGTGCTCCTGCCGCGCCTCGACGTTTTCGGCACGGCCGAGCGCGCGGTCGACGAAGCCAACTAGGCCGCGCGGCTCGAAGATGAGGAAGAGAACGATCAGCAGCCCGAAGATGATCTCCCGCACCGGCGACAGGAGGCTGGCAAGATCGGCCCCTTCGCTGCTGAAATGCGCGATGAGCTCGCGCAGGAGGTCCGGCATCATCGTCATGAACAGCGCACCGAGGATCGACCCGAGGATCGAGCCCCTCCCGCCCACAACCACCGCCGCCAGGAAGAAGACCGAGGAGACCAGGGTGAACTGGTCGGGATTGACGATCCGCAGGAAGGCCGCGAGCAGCGCCCCCGCGATCCCGGCATAGGCCGCCCCGATGCCGAAGGCGACGAGCTTCGTCACCACGACGTTGATCCCCAGGACCTGCGCGGCATAGTCCTTCTCGCGCACGGCGATGAAGGAGCGGCCGATACGGGTGCGGAAAAGGTTGCGCGCCGCCAGCGTCGTGACGAGGGCCACGAAGGAGACGACATAGTAGAAGCCGGTGTCGCCGTAGCCGAACACGTCGATCTTCGGCAGCGACAGCCCGCGGTCGCCGCCCGTCACCGAGGTCCACTGCTGGAACACGAAGTAGAGCGAGTACTGTGCCGCGAGCGTGGCGATGGCGAGGTAGACGCCCTTGATCCGGAGCGCCGGGACGCCGAACACGAGGCCGACCGCGAAGGCCGCTACCGCGCCCACGACGAGGTTGAAGGCGAGCGGCGTGCCGAGGTGCAGCCACATCAGAGCGCTGGCATAGGCCCCGACCCCGAGAAAGGCCGAGTGCCCGATCGACAGCAGCCCGGCATATCCGACGGTGATGTTGAGGCCGACGGTGGCAATGACGTTGATGGCGATCAGGCAGGCCATGTAGACGGCATAGATCGAGCCCCACATGGGAACGGAGATCATCGCCAGAACGAGGAGGATCCAGGAGAACAGTTCGATCCGCGGATCGAGCGGCTTGCGGCCGGACGCGGCTGCGGGAGCGGCGGAGGCTTGGGCGCTCATATCCGTTCCACCCTCTGTTCGCCGAATAGCCCGGATGGTTTCACGATCATCACGATCAGCACCACCAGGTAGGGAATGAAGCTCTGCCAGGCGGCGCCGAGATAGGCACCGACGATCGTCTCCATCCAGCCCACGAAGAGGCCGGCGATCACGACTCCGCCGACGCTGGTCATGCCGGCGAGCATCACGACGGCCAGCACGTTGAGCGCCACGAGGCCGAGTTGCGGCGTAACGCCGTTCACCGAGGCGGTGATGATGCCCGATGCCGCTGTCAGGAGTCCCGCCAGCGCCCAGGCCAGCAGGAACACGGCACGGATGTTGATGCCGAGGCTTTCGGCCGTCACCTGGTCGGTCGAGGTCGCCCGGATGGCGGTGCCGGCGCGCGAGTATTTGTAGTAGAGCATGAACAGCCCGGCGATGACGCCGACGGTGACGAAGCCCCAGGCAAGCTTGCCGGGGACGAGGATGTCGCCCAGGAAGACCGGCTTGCGCGGCAGGATTTCGGGGAGCTGGCGCACGTTCGGCCCCCAGAACAGTCCCGCGAAGCCGCGCAGGATGGAGCCGACGCCGAACGTCACCATCACGAGAACGATGTGCGGTCGCCCGAGCAGCGGCCGAAGCATCGTGCGCTCGATGGCGAGCGCCAGGAGGGCGGCGGATGCTAGCCCCATGCCGAGCCCGGCCACCCAGCCAAATCCGAGCTGGGTGTCGAAGAGGTAGAAGAAATAGGTCCCGAACATCATCATCTCGCCGGTGGCGAAATTGAAGATGTTGGTCGCCTTGTAGACGATGACGAAGGAGAGCGCGGCAAGCACGTAGATGCCGCCCGACGCCAGTCCGATGAGGCTGAACTCGAGGAAGAGGTTCATCGCTTCACTCCTCCGCCCCGAGATAGGCCTCGATGACGGCCGGATTGGCCTGGACCTCGCCTGGCGTTCCGGAAGCGATCACCTGGCCGAAGTTCAGCACCACCACCTGGTCGGACATGCTCATGATCGATTCCATGTCATGGTCGATGAGCAGCACCGTGACGTCCGTCTCGGCGACGACCTTGCGGATCTGCCCGGCCATCCTCGCCTTCTCCGCCGTGGGCAATCCCGCAAAGGGCTCGTCCAGCATCAGCAGCCGGGGCTGGGAGACCAGTGCGCGCGCCAGCTCGATGCGCTTCTGCGTGCCGTAGGGAAGGCCGGAGACCGAGCTGTCGCGGAACTCCTCCAGCCCGAGCAGGGCGATGACGGTCTCGTCGATGCGCCTCTCGATGGCCTTTTCCTCCGCCGCCGCCGAACCGAGGTAGAGCATGGCAGAGAACAGGTTGGTGCGAAGCTGCGCGTGAGCGCCGAGCTTGATGTTCTCCGCAACTGTCATGCCGGGGAACAGCGCGATGTTCTGGAAGGTGCGCGATATGCCGTTGCCCGACCGCGTGTGCGCGGGCTGCGACAAGAGATCGGCGCCGGCAAACATGACGCTGCCGGTCTGCGCCCGGTAGAACCCCGATATGACGTTGAACAGTGTGGTCTTGCCTGCGCCGTTCGGGCCGATCACCGCGGTGACCGACCGTTCCGGTACGCGCAGCGATACGTCGGACAGCGCCCGGATTCCTCCGAATGCGACATTGACGCCAGCCACTTCCAGAATGTCGGAAGCCATACCATCCCGTCTGTCTTGCCTTGCCGCAACGCCCGACCGGACGACTCTCGCCGCCCGTGTTGCCGGTCGCTACGTGCATGCTCCTCCCATGGGTCCTTGCAGACCCGGACATCTTCGACCTTATCGGAGCGGTGGAGTGCAGATAACCAGCTCATTTGCAAACCATCGTTGCGAATTTCGCAAACTTCGACCCCATATTGACCGCTATAGTGTCAGCTAGTGCAAAGGGAGGATGTTTTGATCGAGATTGGCGATTACCGGATCTCACGGGTCGAGGAAGTGGTGCTCGACGAGCCGATCGACCTCCTCGGCGGTTTGAACGAGAGCATCATTGCGGCGAACCGCGACTGGATGATCCCGAATTTCTACAACGAGGAACGCAACGTCCTCTATTCGATGATCCACTGCTGGATCCTCCGCAAGGGCGATCGCACGATCATCGTCGACACCGGCGGCGGCGACGATCGCAACCGACCGCTGTCGCCGCGTTTTCACATGCAGAAGCGCCATCTCGACCGTGGTCTCGCGGCGGCGGGCGTCGACTTCGAGGCCGTCGACACGGTCTTCCTGACCCATCTGCACGTCGACCATGTCGGCTGGAACACCCGGCTCGAAGGCGACCGTTTCGTGCCGACCTTTCCCAATGCGCGCTACCTCATTTCCGCCCGGGAACTGGAAGCACGCGATCCCGAGCGTGGCGCGGCGTCGAAGCCGCCGGCCTCGTGGAATACCTACCTGGATACGGTGAAGCCGGTGCTCGACGCCGAGCTGGTCGACGTCGTGGAAGGCACCGAAAGTCTGGGTGACGGGCTCGACATGATCCAGATCCCCGGCCATGCGCCCGGCATGATGGGGCTTCGCGTCCGTTCGAAGGGGCAGGAAGCCGTCTTCATCACCGACGTGATGCACCAGCCGCTGCAGGTGCTCTACCCGCAATGGAACAGCAAGTTCTGCGAGAATCAGGACCTGGCGCGCGAGACGCGGGCCAAGGTGCTGAACCACGCCGCCGACGCGGGCGCCTTGCTCCTGCCGTCGCATTTCGGCCGCCCCTTCTGCGGCTACGCGCGCAGGGATGGGAGCGGATACCGGTTCGAACCGGCTCCGGACCTGCTGTGAGCGCCCGCCTGCGCGTGGAAACGCATGGACAGTCTGGAGCGCCAGCGCTCCTGCTCGTCCATGCGCTCGGCACGGACGGCCGCTTCTGGGACGAGGCGGTGGCGGATCTCGCCCGCGACTTCCACTGCATCGTGCCTGATCTCCGGGCCTCCGGCCGGACGCCCAATCCCGCCGCGCCGGTCACGGCGCAGGAGCACGCCGCCGACCTGATCGGGCTGCTCGATGATCTCGGCGTGAAACGCGCGATCTTCGCCGGCTGCGCCATCGGCGGCATGGTCGCGGCCGTTGCCGCCGCCTCCGCCCCCGAGCGATGCACCGGACTGGTGATGACCAATCCCGGCGTCCGCAACGCCGACGGCGTCAAGGACATGCTGCGCGACCGGGTCGGGCAGGTGCGCGCGCAAGGCATGGGCGTGCTTCTGCCCGGAGCGGCGGACAAGTCCTTCCATGCCATGCCGCGCGACGCGCGGTTCGTCCGTTACGTCGAACGCTATGCCGCGCAGGACCCGGAAGCCTATGCGCTGTCGGTGCTCGGCTTCCTCGACATCGACATCCGGCCGATCCTTCCGGACGTGGCGTGCCCGGTTCTGCTGATCCCGGGCGGCCAGGATGTCTTGATGCCGTCCGACAGCACCGAGGTCATTCGAGGCCTCGTTCCGCAGGCCGAGGTGGTGCGCTTCGACGACGTCGCGCACTTCATCCCGTTCCAGGCGCCGGAACGGTTCGTGGCGGAACTGCGCCGCTTCGCCGCCACGATCGCGACCTGAACCTGTTCGTCGGCCTCAAAGGTTCGCCAGTTCCTTCTTGAAGGTCTGGGCCAGGAAATCGACGAACAGCCGCAGCTTGAACGACGTCTGCCGGCTGGCCGGAAACACCGCGTAGACGCCGTTCTCGAAATCGACGTGGCTGACCTTGTAGCCCGGCAGGAGCCGGACCAGCCGCCCGTCGGCGAGTTCGCGGTGCACCGACCAGTCGGGCAGCAGCGCGACGCCGACGTCGGCCTTGGCGAACTCGACGAGCGCATAGCCGAAATCGGTCTGCACCGAGCCACGCACCGGAACTTCCTCGATCCGCTTCTCGGCGTCCATGAAGCGCCAGACGGGGGTGCCGAGGTTGATGCGGTAGGTGAGGCAGTTGTGGTTGCGCAGGTCCTGCGGCGAATAGATCGGCGACCGGCTGCTCAGATAGGCGGGCGTAGCGACCGCAACCCGCTCGCTGCCGGTCAGCTTGCGCGCGATCAGCGACGAATCCTCGAGCTTGCCGATGCGGATGTCGACGTCGATGCCCTGGTCCATGACGGGCGCGATGTTGTTGGACAGGACGAGGTCGAGGCGGATGTCGGGATACTGCGCGATGAATTCGGGCAGATGGGGCAGAATGATCAACTGCCCGACCAGCATGCGGGTGTGGACGCGCAGCACGCCCTCCGGCTTCGTCTGCAGCTGGTTCACGCTCCGGTTCGCCTCGGCCAACTGCTGCAGGATCTGCTCGACCTGCGTGTAGTAGAGTTCGCCGGCCTCGGTCAGCGCCAGATTGCGGCTTGACCGCTTCAACAGCTGAGTTCCGAGCTGCTCCTCTAGCGAGGTGATGTGGCGCGAGATGGAGGCGGGGGAACTCCCCAGCAGCCGCCCCGCGCCCGAAAGGCTGCCTTGCTGCACGGCGCCCACGAAGGACCGTAAAGTCTGGATCCATTCCATGCCTGCCCTCCCGCAGCCCTGCATTCTGTGTACATCCACTATTCTATACCGGTTATCTTTTCAAATTCCGAAAAGATAGCCTGTGCAGGCTGCGCGTTCAGGCGCTGCGGGCAAAGTGTTAGTGCTTGATCGTGATGCTTTCGGAGGAGACGCGGGAATGGCGATAGGCGGCGTAGTGAGCGATCTCGACAAGGGCGACGTGCTCGGGCCGGTGGAGTACACGCTCAGTCCCTTCGTGGTCCGTGAATACGCGCATGCCGTCGAGATGCATCATCCCTGCTTCCAGGGGCGCCAGGGCGACCTCGTGATGCCGCCGACGCTCATTCATCTCGACAAGCTGCGGCTCTATCGCCACGCCTGCCCGGGCGGCACGGGCCCCAGCGCGCGCATCCATTTCGAATTCGACGTCGAGGTCTTCGAGCCCGTCCGCGTCGGCGATCGGCTGAGCGTTCGCGGCGAGATTACCGACCGCTACACCAAGAACGGCCGCGACCACGCGGTGCTCGAGATGAAGCTCACCAACCTCGACACGGGCAAGCTCGTGATGCGGTACCTCGACCGGGTGATCCTCGCCTACCGTTCCGATTCCAAGGCCGCTTGAGCGGGAGGGATGACCATGGACTCCGAGAAATCGAAGCCCGGCACGGAGTTCTCGCTCGCGCCCCGGCCGATGACGCGCGAGCGGATGCGCTGGTATGTCGACGCCCAGCCGACCATCGCGGCCGATGACGGGCGGATCCACACGCAGGAGCCGACCATCCACGACGATGACGACTATGCCCGCAAGCAGGGCCTGCCCGGCATCATCGCCGACGGGATGGTTTCGACCAATTGGATCCTCGGCCTGCTGATCGACGTCTACGGCGACGGCGTGGCCGGGCGCTGCAAGCTCCGCACCAAATACGTGGCGCCCATCTACGAGGACCAGATCGTGATAACCCGCGCCCGCGTGGTCGATGTCGCCCCGGCAGGGGATGGACGTCGCGCCTGTCGCCTCGACGTGTGGTGCGAGGACGACTCCGGCGCCAAGCTGACGCTCGGCGAAGCGACGGTGTACCTGTGACGCCCGGTGCCGGCAGGGACGGATGACGGTCGTCGCAGCGCGGGAAACGCCATGAGCCAGGTTCTGCAGGGAATCCGCGTACTCGACTTCTCGCGCATCTTCGCGGGTCCGGATTCCACCCAGATGCTCGGCGACCTCGGGGCCGACGTGATCAAGATCGAGAGCCCCGGCGGCGGCGACGAATGTCGCTTCCTGGGCGTGACCGAGGCGGAACTGGAGAAGATCGGCGCGCCGAGCCCGTCCTTCCGCTCCTTCAATCGCAACAAGCGCTCGATCGTCCTGGACCTCGCGAGCGATGCCGGCCGCTCGGCGGCGAGGCGTCTGATGCTTCGCTCCGACGTGGTGGTCAACAATTTCCGGCCGGGAACGATGGAGCGATGGGGCATCGGCTACGACGATCTCCGCGCCGACCATCCCCGCATGGTCTATTGCGACTTCCACGCCTACGGCCCGATCGGACCGCTGGCGCAGGTGGGGGCGAACGACCTCGCGCTACAGGCACATTCCGGTCTGATGAGCATCACCGGGGAGGAGGGCGGTCCGCCGGCGCGCGCCGGCAGCGCCATCGTCGATCTCCATGCCAGCCTGGCCATCGTCAGCGGCGTTCTCGCGGCCCTGTTCCACCGCGAGCGAAGCGGGGAGGGCCAGCGTCTCGACACCTCGCTGCTGCTCTCCTCCGCGCACCTGATGAGCTATTTCTACCAGGACTACTGGCTGACCGGAAACGAGCATCGCCGTATGGGCACGGCCAATCACCTCAGCGTGCCCAATCAGGCCTTTCCCGCCAACGATGGCTATGTCGTCATCATCGCGCCGTCCGACGAGATGTGGAAGCGGTTGGTCGAAGCGCTCGATCCGGTCGCGCTTGGTGTCGAAGCCTTCCGCACAGCCTCGGAGCGCCTGCGCCTGCGAAAGGATGTGGTCGAAGCGATTTCGTCCGTCACGCGGCACATGAGCAAGCGCGAGATACAGGACAGGCTTAGCCGCGCGAAGGTGAACGTCTCGATCATGCTCGGCATCGGCGAGGCATCCGAGCACGCGCAGTTCGACGCGGTGGGCGGCATCTTCCGCTTCGGCGAGAACGGCGACCGCTATGTGGCCACGCCTTTCAGGCTGCACGCCACCCCCGGGCGCATGACACGCGGCTATCCCGGGCTGGGCGAACACACGGCCGAGGTGCTGGCCGAGGCCGGCTTTTCCGACGCCGAGATCGCCGAGCTTTCCGGGGAACAAGCATGAGCGACGCTATCGATCACGGGTCGAGCGAGCGGGTGGGGTTCGGCTTGGTGGGGCTCGACGCGATGATGCGGGCTCGCCGGGTGGCCGTGGTGGGCGCGTCTTCCGATGCTGGCAAGATCGGAGGCAAGCCAGTCGCGCTCATGAAGAAGCACTTCGACGGGAGCATCGTGCCGGTCAATCCGAACAGGCCTGAGATTCTCGGGCTCGAGGCCGTCCCGCGGATCGGCGTCATGACCGACCCCGCCGACCTGGCGGTCGTGGCCGTTGGCGCCGCGCAGGCCGAGGATGCGGTTGCCGAGTGCCTGGAGGCCGGCGTCCGGTCGATAGTCCTGTTCAGCGCCGGCTTCGGCGAGATCGATGCGGCCGGACGCGCTGCTCAGGAACGGATTGCCAGACTTTGTCGGGCTTCGGGCGCCCGCCTGCTCGGGCCCAACAGCCTCGGCCTCATCAATTTCCACACCGGCCTGTATGCCACCTTCTCGGCAGCGCTCGACAATGTCTGGCCGCGAAAGGGAACCGTGGGCATCGCCAGCCAGAGCGGCGCGGTCGGCACCTACATCATGGCGCTGGCAGCCGAAGCTGGCATCGGATTCAGCCACTTCATCGCCACTGGCAACGAGGCCGATCTCGACGTCGCCGACTGCGTCGAATGGCTCGCCCACGATCCGCAGACGAGGGTCATCGTCGCTTACATCGAGGGCTGCCGCGACGGCGACCGTCTCAAACGCGCACTCGAAGCCGCTCGCCTCGCCGGCAAGCCAGTGATCGCCATCAAGCCGGGCGCGAGCGAGGAAGGTCTCGCCGCGGTGAAGTCACACACCGGTTCGCTGGCCGGGTCGAAGCAGGTCTTCGACGCGGTACTGAAGGCTTACGGAGCATGGCCGGCGGCCAGCATCGAAGAAGCGGTCGATGTCGCGCTCGCTTGCGGCGCCGGCAAGTTCCCGGTGAGCGCCGAGGCCATGATCATCACGCCGTCGGGAGGCGTCGGCATCATGATGGCGGATGCCTGTGTCGAGGCAGGCCTGTCGCTGCCCGCGCCGGACGCCGTGATCGCCGCGCAGGTCAAGACGCTGCTGCCGCTTGCCAGCATCGGCAATCCAATCGACACGACGGCGCAGGTGTCGAATGATTTCCGCCTCTATGGCCAGGTGATCGACATCGTCGCGACGGGTTCCGGCGTCCCGATCCTCCTTATCTTCATGGCCCACATGGGCAAGACGCCCGCCGTCACCGAACTGCTGAAGCCGATTCTGCGCGACGTGGCGGCTCGCTATCCCGACCGCGTCATGGCGATCGTCACCCGCGCCTCGGACGATTTCCGCACCGAGATGATCGAGGCCGGTTTCCTTGTCTTCGAGGATCCGAATCGCGCAGTCCAGGCGGTCGGCGCGCTCGTGCATTTCGGCAGGCATTTCGCTCGCCCGCCCAGACCGGAAACGGCCCTCTCGGCCACGAACCTTCAGGAACTCGCGGAAGCGTCTACCAATCCCGCCGCCGCGGCGACGCTGCTCGACTCGCTCGGCATCCCGAGACAGCCGGTCCTCCCGGCTGCCGATGCCGACGCGGCGACCGTGGCAGCCCAACAGGTCGGCTACCCGGTCGTGCTGAAGATCGACTCGCCCGACATCCAGCACAAGACCGAGGTCGGCGGCGTTCACCTGGGCCTACGCGACGAGGCTTCGCTGCGCTATGCATGGTCGCGGATTATGGCCGACGCGGCGCGCCTCGCTCCCGCTGCCCGGATTTCAGGCGCGACGGTCTCTCCGATGCTGACGGGCGGCGTCGAGACGATCATAGGCTCGCAGAACGATGCCGATCTCGGTCCCGTCGTCATGTTCGGGCTTGGTGGTACCATGGCCGAAGCACTGAAGGACGTTGTCTTCGCGCCCGCGCCGGTCGACATGGCTACGGCGCGCGGGATGATCGATGAGATCCGCGGACACGCACTCTTTGACGGCTGGCGGGGCGCCGCTCCGGTCGATCGCGAAACGCTGGCGACCGTTGTCGTCGCCGTGTCGCGTTTCGCGGCGGCCAATCGGGAGACGGTGGAGAGCCTGGAGGTGAACCCGTTCGTCGCGCTGCCCAACGGCGGCGCAGCACTCGACATGCTGCTTCAACTGCGCGCGGGAGGCTAGGCTAATGGTTGACGTCTCCTTCACGCCCACACAGCAAGTATACCGCTCCGACATGCGCGCCTGGCTTGCCGACAACCTCCCAGCCGACTGGGGCGGCCTGCGCTTCATGGGGCCGGACGACGACGCCGAGAACGCTCGCTTTCAGATCGATTGGGAACGCCGGCTCTATGCCGCCGGATATCAGGGCATCCACTGGCCCAGGATCTACGGTGGCCAGGGCCTGACCCTGATGGAACACCTCATCGCCTCCGAGGAACTCGGCCGGGTTTCCGCTCCCGAGGGCATCAATACGCTCGGTAAGGAACTGGTTGGGCCGATCGTGCTGGCGCTCGGAACCGAAGAGCAAAAGCAGCACATCATTCCGCGCATCCTGAGGCTGGACGATATATGGTGCCAGGGCTTCTCGGAGCCGGATGCCGGTTCTGATCTGGCCGGCCTGCGCACGAGGGCTTCGCGCGACGGCGATCACTGGGTGATCAACGGCCAGAAGCTTTGGACCAGCTTCGCACACCATGCCAACAAGTGCATCCTGCTCGCCCGTACCGATCCAGAAGCGCCCAAGCACAAGGGTCTGACGCTCTTCCTGCTCGACATGAAGACGCCGGGCGTGACAGTGCGTCCACTGCGCCAGATCACAGGCCGCAGTGAGTTCAACGAGGTCTTCTTCGACAATGTCCGCATCCCGCTGGATTCTCACCTGGGCGCGGTCAACGAAGGCTGGAACGCCGCCGTTGGTGTGCTGAGCTTCGAGCGGGCGACGGCGCGCTTCTACCGCCAGTCCCGTTTCATGTCCGAGTTCCTGCAACTGATCGCGAGCCTGAAGTCGCGCCCGCGTCAGGCTACGGATACGGCCTTCAGGCAGCGCGCCGGCGCACTCTTGGCAGAACTACGCATGCACCGGCTTCTCAACCTCAAGGTCGTCAGCCGAGTCGTCAACGGTCGCCAGATCGGCGCTGAGGCGAGCGTGGTGAAGCTGTTCTGGAGCGAGATGCACCAGAGGATCATGGATTTCGCATCCGACGTCTTCGCACAGGACTTCGTGCTCGACCAACCGGAAGCGGAGCGGTTTCGATTCCTATATCTGCATATTCGGGGTGAGACGATCTACGCCGGAACCTCGGAGATCCAGCGTAGCATCGTTGGCGAACGCATGCTCGGACTAGGGAGGTAGGGGTGCATTTCGACTTCTCCTTCGAGCAGTGCACACTCGCCGACAGCGTCGGACGGTTCCTGAGATCGCTTCCGACCATCAGCCAGTCCGCACCCTATCCCTACGAGCCGAGGAAGGTTCTGGAAGGGTTGGTCGAACTCGGACTGTTTGGCGAAAACAGCGAGGGCTCGCCGCTCGGATTTGCCGACTCGGTTGCTATTTCCATCGAGGCGGGTCGGTCGATCGTCGCCGCGCCCGTTACGGAGGCGATAGCAATCGCGGTGTCGCTGTCGCGCAGCCGTGGAGAACTTGCCACGAGGCTGGCTGCGGGGGACGTTCCCGGGGTTGCCGTGAGCGGATGCCTGGCGCGCCGCGGCGCCCAGGTGTCGGGTGAAGCGGTCATCACCCACGGGCAGGCGGCGGACTTCCTGTTCGTGCCGGTCGACGGGGAGGGCGGCCGCGATTGGATGCTTCTTGATCCCTCCATATCGACCATGACCCGGATCGACACGATGGACATCACCGGAGACGGGGCGCGGGTGAGGATCGATGGTCTTTCTGCTCCGGTCGCTGGCAACGGCGACGATGCAGCGGCCATGGACCGCGCGGTCAGGCTGCTGGCGCTCGCGGAAATCGTCGGCGCGGCCGACGCCTGTCTCGCACGCACGGTCGCCTATATCGGCGAGCGCAAGCAGTTCGGCAAACCAATCGGCAGCTACCAGGCAGTGAAGCACATGGCGGCCGATTGCGCCGTATCGCTGGAAGCGATGAAGGCTGCGGTTGAATATGCCGGTTGGGCGCTCGACGCGGCGAGCGAAGATGCCGCAGCGGCCGAAGAGGCAGCGCTCTCCTTGTGGTCGGCCGCCTCGTATGTCGGCGAACACGGAAAGCGCGTCGCCGAACGCTGCGTGCAGATGCATGGCGGCATTGCCTTCACCTGGGACTACGGCCTGCACGTGCCGCTGCGGCGCATTCTTTTCCGGACCGCCACGCTCGCCGCAGTTCGGGATGGTCGAGAGGACTTGGCCGCCCATCTCATCGACTGACGGAGGAACCGATGGACGTCGCAGAGAAAGCCGCGCTGAAAGACAGGATCATCAGGGCGCGGGGCTATTGGGCGCGCTTTCACGACGTCCTGCTCGAGCGCGCGCCCGAGTTCCTCGAAGCCTACCTCGCCTTTCAGTCAGGACCGACCGATTCCGGCGTCCTGCCGCGCAAGCTGTGCGAGTTCGTCTATATCGCCATCGACCTGTCGGTGAACCACATGTACGAGCGGGGCGCGCGGCGGCACATGGAGTATGCCTTGAAGGCGGGTGCCACGCCCGACGAGGTCTTGCAGGTCATCCTGTTGACGACGGTGCTCGCCGCCCGCCAACCGATCGACCTCGGCCTCAAGGTACTTGGCGAAGAAGTATCCGGCATGGCGAGGGATGTTGATGGCGTCGACCTAATGCACCGCATCGACCCGGCGCTCGCCAGCACCTACCACGGATATGCGGCGGCGGCAGAGAGCGGGCCGCTGTCGGCGAAGGAACGCGAACTCGTGTCACTGGCGGTCTGCTCCGCGCCGACCGCGCTCTACGAGGACGGCATTCGCCAGCACATCCGCGGCGCGCTGGCGCAGGGCGCGACACCGCGCGAGATCCATGCGGTCCTGCAACTGTCGGCCGCCCTGTCGGTCCACACATGTACGATCGGCATTCCCGGTTTTCAGGACGTTCTCGATGGAAAGTTCGTCGAATAGGAGGTGTTCATGAACCGTGTTTCCTTTGCCGAGATCAATGGAGCGGCGTGTCGTTTCGCTGTCGACGGGAGCGGGCCGGGGACGCTGGTCCTCGTCCACGAACTCGGCGGCAGCCTTTACAGTTGGAATGACCTCGTGCCGCTCCTGCCGACCGGCTGGCGCGTCATCCGGCACGATCTGCGCGGTGCCGGCATGTCGGAAAAGACGCGCGGCGTGAACAACCTGGACGCGCTCGCGGGCGACGTCGCGGCTCTCCTCGATCACCTCGGCATCGAAGGGCCGGTGGTTGCCGCCGGCGCGGCCATGGGGGCGGCTGTCGCCGTCCGCTTCGCCACCACGTTCCCTGAGCGGGTCGGAGAGCTCGTCCTCATAGGCCCTGCGCTGGGTGTTCCGGCCGAACGCCACGAGTCCGCGCGCGCCCTCACCGACCGGATCGAAGCCGAGGGGATGCGCGCGCTGGCCGAGACCGTGCTGCCGCGTGCCTTTCCAGACGAGCTATGGTCTTCGGCAGAAGCCAAGTCTCTCGCGATCGCCCGCTGGCTTGGGGCGGACCCGGAAGGCTATGCCGCCAATTACCGTATCCTGATCGATCAGGACCTCCGCCCCGAGCTTTCCCGCGTCGCATGCCGAACACTCGTCCTGGCTGGCCGGCACGACCCCTTCGGAACGCCGGAGGCACTCGAGTCTGGAACCTCGGCGCTGTCGAGCCGAACGTTCGCGACCCTGGACGGCGGGCACTTCATGTGCATCCAGTCGCCAGGCGTGGTGGCAGCCGCCCTTGCCTCGTTCCTGACAGGATGAGCGCCCTACCGTGTTCAGGGACGCAAGACTGTTCCGGTTGAGCCGGCTCCGCTTCAACGCTCGTTGATGGGCGGCGGCGATATAGCGATGATTTCGCCCAGCGCACCGTAGAGGCTGCCGCCCAGGCGACCGACCGGGTCGAACAGTTCGGGGCGGACGCGACCATCGCGCCAGACTTCCGGCGCGATGTGCAGATGCACGATCTCCCCGATCACCAGCATCGACTGGCCAACCGGCACGAGTTGCCGCGTCACGCATTCGAACTGCGCCTTTGCCGCGGCGACTCGCGGGGTCTTCACCATCGCGGACGATGCGATGTCGAGCCCAACCAGCTGGAACTCGTCGGTTTCGGGACGCACCGCTGCGGACGATCCCACCAGTTGGTCGAGCAGCGCGCGATGGGCGATGTTGACGACGAACTCGCCAGTCTCGCGAGCATTGGCCAGTGTATCCTTTCGTCCAGCCACGCTTCGACGCCGGCGCCTTTCGCGAAGGCTCTGACATGCTTACCGTGGTAGCACAGCAAGTCCACCCAGCGACCGTCGGCGCACTGGTAGCTCCTCACCCAGGGGCTTCCAGGCAGACCCTTCCAGCGTGGACTTCCGATGGCGCTGAATGTCGAATCGTAGAGCGGAACCTCGATGTGCTGCCCATGCCCATCCCGCTGGCGCGCCACCAAGGCCATTGCGATGCTGACCGCGCCCAAGCAACTGGCAAACACGGAAGAGACCGGCGTCATGGTGTAGACCGGGCGGCCATCGTCTTCAACCGGCAGGCGGCGGCCGGCATCGGTGCGCAGCCGCTGAACCTTGTGCGTGCAGAGGCCGGTGGCTGCGCCCAGAAGCCCTTCCCAGGCCGTCACGCGAGAGCGGTGGGACCCGGCAGCGAAGCCAGGCAGACTGCACCAGATCAGATGCGTTCATCCGCAAGGACCGGAAGTCAAAGGTGGATCCGTTGATCCTGCTTCAGATGCCGGAGTACGATATCCAAGTGCGTTCAAAGCCCCCCGTGAACTGCGCCTTCGCGGTCGAGAACACGCCCTGATCGGCCAGTGCGATCCAGATGACCAGTTGATCGCTGCCGCCGCAAACGGGTACCCGGCCAATGCCCGTCGGGCGAGAGAACCCAGCCCGTGATCGGCGGCATGAGACTTGGCGGCGTCAACGGAGCCGACGCCGCATAGACCGCCTCGACAAAGGCGATGATGATGAGGGGCGTTCGAAGGTCGGTCGGGCTGCGCATGTCCGGGGCGTGCCCCGATGGCGCCTACGGTGGTCTTCTTGGTTTCGAAGATCCCGGATGTGTGCTTCATCCGTTTACGTCCGTCCCGATGACCATGAGTACCTACAAGGACACGATGGCCAGGCTGTGCTGGCGCCCGTCCAGGGTCACGCGGACACCCGCATCGGAAGCTGGCAGCGGCTCGCCATCCAGAACCGCTGACCATCCGCCCGGGCCGGGCCGGGCCGAATTGTCCACGCGGATGTCGTAGCGCGTCCCCTCGACGCGCAGCGAGGCCTCGAAACCCGGCCATGCCGAGGGAAGGCACGGATCGACGACGAGGACGCCGCCCTCGCGGCGAATGCCAAGGATGCCCTCGATGCCGGCCCTGTACATCCAGGCCGCGGAGCCTGTGTACCAGGTCCAGCCGCCTCGCCCGACATGCGGCGCGACGGAGTAGACGTCGGCGGCGACGACATAGGGCTCGACCTTGTAGCGGTCGGCCGCCGCGGGCGTCCGGGCATGGTTGATCGGGTTGAGCAGCGAAAACAATTCGTGCGCCTTGTCGCCAGAGCCCGACCTGGCGAAGGCGAGGATCGCCCACATGGCGGCATGGCTGTACTGGCCGCCGTTCTCGCGCAGGCCTGGCGGGTAGCCCTTGATGTAGCCGGGATCGCGCGGCGTCTCGTCGAAGGGCGGCGTGAACAGCAGGGCCATGGCGTCATCGCGGCGGATGAGGTGCCTGTCCAGCGACGCCATCGCGGTTGCCGCGCGCCGCGCGTCGGCGGCGCCGGACAGGATCGCCCAGGACTGGGCGATGGAATCGATCCGGCATTCCCCGCTCTCCGTCGAGCCGAGCCAGGTACCGTCGTCGAAGGTCGCGCGGCGGTACCACGCACCGTCCCACGCCTGCTCCTCGATCACCAGCCGCAGCGCGGCCGCATGCGTCCGCCAGCTTTCCGCACGCCGTGGGTCTCGGCCATCCGCCAGTGGCGCGAACAGGTCTATGGCGCTCAAGAGCAGCCAGCCCAGCCAGACGCTCTCGCCCTTGCCGCCCTCGCCGACCCGATTCATGCCGTCGTTCCAGTCGCCCGTGCCCATGAGGGGCAGGCCGAGCCGGCCGGTGAGTTCGAGGCACTGGTCGAGACCGCGGGCGCAATGCTCGAACAGCGAGCCCGATTCGGTCGACTGCGCGGGATGGAAGAACGCATCGTGCTCGTCGGGTCCCAGCAGCGGCCCGTCGAGGAACGGAATGCGCTCGTCCAGGACGGCGGCGTCGCCCGTCGCCTTCACGTAGGTCGCCGCCGCGTAGGCCAACCAGACGCGATCGTCCGAGATCCTCGTGCGGACGCCCTGCCCCGACCGCGGCAACCACCAATGCTGGACGTCGCCCTCGACAAACTGCCGGCCAGCCGCGCGCAGGAGATGGCTCCGGGTCTCGTCGGGTCTCGCAAGGCTCAGAGCCATGCCGTCCTGGAGTTGATCGCGGAAGCCATAGGCACCGCTAGACTGATAGAAGGCCGAGCGCGCCCAGATCCGGCAGGCGAGCGTCTGGTACAGGAGCCAGCCGTTGAGCATGATGTCCATGGCGCGATCCGGCGTCTTAACCTGGACCGCCCGCAGAACGTCCGTCCAGTGATCGGTCACCTCGCGGAGCACGGCGTCGAGATCGGCCGCGCGATAGCGGGAAACCAGCGCCCGGGCTTCTTCCTGCGTTTTGCACTGCCCGAGAAAGAAGACCACCTCTGCCGTTTCGCCCGCGCCGATCTCGATCGTCTGCTGCAGGGCCGCGCAGGGATCGAGGCCGGCGCCGGTCCTGCCCGAGAGGGAGGCGTCGCCCGTGAGCGAACGGGGCGCCGACGGATTGCCGTAGCGTCCTAGGAACTCGGTCCGGTCTCCGGTCCATGCGGACTGCCGCCCGCCGAGATCGGCGAACGCGATGCGGCCCGGCGACGCGATGCTCCAAGGATTGCGCGCCAGCATGGCGCCCGTGGCCGGGTCGATCTGCGTCACCAGGAACGGCGCCGTTGCGCTACGCGCGGCTCCGAGCACGAGTTCGGCATAGCTCGTGAGGGAGAGGCGGCGCGTCCGTCCGGACCGGTTCCGGATGGACAGGCGCGAAATCTTGATCGGGTCCGAGAGCGGTACGTATTGCAGGAGGTCGAGGGCGATGCCGTTCGTTTCGTGCTCGAAGCGGCTGTAGCCGAAGCCGTGGCGCGCCACGTAGGCGCCGCCGTCGCGGATCGGCTGCGCCGTCGGACTCCACAGGTCGCGCGTGTCCTCGTCCCGGATGTAGAAGGCCTCCCCGCCCGGGTCGACCACGGGGTCGTTCGACCACGGCGTCAGCTGGTTCTCCCGGCTGTTCTGCGCCCAGGTGTAGCCGCTTCCCTCGGCAGAGACCTGAAAGCCGAAGCCGGGATTGGCGACGACGTTGATCCAGGGCGCGGGGGTGGTGGCGCCGTCTCGCAGGATCGTGACGTATTCGCGGCCGTCCTTGTCGAAGCAGCCGAGGCCGTTGAAGAATTCGAGCGGCGGCACAGGCGCTACGGCTTTACTGGACTTCGGCTGGACCGGGTTGTGCGGCACCTGGACCGGCGGCTGGTCGACGTGGTGGGCGGGCGTCTGGTCGAACTGCTCGGCGATCGAGCCGCGGCGGGCCGAGTAGGTGACGCGGGCGATCGACCGGAGCAGGTCGCGCGCGCCGGCGCTCATCAGGTCCGCGCGAAGGGCGTAGGCCGAGCCCTGCGCAAGCACGGCGCCGAAACGCGGTCGCGACTGGCTGGTGCGCACGGCGGTCTCGATGGCGACCTGCAGCTCCTGCGTGTAGGAGGAGGCGCGCTGGTTGACGATCACCAGATCGACAGCGAGGCTCTTCATCCTCCAGTACTCGTGCGCGCGCAGCAATTGCCGCACCTGGGCCATGTCCTGCCGATCGTCGATGTCCAGCAGGACGATCGGCAGGTCGCCCGAGATGCCGAGGTGCCAAAGGCCGGACTGCGATCCGGCACCGCGCAGAATCGTGTCGGCCGGGGCCCGGTGGCGTGCGTCGGCGTAGAGGATGGGCGCGGCCAGTCGCTGGAAGTCCGCTGCCTCCGCGGCGTCGACGCCGAGATGGCGGAGCTGGACCTGCCCCTGGGTCCACGCCAGTGTCCTGGCGCGCTCGAAGGCGCTGCGATCATGGTGCTTGTCCATCAGGTCCATCAGCTCGGTGCGCGACGACGCGACGATGGTCCAGTAGGTGATGCGCGCGACCTTTCCGGGCGCGATCCGCACGGTCTGGCGCAGTGCGAAGACGGGATCGAGAACCGTGCCCACCGTGTTCGACAGCGCCCCTGGCTCCGCCATCGCCTGTGCCTCGCGGATCGTGCGGCCGCGGCCGATGAAGCGGGCGCGATCGGTTTCGTACTGCGGATCGGCGACGACCTCGCCATCGACGACGGCGAGGTGTGCCGCCCACACCTTTGGCTCGGCTTGAGAACGCGGGCGACGCGTGGCGACCAGTGCCCCGTACTCCGCGACATGCTCCGTCTGCACGAACATCTTGGAAAACGCCGGGTGCGCCATGTCTGCCGCCGCCGGGGCCAGGACGATCTCGGCATAGGACGTGATCTCGACGTCGCGCGCGCGACGGCCACCATTGTTCAGGGAGACGCGGCGGACCTCGCAGTCGTCCTCGCCGGAGACCAGGACCTCCATCGTGGTCGTCAATGCGCCGTCGCGGCGGATGAACCGGGCATGATCCTCGTCGAAGACGACCTCCCGGGCCTCGCCGTCGGCGCACAGCGGAAGCGATCCGGCCGACCAGACATCCCCGCTCCGGAGATCGCGCAGGAAGACGAAGGAGCCCCAGTCGTCGCGGGTCGGGTCCTCGCGCCAGCGCGTAACCGCGATGTCGCGCCAGCGGCTGTAACCAGCTCCGGCGGCCGTCAGCATCAACGCATAGCGGCCGTTGGACAGGAGGTGGGTCACCGGCGGGCCTGCTGTGGCGGCGGTGACGCGACGCGACGCGGGCGCTTCCAGATCGGCAGTGGCGGGCGAGACCCTGACCTCCTCGGCCTTCGGATGGCCGATCACGACGTCGCGCGGCATGCGCTCTTGCAACAGCAGTTCACAGGCCTGGATCATCGGCTCGCGGTGGAAACGGGCCCGCATCTCGCCATCGTGGAGGGTGTTGGCGATGGCAGCGATGGTCATGCCCTGGTGGTGAGCCATGGAGGTACGGACGACCGCGACGTCCTTCTTCTCGGGAAGCCGCGACCGCGTGAAGTCGAGCGCTTCGTAGAAGCCGTAGCGGCCGCTGGCGCCCATGCGCGCCATGCGGGCATAATTCTCCCGCGCGCCATGGGGGTCGACCATGGTGGCGAGCCCCGTCGCATAGGGC
The DNA here is from genome assembly GCA_051860465.1 of Mesorhizobium sp. Taxonomy (GTDB): domain Bacteria; phylum Pseudomonadota; class Alphaproteobacteria; order Rhizobiales; family Rhizobiaceae; genus Aquibium. The sequence goes on from JBHYDY010000010.1 coordinate 59,084, forward strand.
GCGATCACCGCGTTCTGCGACAGGCCGCGCTTCAGGCCGAGGCCCGGAACGCCGAAGTTGGAATACTGATAGGTCAGCTCCATGTCGCGGGCGTTGTAGGCCGATTCGGAAATCCCCCAGGGAATGCCGAGCGAGCGGGCATAGGACTGCTGGCGCCGCACCACGAGGCGGTTAGTCTGTTCGAGCAGGCTGCCGGCGGGCGCTCGCAGGACGAGGGACGGCATCAGGTACTCGAACATCGAGCCGGACCACGAGATCAGCGCCGAGGCATTGCCGAGCGGCGTTGCCGAGCGCCCGAGGCGAAACCAGTGCCGGGTCTCGACGTCGCCCTTGGCGATGGCGAAGAGGCTTGCCAGCCGCGCTTCCGAGGCGAGCAAGTCGTAGCAACTCGGGTCGAGGCTGTCGTCGGCAAGCGAGTAGCCGATCGACAGCAGCTTGCGCTCCGGATCGAGCAGGAAGGCAAAGTCCATCGCCATCGCCATCTCGCGGGCAAGGCCCCCTAGCCTCCGCAGCCGGATGGCGAGGTCGTGGTCGGCAAGCCGGTCACGACCGTGTTCCGTTATGGTTGCCTTGAAGGTCTCGATCCAGAAGAGGATGTCGGTGGCGTCGTTTTCCATTTCCGCCGTAACGAGAGCGCGCGCCGTGGCGGCGGCCTTGTCGGCGAGACGCGACAGGACAGGGGACAGGGCATCGAGCGTCTGGGATCCCCCGAGCAGCGCCTCGATCTCGTCGATCGTCCCCGAAAGGAGAGCGGCACGCTGTCCCGGCTCCGCATCGAGCGATCGCCTCGCCAGTCGGATGGCGTCCGCCATGCCCAGCCTGGCGTTCGGCGCGACGGGCCATGCTACCCACGCCTCGCATGCATTGGCAATCACGATCAGGTGTCCGGCGAGGTTGCCGCTGTCGACCGACGAGACGTAGGCGGGTTCGAGAACCCGGAGATCCTGCGTCGCATACCAGTTGAAGAAATGGCCCTTGTGCCGCGGGAGCTTGCGCATGGTGCCCATCGTGGCTTCCAGCCGTTCCACCGTCTCGAACGTTCCAGCCCAGCCGAAGTCGCGAGCGGCGACGGCCGCGATGAGATAGAGCCCGATGTTGGTGGGCGACGTCCGGTGGGCCACGACGGGCTTGGGATCCTCCTGGAAATTGTCCGGGGGCAGCATGTTGTCCGCGGGTGTGACGAAGGTCTCGAAGAAGCGCCAGGTGCTGCGGGCGATCAGGCGCAGTTCGCGCGCATCCGGATCGGTGGCCGCGAGCCGTGCGCCGGCACTCGGCGACCGGCTCGTCCACAGGGCGAGCGCGGGGGCGGCGAGCCATGCCAACGCGAAGGGCAGGACCAGCAGCCAGGACGATGGCGAAACGATCGCGGCCCCGATGGTCGCTGCGAGCCCGAGCAGCGTGCCGGACGCCATGCGGCGATAAAAGCCGGCAAGGTTGAGCCGCGGGCTCTCCTTCGACTGGGCGGCGGTGGTCCATTCCAGAAGGTGGCGGCGGGAGACGAAGATTCGTGCCAGCGTCCTCACGACGGCATCGCCCATCCGCCAGGCATGGTCTGGCAGGAAGACGATGGAGAGGGCGCTCTGGGCGGCGGCGAGTCGCAGGTCCGCGGCAAGCGTCGCCGCGTGGTGGCGCAGATGGATGCCGGTACGGTGCGGCACGGCGGTGAACAAGATGGGTAGGAAGGCCGGCGTGGCGACGGCGGCGAGTAGAAGGAGGGTTCCGGCCACCGCGGCCGGCAGCGGCATCAGCCAGGTGAGCGCGAGAGCCAGGAGTGTCGACGGCGCCAGCAGCGATCGACGCAGGTTGTCCAGCATCTTCCCACGGCCCACGGAAGGCACGGCGAACGTCCCGCCGCGTCGCCCCGTCACCCATGGCAGGAGCTGCCAGTCGCCCCGCGTCCAGCGGTGCTGGCGCTTGGCGGCGACGTCATATCGGGACGGGAACTCCTCGATGACCTCGACGTCGGACGCGAGCCCGGCGCGGGCGAAGACACCCTCGAAGAGATCGTGGCTGAGCATTGCGTTCTCGGGCACGCGGCCCGACATCGAGGCTTCGAACGCATCGACGTCGTAGATGCCCTTGCCCGTATAGGTGCCTTCGCCGAAGAGATCCTGGTACACGTCCGACGCCGCGGCCGCGTAGGGATCGATACCGCCCGGAGCGGAGAACACGCGCTGGAAGATGGACCCTTCCCGGCCGACCGGAAGCGAGGGCGTGACGCGCGGCTGCAAGATGCCGTAGCCGTCGATGACGCGGTTCTTGGTGACGCTGAATCGCGGGCGGTTGAGCGGATGCGCCATCTTGCCTATCAGGCGGTGCGCGGCATCCCGCGGCAAGCGGGTGTCGGCGTCCAGGGTAATGACGTAGCGAACGTCTTCCGGCACCCGCGGCGGGTTCCCGCCGACCGGCGAGAAGGTGGTATCGGCCGCGCCGCGCAGGAGGCGATTGAGCTCATGCAGCTTGCCTCGCTTGCGCTCCCACCCCATCCATTTGCCTTCGGCGGCGTTGAAGACCCGGCGACGGTGGAGGAGGAAGAAGCGGTTTCCGCCGGCAACCGGCTCGTGACGCCGGTTCAGGCGGGCGATCGCCTCGGCGACGACGCCGAGCAGACGGGAATCGCCCTCCGTCACTTCCCGGTCGGCATCCATCCCGTCGGTGAGGAGCGCGAAGGCGAGGTCGCCGCCGACGCCGGATAGGTGATGCACCTCGAGGCGCTCCACCTGCTCCAGGAGGTCGGCTTCGCTGGTGAGGAGCGTCGGCACGGCGACCAGGGTGCGCAGCGAAGGCGGAACGCCTTGCTTGAGCGCAAGTCCGGGCAGGATCGTCGCGCCGAAGCTCCAGGTCATCGCGCGGTTGACGAGGGTGGTCGCCACCTCGGTCGCCGGCAGGAACCCGACCAGTGCCGCCGGCAGGAGCCAGATACCGTCGAGGCCGGAGCGCGACAGCAGCCACAGCGCGATGGCGAGCAGCATCCCCGTCAGGAACAGGATCGATCCGACATAGCCGCCGATGCCGAGACGCGTGTTGAAGCGACTGATCCGCAGCCGCGGCGGCGCCTTGAACCGGATCGCCCGCTCGAGAGCCTGGCGGCCCTGGGCGATCAGGTGGAAACCGGGATCGCCGGTGCGCCCAGCGTCATCTGCGCGGTCCGCCTGGACCTCCGTCCGGCGCGCGGCGTCGAGCGCGTGATCGGCGATCTCCATCTCCGAGCAGGACGAGCCTCGCGCCAGCTGCTCGATGGCCGTCCTGTAGAGGTCCCGCGTGGGGAAATCCATGTCGGCGAAGGCGCTGTGCGCGCGCAGCCGCGCATCGACGAGGCTGACGCTCTCGAACATCTCCGCCCAATCAATGTCGGAGATGAGCCGCATGCTGGTGACGATGTTGCGCACCGTGACGTTGGATGCGCCCTGTCTCTGCTGGGCATGCTGCACGACCGTCTCGACCGACACGCCCTGAAGCGCGAGGCGTTCTTCCAGCCATCCGAGCGCAGGCGTCGTTGCCGGATCCTGGTTCCTCAGTTCCTTGGCCAGATGCGCGGCGAAAACTTCGGACAACGGTTCCGGCGAACGCGAGGCGATGTCCGTGTCTAGCGCGGTCCTGCCGGATCCCGACAGGAGAAGCTTGCCAGACAGGGCCTCGGCATCCGCGCGGGCCGCCCGGCCGACCGTCATCTGGTCGGCGAGCCTGCGCAGGTTCTCGACCAAGACGATGCGCAGCGTAATCGCCACCGCCCACAACTCGCCGATGGTTAGCGGCTGAACCCGCTGGTAGGCAACGAGGAACTTCCGCAGCTTCTCGCGATCGAAGAGGCTGTCGGTGTGCGCGACGAAGGCCCAGGCCAGCCCAAGAACCCTGGGATAGCCTGCGAGCGGACCGTCGGCGAGCTTCGGCAGCTGCCGATAGTATCCCGGAGGCAGATCCTCCCTGATCTCGCGGATCTGTTCCTCGACGAGGTGATAGTTGTCCAGCAGCCATTCGGCCGCGGGAACGACACCCCTGCCGCTTTCCAGCTCGGCGGCAGTCGACCTGTAAGCGGCGAGCAGGACGGCTGCATTGTCGTCGAGCCTCGCGTGAAGGGACAGGACGGCCGGCGGCCTCTCCGTCACCGGCTGCGCAACGGCGAGACTCTCGGCGTGCTGCTCGAGGCGTTCCTCGCTGAAGAGCTCTTCCCTTACCGGCCCCGGATCGTTCCACGGCGGTGAGGAAGAGCGAAGTCCCAGGAGGCGATGGACGAAGGTCAATGAGTGCCTTTCCAGCCGATGCGACTGCGCCGGAACCGGCGGACTTTCTCGAGGTCTCGTCAGGTGAAGGCCGGGCCGTGTGCAAGTGAAACGACAAGCCGGCCCCGGCGATCATGGCGCCGTCAGTGGTGCCACTCGGACCGCGCCGGCAGGTCGCCCGTGACGTCGACATGGGCGGAGCCACTCGCGGTCGGGAGCTGCTTCTCGGAAAAGCGCAGTCGGAGACGTCTCCCATCATCGGTGAGGAGATGGAGATCCGCGCGGCCGAACACCAACCGCAAGGCATCCGGCGGCATGCGGAGCTCGCCGCTGCCGGTCACGCCGCCCGGCTTGGTCAGGAAGCCTTCGAAGTCATAATCCGCGCGCGCAAGGATCTCGTCCTCGCATTTCAGGTCGCCGGCCCCGCGAAGTACACCGAGATATTGCATGTGCGCGTTCCTTCCGCCGGGTTCCTGCCATCACAAAGCGCGTGAGCGTCGTCTTGGTTCCGTTGGTGCGGAAGATCGCCGACACATCCGGCGCCCCGGTCGCCTTGCCGCCCGCGGGCAGGAGGCCGGCTCAACGGAAGTCCGCCGCCGTTAGGACGTACATCGTCCGGCGAGCGCTTCCGTAGGCTTCGCGCGCGACGTCATGGATCGTAGCGCGTGCCGCGTCGAAGGCGGCAAGAAAGCCTTCTTCGCCGCCCGTCGCCGGTGGTAGCGCGTCGGTCTCCACGAAGAACGGCACTTCGAGCATGCCGTCGTGACCCACGAAGCGGACCCGATGGCGGACGTCGTCGTAGCTGCGGCTTCGGTTCGGAAAGGCAAGCGTCATGGCTATGTCCCTTGTGAGGAGGGGTTCTGTGTCTGAACCGGATTCAGTTGGTCCCCGGCAATGGTCCTGCCCGCGGGTGGCGTACGAACTCGTCTGCATTCCGTCGAACGCGGATGAACGGCGCGGAATCAGTCGCCACATGACCCCGCAGCGACGCGCCGAGGCGGACGCTCGTCGGCCGCGACGAAAAATCGAACCTGGCGGCGCGCGGAAAGGGAACGAGAAAACTCACCGTCGGCGAACCGAGTTGCCCCCGGCGATGATCGAGTTGATCAGGCCCGCCACCGCGGCATGGAGCTCTGAATTGCCGTCTTCGCCGGGATCGTTCTCATGCGCCGCCGCGGCATCGCGCAGGATTCCCATGATTTCCCTTTCCGGCAGGACGCCGCGGTCGTTCAGCGCGAGAAGGAGCGACTCGCAGATCGCGAGGGCTGCCGTTCCGGCGATGTCAGGCAAGCTGGCCATGGTCGAGTATCCTTCAGCAGCCCGGATGGGAGCCGCATGTTCCCAGGAGGAACGCCTCGCTACATTGTCATGTTCAGCGTATACGAGACTGAGCGAAAGCAGCCCGGATCACGATTTCGCGGACAATCGACACTCCAGTGCAGCGACATGCTGCGACCGGTGCTCGCCAAAAGGCTTCAACTTGACGGCGATCCACCAAAGTCCCATCGCGCGAAAGCTCGGCGCGTTCGTCGCCTTGTCGGCGACAGAGCATCAAGTCCTGGACGAGCTCTATCGCCGCCGCCGGACCTTCGTTCCCGGACGCGATCTCGTCCATCAGGGACAGTCGGCACAGTCCGCCTATATCCTGGCCTCAGGTTGGGTCTGTTCCTACAAGATCCAGCGCAGCGGCAGCCGGCAGATCATCGATTTCCAGGTCCCCGGAGATTTCCTCGGGCTTCGCTCGATCCTGTTTCGAACAGCGGATCACAGCATCGAGCCGGTAACCAGGGTCGAAGCCTCCGAGATCCATGCGCGCGATCTGCTTGAGGCCTTCAGCCACACGCCGCGGCTTGCGACCGCCGTTCTCTGGGCGGCGTCACGCGATGAAGCGATGGTGGTGGAACATCTGGTCGACATCGGCCGCAGGAACGCGCTCGAGCGCACGGCGCATTTCCTGCTGGAACTGGGCGCTCGGCTCAAGCTCGTAGGGCTCGGCACGAACGAGGGCTACGACTGCCCCCTCTCGCAATACCTGCTGGCGGACGCCCTGGGCCTTAGCGCTGTCCACGTCAACCGGGTGCTACGGGAACTGCGCGAGGAAGGCCTCCTGACCTTTCAGAAGGGGCGCGTCACGTTCGACGATTTCGAGCGGCTCGTCGCGACAGTCGACTTCGACAAGTCCTATCTCGATCAGGAAGGCCCGCTGCTCAGGTAGCGGCTCCCCGATCTCTTGGATCGCCCGTCAGGCGGCCGTCATTCCACCGTCGATCGCGTGGTAGGCTCCGTTCACATAGGCTGAGTCATCCGATGCGAGGAAGGCCACGACCCCGGCGACCTCCTCGGGAGTACCGTAGCGCTTCATCGGGATCGTCCGCGCAAAGCTGTCGTGGACGGCGTCGGGCGCATCCGGGCTCGCGCCCTTCTCGATCGAGGCCATCATGCGGCTCTCGATCGGACCCGGATTGATGCAATTGACCCGGATGCCCGTCGAACCCCATTCGACGGCGGCGGTACGGGTCAGGCCGAGAACCGCGTGCTTGCTGGCGATGTAGGCGCAAAGGCCCGGCGAGCCGGTGAGACCCGCAACGCTGGACGAATTGATAATACTGCCGCGCCCGGCTTTCGCCATCACCGGGATCACCAGCTTCATGCCGAGGAACACGCCGACGACGTTGACGTCCATGACCTTGCGAAACGCATCGAGCGGGAACTCGGGGATAGGCGCCACCACGCCCTCGATACCGGCATTGTTGAAGAAGATGTCGATCGTGCCATAAGCCTCTACGGTGGCCGCCACGCAAGCGGCGAACGAAGCTTCGTCGGTCACGTCGGCTTCTACGATCAGCAGGCGGGCGGTGTCCGGAAGGGCGGCCCGGAGGGGGGCGAAATCCGCGCCGGCGATGTCCGTGGCCGCGATCCGAGCGCCGCGCTCGGACAGAAGCCTGACAGCGGCGAGGCCAAGAGCACCGGCCGCGCCAGTGATCAGGGCAATCTTGCCTTCGAGCGGTCGTTTCATGGGCGAATCCTTGTTTCCGCGAGAAACGTTTTAACGCTTCTCGCTGTCCGACTGGCTTTTGAACGTCAGGTACATGAGCGTGAGATAGACAGCCGGAATGACGGCAAGGATCAGGAATTCCAGATTGCCGCTGACCACGCTGCATTCAAGACAAGCGAAGCGATAGGCGACGTAGGTCACCGCCAGGGCAATGATGAAAAGCCCGATCCACCATGCCCTCATGGGGTGGAGCCGTTTGTCGTTTGACATGTCATCCTCATGCTGGTGTTGGCGACGAGAGCGCCGGCGTCACTCGCTCGTTTTTCCGTCGAAATGCTCCTCGGTCACGTCCGCCTTGGTCTGATGCACGATGCCATGCCGGTGTTCGGGCGGGCCGTAGAGGGTGTAGAGGCGAAGCGTGTCGCTCCCGGTGTTGCGGAGGTTGTGACGCGCGCCCGCGGGAACGATGATCGCCATGTCGCTTCGAACGGGACTGATCGCTCCGTCGATGAGAACCTCTCCAGAACCGGCTTCGATTCGAAAGAACTGGTCCCGGTCCGCGTGCACTTCCTCGCCGATATCGTCACCCGGCTGGAGCGCCATCAGGACGAGTTGAAGATGCTTGGCCGAATAAAGAACGCGACGGAAGTCGCCGTTTTCCAGCGTCAGCGTCTCGATGTCCTGGACAAAGCCCTTCATCGTCGGAGTCTCCTCGTCTTGCGCCATCGGCGTTTTCATCCTCCGGCACTTGGGAACCTGTTGGACGCGATGCTAGCTTGTCCGATGACACGCCATCCTGATCTGCATCAGTGGAATCGGCCTGCCGGACCCCATCGGGCGTTGGGATGGCTGGAAGGGTCGCTCGCGCCGGCCGCGGGACTGATGCAGGTCAAGGCGCCGACGTCCGATCCGCGGCAAGGACATCCGGCATGACGCGATCCCGACGACAAGCGCGCCAAGCCCATCTTCCAAAGAAGGCCGCTTATGTATGCCGAAGAACCGCCAGATCGAGTTGGCCGCGCAGACCGGGAGTGAGGGCGAGACGTCATCGGGCGATGCCGCGAACGCACTGGTTCGACCGAAATCCTATGCGCTGGTTGCCCCGACTGCCGGAACCCCTTCACACACCAGACAATCGGCTTGGCGGCGCCGGGCGTGGTGGTTGGGGCTCGTGGTTGCGGCCGCGGGGGGGGGCTGGCTGTTCTATGCCCAGCCCTGGTCGGCCGGTATGCCGTCCGTCATGGTCGAGGTCGTGGCGGCCGGTCCGGTGACGCGTATCCTCGCCGTCAACGGAAGGATCGCCGCGCTCCATTCGGTCAACGTCAAGTCGAACGTCGCCGGCACGCTCGTCGCCCCTTTGGCCGAGGAAGGCGACCTCGTCGAGAAGGGCGCCGTTCTGGCGCGCCTCGACGACACCGCGCAGCAGGCGGCTGTTCGCCAGGCCATCGCGGCGCTGGATCAGGGTCTTGGCACGCAACGGCAGGCGCGCGATGCGCTCGTGCGCGCGGAATCGCTTGCTTCGACCATTTCCCGCGTCACGCTCGATGACGCACGCAGGGCAGTCGAAATGGCAGATCAGGAGGTCGAAAGGCTTCGCGCCCTCGTTGATCAGGCACGGTTTCAGCTGGCGAGGTACCGAATCGTGGCGCCGATGGCGGGGACGATCCTTACCCGCGGCGCGGAGCCGGGTCAGGTTGTCGACCTCTCGACCCAGCTTTTCTCGCTCGCGGATCTCCGGGAACTGGTCGTTGAGACCGACATCGACGAATCCTACGCGACCCAGATCAGGCCCGGCATGTCCGCCTTGCTGCAACTGACGGGCGACCCGCGCATTCTGGAAGGCGCCGTCAGCTTCGTGGCGCCCATTGTCGATTCAGCGACAGGCGGGCTCGCCGTCAAGATCGCCTTCAGCGAGCCGCGGGAGGCGCCGGTTGGCCTCACCGTGACCGCCAACATCATCGTCGATCGGCGGGAAGCCGCGATATCGGCACCCCGCAGCGCGATCGACAGGGCGGGAGCAACGCCGGCCGTCTTCGTTCTCGAAGGAGGCCAGTCTCGACGCACACCCGTCGACATCATCGATTGGCCGGCGGACCGCCTGATCGTCACGGAGGGATTGCGGCCGGGCGACGTGCTCATCGTCGATGCGGCCGACCTCACCGACGGCCAGGCGGTGAAGGTGGCGGACCGGTAGCGATGCTCTACGCCTTCAAGATATCGACCCGATACCTGACGGCGAGCAAAGCACAGACCTCGCTGCTCGTGTTCGGCGTGGCGGTCGGCGTGTTCATCTTCATCTTCATGAGCGCTCTGATCGGCGGATTGGCCGAGTTCATCTTGTCGCGCACGGCGGGCGACCTCTCCCACGTGACGATCGAGGCGGAGGCCCGCGAACCCGACCTCCTGCTCCGCGACGCGACGGGCGTCGTCATGCTCGTGCGGGAGAAGGACTCGTCGCGGGAAGCGCGGCTGACCAGCACCGATGCCTTCATCCCCGTCATCGAACGGCTGGAGGGCGTTGCCGCTGTCTCGCAGCAGATCACGGGTGGCGGTGTGCTCAGGCGCGGCGCGCAGACGGCGCAGGTCAGCGTCACCGGAGTCGAGCCGGCCAAGGTCTCCGCCATCATCAACCTGGGGAGCTACCTCGTCGAGGGAACCGTCGAACTCGGGGCCGGAAAGGTGCTGATCGGCAAGCGGCTGGCGCAGGACATGAACCTCCGGCTGGGCCAGTCGGTACGGCTTCTGGCCGACACGGGCATCGACCAGTCCCTTATCGTCACCGGCATCTACGAGATCGGCTCGGGTGGTCCCGACCGACGCCAGGCCTATGTGAGCCTCGCCACCGCGCGGACACTCTATGCGATGCCGCAGGGCGTCTCGAAGATCGAGATCAAGTTGACGGACCTCTATGCCGCCGACGCGACCGCCCGGCGTATCGAGGCGATCACCGGTCTGCCCGCGACATCCTGGACGGAAAACGCCGCCCAACTGCTGGACGCGCTGAAGGCCCAGGCGCAGACCGGCCTCATGCTCAAGTCCTTCGCGCTGATCACCATCATCATCGGCGTCGCCTCGGCGCTTCTGCTGTCCACCTACCGCCGCAGGCCGGAGATCGGGATCATGCGCGCCATGGGCGCACCGCGATCCTTCGTCGTCTTCGTGTTCGTGATGCAGGGCGCCATGATCGGAATGGCCGGCGGACTTTTCGGAGCCGGGGTCGGATACGCGGTGCTGCTCGCCTTCCCCTCCCGGGACGAGTTCCAGCCTGGCAATCTCCCGATCGACATCGCCCAAGGCGCCTATGGCGTGGCCATCCTGTTGACCGTCGTCAGCGCTACGCTCGCGTCGATCCTGCCGGCACGCGCGGCCTCGCGGGTCGACCCGGTGACGGCGATCGGCCAATGAGCGACGTGCTGGTGGACGTGCGCGATCTATGGAAGACCTTCGGCGAGGGCGAAGCCGAGACGCGGGTCCTCAGGGGACTCGACCTGACATTGGCTCAGGGTGAGATGTCGGCGCTGCTTGGCCCGTCCGGATCGGGCAAGAGCACGCTGCTGACCATCCTCGGAACGCTGATGCAGCCGACCTCCGGCCGCCACTGGATGCTGGGCGAGGACCTGTCACGCGCGAGCGACAAGGACCTGACCGACTTCCGCAACCTGCACATCGGCTTTGTCTTCCAGTTTCACAATCTGCTGCCGGACTTCACGGCGTTGGAGAACGTCATCTTCCCAACCGCGGTGCGCGAGGGGCGCGAAACGGCGACGGCGCGGGCGCGCGGGCGGGATCTCCTGGTGCGCATGGGGCTCGCTGATCGCATTGACTTCCGCTCGACGAGCCTGTCGGGCGGCCAGAAGCAGCGCGTCGCGGTCGCCCGGGCGCTGATGAACCGGCCGGAACTAATCTTGGCGGACGAACCGACGGGCAATCTCGACCGGGCATCGGCGAACCAGGTCATGGACCTGATCGGGGAGATCAACCGCGACGAGGGGACCACCTTCCTGATCTCGACCCACGACGAGAAGATCGCCGCCCGATGCCGTCGCCAGATTCTGGTCGGCGACGGCCAGGTAACGGGGTAGCCCCCAGAGCTTTACGGTGGGCCACGGAGGCTGACGGACAGGACAAGCCTTGTCGCGGTCCTGCTCGACAGACTGGTGGTCATCGCTGCGGCGCGCGCCGGGATGATCCTGCCGGCAGCAAGACCGCGGCGGTTTCTGATCAAAGCCGGGGCCTGGAACGCGTTGTTCGGCCCGGCGATGGCCGTGCTGATCGGCTTCCGGCGATCAGGCGCCTTGAACGGCGGGCCGGGTCTGGCCCGGAACGATGATGTCCCATGGCACGATGTGGCAGGCTGGCGCGATCCAGAGGCTCAGGCAGGGATCCAGCCTCGGATGTCAACGGCACGCTGCGCGATGAGCTTCTGGTCATGGATGCGGGCTGCCTGCCTGACGAATTCTTGGCGGGGGTGCGGGCCATGGGTTGCTTCCCGCTGTTTCGGGCGGGCGTACTCGCCGCGCGGGATCGAACGGGGGCTGCAGTCGCGACGATCAGGGCGTCCCGCCGACATGATCTCCGATCGCGATGCGGGAAGGCCCGGGAGACGATCTCCCGGGCCGTGCGGCATCAGGCGGCTTTTCGAGCCTTCGCCCTGGCATTGGCGGAGGAATCGGCGAGCTTCGTCAGGTCGCTGTCGGTCTTGGACTCTTCCTGCAAGGTGGCATCGAGCAGCTTGGCCGCGTCCGACATGCCGAGTTCGGTCGCCCAGCGCTTCAGCGTGCCGTAGCGGGTGATCTCATAGTGTTCGACCGCTTGCGCGGATGAGATCAGGCCCGCGTCGAGGGCGACCGTGTCCTTGAACTCGTCCATGATCTCCTCGCCTTCGGAGATGATGCCCTCGATGGCGTCGCAGGTCTTGCCCTGGGCGCGCTTGCCGATGATCTCGAAGACCTGCTGCAGGCGCTCGATCTGCCCCTGCGTCTCCTGATGATGCTTGTCGAACGCGGCCTTGAGCTCGTCGGACTGCGCTGCGCGCTTCATTTTGGGCAGCGCCTTCAGGATCTTGCGCTCGGCGTAGTAGATGTCCTTGAGCGTGTCGTGGAAGAGATCTTCCAGCGTCTTTTCCTTTGCCATGTACATGTTCCTTTCGCGGAATTCTGGGTGGGGACTCGTGATCACTCGGGCGAGATCACCGACCCCAACGAGGAACGCGGCGCGCCGTTCCGGTCCATCTCGACGATCGATCGGAGGCTCGCCTCGATGGTGTCCAGAGGCGTGGCGTAGCTGGGTAGCGCGGCGGTCTAACGGCGGGCTCGGTGGTCCGTCGGCCACGCGACGTCAGATCTCGACGTCCGGCACCCTGCCCGACACAAGATCGGCGACCACGCGTCCCGTCCCGCAGGCCTGCGTCCAGCCGTTTGAACCGTGCCCGACATTGAGAAAGAGATTGCGATAGCCGGCCAGGCCGAGCCTGGCCGGACCGTCGGGGGTCATGGGTCGAAAGCCGCACCAGAAGCGCGCTCCTTCATAGGCGGCGGCTTCTGGAAAGAGCGCCTGGACGCGCCGCGACAACGCGGCCGTCGCGGCGTCTGGAATGCTGCTGTCGAAGCCGGTGAGTTCGGCCACGCCCGCGGCGCGCAGCCGCCCACCCAGTCGCGTCACCATCACCTTGGAGTGTTCATCCATCACGGAGGAGCGCGGAGCAGTATCGAAATCGGTGATGGGACAGGTCATCGAGTAGCCCTTGACCGGGTAGACGGGGAGGTCGATGCCGAGCGGCCGCAGCAATCCGGGCGCGTAAGCTCCAAGCGCAACCACGAAAGCGTCGGCCACGACGGGCCCTGCGGCGGTCTCGACATGCGTGATGCGATCGCCCGCCCGCACCAGCCGCGTAATCGAGGCATCGAACATCATCGTGCAGCCACGCTGCGCGAGCAGATCGGCCAGCGCCACGCAGAAGAGATTGCAGTCGCCGGTCTCGTCGCCCGGCAGGTGAAGACCGCCCGAAAACGTCGCGTCCGAGCGGGCGAGCCCCGGTTCGATGTCGAGGACGCCGGAGCCGTCGACCAGTCGATGCGCCACGCCCAGTTCCGCCAGCACGCGGGCTGCACGCGCGCCGCCCTGCATTTCCTCGTCGGAGGAAAACACCTGCAGCACGCCGTTGGCGGCGTTGTCGTAGGTGATCCCGGTGTCCTCTCGAAGCGCGACGAGGCAGGCCAGGCTGTAGTGAGCCATGCGCTGCATGCGGGCCTTGTTGCGCGCGAAGGCCTCGGGCGTGCAGTTTGCGACGAAGGCCGCCAGCCATCTCCACTGGTTGATATCCACGCGCGGCCGCCATTTCAGCGGCGCCTGGCTCTTGAAGAGCCATTTCAGCGCCTTCAGCGGCATGCCCGGCGCCGCCCAGGGACCGGCGAAGCCTGGGCACACGCCGCCGGCATTGCCGAAACTCGTTTCCTGGGCCGGCCCGGAACGACGATCGATGACCGTCACCTCGTGGCCCTGCTCGGTCAGATACCAGGCCGTCGTAATGCCGACGACACCTGCGCCCAACACCGCGACGCGCATCTTCAGAAGGTACCCGGATAGCTGCCGCCGTCGACCAGCAGGTTCTGTCCCGTGATGAAGCCGGCGTGCACGCTGCACAGGAAGGCGAAGTAGGCCCCGATCTCTTCCGTGCGCCCATAGCGCCGCGCCGGATTCGCGTTGGCGCGTTCCTGCCAGACTTCGTCGAAGCTCTTGCCCATGTCAGCGAGCATGCCGGTGATGTGCTCGCGCTGGGCATCGCTGTCGATGATGCCGGGAAGAAGGTTGTTGATCGTGACATTGGACGCCACCGTCTGGCGCGAGAGACCGGCAACGAAACCGACCAGTCCCGAGCGGGCGCCGTTCGAAAGGCCGAGTTCGGGCTGCGCGATCTTCACGCTGCGCGAAGCGATGTTGACGATCCGGCCGAAGCCACGTGCCATCATGCCGTCCACCGTCGCCTTCATCATCTCGATCGGCGGCAACATCATCAGATCAATGGCCGCGATCCAGTCGTCGCGCTCCCAGTCACGGAAATCGCCGGGCGGACAGCCACCGGAATTGTTGAGCAGGATATCGGGATCTGGGCAGGCCGCAAGGGCGGCACGGCGGCCTTCGGCAGTGGTCAGGTCGGCGGCGACCGCTGTCACCCTTGCACCCGTCCTGGCGCGGATCTCCGCGGCGGTCGCCTCCAGCACCTCGCGGCCGCGCGCGACGATGGTGATGTCGACCCCCTCCTGGGCAAGTGCCATCGCGCAGGCCTTGCCCATGCCCTTGCTCGCGCCGGTCAACAGCGCCTTGCGTCCTTCGATACCGAGATTCATCTGGAACACCTTTTCGTCGTCAGCGAGGGCCGGAATCGTCGTCGGCAAGGGCCGGAAGCGGCCTGACCCGTACGAGCGTGCTGAGCGCGGCGCAGGCCTGCGCCAGCGACGAGGTCCGGCGATTGGCCGTCACGACATTGGGATTGCCGTTCAGCTCCAGCCCGGCGATATCGTCATCGGGCTGGAACCAAGCGCCCGTGGCCATGACCACCACGCCTTGGCGCAGTCCCTCCGTGAGGCGCGCGCGAGCGCGGCAGGCGCCGCGACGGTTCTCGACGCGGACGAGGCCGCCGTCGCTGATGCCGAACCGCGCGGCGTCGACCGGGTGAATGGAAATCGGCTCCACGGCGCCGTCGGGCTGTACCTGGAACAGCTGGCTGTGCAGTCTCTTCCGAGGCTGGTTGGTGATCAGGTGCAGCTCGTCCTCGCCCGCGTCGCCGAGCCATTCTCCCGGAGCGATCCACGCCGGATGCGGCGGGCAATCCCGATAGCCGAAGCTTTCGATGCGGGTGGAATGGAGTTCGATGCGGCCGGACGGGGTGCCGAGCCGGTTGACCAGCGGGTCGCGGCGGAAATCGTCAAGCATCACTTCGGGAAACGCGGGCTCGGGCACGGCGAACACGCCATCGGCCCAGAAGCTGTCGAAGTCGGGCACTTCCACACCCTCCCTTGCGCCATGACGCTCCGTTTTGGTCCACAACCGCCGCAACCAGCCGAATTCGTCCAGCCCTTCGCTGAAGGCCTCGCCGCAGCCAAGCCTCTCCGCCAGTTCGCCGAAGACCGCAAAATCGTCGCGTGCACCGCCGACGGGGTCGATCAGCCTGGGCATCGCGAACACGAAGGGATCGCGCGAGGAGCCGCCGATGTCGTTCCGCTCGAGCGTGGTCGTCGCCGGCAGGACGATGTCGGCGCGCCGCGCGGTGGGCGTCCACCATGGTTCGTGGACGATGATCGTTTCCGGCCGGCGCCATGCCTGTTCGAGCAGGAACAGATCCTGCGCGTGGTGGAACGGATTGCCGCCGGCCCAATACACCAGACGCACGTCCGGGAAGGTGACGCGTCGCCCGTTGAAATCGATCTGTTCGCCGGGTTTCATCAAGGCGTCGATCACGCAGGCGACCGGGACGGCGCTGTTGGCCGGATTCGTGAGACCCTCCATGACCGGAACGTAGCCGCGACGGGCGGGCGCGCCGACGCCGTTCATCGAACCGTAACCGAAGCAGAAGCCCCCGCCGGGCAAACCGATCTGCCCGAGCATGGCCGCAAGGGCGATGAGCGCCCAGAACGGTTGTTCGCCATGGTCCGCGCGCTGCAGCGACCAGGCGGCGGTCAGCATGACGCGGCCGCGCCTGATCAGGCTCCACAGTGATTCCAGATCGGCAACCGCGATGCCGGCGATGGCTGCGGCCCAGTCGAACGTCTTGTCGATGCCGTCCGTCTCGCCGGCGAGATAGGCGATGAAAGCTTCGTGCCCCTTCACGTAGCGCGCCAGGAAGTAGTGGTCGGCGCGTCCTTCGACGACCGCGCGGCGCGCGAGCGCCAGCATCAGCGCGGTGTCGGTGTTGGGCCGCGGCGCGATGCGCATCGCGTCGAGCCCAGGCGGCGTGTCCTCGTCGATCGGCGAAACGATCACGAACTTGACGCCGCCCGCCGCCGCCGCCTCGACATGGCGGGGCATGTGGTGATGCCCGGCTCCGCCGGAGGTCACATGCCAGTTCTTCGGGTTGAGACCGCCAAAGGCGACCAACACGTCGGTCTCGTCGGCAATCGTTCGCCAGTCGGTTGCGGTCGACGAAACGGCATCCGCGTTGCCGAGAACGTGCGGGAGGATGGCATGAGCCGCGCCCCAGCTGTAATTGCCAACCTGATCGGTATAGCCGCCAGCGGCGGCAAGAAACCGGCGAACCTGGCTGCGCGCGTGATGCAGGCGGCCTGCGCTCGACCAGCCATAGGATCCGCCGAAGATCGAAGCAGGGCCGTGCGTCTGGTAGACGCGGGTGAGTTCGGTCGAAACGAGGTCGAGCGCGGTGTCCCAATCGACCGGAATCATCGGATCACGGCCCCTGCCCTCCCCGCCGGCCAGCGCCTGGCGGCGAAGGAAGCTTTCTCGGACATGCGGCCGATCGATGCGCAAGGGTGAATGCACGAGCGCGGGAAGCGCGGCGATCATGTCGGCATCGGCGCCACCGTCCCGCCAGGAACGCGCGGAAACGAGACGCCCATCGGCCACCTCGGCTTCGAACGCGCCCCAATGGCTGAGGCTTATGCCGGCCTTTGCACCCACCAGACTATTCGGCGGCGATCGCGGCCGGCTTGATGCGGAAGCCGTATCGGTCTTCCAGACCAAGGCTGCGAACAGCGTCGAGACCAACCTGAAGGTGATCCGCCGAGACCGGCTGAAGCGGCTTGCGCAAGGGACCCGACGGCAGGCCGATGGCGCGCATCAGCGACTTGACCGCCACGGGGTTGATCGCCGAATAGGCGAAATGCAGCATTGGCAGATTGCGCAGCCACGCTTCGCGGCACGCGAAGGCATCGTCGCCGTTTTCCCACTTCTTCGAGATGACGGCCATCTCCTGGGGAATGATGTTGCCGGTCATGTTGGCGGTGCCATGGCCGCCGAGCGCCATTGTGGGGATGACGAGTCCGAGGTTCGGCGAGCAGCAGCACATGATCGCCATGTCGGGCGCGGCCGCGCAGACCTGCGCGACCTGGCCGACCCGGGTGGTCGATTCCTTCAGCACGACCATGTTGGGGTGCTTGGCAAGCTTGAGAATGTCGGTCCAGTGAAGGTCCGTCTTCACCCGCGGCGGGTTGTTGTAGAAGCCGATCGGGAAATCGACGGCGTCGCATACCTCCCAGGCGTAGTCGGTGATCGCCGCGTTGTCGGCGCAGATATAGGCGGGCGCCGCGATGATCGCGCCGTCTCCACCTTCGGCCTTGGCATAGCGCACATAGTCGATGGTGGACTGCGTGTTGTTTCCGGTGCAGCCATAATAGAACAACATCTTGCCGGTCTTCATCTTCGCTGTGCGCGAGATGATCTCGCGCCGCTCGTCCGGCGAAAGCATCGAGACTTCCCCGGTGGAACCCATGATGAGCACGGCTTCGGTTCCGTTCTGCTCGTGCCAGGAGAGAAGCGTGCGGAAACCCTCGTAATCGATCGAGCCATCGGCGTTCATCGGCGTGACGAGCGCGACGAAGGATCCTTTCGGCTTTACATGCGCCATTGCAATTGTCCTTTCTAGCGGAAGAATTGAGGGGTGAACCACATGGGCAACCCGAGGATGATCTGCGGGAACCAGAGCGACAGGCACGCCACGAACACCGTCAGGCCGCAGATCGGCAGGACGGCCAGCATCGCGCGGCCGAGACGAACCTCGCCGATCTGGGCGGCGATCAGCAGGCAGATGCCGTAAGGCGGCGTGATCAGGCCCACCGAAAGGACGATGGTGCTGAGCACGCCCAGGTGCACCGGGTTGAAGCCGGCCAGATTGCCCAGCGCCTGGATGATCGGAAGAAAGATCAGGGTGGCGGAGATCGGATTGAGGACCGTGCCGACCAGCAGCAGGAATCCGATCAGCAGGAGCATGATGCCGTAGGGATTCCGCGTCACGCCGGTGATGAAGTCGACCACGATCTGCGCGGCGCCGAGATAGGCGATCATCCAGCCGAAGATGGCGGCCCCGGCGACCGTGAAGAGGGGCACCGCGAAATCCACGGCGCCGTCTGCCAGCATGCGCGGCATCTTCCCCAGCGGAACGTCGCGATAGAGCACGAGCGTCAGGAACAGTGCCCAGACGACCGCGATGATCGATCCTTCGGTGGGCGTGACGAACCCGCCCACGATGCCGCCGAGCACCAGGACCGGGATCAGCAGAGGAGCCGCGCCGCGCTTCACGGCACTGGCCAGCGCACGAAATCCCGGAAACGGGTTTGCCGGATAGCCGTGCTTCAACGCGAGCACGTAGGTGTAGCCCATCATGAAGAGGCCGATCAGAACGCCCGGAACGATCCCGCCGAGAAACAGCGCGCCGATCGATACGTTGCCGAATGCGCCATACACGATCAGGATGATGGATGGCGGGATGATCACACCCAGCGTCGATGACGCCGCTGTGAGCGCCACGGCGAAGGCCGGATCGTATCCGGCCTTCTTCATGGCCGGGATCAGGATCGATCCGACGCTGGCCGTGTCCGCGGCCGCCGAACCCGATAGGCTGGCGAAGACCATCGACACGAACACGTTGACGTGTCCGAGCCCCCCTCGGACGTGGCCCACGGTGCTGTCGGCCACCTTCAGCAACCGCAGGGTGATCGAGCCGGCATTGAGGATGCGGCCGAGGAACATGAAGAATGGCACGGCAAGCAGCGTGAAGCTGTCGATGCCGGAATACATCTGATTGACGACGGAGGTGAGCGGCAGCCCCTCCAGTGCCATCACCAGCACCGATGCTAGGATGAGGGCGAAGCCGATGTTGACCCGCAGCGCGATGAGGACAAAGAATGAAAGGAGAAGCAGGACGAGCGGATTCATGCTTCTTTACGCCACAGGGCACCGGAGAAGAATTCGATCAGGAACAGCAACATGAGCGCGCCGCTGAGCGGGATGGGGACGAACATCCACCCCCTCGAAATGCCGAGCGACTGGACCGAGCCGCTCCACCGGATGCGGGTCAGGTTCCAGCCGTAGCGCAGCAGGACGAAGACCACGATGGCCGCCCCCAACATGCTGATCGCCTGCAGGACCCGGTCGATGCGGGGACTGTTCTCCGGCCAGAGATCGACGGTGTAGTGCGCACCGCGCCGGAACGCGACGGCTGCGCCCACGAACACCAGCCAGGAAAACAGAAGCTGAGCCAGATCCAGCGTCCAGATGAATGGCAGACCGAGCAGGTTGCGCGCCACCACCTGCAAGGCCACCGTACAAATCAGGGCCAGGAACCCGACCCCCAGCGCCGTCTCGATCGCCACGGTCGCGACATCATTGAAGCGCTTCAGCATGCGTGATCCGTGCCCGTGGCCTGCTTTCGAAGTCAGCGGCTCATCAAGTCGAACTCTTCAACCAGGTCGAGATCGGCAGCAAGCTTGGCCTGGATCGGCTCTGCGACCGCGATCAACGCGGCCTTGTCGGGACGGGTGACGGTCACGCCGTGTTCGGCCTGCAACGTCTCGACCAGCTTGCTGTCATACTCCTTGGCCTTCTCCAGCCCGTGAAGATTGGCCTCTTCGGCCACCTCGAGCACGATCTGCCGCAGGTCTTCGGGAAGACGGTCCCAGGTCACGCTGGACATGGAGGTGTGATTGACCTGGATGACGTGCTCGGTCAGTGCGAGATTGGGCGCAACCTCGTAGAGCTTCGATCCGGTATAGCCGGGAAGCGAGCTTTCCAAGGCGTCGGCAATGCCCGTCTGCATTGCGGCATAAAGCTCTCCCCAAGCCACGGTGACCGGAAGCATGCCGAATGCGGACCAGGTTTCCGCATCCATCGGCGACGGCGGCGTGCGCATGCGCAGGCCGTTCAGGTCGCCCGGCCCTTCCACCGCCACGGACCGTGTCGACATGCTGCGTGCGCCCGAACCGCCAAGGGCCAGGAGCTTCATGCCGACGCCGCGCTCTTCGTAGACCTTCTCGAAATGCTCATGGACCGGCGTGCCGGGGCCGACGCGCTCGATGAGATCGTCCATGCTCGTGAACAGGTAGGGCATTGTGAAAATGGAAAACTCCGGCACCTGCTGGGCGGCATTGCTGGTGGTGCTGATCATCAGGTCGATCGTGCCGAGCCCGACCTCGCTGATGACCGCGGGGTCCTGTCCAAGCTGGCCGGAGTCGAAGATGCGGATCTCGATGCGGCCGTCGCTGCGCGCCTCGATGTTCTCCTTCATGAAGGCGGCCATGTCATTGTAGGGGTGCGGCGATTGCACGAGCGTGTGAATGCGCAGATTGAAGTCGGCCGCCAGGGCGGTCGTACCCGCCAGCGCGGAACTGAGTATTGCAAGGGCTACACGGGCTGCATGTGTCCTGGGGCTCATAGACGTGCTCCTTGATGTCGGGTTGGGGCGGATGCCCTTGGTCGGCTTCACAACAGGCGCATCGTGTCTCGCGTAGCTCAAAGATCAAATACAATCTGGTTTCGGGGCCATGTGAAATCCTTATGGCCCCATCCGCACAACCTCCCCGAACCCCTCCAGGGTTTCGAACAGGTGGCGGCAGAATGTGCTCGCCGCGCGCGTCAAGGGCACCTCCGCGGACTTGAAGACATGGAAGTCGAACGGAATGACCGGCTTGAACGGCACCAGCCGCAGGTCCGCCCGGAAGACCCGCGGCGTCAGCGGGTCGACGATCGCGATCCCGACGCCGGCAGCCGCAAGCCCGCAGGCGGTGTAGGACGGCTGGCTTTCCACCGCGATCTGGGGCTGCACGTTCGCCTCGGCGAAAATCTGGGTGATGTAGCCCGCCGCGACGGTGTGGTGCGCAAGCGCGACCATCGGATGACCTTTCAGGTCGCGCGGGCCGAGTTCGGCATGCCCGCTCAGCGGATGTCCAGGCACCATCGCGCACACGCAACACGTTCGGTAGGAGGCGATGATGTCGATACCCTGCCGCTCCGCCACCATCTGCCCGATCCCCAGCTCCACCTGGCGCGAGGAAACCAGATCGAGGATGCGCGCCGAGCCATGGACGTCATGGGTGATCCGGATGCCATCCCGCTCGGCCAGAAGCCGGGCGATGGCGTTGGGCATGACCTCCAGGCTCACCATGGGCATGGCGGCGATGTGGAGCGTGGCGCGGCGCAAGTCGCGGATTTCGTTTGCGACCTGGCGCAGCCGCTCGATGCCGTAGAACATCCGCTCCACTTCCTGGAGCAGCTGACTGCCCTCGGCGGTGGGCTCGAGCTTGCCGCCCTTGCGGAGAAAGACCGGAAAGCCGACGCTGCGCTCGAGGTCCGCGATCAGCCGGCTGACGGCGGGCTGCGAAATGTTGAGCGCCTGGGAGGCGGCGGTGACCGAACCATGTCGCATGACCAGCCGGAACGCTCGCAACTGTCGTTCATTCACGGCGCAGTCCCTTCTTCGCTTTTTCGATGCTGGCGGCCTCCATCACCAGCACGCACCGGTTTTTTCCCCTCGGCAACCCGTGTATCCGCACCGGTTGACTGCCGATCTCACGTCGTCCCGGCGCGAAACACCCTCCTGGACATCGTCAACGCCCTGACGGCCTGTGACCACGTCCGGCTCCTCTGGCTCGACGACGACTAGGACGCGATCGTCCACCATACGGGCGCGTTCATCAAGTTCCTGCTGGCATTGATGGCGCGTTCACGACATCTGCGCTCGACGGGCCATTCGCCGAGCCGGCTGTCGCATGTCAGGATTTGGGCATTCCCTTTGGACGCATCCGCCGCTTCTGGGCGGCGATGCGGAAGGGGGCGTTCGGGCCGCCATAACCATCGTATCCGCCGCGCCGTTCCACGACCTCGAAGAAGAACCCCTCGCCGACGATCGGGCTGTAGATCTGGAAATACTCGCCCGCCTCGTCGCGATCATAGAGAATGTTCTCGTCGCGTAGCCGGTCCGCGAAGTCCGGATCGAGCCCGAAGCGGGCTTCGAGATCGTCGTAGTAGTTCTGCGAAATGACCAGCGGCTCCAGACCATTCGCCTTCAGCGCGGACGCGGCTGCAAAGATGTCATCGGTGGCGAAGGCGATGTGCTGGATCGCCGAGCCGAAGGTCTCGGCGATGAAATGGCCAGCCAGCGTGCGGCGGTTCTCGGCACCGTTCAGCGTCAGCCGCAGGCTGCCCTCGGCATTGCCGATAGCCTGGCTGCGCACCAGCCCGGCCGGGTCAACGATGTCGACCATCGGCGTTTTCTTCATCTGGAAGATCGAGGTGTAGAACAGTCCCCAGCTCAGCATCTCCTCGTATTCCATCGTCTGGGCGACATGGTCGATGCGCGAAAGCCCGACTTCGACGGCGGGTGCCGCGCCCGCGACTTGATCGAACTCGATCTCCCAGACGCGGGCGAGGTCAGACTTGCCGTCGATGAAATAGATGATGCCGCCTCCGAGCCCATGGATCGCCGGAATGGCGAGTTCGCCCGGTCCCGGCGCCTGTTCGAAGATCTCGGCGCCGAGCGCCTGCGCCCGCGCGACGGTGGCGTGCGCATCGTCGACCCGGACGCCGACCGCATAGGCGGACGTGCCGCGCACCAGGAAGGACGAATGGGCGAAGCCCTCGCGTTCGGTGTTGACCACGAGATTGATGCCGCCCTGGCGATAGAGGGTCACGGCCTTGGACTTGTGCCTGCCGGCGACGCGGAAGCCGAGCGCCGAAAACAGCGTGCCGAGGCGTTCGGCTTCTTCCGCATCGGCGGCGAACTCGACGAACTCGACGCCCTCGGCCGCGATGCGGTCGGGCATGTCGGGCGTCTCGATCGCGACATCGGGTTCGAGCCTCCGCACCTGGTCCATCAACGCCACCAGCGAACGCCTGCCGTCGACGGCGATCGAGCGCGGCGAACCGCCGCGGAACTGGTCGTTGAAGACCTCCAGCGAAAGCGTGCCGGCATAGCCGGTGGCGGCCACGGCGCGCATGAAGTCGGTGACGGGCAGGTCGCCCTCGCCCGGCATGTTGCGGAAATGACGGCTCCAGTAGAGCAGGTCCATTTCGATCTGCGGTGCGTCGGCCAGCTGGACGATGAAGATGCGGTCGCCGGGAATGGAACGGATGGAATTCGGATCGATCCGGCGCGCGAGCGTATGGAAGGAATCGAGGATCAGGCCGATGCTCGCGTGATCGGCGCGCCGCACGATTTCCCAGGCGTCGCGGTGATCGTTGACGTGGCGGCCCCAGGCAAGCGCCTCGTAACCGACGCGCAGGCCGCGTTTGGCGGCGCGCTCGCCGAGCTCGCGAAAGTCGGCGGCTGCCCGGTCGATGCCGCCAAGCGCCAGTGGCGAGACGTTGGAGCAGACCAGCATCAGGTCTGTGCCGAGCTCGGCCATCAGGTCGAACTTGCGCTCGGCGCGGTCGAAGCCGCGGCCGCGCTGCGGCTCCGGCATGCCCTCGAAATCCCGGAACGGCTGGAAAAGCGTAATCTCGAGCCCATGGTCGCGGACCATGCGGCCGACATCCGCGGGCGACCCGTCGAAGGCAAGGAAATCGTTCTCGAAGATCTCGACTCCGTCGAATCCCGCCGCGGCGATCGCCGCCAGCTTCTCGCGCAAGTCGCCGCTGATGGAAACCGTGGCGATGGAGGTCTTCATGTCGGGCGTCCGTTCCTGCATGCGATGTCCGTCGACCTGAGCCGGCGGATTGGAAGCAGGCGAGACGACGCCCCCGACGTCGTCTCGCCGCACCGCCCGAAGTGATCAGAGTGCGTTGATCTTGTCGAGCGCCCCTTCCGGCCAGGAAGCCGAGAGCGGCGATTCCTGGTACTTCTTCTGGGCGAAATCCTGGAAGGCCTTGACGTCGGGAGTGTAGACCTTGAGGCCTTCCCCTTCGAAGAAGGCGACGAGTTCCGCTTCCTGCCTCAGATACTCGGCATTGCTCGAATCAAACGCCTTCCTCGCCGCCATGCGCATGCGTTCCTGCTGCTCCGGAGACAAGGCGTCGAAGACCTTCGAGCTGACGATCAGGATGCCGAAGCCGACATTGTGGCCCGTCAGCACGATCTGGTCGGTGACTTCGTGGAACTTCATCGCCTTGTTGTTCGGCAGCGGATTGTCCTGCGCGTCGACGACGCCGGTCTGGAGAGAGGTGTAGAGCTCGGAGTAGGCAATCGGGATCGGGTTGGCGCCGATCGCCGAGCCGAGGAACTGCCAGCTTTCGCCGCCCGGCATGCGCAGCTTGATTCCAGCCATGTCGGCGGGCGTGTTGATCTGCTTGTCGCCGCGCAGGTTGAGGTGGCGCGTGCCGTAATAGGCCGGCGCCAGGATCTCGACGCCGAGTTTCTCGCGCGCGATCTGCCTGAACTGGTCGCCGACCTCGCTGTCGAAGACGGCCTTCAGATGAGCTTCGTCACGAATGACGTAGGCAGCGCCGAGAATGTCGAACTCCGGCGCCTGCTTGGCAAAGTCCGACGGCGGCAGGAGCGCCATATGCGCATTGCCACGCTGGATGGCGGTCAGTTCGGTGCCCTGCTTGAACAGGGTGCCGTTGAAATAGGGCTTGAAGTCGAACGCGTCGCCGATCTCGGTGGCGAAGATCTCCGTCATGGCGACCGAACGCGGAACGTCGGGCGAATTCACGTCCGGAAAGATCAGTTCGATCTTGGATTGCGCCGAAGCGCTTGCGGCGCCGGCAAGCAACACTGCGCCTGCGGCGATGGATCTGATTGCGTGGAAACTCATGTCTTTCCTCCCTGAGGTTGAACGGTGGCAGTCTTTGTCGTCTGGCCGAACCGGTTCTCCGGCAGCCCATGTCCCGCGCCATGAATTGCAAACAGCGCACCGGCCAGCGGCTCGGCAGCGCGTTGCTGGGGCGTGAGGAACTTCGTGGCGCTCGTCACGTAGAGCGTCTGCAGATCGTCACCGCCGAAACACAGGCAGGTCGGATTGGTGACAGGCAACGGGATCGTCTTGTCCACGCCACCGTCCGGACGGTGCCGAACCACGCGCCCGCCGGCGAAGAAGGCCATCCAGATGCAGCCGTCGACGTCGACGCAGGCCCCATCCGGCCGCTCGCCGGTCGCCGTGTGGTCGGCGAACACCCGCCGGTTCGTGATGGTGCCGTCGTCCATGTCGAGATCGAAGGCGAAGCAGAGATGGCAGCGCGTGTCGGTGAAGTAGAGCGTCCGGCCATCGGGTGAAAACGCAATGCCATTGGAGACGATAACCTCGCCTGCCATGCGTGTGGCACTTCCGTCCGGATCGACCCGATAGAGCCCGCCGGTGGGGCGATGCAACTGGTTGTCCATCGTGCCGACCCAGAACCGGCCCCGCGCGTCGACGCGTCCGTCATTCAGCCGGTTGTCGATGCCGGGCTCCACTGCGGACAGGTCGGTTCGAGCGCCGGTCTCGGGATCGAGCGCGTAGAGGGTGAGATCCTCGGCCAGCAATCGCCGGCCATCGGCCATCAGCGCCTGCGTCCCGGCGAAGGTGCCGGGCAGCGGGGCCAGTCCGTCCGAGCCCTTGGCGGGATCGAACCACCGCAGCTTCGGCTGCTCGATGTCGACCCACCAGAGTTTTCGGGTGCGATCGCACCACAGTGGCGTTTCGCCAAGCTGGTCCTGCCCGGCGACCGCGACGTCGATGCTGATGCTGTGACCGCTCATCCTGCGCCTAGCCCTGGTAGCCGAGGAGCCGCGGCAGGAACAGCACCAGATCCGGCACGAAAGTGACGATCGCGAGCGCCGCGAACAGGGCGTAGAGGAACGGCATCAGGTCGCGAATGATGGCCGATAGCGGCGCCTTGGTGATGTTCTGCACGACGAAGAGCAGCAGGCCGTAGGGCGGCGTCACCAGGCCGATCATCGAGTTGACGACGACGACGACGCCGAAATGCACGGGATCGATGCCGAGCGCCTGGACCGTGGGAATGAAGATCGGGACGATGATCAGCAGGATCGCGCCGCCTTCCAGCACGCAGCCGAGCACCAGAAGCAGAAGGTTGATCACGATCAGGAAGCCGACCTGCGACAGTTCGAACTGTTGCAGCCAGTCGGCCAGCATGTCCGGCACGTTCTCGCGGGTGATGACGTAGTTGAAGGCCAGCGACCCGGCGATCAGGATGCCGATGTTGGCGGTCGATCGACCACTCGATAAAAGTGCGCCGTAGAACTGGCCGAAATTGACCGACCGGTAGAAGACCACCGACACCAGAAGCGCATAGGCCGCCGCCGCCGCCGCCGCCTCGGTCGGCGTCATCACGCCACCATAGATGCCGCCGAGCAGGATGACGGGCAGCAGCAGGGCCGGAATGGCGCGGAACGTGACGCCGGGGATGGCGCGCATCGGCACGGCCTCGTCGACCGGAAACCGTCGGCGCCGCGCCAGCCAGGCGTTCATGAGGATGAGCACGACGCCCATCAAAAGCCCGGGCAGCATGCCGGCGGCGAAGAGGTAGCCGATCGAGGTGTCGGACACGAGCGCGTAGAGCACCATGGGGATCGAAGGCGGGATGATCGGTCCGATCGTGGCGGACGCCGCCGTGATGGCCGCCGCGTAACTCGGCGTATATTTCCCGTCCTTCGTCATCATGTTGATGATGATGCGACCCATCCCGACCGCGTCGGCGAGCGCCGAGCCGGACATGCCCGAGAAGATCAGGCTGGAAACCACGTTGACGTGGCCGAGCCCGCCCCGGTAACGGCCGACCAGCGCCTGCGAGAAGCGCAGCAGGCGATCGGCGAGGCTGCCGACATTCATGATGTCGGCGGCCAGAATGAAGAGCGGGATGGCCAGCAGCGTGTAGCTGTTGAACAGGCCCTGCAGCATGGTTTCGGCTGCGATCGACGTGTCGAAGCCGGCCAGCGCCAGGTAGAGGATCGTCCCGCAGATCATCGCCTCGCCGATCGGCAGGGCGAAGACCGCCAGCACGAAGATCAGCCCAAGCGCTGCGCCCATCGGGTCAAGCATGCTCATCGGACACCGGTACAACTTGAGGATCCTGGTGGCTTGGCCGGCCCTTGATCGCCCGCCAGACGGACATCAGGGATCGGATGACCACCGCGATCGCAAAGGGAATATAGATCGAGAAGACAATATCGAAGCGGATGCGCATGAAGGACGTCCGCTCGATCGCCATGAAAGTCACGAAATCCCATGCTTTCGGGATCGACCAGGCAAAGATGCCGGCGCAGACGAGCCCTGCCACCACGTCCATCACGCGGCGCGCGGTCGGCGGAACCAGCTGGTAGACGATGTCCAGCCGAATGGCGTCGTCGGCCTTCACCACGAAGGTGTAGCCGAAGAAGATGCCCCACAGCCAGGCGATGGTGACGTACTCCACCGTCCAGCCGAGCGGCAGGTTCAGGAAGTAGCGGAAGACGATCTGCACGATGAAGGCCGCGAACATGGTGCCCAGCAGCAGCGCGAGGATGTTCTCCGCGCGTCGGCCAAGCCACCGTCCCAGGCTGTTCAGTTTGTCCATCTGGTTTCCCCGCTGCAAGCCGCGCCGGCGGCGAGCCGCCGGCGCGTTTCAGGCCCGCCGCGTCAGAGTGCGTTGATCTTGTCCAGGAGACCTTCCGGCCAGTCGGCCGAGAATTTGGATGCCTTGTACTTCTCGAGCACGTGGTTGCGGAACGCTTCCTTGTTGGGCTCGTAGACCTCGAGGCCCTCGCCCTTGAAGAACTCGACCAGTTCCGCTTCCTGGCGGATCGTCTCCTCGTCGAGCGCGGCTTCGAAGTTCAAGGCGCATTCCTGAACCTTGGCCTGCTGCTCGGGCGTCATGCTGCCCCACTTGGACATCGAGATCGTGAACTGGTTGTTGGCGACCAGATGTCCGGTCAGCACGATCTGGTCGGTGACCTCGTAGAACTTCATCACCTTGTCGGCGGGCAGGGGATTGTCCTGCGCGTCGATCGCGCCGGTCTGCAGGCCGGTATAGACCTCGGTGAAGGCCATGGGGGTCGGGTTGGCGCCAAGCGCCTCGCCGACGAACTGCCAGCCCTCGCCGCCGGGCATGCGCAACTTCACGCCGGCCATGTCGGCCGGCTCCATGATCTTCTTGTCACCCCTGAGGTTCAGGTGGCGCGTTCCGATATAGGGATTGGCCAGCACCTTGACCTTCGCCTGCTCCTCGACCTGCTTCCAGAGGTCGGCCAAAGGCTCGGGGCTCATCACCTTGCGCATGTGGTCGTAGTCTCGGAACAGGTAGGCCGTACCGAGGATGCTCGTCTGCGGCACCTGGTTGTAGAAGTCGAAAATGGCGAGGTTCGCCATGTCGAGATTGCCGCGCTGCATGGCGGTCAACTCCGTGCCCTGTTTGAACAGGGTGGCGCCGAAATAAGGCTTGAAGTCGAACTGGTCACCCAGGCAGCCGCCGAACTCCTCCCGCAGCAGCTTCGACCGCACGTCCGCTTCCTGGACGGTGTCGGAATAGACGATCTGCACCTTGTCCTGTGCGAGTGCCGCCGAAGCGGAGAGCAGGATGGCGAGCGCCGCAGCGCCGCCCATCAGCCTAGTCTTCATCGAATGCATTAGAATTCCTCCCTTTCGCGTTTTGCCGGGCGACAGGTGCCGCACGGGTCAGTGTCCTCCCGGCGACGAACGCCGGCTCCTCTGGCGCGACGGTCTAGCCGCCGGGTGCCTCGCCGAAAGCGACGAAGGCCGCCCTCATCCGATCCGTGTCCGGCTTGACGCCGGAAAAGAGCTCGAACGCCCGCACCGCCTGGAACAGCGCCATTCCCTCGCCCGAAAGCGTGCGGCAGCCTTTCGCCCGCGCCAACCGCAGGAACTCCGTCTCCAGCGGGAAATAGATGATGTCGGCAACCCATGAGCCGGCTCCGATCAGATCCGGATCGATGGGTGTGCCTGGCACCTTGGCCATGCCGACAGGCGTGGCATTGACGATCCCGTCCGCCGAGCCGGCGATTTCGACGCCCTGCGTCGCATCGCACCGTCCTTCGCCGAAGAACCCGGAAAGTTTGCTGGCAAGCGCCTGCGCCCGACCGGCGTCGGCGTCGGCGATCGACAGGCGTTCGACGCCGGATTCCAGCAACGCGTGAGCCACGGCCGCTCCGGCGCCACCGGCGCCGATCAACAGGACGCGCCGAAGCGGCACACCCGGAAGGCCGCGCCGGAAGCTTTCAGCGAAGCCCCACATGTCAGTGTTGTGGCCAAAGCGTCGACCGTCGCGAAAAACGATCGTGTTGACCGAACCGATCGATCGCGCCGCCGGCGACAGTTCGTCGAGCAGCGGCAGGACGTCCTGCTTGTAGGGAAAGGTGATGTTGAGACCCGAGAAACCGAAATCCTCGGCGAAACGCAGGATGTCCGCGACATCGGTCGCGGCGCTCATGCAATCGGTATCCAGAAGGCGATAGACATAGGGAATGCCGAGCGCGCGGCCTTCGGCCTCGTGCATCGCCGGCGTCCGCGACAGCTGGATGCCCCTGCCGAGCAGGCCGACGAGGACGGTCCTGCCATGTGACAGGCCGGCGGCTGGACCGATGTCCGCAACGCTTTCGACGCGATGACGCAAGCAGACCCTCCTGGCCCGGCGCGAGCCGAACGACCTCCATCGCTCGCCGGCCGGTGATAGTGATCCATCAATGTACTGGGCGGTTAATTATGTCAAGGGCTTTGTACGAAGCAGTTAATTCGTGTATGCCGGTGGCTCGACGGGAGGAGACGGGGATGGGTGAAGGCATCGGTTCGGTGGAGAAGGCCGGTCGGGTCGGCTGGAAGCAGGATCCGGAGGGCGTCCGCAGCAACATAGTCGCGGTGGCAATGGCGGAGTTCGCCCAGAATGGCCTTTCGGGCGCGCGGATCGACGAGATCGCGGCCAAGACGCTGACGTCCAAGCGCATGATCTACTACTATTTCGGCGACAAGGAGGGGCTGTACCGCACCGTGCTGGAGGAGGCCTATCGCAAGGTCCGGAGCGGAGAGCAGGAACTGGACCTCGAGCACCTCGCGCCCGACGCGGCCCTTGCCAGACTGGTGGAATTCACCTTCGACCACCACAGTTCCAATCCCGACTTCATCCGCATCGTGATGATCGAGAACATCCACCACGGCGCCTATCTCGAACAGTCCGACCTGATCGCGACCATGAACGAAGGAGCCATCCAGAAGCTGGAGCAGATCTGCGCGCGCGGGCGCGCCGCCGGGCTATTCCGCCCGGAGATCGAACCGCTGGAGCTGCACTGGATGATCAGCGCGCTCAGTTTCTTCAACGTTTCCAACAGGCCGACCTTCTCGCGCATCTTCGGATCCGCCCTCTTTGGACCAGATGGTCAGAGAACTCTGCGCGGGCACGCCGTCGAAATGGT
Source organism: Mesorhizobium sp. (assembly GCA_051860465.1). GTDB lineage: Bacteria > Pseudomonadota > Alphaproteobacteria > Rhizobiales > Rhizobiaceae > Aquibium. The sequence continues at coordinate 89,577 of JBHYDY010000010.1, forward strand.
CATGCGCTTCGTGATGGCCTGACCAATCACTTCCAAGCACATGAGGTCATGCAATGCTCGATCCGGAACTGAATCCATTTCTCGACGAATGGCAGCGGCAATGGGCCAAACTCCCGCCCAAGGCCACGCCGCAGGATCGGCGGGCCCATTTCGAGGTAGTCGCCGCCGAGATGCGGCTGCCGACGCCTGACGGCGTCTCTGCCGACCGCGTGGAATGGATCGACACCCCGGCGGGCGCCGTTCGCGTGCGGATCTTTCGACATCAAGGCGACGGCACCCCTCAGCCCTGCCTGATCTACATGCACGGCGGCGCCTGGATGCAGGGCAGCCCCGAAACGCATTGGGACATCACGGCCCGCATCGCCGCCTTCAACCGCCAGGCGGTGATCAGCGTCGATTATGCGCTGGCGCCGGAGCATCCGTTTCCGGCCGCGATCGTGCAGGTCGGCGCAGTGGTCGAATGGGCCTTCGCGCGGGCCGGTGAACTCGGCATCGACGCGACGCGCATCGCCATCGGCGGCGACAGTGCGGGCGGCAACCTGGCGGCCGCCATCGCGCTGAAGTTCCGCGGGTCGGATTGTCCCCTCCATGCCCAGCTGCTGATCTATCCTGCCGTGGAGTTCGAACAGGCCCGGCCCTCTTTCACCGAAAATGCCGACGGGCCGCTGCTGACCACCGCCGGCATGCCCGCAGTCAACGCCATGTACATGCCCAACGAGGCGGATCGGGTGGATCCGCTCGCAGCGCCGCTGAAGGCGAAGGACCACTCCGGGTTGCCGCCCGCCTTCGTCGCGGTGGCCGAGCATGATCCGCTGCGCGACGACGGCATCGCCTATGCGCAGGCGCTGGAAGCGGCGGGGGTCCCCGTGGTCCTGCACCGCGGTGACGGCCTGATTCACGGCTACCTGCGGGCGATGGAGCACTGCGCGGCGAGCCGCGACGCGTTGGAGGCGATGTGTGCCTGGCTCGACGGACGCAACGGGGCCTGACGCGATGACGCCCGCGGTTCCCGCGCTCGAACACGTCTTCACCATCGTGGCGGAGATCGCGAAGCCGATGTCGGGCGGGCACTCGGCCGTTGGCGAGCGGCTGCACATCCCGATCCTTGCCGGTTCGGTGTTCGGTCCCAGGTTGAAAGGGACAATCGTGCCCGGCGGCTCCGACTGGCCGCTGATCCGGCCGGACGGGACGAGCGAGATCGAGGCGACCTATACGGTCATCGCCGAGGACTGCACGCCGATCCTGGTCAGGAACCATGGCCTGCGGGTTTCCGCACCCGAGGTGCTGGCGCGACTGCGGGCCGGGGAAACCGTGGCGCCGGACGAGTATTACTTCCGCTCGGCGCCGCGTTTCGAGACACCGGACGGACCGCACGCCTGGCTGCGAGACCGCATCTTCGTTGCGAGCCTCGCGCCCGACCCGAAGGCGGGCCGGATCGCGATCGACGTCTACGTCGTCTCCTGAGGATCGTGCCGCTCTGGTGCTGGTGGCGCGGCAGAACCCCCGCCCGATACGGCCTTCGCCGCAGCATGCCTGGCAGCGATATAGCCGAACACGATTCCCGGGCCGATCGTGATCCCCGGTCCCGGATAGACGCCGCCCATGATCGACTGCATGTCGTTGCCGATGGCGTACAGGTTTTCCACAGCCGAGCCGTCCTCGCGCAGCACGCTTGCGTCTGCATCGGTGACGAAACCCTGCGCGCTGCCGATGTCGCAGGGATAGAGCCTGACGGCGTAGAAGGGCGGCGTCGCGAGAGCGCCGAGCGTCGGGTTCGGTCCATGCGACGGGTCGCCATTGGCGCGCTGATAGACCGTCGAGCCACGGCCGAACTCGCTGTCGACGCCGCTCGCCGCATGCTCCTTCATCTGCGCCATCGTCTGTTCGAGGTTCGCGGCATGGATGCCCAGTCGCTCCGCGAGCTCGCGCGGCGTGCGGCCCTCCACCACATAGCCTGACGCCAGATACCGCTTCAGCCCGCGCGCGCCGGGCCTCACCATGCCGAGACCATATTTCTGCATCGCGGCGCCATCCGCGATCAGGAAGGCCGGGATCGTGGAACCAGCCTCGTCGCGCTCGATCATCGCAGCCCCGAACAGATGGTAGGAGATGCTCTCGTTGACGAAGCGGCGGCCGTCGCGGGCCACGCACACGGTGCCCGGCTTGCTGCGGTCGAAGACGAAATGCGGGAACACCGCCAGCGAGCCATCGGCGCGGCGGTTCACCGAACACGGCGCCCAGAAGCAAGGCTGCCAGGCATCCCGTCCATGAAACCCGCCGAACTCCATCGCCATCGCGTGCAGTTCGCCCTTCGGTCCCGGCGCCCCGGGTCCGAACGCGGGCACGGACGGCGGTAGATATCGCGACCGCATCGGCGCATTGCCGGCAAAGCCGCCGCTGGCCAAAACGATGCCGCGCGCTACGCGGATGCGGCGCCTCGTTCCGCCCTGTTCGACGACGAGGCCATCGACCGAGCCGTTGGTCGCGAGCATCCGGTCGACACGGGCGTCCGTGGCGATGTGAACGCCGGCCCTGCGCGCCGCCAGCAGGAGGTGGCCGACCAGCGCATTGCCCATGACCAGCCGGGTGCCGCGGCGGTGGCGAAGCCTGTCGGCGGCATGGCGTCCGATGAGCGTCATCGCATGTGCAAACGCCTTGGCCGAACGGGTCATCGTCAGGAGGCTCGCGATGTCGTCGCGGTCGACCATCATGCCGCCGAGAATGGTGAACTCCGGGATCGGCGGCCGCACGAGGTCGAAATCATCACCGAGCAGCCGACCGTCGAACGGCACGGGTTCGAGCGCGCGACTGAAGTGCGTCGAGCCCTCGATGTCGGAAAGATAATCGGGATGGAACGGCCGCGCGCGCAACCGCACGCCGGCCTGGTCCTCCAGGAAGGCCACCGCTTCGGGTCCCGCCGCCAGGAAACGGTCGCGCAAGGCCCTTGGCGAACGGTTGCCGACCGTACGGTCGAGATAGTCCGCAGCCTTCTCGACGTCGTCGGCGGCGTTCAGCGCCTGGGCGTGCCGCGTGTTGGGCACCCACAGCGTCCCGGCCGAGTAAGCCGATGTCCCGCCGACGTGGGCGGTTCGCTCGATCAGGAGCACGCGACAGCCGAGACGCGCAGCCGTCGCCGCGCATGCGAGGCCCGGGGCGCCCGCGCCGAGCACCGCGAGATCGTATACGGCGTCTTCGGGGAGCCCCGAGAGGAACCGGTTGCTGCGCATCACCATGCCCGCCGGTCTCCCGGCCATGACGAGACCGCGCCCCCACCCGCCGGCGCGCGCTTCGCGTCGGAACCGACCTTCAGGCGAGGGATGTCAAACCAGTTGCAGCGCGTTGGCGTAGTTGGGTTCCATCTCCGCGATATGCGTCCTGAGCACTGCGTGGAGTGCGGCGACGTCCCGCTTCTTGATGGCCTCGACGATCTCGAGATGTTCCTGGAAGGTCCGCTGGCGATGCAGGCCGAGCTGGGCCGACATGTGCGCGCGCAACGCCGCGATGCGGCCGGCGACGATGTCGTAGGCTTCGACGAAGAAGTGATTTCCGCAATGATCGAAGAAGGCATTGTGGAAACGCGTGTCGGCGTTCGCATAGGCGAGCGTGTCATCATTGTCGCGCGCCTTTTCCATCGTCTGGATGGTCTTGGACAGCGACTGCAGCAACGCCTCCGGCGCGCGTTCCGTCGCGAGTTCGCTTGCCAGCAGTTCCAGCCGCAGCCGGTACTCGACGAGCGCGTGAAGGTCCTCCTTCTCCGGCCTGAAAACGAAACTGCCGCGACGGGGCACGATCGTGATCAGGCCCTGAAGCTGAAGGATCGTCAGCGCCTCTCGCACCGGCGTCCGGCTGACGTCCATCGCCGCCGCGATCTTCTCCTCCGACAGCGCCTCGCCCAGCGAAAGTTCGCGTTTCAGGATCGCCGCCTTCAACCGCTCGGCAACCGACATCGCCAGCGACTGAGGCCGGCTGATGGGGCTCTTCTTCATCGGGTTGATGTTCTTGTTTGCCTTCAACGCCATCGTCCCGGCCCCCTGCTGCTGACATACCAGATGCAGACACTAGACGAATTCGCTTCACGGTACAGCCTCCACGCCCGGCGCCGATGATTGACATACAGTACCTCAAAAGGCAAATAGCGGTCGATGGTTTTGACGGAGGCCGACGTGACGGGACTGCTTGGACTGGGTGTGCTGGTGAACTGGGGCGGCGTCGTTGCCGAACAGGAGGACGACTACAACGCCTGGCACAGCATGGAGCACATGCCCGAGCGCCTCTCGGTACCAGGTTTCCGGCGCGGAAGACGTGCGATCGGCGTGGACGGCACCAGCGAGGACCAGAAATACTTCATGATGTACGAGGCCGAGACGGCCGACGTGTTCGTCTCGCAGCCTTATCTGGCCCGCTTGAACGACCCGACCCCGTGGACGCGACGCATCCTGTCGGCCTACGTGGCGCCCTCGCGCACCGTCTGCCGTGTCCGGCAGAGCATCGGGCGCGGCGTCGGCGGCTGGAACGCCACGGTCCAGTTCGCCGCCCCGCTCGGGCCGATCGACTGGCTTCCCGCCATCGCCGGGATGCCGGGCGTGCTGGGCGCCCACATCCTGGATGGCGACACGCAATTCGGCCAGCAGCCGACGGCGGAGAAGGCGTTTCGCGAGAGCCGGGGCGAGGCCGACCGCACCGTCGTTGCCGCCATCCTGATCGATTCCTACGATCATCGCGCGGCAGGCATTTCGCTGCGCGCAACGCTCGACCGCCTTGGCGACGCAGCCGAAGGCGCCATCGCGACGATGTATCAGGTGCAGCACGTCATCGGGGCGGAGGATGCCCGCTGACCAGCCGTCAGCGGGCGAACGCGAGGGAAAGGGCAGGCCATGAGAGTACTTGTCACCGGCGGCGGCGGCTTCATCGGAGCCTGGATCCTGCGGGAGCTGGCGCGTGAAGGCTTCACCCCCGTCGTGCTCGATCGTGCCGACGACCGGACGAAAGTCGGCGAGATCGCCGGCTTGGACTTCGCCGCCGGTCTCGAGTGGGTTTCGGCCGACATCGCCGACACCCGTGCGGTGGTCGACGCCGCGCGCGGCTGCGAGCGGATCATTCATCTGGCCGGGCTCTTGACGCCCGCCTGCAAGGCGGATCCGATCCTCGGCGCGCAGGTGAACCTCCTTGGAACGCTCAACGCCTTCCTGGCGGCGCGCGAGCATGCCATGCCTTCGGTGATCTACATGAGCAGCATCGGCGTTTTTGGTCCCGATGGCGGCCCGGAGCCGCATCCGACCACGCTCTACGGCGCCTACAAGCTGGCGTCGGAGCATTCCGCCCGCGCCTTTTTCGAGGACAACGGCATCGCCTCGATCGGCTTCCGGCCCTACGTCGTCTACGGTCCCGGTCGGGATGGCGGGCTTTCGGCCGGCCCGACCCTTGCCTGCCGGGCGGCGGCGCGGGGCGAGGCCTACACGATGCCGATCACCGGATCGTTCGACATGGTCCACGTCGCAGACGTGGCGGCCGCTTTCCTCCAGGCTGTGCGCATGCCGCTCGACGATGCGCATGTCGTCAACCTGCTCGGCCAGGCCACGTCGGCTGATGATGTCGTGGCCGCCATCCGCGATGCCGTACCCGGTGCCCGCATCGACTGTGCGGGAGATCCAATGCCGATTTCCTGTCCGGACCGCGACGCGGCGCTCGCCCGCCTGTTGCCGGACTGGCGCCCGACCGATCTCGAAACGGGACTGCGTTCGACCATAGACTTCTACCAAGGGCCAGGTTGATGGCCGGCCGCTTCGACGGGCAGGTCGCGATCGTCACCGGCGGCGCACGGGGGCTGGGGCTGGCAATCGCCAGGCGTCTCGCCGCCGAAGGCGCCGCCGTGGTCATTTGGGATCTGGATCTGACAGGCTTCGACGCGGAGCCGGCAAGCTTCCAGCCCGCTGCGATGGTCACGGTCGACGTGACCGTACCCGAGGCGGTGACCGCGGCGATGGACGACGTCCGGTCGAGCTTCGGTCGCATCGACGTCATGGTCAACAACGCGGGGATCACGGGGCCCGTCGTTCCCGTGGAGCAGTATCGACTGGAAGACTGGACGCGTGTCCTGGCCCTTGATCTCACCGCGGTCTTCCTGTGTTGTCGCGCATGCATTCCGCACATGAAGGCCCGGAGTTACGGTCGCATCGTCAATGTGGCCTCGATCGGCGGCAAGGAGCCGGTGCCGGGCATCTGTGCCTACGGAGCGGCCAAGGCCGGCGTGATCGGCTTCACCAAGTCCATCGCGCGGGAACTGGCCGGGACAGGCGTGCTGGCCAACTGCATCGCCCCGGCCATGGTGGAGACGGCGCTTCTGAGCCAGATGACGCCACGTTTTGTCGAGGAGAGCCGGAACAAGATCCCGCTCGGACGCTTCATTACCGCGGGAGAGGTTGCGACGGCGGCGGCCTTCGCCGCCAGTCCCGAATGCTCATTTGCGACCGGATTCACGTTCGACGTCTCCGGTGGTCGGGCAACCTATTGAGCCGACGAAACAAGCGGCCTGGCAGACGCCCGGATGATCCGTTGAAGGCGGCGGTGTACCGATGAAGACGGGGCATGGCGGCTCGCTGACCATCGGCATCGTGCTCATGCTGCTCGCCGGTTTCACCTTCGCCACGCTCGACAGCCTGGGCAAGCAACTGATGGCCGTCCTTCCGGTGGTCCAGGTGCTCTGGGCCCGCTACGTCGTTCACACGGTGTTTTCGACCGGCTATCTGGCAAGCACCACGGGTCGTCGCTTCCTGCGGACCCGCCGCCCAGTGCTCCACCTGCTGCGTGGAATGGCGCTGCTCACGGCGAGCGCCTGCGTCTATGCGGCGCTGGCGCATGTCCCGATCGCTGACGTCACTGCGATCGTGTTCTTCTCGCCCTTCGTCATCACACTCCTGTCGGTGATCTTCCTCAAGGAGCGCATCGGCGTTCACCGGATCGGCGCCCTGGTCTGCGGCATGGCGGGCGTGATCCTGATCATCCGGCCCGGCTTCGGCGATACCGGCGTCTATCACTTTCTGGCGCTCGCCGGCTCGGTCGCGAATGCGATCTACATTCTGCTGACTCGCCAACTGGCCGATCCCACGGAGCGCGAGGCGGCCCAGTTCCACACCACGGCTGCTGGCGCCGTCATCCTGACCATCGTCGTCGTCCCGGCCTGGGTCACACCCGGCCTGGCTGACGCTGCGCTGCTGGTGCTGCTGGGTGCATTGGCCACCGTCGGGCATTTCATGCTGCTGCGCGGCTTTGCCCATGCCTCGGCGTCGCTGCTTTCGCCGTTTCTCTACGGTCAGGTGATCTTCGCGGCTCTCTACAGCTGGTACTGGTTCGGCGATCCGCTTGCCCCGACGATGATCGCCGGGACGGTCCTGCTGGTCGCGAGCGGTCTCTACATCTGGTGGCGCGAAAACCGGGCGTGACCCTTCAGGCCGGGTCCCAGGACGGCGACCAGTCGAAGTCGCACAGGCGTCGATGCTCGTCGAGCCCCGCAATGCGGTCCATTTCCTCGGACTCCAGCTCGAAGTCGAAGACGTCGAGGTTCGCCTTGATGTTTTCGATCTTCGAGGATCGGGGAATCGCCGCCACGCCATCCTGCTGGATCAGCCAGCGCAACGCCACCTGGCCGGCCGACTTGCCATGCCGGGTGCCGATTTCGCGCAGAAGATCGGACTGGAACACCGCGCCACGCGCCAGCGGCAGGTATGCCGTCATCAGCATCCCCGCCTCGCGCACCATCTTCATGACGCGGGGCTGGGCCATGAACGGGTGATACTCGACCTGGTTGGCGAAAAGGTCGGCGCCGTGGACACGGATCGCTTCGTCGAGCAGCGCAGTGGTGAAGTTGCTGACCCCGATCAGTCGGGTCCGGCCACGAGCCCGCTGCTCGGCGAAGGCGGCAAGCGTCTCGCCAAGCGGAATGTCGCGGCTTGGCCAGTGCACCAACAAGAGGTCGACATGGTCGAGTCCAAGCCGTGCGAGGCTCTCGGCCGTATGCGCGGCGACGTTCTCTGGCGCGAGGTTGTCGAACCAGATCTTCGTCGTCACGAAGAGCTCGTCCCGGGCGATGCCGCTGTCGCGGATCGCCTGGCCGACCTCCGTCTCGTTGCCGTATCGGATCGCGGTGTCGATATGGCGATAGCCGGCATCGATCGCCGACCGTATTGCCCGCGTGCCTGCAGGACCCGTCAACTCGAAGGTACCAAGCCCGATTGCGGGCACCGACACGCCCTTGATGATCTTGTTCTTCATCGCTCCGCTCCGGCTTCAGTTCCTGAGGATGATCTTGGCCGACGCGGTACGGCCAGAGTCGAGATCGTGGAAGGCCTGCGCCCCGTCGCGCATCGGCCGCTGCTCGGTCCAGCCAAGGTCGCCGAACCGCCCTGACGCGAGAAGCGCAAGCGTCTCGCGGAAATCGGGCATGGAATAACAGTAGGAACCGGCAAAGATGATCTCGCCGAGCGTCATGCGCCGCACGTCGACGCCCTCCGATCCCGGCAAAAGGCCGAGGTGGATCACGACAGCGCCGCGGGAGGCCATGCGGAAGGCCGCTTCGCGCGTGCCACGGGCGCCGACGGCGTCGAAAACGACGTCCACGCTCTGGGCTGCCGGTTCTTCCACGGCAGGATCATAGGCATGAAAGACGGGATGCGCGCGCGCGGCCGCATCCCGTCGTCCCTGGTGCGGCTCGGCGATGGCGATGCTTCCCGTCCCGGAAATCGCAAGCGCCAGCGCGGTGCCGAGGCCGATCGCCCCACCGCCGAGCACGACGGCGCGCGCGGCGGGAAGCGGGCGGCGCATCAGCCGGGCAGCCAGCTGTACCGCGTGGTAGGACACCGCCAGCGGCTCGGCGAGCGCGGCTGTTTCCATCGCCATCGAATCGGGGATTTCGACCAGGTTTCCCTCCGGCACGATGACCCTGTCGGCGAAGGCGCCGGCGTGCGGCGGCAGGCCGATGTTGCGCTGGTTCAGGCACAGGTGCTGCGCGCCCGCCTGGCAGTTGACGCATCGGCCGCAAAACAGGAACGGGTTGACGGCGACGCGGCGCCCGGCGAGCGAGCCGGTCTCGACCACGCCGGCCGCTTCGTGCCCCATGACCATCGGCGGAACGCGGCGCGGGTCGTGGCCATGGTAGCCGTGCATGTCGGAACCGCAGATGCCGCAGCTGTCGACCCGCACGACCGCCTCGCCCGGTCCTGCCACCGGCTCCGGAAAATCGCGATAGTCGAGGGATTCCTTGCCCAGGTAGACGAGCGCTTTCATGCGATGGATTTCCGGCTTTCGGCTGGGGTCTCTCGAGGTCCGGCATGCGAGGCTGCGCCGCGCGCAATTGCGCTGTTTCTGCGTCGCTGGTCGTCGAGCATGGCTAGAAGAACAGCGACGGCAGGAACGTGCTGACAGCGGGCACGTAGGTCACCAGCATCAGCACGAACACATTCACCAGCAGGAATGGCACCGATGCGCGGACCAGCTTCCACAGGTCCACCTTGGCGATGGCGGCGCCGACATAGAGGCAGTTGCCCACCGGCGGGGTGACGAGACCGAGGCCCAGATTGACCACCATCATGGTGCCGAACTGGATCGGATCCATCCCCGACGCGACCGCCACCGGCAGCAGGATCGGAGCAAACAGGATCAGTGCCGGGACGAGGTCGATGAACATGCCGACCACCAGCAGGAACAGGTTCATCAGCAGGAGGACGAAGATGGGTCCGATGTCGAGTTCGGTGAAGAAGGAGACGAGCTCGGCCGGGAACTGCTCGATCGCCACCACCCAGGCTACAACCGAGGTGGTTGCCACCACGAAAAGCGGAACAGCCGTGTTCACGGCCGATTCGACGGTGATCCAGAAGAGCTGGCGAAACGAGTATTCGCGGTAGACGACGCCTGCGAGGAACAGCGCGTAGACGACGCCGATGACGCCGGCCTCGGTCGCTGTGGTCAGGCCGGTGACGATGGCGCCGAGCAGGAACACCGGCAAGAGCAGCGACAGGATGGCGCCCTTGAAGGCGTCCCACAACTCGCCGACGGGCGCACGCTGTTCTGATTGCGGCCAGCCCTTGCGCTTGGCCATGACGTAGACCGTCACCATCAGCAGCAGGCCGACCAGGATCCCCGGCACGAGACCGGCCAGGAACAGGGCCCCGATGGACGTGCCCACGGTGACGCCGTAGAGCACCATCGGGATGCTGGGCGGGATGAGGATGCCGATGGTCGATGAGCAGATGGTGATGGCGCCCGCGTCCTCGCGCGAATAGCCCTGCTTCTCCATGGCCGGGATCATCAGGCTGCCGACCGCCGCCGTGTCGGCGACGGCGGATCCCGATATGCCCCCGAAGAACATCGACGACGCGACGTTGACATGTCCGAGCCCGCCGCGGATGTGGCCGACCAGCGCCGAGGCCAGCCGCACCAGCCGCTGCGCGATCGAGGTCTCTCCAGCCAGCGATCCGGCCAGGATGAACAGCGGCACCGCGACCAGTGGGAAGGAATAGACGCCGTTGACCATCTTGTGCGGAATCTGCGCGATCGGGAAGGTTCCGTCGAGATAGAAGGCCGCGACAGCCGCCGAACCGATCGCGATGGCGATCGGGACGCCGATGAACAGGCAGATGAAGAAGACGACGAAGATCGTGAGGATCATGACGGGCGTCCGGATGCGGGGTGTCTGACCAGCTTGAACAGATTTTCGGCGCTGCACGCCGCCATCAGTGCCGCCGAGATGGGAAGGCAGAGATAGAAGTAGCCGCGGGGAATCTTGAGCGCGTCGGAGAGGCTGTTCATGGCCTGCGTGACGATCTGCCAGCCATAGACGAGCATGATGATGAAAAAGCCGAGCACGATGATTTCGGCAATGATGCAGATGAGGCGCGAGAGCGGCGCCGGCAGCGCCTCGGCCAGCACGGAGAAGGCGATGTGCCGCTTCTCGTAGAAGGCCACGACGCTGCCCAGGAAGACGATCCAGATCAGCAGCACGTTGGGCACTTCCGTCGCCCAGTACAGTGATTCCTTGAGAACGTAACGGTAGAAGACGCCCATCCCCACGCTGACGACCAGCGTGGCGATGAGCAGTCCGATGACCGCGCGCAGGATCGTGTTGACGCGCCGCACGTGATTACTTTGTCTGGAGAACGGCGTCGATCAGATCGCGCCCGATCGTGGCTTCAGATGCGTTGTAGGATTCCTCCGCACCGGCGCGGAACGACTCCTTGTCGACATCGCGAATGATCGTCAGGCCTCCGGCCTCGAGCTTCGCCACCAGGTCGGCGTTTGCCTGGCGCGCCGCGGCGACCTGGATCAGGCTGCCCTGGCGCGCAGCGTCGAGCACCACTTCGCGCGTCTCCTCGGGCAACTTCTCCCAGTACCCGCGCGACAGGACGAACTGGGTCGGGATGTTGGCGTGGCCGGTGAGGCTCATTGTCTTCTGCACCTCGTAGAATTTCGAGGTCCAGATGTTTTCGGGCGGGTTTTCCTGGGCGCTGACGACGCCCTGCTGCAAGGCGGAATAGACCTCCTCGAAGGGCAGCGGCGTCGGATTGGCGCCCCAGGCCTTGAAGGCGGTCAGCCAGGGCTGGACGTTGGGGACCCGGATGTCGAGACCCTGCAGGTCCGACGCGTTGCGGACTTCCTTGCCGTTGGTTGTGATGTAGCGGAAGCCGAGTTCGCCCCAGGCGAGAACCTTGTAGCCGCGCTCGAAGAGGATGTCGTCGAGGCGCTTCTGTACGTCGCTGCCGCTGTGCAGCACCGCGTCGACATGCGCGTCGTCGCGATAGATCATCGGCAGGTTGAGGACGTCGAGGCGCTGGTCGATCTGACCGTGACGGCCCATGATGGCGCCGTCCAGCGTGCCGAGCTGCATGGACTCCAGATACTCGGTCTCGGTGCCCAGCTGGGCCGCCGGGAAGACCTTGACGTCGAAGCGGCCGGGGAGCTTCTCCTCGAGCACCTCCTTGAACTTGCCGAGCCACAGCGCGTAGCTGTGCGTTTCCGGCATGTTGTGGGCGATGCGCATCGTGATCTTGTCCTGCGCCATGGCCGAACCCGCCGCCAGCGCGATGCCTGCCGATAGGGCGGCCACAAAAATTCTTCTCGAAATGGAACGCATGTCTCTCCTCCAGTGCGGGACAAATTGCGGCCGCCGGGCATCGTCGTGACGACCGGGCAGCTATTTCATTCATCGCTCGATCCCGATCGCATGCTTGGCAAATGAGGTACTGTATGTCAATAAGAGTCGTGACGAATGATCCGGCATGCAGGCGGTGTGAAGCTGATGGAACGCATTTTTTCCCTTTCCTATCTGACACTTGAGTGCAGTCCGATCGAAACGGTCGAGCATGCGGCCGCGATCGGGTACAGCCTCGCCGGAGTTCGAATGCTGCCCGCCGCCCCAGGAGGGAAGGCCTTCCCGCTTTTTTCCGAGCCGGCGCTCGTTGCTGAGCTGATCGCTCGGTGCCGGGCCACCGGTGTCGGCATCCTCGACGTCGAGATCGCGCGAATAGACGGCCGCAACACGGTCGAAGAGTGGCTGCCGATGCTCGATGCTGCCAGCCGCATCGGAGCGCGCACGGTGATCGCGGCCGGGGACGATCCGGACCTGTGGCGCATGACAGATACCTTCGCCGCTCTCTGCGCGGCCGCCGCCCGCTTCGGGCTCAGCGTCAACCTCGAATTCACGCCCTGGACGGCACTGCGCGACGCCCGCACGGCGCTTGAGGTCGTGACGGCTTCCGCTGCAGCGAATGCCGAGGTTCTGATCGACACAATCCATGTCGCGCGATCGACGACCACACTCGACGACCTTCGCGCCATCCCTGCGTCGCGCATGAGCTATTTTCAGATCTGCGATGCACCATCGGGCACTCCGCCGACCAGCGAGGAACTGCTGTTCACGGCGCGCCAGGAGCGTCTCCTGCCCGGAGAGGGCGGTGTCGACATCGAAAGCCAGGTCGCCGCCTTGCCCTTGAGTCTGATCGTCAGCGTCGAGGTTCCGAGCCATGCCCGCATCGCGGCCCTTGGCCCCCGGGAATGGGCGCGTCGGACACTCGAGACGACGCGCTGCGAGATGGAGCGCTTCGACGCGGCGCGTGAACGATCGGGACCGGCTGCGGCGTAGGCCCCGTGGGTGCTTCGATGGAGAACGGGGGGATCGGGGCGGATCGCGGCCGCATCGGCGTCGAGGCCGGATTCCTGCCCGCCGACGCCTGGTCGCTGATGTCGCGCGAACTCGGCCCTGCCGGACTGCATGACAGCGTGGAGGTGATGGAATCGCTGCGCTTGGTGAAGACGCAGACCGAACTTGCCCTCCTCCGTTCGGCTTCCGAACGCATCGAACGATCGATGCTGGAAACCTTCGCGTCGATCAGGCCGGGCCGGACCAAGGCGCAGATCTACCCGCGTGGAGACCTACGGCCGCAGGATGATTTTCACCCCCTCGCGGCGCTCCACGAGACCGAGCGCCTGCTCGAAGTCCTCGAAGGCCAGTTCATGCGTGACGAGCTTCATGATCGTCGGAGCCACGGAGGGCAGCAACCGCATGGCCAGGCGCCATGTCGGGTCGTTGTAGCCGCGAGATCCGATCAGTTCGAGCTCCTTCAGGACGGCGGGCGTGGTGACGAAGCTCGCCGGACCATGGCAAAGGCCGATCAGGCCGACGCGGCCGGCTTTCCCGGCAAGCGCAAGCGTCTGCTCGAGAACCGTCGCGTTGCCGCTCGTCTCGTAAACCACGTCCGCGCCAGCCGCAGCCACCTTGCGCAGCGCCAGGACCGGATCCGTCTCACCGACATCGACGGTGATCATGCCAAGCGAGCGGGCCAATGCGAGGCGGGCGCGGTCGGCGGCCACGCCCGTGATCAGCACGTCCGAGGCGCCGGCATGGAGCGCGAGTATGCCGGTGAGCAGGCCAATCGGCCCGGCGCCGATCACCGCGACCACGTCGCCGCCGCGAACCGGCGCCCGCTCGAAGACCGCATGCACGGCAACCGCCATCGGCTCGAGCAATGGCGCGACCGCGGTGTCGATGCCGTCGGGAAGCCGGTAGACCTGTTTTTCCGGCACGCTCACCATCTCGGTCCAGCCGCCGTCGATATGCCCGCCCATCAGCCGTCGGTCGTCGCAAAGCGTCGGCCGGCCGAGACCGCAATAGCGGCACTTGCCGCAGGCAAGCTGCGGATTGATGGCCACCACGTCGCCCCGCCTCAGCGCGCTGCCGACCGGGGCCTGCTCGACCGTCCCGGAGAATTCATGCCCGACGACGACTGGAAAGGAGGGGGCGTACTGGCCCACGACCGCCTCATGCCACTTCCAGATCGCCACGTCCGTGCCGCAAATGCCGCCGGCGCCGATCCTGACCAGAACGTCGCCGTCCGCCCGGATGGGTTCGGGCTTCTCGATTATGGACATGGACCCATGCCGTGGCGCCAGCTTCGCGATCGCGCGCATCGATCTCTCTCCTCGGCCCCTCAGGACTGTCCCATGTCGTGCGACGTCAACTCGTAGGCAAGGTTGTAGGCGATGCTGCGCGGCTCGATGAAGCCGCAGGAGCTCGCCGCAATCGCCGCCTCGATTTCGCCCATCGCCGATTCGAGTTCGATCCGGCCACTGCCCTCGGTGATGACCACCGCATCGAAACCGCGCTCGGCCATCTCGGGCCTCAGCTCCGTTTCGCGGGTTCGAACGCCCGAAACCTCGGTGCGTGCCAGGCCGACATGCGCCCCGCAGACCCCCTTGATCGCGAGGATCCTCTCGACCAGCGCCTGCGCGCCTGCGCGCGCGGCTGTCTCGCCCGCGCCCTCGACGAAGGAGAGCCGCGTCGTTGCCACGGCGCCACCGTCACCGCGCCCCGCGGATGCGACCCGCTCGCACGCCACGCGCAGGAAGTTGCGGAAGGCTGGCTGCAGCCTGTTGCTCCACGGCGTCGGATCGTTGAGCCGCGCCAGATAGGCCGGCGAGCGGAACACCTCCACGTCGCGGCCGGTGTAGATCGTCCCGAAGCGATAATGGTCGAGATGATTGTTCACGAGACGCTTGCCGACCAGGAACCCGGGGATCGAAAGGCGCTCGGGCATGTGCTCGCGCGTGTGCCACTCCGTGTACTCGCCCTGCATCTGCGGGGTGATGTCGTGCCACATTACCAGGAAACCGTCTCCCATAAGCGCCATGACTTCTCCTTGCCGGCTTGTCGAAAACTGAGGTACTGTATGCTAGAACTCCATGACCGTTTATCCTAGGCCGGGGCTGTCGGCCAGCCCTTTTCGCAGACAGCGCTCGCGCTCGTCCCCCACGTTTCCGGAGAAGGCATTTTTCGCTCATGTCGACCACACCGATCTACGTCCTGAACGGTCCAAATCTGAACCGGCTGGGCACGCGCGAGCCCGAGATCTACGGCTCGACGACACTTGCGCAGGTGGAGGCCATGTGCCGGGCTGCGGCAGGAGATGTTGCGCTCGAGTTTCGGCAATCGAATCGCGAATACGAAATCATCGAATGGGTGCACGAAGCCATCGACGCCCCGGCGGCCGGCATCATCATCAACCCGGCCGCCTTCAGCTTCACGTCGATTGCCATCCTGGACGCGCTGAAGATGTTCCCTCGCCCCATCATCGAGCTGCACATCTCCAACATTCATCGCCGCGAGGAGATCTATCATCGCTCGCTGGTGTCGAAGGTCGCCACCGCTGTTGTCGCGGGCCTCGGGCCGAACGGCTATCCGGCGGCCGTCCGCGCCATGCTGGAGCTGATTCGCGACTGAACCGGATTGCACCGGGAAGGGCGGACGGCCGAGGCCTCAGAAATCCGTCGCGATGCCCTTCACTTCCCAGTCGCCATAGCGGCCGGGTTCCTTGCCGCCGCGCCCGCCGAGTTCCTTGGGAAGCGCGGCGGCCCGCGCCTCGTAGGCAGCGCGGCGTGCTTCCGCCTCTGCCAGCGCGCGCCTTGCCGTCTCGCTGAGGGGCCTCTCTTCCGGAATGGCAGACCTGGGGGACGAGCCTGCCGAATCCGACGTCTGGAGCTCTGCCGCCTCCGCCTTGTCCGGCGCGTTTTTGCCTGATTCGCCGCTGTCGCTCATCGTTCTCGACCCATTGCACAATATTGAAGTGGAACCTCGCGCATACCATCATATAGAGCGGTTTGGACACCCAGCGAGCCATCGCTCGCGGGCAGCACGGAGCTTCCGTCGATGAACATGATACGCACCGCGATGCTGCTTGCCGCCATGACGGCGCTCTTCATGGGCGTCGGCTATCTGATCGGCGGTTCGGGCGGCATGATGATCGCCTTTTTCATCGCCGCGGCGATGAACCTCTTCGGCTACTGGAACGCCGACAAGATGGTGCTGCGGATGCACCACGCGGTGGAGGTCGACGAACGCAACGCGCCGGAATACTACGAGATCGTGCGCGGGCTGGTCCGCAACGCCGGCATGCCGATGCCGAAGATCTACCTGATCCAGAACGACCAGCCGAATGCCTTCGCCACCGGCCGCAACCCGCAGAACGCGGCTGTGGCCGCGACGACCGGCCTGCTGCAGCGCCTGTCCTACGAGGAGGTGGCCGGCGTGATGGCGCATGAATTGGCCCACATCCAGAACCGCGACACGCTGATCATGACGATCACGGCAACCCTTGCCGGCGCGATCTCGATGCTCGGCAATTTCGCCTTCTTCTTCGGCGGCAACCGCGACAACAACAACCCGCTTGGCTTCATCGGCGTGCTGGTGGCCATGATCGTGGCGCCGCTGGCGGCGATGCTGGTGCAGATGGCCATCAGCCGCACCCGTGAATACTCGGCCGACCGGCTGGGCGCCGAAATCTGCGGCAACCCGCTCTGGCTCGCCTCGGCGCTCGACAAGATCGCCAGCGCGGCCAAGCGCATCCGCAATCCCGACGCGGAGCACAATCCGGCGACCGCCCACATGTTCATCATCAACCCGCTGTCGGGCGAGAAGATGGACAATCTGTTCTCGACCCATCCGAACACCGACAACCGCATCGCTGCACTCGAAGACATGGCGCGCAGCGGCTTTGGTCGCGGCGGCGTCGGCCGTGTCCAGCCTGCCGTCGATGATGGCGGTCCCTGGGGTCGCGGGCGCGACGACCGGACGGAAACGGCGCGCGAGGCCTCGCGCCCGGGTCGGACCTCGGTGCCGCGCGCGGGCCGTCCGGGGAATGATCGTGGGTCGAAGGGTCCATGGTCGTGAGCGGCGCCCAGCGGCGCCCCTCCAACCCCCGATCGCGCACCGCCTGGGACGACAGTGTCGGCACGCCCGGCCTCGCTGCGCGGCGCGCGGCAGCAAGGCTGCTGGCTGCCGTCATCGACAAGAAGACGCCGCTGGACGGGCTGACCGATGACGAGCACGGCCACCCCGACTACCGCGCGCTCGAGCCGCGCGACCGCGGACTGGTCCGGGCGATTCTCGCAACCTCGCTGCGCTTCCGCATGACGATTTCGGCGCTGATCGAGAGCCGGCTCGATCGGCCGCTTCCCGCCAATGCCACCGCTCTTGCCCATATCCTGCATGTGGGCGCCGCGCAGATCCTGTTCCTCGACATTCCCGACAGCGCAGCCGTCAACCTGGCGGTCGTGCATGCCAAGGCCGACCCCCGCACCGAACGTTTTTCGGGCCTCGTCAACGGCGTGCTGCGCGAACTGGCTCGACGCAAGGATCGCGCCCTTCCCGCCGCGCTTGCCGGCTCGATCGACGCGCCGGCCTGGTTCGTCGAACGGCTCCGGGCCGCCTACGGCCCGGAACGGACTCGCGCGATCCTGGCGATGCATCGCGCCGAGGCGCCGACCGACTTCACGGTCCGGTCGGATCCTGAACAGTGGGCCGAAGCCTTTGGCGGCTTCGTGCTGGCGACTGGATCCGTCCGCGTTCCGCATCTCGATCGCGCGGTCACGGATCTGCCCGGCTTCGGGGACGGGCGGTGGTGGGTGCAGGATGCGGCGGCGGCGCTGCCCGCGCGCATGCTGGGCGACGTCGCGGGCCGGCATGTGGCCGACCTGTGCGCCGCTCCGGGCGGCAAGACAGCCCAGCTAGCCGCCGCCGGTGCGAAGGTGACCGCCGTGGAAGCGTCCGCGAATCGCATCAGGCGCCTGTCGTCGAATCTCGACCGGCTCGGTCTGGGGGCGAAGATCGTGGAGGCGGACCTGACCAAATACGCCCCTGCCGTCCTCTTCGACGCCGTACTGCTCGACGCCCCCTGTTCGTCGACCGGAACGGTGCGACGCCATCCCGACGTGCCCTGGACGAAGTCGCCCGACGATATCGCGAAGCTGGCGGCCGTGCAGGCCAGGCTTCTGTCGCGGGCAGCCGACATGGTCGCGCCGGGAGGGGTGCTGGTCTTTTCGAACTGCTCGCTGGACCCGGTCGAGGGGGAGGATCTGGTCGCGGCCTTTCTGGAAGAGAGCCCCCAATTCCGCCGCGATCCTGTCCGGCTAGGGGAGATCGCGGGCGCCGATGCCTTCATCAACGCCGCGGGCGACCTCAGGACGACCCCCGCCGGCCTCCCGGCAGAGGACCCTTCCCATGCGGGTCTCGACGGCTTTTTCGCGGCGAGATTTCGCCGGAGTCCGCCTGTCTGACGATTGATGGGAAGCCGATTCACCCGGCGAGGATGGGCGGTCCAAAAAATTCGTTGTCGCACCCAAACTTGAATCAGATACAACGGAACGCAGGGCGGACAGACAAGGACAACGGGAATTGGTAAAGGCGGCGGACCATACTCCGCGCTTGTGGGCATTGTTCGCGCGCGAGGCGTGGGCACGGGCGCGGCGGAAGCTGCGCGCGGGTCCGGCCTATCGCTTGCGCTACATCGGTCGGACACCCGAGCGGGTTCTGATCGCACCACCCGACCTGCGCCTGCCCGACACGCAGATCGCGATCGAGATATACCACGGCCGATTCGCCTTGGCGGGCCGAATCATCGAGACCGGTGGCAATTCACCCTTTGGCATCGGCAATGCCCCCATTGCCTGGCGCAGGTCCCTCAACAGTTTCCGCTGGTTGCGCCATATGCGCGAGGCCGGAACAGAGCTCGCCGCCGCCAATGCGCGGGCGCTCGTCTCCGACTGGATCTTGTCCAATGGCGGGCGCCTCACCGGCGTCGCCTGGGAACCCGATGTCACGGCCCGTCGGATCATCGCCTGGTTGCAGCATTCGACCGTCGTGCTGCAGGGTGCCGAACTGCCGTTCTACCGGTCCTTCCTCAAATCCCTGTCCTTCCAGATCCGCTATTTGCGCTCGATCGCGGGCGAGATGCCGGAAAACGAGGAGCGGCTCCGCGCCCGCATCGCGATTGCCTTCGCCGCGCTGTCTCTGCCGACCGCCGCGGCCGCGTTGCGGACCGCCACGCGCAACCTCGCACGCGAACTGGACCGGCAGATTCTCGCGGACGGCGGCCACATCTCGCGCAATCCGCTGGCGATCCTCGAACTCCTGGCCGACCTCCTGCCACTGCGCCAAACCTATGCGAACCAGGCCGAAGCCCCGCCGCAAGCCCTGATGGGGGCGATCGACCGCATGCTGCCGGCGCTGCGGTTCTTCCGCCATCAGGATGGCAACCTCGCGCGCTTCAACGGCATGGGCGCGACGATCTCCGACCGAATCGTCGCGATCCTTCGCCATGACGATGCCGCCGGCCAGCCGCTGCTTCATGCGCCGCATTCCGGTTTCGAGCGGCTTTGCATCGGGGAAACGACGGTGATCGCCGATACGGGGCGCCCGCCGCCCTTCGAAGCGTCGGCGGCGGCGCATGCCGGCTGCCTGTCCTTCGAGATGTCGTCGCAGCGCCGGGTTTTCGTCGTCAACGCCGGTGTCGACAACCACGGTCCGGCCGACTATCTGGCGGTCGCGCGCGCCACGGCGGCGCACAGCACCGCGGTGATGAACGACACGTCGTCCTGTGGCTTCCTGACCGGGGCGCGGCAGATCGAACTCCTGGGCCGCCGCATTGCCTCGGGGCCGCAGATCGTCGAGTCGCGACGGATCGACGAGCGAGGCATGCAGGGCTTCGTCGCCCATCACGACGGCTATGTCCCGGCTTGCGGCCTTGTGCACGAGCGCATGATCATCCTGGCCGAGGACGGCGCCACGCTGGTGGGACGGGACCGGTTCTTTCGGCCGGATGGCGGCAAGCCGCGTTTGCAGAGGGATCAGATCGCGGTTCGCTTTCACATCCACCCGGCGGTGGAGATCCTGCGCGACGATCACGATCGTATCGCCCTGTCGACCCCCGGCGCGGATGCATGGGTGTTCTCCTGCGCGGAAGCCGTTCCCGTGGTCGAGGAATCGATCTTCTTCGCCGGCCTGTCGGGACCGCGCCGCAACATGCAGATCGTGCTTTCCTTCCATGCTTCCGAGACGGAGGTCGTCCGCTGGCGCTTCAAGCGCATGGCGCTCGGAAGTTTCTGATCCATCCGGCGGGAGCCGATTTGTTTTCGAGGCATCCTGTGGTAGGGCGCGGACTTTCCGCAGCCGCACGGAGACAGACAAGCGCCATGGCCGTCGCATCCAAGAACATCCCCGCGCCCGATCGCATCCTGATCCGCCGCGCGCTGATTTCGGTTTCCGACAAGACGGGCCTGGTGGAGTTCGCGACCGACCTTTTCCATCGCGGCGTCCAGCTGGTTTCGACCGGCGGCACGGCGAAGGCGCTGGCGCAGGCGGGCCTGACCGTGACCGACGTCTCCGAAGTGACCGGTTTTCCCGAAATCATGGACGGGCGCGTCAAGACGCTTCATCCGCTGGTGCATGGCGGACTGCTCGCCGTACGCGACGACCCCGAGCATGCGGAGGCGATGGAAACGCACGGCATTCGGCCCTTCGACCTCGTGGTGATCAACCTCTACCCCTTCGAGGAGGTTCGCCACGCCGGCGGCGACTATGCGCGGACCGTCGAGAACATCGACATCGGCGGCCCCGCCATGGTGCGCGCGGCGGCGAAGAACCATGCCTATGTGGCGGTGGTGACCGATCCGCACGACTATGAATCCGTCAAGCTGGCGCTCGAGGCCGATGCCGGACACCTGTCCTACGAGTTCCGCAAGCGGCTCGCGGCCAAGGCCTTCGGGCGCACGGCCGCCTACGACGCGGCAATTTCCAACTGGTTCGCCGAGACGCTCGGCATCGAGCATCCCGGCTGGCGCAGCGTCAGTGGCAAGCTGGCGGAGGTGACCCGCTACGGCGAGAACCCGCACCAGCAGGCAGCCTTCTACGCGACCGGCGAAAAACGCCCGGGCGTGGCGACGGCGCGGCAGGTGCAGGGCAAGCAGCTCTCCTACAACAACATCAACGACACCGACGCAGCCTTCGAACTCGTCGCCGAGTTCGACCCGGCCCGCACCGCGGCCGTCGCCATCATCAAGCACGCCAATCCCTGCGGCGTGGCGGAGGGGGCCAGCCTGAAGGACGCCTACCTGAAGGCGCTGGCCTGCGACCCGGTCTCGGCCTTCGGCGGCATCGTGGCGCTCAACCGCCCGCTCGACGCGGAAGCAGCCGAGGAAATCGCCAAGGTCTTCACCGAGGTGATCATCGCGCCCGGCGCGACCCCCGAGGCGGAAGCAATCATCGCCGGCAAGAAGAACCTGCGCCTCCTGGTCACCGAGGGCACGCCCGATCCGCGCGCCACCGGCCTGACGGCGAAGACGGTTTCAGGCGGGCTGCTCGTCCAGTCGCGAGACAACGGCGTGGTGGATGACCTCGACCTGAAGGTGGTGACCAAGCGCGCGCCGAGCGAAGCGGAACTCGCGGACCTGAAATTCGCGTTCCGGGTCGCCAAGCACGTCAAGTCCAACGCCATCGTCTATTCCCGCGGCGCAGCCACGGTGGGCATCGGCGCCGGCCAGATGAGCCGCGTCGATTCCTCGCGCATCGCTGCCCGCAAGGCCGAGGACGCGGCGGAAGCGGCAGGCAGCGCCGAGCCGGCGACGAAGGGCTCCGTGGTGGCCTCCGACGCCTTCTTTCCTTTCGCCGACGGCCTGCTCTCGGCGGTGGCGGCGGGCGCGACGGCCGTGATCCAGCCCGGTGGCTCGATGCGCGACCAGGACGTGATCGACGCCGCCGATGAAGCGGGAATCGCGATGGTCTTCACCGGGATGCGGCATTTCCGGCACTGAGCGGTCGGCGGATGTCCAGGGACCGCTTCAGCCTTCAGCCTTCCCATACCCCTTCGTCCGCACCCACGGCAGCAGCACCAGCCCGATCACGAACAGCACGATGACCGGCGTGACGCCGAGGCGCTGGGCGTCCTGGGCCGACATGTCGAAGGCCTCCGAGGCGAAGAAGCCCGTCACCAGCGCGATCGAGATCGGGCCGATGAAGGTCGTGGCCTTGCCCGACAGGGCGTAGAGCCCGAAGGCCTCGGTCACCCGCTCCTTCTCCACCTGGTCGACCAGCAGCGTCCGCGAGGCGGCCTGCAGCGACCCGCCGGCCGCGCCGATCAGCGCCCCCGCCGCATAGAAGGTCAGGTCGGGCAGGTTCGACGACGAGCCTTCCGCCACCACGGTGAGGAACAGCACTTCGGTCTGCGTGGTCGAGATGACGACGAGGCAGCAGAACGCCAGCAGAACGGTCGAGAGCGCGACGACGAAGCGCGGACCATAGCGCTGGTCGAGGAAGCCTCCGGCCCAGGCGCCGAGGGCGCCGGTGATGTTGGCGAGAATGCCGAAGATGCCGATCTGGATGATCGACCAGCCCAGCACGCCCGCCGCATAGATGCCGCCGAAGGCATAGAGCGCGTTCAGGGCGTCGCGATAGAACATCGAGGACAGCAGGAAGCTGAGATAGCTTCGTTGCTTCGGCAGCGCGCGCAGCGTCGACATGAGTTGCGCAAGCCCCCGCTTGATGGCGCCCGCGGACGGGCCGCGGCGCGGGACGTCGGGCGTGAACAAAAGCATCGGCAGCAGGAAGACGACGTACCAGATCGCCGTCAGCGGCCCCGAGGCCCGGTCGCCTTCCCGCATCGCCGGATCGAGGCCGAGGATCGGCTCCAGCCCGAGCATCGTGCGGCCGGTGTCGGGCGACGCCGACATCAGGCCCAGCACCAGGATCAGCGTCGCCAGACCGCCCAGATAGCCGAGACCCCAGGCGGAGCCGGAGAGGCGACCCAGCTCGGAACGGGGCACGAGATCGGGCATCATGGCGTTGTTGAAGACGGCCGCGAACTCCATGCCGAACACCGCGAGCGCAACGAAGAAAAGCAGCCAGCCGAGGTTTTCCATGCCTGGAACCGCGAACCACAGCATCCAGCAGCCGATCACGCCAAGGACGGAGAAGGCGAGGATCCAGGGCTTGCGTGGCCCCGACGCATCGGCGATGGCGCCCAGGACAGGCGAGGAGAGCGCGATCAGCAATCCGCCGACGCCGGTGGCATAGCCCCACAGCTCCTGCCCGCGCGCTGCGTTCGGCGCCACGGCGGAGGCAAAGTACGGCGCGAAGACGAAGGTGATGATGAGCGTGTGGAAGGGCTGTTGCGCCCAGTCGAACAGCATCCATCCCCAGATGCCGCGCTTCGAAGCACGGGGTTCCGCCAGGTCGCTCATATCCGTCTGCCCCCCACGCGCCGGTTCACTGCCCGGCCAGATCCGTCATGATGCCGGCAGCCACCGTCAACCTCGAAACGCTGATGTCGCCGCTTTCGGTCAGCGCCTGCAGCCGTTCGCGCGCCCGCGTCAACGGATGACCACCGGCTTCGAGCCAGGCGGCAACCGGATCGGCGGCATCGCGATGGCTCGCAAGCACGGAGATTGTCATGCCTCTGCGCGCCGCGCCGATCATGTCATTGGCTCTCGAAAGCGCAAGCCCGTCATAATAGTCCGACGGGACGACAGCCCGGGCCGCATCCTCGATGCGGCCGATCCGGAACGCCTCGGTCACGCCGAGGAAGACTTTCGCGGCCGTCGGCAGCTTAGCTTCCGCCGACCGCGCCACCAGGTCGATGTCGGGCACGATCTCGGCGACATCCAGGAAGGCGAGACGCGACGCGAGATCGGATGGCGCGCCGGCCTGCTCGAAAGCAGCAATACGCCCGTCGAGACGCGCCTTCATGAAGGCGGGCAGGAGGTCGACCAGCACCGGCTCCAGCACCCCGCGTGCGCGGCGCAGCTCCGCCGTCCGTTCACCGACATGCATCGAACGATCGCCATTCTTGAGATCCCAGTGGGTGGCCCCGTTGATCAGCCGCGTGACAGCCTGGTAGAAGCCGAGCTGCGCCTGGCCGTCGACCGCATTGTCGAGCGCATCGATGGCGCCAAACAATCCCGGCATGTCGAAACCATCCCGCACGACCGTGTAGGACGCCACCACGTCGGCCGCGCCACAGGCCGAAACGTCCTGCAGACGGCTGACGAAGGACGGGCCGCCGCGGTTGATCACGTCGTTGGCAAGGACCGTCGCGATGATCTCGCGGCGCAGCCTGTGTCCTTCGATCTCGGCCTTGTAGGCCTTGGACATGCGATCCGGAAAATAGCCGAGCAGGTCGTTGACGAGATGCGCCTCGTCCGGCAGATCGCTCTCCACGATGTCGGTGAAGAGCACGATCTTCGCATAAGCCAGCAGCACGCCGAGTTCGGCGCGGGTGAGCGGCTGGTCCTTGGCCGCGCGTTCGGCAAGGGCCGCATCGGAGGGAAGCGTCTCCACCGCGCGGTCGAGCTGTCCCCGCGCTTCCAGCATGGCCATGAAGCGCTGCTGATGCGGCAGGTCGGCAAGGCCCCGTCGCTCGGCCAGCGACAGGGCGAGCGTCTGGTCGTAGTTGTTGTCGAGCACGAGCGTCGCCACCGCGTCGGTCATCTCGGCGAGGAAGACGTTCCGGTCCGAGCGCGACAGGGTTCCCTTCCGCATCGCCGCGGCGAGCGCGATCTTGATGTTGACCTCGACGTCGGAGGAGTTGACGCCGCCGGAATTGTCGATCGCGTCGGAGTTGCACCGGCCGCCATTCAGGCCGTACTCGATGCGGGCCCGCTGCGTCATGCCGAGATTGGCGCCCTCGCCGACCACCTTGGCGCCGACGTTGGGCGCGGTGACCCGGATCGTGTCGTTGGCGCGGTCGCCGACGTCCTGGTTGCTCTCGGTCGTCGCCCGGACATAGGTGCCGATGCCGCCGAACCACAAGAGGTCGACGGGCGCCTTCAGGATGGCGTTCATGATCTCGGTGGGAGAGGCGATGGTCTTGCCGATGCCGATGGCCTGGGCGGCGGCCTCCGAAAGCTTGATCGACTTCTGCGACCGCGAAAAGACTCCGCCGCCGGCCGAAATCGTCGAGCGGTCGTAATCCTGCCAGCTTGATCGCGGCAGCGAGAACATTCGCTCCCGCTCCGCGAAGGAGGCCGCAGCGTCTGGATCGGGATCGATGAAGATGTCGCGATGGTCGAACGCGGCGACGAGGCGGATTTCCCTCGAAAGCAGCATGCCGTTGCCGAACACGTCGCCGGACATGTCGCCCACGCCGACGACCGTGAAGGCCTCCGTCTGGATGTCGCGGTTCATTTCGCGGAAGTGTCGCTTGACCGCCTCCCACGCGCCGCGCGCGGTGATTCCCATCTTCTTGTGGTCATAGCCGGCCGATCCGCCCGAGGCGAAGGCGTCGTCAAGCCAGAAGCCGTGCGCCTCGCTGATGGCGTTGGCGGTATCGGAGAAGGTCGCCGTGCCCTTGTCGGCGGCCACAACGAAATAGGGATCGTCCACGTCGTGCCGCACCACGTTCTCGGGCGGGATCACCCTGTCGACATCGAGGTTGTCGGTGATCGACAGCAGCGACGAGACGAAGTTGACGTAGGCCGCCTTGCCGGCTTCGAAGATCGCATCCCGCGAGCCGCCGGTCGGTAGCTGCTTGGGATAGAATCCGCCCTTGGCGCCCACAGGCACGATGACGGCGTTCTTGACCTGCTGTGCCTTGACCAGGCCCAGCACCTCGGTGCGATAGTCCTGCGCCCGGTCAGACCAGCGCAACCCGCCCCGGGCGACCGGCCCGAAGCGGAGGTGGACGCCCTCGACCTCGGGGCCGTAGACGAAGATTTCGCGCCAGGGTTTTGGGTCCGGCAGGCCGGAGAGCATGGCCGAATCGAGCTTGAAGGCGAGCGAGCGCGCCTTTCCAGGCTCCTGCTGCATGAAGGCGTTGGTTCGCAGCGTCCCCTGGATCAGGTTCAGGAACCGGCGAATGATGGTGTCGTCGTCGAGCACCGGCACGTCTTCGAGAGCGGTTTCGACACGCTGCTCGAGTTCTTGCTGGTCATGCGCCGCCGTTCCTTTCGGCACGGCCGGGTCGAAGCGCGCCGTGAATAGCGAAAAGAGGTCCCGCGCGATGGCCGGATAGCGGTTGAGGACGGCCGCCACGAAGTCCTGGCTCTGCGGAATGCCCGCCTGCTGGAGATAGCGCCCATAGGCGCGCAGGATGACGATTTCCCGCGCCATCAGGCCGGCGGTCTGGACGAGACCGTTGTAGCCGTCATTGTCGGCCTGGCCATTCCAGACCGACAGGAAGACGCCTTCGAGCAGGGCGCCGTCCGTGGCGAGCTCGACCGGCTTTCCAAAAGCGCTTTCGAGTTCCATGTCGTGAATGAAGACGGTTCCGCCCTCGCCGGTCTCGAAGGTCCGTTCGGAGATGACCCGGAATCCCATGTTCTCGAGCAGGGGAACGCGCTTCGACAGGGAGACGGCGGATCCGTGATGGTAGATCTTCAACGCCACGCGCTCGGCCGGCTGGTCCGCATGGCGGTAGAAGTCGATCGCGATCGGGCTGTCCGCCGAAAGCCTTGCGATGCGCCGTGCGTCGGCGATCGCTTCGTCCGGCGAGAACGAGTTGCGGTAGGCCTCGGGGAAGAACTGGGCCATGTCCATGAGGGCGCGATCCTCGCCGGCCTCGGCCATCGCCTCGCGCAAGGTGTCCTCCCAGGTGCGGATGATGCCGCGGATGGCGTCCTCGATCCGCTCGGCGGGAACGGCCGGCGTCTTGCCGCCCGATCGCCCGATGATGAAATGCACCCGGGCGAGAGAACCTTCGGGGAAGGCGGGATAATAGGCCGACAGCCGACCATGGAAGATCGTCTTCAGGTAGTCGCCGATCTCCTGACGGACGCGCGAATCATAACGGTCGCGCGGCACGAACACGATGACCGAGACGAAGCGGTGGAACTGATCCACCCGCACGAGGCTGCGCACGCGCGGGCGCTCGCCCAGCGCCAGCACGGACATCGCATGTTTCCGAAGCAGCGCAACGTCGATCTGGAACAGTTCGTCGCGCGGATAGGACTCCAGCACGTTGATCAGTGCCTTGCCGGAGTGATCGGCCTTGTCGAAGCCCGACTTGGTCAGGACGGCTTCGGCCTTCGAACGCAGGTAGGGGATGTTGAGCACGGAGCGCGTATAGGCCGTTGACGTGAACAGGCCGACGATCCGCAGCTCGCCGGACAGCTTGCCTTCGGCGTCGAAGGTCTTGACCCCGACATAATCGAGATAGGTCCGCCGGTGTACCAGCGAACGGGCGTTGGCCTTGGCGACGATCAGCGGTTCGGGGCCGTTCAGGAAGGACAGGATCTCGGGCGTGGTGATCGACGTCTGGGTCTTGCCGCGCAGCACCCGCAGGTCGGGGTCGGACAGGATGCCCAGGCCGCGCAGGTCCGTCCGTTCGAGTTCACCGGTCGGGCCCTCGCCCACGTAGCGATAGCTTCGCATGCCGAGGAAGGTGAAGTTGTCGTCGCGCAACCATTCCAGGAAGGCGATCGCATCGGTGACGGCGGCCTTGTCCAGCGGCACCGGCAGATAGCGGTAGTCCGAGATGGTGTGCTCGAGCCGGGCGAGCATCGGCTTCCAGTCCAGGACGGCGGCACGCACGTGCGAGAGCACCTGGGACAGCCGCGCCCGCAGCGCTTCGGCGTCCTCGCGCGTCATGGGCGGAACGTGAACCTGGATGACGCTGAGCCGGTCGCCTTGCGCACGCGCGGAATCCCCGACGATCACGTTGGCGCCTTCCTCGCTGTGCGCGACGGCCATCACCGGATGGGTGACGAAGAGCAGCTCGACCCCGCCCTCGCCGATCTCGCCCATCACCGAATCGAACAGGAAGGGCATGTTGTCGTTGACCAGGGTGATGACGGTCACCGGGCGCCCGCCGCGCTCCACGCCGCTGTCGGTGGCGATCGAGACCAGGCTTTCGCCCTTGCGGTGCCCAAGCACGGTTTCATGGGCAAGCGCCGCGGCTTTCTGCAGCATGTCTTCGTCATAGCCGGCGATGTCTTCGGCGGAAGCGCGCGACAGGAGCAGCTTGGCAAATGCCCGACCGGCGTCGCCATCGGTGGTGTGCATGTTGCGCGTCCCTTCGGCCATTCTTCCCTCCCTTGGGATTTTTCCGGTATCGTATCAGGATCGGAAACGTTTACGACCCCGCCGATGATCCGGACGGGGCGACAATGGCCGGGAGGAATGAAATCATCATGACGGACAAGATCACGGCGCTCGACCTGTCTCCCGCCGAGGACCTGAGCGAATCGACCAGGGCCTATTTCGCCAAGTGCGAGGAAAAGCTCGGCATGGTTCCCAACGTCCTCCAGGCCTATGCCTTCGACGAGAAGAAGCTGCGCGCCTTCACCGACATGTACAACGACCTGATGCTCGGCCAGTCGGGCCTGTCCAAGCTCGAGCGCGAGATGATCGCGGTGGCGGTCTCCTCGGTGAACCACTGCTACTACTGCCTGGCCGCGCATGGCGCCGCCGTGCGCCAGCTCTCGGGCGATCCGAAGCTCGGCGAGATGATGGTGATGAACTACCGCGCCGCCGATCTGTCCGCGCGGCAGAAGGCGATGCTCGACTTCGCCGTGAAGCTCACCGAAACGCCCGACAGGATGGACGAGGCCGACCGGCAGGGCCTGCGCGCGGCGGGCTTCTCGGATCGCGACATCTGGGACGTCGCCTCCACCGCCGCCTTCTTCAACATGTCGAACCGCATGGCCGCCGCCGTCGACATGCGGCCCAACGACGAGTACCACGCCATGGCGCGGTGAAGCGCCCGCCGCGCGAAATCCAGCAGGACCTTCTTCATGAAACTCTACCGCTTGCTCACCGGACCCGACGATTCGAGCTTCTGCCACAAGGTCACCGCCGCCCTGAACAAGGGCTGGCTTCTCCAGGGCGGGCCGACCTACGCCTACGACGCCGAAACGAAGACCATGCGCTGCGGCCAGGCCGTGGTGAAGGAGGTCGAGGGCGTCGACTACGAGCCCGGCATCAAGCTCGGCGAGTACTGAGCGGTCAAAGCCGGTTCCGGCTTCGCGGACGGGCTGCGCCGGCGGCCGCGCGCCGCGAAGGCTCACGGCGCGGCTTCCTCGATCCGCGCCATGTCCTCGTCCGACAGGCCGAAATGATGGCCGATCTCGTGGATCAGCACGTGGGTGACGATGTCGCCCAGCGTTTCCTCGTTCTCTGCCCAGTAGTCGAGGATGGCGCGGCGATAGAGCGTGACCCGGTTCGGCCCTTCGCCGGTGGCCGGGTTCCAGCGCTCGGCGATGCCGCGCCCCTCGAACAGGCCGAGAAGGTCGAACGGCGTCTCCAGCGACAGATCGTCCATGATCTCCTCGTCGGGGAATTCGGCGATCTGGATGACGATCTCCCCGGTGAGCGTGCGGAAATCCTCCGGCAGGTGGGCATAGGCTTCCAGGGCGAGCAGTTCCATCTCGTCCACCGAGGGGGAGAGCTGATCGTGCCAGGAACGGGTCTGGTAGATGCGGGCCATGTCTTGTCCTTTGGCGGGCATATAGCCGTTCATCGGCCGTCTTGCGAGGGGTTGGACGCAAGGCGTGAAACGCAGGGTAAAGGGCTCTAGGAATAAATTCAGCCGGCGCGTGCTTGACTCTTTCCCGAGCCTCTGGAATCCATAAGAACATAACAGGAACGAATTGCAGGAGCAGAGCCATGGCGTCCATCGCCACGGCGCGGGAAACCCTTTTTGCCTTGCGCCAACAAGTCGCCAGGATCGAGGGGACGCCCGCCGAAAGGCTGGAGATCGCCCCCGCCGGATCCGCGTCCGGGGCCAGCGCGGTGCTGCGCGAGGGTGGCGTGGCGCTGCGCCACGGCATTCATGCCGGCGGCGTTCTGGCCACGGGCGCCGAGGCTTTGGACGCAGCCCTTGGCGGCGGCCTGCCGCGCGCCGCACTCACGGAAATCCACGGCGCGGAGGTGCGCGATGCGGGTACGGTGGCGGGCTTCGCCGTGGGACTGGCCGCGATGGCGCTCTCCTCCGGCCTGCCGCTCCTGTGGATCGCCGCGTCCGACACGCATCGCGAAGCCGGCGCACCTTATCCGCCCGGGCTGTCGGCTCGATTCGGCATCTTGCCCGAACGCCTGCTCTTCTGCGAGACGGCCAGGCTCGACGACGCGTTGTGGGTGGCCGACGAGGCGGCGCGGCTCTCCTGCGTCGGGCTGGTGCTCCTCGAGCTGCACGGGCGGGCGCGGCGGCTCGACCTGACGGCGACGCGGCGGCTGCATTTTCGCGCCCGCGATGCCGGTCGGCCGGTGCTGCTGCTGCGCCATTCCGCGTCCCCGGAGGCAACCGCCGCGCCCGTGCGCCTTCTCGTTTCCCCGGCCGCGGCGGGGCGGCGCTCCACCGTGTCGGGACCGCTTGCGGGCTCGGTCGGTCCCCCTGCCTTTTGCGTCGTCCTCGACAAGAGCCGGACAGGCGCGTCCGGCAGGTTCGAACTGGAATGGAACGCCCATGACCGCACTTTCAGGCACAGACGGCCAGAGGATCCTGTCGCTCTGGTTCCCCTATCTTCCGACCGAGGGCATATGGCGACGGCGGCTCGGACGCGCCTGGCGAACGACGCCGGCGGCGCATCGCCCGCCGCTGGCCGTGAGCCGGCGCGAGAAGAACGCCCAGCGGATCGCCGCCCTCGACGAGCAAGCTGAGGCGCTGAAGCTCAAGCGCGGCATGGGCATCGCCGACGCACGCGCCATGCATCCCACGCTGGAGGTGATCGAGGCCGATCC
Organism: Mesorhizobium sp.; assembly: GCA_051860465.1. Taxonomy (GTDB): domain Bacteria; phylum Pseudomonadota; class Alphaproteobacteria; order Rhizobiales; family Rhizobiaceae; genus Aquibium. Next base: position 120,559 of record JBHYDY010000010.1, read on the forward strand.
CGCGGCCGAGGAACGCCTCCTCGAAGGCCTGGCCGACTGGTGCGACCGCTACACGCCGCTGGTCGCGCTCGATGGCGGGGACGGCCTGAATCTCGACATCACCGGCTGCGCCCATCTTTTCGGCGGCGAACGGGCCATGCTGGACGATCTACTGAAACGCCTCGACGAGCAGGGATTTTGCGCCCGCGCCGCCATCGCGTCGACCGCCGGGACCGCATGGGCGGCGGCGCGCTTTTCCCGTGGCGGAATCATCGAGGCTGGCGGAGAAGCCGCCTGCCTGCGCGCCTTGTCCTTGTCGGCGCTCCGGCTCGATGCTGCCGTCTGCGCCGCGATGGAAAGCGTCGGCCTGCGCACGGTGGGCGCGATCCTGGAAGCGCCGCGCGCGCCGCTGGCCCGCCGCTTCGGCCGCCTGCCCCTGGCCCGGCTCGACCAGGCTTTGGGCCATGCCGAAGAGGCGCTCTCGCCGCGCCTGCCGGTCGCGGCGCTGTCGGTGGAGCGGGCGCTCGTCGAGCCCGTGCAGCGCCTGGAGGACATCGAGGAACTCGTCTTCATGCTGGCGACGACGGCGCGCCCTAGCCTGGAGGCGCGTTGCGAGGGCGCCAAGCTCATCGAACTGGCGCTCTTTAGGGTCGATGGCGCGGTCAGCCGGGTCTGCGTCGGCGCCTCTCGGCCGATGCGCGACCCGCGCCTGATCCAGCGCCTGTTTCGCGAACGGCTTGCCGTCACCACCATCGACGCCGGCTTCGGTTTCGACCTCGTGCGGCTGAACATGCGCGAGAGCGCCCGCTTCGACGACCGCCAGGGCGATCTCGCCGCCGGCCATGCCGCCGACGACGAGGACCTGGCGGTCTTTGCCGACCGCATCTGCGCCCGCCTCGGCCGCGCGGCGATCAGCCGCCCGCTGCTCCGGGAAAGCCACCTGCCCGAGCATGCGGTGACGTTGGCCCCCTTCGCCGACGCGCAGGCCGGTTCGCCCGCGCCGCTCACCCGGCTGGGCGAGCGGGAACGGCCGATCCGGCTGCTGCGCCGACCCGAGCCGGTCGAAGCTTCGGCCGAGGTGCCGGACGGACCGCCCTTTTCCTTCCGCTGGCGCCGCACGCTCTACCGCGTCACTCGCGCCGAGGGCCCCGAACGCATCGCGCCGGAATGGTGGCAGGCGAGCCAGGACGCGCGCACACGCGATTATTTCCGCATCGAGGACACGGCCGGCCGCCGCTTCTGGCTCTGTCGCGAAGGCCTTTATGACGGGTCGCCGGTGCCGCCGCGCTGGTTCCTGCACGGCCTGTTCGCATGACCGCTCCCGCCAGCCCTGAAGCCGGAGAGCCTGCCTATGCCGAGTTCGCCGTGCAGTCGAACTTCTCCTTCCTCCGAGGCGCCTCGACGCCGGAGGAGCAGGTGGTCACGGCAAGGCGCCTCGGCATCGCCGCCTTCGGGCTGGCCGACCGCAACACGGTGGCGGGCGTCGTGCGCGCCTGGAAAATGGCGCAGAAGGAAGGCCTGCCCTATCATCCCGGCAGCCGGCTGGTCTTTTCCGACGGCACGCCGGACGTGCTCGCCTATCCACGCGACCGCGAGGGCTGGGGTCATCTCTGCCGGATGCTGACGGAAGCAAACGAGGCCGGCGAGAAGGGTGCGCCCTACCTCGGGCTCGACGGCCTGATGGCCTGGGGCGATGCCATGTCGCTCGCCGTGCTTTCGCCGCTCGAGCCGGACGGTGACGCCGAACTCACCCTTCTGCGCCGACTGGCGAAGCGCTTCGGCCGTGCGGTTCGGGTCGCCGTCGCGCCTGCCTTCGACGGCAATGATCGCTGGCGGCTGGAGCAGGCGGTCGCACTCGCGGAGGCGGCCGGCCTGCCGCTGATGGCGGTCGGCGACGCGCTCTATCACGAGCCGGGCCGACGGCCTCTGCAGGACGTCGTTACCGCCATTCGCCTTGGAACGCCGGTGGCGCAGGTGGGGTTCGAGCTGCGCGCCCATGCCGAGCGGCACCTGAAGCCGCCAGGCGAGATGGCGAGGCTGTTCCGTCGTCACCCGCAAGCCCTGGCCGAGACCCTCCGCTTCGCCGGTGAACTCGGCTTCTCGCTGTCGGAACTGCGCTACAACTATCCCGACGAGGCGACGCGAGACGGCGCGACCCCGCAGGAAGAGCTTGCGCGCCTGACCTGGGAGGGCGCAGCGCGGCGCTATCCCGGCGGCGTTCCCGACAAGGTGGCCGGCATCATCCGCCACGAACTCGCCGTGGTCGAGCAGCTGAAATATGCCCGCTACTTCCTCACCGTCCACGACATCGTCCAGTTTGCGCGCGGGCAGGGGATCCTGTGCCAGGGGCGTGGTTCGGCGGCCAATTCCATCATCTGCTTCTGCATCGGCATCACCGATGTCGGGCCCGAGATCATGGACCTGCTGTTCGAACGCTTCATCTCGCCCGAGCGCAACGAACCGCCCGACATCGACGTCGACTTCGAGCACGACCGGCGCGACGAGGTGATGGCCTACATCTACGAAAAATACAGCGCCAAGCGCACCGCGCTAGCCGCCTCGGTCGTCACCTATCGCAGCCGGTCGGCGTTGCGCGAAACCGCGCGCGCGCTCGGTCTGTCGGAGGACGTGATGGCCGCGTTGTCGGGCTCGATCTGGGGCTGGTCGACCTCAGGCCTCGGCAGCGAGGAGGCCAAGGCCGCCGGTCTCGACATGGAGGAGCCGCTGACGCGGCATCTGGTCGACCGCGCCAACGAGATCCTGGGTTTCCCGCGCCATCTCTCCCAGCATGTCGGCGGATTCGTCATCACCCGCGACCGGCTCGACGAGATCGTCCCCATCGTCCGCACGGCGATGGAGGAGCGTCGCATGGTCGAGTGGGACAAGGACGATCTCGACGCGGTCGGCATCCTCAAGGTCGATATCCTGGCGCTCGGCATGCTGTCGTGCCTGCGCCGCGCCTTCGACCTCCTCGAACATCATTACTCGGACGATCATCCGCGGCGCCTGACACTGGCGACCATCCCCAAGGAGGATTCCCGCGTCTACGACATGATCTGCCGTGCCGACACGATCGGCGTCTTCCAGATCGAGAGCCGCGCCCAGATGACCATGCTGCCGCGGCTGAGGCCGCGTGCCTTCTACGACCTCGTCATCGAGGTGGCGATCGTGCGGCCTGGCCCGATCCAGGGCGACATGGTGCATCCCTATCTGCGTCGGCGGCAGGGTCTCGAGCAGCCGGAATATCCGCGTCCCGAGCTTCGGGCAGTGCTGGAGCGCACGCTCGGCGTGCCGCTGTTTCAGGAACAGGCGATGAAGATCGCCATCGTTGCCGGCGGCTTCACGCCGGGCGAGGCCGACCAGCTGCGCCGCGCCATGGCGACGTTCCGACGGGTCGGCACGATCGGCACGCTGCGCCGGAAGATGATCGACGGCATGGTCTCTCGCGGCTACGAGCGCGACTTCGCCGAGCGCTGCTTCAAGCAGATCGAGGGTTTCGGCGAATACGGCTTTCCGGAGAGCCACGCGGCCTCCTTCGCGCTTCTGGTCTATGCCTCGTGCTGGTTCAAGGCGGTCTATCCCGACGTCTTCTGCGCCGCGATCCTGAACTCGCAGCCGATGGGCTTCTATGCGCCCTCGCAGCTGGTGAGGGACGCACGCGAGCACGGCGTCGAGGTCCGCGAACCCGACATCAACCACTCCTGCTGGGACGGCACGCTGGAGGAAGCCGGGTTCGACGAGAGCCGGATCGCGCCGCGTCACCGCGAGATGCGGGACGTCATCAGGACGCGTCACGCGGTGCGGCTCGGCCTGCGGCAGATCAAGGGCCTGCGGGAAGACGAGATGCGGCGGCTGGTGGAGCGGCGGGGGTCGGGCTACGATTCCGTGCGCGACCTGTGGTTGCGCACCGGCCTGCCGCGCTCGACGCTGGAGCGGCTGGCGCGGGCGGATGCCTTTCGCTCGCTCGGGCTCGACCGGCGCGATGCGCTCTGGGCGGTGCAGGGCCTCGACGACACGAAGGCCGACGGATTCCTGCCGCTGCTCGACGATCCCCGGCTGAAGCTCGCCGAGCGCGAACCGGAGATGCGGCTGCCCGCCATGCCGCTCGGGGAGCATGTCATCCACGATTATCGCACGCTGTCATTGTCGCTGAAGGCCCATCCCGTCTCGTTCCTGCGCCAGCGCCTCGTCGCCGAGCGGGTGGTCGCGAACGCATCGCTTGAGACCATGCGCAGCGGCACCCGTGCCTGCGTCTGCGGCCTGGTGCTGGTGCGGCAGCGTCCCGGGTCGGCCAAGGGCGTGATCTTCATGACCATCGAGGACGAGACCGGAGTGGCCAACATCATCGTCTGGCCGAAGGTGTTTGAACGCTTTCGCGCCATCGTCATCGGCTCGCGCCTGGTCCGGGTGCGGGGACGGGTGCAATCCGAATCGGGCGTCACCCATCTCGTGGCCGACACGGTGGAGGACATCACGCCGCGTCTCGGCGAACTGTCGGAGGAAGCCTACCTGATCGATTCGCTCGCCAATGCCGACGAGGTCCGCCGGCCCGTCGTGGAACAGCGCGAGAAGGCGCCGAAGGGCTCGAAGCTTGCCGCCCTCATGGAGGAGATCCCCGGACTGAGGGAAGACTACGAGGCGCTGGCGCGCCGATCCGGCGCGGTCATGCCGAAGGGGCGCAACTTCCACTGAGCAGGGAGCAGGGAGCAGGGAGCAGGGAGCAGGGAGCAGGGAGCAGGGAGCAGGGAGCAGGGAGCAGGGAGCAGGGAGCAGAAGCTGCACGGCCATGCCGCGCATGGCAAGGGCAAGCTGCCCGCTCGCCTTTGCCTGATTGTCAGCGGATTTGGCCCTCCGGCGGATCGTCGCGCAGGGAGCGCGCCTCCGACGGCAGCATGATGGGAATCCCGTCGCGCACGGGATAGGCCAGCCTGGCGCTCTTCGAAACGAGTTCCGATCGCGCGGCGTCGTAGACCAGAGGCCCCTTGCTGATCGGGCAGGCCATCAGCTCCAGAAGCTTTGGATCGATGACGGCGACACGCTCACCCTCGCTCATGTCAGGTTCCTACTGCAGGCTGGTGCCGAAGCCGTCGCCGTCGCGCGCGAGCTCCATCTCGGTGATGGCGATCAGCGTTTCCGCGCGCGTCTTGAGGTCCGGCGCTTCGAGCAGCGCCTGCTTTTCCACCGCGCCATAGGGCGCCATCATCGACAGCGCGTTGACCAGCATGGCGTTTTCCGCCCGGCTGATCGACTCCCAGTCGGCTTCCAGTTCATTGGCCTTGAGATAGGCACGGAAGGCCTTGAGGAGAGCATCGCGATCGACCTCGGCGGCTTCGCGCTCGAGGTCGAGATCGCCCGCGAACACCATCATGGTGCAAATTCGGAACGGCGCGCGCGACCCAATTTCATCCACGATGCGGAAGCGAGAGACCCCCTGGAGAGAAATGAGATAGCGGCCGTCACCAGTCTCCGTGAAGGACGTAAGGCGACCCAAGCAACCGACATCGCACAATTCCGGTTCCCCATCGGCGCGCAGGGCGCCGTCGAGGCGGGGCTGGATCATCCCGATCAGCCGCTCGGACGATAGAACCTGGTCGATCATCTCGATGTAGCGTGGCTCGAAGACATTGAGCGGCATCCGCCCGCCAGGCAGCAGCAGTGCCGCCGACAACGGGAAGACTGGCACGGTGGACGGAAAATCGGTTGGACTACGATAATGCGCGTTACCAGCTTGCAACGGGATCAGCCTCCTGCGGGACATCCCCAACGGTCCAGTTTCGACTTTCGAACCCGCGTGGGCTAGTGCCCGAGCAGTTGTCAAGACGAGGGATCACGCGCCGGACCTGATAAATCCGTTGGAGCTTCGAATTTGGCTTTCTTGCTCTGCCGCTTTCGGTCAGTGACAATGAATGGCCAAGTTCGTCCCGTCAGAATCTGGAACGTAAAATCTGAAAGGCAATCCCCCAGTCGGGATTGTCGCACATCCTGCCTCAGGAAAACAGGACAGACGAAAGCCGCCGACGGGCCGCAAGCGTCGCCGGATCGGCCATGCCCCACGCCTCGAAGAGCTTCAGCAGCTGCGAGCGGGCGCCATCGTCGCGCCAGCTTCTGTCCGCCTTTATGATGTGTAAAAGGCTATCGGCCGCCTCTGCCCGCAGACCCTGTGCGTTCTGGATCAGCGCCAGATCGAAACGCGCGTCGTGGTCATCCGCGTTCCGCTCGAGGCGGGACAACAACTCGCGAGGATCACCGAGCGCGGCCACCTCTTCGGCAAGTGCAATGCGCGTTCTGGCGCTCGCCAATTCGGCCGGTTCCTTGTCCGCAACGACAGCCTCGGCCACGACCGTCTTGGCCGATTCCAGATCGCCTAGGTCAACCAGAAGGCTGGCCAGCGCGCCCGATGCCACCGGATGGCCCGGAACGGCTTGAAGGATGCTGCCGTAGATCGCGCCAGCGGCCTCCAGGTCTCCGGCCTGCATGGCTGCCGCTGCATCCGCTAGCGCATCCTCGACAGGGTCGGCCGCTTCACCGCCGACCTTCTTGATGAAGGCCTTGACCTGGCTTTCGGGCAATGCACCCATGAAGCCATCGAGCGGGCGCCCGTCGCGGAATGCGATGACGGCCGGAATCGACTGGATGCCCAGCTGTCCCGCGATCGCCGGGTGTTCGTCAATGTTCATCTTGACCAGCTTGACCGCGCCGCCGGCTTCTCGCACCGCCTTCTCCAGCACTGGCGTAAGCTGCTTGCAGGGTCCGCACCACGGTGCCCAGAAGTCGACCAGGACGGTCTGGTTGCGGGATTCCTGGATGACGTCGGCGGCGAAACCGGCGGTCGTCGTGTCCTTGATCAACTCGCCAGCCCCTTTTGCGGGTACGGACGGCTGCATTCCGAAGCTGACTTCGGTGTCGTATCCGCCATTGGGTCCGGCGAAGGGATTGTCCCTGGTGCTCATGTCTCACGCTTTCCGATTCTCGGGCGGTTTCGCCGTCATGTGGCTATGCGGTCGCCAGGTTCAAGACCAGCGGCGCATGTCCTGTCGCCTCCGCAAAGCGGACGAGATCCTTGCTGGCTATCGTCGTCGTCGCGTCATTGGTCAGCGGGTGGCAGTTCACGATTTCATTCTGCATCAGTGAGGCGTCGAGAACCAGTGTCACGAGCCCGCCAACATCGTTGAAGACGCCCAGCGCGGTCACCGCTCCGGGTTGAACGCCGAGCAGGTCCATCAGCGCTTCCGGCTTGCCGAACGACACGCGCCCGGATGCGCCGATCAACTGGTGAACGGTCTTGAGGTCCACCTCGGCCTCCTCGCCGACCGTCAGCAGGAAGTAGCGGCCCTTCTTGTCCTTGACGAAGAGATTCTTGGTATGCGCGCCGGCGATTTCACCACGCAGGGCCTGCGACTGCTCGACCGTGTAGAGAGGCGGGTGATCAACCGTCCTCGTCCGGATCCCAAGGCCGTCGAGAAAGGCCATCAGATCCACGCGCGTCCTTGCCATGATTCGCGCCCCTTTTCCTTCGCTTGATTTTCTCCCTCTAGGAGAACAGGAGCGAATCGGCAAGCGGAAGCCGAGGTCTCGCAACCCAAGCCTTACCTGAAGTGACAGCTCACGGTCCCCTGTGGCCCGAAATCGGCGACGATCGTGTCGCCGTGGCGCGCCTCGATCGGTCGAATGAACGAACCCGCGAGCACGATCTGGCCGGGCTCGATTCGGTCGCCATAAATGGCAAGGCGGTTGGCAAGCCAGGCAATGCCGCGAGCCGGATTGTTGAGCACCCCGGCGCCAAGTCCGGTCTCCTCGACCTCGGCGTTGCGCGAAACGATGGCGCCCATCCAGCGCAGGTCGATGTCATCCGGCCGCATGGCGCGCCCGCCGAGCACGAGGCCGGCATTGGCCGCATTGTCGGAAATCGTGTCGAAGATGGTGCGCGCCTTGCCGGTCTTCGGGTCGGAGCGCTGGATGCGGGTATCCAGGATTTCCAGCGACGGCACGACATAGGCTGTCGCCGCCAGCACGTCAAAGACGGTGACGTCCGGTCCGCTGAGCGGCGCTTTCATGACGAAGGCGATCTCGGCTTCGATGCGCGGTTGGATGAAGCGGTCGGGCGCGATCACGGCGCCGTCCTCGAACAGCATGTCGTCGAGCAGCACGCCCGAGTCCGGGGTGTCGATGGACAGCGCCTGCTGCATGGCCTTCGACGTCAGGCCAATCTTCCAGCCAATCACCCGACGTCCTGTGGCCCGCTTTCGCGCGACGAAGGCTGCCTGCACCGCATAGGCATCGTCCATGGTCATGCCGGGATGGGCGAGCGACAGGAGCCCCGTCTGCACGCGCGTCCGCTCGGCGGTCTCCAGCCTTTCCGCGGCTGCCGCGACTTCCAGTTCCGACAGCATCAGGCAACCTCGTCGCGGACGCCGTTGCGCAGGACGCCAAGGCCGTCGGCCTCGACCTCCACCAAGTCTTCGGGCTTCAACCAAACGGGAGGCTCGAGCCGTGCACCGGCGCCGGTCGGCGTGCCGGTCACGATGACATCACCCGGGACCAGCGTCGTGAAGGTCGACACATAGGCGATGATTCGACGGAAGGGGAAAATCATGCGGCTCGTCCGGTCATGCTGCCGCACGTCTCCGTTGACACGGGTTTCCAGCGCGATGTCGGCAATCTGTGCCTCGTCGACATAGGGGACGAGCCAGGGACCGAGCGAACCCGTCCCGTCGAAGTTCTTGCCCTGGGTGACGTTGAACTTCGCGTGCCGCACCCAATCGCGGATCGTGCCTTCGTTGCAGAGCGTCAATCCCGAGACATGGTCGAGCGCGGTGGCTTCCGATATCCGCCGACCGGTCTTTCCGATGACCAGCGCGATCTCGCCTTCGTAATCCAGCTGGTCGGATTCCGGCGGACGCACCAAAGCCTGGCCATGGCCGACAAAGGAGCGTGGGAAGCGGACGAAAAGCGATGGGTTTCCGGGCGCGGCCTGGCCGTCCTTGTACTCTTCGTTGCGGTCCGGGTAGTTGACGCCCACGCAGATGATCTTTTCCGGCCGCGTGATCGGAATGTCGTAGGTCATCTCGCCAGCCGGGAAATCCGCTGCATGGTCGGCGCACTCTTCGGCGAGAGCGGCGAGCGCATGCGCGGCCACCACCTCGCGCAGGCTCGGCCATCGATGGCCATAGCGTTGAGACAGGTCGATGACGCCGCCCTCGGTCTCCAGGCCCCAGCCCGGGCGATCTGCGTGGGTGAAACTGACGAACCGTGTCCGCGCGCTCATGCCCTTCTCCTCCTTGCCACCATGCGACACGCCGCGGTTCTCCGCGTCAAGGCGCGACGATCGGCTGGGCGGCCAGCGTCGGCTCGCCGATCTCTGTATCGGCAAAGGCCGTGCCTTCCTCGAACCAGCTTTTCGGCGCCGGCGCACCCCACAGCGTCTGCCGCTGCGGATCCTTCAGGTCCCATCGGATCGGCTCGTGATCGGGGTCGATCGTCAGATAGTCGGAGCAGTAGATCTCGACGCGATGTCCATCCGGATCCCGGATGTAAAGGAAAAAGGCATTGGATATGCCGTGCCGGCCGGGACCGCGCTCGATGTTTGCGAGATAGCCGGTCGTCGACATCAGGTCGAGCAGGTCGATGATGTTGAGCGGTGTTGGCACCCAGAAGGCGACGTGGTGCAGGCGCGGCCCACGGCCATTGGTAAAGGCCATGTCATGGACGCCGCCCTTGCGATGCATCCAGGCTGCCCAAAGCCGCTTGCTCTCCTCGTCCTCGGTGTACTCGCTGACCCGGAAGCCGATATCGTTGTAGAACGCAACCGATGCGTCGACATTGGTCGAAAAGCAGTTGAAATGGTCGATCCGCAGCGGCTTGACGCCCTTGTAGAGCGCATATTTCTGATGAATCGGCGTCAGCCGCTCCATCGTTGCGTAGAACTCGAGTGGAACGCCTTGCGGATCGCGAGTGCGCAGCGTTCGGTCCTGCCAGGGGCGCTCCACCCATTCCACCGCGTGGCCGCGCGCCGATAACCAGGCATGCGCCTTGTCGAGATCCTCCTCGGCATAGACCTTGAAGGCAAGGTGACCGGCCGATGGTTGGTCCGCCTTGCGAAGGATGACGCAGTGGTGATTGCGCTCCTCCATCGCCCGCAGCGTGATCAGTTCCTCGTCCTCGTGCGTCACCTGCAGGCCGAGCGTATCGACCCAGAAGGCCTTCGACCGGGCGAGGTCGGTGACATGCAGCTCGACATGGCTCAGCCGGACAATATGGAAGGGTGGATAGAGATTCGGCGCCGGCAAGGGCATGGGTTTCCTCCCGTTCTGTGGCGAAGCGGAGCTTAGGCTGCGGACTGGCCTGGGAACTTGATCTCGGTCATTCGGCCGTCAGCCGCCAAGCTTCGGGATGGCGTTCGTGCCGGTGGCGAAGGCAACATTCTTCGTCTCCATGTAGAAGTCGAACGACCAGTCGCCACCGTCGCGCCCGATGCCGGAGTTCTTGACGCCGCCGAACGGCGTCGGCAGGTGCCGCACATTCTCGGAGTTCACCCAGATCATGCCCGCCTGGAGGCCATCGGTGAAGCGGAAAGCGCGCGTGACGTCACTCGTCCAGAGATAGCCGGTCAGGCCGTATCGCACATCGTTGGCGATCGCCAACGCCTCCGCCTCGTCGCGGAACGGGATGGCGGTCAGCACCGGGCCGAAGATCTCCTCCTGAGAAATCCGCATGTCGTTGCGCGCATGGGTAAACAGGGTCGGCTCGACATAGCAGCCCATCGCAAGCTCGCCGGTCATGGCCTTCGCGCCGCCCGTTGCGATGGTGGCGCCTTCCCTGCGCGCCATCTCGACATAGGACAATACCTTCTTTTCGTGCTCCGGATGGATCAGGGGACCGATGACGGTTTTCGGATCGAGTGGGTGGCCGATCGGAATGCGCTTCGCCGTTTCGGCCACCTTCGCCGTGAAGGCGTCGTAGATGCTGTCTTCGACGAGGAGGCGCGACGAGGAGGTACAGCGTTCGCCGTTGAGTGAGTAGATCATGAACACCGCCGCATCCGCGGCGCGGTCGATATCCGCATCGGCGAACACAACGACCGGGTTCTTGCCGCCCAGCTCGAAATGCACGCGTTTCAATGTGTCGGCGCCCTGCTTCATGATCAGCGAGCCGGTGCGGCTTTCGCCCACGAAACCGATCGCCTTGATGTCAGGGTGCTCTGTCAGGGCTCGGCCTGCTTCCTCGCCAAAACCGTTGACGAGGTTCCAAACACCCTTCGGAAGCCCCGCTTCCTCCGCGATCTCAATGAGCAGCCTCGCCGACAGCGGCGACAGTTCCGCGGGCTTGTGGACCACGGTGCAACCGGCGGCCAGCGCTGGTGCGATCTTCCAGGTCGACAGCATGAAGGGTGTGTTCCAAGGCGTGATGATTCCCACAGGGCCGATCGGCACGCGGGTGGTCATGTTCACCTGGTCCGGCGCCCGCAACGCGCGACCATCGCGGGCCTCGGGCGCCCGATCAGCAAAAAAACGGAAATTCTCCGCGCCTCTGAGTGCCGCCTTCGACATGAATTTGAGCGCCTGGCCCGTATCCATGCATTCGACGAAGGCGATCTCTTCGGCCCGAGCGACGATGGCGTCGGCGATCCGGTGCAGGATTGCCTTCCGGGCGTCGCCGCTCAGCGCCGCCCAGGCTGGAAAGGCGGCTTTCGCCGCCCTGGCCGCTCGATCGATGTCTTCCGCTTTCCCGCGCGCAACGGTGCCGAGCACTGCCATGTTCACGGGTGAAAGACTTTCGAAAGTCCCGCCATCGGCAGCAGGACCGTCTTCGCCGCCGATGTGATTCAACACGCCTTCGCGCTTGAACCGCTCGAGATAGGTATCGGCCCTGGCGAGATTGGCAGCAAGGTCGGACATGATGAACTCCTATCGCGTTTCGGCGCGAAGCCGCGGATGCATGGCGTTCTGCTTCCAGCTCAGGACTGGATCGATCTCCCGAATCTCGAGCGAGAGCGCAAAATGCGGCTTGGCCAAAAGCAGGGACAGGTGGTCCGCAACAGCGGCGAAGATGGCCGAACCCGCCTTTTCACGCTCCTCCGGGCTTCGTCCGGTTCCGATCCGCAGGCTCATGTCGACAAACGCGTTCTCCGGCAGGCAGTCGGCAACCGCAAAGGCCTCGCACCGGATGGCACGGACCCGAACGGCACCGAGTTCGAAAAGACCGCTCTCCATCATCGCCGCCAGGACGACGTCGCAAAGGTCCTGGATGTCGACGTCACCCTCCAGGTTGGAAGAATATTCGATGGAGAAGTGCGGCATGGCTCGCCCCGGGGTGCTTTCATTAACACGTTAATTATTGAACCCGTTTCTGTCAAGATGAACCCGGCCGCGTGCTTCACGTGAAACCGACCCGCGTCGATCCCGGCCGCGACGACGGCTCTGTCCAGCCCGGCGCGCCGTGATAAAGGAGAGCAATGGCACAAAAGAAATCCCATGAAGTCGACGGATGGCTGACCCGACCCGACCCGATGGTCGGGATCGTCCTCGTCTACGGCCCCGACCGTGGACTGGTTTCCGAACGAGCAAAACTCTTCGCCGGCAAGACCGGCCTTGACCTCGACGATCCCTTCGCGGTCGTAAGGCTCGAGGCCGGCGAGATCGAAAGCGACCCTGGTCGGCTGATCGACGAGGCGTCCACGGTCTCGATGTTCGGCGGTAAGCGGTTGATCTGGCTTCGCAACGCCGGAAGCCACAAAGGCACGGCCGACGCTGTAAAGGTCCTGTCGGAAAAGCCCCCACAGGATGCCATCGTCCTGATCGAGGCTGGCGACCTCAAGAAGAATGCCCCGCTGCGCACCGTGGCCGAGAGCGCCAAGACGGCAATGGCGCTGCCGTGCTATGCCGACGAAGGCCGCTCCATCGACCAGCTGATGGATCAGGAGTTGCAGGCAGCGAACATGGCGATCACGCTGGAGGCGCGCCAGGCGCTGAAATCCCAGGTCGGCGGCGATCGGCTCGCCAGCCGCGGCGAGATCCAGAAGCTGCTTTTGTACTGTGCGGGCCAGAAGACGATCGAACTCGCCGACGTCGAAGCGTCCCTGGGCGACGTGGCCAGCGTGTCCGCGGATCAGGTCGTGGACGCCATGTTGCTCGGCCGCCTGGCGGAGATGGAGGAGAAGATGCAGCGCGCGCTTTCGGCCGGTACCGCCCCGTTCCTGTTCCTTTCAGCGACCATGCGCCAGTTTCAATCGCTGGCCGTGCTCCGGGCCCAAATGGACCTTGGCGGGCGGAACGCATCCAGCGTCGTTGCCGGGGCTCGACCACCCGTGTTCTTCGCGCGGCGGTCGATTGTCGAGGGCGCCTTGACGCGCTGGACGGTAGAGGCCCTCGCGCAAGGGCTCGATCGACTTCAGCAGACCGTTCTGCTCACGCGTCGACGCCCTGAACTCGCGGTGGAGGTCACGAGACAGACCCTGCTTGCGCTCGGGGTCCAGTCGATGCGCCGCAGCGCGTAGACTGGATCAAGTCCATCGAATCAGCGAGTCTGAAGCTTCCGACAGATGTCGTCCAACTGCTCCAGCGACGCATAGGCGAGGCGCAATTCGCCTCCCCCGCTCCTGTGATTGATCGTGACCCCGAGACCTGTCGCATCCGAGAGCAGCTTCTCCAGCGCCGTCGTGTCCGCGTCCTTCTCCTTCGGCCCATCCTTGGGCCTGCGATCCATCGCCGACTTTGTTTCGGGTGCCTGCACCAGGCTTTCGGCCTGCCGTACGGACAGACCCTCGCTGACGATGCGTTGCGCCAGCGCCATCGGATTGTCGGCGGTGACTAGCGTCCGCGCATGCCCGGCGGAGAGTTCGCCGTTGATCACCATCTGTCGGACATCGCCGGGAAGCTTCAGCAATCTCAACGTATTGGCGACGTGGCTGCGCGACTTGCCGATTACCTGCGCCAGGTCCGCCTGCGTATACTGGTGTTCGTCGATCAGGCTCTGATACCCGGAAGCCTCTTCGAGCGGGTTCAGATCGCTGCGCTGCACATTCTCGATGATCGCTATTTCGAGCGCGACCCGGTCGTCGACATCGCGGAGAATGACCGGCACCTGCGCGAGGCCAGCCTGTTGCGCGGCGCGCCATCGACGTTCACCGGCAATGATCTCGTACCGTCCACCTTGCGCCGGCCTGACGACGATGGGCTGAACGATTCCATGCTCCCGGATCGATGCGGCCAGATCGGTGAGCTCCGATTCGGCAAAGTGGCGCCGCGGATTGCGCGGATTGGCCGAGATGAATTCGATCGGCACCTTCCGGTCCGCGGACGCGGAAAACTGCGTGGTACTCGTCGGCTTGTCCATTTCGCCAATCAGGGCCGCCAGGCCGCGACCAAGACGCTTGCGGGAAAGATCGTCACTCATTCGCATATTTCCGATCGTGTTCCTGTCGACACCCGCATCAAGCTGCCCGCAACCGCCGCTCGCGCCGGATCACCTCCGAGGCGAGCTGGAGATAGGCTTGGCTTCCGGTGCACTTCAAATCGTAGAGTATGGCGGGCTTCCCGTAGGACGGTGCCTCCGACACGCGCACATTTCGCGGGATGACCGTCTGGTACACCTTCTCGCCCATGTGCTCACGAACATCGTCGACCACCTGGTTCGCCAGATTGTTTCGGCCGTCATACATCGTCAGCACGATACCCTGGATCTCCAGCGCCGGGTTTATGGTCGCCCGCACCTCGGCGATGGTTTCAAGCAGCTGGCTCAGGCCCTCCAGCGCAAAGAACTCGCATTGCAGCGGCACCAGCACCGAATCCGCGGCCGCCATCGAGTTGATGGTCAGGAGGTTGAGCGACGGAGGACAATCGATGAGGATATAGTTGAAGTCGCCGGACATCGCGACCGGTCCCCGAAGCGCCTTGCGCAACCGCAGGGCCCTGTCCGGTGATCCGGCGATCTCCATTTCGACGCCAAGCAGATCCAGCGTGGAGGGAACAATCCAGAGCTCGGGAACGGCGGTCGGAATCGCCGCTCGGACAATCGACGCATTCCCGACCATGACGTCATAGGAAGACAGGTCGCGATCCTTGCGGTCGATACCCAGCCCGGTGCTCGCATTGCCCTGCGGGTCCAGGTCGACGATCAGAACCTTTTCGCCAATGGCTGCCAGGGCTGTGGCCAGGTTGATGGCGGTGGTCGTCTTGCCGACTCCGCCCTTCTGGTTGGCGACTGTGATGATCCGAGCACCGTTGAGCATCAGATGTCCCGCTTCCGCTGTTCGTCAGGCGCGCCGGATCTGCCTGATGTCTAGAATGACGCTCTGCGTATCGATGGCGCTTTCATGTTCTACCAAATCGAGATTCCACGTGTCACCAGCTAGTTTCACTTCCGCACGGTAATCCCGGCCTTTGTGAAAGAGTGCCCGGGCGCCAGCCATAAGCCACGGCTCCGTGAGGGAGAGAAGATCGGCCAGCGAGGCGACGGCCCGGGCGGTGATGATAGCCGGCGCCTCGTCATTGGCGATAACGACTTCGGCCCTTTGCGGAACGATCCGTGCCCTCGGCGCCAATTCGGCCAAAGCGTTGCGGAGAAACGCAGATTTCTTGCCATTTGACTCGATCAGGACGATGGAAGAGTTCGGGCGTTCCTCCAGGAGAATGGCAAGGACTGCGCCTGGAAACCCTCCTCCAGAGCCTATATCGGCCCACCGCCTGGCGTTTTCAGCCAGAGGAAACAATTGGGCACTATCAAGGATATGGCGCTCCCAGACGTCGTTGAGGGTCGATGGCGCCACGAGGTTGATACGAGAAGCCCATCGACGGAAAACCGCTTCGAAAGCCTCAAGACGTTCAAAGGTTTCACGTGAAACAGGACCCGCAACCCGAATCAGCTCGTTGAACCGCGACACCTATCCAACACTCCGAAACGCGGCGCCATATTGCCGAACCTGCGCCACAAGAAACGCGAGAGCCGCCGGCGTCATTCCGTCGATCTTCTGAGCATCAGCGATCGTGCCGGGCCGCCGAGCCGCCAGCTTATGCTTCAATTCGCTGGACAGACCGGCCATGGCCGAAAAATCAATGCCGGTCGGGATGGGCGTGTTTTCCTCACGTTTGATACGGGCAATGTCCCCAGCCTGACGATCGAGATAGACGGAGTATTTCGCCTCCGAATCAATTGTTTCTGCAACGATGCCATTGATCATTCGCAGGTCCGCCCAGATACGCTGAAGATCAGTCAAGCCAACGTCCGCTCTGGACAGGAGATCATAAGCGGACCGTCTTACCCCGTCGGAATTGACGGACAGCCCATATGCCGCGACCTCACTCGGTGTAAGCGACAACGACTTCAAAATACGCCTCGCATCGTTCAAGGCGGTCTCCTTGCCATCAAAGACCTTCGCCCTCGCGGCACTGACGATCCCGATTTTCTTCCCAAGCGGTGTCAAGCGGATGTCGGCATTGTCCGCCCGCAGCGTCAGGCGAAACTCCGCCCGCGAGGTAAACATGCGATAGGGCTCCGACACCCCTCGGCTGACGAGATCGTCGGTGAGGACGCCGATGTAGGACTCCGCTCGGCTGAACGTGACCTGGGAACCACCACTTGCGCGCAAGGCAGCGTTCAGGCCCGCAACCAACCCCTGTGCCGCTGCTTCCTCGTACCCTGTGGTGCCGTTGATCTGCCCGGCGAGGTAAAGCCCGCCTACCAGTTTGGTCTCCAGGGTCAGAAGCAAACCACGGGGATCGATGTAATCATACTCGATCGCATAGCCGGGCTGCAGAATGCGGGTGCCGGCAAGGCCGGGAATCGAATCGATCACCGCGCGTTGCACGTCCTCTGGCATCGATGTCGAAATGCCATTGGGATAGACCGTGTCGTCGTCGAGGCCCTCCGGCTCGAGAAAGATCTGGTGCTGATCCCGGTCCGCAAACTTGACCACCTTATCCTCTATTGATGGGCAGTATCGCGGTCCGATCCCCTCGATGTTGCCGGAATACATCGCCGAACGGCCGAGGTTCTCCCTGATCACCGCGTGCGTTTCGGCAGTCGTGTGCGTGACACCGCACTCGATCTGCTGATTGGCGATCCTCGTCGTCATGAACGAAAATGGAACCGGCTCGGTATCCGCCGCCTGCATGTCGAGTTGTTGCCAATCAATGGTCTTGCCGTCGAGGCGCGGCGGGGTTCCGGTCTTCAGGCGGCCAACCGAAAAGCCCTTGGTACGAAACCACTTGCTCAGGGCGAGACTAGCCGGGTCGTTCATGCGGCCGGCCGGAAAGCGCTTGTCGCCGATGTGGATGAGACCGCCCAGAAAGGTTCCCGTCGTAATCACCGCCGACCTACAATGAATGGGCCGTCCGCCCACGAGGCGAACGCCGACCACCTCGTCATGTTTCGTCTCGATGGCTTCGATTTCGCCTTCGATCACGTCGAGGTTCTCGTGCGTGGCGATCGCGTGCTGCATGGCTTCGCGGTAGAGCTTGCGATCAGCCTGTGTGCGGGGACCTCGAACGGCGGGGCCTTTCTTTCGGTTCAGGAGCCTGAACTGGATACCCGCCGCGTCGGCGACTCGCCCCATCAAGCCGTCGAGTGCATCGATCTCGCGAACGAGGTGGCCCTTCCCCAGTCCGCCAATCGCTGGATTGCAGGACATCACGCCGATGGTCCCCTTTGACAGGGTCACGAGGGCAGTACGCGCGCCGGTGCGGGCAGCGGCAGAAGCAGCCTCGCAACCGGCGTGTCCGCCTCCGACAATGACGACGTCATAGGTGTCCATGGGGATCTCCGTCGCAAAACCGATGGTGGCAATATCTACGCTTTGGCCCGCCGCCGATCGACATGGTTCTGAAACGATAGGGAGGGGCTTGGCGGAACCGCTCTACCGCATTGTTTCACGTGAGTCACCGGGCAGTTCCAGGCGGGTTCATTTGCCGATGCAGAAACGGGAAAAGACGACGTCCAGCAAATCCTCGGTATCGATCTGCCCTATGATCCGCGCCAGGCTGTCAGATGCCAACCGCAGTTGTTCGGCGGCAAGCTCGAGCGGCGCCTTCCGCATCGCCGTAAAGACGCCCAGCACCTCGCGGGCGTTTGTCAGTTCGCTTACGTGCCGCTCCCGAAACGGCAATGGATCCGTTGTGACCGATACCGCCTCCATCGCCTCGACGGCGATCCGCGCTATCAAGTCAGGGACCCCTTCACCAGTAAGCGTCGAAACGCCCATCGCGATCGGGGATGTTTCACGTGAATCGGCGCCGTCAAGCAGATCGATCTTGGATCGGACCTTCAGCGTTCTGCCTGCTTCGGAAATGGCGCCGCTGAAATCGGACTGCGTCGAACAGTCTTCAACCAGAAGCACAAGGTCGGCGCGTTCGGCCACGGCCCTTGCCCGTGCGATGCCTTGCCGCTCTACCTTTGCTGTGGTTTCGCGAATGCCGGCGGTGTCCATCAGGATCACCTTGACGCCGTTCAAGTCGAGGGCAACCTCGACGATATCGCGGGTTGTGCCCGGTTCATCGGAAACGATCGCGACGTCGCGGCTGGCGAGGGCGTTCAACAAACTCGATTTGCCCGCATTTGGCGCACCGACAATGGCTACGCGAAAGCCGTCTCGAATGATCTCACCGCTGCGCCGATGACGCAGATGCGCGTCAATCTCCGCAATCAACGCTCCGACCGAGGCCCACACCTGGTCCGACACGGAACCTGGGACATCGTCCTCGTCCGGGAAATCCAGTTCGGCCTCTATCAACGCGCGTCCGTGGATCAACGTCTCGCGCCACCTCGCGTACAGGACCGCATTCCGGCCGGAGGCGTTCTCGATCGCAAAGCGTCGTTGCGCTTCTGTCTCAGCCTCGATCAGATCGGCAAGCGCCTCGGCGGTCGTCAGGTCGAATTTGCCGTGCGTAAAAGCACGAAGCGAGAACTCGCCGGCCTGCGCCTGCCGCACGCCCGGCATTGCCGCCAGTTCGCGCGAGACGGCCTCCACCACGGCCCTTCCGCCATGAAGATGAAGCTCCGCACAATCCTCGCCGGTGAAACTGCGTGGAGTCGGGAAGATTACAACAAGGCCCCGATCCAGCAGGTCCCCGAAGCGGGATCGGACTGCCCTGCGTTCCAACATCCGCGGGGGCGGGAGGACGCCCGTGAGTGTCCGCACGGCCTCGAAAGCCGTTGGCCCGGAAACCCGAATGACCGCGAGCCCTGCTGGGAGACGGCCGCTGGACAGGGCGAAGATCGTATCGATGTCGGTCGTGGTCTGCACGGGTCAGCCTCGGAGTACGAAACGGTCACAATGCGCGACCCTCGATACCGCACCGTGATCGTTACGGTTGTGAATCGATGTTTGGCAAACGGCTTCTGTATCGCAGCCGAATCGATCAGGTCGATCAGGTGTTCATCGAATCGAAGAAGTCGGCATTGCCCTTCGTCTGCTTCAGCTTGTCGATCAGGAACTCGATCGCGTCGGTGGTGCCCATCGGGGAAAGGATACGACGCAGCACGAAGATCTTCTGCAGGTCCTGGCGCGGCACCAGCAGGTCTTCCTTGCGCGTGCCCGACTTGAGAATGTCCATGGCCGGGAAGATGCGCTTGTCGGCGACCTTGCGGTCGAGGACGATTTCAGAATTGCCCGTACCCTTGAACTCTTCGAAGATGACCTCGTCCATGCGGCTGCCGGTGTCGATCAGGGCCGTTGCGATGATGGTGAGCGATCCGCCTTCCTCGATGTTGCGGGCTGCGCCGAAGAAGCGCTTCGGGCGCTGCAGCGCGTTCGCATCGACGCCACCGGTCAAAACCTTGCCCGAAGAAGGCACGACGGTGTTGTAGGCACGCCCCAGGCGCGTGATCGAATCGAGCAGGATCACGACGTCGCGCCCGTGTTCGACGAGGCGCTTTGCCTTCTCGATGACGATTTCGGCGACTTGCACATGTCGCACCGCCGGTTCATCGAAGGTCGAGGATACGACTTCGCCGCGCACGGAACGCTGCATGTCCGTGACCTCCTCGGGCCGTTCATCGATGAGGAGTACGATCAGGAAGCACTCGGGATGGTTGGACGTGATCGAGTGGGCGATGTTCTGGAGCAGCACCGTCTTGCCAGTCCGCGGCGGAGCGACGATCAGGCCGCGCTGACCTTTTCCCAGAGGCGCCACAAGATCGATCACCCGCGAGGAGATATCCTTCGTCGTCGGGTTCTCCACTTCCATCTTCAACCGCTCGTTCGGATAGAGCGGAGTGAGATTGTCGAAGTGGATCTTGTGGCGGATCTTTTCAGGATCGTCAAAATTGATGGTGTTGACCTTCAGCAGCGCGAAGTAGCGCTCGCCTTCCTTTGGGCTGCGGATAGGCCCTTCGACCGTGTCGCCGGTCTTCAGCGAAAAACGGCGGATCTGCGAAGGTGATATGTAGATGTCATCCGGGCCAGGCAGGTAGTTGGCGTTCGCCGATCGCAGGAAGCCGAAACCGTCCTGGAGGACTTCCACCACGCCATCGCCGATGATCTCGATATCCTGCGCGGCCAATTTCTTCAGGATCGCGAACATGAGCTCCTGCTTGCGCATCACGCTCGCATTCTCGACCTCGAGCGATTCGGCGAACGCAATGAGGTCGGTCGGCTTCTTGTTCTTGAAGTCCTGGAGTTTCATTTCCTGCATGGAGAACAGCTCTGATGTTAGGAGGCGAGGTACAGCGGATGCGGCGATGGGCCGGCGGCGGAGGAAAAGATGCTGCTGCGCTGTAGAGGAAGGAGTTTCGTCTATTAGCCTCGACTGGTCCCGAGCGCAAGGTGGCTTTCGGTCAGAACTAGGGCTATCGCATTTGGCCGATGATTGATCTGGCGAAGGCGTCGGACCACCCTGCTCGCTTTCGTTTTCGGCTGA
>JBHYDY010000011.1:0-141338 GCA_051860465.1 Mesorhizobium sp.
CCGTCATGCGCAAGATCGTCGTCACCCTCAACGCAAGGCTCAGAGACGCAGAAATTCCTCAGAGTTGATGACGAAGGTAAGGGCGCACGCTACCGGCCTTTCGCCTCGCCCGCCGATCGCCTAGACATCCCCCATGCGCGCGCTGATCCAACGCACCACCGGAGCCTCGGTCACCGTCGATGGCGCCGTCATCGGCGAAATCGGCGCGGGTCTTGTCGTGCTGGTCTGCGCCATGCAGGGCGACGGGGAGGCGCAGTCGGCCTGGCTGGCGGGCAAGGTCGCCAGGCTGCGCATGTTCAAGGACGACGCCGGCCGCATGAACCGCTCCGTGCTCGATGTCGGCGGGGCGGCGCTGGTCGTCAGCCAGTTCACGCTGGCGGCCGAGACGAAGGGCAACCGCCCCGGCTTCTCGTCGGCCGCGGCGCCCGAGGACGGCCGCCGGTTGTATGAACACTTCGCCGCCGCGCTCGCCGCGCATGGCGTTCCCGTCGCGACCGGCGTCTTCGGCGCCGACATGGCGGTGGCGCTGGTCAATGACGGGCCGGTGACGATCTGGCTCGACAGCGACAAGGGCTGAACGGACGCCGCTCCGGATCCGCGCGGCGGGGACGTCGCCGGCTCATCGCGCGCAGGCGGGCCGCTGGTCGCCGTTCGGGAACGTTCCTGAAGACCATTCGCTGGCCGCGCATATCCCCCCTGCTCCTCGCCTGAAAAGCAGTCGCGGCACGCCGCCGCGACGCGCCTGAACCGGCCTCGACACCCCCCTTGATCCCCGCCCCGCGCGGGAGGAGAATCGCCAGCATGATTCGCGGCTTCCTCCTCGCGCTTGCCTTCCTCGCCGCCGCCGTTCCGGCACGGGCGGACGAAATGACGTTCTTCGTCATGAACCGGGCGCCCTTTGGCGTGGTGATCGAGTTTTCGGACGCGGCGTCGGGCAAGGTGTGGCCCGGGCGCGACCGGATCTACCTGCTGGAGAAGGGCGAGAGCAAATCGGTGGCGATCGACTGCACGGGCGGCGTTCGCATCTGCTACGGCGCCTGGCGCAATGGCGACGACCGCACCGTGTGGGGCGTCGGCCCCGACCGCGACCTCGAATGCCAGGATTGCTGCCGGATCTGCGCGCTCGGCCCCGGCCAGGGGGAGACGATCGAGATCGAACCCTGAGAGCCCATATCGCTCAGGCCGCCTGACGTTTGCTGGCCGCCGCGCCGCCGCGTTCGATCGAGGCCCAGGCCGGCCGCTCGAACAGGAACTGCCCGCGCCCGCTCCATTGCACCAGCCCGTAGAGCACCGCCGGCCCGGCGATGCCCGCCACCGTGGTGAGGAAGGCCATCAGCCCGACATCGGGGACCAGGCCGGTCTTGACCAGCACGACGCGGGTTGCCGCCATGGGCAGGAAGAAGGCGAGGTAGACGACGATCGAATGCCGTCCCAGCCAGCGCAGCCAGGCGGCCCATGGCGCCCCCGCGAGGAGCGCGGCGACGGCGACGATGGCGAGCGCGCCGGCCAGGCCCAGCACCAGCGACACGCCCGGCAGTTCCGACAGGCCGCCGGTGGCGCCCGTGTCGCCGATCTCGCCCTGGAGGAGGAAGGCGAGCGCGCCCGGCGTCGGGGTGAAGACCAGCGCGCCATTGACGAGGCCCCAGACCGCAAGGCCGGCGAGCGCCAGAACGGGTTGGCGCATGACCGACGCGGCAAAGGACAGGACATGCGGCGCCAAGGCGTAGCCGACGAAGAAGAAGACGTAGCGCTGCGCGAACTCGTCGAACACCAACCAGCCGGTGTAGACCGGCAGCGCCTCGAGCACCGCCGCCCAGGCCAGCACGAACCAGACAGGCAGACCGCGCACCAGACGGGTGAAGACGAAGAACACCGGCAGCACGTAGATGAACCACAGCGTGCCGAAGGGCTGCCACAAAGCCTCGACCCAGCCGGCCAGCGGCGCGGACCAGTCGCCGGCTTCGGCCGCCATGCCGGGCGCCTTGAAGGCGAACTGGATGGTCAGCCAGAGCAGATAGAAATAGAGGAAATGCACCACCTTGCGATCGAGATAGCGCCGCCAGGGCCGGTCGATGGTGAGGGCCAGGAACAGGCCCGAGATGAGGAAGAAGTCGGGCATGCGGAACGGCCGCGCCCAGGCCACCACGGCATACATGAAGCCGCGCTCGCCGGCCGCGATCTCCACGCCGATGGTGGCATGCACCATCACCACCAGGATGATGCACAGGCCCTTGGCGGCATCGACCCATGCCACCCGGCCACCGCGGAGGGCTTGCGTTGCATCCGTCATCCGTCTCGTCCCTTCGCCGGGTTCTCCAGCCTTCGCGACAAACATAGCGGCGGGATGCAACCAAAGGCTTAAGCCCTGGACAGGCTCACGCAAGCGTGATGTCGCGGCCCGGCGGGCGACGCGTCCTCGGGCCGCGATATCGGCTTAATCTCCCCTTAAACCGCCGGCCTTAACGTCCGGACAGACGGCCGGTCGAGGCCCCGACGACAGGCAGTGCTCATGGCCAATCGCAAAAGCAACGTCAGGATCGAGCCGCGCTTCGACGAGGCGCGGGCGCCCCGCGGCGGGGTCGAGCTGACCGCGAGCGAGGACGATCGCGTGGTCGGACCGCCGCGCGGC
The DNA here is from genome assembly GCA_051860465.1 of Mesorhizobium sp. Taxonomy (GTDB): domain Bacteria; phylum Pseudomonadota; class Alphaproteobacteria; order Rhizobiales; family Rhizobiaceae; genus Aquibium. Next base: position 2,630 of record JBHYDY010000011.1, read on the forward strand.
GCCAAATCGGGCCGCGACAAGACATCCGGCGCGAGCAAGTCCGCGCGCGGCAAGGCCAGCAAGACCGGCAAGGGAAAGCAGGCCGCCGGGCGCCGAAAGGGCGCGCGCGGCGGCGGCGGCTTCTGGTTCTTCGGGCTCGTGCGCGGCAGCGCCTACTGGGCGCTGGTCGCCTCGATCTGGATCGGCATCGGCGGCGCGGTGATGGTGGCCTATTACGGCGCGCGCATGCCGTCGGCCACCACATGGTCGGTGCCCGATCGCCCGCCCAACGTGCGCATCGTCTCGGCCGACGGCCATCTCCTGGCCAATCGCGGCATGACCGGCGGCGAAGCGGTCGGGATCCACGAGATGTCGCCGCACATCCCGCAGGCCGTCATCGCCATCGAGGATCGCCGCTTCCATTCGCATTTCGGGGTGGATGCGCTGGGCCTTGCCCGCGCGATGACCGCCAATCTCATGGAAGGGCGGCTGGTGCAGGGCGGCTCCACCATCACCCAGCAGCTGGCCAAGAACCTGTTCCTGAGCGCCGATCGCACCATCGAGCGGAAGGTCCAGGAGGTGCTGCTCGCGCTCTGGCTGGAGCGCAAGCACACCAAGGCGCAGATCCTGGAGATGTACCTGAACCGGGTCTATTTCGGTTCGGGCGCCTATGGCGTCGAGGCGGCGTCGCGACGCTACTTCAACAAGTCGGCGCGCGAGGTCACGCTGTCGGAGGCCGCGCTTCTCGCCGGCCTCCTGAAGGCGCCGTCGCGGCTGTCGCCAGCCCGCGATCCCAAGGCCGCCGAGGCCCGCGCGCAGCTGGTCCTCTCGGCCATGGCCGACCAGGGCATGATCGGGGGCAGCGAGATGACGGCGGCCATCAGCGCGCCGGCAACGCGCGCGGCGGCCTACTGGACCGGGTCGGAGCACTATGTCGCCGATCGCGTGATGGGGGAACTGCCCGGCCTGATCGGCGACGTCCGGGGCGACGTCATCGTGGAGACGACGATCGACCTGACGCTGCAGAAGCTCGGCGAGGCATCGATCCGCAAGCTCATCGAGGAGCATCGCGAGACTCTCGCCGTCTCGCAGGGCGCGCTGGTCTCGATCGACAATTCGGGCGCCGTGCGCGCGATGATCGGCGGCGCCGACTATGCCAACAGCCAGTTCGACCGGGCCTCGGAAGCGCGCCGGCAACCCGGCTCGGCATTCAAGCCCTTCGTCTACCTGGCTGCGCTGGAGCAGGGCCGCACGCCTGAGAGCATCCGCAACGACGCACCCGTCAGGATCGGCAAGTGGTCGCCGGACAACTACAAGGGCAAGTATCATGGCGAGGTGACGTTGACCGCGGCGCTGTCGAAGTCGCTCAATTCGGTGGCGGCGCAGCTTGCCGTGGAAGCGGGTCCGAAGGCGGTTGTCGAGGTCGCGAACCGGCTCGGCATCGAATCCCCGCTGACCGCGAACGCCTCGATCGCGCTCGGAACGTCGGAGGTGACGCCGCTGGAGCTGACGGCGGCCTACGTCCCGTTCGCCAATGGCGGCTACCGGCCGCAGATCCATTTCGTCAGCCGGGTCACCAGCGCCACCGGCAAGCTGCTCTACGCTCATCCGAGCGGCGGCGTTCCGCGCGTGATCAATCCGCAGATCGTGGCGATGATGAACTCGATGATGGCCGAGACGATCCGCACGGGCACCGCCCGGCGCGCCGACTTCGGCTGGCCGTCGGCCGGCAAGACGGGCACGAGCCAGAACGCGCGCGACGCCTGGTTCGTCGGCTACACGGCCAATCTGACCACGGGCGTGTGGTTCGGCAACGACGACGCAAAGCCGATGAAGAACGTCACCGGCGGTTCGTTGCCGGCGATGGCGTGGAAGGACTTCATGACGGCTGCCCACGACGGCGTGCCCATCGCGGCGTTGCCGGGCGCCGGCATGCGCCGCTATCCGCCGACGGACGAACCAGCCCGGCGGCCGAGCATTCCCGTCGGCTCGCCAGAGGACGAGGCTCCCGCGATCTCGCGCGCCGAACCGCCCCTGCCGCGGCGCGAGGAAACGACCGCCTCGATCCGGAGGCCGAGCGTCGGCGTCGGCGAAACCGTCGAGCGGCGACCGGGATCGATCATGGACGTGATCCTCGGCCGGTAGGCGCATCGCGGACGGCGAGCCGGCCGGATCGGTCAGGTGCGATGCGTCAGCTGCTCAGCCCGCCGAACAGCGTCGGCAGGTCGAGCGGCCGGAAGCCGTAATGCTGCAGCCAGCGGACATCGGCGTCGAAGAAGGCGCGCAGGTCCGGCATGCCGTATTTCAGCATGGCGATGCGGTCGATGCCCATGCCCCAGGCGAAGCCCTGGTACTCGTCGGGATCGAGGCCCGACATGCGCAGCACGTTGGGATGCACCATGCCGCAGCCGAGGATCTCCATCCAGTCCTTGCCCTCGCCGAAGCGCACCTCGCCGGGGCGCGAGCGGTCGCACTGAATGTCGACCTCGAGGCTCGGCTCGGTGAAGGGGAAGAAGGACGGGCGGAAGCGCATGTCCACCTTCGGCACCTCGAAGAAGGCCTTGCAGAACTCCTCCAGCACCCATTTCATGTTGGCGACGTTGGCCGACTTGTCGATGACCAGCCCCTCGAGCTGGTGGAACATCGGCGAATGGGTGGCGTCCGAGTCCTGGCGGTAGGTCTTGCCGGGGATGACGATGCGGATCGGCGGCTTCTGCGTCTCCATGGTGCGGATCTGCACCGGCGAGGTGTGGGTGCGCAAAAGCTTGCGCTCGCCGTCCTGACCGGGGCGGAAGAAGAAGGTGTCGTGCATCTCGCGGGCGGGATGGCCGACGGGGAAGTTGAGCGCAGTGAAATTGTAGTAGTCGGTCTCGATGTCCGGCCCCTCGGCGATGGCAAAGCCGAGGTCGCCGAAGATCGCCGCGATCTCGTCGATGACCTGGCTGATCGGGTGGATGCGGCCGCGCTCGGCCGGCGAGGACCGCACGGGCAGCGTCACGTCGAGCTTTTCGGCGGCAAGCCGCGCGTCGATCGCGGCATCGCGCAGGTCAGCACGGCGGGCGGCAAGCGCCTCGGTGACGCGGGTCTTCAAGCCGTTGATGACCGGGCCGACCGACTGGCGCTCCTCGGGCGACATCGAACCCAGGGTCTTCAGGCGTTCGGACACGGACCCCTTCTTGCCCAGCGCGGCGATGCGCACGGCCTCCAGGGCCGCCTCGTCGCCCGCCGCCGCGATGTCGGCGAGAAGCGTCATTTCCAGCGTGGTCAGGTCCGTCATGTCAGTTCACCGATCTTCGCGTTCGCGGCTTGCAGCCTGTCGTGCGTCAAACAAAAAACCCGCGCCAGTAAGACCGGCGCGGGTTTCCCAAATCAGAAATTCGAACGATTGGGAAGCGCCAGCCTCAGGCCACGGCTGCTTCGAACTCGTTCGGCATGCCGTCCTTGAGATAGACGAGCGCTTCCTTGGCCTTGGCGACCAGCACGGCGAAGGCCTGCGGCTCGTGGATGGCCATGTCGGACAGGACCTTGCGGTCGATCTCGATGCCGGACTTGTTCAGGCCGTCGATGAAGCGGCCATAGGTCAGGCCGTGCTCGCGCGTCGCGGCGTTGATGCGCTGAACCCACAGGGCGCGGAAATTGCGCTTGCGGTTCTTGCGGTCGCGGTAGGCGTACTGCAGCGACTTCTCGACCGCCTGCTTGGCGATGCGGATGGTGTTCTTGCGACGGCCGTAAAAGCCCTTGGCGGCCTTCAGGACCTTCTTGTGCTTGGCGTGCGAGGTGACGCCTCTCTTGACGCGTGCCATGTCATGATCTCCTTAAATTGTCGGGCGCTTGTCGTCAGGCGTGGCTCAGATGCCGCCGCCGTTCGGCAGGAAGTTCTTGATGACCTTCCTGGCATCGGCCTCGTGGAGGACCATGGTGCCGCGAGCGTCGCGAATGAACTTGTTGGAGCGCTTGATCATGCCGTGGCGTTTGCCGGCCGCGGCCGACAGAACCTTGCCCGTCGCGGTGATCTTGAACCGCTTCTTGGCGGACGATTTGGTCTTCATCTTGGGCATTTTGCTTCTCCTTTTGTCGTTGCGCTCGCGCCGGCCGCCTTCGCGGTCGGCTTTGCGGGTATGCCAGGTTCCTGGCACGGCCCGAAGGCCGCTCCCCGCTGTCCTCGAAGACCATTCGAGTGAGCTGTCAGCATAAGAAACCGCCACGGCATGCCCTGCCGGGCGGTTCTCTGAACGCGGCGTCTATACATCCGATGAGCGGCTGGCGCAACGGGTGTTTTCGGACCGCGGGCGATCAGGCGTCGCAACCGCGGTCACAGAAACCGGAACAGCACCGGAAGCGTTCCCGCCACCTGCGCCGAGTCGATCAATTCGAAGATCGGCACGACAGCAAGGAAGAACAGGCCATCGACAAGCGTCTGCTTCAGACGCTTGGGCTCGAAATGGCCGGTCTCGCCCTCATGATACAGATCGAGCCGAGGCCAGAAGCGCGGCACCCGCGCGCAATAGGCGAGGTAGTCGGGGCCAAGCGCGCTGCGCAGGAAGCGTTCCTCGCGTCGAATGACGATGAGAAAGGCACCCGCGCACAGCGCCCCGCAGATCATCGTGGCAAGGATGGACCCCGTCTGCGCGCCGACGCCGGCCGCGGCCAGCGTCGAGAAAACATAAAGCGGGTTTCGGGTGATCGAGTACGGACCGCCCGTCACGACCACGACGCTCTTGCGCCCGCCGATGTAGAGCGTCGACCAGAGCCGACCGATGATGCCGAGAATGATCATGAGAACCCCGAGCATTTCCAAGGTCTCATGGTACACGGTGTCGGGCGGGATGACGGACTGGCCGACCAGCAGGAATGCGAAGGAAACCGCAATCATCGCTGCCAGCAAGACACGTCGCCAGTGCTGGTATCTCCCAAGGTCGTCGATGGAAGCACTTTCGGCGGACGTTTCACCGCGTCCGCCGATCTCAGAGTTCTTCACCATTTCGTCAGGTCTCATCTCGAGACATACCCGCCTTCGCGCATCGACTTGCATGTCAGCGCAGCCGGCCGCGCCTCAGCGCGGCGCCAGCACCATCATCATCTGCCGGCCTTCGAGCTTGGGTTCGGCCTCGACCTTGGCGATGGTGGCCACCTCCTCGCGCACGCGGTTCAAGAGCGCCATGCCGAGTTCCATGTGCGCCATTTCGCGGCCACGGAAGCGCAGCGTCAGCTTGACCTTGTCGCCTTCGTCGAAGAAGCGTCGCACGGCCTTCATCTTGGTCTCGTAGTCGTGCGTGTCGATGTTCGGGCGCATCTTGATCTCCTTGATCTCGACGACCTTCTGATTCTTGCGCGCCTCTGCCGCCTTCTTCTGGCTCTGATACTTGAGTTTTCCCAGATCGGTGATCTTGCAGACGGGCGGTTCGGCGTTGGGCGAAATCTCGACGAGGTCGAGGCCCTTGTCCTCCGCGATCTGCAAAGCTTCCTGAATGGCGACGACGCCGCGGTTCGAGCCGTCGAAATCGATCAGCTGCACCCGGGGCGCCCGGATCTCACTGTTTGCGCGCGGCCCTTCCTTGACGGGCGCTGCGGCTTTGAACGGTCTGCGAATGGTCGTGTACTCCTTGTTCCGATATCGTTCGGGGTGATTTGCGTGGCTCCTCCCAGCCGCCTATGTCGGGACGGCTAGAAAACTGTCAATAGCACGACCTGTCGCGGAAATCACGCCATTCAAGCGGCATTACGCGAAGAGCGTCGGTCAGTTCCACAGGACAAGGCGCGGGCGGTCACAAACAGGAGCACGGCATGGACGGATCGGTCCCTATGGATTTCATCGAAGCCGGAGGCGCGCGGATCGCCGTCCGCCACCAGCCGGGTCTCGCGCCCGGCCTCGTCTGGCTGGGCGGCTATCGATCCGACATGTCGGGAACCAAGGCCGAGCGGCTGGCGGACTGGGCACGCGCTAACGGCCATGCCTGCCTCAGGCACGACTATTCGGGCCATGGCATGTCGGGCGGCGACTTCGCCGACGGCACCATCTCGCGCTGGCTGGCCGAGAGCCTCGCGGTCTTCGAACGTTTTTCCGAAGGTCCGCAGATTCTCGTCGGCTCCTCGATGGGAGCCTGGATCGCGCTCAGGATGGCGCAGGAACTCTCGCGAGAAGGCGAGCGGGGACGGATCGCCGGCATGCTCCTGATCGCGCCAGCGCCGGATTTCACGGTTGACCTGATGGAGCCGCATCTGACCAAGGCTCAATGGCGCGACCTCGAGACGAAGGGGTTCTTCGAGGAGACGTCCGACTACAGCCCCGAGCCGAACATCTACACGCGCGCGCTTATCGAGGACGGGCGGGTCAATCGCGTCATGGCCGGCGTCATCGAGACCCACTGCCCCGTGATCATCCTGCAGGGCATGAAGGATCCCGACGTGCCCTATTCGCATGCGCAGAAGCTGATGGAACACCTGCCGGCCGACGACGTGGCGCTGACGCTCATTCCCGACGGCGACCACCGGCTATCGCGCGAGGAGGACATCGCGCTGATGCTCAAGGCGGTGCGGGAACTGTTGGCGCGGGCCGGATGAACGGGCGCGATTCGGCGCCTTCAGACATCGGAGCGCGGGGCCTTTAGAACGGAAGCGGCCGCTGGGCCAAGCCGCTCAACAACGGTCTCCTCTTCTTGACTCCCGACCCATTCTACCAAATATAAAAATCTTGCAAGCAAGATGTTATTGTTGCACAATGGACACTTGCTAGCACCAATAAAAGCACGAGATCACGAATTGGCGACTCAATGACTCGACGCAACAGAAAATTGTATTCAAAATTATGTCTTCTACACTCAGGAGGCAGCGCAATGATACGCATGTTAACTCTTGCATCCGCGGCAACGCTCATGCTTGCGGGAACATCCCGAGCGGCCGATGTCGTGATCTACGAGCCGGCGCCGATGGTGACCACCATAGACTGGAGCGGCTTCTACGTCGGCGTACACGGCGGCTACGGCTGGGCCGATACCGACGCCGAGTTCACCAACGGGTTCCCCGGCGCGGTGGACCTCGACCTGGACGGGTTCTTCGGCGGCGGCCAGGTCGGCTACAATTTCGTCTTCGGCAGCGGGCTCCTGCTCGGCGTGGAAGCGGACTTCTCCTTCGCGGACATCGATGGCAGCGCCGTTGGCTTCAACAATACGACCGTCTCGATGGACATCAACAGCATGGCCTCCGTGCGCGGTCGCGTCGGCTTTGCGATGGACCGGTTCCTGCCCTACGTGACGGCCGGCTGGGCCTGGGCCGACACCGACCGCTTCAACAGCTTCACCGGCGAAACGCTGAGCGAGAACTTCAACGGGTGGACGGTGGGCGCCGGCGTTCAGTACGCCATCGACATGAACTGGTCGGCGGGTCTGGAGTATCGCTACACCGACTTCGGCAATGCGACGTTCGTTGCCAACAATGGCTTCAACTCCGATGTCGACCTCGACCTGCACACCGTGCGGTTCACGCTGAATTACCGTTTCTGAGACAAATCAGGCGGGGACGCGCCTGACGGATCGGGGCCGCCCTCGTGCGGCCCCGTTTCCGTTCGGGGCCGGCCACCGCACATGTCATGCCTCTGACGCGGCCTGGTGCGCACCAAGTTTAAGCAACTTTACAATTCCGGCGCTTGAATAGCCGTTTTCCGGTTCCCATCTCGAAATCATGCAGCCCGGTTCGGCTGCCCCCTACGGAAGGAACGGGAAACGATGAATACGACTGCATTGATCCGTCCGGCCTGGACGCCGGCGACGATTGCGCTGATGGTGCTCGGTTTCGTGGTCTTCTGGCCGCTGGGCCTGGCCATGCTCGCCTACATCATCTGGGGCGACCGGCTTGACGGTTTCAAGCGCGAGGTCAACCAGGCCACCGACGGATTCTTCGCCTCGTGCAAGGGCCGAGGCCGTCATGCGCGCGGCCGTCAGGGCGGCTTCGGCCGCACCGGCAACGTCGCCTTCGACGACTGGCGCGACGCCGAAATGACCCGCATCGAGGAAGAGCGCCGCAAGCTCGACGAGATGCGCGAGGAATTCGACGGCTACCTGCGCGAACTGCGCCGCGCCAAGGACCAGGAAGAGTTCGACCGCTTCATGACCGAGCGCAAGCGCCAGCGCGATGCCGGCGAACAGCGGACCAGCGAGCCGAAGAGCGGGCCGACCCTGCTCGACGACTGACGCGACCGCTCCCGGGGGTCCATTCCGGCGGCGCCGTGGCAACACGGCGCCGCTTCCGTTTCCGGGGTTGGGGAATCGGGAATCGGCGCCGGTCAAACCGGCGGGGTGCCGTTTTCCCTGAGCACATCGCCCATCAGATAGAGCGAGCCGCAGATCAGGATGCGCGGCGCCGGCTCGTCGGTTTCCCAGCTGTCGCGAAGCAGCACCAGAGCCTCGGCGACCGAATTGATGGGTTCGGCCGACAGGCCCGCCTCGGCGGCTCGCGCGGCCAGCTGGTCGTTGGGGACGCCGGCCTCGCTTCCCGCCACCGGCACCGTGAAGACGTGGCGGGCGATGCCCTCGAAGGCGGCGAAGAAACCGGTCTGGTCCTTGGTCGAGATCATGCCGCAGATCAGGAACAGCGGGCGCGCAAAGCGCTCTTCCTGTTCGCCGAGCGCTTCGGCGATGACGGCGCCCGCACCGGGGTTGTGCCCGCCGTCGATCCATATCTCGGCGCCTTCCGGCGCCAGTTGCGCCAGACGGCCGCTCGACAGCCGCTGCATGCGGCCCGGCCAGTCCACCGTGGCCATTGCCTTTTCCACCGCCTGCATCGGCAGCACGAATCCCGCCGCCTTGACCGCGGCGATGGCGGCGGCGGCATTGGCGAGCTGGTGGCGCCCCGGCAGGCGGGGCAGAGGCAGGTCGAGCAGGCCGTCATCATCCTGGTAGGTAAGGCGGCCGTTCTCGGAAAAGGAGAGGAACTCCTGGCCGTAGACGAACATCGGGCAATCGAGCCGCGCGGCTGTGTCGATCAGGACGTCGCGCGCGGTGTCGGACTCCTGCTGACCGATGACCACCGGCACGCCGCGCTTCATGATGCCCGCCTTCTCCGCGGCGATCAGCTCGACCCGGTCGCCCAGATAGGCCTGATGGTCGAGCGAGATCGGCATGATGACCGTGACGGCCGGCCGGTCGACGACATTGGTCGCGTCGAAACGGCCGCCGAGACCAACCTCGAGGATCACCGCGTCGGCCGGGTGTTCGGAAAACAGCACGAAGCCCACCGCCGTCAGGATTTCGAAGACGGTAATCGTCTCGCCGCGATTGGCTTCGGCGACGCGGCCGATCGCCCCGGCGAAGAGTTCGTCGGAGACGAAGCGCCCGCCACCGGGTGCGGCCATGCGGTAGCGCTCGTGCCAGGAGACGAGATGCGGAGACGTGTGCACATGCACCGCATGGCCGGACGCCTCCAGCAAGGCCCGCGAGAAGGCGGCCGCCGAGCCCTTGCCGTTGGTGCCGGCGATGTGGATGACCGGCGGCAGCCGGTCCTGCGGATTGCCCAGCCGGTCGAGCAGCCGCCGGATGCGGTCCAGCGACAGGTCGAAGCCCTTGGGGTGAAGCGTCATCAACCGCGCGATCTCGCGGTCGGCCCTGGATGTGGTCACGGATATACCCTTGCCCTGCTCGATGCGCGGTTCGTGTGCGTCCGAACGCGGCTTCTTACGCCGGCTGGTGCGATTCGGCCTCTTCGGCCTGCGTCTCGGGCCTATCAGTTCGCGCCTCGACCATGACCGGCAGCGGGACGTTCAGGAAGATCTTCAGCAGGCGGGCGATGGTCGCCTTGAGTTCGGTGCGCGGCACGACCATGTCGACCATGCCGTGCTCCATCAGGTATTCGGCGCGCTGGAAACCTTCGGGCAGCTTCTCGCGGATCGTCTGCTCGATGACGCGCGGCCCGGCGAAGCCGATCAGCGCGCCCGGTTCGGCGATGTGGACGTCGCCCAGCATGGCGTAGGACGCCGTCACGCCGCCGGTGGTGGGATTGGTGAGCACGACGACATAGGGCAGGCCGGCCTCCTTGAGCCGGTCGACGCCGACGGTGGTGCGCGGCAATTGCATCAGCGACAGGATGCCCTCCTGCATGCGCGCGCCGCCTGACGCCGCAAACAGCACGAGCGGCAGCCGTCGCTTCAGCGCCGTCTCGAAGCCATGCACGATCGCCTCGCCCGCGGCGAGCCCCAGCGAACCGCCCATGAAGGCGAAGTCCTGGACGGTGGCCACGACCTCGAGGCCTTCGATCGCGCCAACGGCGTTGAGGATCGCGTCCTCCATGCCGGTCTTGGTGCGCGCGTCGCGCAGGCGATCGGTGTAGCGCTTCTCGTCGCGGAACTTCAGCGGATCGATCGCGACCTTCGGATTCTCCAGCAGCTGGTAGCGGCCATCGTCGAAGAAGAACCGCAGCCGATCCTTGCCGGAGATGCGCATGTGGTGCCCGGACGCCGGGATGACCCACTGGTTCTCCTCGAGGTCCTTGTGGAACACCATCTCGCCGGTCTCGGGACACTTGATCCAGAGATTTTCCGGCATGTCGCGCCGGCCGAGCATGGAATTGATCTTCGGGCGAACGTAGTTCGTGATCCAGTTCATCGAAAGGTCTCCTTCCGCGGGGCCATCCGCGCGGCCCGTGTTCCCTAGATGGGACGATTATTCGGCGGCAGCAAGGCGGGCCTGGCGCACGCCCTGCGCGAGGCCGGACACGAGCGTGGCGACGGCCTCGGCCGGGTCGGCGGTCATCTCGCCCTTCGGGCCAAGCACGTTGGCGACGGCGTTGACGATCGCCGTGCCGACCACGACGCCGTCGGCGGAGGCGCCGATGGCGCGCGCCTGCTCGGCGGTCTTGACCCCGAAACCGACGCAGACCGGCAGGTCGGTGTGGCTCTTGATGCGGCGAACCGCGTCGCCGACCTTGCCCGTATCCGCAAGCGCCGAGCCGGTGATGCCGGTCATCGAGACGTAGTAGACGAAGCCCGAGGTGTTCTCGAGCACCTTGGGCAGACGCCTGTCGTCGGTGGTGGGCGTGGCGAGGCGGATGAAGTTGATGCCGGCGCGCACGGCGGGGATGCAAAGCTCCTCATCCATCTCCGGCGGCAGGTCGACCACGATCAACCCGTCGATGCCCGATGCGATGGCGTCGGCCAGGAAGCGTTCGACGCCGTAGATGTAGATCGGGTTGTAGTACCCCATCAGGACGATCGGGGTCTCGTCGTCGGTCTTGCGGAAGTCGGCCGCCATGGCGAGCGTCTTCTTCAGCGTCTGGCCGGCCTTCAGCGCGCGCAGGCCGGCGGCCTGGATCGCCGGGCCGTCGGCCATGGGATCGGAAAACGGCATGCCGAGCTCGATGACGTCGCTGCCGGCCTTCGGCAATGCCTTCATGATCGACAGCGAGGTTTCGTAGTCGGGATCGCCGCCCATGAAGTAGGTGACGAGGGCGGGGCGGCCTTCCGCCTTGAGTTTGGCCATGCGGCGGTCGATGCGGGTGTTGGTCATGCGGCTTGCTACTCGTCCCTCACGGCTCGGTCGGATTGTCTGCCCGTCGATCGAAAACGCGCGATATCGATCTCGTCCCCGGCAATCCGGTCATAGCCGAAAACAGCCTTCCTGGAAGCGGAAAATCCGCGCGCGCGCGCTTCCGGGTGCCCGATATACGGGTTCGGAACGAGATTTGCCATAGGACGGCGCCGCCGTCGCGGCTGCCGGGCGCCTCGCACGCGTTGCCGCCGAACATCATCGTCAGCCTGTCCGGGAACCGGAACTGACATGGTCGTGCAAGGCGGACGGATCCTGCCTCGATTCAACGGAGTTGGCGGACAGCATGCCTTTCGCAAAGCGTCGGGCATGGACATGCTTGCGATAGGTGTACCGGCAGGCGAAGATGCCGGACATCAGACCCACCTTCCCGTCTCTCCAGCTTCCCGTCGCGACGTACCATCGAACGAAGGCGAACATGGCGCCGATCACCGCGAACGGTTCGGACCTTGCGTGCCGGCCAAGATTGAGAAGATCCCGCCCGCCATAGCGCGAATAGCTCTCGAGCTTTCGGCTGAATTCCTCCCGGCTGTGAAACGTGTCGTGAAACAGCGGTTTGTCCACGATCCCCACGGTGCGATGGCCGATCGGCTGTTCATGGATGATACGCGCCGCCTCGAAACTGCTTCTGGTGCGATCAAGGAGGCGAATGGGATAATCCGGGCTCTTGACCGGGTAGAACGCTCGGACCGGCCTGCCAAGAACGATCCATTCACGCCGGAAGGCGTATGCATCCTCCGGGAAACCGGACGCCTTGAGCGTCCGCACGACCGCGACCAGTGCCTCGCTCATGATCTCATCGCTGTCGACGAAGAGGACGTGGTCATGAGCGCAGAGCGACAAAGCCTTGTGCCGCTGCTTTCCGAAATCCGCGAACTCGGAATGCTCTATCCGGCATCCGAGATCACGCGCGATGTCGAGCGTCCGGTCCGTGCTGCCGCTGTCTAGGATGAAGACGTCGTCCGCCACCGAGAGCAGCGGCCCGAGGACCTTTTCCAGAAGCCTGTCGCTGTTCTTCGTCAGAACATAGGCCGACAACATCGAACGTCTTTCCTTGTTCAGAGCTCCACGCCGAGGATCTTGCCGACCGTGAAGATGTCCTTGTCGCCGCGGCCGCACAGGTTCATCACGATGATCTGGTCCTTGCCCATCGTCGGCGCGCGCTTGATCACCTCGGCCAGCGCATGGGAGGGCTCCAGCGCCGGGATGATGCCTTCCAGCCTGGTCAGCATCTGGAACGCCTCCAGCGCCTCCTGGTCCATGATCGGCACATATTCGACGCGGCCGCTGTCCTTCAGCCAGGAATGCTCGGGGCCGATGCCCGGATAGTCGAGGCCGGCCGAGATCGAATGGCCGTCCTTGATCTGGCCGTCCTCGGTCTGGAGCAGATAAGTGCGGTTGCCGTGCAGGACGCCGGGCGAACCGGCGGTCAGCGAGGCGCAGTGCTCCTCGCCCGAAAGGCCCTTGCCGCCGGCCTCGACGCCGACGATCCGCACGTCCTTGTCGTCGAGGAAGGGGTGGAACAGGCCGATGGCGTTGGACCCGCCGCCGACGGCGGCCACCAGCATGTCGGGCAGGCGGCCTTCGGCGGCCAGCATCTGCTCCTTGGTCTCGCGGCCGATGACCGACTGGAACTCGCGCACCAGCTCCGGATAGGGATGCGGGCCGGCGGCGGTGCCGATGATGTAGTAGGTGTCCTCGACATTGGTGACCCAATCCCGAAGCGCCTCGTTCATGGCGTCCTTCAGCGTGCCGTGTCCCGACGTCACCGGCCGCACCTCGGCGCCGAGCAGCTTCATGCGGAAGACGTTGGGCGCCTGGCGCTGCACGTCGGTGGCACCCATGTAGACGATGCAGGGCAGGCCGAAGCGGGCGGCCACCGTGGCCGAGGCGACGCCGTGCTGCCCCGCGCCCGTCTCGGCAATGATGCGCTTCTTGCCCATGCGCCGGGCGAGCAGGATCTGGCCGAGGCAGTTGTTGATCTTGTGCGAGCCGGTGTGGTTCAGCTCGTCGCGCTTGAAGTATATCTTGGCGCCGCCGAGATGCTCGGTCAGCCGCTCGGCGAAATAGAGCGGCGACGGGCGGCCCGTGTAATGGGAGTTCAGATTGTCCAGTTCGGCCTTGAAGGCCGGATCGTTGCGCGCCTCGGTCCAGTGCTTCTCCAGATCGAGGATCAGCGGCATCAGCGTCTCGGCGACGAAGCGTCCGCCGAAGATACCGAACATGCCCTGCTCGTTGGGTCCCGTGCGGAAGGAGTTCGGTTCGACCGGCTTGTTCATAGGATATCCTGAACTGGGGACAGCTTGCGTTCATGTCCCTCGCGGGACGTCTCCGAGGCATATGCCTTTCCGGGGCAAAAAGTAAACCGTCCGCGGCGTTCCGTCAGCCCCGCACTGCCCTTGCGGCGGCAAAAAACCCCTCGATCAGCTCGACATCCTTCACCCCCGGCGCGCTTTCGACGCCCGACGAGACGTCGAGGCCGGGCGGCGCAACGAGGCGGATGGCCTGGGCGACGTTCTGGGGCGTCAGCCCGCCCGACAGCATGTAGTCGATCGCGGGATCGAGCCCGGCAAGCACCGTCCAGTCGAAGGAGACGCCGTTGCCGCCGGGAAGATCGGCGCCCTTTGGCGGCTTGGCGTCGAACAGGAACTTGTCGGCGACGCCGCGAAACGGCGCGATCCTGTCGAGATCGGCTTTCCCGGCGACCGAAAACGCCTTCATCACCGGCAGGCCATGCCGCGCCTTGACCTCGGCGACGCGCTCCGGCGTCTCCTTGCCGTGCAGCTGCAGCATGTCGGGAGCCATCTCGGCGACGATCGCGTCGAGCAAGGCATCGTCGGCGTCGACGGTGACGGCGACCGCCTGCGCCCTCCCCTCCGCCGCCTGGCGCAGCCGGCCGGCTTCGGCCGGCATCAAATTGCGCGGGCTTTTGGCGAAGAAGATGAAGCCGACATGCGACGCCCCGCCGTCGAGCGCGGCGGACAGGGTGTCGGGCGTGGAAAGACCGCAGATCTTGATGGCGAGAGGCATGGCGAGGACATAATGCGACCCGGAGGAAAAGTCGATGCGAGGAATCCCCTCACACTCGTCGCAGTCGGTACAATCCCTCCACAACTCCAATGCAGAATCTTGGTCGGTCAGGACCTCACCCAAACCCGATCGCGTGCAGCGCCGCGCCGTTGCGCTTGAGCCAGGCCTTGGCCTCGTCGGTGCGCGGGCTCAACTGGCGGCAGAGCTTCCAGAATTTCGGGCCGTGGTTCATCTCCTTCAGATGCGCGACCTCGTGGGCGACGAGATAGTCGATCACCACCGGCGGGGCCATCATGATGCGCCAGGAGAAGGAGAGGTTGCCGTCCGACGAGCAGGAGCCCCAGCGGCTGGTGGTGTCCTTGAAGCGGACGGCCCTGGCCTTGCGTCCGACGGCGGCCGCATGCTTCGCCACCAGCGGCTCGATGTCGCGCTTCGCCTCGCGCTTGAGGAAATCGGCAAGGCGGCGCGGCAGGTGGGCGCGGTCGCCATGGACGACCAGCGCCGGCGCGCCGTCGACGGTGTCCACCGCCACGCTGCCACGCGCGGAGGGTTCATGCACGATCAGGTGGGGAACCCCGCGCAGCGGCAGTTTCGCGCCGGGGCGAAGCTGCGGCCGGTCGGGCAGCTTGCCCAGCTTCTCCTCCAGCCAGCCGTGGTGCCGGTCGAGAAACCGGCCGACCTCGCGCTCCGACAGGCCGGGCGGGATCGTGACGCGCAAACCGCGCCCGCCGGCATCGATCCGCAACGTCAGCCGCTTGGCGCGGGCGTTCTCGACGACGCGCAACGGCAGTTCGCGGCCGGCCACGACATGGGTGCGCTCTTCCGGCTCGGCGGGCGGCGGCGGAAGGCGGATGGGTCGCTTGAGGAAGCCTGGCAGCATGAGCGGAGAGGATAGACGATTCGGTGTTGGCGAGCAGCGGGGATGCAACGACAGGGAAATGTCGGCGCTCGATGATACCCCCCTCTGCCTGCCGGCATCTCCCCCTCAAGGGGGGAGATCGATGTCACCGCCGATTGCGCCCGAGTGCCTGCGTTGCAAGACAGGCGCCAAGGCCGAAACGGACGATCTCCCCCCTAGAGGGGGAGATGCCGGCAGGCAGAGGGGGTGTGAAGGAACGCAGACCTGCAGTCGTATGAAAAGGTCAAACCTTCCACGAAAAAGCCCGGCGCGGGGCCGGGCTCGTTCGATGCGGGTAAGCGGTCGGTCAGACGTTGCCGCCGATCCAGGCCGAGAGCGCGGTCTTGGGCGAGGCGCCGACCTTCATGTCGGCCACTTCGCCGCCCTTGAAGAGCATCAGCGTCGGGATCGAGCGGATGCCGTACTGGGCGGCGATCTCAGGGTTCTCGTCGATGTTGACCTTTGCGATCTTCACCTTGCCGGCCATCTCGTTGGAAATTTCCTCGAGCGCGGGCGCGATCATCTTGCACGGACCGCACCACTCGGCCCAGAAATCGACGACCACCGGCTCGGCGGCGTCGAGCACTTCGGCCTGGAAGGTATTCTTGTCGGCTTTGACGGTGGACATCCATGTCTCCTTGGCGTGGGTCCCGGCGGACGGCCGTGCCCAAAACAGATTACGTTCCGCTCATATGTGGTCGGCCGGCGGGCCGCGTTCAAGAGATGTTTTGTCACGCCGTCGTGAGTCGGACAAGGGCGGCGGCCAGACGCGCCTCCGGCAGCGCGACGAGATGCGGCCCTTCGGTGAAGAGCAGCGCCGCCTCCACCCGTCGGCCCGGATAGAGCGGGGCGAGCAGCGCCCGGTAGAGCGCCAGCTGGGCCACATAGGTCTCGGGAACGTCGTCGATCGTCAGCGGCGGCGGGCGGTTGGTCTTGTAGTCGACGATCAGCACGGCCTCGTCCGTGACCGCGAGGCGGTCGATCTTGCCCGAGACGGCGCGCGCGCGGCCGGCCACCTCCAGCGTGCCCATGACCGAGACCTCGGCGCGCGAGGCCGGCGAAAAGACCGGCGCGAAGGCGGGCTGCGACAGCACCGCCTCGACCGAGCGCCACAGCGCCTCGCGCTCGGCCGCGCTCCAGCCATTTCCGGCGCGGTCGAGATAGCGGCGGGCGGCGGCTTCGCGTTCGGCCGGCGCGACATCGGGCAGGCTCTGCAGCAGCCGATGGACGGCGGTTCCGCGCGCGGCGGCGAAGGAGGGGCCGGCGGTGGCGGCGAGCACCGGCGATGCCGACAGCGGCGTGATTTCCTCGCCCTCGCCGATGAGCGCGCCGGCGCCCGACGGCGCCAGCGGACGCGGCAAGGCGCGCGAACGCGGCAGCATCCGCGTGAGACGCGGCGGCAGGACGTCCGGGCCGCGCGGCGTCGCCGCTCCGGGCACGGTTGCCGGCAACGGCCGGTCTGGCGTGACGCGGAAGCGGCGCACGCGCAGGCCTGTCCGCGGGCTGCGGACCTCCTCGACCCTGGCCGTGGCGAACCCGGCCTCGACGAGGCGATGCCATATGCCCTCCTGCGGATCGCGCACGCCGCGATAGCCGCAGACGATCAGCCGGTCCTCGGCGCGCGTCATGCCGACATAGAGCAGGCGGCGGTACTCTTCCTTCGCCTTCTCGCCGATCGCCCGGCCGATGGCGCGCGACGTGCTGTTCTGGACGTCGGCGGAAACGCGCCAGACATAGCCGTCGCCGGGCCACAGTCCCCTGGTCGAGGGAATGGGCAGGAGGCGCGGCAGGTGCGTGTCGGAAAAGGGCGCGCTGCCATTGTCGACCAGGAAGACCAGCGGCGCCTCCAGCCCCTTTGAGGCATGCACCGTCATGATGCGCACCTCGTTTCGCGTCTGGTCCATCTCGCGCTTGATGTCGGGACCGGCGTTCTCCAGCGCGGCGAGGAAGGATTCGAGCCCGGCCAGCCCGGATTTCTCGGCGGCGAGGCAGAAGCCCAGGAACTCGTCGAGGATCTCGCCGGCCTCATGGCCGAGCCGGGCGATCATCTTGCGGCGCACGCCGTCGCGGCCAAGGATGGCGGAGTAGAACTCGAAGACCGGACGGCCGTCGGCCTCGTCGCGCCAGCGCTGCAGGTCCACGCTCAGGGCGTGCCATGTCGGGTCGGTGGCCGCGCGGCTCTTCATGACGTCCCACAGCGAGGCGCGGCCGCGATCGTGGGCGACGGTGAAAAGGTCGTCCTCGGACAGGCCGAAGACGGGGCTCTTCAAGAGCGCGGCCAGCGACAGGTCGTCGTGGGGCTGGAGCACGAAGCGGCCGAGCGCAATCAGGTCCTTCACCGCGATGTGGGCGCGCAGGTTCAACCGGTCGGCGCCCGCGACCGGAATGCCGCGATTCTTGAGGCCGCGCGCCAGCGCGTGGATGAAGCGGTCGCGCTTGCGCACCAGCACCAGCACGTCGCCCGGCCGCACCAGCCTGCCCTTGCCGGGGAGCGGTTCGCCCGCCTCCAGCCAGCCATCGATGGTGCGCGCGATCGTCTCGGCGAGGCGAACGGCGGGCGCCGAGGCATGGTCGACCGGCTCGGTCCAGTCGTCGGGCTCTTCGACCGCCTCGGGGGCCACCTGATCCCAGAGTTCGACCAGGCCGGGGTCGCCGGCGCGGATCGCCTTGTGCTCGATGCCCTCGGGATCGACGGTCAGGCCGGCGCGCGCCTCGTCGCTGGCGAAAACGATGTCGACGGCCCTCAGCACGTCCTCCGTCGAGCGGAAGGAATGGGTGAGCCGGACGCGGGCGAAGCCGGCCTGGGCGGCCTCCACCTTCCGCCGAAAGACGTCGCCGTGGCGGGCGAAGGCCTCCGGCTCGGCGCCCTGGAAGGAGTAGATCGACTGCTTCTCGTCGCCGACGGCGAAGATGGTGCGGTGGGTGTCGTCGCGCGCGCCAAGGCCGGTGAAGAACTCCTCCGCCAGCCGCGCCACGACCTGCCACTGGTCGGGGCTGGTGTCCTGCGCCTCGTCGACCAGGATGTGGTCGATGCCCTGATCGAGCTTGTACTGGATCCACGGCCCGACATCGGCGCGCGACAAGAGCCGCACGGTGCGGGTGATCAGGTCGTTGAAGTCGAGGAAGCCGCGCGCGCCTTTCAGCCGTTCGTAGCGGGCGATCAGCCAGTCGGCGATGGTCAGCGCGGCGCGGGTGGCGTTCAGCATGCGGAAGGCGGCGAGCCGGTCACAGGCCTCGATAAGCGCCGCGCAGGTGCGCGCATGTTCCTCGGCGAAGGTCGGAAAGTGCTCGGCGACGCCCTGCGACAGCACCGGCTTCACCGATTTCGGCTCCCAGTCGGGCTTGCCCTTCTTGAGGAAGAGGTCGCGGGCCGACAGCAGCGCCGCCACCGGGTCGCGCTCGGCGCAGACGGCCTTGAGCGCGACGGCGAAGTCGCTCGCCTTTGCCTTGCCCGCGGCATCGGCGCGCTCGCCCAGCGCGCGCGCGCGCGCCGCGTCGAAATATCGGGCCGGCCAGGCGACGGACGCGATGGCGGCCTCGGTCTCGTCGCCGGAAAAACCGAACTCCTCGAACAGATCGGAAAAGCCCGAAGGCGCGCCGCCGATATGGTCGATGAAGGCACGCAGTCTGTCGCGCTTGCCGACAATCTCCGAAAGCAGCGCGTCGAGCCCTGCCTCGCCGCCCGCCTGCAGCACCGTGGCGAAGGCGTCGGCGAGCACGGTGTCGCGCCCCTCGGAGGCGCCCGACAGGAGATCGCGACGGGCCTCGGCGACGAGCGCCTGCTCCATCTGGCCGTCGAGCATCTCGAAATGGCCGGCGATGTTGGCCTCCAGCGGGAAGCGGTGCAGCACGGCCTCGCAGAAGGCATGGATGGTCTGGATCTTCAGCCCGCCCGGCGTCTCCAGCGCGCGGGCGAAGAGGCGGCGGGCGAGTTCACGCTTGGCGCGCGACGGCGGCGAGCCCTCGATCGCCTCGATCTCGGACGACAGCGCCTGATCGTCGAGCGTCGCCCAGCGCCCGAGATCGCGGAACACCCGCGTCGCCATGTTGGCAGCGGCGGCCTTGGTGTAGGTCAGACACAGGATGCGGGCGGGATCGGCGCCGTCGAGCAGCAGCCGAACGACGCGCAGCGAAAGCACGTGCGTCTTGCCGGACCCGGCATTGGCCGACACCCAGGCGGAGGTCTGCGGATCGGAGGCCCGCGCCTGGCTGCGCTGCGTTTCCTCCGGGACGAAGAACGGCTTCTTCATGCCTCGCCCTCCCCGCCGCCGGCCTCGTCGGCGCCCGCCGACCATTCGAGCACGCGGGCGAGATGGTCGTAGTCGCCGTCGGTGTCACCCTCGCGGAAGGGCAGCGCGCGCGACAGATAGCCCGTCGACGGCTTCTGATAGTGCGCGACCAGCTTTTCGAGCCGCGCCCAGGCTTCCTCGGACAGGTCGGAGGCGAGGCGGACCTGGCGCTTGAACTCGAGGATCGAGTCCGGCACCACCCGACCGTCGGGCTTCAGGCGCACGTAGAGCAGATCGGCGGGCTCCGCCTTGCCCGCGCCGGCAAACGCGCCGCGTTTCAACAGCGCGCCTTCGAGCGCGAGCTGCGGCGACAGCAGCGTATGCGCCTGGCCCTTCGAGGGGGTGGAACCGGTCTTGTAGTCGAGAATGTCGGCAAGCCCGCCGCCGCGAATGTCGATGCGGTCGGCATAGCCCGACAAGGTGACGCCGGTAGCACCGATCGGCGTCGGGCTGGCCCGGTCCTCGGCATGGCGGGCGCGAATGCCCGGCGCGCGCTCCTTCTCGAAAGCCAGGATATGGGGCGCCATGGCGAGGAAGCGCGGCCACCAGACCGCCTCGACGTCGACCGGCAGCGCCAGCGCGTCGAAGGCGGCGCGGCCGATGTCGACCAGCGCGCCCAGCGCGGCGTTGGACGCCGCATCGACGCCCGAGACGGTGAAGCGGTGCAGGATGTCGTGAAACAGCGTGCCGCGCTCGGCCGCGCCCGGATCGCGCACCAGCGGATCGAGTGGCTTCAGGTCGAGGATGCGGCGGGCGTAGACCTCGTAGGGGTCGCGGCGCAGCGTCTCGATCTCGGTGACGGAGAAGCCTTGAGGCCGGGCCTCGAGCGGCGGCGCCGGATAGGGCCGTTCGACAAAGGGAATGTCGGAGGCCGCGTCGATCTGGCGCGCCCAGGCGAGGTAGCGATCGCCGCGCTTGCGCATGGCCTTGGCCGGTTCCTCGCCCACCAGCGTGGTGAGGCGCTGCAGCCAGCGCGAGGGCACGGCCGGCGCATCGCCGGCTCGGGCGGCGCGGGTGAGCACCAGGCGCCCCGCGCCCATCGCCATCATGAAATCATGCGCGGCAAGGCCGATTCGGCGCTCGGGCGGTTCTAGATCGATGCCGGTCTTCATCATCCGCGACATGAAGCGGTCAGCCTCGGCCTTGCGCGGCCAGGTACCCTCGTTGAGGCCGCCGACGACGAGCAGGTCGGCGTTCAGCAGACGGGCCTCGAGCGCGCCCCAGATCGAGACGCGCGGATCGCCGCCGGCTGACGGCTTGACGGTCTCCCCCGAGAGGAGCGCGGCGACGATCGCTTCCCATTCGCGCGGCTCGACGACCATGTCCCCCGCCGCAGAGGCGAGATTGCGCAGGAAGCCGACCAACCCCTCCCCCGCGTCGCCCTCGTAGAGCTTGCCCAGACCGCCATCCCCGGCCCGGCCGATCGCTTCCAGCGCGGCGACGGTGGCGGCGACGAGGTCGGCCATCGGCGCGTCGGCGCGGCCGCGCAGGGCCAGGAGCGGTGCGATGGCGTCACCGAGATCGGCGATCAGGGCGCGGCAGGCAGCCTTGTCCGCGTCGGACAGGCGCGTCAGCCAGAAGGGCTTGCGCTGCGCGGCCTCGATGTCGCGAAGCCGGCGTTCGAACTCGTCGGACAGGGTGGCGATGTCGGGACGACCGGTTCCACCTCGCAAGGCGACGAGTTCGATCCACTCGACCGCGCCGCGCACATGGCTGCGCTTGCGGCCCAACCGGAACAGTGGGTGCTTGAGCAGCGCCAGCGGCGGCACGGGATCGCCCGGCGTGAAGACCGCGGCAAGCAATTGAACGAGCAACAGGCCCGGCCGCGTGCGGGCAAGCGGCGTGCCGCCGGAATCGTCGGCCTGGATGCCGAAGCGCAGAAGTTCGGAGGCGACGCGTCGGGCGAGCTCGCGGTCGGAGGTGACCAGCGCCACGTGGCTGTCATCCTTTTCAATGGCGTTGCGCAACGCCACCGCGATGGCGATGGCCTCCTCGCGCTCGTTGGCCGCCTCGACGAGAGAAACATCGCCGAGCGCACCATCGGCCAGTGCCTGGCCGACCTCCGACGTCGCCTCCACCCAGCGCTCGGTGGACTCGGCCGGGCGCAACGCTTCCGAGACGAGGAGGCCGCGCGCGGCGAGCGGCGGCGCCGGCTGAGCCAAGTCCTCGACGCCTGCCCGGGACATGCCGATTGTGGCGAGGAGCTTCTTCAGGCCGTATTGCGGGTGGCCGAAGGTCGAGGCGGTCTGGCCCGATTGGCCGATCAGGTCCCAAGACGCCGCGTCGAGCCGCCGGTCGAGGCCGGGTAGGACGACCGCGCCAGAAGGCAGGCGCGCGATCGCCGCCAGCAGCCGCGCGGTGGCCGGGATGGAGCCCGTCGAACCGGCGGCGACCACCGGGCCGACCGGCGGATGGCGCAGGAGCCGGTCGGCCTCGGCGTCGATCATGGCGGAGCGATGGGCGGCCGGGTTGGAGCGGTCGATGGCTTCGAGCACGCGCGGCCAGGCGGTGGTGACGATCGACAGGAACTCGAGCGTCACCTGCCACCAGTTGGCGAGGTCGTCCTTGACGAGACCCCGCAGGCCTTCCCAACCAACGCCTTCGGTCTCGATCTCGTCCATCAGGGCAGCGAGGTCGCGGGCAAGCCAGATCGCGTCGGCGAGCGAGGACGGCACGACCACCTCCTCGGCAAAGAGCTGCGCGACATGGGCCGGCAGCCGGCGTTTCCAGGCCTGCACCAGCGGCGCCAGCGCCATCAGCCGCTCCATCGGCGCGATCGGCGGCGCAAGGTCGAGCGTCGCAGGGGCGCCATCCTCGAACATCACCGCATCCTCGTCGAAATCGCCCAGCGGACGGATCACCGGCAGGATGGCCGACGTCGCGCCCGTCATGCTGCCGACGCGATCGGCGAAGACGGCGCGCAGTTCGCGCGCGGCGCGCCGCGTCGGAACGAAGATCGTGACGTCGGCGAGCTTCAGCGGGTCGCCGTTCCAGGAAAAGCCGGGGACGAGGCGGCCGGCCAGCAACGCGTCGGCCAGCGTATCGAGGAACGGCACGCCGGGCGGGATCGAGAGCACCCGGGGGGCGGCATAGGCACTCATGGCCGGCCTGCCGTGGCCCTCGCGACGGCGTCCTCGGCGGCGGCGATCGCGTCGGGCGTGCCGACGGTGATCCAGGCGCCCCGCATGCGGTGGCCGAAGAGGCGGCCGGCGGCGATGGCGCGGTCGAAATAGAGGTTGAGCGAATGCGGCTCGGGCGTCGCGTCGGCGAAGATGCGCGGCTGAAGAATGATCGCGCCGGCATAGATGACACCCTCGGCGACACCGTTCGCACGCGCGAGACGGCCCTGCGCGTCGACGGTGAAGTCGATGCCGCCGGTATGACCGGTGGCGTCGCTCCTGTCGGCGGTGAGCAGCAGCATGTCCATGGCCGCAGGATCCCATGCGGCGGCCATCTCGGCAAGGTTGTGGACGCCGTCGGCGTCGATCCAGAACGTGTCGGCGTTGAGCACCAGGAAGGGCTCCGTGCCGAGCATCGGCAGCGCCTTGACGATGCCGCCGGCCGAATCGAGCAGGTGGTCGGTCTCGTCGGAGATCGTGATCGCCGGACTTGGCCGTGCCGCGACGTGGGCCACGATCCGGTCGGCGAGATGGTGGACGTTGACGACCGCGCGCCGCACGCCCGCGCGTTCCAGCGTGTCGAGCCCGCGGTCGAGCAGGGTTCGGCCGGAAATCTCGACCAGCGGCTTGGGGATCGTGTCGGTGATCGGCCGCATGCGGGTGCCGAGGCCGGCGGCGAGCACCATCGCGGTCCGGGGGACCGCGCTCATGGCGTCGTGTCGTCGAGCAGGCCGGCACGCCGGCAGAACGTGGCCACGGGCTCCAGCGCCGGATGGGCGAGCGCGCGGGCGAAATAGGCGCGGATGCGCGGCAGATGCTTCAGGTAGACCGGCTTGCCGTCGCGCCTGTCGAGCCGCACGAAGATGCCCAGAATCTTGGCGTTGCGCTGCGCGGCCATGATGGCGTAGGCCTCGTCGAAACCGGCCCGGTCGAAGCCGCCAGCCGCGGTTCGAGCCGCTGCGTAGGCCTCGATGGTCGCGCGCTCCATATCGGGCGGAATGGTCACGCGTGCATCCATGGCGAGCGAGGCGAGGTCGTAGGCGGCCGGGCCGATCATGGCGTCCTGGAAATCGACGAGGCCGAGGCGGTCGAGCCCCTGGCGCTCGTCGCGCCAGACGATGTTGGGCGAGTGATAGTCGCGCAGCACCAGGCTCTTCTCGGCGCGTTCCAGCCGGTCGAACACCGTGTTCCAGGCGGCGACATAGGCGGCCTTTGTCCCGGCCGGCACCGGCGCGCCGGTGATGTAGGGCATGTACCAGTCGGTCAGCAGTTCGACCTCGATCGTCATCGCGCCGCGGTCATAGGCCGGCACGTGATGCAACACGCCCTGGCTGGTCGTGATCGTGGCCGGCCAGGTCTTGCCGTGCAGCGCCGCCAGCAGGCGACCCGCCTCGACATAGCGATCCGCGACGGGCGAACCGTCGTCGGCGAGGAAGCTGCCATCGCCGAGATGCTCGACCAGAAGCAGGCCGGCCCCGATGTCGGCGGCATGGATGCGCGGGGCGGCGAAGCCGGCGCCCTTCAGCGCCTCGCCGATGGCCACGAAGGGCAGCACGTCCTCGGCCAGATGCGCGATCTGGCTGTAGGGCTTGCCGTCGCGAATCACCGGGCCATCGGGCTGGCGCGGGGCATTCATGAGTATCCAGCGCTCTCCGCCCTGTTCGACGGTCTCGTAGGCGCGGGTCGATGCATCGCCGAACATGAAGCGGCGCCTGGCCTCGCCCCATCCGGCCCCGGCCAGGAACGCACGGATGGCGAGCGAGCGGTCGAGGCGGGCCAGCGCCGGTGCGGCGCCCGAGACATGGGCGCGGCGGCCGTCGCCCTCGTGCTCCAGCCTGATCGTCAGCGCGGCGGGCTGCAGGCGGTCGGCGGCCCGCTCCGGCCATTCGACCAGAACGATGCCCGATGCCGCCATGTCCTCGACGCCCAGTTCGTCGATCTCGTCGGCCGAGCCCAGGCGGTAGAGGTCTAGGTGGTGGACGGGGACGCGGAGTTCGTAGCTCTG
This sequence comes from Mesorhizobium sp., assembly GCA_051860465.1. Classification (GTDB taxonomy): domain Bacteria; phylum Pseudomonadota; class Alphaproteobacteria; order Rhizobiales; family Rhizobiaceae; genus Aquibium. The sequence continues at coordinate 27,481 of JBHYDY010000011.1, forward strand.
GACGAGCGTGAAGGTGGGGCTCGGCACCTCGAGTTCCGGATCGCCGGCCATGGCACGCAGCAGCGCGCGGGCAAGCGTCGTCTTGCCGGCGCCGAGATCGCCTTCGAGCCGCACGAGATCGCCGGGTTTCAGCGCCAGCGCCAGGTCCTCGCCCAGCCGCCGCGTGGCGGCCTCGTCGGCCAGACCGATGTCGAAGGGACCGTAACGCATGCAGGCTGTTCCTACTCGGCCGCCTTGGCCTCGCGCGGGGCGGCGGGGAAGCGGCAGATCACGGTCGTGCCGCGCGACCGGCCGGTGTCGATCTCGACCGTGCCGCCATGCAGTTCCACGAAGCTCTTGACGATGGCAAGGCCAAGGCCCGCGCCGCGCTTGCGCCCGCCATTGGCGCGAGGCTCGAAGCGCTTGAAGGCTGCGTCGAGGATCTCGGGCGGCATGCCGGGACCGTCGTCATGGACGACGAATTCGATCCGGTCGCCCGCCTGGCGGCATGACAGCAGGATCGTCGAGTGCTCTGGTGCGTAGTTGGCGGCGTTGCTGAGCAGATTGAACAGGATCTGCCGCAGCCGTTGCTCGTCGGCCTGGAAGGCGGCCGGCGCGGCGTCGAGGTCGATACGGAGCGCGATGTCATGCTCGCGCAGCTTCTCGGCGACGAGTTCGGCGGTTTCGTGCACGGTCCGGGCCACCGGCACTTCGCCGATCTCCAGTTCCATGATCCCGGCGTCGACGGTGGCGAGATCGAGAATGTCGTTGACGATGGTGAGCAGCACGGAGGACGACGAGGCGATGTGGTCGAGATATTCCTGCTGCCGCGTGTTCATCGGCCCGGTGTCGGGCTGTTCCAGCAGTTCGGTGAAGCCGATGATGTTGGTGAGCGGCGAGCGCAGCTCGTAGGACACGTGCTGCACGAAGTCGTTCTTCAACTGGTCGGCCTTCTGCAGCGCCTCGTTCTTTTCCTGCAGGGCGCGCTCGAAGTTCACGCTGTCGGTCACGTCGACGAAGGTGGTCATCACCTGGCCGTTGGGCAGGGGGATCACCGCGTAGCTCAGGATCGACCCCTCGACGAGTTCGATCTTGCCATGCGTCTCGCGGCGCTCCTCGTCGAAGCCGGTGACGGCGGCGACGAAATCCGGCCAGGGGCTCTTCGCGCAGGCCCGCTCGCAGGCCTTGCGGATGACGGCGATGTGGATGCCGACGCCGACCTCGTCATTGCCCAGGCGCCAGAGCCGGGCGAAGGCGGGATTGAAGAGCCGCACCCGTCCGTCGGGGCCGAACACGGCCACGCCCTCGGCGAGGTTGTCCAGCGTCTCGCGCTGAACGCGAACGGCCGTGTTGTAGCGGCTTTCGAGATCGAAGCGCTCGGTCAGGTTCTCGAAAACCCAGGTCACGCCGCCGCGCGGGCTCGGGTTGCCGACCACGCGGATCGTGCGCCCGTCGGGCAGGTGCCACCAGTGAACCTGCGGATCGACCGAGCGGTAAGCCGAAAGGAGGTTTTCCTTCCAGCGCCGCCACTCCGGCTGCTCGGCGAGCTTGCCGGCGCTGCGCAGCCGGTCGAGCATCAGCGTGTTGTCGGGCGCACTATCCAGGAAGCCCGGCTCGAACTCCCAGAGTTTCTGGAGCGCCTGGTTGAAGAAGCGCAGCTTCTGGTCGGCATCGAAGATCGCCACCGCGGTGTTCAACTGGTCGAGCGTCTCGGAATGGCTGCGCATCATGCGCTCGAACTCGCCGCGCAGCGTCTCGATCTCGCTGCGGTCGGTGGCAAGACCGGCCGAGCCGGCGCCGGTGGCGATGTCGGTGACGGCGAAAAGGCGTCGGTCGCCGCCAATCACCGTCGACACGGTCTGCTGGTAGACGGGGTCGGCGCCATGATGGCGCGTCATGGCCTCGCGCGCCTGGGTGCCGAGCAGTTCGCGGCCTTCAGCGACCGCCTGGCCCGGCGTCTCAGCCTCGACGGCGATCGCGTAGGCCTCGTTGGCATGCCGCAGACGGCCGGCGGCATCACGCAGCCAGAAGGGCATCTCGATCGAATCGAGCAGCTTCAGCACGAGATCGTGCTCGCCCGCGATCGCGACATGCTCGGCGCGCAGACGGGCGTGTTCGCGCTGACGCTCCGTGAGCGACTGGAAGCGCACGATGGAATGGCCGGCCGCCTTGCGCCCCTGGACCTCCAGGACGATGCCGCTCTGGGTCTCGGCGACCAGATCGAAGGGCTCTCCGTTGCTGCGGAGCGACGAGATGGCGTTCTCGATCGCCGTCGCGGACCCTGGGGTAAGCCAGCGCCCGAAGGCGAGGAAGCCACCGCGCTCGTCGGGCACTCCGTGGGCGGCGGGAAGGGAGCCGAGGATCTCGGGGCGCCGGTGCTCGCTCGACCAGACGACGGTGCGCTGGTCGCGCACGCTGGCGAGCGCGTCCGAGCGCTGCACGACCGCGTTGAGTTCGGCGATGCGCTCGCGCAGTTCGAGGTTTTCGGCGGCGATGCGCCCCCGTTCGCGGATCAGCCAGATCGCGGAGACCAGGGCCGCGCCGAGCACGCCTGCAAAGGTTGCGAACTGGATGACCTCGAAAGCACCAAAGCCGCCAAAGACGCGGACGCCGGCCGCGCCGATGCGCTCCTGGGCTGCGGCAGGGGTTACGAGGCAGACGAGGCCGGCAAGCGAGGCGACGCCGGTCGCACCCTTGCGCAAGGCATCGCGAACCGTCTTCGTCCGCGCCGCGCCCGTCGCCGAATACGACCCGCCGATCCCCGAATCTCGCGGGCGCAACACCTGCATCCTTCCCGTCCTCTCCGCCGCTCGACAGCCAGCCGCCCGGCCGCGCCCTCGATTACGCATCCCCGCTCCGAGACCGCATCCCATGGCGAATCAGGGCACTGTACCGGTCAGCGGATTCGCCGTGAAGAAGCTTCCTGGACAAAAAAGAAGCCGGGCGGAGAAAGCTCCGCCCGGCCTCTAGATGTTGTGTCAGACAGTAGAAAAATCAGTACCGGTAGTGTTCCGGCTTGAAAGGCCCCTGCGGAGTGACGCCGATATAGGATGCCTGTTCCGAAGACAGTTCGGTCAGGCGCGCGTTGAGCTTGCCAAGGTGCAGGCGCGCAACCTTCTCATCGAGATGCTTGGGCAGAACGTAGACCTCGTTCTTGTAGCTCGAACCCTTGGTGTAGAGCTCTATCTGGGCCAGGACCTGGTTGGTGAAGGAAGCCGACATGACGAAGCTCGGGTGGCCGGTCGCATTGCCAAGGTTGAGCAGGCGGCCTTCCGACAGGAGCAGGATGCGCTTGCCGTCCGGGAACTGGACCATGTCGACCTGCGGCTTGACGTTGGTCCATTTCAGGTTGCGCATCGCGGCGACCTGGATCTCGTTGTCGAAGTGGCCGATGTTGCCGAGGATCACCATGTCCTTCATGGCGCGCATATGGTCGAGCGTAACCACATCCTTGTTGCCGGTGGCGGTGATGATGATGTCAGCGGTGGGCGCGGCCTCCTCGAGCGTGACGACCTCGAAGCCGTCCATCGCCGCCTGCAGCGCGCAGATCGGATCGGCCTCGGTGACCTTGATGCGGGCGCCGGCGCCGGCGAGCGACGCGGCCGAGCCCTTGCCCACGTCGCCATAGCCGCAGATGACCGCGACCTTGCCGGCCATCATGACGTCGGTGGCGCGGCGGATGCCGTCGACGAGCGATTCCTTGCAGCCGTACTTGTTGTCGAACTTCGACTTGGTGACGCTGTCGTTCACATTGATCGCAGGGAACGGCAGCAGCCCCTTCTTCTGCAACTGGTAGAGACGGTTGACGCCGGTGGTCGTTTCCTCGGAAACACCGCGGATGGCATCCTTCTGGCGCTTGAAGAAGCCCGGCGTCGCCGCCATGCGCTTCTTGATTTGCGCGAAGAGGATTTCCTCCTCCTCGCTGCCGGGGTTCGTCAGCACGTCCTCGCCCGCCTCGGCGCGCGCGCCGATCAGGATGTACATGGTCGCGTCGCCGCCATCGTCGAGGATCATGTTGGTCGGCTGGCCGTCCGGCCACTGGAAGATACGATCGGTGTAATCCCAGTAGTCCTCCAGCGTCTCGCCCTTGATGGCGTAGACGGCGGTGCCGGCGGCGGCAATGGCGGCCGCGGCATGATCCTGGGTCGAGAAGATGTTGCACGAGGCCCAGCGCACGTCCGCGCCGAGCGCCTTCAGCGTCTCGATCAGAACGGCGGTCTGGATGGTCATGTGAAGCGAACCGGTGATCCGCGCGCCGGCCAGCGGCTTGGAAGCGCCGAACTCCTCGCGACAGGCCATCAGGCCGGGCATCTCGGTTTCGGCGATCTCGATTTCCTTGCGGCCCCAGTCCGCGAGCGAGATATCCTTGACGACGTAATCCTGGCTGGAAGCCATTGCGCATCTCCATTCGACGACGGATTTGCCGGCGCGGCCCAAGGTCCGCCCGGTACGAATGGCGCGTCCCTAGCAGATCGCGCCCCTGGTCACAATGGGATATAAGGAAATCTTTATCCGTGCATGTCGGGAGCGTTAATCCGCCGTTACACGCCCTCGCCGAACCGGTCGGCAACGAGCGCGGCGATCGCCGCGATCGCATCGTCCGCGTCGACCCCGCTGGCGGAGACGCGAATGCAGCAGCCGGGGCTTGCCGCCAGCATCATCAGGCCCATGATGGAGGTTCCGCCGACGGCGATCCCGTCCTTCTCGACGGTGATGTCGGCCCGGAAAGCGCCTGCCACCTGCACGAACCGCGCCGAGGCCCTTGCATGCAGGCCGCGCTGGTTGACGATCTCCAGGTCGCGCACCACCGCATCGATGGCGTTGCCGTCGCCGCTCATTTGGCGCTCAGGACCTGGCTGGCGACGTTGATGTACTTTCGACCCGCGTTCTGGGCGCCTTCAAGCGCGGCCGCCATGTTGTCGCCGGAGCGCACGCTGGTGAGCTTGATCAGCATCGGCAGGTTCATGCCGGCAATCACCTCGACGCGGCCCATTTCCATCACCGAGATCGCGAGATTGGAGGGCGTTCCGCCGAACATGTCGGTCAGGATGATCACCCCGGCGCCGACGTCGGCGCGCGCGACCGCATCGACGATTTCCTGGCGGCGCTCTTCCATGTCGTCGTCGGCTCCGATGGAGACGGTCTCGAAATTCCGCTGGGCGCCGACGACGTGCTCCACCGCATGGCGGAACTCCTCGGCAAGCCGACCGTGCGTAACGAGCACGAGTCCGATCATGAATGACTTACTCCCGTCACCGCCTGGTTCGGCGCTCTTGTCTCGTCCTGCCGCGACAGCCCCGTCCGACAGGAGCGCTATCTTGTCGAGCCCGCCGTCATTGACAAGCCCAAATCGAACCGCGATGCGGTCATTTCGACGCGTTTGGCGTCCGGCGCGCCCCGCCCGGCAAGCCAAGCATCGCCTCGACGGCGCCGACGGCGCTGGTTCCGCCGCGCTCGGGAAGGTCGAGGCGCGGAACGCCCACGCCCATGATGGTCGCCGTCCCGTCGCCCCGGATTCGCGGCGCCGCCGCGGCCGGAACAAGACAGACCACCAGGTCAACCGCCATGGCGGGTTCGGCCTCGACCGCACATGGTCCGATCCCGCGAATCTCTATCAACCCCTCGATCGTCGGGGCGGCGCGGGCCAGCAGGCGCCCCGATCGATCCTCGACGAAGACCTGATCGTCGCAGACGAGCCTTGCGAAACCGCCGGCCATGAGGACGCGATGAAGCAGTTCCAACGCGAGCGTCGACTTGCCGCTGCCGGAGGGGCCGGTGATCAGCACGCCGCGATCGCGCAGGATCACGCCGGTGGCGTGGATGTTGTGCAAGTCCTTCAGTCCTCGGCCGGCAGCTTCATCACGAAACGAGCACCGCGAACATCGCCGGGCTTGCCGCCCACGATGTTTTCGGCGGTGAGCCGCCCGCCATGCGCCTCGACGATCTGACGGCTGATCGACAGGCCAAGGCCGGAATTCTGGCCGAAGGCCTCGGAGGACGGCCGGTCCGTGTAGAAGCGCTCGAAGATGCGCTCGATGCTCTCGGCGCGGATGCCGGGACCATTGTCCTCCACCGTCACCAGCACATGGTTGGGGGTGCGGGATATGCCGACGACGATGCGTCCACCCTCGTCGGGAACGAAGGAGCGGGCATTGTCGACGAGGTTGGTGATGACCTGGCCCAGACGCAGGTCGTGGCCGGCGACGCCGAAGCCGCGGCCACTGTCCTTGCCGACCTTCATCTCGATCGCGACCGTCTTCTTGTAGCGCGTCTGCTCGCGCGACAAAGCGACGATATCGGAGACCAGCTTCTTAAGATCGACCGGCGAGGCGTCCTCGCGGGCGAGCTCGGCATCGAGGCGCGATGCATCGGAGATGTCGGTGATCAGCCGGTCCAGACGGTGCACGTCATGCATGATGATCTCGAGCAGCCGCTCGCGGTTCGTCTCGCTGCGCGCCAGCGGCAGGGTTTCCACCGCGCTTCGCAGCGACGTCAGCGGGTTCTTCAGTTCGTGCGAGACGTCGGCCGCGAAGCTCTCGATGGCGTCGATGCGCGCGTAGAGCGCGTTGGTCATGTCGCGCAGGGCGACGGACAGGTTGCCGATCTCGTCCTGGCGGTCGGAGAAGTCGGGTATTTCCTCGCGATTCCGGACGCCGCGCCGCACCCGGACGGCCGCGGCAGACAGACGCCGAAGCGGATTGGCGATGGTGGAGGCGAGCAGGAGCGACAACGTGGCGGTGACCAGCGCCGCGACCCCGAAGACGCGGAAGATGGCCTTTCGCTCGTCGGAGACGATCTTGTCGATGTCGCCGCCCTGGGTGGAGAGCAGCAGCACGCCGAGGACCGCACGGAAACGCTGCACCGGCACGGCGACCGAGACGATCATCTCGCCCTTCTCGCTGATACGCACCACGAAGCCCGGGCTGCCGATGAGCGCATTCAACACTTCTGGGTAGGCCGCGCCATTGCCGCCAGGCTGCTCGCGGTACAGCGGCAGATCCTTGCGCTGGAAGAAGCCGTAGACGAATTCCTCGACGCGGTCGATGAAGTCGCCGTCGGTGTCGTCCAGCGGTGGCAGATCGTAGCGCAGGATCTGACCGCGCGAATAGAGATGGCGTGAATCGAGCACCAGGTTGGCGTCGCGATCATAGATGCGGGCGCGGGTCCGTGTCGGCGAGATAAGCCGGCGCAGAACCGGCGCCACACGCTCGGGATTGATCGGGAAGTCGAGGCTGTCGAGCTGGTCCGAACCTGGCGCGAGGCTCTCGCCTGCCTGCAACTCGAGCAGCTTTTCGGGATCGATGGTGATGGTGTCGGTTTCGACCGTGGCCGACGCCGCGATGGCGGCGGCGATGATCTCGCCCTGCGTCATCAGGCTCTCGACCCGCGCCTCGATCAGTCCGTCGCGGAACTGGTTCAGGTAGAGGATGCCAAGCACCAGGACGCCGAGACCGGCCAGGTTGAGATAGAGGATCCGGCGCGTCAGCGACGAGAAGACGTGATGGCCGAAGAACCGGCGAAGCGGCAGCGTGAACCAGCGCAGCGCGGCCGGCACGCGCTGCCCGTTGGTCGTCCTCGTTTCAGCGGGTGTCGTTTCGGCTACCATATCCTGCCGGGTTCCGCCACGTCACGAGGCCGAAGCGTCGAGCGCCTACATCTCGCGGAAGCGATAGCCCACCCCATAGAGCGTTTCGATCATGTCGAAGTCGTCGTCGACGGCCTTGAACTTCTTCCTCAGCCGCTTGATGTGGCTGTCAATCGTCCGGTCGTCAACGTAGACCTGCTCGTCATAGGCCGAATCCATCAGAGAATCGCGGCTCTTCACGACGCCCGGCCGCTGCGCCAGCGAGTGCAGGATCAAGAATTCGGTGACCGTGAGCGTGACCGGCTCGCCCTTCCAGGTGCAAGTGTGGCGCTCCTGGTCCATGACCAGTTGCCCGCGCTCCAGCGACTTGGTCTGCGGGGTCGGCGACTTGGCGGCCGCTTCGCGAGCGTTGGCGCGCCGCAGCACGGCCTTGACGCGCTCGACCAGCAGGCGCTGGGAAAACGGCTTTCGGATGAAGTCGTCGGCGCCCATCTTGAGACCGAAGAGTTCGTCGATCTCGTCGTCCTTGGAGGTGAGGAAGATGACCGGCAGGTCGCTCTTCTGGCGCAGCCGGCGCAAGAGTTCCATCCCATCCATCCGCGGCATCTTGATGTCGAGCACGGCGAGCGTGGGCGGGCGGGCCGCAAAGCCCTCGAGCGCCGAAGCCCCGTCGGTATAGGTCTCGACCCGGTACCCTTCGGACTCGAGCGCAATGGACACCGAGGTCAGGATGTTGCGGTCGTCGTCGACTAGCGCGATCGTTGCCATATCAAGCGTATCCCTCATGAGCGGGCGTCCCTTCCTGCTGCAGGAGAAGGGTATAGGCGGACAAATTGGGTACAAAATGTGGCACAGCCACCCGGCCATATCACACTCGGCGCCACCATGACACCGCCGCAGGCCAGAAACAGGTCCGGTGAAGCCATGCCAACGCGCTGGCGCGGATAAGGTTCGTTTCGAGTTCGGAGATCATTCTTTAAACGATTTAAACGGATTTCAAAACTTTAAATCGATTAATGATTTGAAATCAAAGGCCTTTTCTGTTTCTCCCGTTTCAGGACGTCTGCGTCGATCATTCCGATCCCGCGTGCCGTCGGTCGTGCGAGCGTGTTTCGCGATGCAGGGAGTGACTGGAATGCAGGAAATCGGAGCGCGTAATCCCGCCTGCGGGATCGAGGTTGCGGGACTGACGGGCACCGGGAAGGTGTTTTACAACCTCGGCGAGGCCGATCTCTATGAGGAGTCGATTCGGCGCAGCGAGGCTCGCCTGACCGCCCATGGCGCCCTGGTGGCGCTGACGGGCCAGCACACGGGCCGTTCGCCCAAGGACAAGTTCATCGTGCGCGACGCCAACACCGATTCGCAGGTGTGGTGGGACAACAACAAGCCGATGTCGCCACAGCACTTCGAGAACCTGCTGGCTGACTTCCTGGAGCATGCGAAGGGCCGCGAACTCTTCGTGCAGGACCTGATCGGCGGCGCCGATCCCGAAAACACCCTGCCGTCGCGCATCATCACCGAGTACGCCTGGCACTCGCTTTTCATCCGCAACCTGCTCATCCGTCCCGAGCGCAGCGAGCTCGCCAGCTTCGTGCCGAAGCTGACGATCATCGACCTGCCGTCGTTCAAGGCGGACGCCGGGCGGCATGGCGCGCGCACCGAGACGATCATCGCGGTGGACTTCACCCGCATGATGGTGTTGATCGGCGGGACCTCCTACGCAGGCGAGATGAAGAAGTCCGTCTTCACGGCGCTTAACTACCTGCTGCCCGAGAGCGGGGTGATGCCGATGCACTGTTCGGCCAATGTCGGGCCGGACGGCGACGCGGCCGTGTTCTTCGGGCTGTCGGGCACCGGCAAGACGACGCTGTCCGCGGACCCGACGCGGACCCTGGTGGGCGACGACGAGCATGGCTGGGGCGAGGACGGCATCTTCAATTTCGAAGGCGGCTGCTACGCCAAGACGATCCGCCTGTCGGCCGAGGCCGAGCCGGAGATCTTCGCGACCACGCGGCGGTTCGGCACGGTGCTGGAGAACGTCGTGCTGGACGAAAACCGGGTGCCGGACTTCGATGACGGATCGCTGACCGAGAACACGCGCTGCGCCTACCCGCTGCACTTCATCCCCAATGCGAGCGATACGGGAATAGCGGGCCATCCGAGGAACATCATCATGCTGACGGCAGACGCCTTCGGCGTGATGCCGCCGATCGCCAAACTGACGCCCGCGCAGGCCATGTACCACTTCCTGTCGGGCTACACCGCCAAGGTGGCGGGAACCGAGAAGGGCGTCACCGAGCCCGAGGCCACGTTCTCGACCTGTTTCGGCGCGCCGTTCATGCCGCGGCACCCGTCGGAATACGGCAATCTGCTGCGCGAACTCATTGCCCGCCATGGCGTCGACTGCTGGCTCGTCAACACCGGCTGGACCGGTGGCGCCTACGGCACGGGCCGGCGGATGCCGATCAAGGCGACGCGCGCGCTCCTCACGGCGGCGCTGGACGGCTCGCTGAACCAGGTGGCGTTCCGCACCGACCCCAACTTCGGCTTCGCCGTGCCGGTGGCGGTGCCCGGTGTCGATGGTTCCATCCTCGACCCACGCTCGACCTGGGGCGACAAGGCCGCCTACGACGCCCAGGCGCGCAGGTTGGTGAACATGTTCGTCGACAATTTCGGCAAGTTCGAAACCCACGTCGACGCCAGCGTGATGGGCGCTGCGCCCCGGGTGCAGGAAGCCGCCGAGTAGCTTTCCGCTCCGCCCGCGACACGTTATGATGAGGCCCGGCGCGACCCGCCGGGCTTTTCATTTCACATGGCCACGGGCAAGGGACGGAGGAGAGCCGACGTTTGCGCCACGATTCGCGGCGGAGGAGTAAGCCATGGACCAACGAGCCGACGTTCCGCTTGCCTTCGCAACGATCAGCGAGGACGAGATGCGCGCGCGGGCGGTGGAATTTCGCACCATGATGGCGCAACGGCGCACGGTGCGCGACTTCTCCGACCGTCCGGTCCCGCGCGCGATCATCGAGGACTGCGTGATGGCGGCGGCGAGCGCGCCATCGGGCGCCAACCAGCAGCCATGGACCTTCGCCTGCATCGGCGACCCCGACGTCAAGCGGCGCATCCGCGACGCGGCCGAGGAGGAGGAGCGCGGCTTCTATGCCGGCCGCGCCTCGGAGGAATGGCTGCGGGCGTTGGCGCCGCTCGGCACCGATGCCGACAAGCCGTTTCTGGAAATCGCGCCCTGGCTGATCGCGATCTTCGGCCAGCGCTACGGCCTTGCCGCCGACGGTAGCCGCGTGAAGCATTACTACGTGCCCGAATCGGTCGGCATCGCCTGCGGCTTCCTGATCGCCGCGCTGCACGGGGCCGGGCTCGCCACGCTGACCCACACGCCCTCGCCGATGGGCTTCCTGAACGCCATCTGCGGCCGTCCCGACAACGAGAAGGCGCTGATCCTCCTGGTGGCGGGCTATCCGGCGGACGGGGCGAAGGTGCCCGACATCCGCCGCAAGGGGCTCGACGACGTCTCGGTCTGGATCTGATGGCCAGCGTCACGTTCGACATCGCGCCGGGCGCGCGCATCGGCGAGGACGAACTCGAGGAGACCTTCATTCGCGCCTCGGGCCCCGGCGGCCAGAACGTCAACAAGTTGGCCACCGCGGTGCAGTTGCGCTTCGACGCGGCGAACGCGCCCGGGCTATCGGAGCGGGTCCGCGAACGCACGATCAGGCTGGCCGGGCAGCGCGCGACCAAGGACGGGGCGATCGTGATCGAGGCCGGCCGCTTCCGAACGCAGGAGCGCAACCGCGCCGACGCGCGCGAACGGCTGTTCGCGCTGGTCGCCAAGGCCGCCGAGCCGCCGCCGCCGCCACGCAAGAAGACGAAGCCGTCGCGTGGCGCGGTGGAGCGGCGGCTGAAGGAGAAATCCGGCCGGTCGACGATCAAGAAGATGCGCGGCAGGGTCGACGGCGACTGAACGGTGGCGCGCCGCCGATCGCGTTCCGCATCGCGCGTCGGCGCCCGCAGACCCCCGGTCCGCGCGCGCATCGCCGACGGGACCGCGAGCCCGCAAGGGCGCGTCCGCGTCGGCGACGTGACACGGATGTGTCGCAAACAGCACGCCGGTAACCATAAATCCGCAGCGCCGGCATTGTCGATTGACACCAATCGGTTTCGCCCTTTAACTTTTTGTTAACGACGAGGCGCCGGGGCGAGGTTTTGCGGATGGTTTCCAAGTTCAGGCTGGCGGGCGCCCTGGTCGCACTCGCAGCAACCGGCAGCCTTGGCGGCATCGCGACCGGCGTCGCCTTCGCCCAGTCCCTCGGGACCAGCGGTCTGACCTCGCAGCCGATCGGCCATTATGAGTTCTGCAAGGCCAGTCCCGCCGAATGCGCCATCGCCACCCCGGATCGCGGGCCGGTGCGGATGACGCCGACCTTGTGGAACAGCGTCAGCGACGTCAACGTCGCGGTGAACGCCGCGGTTCGGCCGATGTCGGACATCGACATCTATGGCAAGGACGAGGTCTGGGCCTATCCGGTCGACGGCGTGGGCGATTGCGAGGACTATGTGCTGGAAAAGCGCCGGCAGCTCTCGCGCGTCATCCCGCTTTCCAATCTCCTGATCACCGTGGTGCGCAAGAAGAACGGCGAGGGCCATGCCGTGCTCACCGTACGCTCCGACATGGGTGACTTCATTCTCGACAACCTCACCGACGAGGTGAAGACCTGGGACGAGACCGGCTACCGCTTCCTGAAGCGGCAGGCCAGCAGCCACACCGGCCGCTGGGTTAGCCTCGTCGACGACCAGAATGTGATGGTGGGCTCCGTCCGCAAGTAGCGTCGCTCGCGGGCAAGGCGGACGGCCACGACCGACAGCCACCCAACCTCGTCGGGTCTCTTGGGTTCCGAACCATCGACCCGCGAACATTTGCCGCCGATTCCCGCGGGGCCGTCATCCCCGGGCCTGCCCCGAGGTTCCAATGCCACCGATCCGTGGTTCGAAACGCCGTCGCGGGGCGCGCGGAGGGGCTGCCCCGTCCGGCCGCGCCGATACCGATACCGATCGTATCGGCCCGGCCCGGCGTCACGCCGCCTGGCGCGCCTGGGTATCGGCGCCGACGCGATAGGAGATCGCTTCGGCCAGATGGATGCGGCCGACCGTCTCGACGCCATCGAGGTCGGCCAGCGTGCGGGCGACCTTGAGCACGCGGTGATAGGCGCGGGCGGAGAAGCCCATCTTCTCCGACGCCTCGCGCAACAGCGCCAGACCGGCGGCATCCGGCGCGGCGATCTCCTCGATCAGGGCCGGACCGCACTGGGCATTGGTGCCGATGTCCGGCAGGCCGCGTGCGTCGAAACGTTCCCGCTGGACGCGGCGCGCGGCCGCGACCCGCGACGCGACCTCGGCACTGGTCTCGGATCGGCCGGGCCGCGTCAGGTCGGCGGCGGAGACGGCCGGCACCTCGATGCGCAGGTCGATGCGGTCGAGCAGCGGCCCGGAGATGCGGGCCTGGTAATCCGCCTGGCAGCGCGGTCCGCGGGCGCAGCGGTGGCCGGGCTCACCCGCCATGCCGCAGCGGCAGGGATTCATGGCCGCGACAAGCTGGACGCGCGCCGGGTAGGTGACGCGGGCATTGGCGCGCGCGATGACGCATTCGCCTGTTTCGAGCGGCTGGCGCAGCGAATCGAGCACCGGGGCGGCGAACTCCGGCAACTCGTCGAGAAAGAGGATGCCGTGATGGGCGAGCGAGGCCTCGCCCGGCCTGACGCGCAGCCCGCCGCCGACCATGGCGGCCATGGAGGCGGAATGGTGCGGGGCGCGAAACGGCCGCCGGTCCGACAGCTTGCCGCCGGCCAGTTCGCCGGCGATCGAGGCGATCATCGAAACCTCGAGCAGTTCGCGCGGCGAAAGCGGCGGCAGAATCGACGGCAGGCGCTGGGCCAGCATCGACTTGCCCGAACCCGGAGGGCCGGACATCAGGAGATTGTGGCCCCCCGCGGCGGCGACCTCCAGCGCGCGCTTGGCGCTCTCCTGGCCCTTGATGTCGGCAAGGTCGGGCAGGTTCAGGGCCGGCGGGCGGATCTGCGCCTGCGGGCGGGTCAGAACCTGCGTGCCGCGAAAATGGTTGGCGATGGCGATCAGGCTGCGCGGGGCAAGGATCTCCACCTCGGCCCCGGCCCAGGCGGCCTCCGGCCCGCTGGCATGCGGGCAGATCAGCCCCTTGCCAAGCGCATTGGCGCCGATAGCCGCCGGCAAAGCGCCGTCGACCGGCGTCGTCGTGCCGTCGAGCGACAGTTCGCCAAGGACGACGAAGCCGGCGAGCGCATCGCCGGGCACCGCGCCCAGCGCCGCCATGAGCCCGAGCGCGATCGGCAGATCGTAATGGCTGCCTTCCTTGGGGAGGTCGGCCGGGGCGAGATTGACCGTCACCCTCTTGGCCGGGAGCGACAGGCCCGAGGCATGCAGTGCCGCCTGGACGCGCTCGCGGCTTTCGGCCACCGCCTTGTCGGGAAGACCGACGATCTGCATGCCGACCTTGCCTGGCGCGATCATCACCTGCACGTCGACAGGCACCGCCTCGATGCCCTGGAAGGCGACCGTGCTGACCCGCGCAACCATGTTTCCCGTCCCTTGTCCTGCCTCTTGAAGTCGTGCCCGTTGAAATCATGACTGTCGAGCCGCTCCGAAAGACCGGAAATCCCCGTTAGGCGCGACCACTGGAAATGAAGCACGCCATGCGGACTAAAACAAGAACATTCTGGCAACAATTGCACCTAAAAAGGGAAAAAAGGCCGCGTCGGGTTGTACGGATGGAAGATTCCGCCCGCGATGGTCGGGTTTCCCGACCCGCGAGGGCACGCACGGGATCGAACGGGGCGGCGCAACGAGCAAGGCCTGGCGGCGGCCGAACCGGACGTCCGCCAGGCGGTACCGCCCGGGACTTCACCGTGGATCGAGATCCTTCCGGATCGCTGCTTCGGGGACGGTGGTGGGGGAGCCGTCGAGCCTGACGGCTTGCACCGCTTCGCTCCGTTGCAATGAACCAGGCGCCGATATATAGTTAGAATAACTAATTAAAGGATCTGGCGTGGATCTAGAGGAAAGTCTGCGGTGCCTGCAGTGGCACATGTGGTTCCGGTGGCGGGAAGAGTCGCAAAGGAGCAACTCGATGGAGCTCTCGGCGACGGAGCTTGATTACCTCTACGTCGTGACCGTCGCCAGGCAACCCCTCCGTCTCGGCGAAGTCGCCGAGCAGATGCGGGTTAGTCGGGCGTCAGCCAGCGTCATGGTGCAGAAGCTGCAACAAAGAGGCTATCTGAACAAAACTCCGGACACAGCCGACGGGCGTTCGGTTTTCATCACGCCGACAGCCAAGTGCAGTGCTCTGGAGGCCGAGGAAAGATCCATCTACGCAGAGACCGCAAGGCGTATCTCTCTCGCCCTCACAGCCGCTGAACTCGCAGACCTCGACCGCTTGCTGAAAAAGGCGCGCGGCAGTCTGGAATGCTCGTAGCAGCCTCGGAAGGGCCCCCATGCGACCAGCATTTCTGGATGAACTGAAGGATATAGCGCGCCTGGCTGTACCCATCGTCATCGGCTTGAGCACCGGTGCCGTCATTACCGTGACCGATGCGCTGATGATCGCCCCGCTCGGTCATGTCCCCCTTGCGGCGGTAGGCCTGACCAGCGCGGTGGCGACCGTCATGCTGGCTGCGGTCTATGGCTTTCTTTCGGTGATCTCCGTTCGCATCGGCACGGCCTTCGGCGCGCGCCAGGGGCGGCGGGTGGCCGCGTTCCTGCGGGTCGGCCTTGTCCTGGGCGCGGTGACGGGAACGGGGGCCGCGGTGTTGATGAGTGCCTTCCTGCATCTCATGCCCTACCTCGGGCAGCCTGACGACGTGCTGTCGCAGGTGACGACCTATTGGCATCTGATCGCGGTGTTTCTGATTCCCTATGCCGTGCTGACCATTTTCAAATCGGCATTCGAAGCCATCGACCGCCCATGGCTGGGCGTGAGTTTCGGCGCGCTCGCCTGCGTGCTCAACATTCCCCTGAACTACTGCCTGATCTACGGAGCAGGGCCTTTCCCCGGTCTCGGGCTCGTGGGGGCAGGCATTGCTTCGCTCGTTGCGGAAGGCTGCGCGCTCCTGGTGGCCTTTGCCTATTGGCAATGGAGCCTGTCCGCCGTCCGACTGCGCACAAAGGGTGATCGCTCCGCCGTCGATACGGCTTCCCTGGTGAGGGAGGGGGCGCCTCTCGGTCTGATGTATACCGCCGAAACGGCCGCCATGGCCGTTGCAACCATGCTGATCGGCATCTTCGGATCGGTTGCGCTTGCCGCCAACCAGGTTGCGCTGTCGGTCGGCACCTTGCTCTACATGGCGCCTCTCGGCATCGCCGGGGCCGTGGCGATCCGGGTCGCCCAGGCGGCTGGAGCGAACCGTCCCGACAGGGTCCGAAGCGTCACCTTTGCGGCGCTCGGCATGGGGACGGCGTGGCTGACCGGGGCGGCACTGGTGCTGGGTCTCTTCGGCGCCGAGGTCGCGGCGCTGATATCGACGGATGTCGCCGTGATCGAACTGGCCGCGGCGTTGTTTCTTGTTTTCGCGCTCAGCCAGGTCGTGGATGGTATCCAATCGACCATGGTGGGTGCGCTTCGCGGGCTCTCTGACACCGCGATTCCATCCGTCATCTCCATCGGCGCCTATTGGGGTCTGGGCATTCCTCTTGGCTGGGCTCTCGCCTTTCCGCTGCAACTTGGGCCGCAGGGCGTCTGGCTGGGCTTCGTGCTCGCTCTGCTGCCCGCATCAATCTTGCTTGGCTGGCGCTTTCATGTCCTGACGCGCCCGCCCGCCCGCTGATGTGGCTCAAGCGGCGCCTAGGCCCGTTTGGCCTCCACCGCGTCCCAGAAGATCGCCGCGATGTCGGCGCCGCCGAACTTCTTCACCTCGCGCACGCCGGTCGGCGAGGTGACGTTGATCTCCGTCATGTAGTCGCCGATCACGTCGATGCCGACCAGGACGAAGCCGCGCTCGCGCAGCGACGGACCGATGCGGGCACAGATCTCGCGTTCGCGGTCGGTGAGTTCGGTCGCCTCGGCGCGGCCGCCGACATGCATGTTCGAGCGGGAATCGGTCTCGGAAGGCACACGGTTGATGGCGCCGACCGGCTCGCCGTCGATCAGGATGATGCGCTTGTCGCCCTTGCGCACGTCCTTGAGGTAGCGCTGGACGATGTAGGGCTCGCGGAACATCTGTCCGAACATTTCGAGCAGCGAGGCCAGGTTGCGGTCCGCCTCGGCCAGGTGGAAGATGCCGGCGCCGCCATTGCCGTAGAGCGGCTTGACGATGATGTCGCCGAACTCCTTGCGGAAGGCGGCCACCTCGCGCGGGTCCTTGGTGATCAGCGTCTCCGGCATCAGGTCCGGAAACTCGGTGACGAAGATCTTCTCGGGGCTGTTGCGCACCCAGGCAGGGTCGTTGACCACCAGCGTCTTCGGGTGGATGCGCTCCAGCATGTGGGTCGTGGTGATGTAGTTCATGTCGAAGGGCGGATCCTGCCGCAGCAGGACGACATCGACGTCGCCGAGGTCGAGGCGTTGCTGCTCGCCCAGCGTGAAATGCTCGCCCTTCACGTCGCGCACCTGCATGGGCTCGGCCCAGGCCGACACCTTGCCGCCGCGCAAGGAAAGCCTGTCGGGCGTGTAGTGGAACAGCTCGTGGCCGCGCCGCTGCGCCTCCAGCGACAGCGCGAAGGTCGTGTCGCCCGCGATCGAGACGGTGGCGACGTGGTCCATCTGAACGGCGATTCTGAGCGGCATGATGCGTTCTCCGGAGGCAGGCTGCGGCCCTCGCATGTAGACAAAAGCCACGCCCCTGCCAATGCGCAAGCGCGGCTGGCCCAACCGGAAGGACTTCGACCGGCCCGCGCCGCGATCGGCGGCAAGTTCCGCCTACACGCTTCCTAAACGCTTGGTGGTTCATGGTGCCCGCTCAATCGTGGCCAGGGCTCTGGATCGGATGAAAGCGACAGCACTCGGCATCGTGAGACCGGAGGAGGCGGCAGACGTCGGCATGACGGATCTGCTGACCGGCCTCGGCAACGACCGTCGCTTCCTCGCGAAGATAAGGCGGCTCATCGCCGACCGCGCAGCGGACCCGGCGCCCTTCGTGGTGGGCATCGTCGACCTCGACGGCTTCAAGCCGATCAACGACCTTTTCGGCAGAGGCTGCGGCGACGAGATCCTGCGCCAGGCGGCGTTGCGGTTGAGGGCGGCGCTGGATGAACGCTACACCATCGTTCGGCTTGGGGCCGACGAGTTCGGATTCCTGCTGCCGCTCACCTTCAGCGAAGCGGCGGCGACCGAGCAGGCGCGGATCCTGATCGAGGTGCTGTCGGCGCCCTACGACCTCGGCGAGCGGAGCGCGCGGCTGTCGGCCTCGGTCGGCTGCGCGCTCTACTTCACCGCCGCCGAATCGGCCGAAGACCTGATCGCAAAGGCCGAGTCGGCGCTCTACGACGCCAAGCGTGCCGGCCGCGGCAAGGTGGTCGTCTATTCGCAGGAGATCGAGGACAAGGCCAGGCGCGTCACCGGCATCGAGCAGGCGTTGCGCCGCGCCGTGGCCGCTGGCGAGGTGGAGCCCTGGTTCCAGCCGATCGTCTGCCTCAAGACCCGACAGGTGCTCGGTTGCGAGGCGCTGGCGCGCTGGACCGACCGCGACCTCGGCGTCGTCTCGCCCGGCGAGTTCATCCCGATCGCCGAGGAGCGCGGCGTCATCGCACAACTCTCGCAGGTGCTCCTGAGGAAGGCGGCACAGGCAGCGGTCGACTGGCCGGAGGACGTCTACCTGTCCTTCAACCTGTCGCCCTCGCAACTCGTCGACCAGAACACGAGCGAACAGGTGCTGGCGATCCTGCGGGAAACCGGCCTGCCGCCGAACCGGCTGCAGATCGAGATCACCGAAACAGGCATGATGTGCGAGCCCGCCTCGGCCGAAAAGATCGTCGAGGATCTGCGGGCGGCGGGCATCCGCATCGCGCTCGACGACTTTGGCACCGGCCAGTCGAGCCTCGGACGGCTGCGGCAGCTCCATTTCGACACGATCAAGATCGACCAGGCCTTCGTCGCCACCATGCTTGCCGACGCCCCGACGCAGCACATCCTGCGCGCCATCCTGGACATGTGCCGCGGGCTGGAAAAGGACGTCGTGGCCGAGGGAATCGAATGCGAGGACCAGGCCGCAAGGCTTGCCGCGTTCGGTTGCCAGAAAGGCCAGGGCTACCTGTTCGGCCGGCCGATGCGGGCCGACGCGACCGCCGCGTATGTGCACGGCTATGCCCCCAACGCCCTCGCGGCCTTCGCGTAGCATCGCGAGGCCATCCATCCTGCCCCTGCCCGCCGCGCGGGGGCATCCTTGCCCCTGCCCGCTGCGCGGGGGCATCCTTGCCCCTGCCCGCTGCGCGGGGGCATCCTTGCCTCTGCCCGCTGCGCGGGGGCATCCTTGCCCCTGCCCGCTGCGCGGGGGCTTGCCGGTTGGCGGACAATCTCCCATACGAGTGAGGAAAGGCAGGCAGGAGGAGAGCCGGCATGACAACCGACGTGCGCTATCCGGATCTCGAGGGCGCATCCGTCCTGATCACCGGCGGCGGAACCGGAATCGGCGCCTGCCTGACAGCGGGATTCCTGCGTCAGGGCGCGCGCGTCGCCTTCATCGACATCGCCGACCGCGCCAGCCGGGAACTCTGCCGGCGCCTGGAGGAGGAGACCGGCCTCGAAGCGTTTTTCCTGCACGCCGACCTGCGCGACGTCGACGCCCTGAAGGCGGCCGCCATCATGGCCGAACACCAGAACGGACCGGTCGATGTGCTGGTCAACAACGCCGCGCTCGACACCCGCCACGCGATCGAGGAGGTGACGCCGGAGTTCTGGGACGAGAACCAGGCGATCAACCTGCGCCATCAGTTCTTCGCCGTGCAGGCGGTGACGCCGGGCATGAAGGCCGCCGGCAAGGGGTCGATCGTCAACTTCACCTCGACAGCCTTCATGATCAACGGCGGCGGCTTTCCCTCCTACACGGCGGCAAAGGGCGGCGTGGTGGGCCTCACCAAGGGCCTGGCCGGCGCGCTCGGCCCGTTCGGCATCCGCGTCAACGCCATCGCGCCGGGCTGGGTGCTGACCGAGCGGCAGCGCGCGCTCTGGGTGACGCAGGAGGCGCTGAAGGCCCATGTCGACCGCCAGTGCCTGAAGATCGAGATCGAGCCCGAGGACATGGTGGGGCCCTGCCTGTTCCTGGCCTCGGACGCCTCGCGCGCGATGACGGCGCAGACGCTGATCGTCGATGCCGGCAGCGTCTGAACGAGCGGGGACGGAAGCCATCTTGGGGGACGGAGAGACATCCATGAGCGACGGCGGCTACACGGTCTTGTGCGACATCAGCTGCACGCTGGGCGAAGGGCCTTCCTACGATCCGGCGAGCGGCAGGCTCTACTGGTTCGACATCGAGGGAAAACGGCTGTTGGAAAAGGCTTTTCCCGATGGCCGTACGGTCGTCCACGCCCTGCCCGTCATGGCGAGCGCGATCGGCTTCGTCGACGGGCGGACACAGTTGATCGTTGCCGAGAACGGGCTCTACCTGCGCCATGCCGACAGCGGGACACTGACGCTCCACACGCCGCTTGAGGCCGAGGACGCGACGACGCGGTCGAACGATGCGCGCGTACACCCCTGTGGCGCCTTCTGGATCGGCACCATGTCGAAGCGCGAGGAGAAGGCGGCGGGCGCGATCTACTGGTTCTTCAAGGGCGAGATGCGAAGGCTCTATGGCGGCATCACCGTGCCGAACTCGATCTGCTTTTCGGCCGACGGGACGATCGCCTATTTCACCGACACGCCGACGGGCCTCCTGATGAGGGTCGCCTGCGATCCGGCGACGGGGCTGCCCAGCGGGGAGCCGGCGGTGTTCGTCGACTGGAGAGGACAGGATGGATACATCGACGGGTCGGTGGTGGATGCCGAGGGCGTGTTGTGGAACGCGCGCTGGGCGGCGGGCGCGGTCGACGCCTGGAGCCCGAACGGCGACCGGATCAGGACCATCGACCTGCCGGCGAAGCAATCGACCTGCCCGGCCTTCGCCGGCCCCAGGGCCGAGCGCATGATCGTCACGTCGGCCGCGCGGGGACGCGACATCGGCCGAGAACCGCTCGCCGGGCAGACATTTCTGGTCGACCTGCCGATGCGCGGCCGCTTCGATCAAACGGTGGCGCTCGCCTGAGAGCGGCCTGCCGGACGGGGCGACGACATGCGGACGTCAAATTTCCGGGAATAGTCTTCCGCAACGTCAACTTGCGAATTGCGCCCGGACGATCTTTGCCCCTAATGTTTGCATGATCGTCGCGCGGGGGCTACGCGAGCGGTCAAATAAACAGCGGATTTCGAGACATCGGGCAGAGCGACAAGCGCCCGGCGGGGGTGCAATGCTGGATTCGCCGATCCTGATCGTCGTCTACGAGCCAGAGCGTGCGTGCCAGGCGCGGCTTTCGGGTGACGGGTTCCCCCCCGATCGCGCCGCCGAGATCAGCTCATACCTCGCGCAGGCCACCGACATCGCCGCCGAACTCGACAGCATCGCGCAGGACTGCATGCGGCGCGGCATCGGCTTCGTGCCGGTGGCGCTCGACGACCTGCCGCGCCTGATGACCGCCTACGGGCAAGACGTGCTGGTGTGGACCATGACCGACGGCATCGCCTACTTCCGGGGCGGTGCCGCGCCCGCGTTGGCGCGGCTGGAGGGCCTGGCTGTGCTGGGGTCGGACGACTCCCTGTTTGGACTGTGCCAGGACAAGTTCCGCTCCGGCGCCGTCCTCCGGGCGCACGGCCTGCCGGCGCCGGAGGCCGGACTCGCTCGAAACGACGCCTGGATCGTTCCGCCACCGCCGTCGGAGAACGGCTGGTTCGTGAAGCCGAACCGCCTGGGCGCCAAGATCGGGATATGGCCGGACTCGCATTGCCGGACGCTGGAAGAGGCGCTGGAGATCAGCCGCCGCATCCATGCCCACTACCGCGACGACGCGATCGTGCAGCGATACGTCGCCGGCCGCAACGTGCGGGCAAGCTTCCTGGCGGTCGAACCCGACAGCGGGCCGGAGGCGGTCGGCGTGGTCTTCGTGGATTCCGGCGGCGACTTCCAGACGATGGCCGACAGCCTGGCGCTGTACGGCGACACCGGCAACGCGGCGCGCGCGGACGGGCGCTACGTCGAACCGGAACTCGTCGCCGTGGCGAGCCGCCAGCCGGAGGCCGATGCGGCGATCCGCGCCATCTGCGGGCGGCTGATGGCGCATCTGGGGCTGCGCGACGTGTTCTCCGCCGATTTCCGCGTCGAGGCGGACGACACCGTCCACCTGCTGGAATTCGAGGTCTGCCCCGGCCTGCCCTGCTTCGATTTCAGGGACTATTGCCGGCGGCAGTGGAACCTGTCGCTCTCCGAGGCGATCGCCCAGACGGCGGCCCGAAGGCTCAGCTGACTTTGGCGATGCAGACGGGCGTATGGCCGGCGCGGATGAAGCCGAGCTTTTCAGCCGCGGCCTTGGAAAGGTCGAGCACGCGCCCCTTGGCAAAGGGGCCGCGGTCGTTGATGCGCACGACGACGGACTTGCCATTCGCCTTGTTGACGACCTTGATCTTTGTTCCAAACGGGAGAGAGCGGTGGGCGGCGGTCATCGCCGCAGGATTCATGCGTTCACCGGAAGCGGTCTTCGAGGTGAGCGCGTACCAGGAAGCGGCGCCACACTGGGCGTAAGCTGCACCGGTCGAGAAAGTAAAGGCGAGGGAGGCTGCAATCAAGGCTGCAGCGGCGTTCAGTCGATGTCCCATTCCGTGGGGATGCTCCGATTGTTGCGGTCGGAGGGCTCGCTATAGGCTGATTGTGTCCATCGATAGCCTTGTTCCACGGGGCGGCTCTCACTCTTGGAGTCCTCACGTAATACTACAGACTGTCACCGCGCTTCGTACGCATTACAAGACAATCATCCGCGGTCGTCGGAAGAGCTTCAACGCCCCTCCTTTCCAGCACCCGGCCAGCCACCCAGCAGGCGCCGCGGCTTGCTGGAGAATTCATCATACGACTTTTCATACTTGTATTGACACTTCCGGTCAGACTGCCCTACCAAGGCGGCAAGAGGCGCCGGCGACAGGCGCCCGGCGATCAGGGAGGACAAGGCCAGGTGGCAGCGCTGCTCGACGACGACCGGCTGTTTCCGCTCGATTCCGCGGCACGGGATCTGGCGCGGGCGCTCTACCAAAGCGTGCGCGATCTGCCGATCATCAGCCCGCACGGCCACACCGACCCGCGCTGGTTTGCCGAGAACGCGGCCTTTCCGGACCCGGCCCAGCTGATCGTCGTTCCAGACCACTACATCTTCCGCATGCTGGTGAGCCAGGGCATCAGCCTTGACGCGCTTGGTGTGCCGCGCGTCGACGGCCGGGCGGCGCGGACCGACGGGCGGGCGATCTGGCGCGTCTTCGCCGAGAACTATCATCTGTTTCGCGGTACGCCGACGCGGCTCTGGCTCGACCACACCTTCGAGAACCTGTTCGGGATGGAGGCCAGGCTGACGGCCGCGACCGCGGACCTCTACTACGACCACATCGCCGAGTGCCTTGCCACCGACGCCTATCGCCCCCGCGCGCTGTTCGAACGCTTCAACATCGAGGTTATCGCCACCACCGAGGGCGCTCTCGACCCTCTGTCATGGCACCGGCAGATCCGCGATTGCGGCTGGAGCGGCCGCGTGATCACCACCTACCGGCCCGATGCCGTCGTCGACCCCGACTTCGAGGGCTTCGCAGCCAATCTGGTCCAGCTCGGCGAACTCACCGGCTGCGACACGGGCGAATGGAGCGGCTACCTCGAGGCGCACCGGCGGCGGCGGGCCTATTTCCGCGACCTCGGCGCGACGGCGACCGACCACGGACATCCGACCGCCGACACGGCGAACCTGACTCCCGCCGAGGCGGCCGCGCTCCATGCCCGCGTGGCGAAGGGTGGCGCGAGTGCCGCAGAGGCCAACCTGTTTCGCGCGCAGATGCTGACCGAGATGGCGAAAATGAGCGTCGAGGACGGCATGGTGATGCAGATCCATGCCGGCTCCTGGCGCAACCATTCGGCGCCGGTCTTCACCAGCCACGGGCGCGACAAGGGTTTCGACATCCCGCGCCCCACCTCATACGTCGACGCGCTGAAGCCGATGCTGGACGTGGTGGGCCTGGAGCCCGACCTGACGGTCATCCTGTTCACGCTCGACGAGACGGTCTATTCGCGCGAACTCGCGCCGCTGGCCGGCGTCTATCCGTGCCTGCGGCTCGGTCCGCCCTGGTGGTTCTTCGACAGCGTCGAGGGCATGAAGCGCTTCCGCGCCGCCGCCACGGAAACCGCGGGCTTCTACAACACCGTCGGCTTCAACGACGACACGCGAGCCTTTCCGTCCATCCCGGCCCGCCACGACGTGGCGCGGCGGGTGGACTGCGGCTACCTCGCCGAACAGGTCCGGGCGGGCATGCTCGTGGAGGAGGAGGCGGCCGAACTCGCGCACGATCTCGCATACCGGCTGGCGAAGACCGCCTACCGGCTCTGAGGAAATGTCAGGAAACAGGGAGGAAACCATGAACCTGATGAGGAAACTGACCGCCGCCGCGGCCTTCTCCGTTGCCATGCTGGGGGCCGCTTACGGCCAGGTGACGCTGAAATCATCCGACACCCATCCAGACGGCTATCCGACCGTCGAGGGCGTCAAGTACTTCGGTGAGCTGGTCAAGGAGCGGACCAACGGCCGCTATGCGGTCGAGGTCTACCACTCGGCCCAGCTCGGCCAGGAGAAGGACACGATCGAGCAGGTACGCTCCGGCGTCATCGAGCTCAACCGCGTCTCCATGGCGCCGTTCAATGGCACCGTGAAGGAAACCATCGTGCCGGCGCTGCCCTACATCTTCCGCTCCGAAGAGCACATGAACAAGGTCATGGACGGCCCGATCGGCGACCAGATCAAGGCGGCTTTCGAGCCGGTCGGCCTGGTGGCGCTCGCCTTCTACGACGCCGGCGCACGCTCCTTCTACAACTCGCGGAAGCCGATCAATTCGGTCGAGGACCTGAAGGGCATGAAGTTCCGCGTCATCCAGTCGGACATCTTCGTCGACATGGTCGCGGCACTGGGCGCCAACGCCACCCCGATGCCTTATGGCGAAGTCTATTCCGCCATCGAGACCGGCGTCATCGACGGCGCGGAAAACAACTTTCCGAGCTACGACACCGCCAAGCATTTCGAGGTGGCGAAGCACTACTCGCTCGACGAGCACACGATCCTTCCCGAGGTCTTCGTGATGAACAAGGCCGCCTGGGACAGGCTGACGCCGGAAGACCAGGCGATCTTCAAGCAGGCCGCCAAGGAAAGCGTCGCCAAGCAGCGTGAGCTGTGGCAGGCGAGCGTGGCGACGTCGAGGGCCAAGGTCGAAGCGGCCGGCTCCATGATCACCACGCCGGAGAAGCAGGGCTTCATCGACGCCATGGCGCCCGTCTACGCCAAGCACGTCACCGATCCGGTGCTGCAGAAGATGGTCGAGGACGTCAGGGCCACCCAGTAGGCCACGGCTACCGTTCCCGCCCGGCGCAAGGCCGGGCGGGCGCATTCTCGCATTCATGGGGGCCGGAGTGTCAGCTTCATCCGACAACAGACTGGCGCGCGTGGCCGGCCTCCTCGGCCTGCTAAGCCAGGCCGCGCTATGGGCGGCCGGCATCGGCCTCGTCGCCATGACAGGCTTCGTCGCCTGGCAGGTCTTCTGCCGCTACGTGCTCAACGACTCGCCGAGCTGGACGGAACCCGGCGCGGTCATGGTCATGAGCTGGTTCATCTTCCTCGGCGCCGCCGTCGGCGTGCGCGAGAACTTCCATCTCGGCTTCGACGTGCTGCTCTACGTGCTGCCCAAGGGCGGCAAGCGCGTGCTGCGCATGATCTCCGACATCGTCATCCTCGCCTTCGGGGTCGGCATGGTCTGGTACGGATCGCAGCTCGTGGCGCTGACCTGGAACACCACCCTGCCGTCGCTCGGCATTTCCGGCGCACACGACTATTTCCCGGTCGTCGGCGGCGGCATCCTGATCGTCATCTTCGCGGCGGAGCGCATCGTCAAGCGATTGGCCGGCGTGCCGCTGGACGACACCGGCGACGATGCGCCGGCCGAACTCGACAACGCCGACATCCCCGCAAGCACCAAGGCCTGAGACGATGGAACTTTGGATTCTCTTCGGCGTCTTCGCCACGCTCATGCTGACCGGCACGCCGATCGCGTTCTGCCTCGGCGTGGCAAGCTTCGCGACGGTGCTCTACATGGGGCTGCCGCCGCTGATCGTCTTCCAGCGCCTGAACTCCGGCATGAGCGTCTTTTCGCTGCTCGCCATTCCCTTCTTCATCTATGCCGGCGACCTCATGGTGCGTGGCGGCATCGCCCAGAGGATCGTCGCCTTCGCGGCCTCGCTGATCGGCCACGTACGGGGCGGCCTCGGCCAGGTGAACATCGTCACGGCGACGCTGTTCGGCGGCATTTCCGGATCGGCGGTCGCCGAGGCGGCCGCGGTCGGCGGCCTGATGATCCCGCAGATGAAGGCGCGCGGCTACGGGGCGGATTATGCCGTCAACGTGACTTCCATGTCGGCCCTCATCGCGCTGCTCATCCCGCCATCGCACAACATGATCATCTATTCGATCTCGGCAGGCGGGCAGATCTCCATCGCGGACCTGTTCACCGCGGGCATCATCCCGGGTCTTCTGCTGGCGCTGGCGCTGATGATCACCGCCTACATCGTGGCACGACGGCGCGGCTATCCGACGGAGCCCTTCCCGGGCTTCACGATGGCGCTGCATCTCTTCGCCGTGGCTCTGCCTGGTCTTCTCCTGATCGCCATCATCTTCGGCGGCGTGCGCTCCGGCGTCTTCACCGCGACGGAAAGCTCCTGCATCGCCGTGCTCTACGCGCTGCTTGTCACCGTGCTGGTCTACCGCCAGATGACCTGGGAGGGCTTCGTCCACGCCACGATGGGCGCGGTGCGAACCACCGCGATGGTCCTGGTGATCATCGGCATGGCCGCGGCCTTCTCCTGGCTGATGGCCTTCCTCAAGGTTCCGGCCGCGCTGGTCGCGTCGATGAACGCGGTTTCGGAAAACCCGGTGGTGATCCTGCTCCTGCTCAACGTGATCCTGCTCGTCCTCGGCACCTTCATGGACATGGGCCCGACCATCATCATCGTCACGCCGATCTTCCTGCCGGTGGCGCAGGCCTACGGAATCGATCCGGTGCATTTCGGCGTCATCCTGATCCTCAACCTCGGCATCGGCCTGAACACGCCGCCGGTGGGGGCGGTGCAGTTCGTGGCCTGCGCGGTGGGCAAGATCAGCGTCTGGACGGCCATGCGCTCGATCTGGCCGTTCTACGGCGCCGGCCTGATCGTGCTCGGCCTCATCACCTACGTCCCGGCGCTGTCGCTCTGGCTGCCCGGCATGTTCAAGTGAGCAGGCAATGAGCGAGCCCATCCAGGAGGCCAGGCCAGAGCGGCGACCGAAGCTTGCTGACCGGGTGGTGGCCGAACTGCGCCAGCAGCTGATCGCCGGAACGCTGGCGCCCGGCCAGAAGCTGCCGACCGAAAGCCGTCTGACGCAGACCTATGGCGTCAGCCGCACCGTGGTGCGCGAGGCGATCGCCGCGCTCGCCGCCGACGGACTGGTGGAGCCGCGCCAGGGCGCCGGCGTCTTCGTCGTCGAGCAGCCGTCGAACGCCTTCAGCCTGATCTCGGCGGAGGTCGGCAACAAGATCAGCCATGCGCTCAACGTCTTGGAGGTACGCATGGGCATCGAGATCGAGTCCGCGGGGCTCGCCGCGCAGCGGCGCAACAGCGCCCAGGAGGCGCGGATCTTCGAGGCCTACACGGACTTCGATCGACAGCTGGGCGCGCGGCAGGCGACCGGCAGGTCCGATTTCGCCATCCATCGCGCGATCGCGGCGGCCACCAACAACCCGTTCTACGTCGAGGTGCTCGATGCGCTGGGGAGCCGCACCATTCCGTGCGACGTCGCATCGCCCTGGGGCACGGAGAGCGTCCTGACGGTGGAGTACCAGGTCGGGCTGCAGCGCGAACACTGGAAGATCATCAAGGCCATCTCCGCGGGAGACGGACAGGCGGCCCGCGACGCCATGCGCGCGCACCTGACCGCCAGCCAGCAACGCTACCGGGAGCGTCTCGCGGGGTTCGATCCCGCGTCCGTCGCCATCGCCTCCCGCCCCCGCCGATCGTGACACACGCGATCGCGCAGCCAAGAGAAGGTTCATGACACAGACACTTGCCAACACCGAGTATTCGTCGCGCTTCGCGATCGACCCCGCCACGGGCGCCGCCATGGGCACCGACGAATTGCGGCACAATTTCCACATCGCGGACCTGTTCAAGCCGGGCCTCGTGTCCTTGACCTACACGCACTACGACCGCATGGTGGTCGGCGGCGCCCTGCCCGTCGACGGGCCGCTGGTGCTGGAGGCGATCAAGCCGACTGGCACCAGGGCCTTTCTCGACCGTCGCGAACTGATCGCCGTCAACATCGGCGGGGCGGGCACGGTGACCGTCGACGGCGAGCGCTTTTCGCTCGGCGCGCGCGACATGATCTATGTCGGCATGGGCGCGCAGGACGTGTCCTTCGCCTCCGACGACGCGGGCACTCCCGCGAAATACTATCTGCTCAGCGCGCCGGCGCACCAGGCGCACCCCACCCGGACGATCCAGATCGGCGACGCCAAGCGGCTCGACCTCGGCAGCCGCGAGACCTCCAACGAGCGCTCGATCTTCCAGTTCGTGCATCCCGAAGGCGCCAGGACCTGCCAGCTGGTCGTCGGCATGACGCAGCTTGCGACCGGCTCGGTCTGGAACACCATGCCCTGCCACGTGCATGACCGGCGCTCGGAGGCCTATCTCTACTTCGCGCTGGCCGACAACGCCTGCGTCTTCCACTTCATGGGCGAGCCGGACGAGACGCGCCATCTCGTGGTGCGCAACGAGGAGGCGATCCTGTCGCCGGGCTGGTCGATCCATTCGGGCGCCGGGACGTCGAACTACGCCTTCATCTGGGCGATGGCCGGCGACAATGTCGACTACACCGACGTCGATCCCGTCGGCATGGGAGACCTTCGTTGAGAAACGTCTTCGACCTGACCGGGCGCCGCGCCATGGTGACCGGCGCCAACACCGGCATCGGCCAGGGCATCGCGATCTCGCTTGCCGAAGCCGGCGCGGAGATCCTGGCGGTCGGGCGGTCCTCGATGTCCGGGACGCGCGCGGCGGTCGAGGCAGCCGGGGGAAAGCTCTCGGAGATCACCGCCGACCTGGGCGACACGGGCAGCGTCGCGGCGACATTCGACGCGGCCTGGGACGCGCACGGGCCGATCGATATCCTCGTCAACAACGCCGGCATCATCCGCCGCGCCGATGCCGTCGACTTTTCCGAGGAAGACTGGGACGCGGTGATGGACGTCAACCTGAAGTCGGTCTTCCTGCTCTGCCAGGCCTTCGCCCGCAAGGCGCTGGCGGCCGGGCGCGGGGCGCGCATCGTCAACGTCGCGTCGCTGCTTTCCTTCCAGGGCGGCATCCGCGTCGCCTCCTACACGGCGTCGAAGAGCGGGCTCGCGGGACTGACGAAGCTTATGGCCAACGAATGGGCTGCCAAGGGCATCAACGTCAACGCCATCGCGCCGGGCTACATCGAGACCAACAACACCGAGGCGCTTCGCAACGACCCGGTGCGGCGCGAGGACATCCTCAAGCGCATCCCCGCCGGCCGTTGGGGACAGGCGTCCGAAATCGGCGGGACCGCCGTGTTCCTGGCCAGCGACGCGGCGACCTACGTGCATGGCGCCGTGATACCCGTCGATGGCGGCTGGCTGGCGCGATAGGAGAGACATGATGGACAGCGAACTCTTCATCCGGCCGACCGACAGCCAGTGGACGCCGACCGATCCGGGCGTCAGGCGCCGCATCCTGACCCACAACGAGCAGCTGATGATCGTCGAATTCGCCTTCGAGAAGGACGCGGTCGGCAAGCTGCACAACCATCCGCACATCCAGGCGTCCTACGTGGCGGAGGGCCGCTTCGAGGTGACGATCGACGGCGTAACCGAGGTTCTGTCCAGGGGCCAGAGCTTCATCGTGCCGTCGAACGCGGTGCATGGCGTGAAGGCGCTGGAGCCGGGGCTGCTGGTCGACAGCTTCACGCCCGCCCGGCAGGATTTTCTCGCCCAGAGCTGACGTCGATCGCGGCGCGGCGTTGCTCCGCGCCGATCTGCCCGGCGCGCAGGCTCGCGTTGACCGCGCCTCGCCGCCGGTCCATCATTTCGATCTCTCTTGCCCCGCACCCCATTCCCGGACCAGATACCAACCATGCAGCAGGCGGAAATCGGACTGATCGGGCTCGGCGTCATGGGCTCGAACCTCGCCCTGAACATTGCCGAGAACGGATACCGGATCGCGGTCTGGAACCGCACGACGGAAAAGACGCGGAGCTTCGCCGCGACGGCCGGCGCGCTCGCCGGCCGGATCGTGCCCTGCGACACGCTCGAGGAACTCGTCGCGGCGATCCGGCCGCCGCGACCGATCATCCTGATGGTGCAGGCAGGCGCCGCCGTCGACGAGCAGATCGCGGCGCTGCGGCCGCTTCTGTCGGCCGACGACATCCTGATCGACGCCGGCAACGCCAATTTCCGCGACACGATGCGCCGCTTCTCCGAACTGGACGGCTCGAGCCTGACCTTCATCGGCATGGGTGTCTCGGGCGGCGAGGAAGGGGCACGGCATGGCCCCTCCATCATGGTCGGCGGCACCCAGGCCTCGTGGCTGCGCGTCAGGGACGTGCTGACCGCGATTTCGGCGAAGTATGACGGCGCGCCCTGCGTGGCCTGGCTCGGGCGCAATGGCGCGGGCCATTTCGTCAAGACCATCCACAACGGCATCGAGTATGCCGACATGCAGATGATCGCAGAGATCTACGGCATCCTGCGCGACGGCGCGCGGCTCGACACGGGCGCGATGGCGCGGCTGTTCGAGCAGTGGAACCGAGGTCGGCTGGAATCCTACCTGATCGAGATCACCGCGAAGGTCTTGACCGCATCCGATCCCGAGACCGGCCGGCCGATGGTCGACATGATCGTCGACAGCGCCGGCCAGAAGGGCACCGGTCGCTGGTCGGTGATCGAGGCGCAGATGATGGGCGTGCCGGCGACCGCCATCGAGGCGGCCGTGGCGGCGCGCGGACTGTCGTCGCTGAAGGCCGAACGCGAAGCGTCCGAGGCGCTCTACGGCGCGCCGCCGACCGCCTTCGAGCCATCGGCCGTTGGGGACGCGGTCGCCGATCTGGAACTCGCGCTCCTCGCCGGCAAGATCGCCGCCTATGCGCAGGGCTTCGCGGTGATGGAGGCCGCGTCGAAGGAATTCGACTGGGGGCTGCCGATGGCCACGATCGCGCGGATCTGGCGCGCCGGCTGCATCATCCGCTCGCAGTTCCTGGACAGCATCGCCAGTGCCTTCGAGGACGGCGACGTCGCCAACCTGATGGCCGCGCCGCGATTCGTCGAGTTGATGCAGGAAGCGGTGCCGTCGCTGCGCCGGACGGTGGCGCGGGCGGCACTCGCCGGCATTCCGGTGCCGGCGCTGTCGGCCGCACTCGCCTATTTCGACGCCTATCGCAGCGGGCGAGGCACGGCGAACCTCGTGCAGGCCCAGCGCGACTTCTTCGGCGCGCACGGCTTCGCGCGAATCGACCGGCCGGGCGCGCATCACGGGCCGTGGGGCGGCTGAGTCCCGCGCCGACCAAGAGAGCATCAGGGAGGAGGCCGAATGGCCGATTGGACACCGGCGGACAACCGCTATGAATCGATGACCTACAACCGCTGCGGCCGCTCCGGGCTGAAGCTACCCGCGCTGTCATTGGGGCTCTGGCACAATTTCGGCGAGGACACGCCGCACCACACCAAGCGGGCGATCTGCCGCAAGGCCTTCGATCTCGGCATCACGCATTTCGACCTCGCCAACAATTACGGGCCGCCCCGCGGCTCGGCCGAAACGGCCTTCGGCGAAATCCTGCGGACCGACTTCGCCGGCCATCGCGACGAAATGATCATCTCGACCAAGGCGGGATACGGCATGTGGCCGGGGCCGTATGGCGAATGGGGCAGCCGCAAGTATCTGCTGTCGTCCCTGGACCAGAGCCTCAGGCGGCTCGGCATAGACTACGTCGACATCTTCTACTCGCACCGTTTCGATCCCGAGACGCCGCTGGAGGAGACAATGGGCGCGCTCGACCAGGCGGTACGTTCCGGCAAGGCGCTCTACGCAGGCATCTCGTCGTACAATTCGCAGCGCACGCGGCAGGCCGCCGCGATCCTGAAGGATCTTGGCACGCCCTGCCTGATCCACCAGCCAAGCTACTCGATGATCAACCGCTGGGTGGAGGAGGACGGGCTACTGGACACCGTGGCCGACCTCGGCATCGGCACGATCGTGTTCTCGCCGCTTGCGCAGGGCATGCTGACGTCGAAATATCTCGGCGGAATTCCCGAAGGGAGCCGCGCCACGCAGGGCAAGTCGCTGCGCCAGGCGTTCCTCAACGAGCGCACCCTCGAGAACATCCGCGCGCTCGACGCGATCGCCAGGCGCCGCGGCCAGACCCTGGCGCAGATGGCGATCGCCTGGGTGCTGCGCGCCCAGGGCTCTGGGGGCCGCGTCACCACCGCGCTGATCGGCGCCAGCCGGCCCGAGCAGGTGGAGGACAGCGTCGGCGCGTTGAAGAAGCCGCATTTCAGCGCCGAAGAACTGGCCGAAATCGACCAGTACGCGCGCGAGGGCGACATCAACATCTGGGCCGCCTCGGCGGAACGGCAGGGTCCGGCGCGGTAGGCCCGCTTCGGCGGCGCGACCGGGCGGGAACGCAGGTCCTGTCTTGCGTTATGAATCTGTAACGTTACAGATTGCGCCGTCATCTGGAGGAGAGAGCAAGCCATGATCCGCAACCCGATCCTTCCGGGCTTCAACCCGGACCCTTCGATCTGCCGCGTGGGGGACGACGTCTACATCGCCACCTCCACCTTCGAGTGGTATCCGGGCGTGCAGATCCACCACTCGACCGACCTGGTGAACTGGCGGCTGGCGGCGCGGCCATTGACGCGGGCGAGCCAGCTCGACATGCGCGGCAACCCGGATTCGGGCGGCATCTGGGCCCCCTGCCTCAGCCATGCCGACGGGCTGTTCTGGCTTGTCTACACCGACGTGAAGCGGCTGGAGGGCAACTTCAAGGATGCGCACAACTACATCGTCACCGCGCCCGCGATCGAGGGACCGTGGTCGGACCCGGTCCATGTCAACTCGAGCGGCTTCGACCCTTCGCTGTTCCACGACGATGACGGGAAGAAGTGGTTCCTGAACATGCAGTGGTGCCATGTCTCGTCGGGCGTCGGCGGCAGCCCCAAGCACCCGTCCTTCGACGGCATTCTCATGCAGGAATATGACGCGGAAGCCGGAAAACTCGTCGGGCCGATCCGCAACATCTTCGCCGGCAGCCCGCACGGGCTGGTCGAGGGGCCGCACCTGTTCAAGCGAAATGGCTGGTACTATCTCACCACCGCCGAAGGCGGCACGGGCTACGACCATGCGGTCACCATGGCGCGCTCGCGCGACATCGCCGGCCCCTACGAACTGCACCCCGACATCCATCTGATCACCGCCAAGGATGCACCCGACGCGGCGTTGCAGCGCGCCGGCCACGGCCAGATCTTCGAGATGCCGGACGGATCGGTCTATCACACGCATCTGTGCTCACGTCCCCTTCCAGGCACCCGTCGCTCGCCGCTCGGGCGCGAGACGGCGATCCAGAAATGCGTCTGGGGCGAGGACGGCTGGCTGCGGCTCTCGCAGGGCGGCCTGGTGCCGGCGCTCGAGGTGGAAGCGCCGGCCGACGCGCCGGAGCCGCTCGTTCGCCCGGCCGTTCGCCATGATTTCGACGAGCCCTCGCTGCCGCTCGACTTCCAGTGGCTCCGCACGCCGCTGCCCGAGCGGCTGTTTTCGCTTGCAGAGCGACCCGGCCATCTCAGGCTCTTCGGGCGCGAATCCATCGGCAGCTGGTTCGAGCAGGCGCTGGTGGCGCGGCGGCAGGAAGACTGGGATTTCGACGCCGAGACGGTGGTGGAGTTTTCGCCCGAGACCTACCAGCAGGCCGCCGGGCTGGTTCACTACTACAACCGGCACAAGTTCCATTTCATCGCCGTCACCTTCCATCCCGGCAAGGGGCGCGTGCTGCAGATCATGTCCTGCCTTGGCGACTGGCAGAACGGCCGGCTGACCTTCGGCATGGCCGAGCCGCTGGCGATCGGCGAGGACGGTCCCGTCGGGCTGGCCGCGCAGGTGCGCGGCGCGGGGCTGCGCTTCCGCTATCGCCTTGCCGGCGGCGACTGGACCGACATCGGCGAGGTTCTTGACGCCAGCCTGATCTCCGACGAGGGCGGGCGCGGCGAGCACGCGTCCTTCACCGGCGCTTTCGTCGGCATGGCGGCTTTCGACACCAGCGGCCGGGCGACGCCGGCCGATTTCGACAGCTTTGCCTATTCGCCAAATTAGGCGAAGTTCTTGACGTCTTTCCGCTTGCGCTTGATCTCGCGCCCGATCGGGTTAACCTGTGGGCTGGCTTGAGTTGGGAGGGATCATGTTCGAGAGGATCGTGCTTGCGACGGCAATGGCATTGATCGCCGCCCCCGCCTTCGCCCAGCTAGCGGACGAGATGACCTGCAAGCAGGCCGTCGCCTACTACGAGAAGCACGGCGTCATCCAGGTGCTTGCCAATGGCAAGTTCGCGGTGCCGGTCAAGGTCGGCGTTCCGGTTTCGCAGGC
Organism: Mesorhizobium sp.; assembly: GCA_051860465.1. Taxonomy (GTDB): domain Bacteria; phylum Pseudomonadota; class Alphaproteobacteria; order Rhizobiales; family Rhizobiaceae; genus Aquibium. The sequence goes on from JBHYDY010000011.1 coordinate 62,011, forward strand.
ATCCACCCTTCAGTGCGACGGCGAGGGCCAGCAGCCCAGAGCCTATACGGTGACTACCAAGGACGCCTGGCGCTGCACCATCGCCCTGACCTGCTGAGCGGACCCGTTTCGTCGCCGATACCCGACCGGCCCTTGCCGGCGCGGTTGATAGTTACATTTTCAATGGTTACGACCGCAACGAATTGATCGACCGACGCCCCGGTCGCCAAGCGGGCGACCCGGTCGCCATACGAGGGAGGCTGTCCGTGACCTTTGCCTACATGCCCGGATTCGGCAACGACTTCGAAACCGAGACGCTGGCCGGCGCGCTGCCGCAGGGCCGCAACTCGCCGCAGCGCCCGGCCTACGGGCTTTATGCCGAGCAGTTGTCGGGCTCGCCCTTCACCGCGCCGCGCGGCACCAACGAGCGCTCCTGGCTCTATCGCATCCGGCCTTCGGTCAAGCACCACGGCCGGTTCTCGGCGGCGAGCTATCCGCTCTGGAAGTCGGCGCCGAACGTCGGCGACCACGACCTGCCGCTCGGCCAGCTGCGCTGGGACCCGGTGCCGATGCCTGTCGAGCCGACGGACTTCCTTGCGGGGGTGCGCACGGTGACGACGGCTGGCGACGTCTTCGGGCAGGCCGGCATGGCGGCGCACATCTACGTCGCCAACATGGACATGGTGGACGACCACTTCTTCAACGCCGACGGCGAACTGATGGTGGTGCCGCAGGTCGGGGGCTTGCGCTTCGTGACCGAGATGGGCGTGATGGAGGTGCTGCCGGGCGAGATCTGCGTGTTGCCGCGCGGCCTTACCTTCAAGGTGGAGCTGATGGACGGCCCCGCACGCGGCTACATCTGCGAGAACTACGGCGCCAAGTTCACCCTGCCGGACCGCGGGCCGATCGGCGCCAACTGCCTGGCCAACCCGCGCGACTTCAAGACGCCCGTCGCCTGGTACGAGGAGAAGGAAACGCCCTGCCGGCTGACGGTGAAATGGTGCGGCGGCTTCCACGTCACCGGGATGGGGCATTCGCCGCTCGACGTCGTGGCGTGGCACGGCAACTACGCGCCCTACAAATACGATCTGTCGACCTTCTCGCCGGTGGGAGCGATCCTGTTCGATCATCCCGATCCGTCGATCTTCACGGTGCTGACCGCGCCGTCCGGCGAGGAAGGCACCGCCAACATCGACTTCGTCATCTTCCCGCCTCGCTGGATGGTCGCGGAAAACACGTTCCGCCCGCCCTGGTACCACCGCAACATCATGAGCGAGTTCATGGGGCTGATCCACGGCAAGTACGACGCCAAGGAGGAAGGCTTCGTGCCGGGCGGCATGAGCCTGCACAACATGATGCTGGCGCATGGCCCCGACGCCGACGGCTTCGACAAGGCCTCGCGGGCGGAGCTGAAGCCGGTGAAGCTCGACCACACGATGGCGTTCATGTTCGAGACGCGGTTCCCGCAGCTCCTGACGCGCTACGCGGCGGAACTCGACACGCTGCAGGACAACTACGTCGACTGCTGGGACGGGTTGAAGAAGCGCTTCAATGGCACGATCGAGGGGGACTGGAGCTGATCCTTCGAGGCTCGCTGCGCTCGCACCTCAGGATGAGGGACGGAGGCTCGCTGCGCTCGCACCCCAGGATGAGGGACGGAGGCTCGCTGCGCTCGCACCTCAGGATGGGGGCCGGCGCATCCGGCCTCGCGAAAGACGAACGACGGCGCCGATGAGGATACGGCACTGAACACACAACGAGGAAGGTTGGCGCCAACCTCCCTCATCCTGAGGTGCGAGCCTTCACGACGCCCCGAACGGGGACAATACATCCGAAGGGCGAGCCTCGAAGGACGCAAGACCTGTTTGAAAGCAAGGGAAGAGACATGGCCAAGCAATTCGCCTCCGCCGGAGACATGACCGAGAAGGAGATCTCCTTCACCGAGATCGGGTGCGACCTCTGGGCCTTCACCGCCCAGGGCGACCCCAACACCGGCGTCATCATCGGCGACGATTCGGTGATGATCGTCGACGCGCAGGCGACGCCGCGGCTGGCGAACAAGGTGATCGAGAAGATCCGCTCCGTCACCGACAAGCCGATCAAGTATGTCGTGCTGACGCATTATCACGCCGTGCGCGTGCTCGGCGCCTCGGCCTATGGCGCGTCGGAGACGATCATGTCGGCCAAGGCGCGGGCCATGGTGGTGGAGCGCGGGCAGGAGGACTGGGACTCGGAATTCGGCCGCTTCCCGCGCCTGTTCCAGGGGCATGAGTCGATTCCCGGCCTGACCTGGCCGACCATGACCTTCACCGACGCCATGACGCTCTACATGGGCAAGCGGCGCGTCGACCTGACGTTCCTCGGGCGCGGCCACACGGCCGGCGACATCGTCGCGCACGTGCCGGACGCCAACGTGATGTTCACCGGCGACCTCGTGGAATACCACTCGGCCTGCTATTGCGGCGACGCGCATTTCGCCGACTGGCCGGCGACGCTGGAGGCGATCAAGGGCTACGGGCTGGACGCCATCGCGCCGGGACGCGGCGATGCGCTGGTGGGCGAGGAGATGGTCAACGCGGCGCTCGACAACACCGCCGACTTCGTTGCCTCGACCTACAAGCCGATCGCGCGGGTGGCGCAGGGCGGCGGTTCGCTGAAGGAGGCGTGGGACGCCTGCCGCGCGGCGTGCGACCCGAAATTCGCTTCGTATGCGATCTACGAGCACTGCCTGCCCTTCAACGTGGCGCGCGCCTATGACGAGGCGCTGGGCATCGACACACCGCGCATCTGGACCGCCGAGCGCGACCAGCAGATGTGGGAGAAGCTGCAAGGCTGAAGCGGCGCTCGGGAGGAGCGGAATGCGCGGGAGATCAGGCAACAGATTCGGACCGGGGAGCATGGCCGGACCGGGCGGCAGGCGCTGCGTGGGCGGCATAGCCAGACGGAGCAAGAGAGCCGGAGGGGGCGACGAACCTTCGCGCGGCAGCTTCGGCGCGGCGGGCGCTTCCGCGGCCGACAGTTCGGCCACCAGCTATCCGTCGCGGGTGACTTCGATGCGTTCGCCGGCCTCGGCGCGGCGCAGGAGTTCGCCGATGCGCGCCTCGGCCTCCTCCACCGTCACGCTGATCGCCTTGGCCTGCCGTGCATGCTCGTTCATGGCCGACACCCTGTTTCGTCTCAATCTAAGCCAATCCGGGCCGGCCGAGAAATGCGGCGCCCCGCAGCCAGGAGCGATCCGATGACGCGCATCTTCGAAACGCCGCTCTATCCGTACACGCGCTCGCCCGACCAGGACGCGGCCGCGCCCGTTCGCCACAAGGTGATCGTCGTCGGCGCCGGTCCCGTCGGGCTCTGCGCCGCCATCGATCTCGCCATGAAGGACGTTCCCGTGGTCGTGCTCGACGACAACGACAAGGTTTCCTTCGGCTCGCGCGCCATCTGCTTTTCCAAGCGCACGCTGGAAATCCTCGACCGGCTGGGCGTCGATCCCGGCATCGTCGAGAAAGGCGTGACCTGGAACCTTGGCAAGGTGTTCTTCGGCGACCGGCAGGTCTACGGCTTCAACCTGCTGCCGGAGGAAGGGCACAAGCGGCCGGCCTTCATCAACCTCCAGCAATATCACTTCGAGAAGTACCTGGTAGACCGGGTCGCCGCGCTGGCCGCGGAGGGCAAGCCGATCGAGATCCGCGGCGGCAGCCGGGTGACGGCGGTCGACCGCGGGGATGACGGCGTGCGGCTTTCGGTCGAGACGCCGGACGGTCCCTACCGGCTTGCGGCCGACTGGCTGATTGCCTGCGACGGCGCCAATTCGCCGATCCGGGCGATGCTGGGCCTCGACTTCGTCGGCCGGGTCTTCGAGGACAACTTCCTGATCGCCGACGTGAAGATGGAGGCAGAGTTCCCGACCGAACGCTGGTTCTGGTTCGATCCGCCCTTCAACAAGGGGCAGTCGGCGCTCCTCCACAAGCAACCGGACGGCGTCTGGCGCATCGATCTCCAGCTCGGCTGGAACATCGACAAGGACGAGGAGAAGAAGCCGGAGAAGGTGATCCCGCGGCTCAAGGCCATGCTCGGCGAGGACGTCGCCTTCGAGCTGGAATGGGTGTCGATCTACACCTTCCAGTGCCGGCGCATGGAGCGCTTCCGGCACGGGCCGGTGATCTTCGCCGGCGATTCGGCGCACCAGGTCTCGCCCTTCGGCGCGCGCGGGGCCAATTCCGGCATCCAGGACACCGACAACCTCGCCTGGAAGCTGAAGCTCGTCATCGACGGCGCCGCGCCGGAGAGCCTGCTCGACAGCTACGATGTCGAGCGCGTTCACGGCGCCGACGAGAACATCCTCAACTCCACCCGCTCGACCGACTTCATCACGCCGAAATCGGAGACCAGCCGGCTGTTTCGCGATGCCGTGCTCGACCTTTCCGAGACGCATGAATTTGCCCGGCCGCTGGTCAACTCCGGACGGCTGTCGGTGCCCTGCGCCTATGACGGGCTGCCGCTCAACGGGCCGGACGCCGACGGATTGCCGCCGCGCGCCCGCCCCGGCACGCCAGCGGCCGACGCGCCGGTGAAGGGCGGCTGGCTGACCGACCGCCTCGGCGGCGGCTTCCGGCTGATGACGATCGACGCGGATGCGCCGGACCGGCTGGATATCGATGGCATCGCGGTCGAGCGGCTCCCGCTCTCGTCCAGCGAGGATCCGAGCGGACTGCTGGCCGAGCGCTATCTTGGCAAGGCTGCTTCGGCAGTCTACCTGATGCGGCCGGACCAGCATGTGGCGGCGCGCTGGACTAGCTTCGATGCGCAGGCCGTCGCTGCCGCGCTGGCCAGGGCAACCGGGCGCGCATGAGGACCATGGACATGAACACGCTCGTCACCACGCCCAACATCCCGCGCCCCGACGATTTCTACGCCGAGCTGCTGGCCCTGCACGAAGGGCTGAGCAAGGCGGAGAGCGACGCGGTCAACGCGCGGCTGATCCTGATCCTCGCCAACCACATCGGCGACCGCGCCGTGCTTTCGGAAGCGATGGCCGCCGCCAGGGACGGCTGAGACCCCTCTCCAAGCCGCAGCGAGAACGGCGCGCGAGATCATTCGCCGCGCTTTGCCTTTGCGGCGAAACGGATTATGAGGACCGCAGGCATTCGGCTGTCGCGCGGCGCGTCCGCGCGGGCAGACCCAGACGAGGACAATTCGATGGCGCTGATCGCAAACACGCCCAAACTGGTCACCGTGTTCGGAGGCTCCGGCTTCGTCGGCCGGCACATCGTGCGCACACTGGCCAGGCGCGGCTACCGGGTGCGGGTCGCCTGCCGCCGGCCGGATCTCGCGGGGCATCTGCAGCCGCTCGGCAATGTCGGCCAGATCCAGCCTATCCAGGCCAACCTGCGCTATCGCTGGACGATCGAGCGGGCGCTGGAAGAAGCCGACTACGCCATCAACTGCGTCGGCATCCTGCACGAGAGCGGCCGCCAGCGCTTCTCGTCGGTGCAGGCCTTCGGTGCGCAGGCGATTGCCGAGGTGTGCCGCGCCATGGGCATCTCGATGACGCAGATCAGCGCCATCGGCGCGGACGCGGACTCCGAGTCCGACTATGCGCGCAGCAAGGCGGCCGGCGTGGCCGCGGTTCTGGAGGCGGTTCCGGACGCGGTCGTCCTGCGGCCGTCGATCATCTTCGGACCCGAGGATTCCTTCTTCAACCGCTTCGCCGACATGGCCCGCTTTTCGCCCTTTCTGCCGCTGATCGGCGGCGGCACCACGAGGTTCCAGCCGGTCTATGTCGGCGACGTCGCGGAAGTGGCCGCGCGGGCCGCGGATGGCGCGCTTGCCGGCGGAACGAGCTACGATCTCGGCGGACCGGAGGTGCTTTCCTTCCGCGAATGCATGGAGCGGATGCTCGAGGTGATCGAGCGCAAGCGCTGGCTGGTGAGCGTGCCGTGGCCGGTGGCGCGGATTCAGGCCTCGGTACTGGAAATGCTGCCGAGCCCGCTGCTCACCCGCGATCAACTGCTTCAGCTCGCCGTCGACAACGTCGTGTCGGAAGCGGCCATCCAAGAGGGACGCACGCTGGAAGGACTCGGCATCCGGCCGCAGTCTCTGCGGGCGATCCTGCCGACCTATCTGTGGCGCTTCCGCCGCGCCGGCCAGTACACGACCGGCAGCGTCACCTCCTGAGCCGGGCCGCCTCCTGCCCGGCCGAGCCGGGCGAAGGCGTCGGGCCATCTCATCCCCAGATCAGCAGCGCCGCGAGGCCGACTGAGCCGACGACGATGCGCCACCAGCCGAACAGGCCGTAGCCGCGCCTCGACACGAAGTCGAGCAGCGAGCGGACGACGAAGATCGCCACCACGAAGGACGCCACGAAACCGATCGTGATGATCAACAGGTCGTCGGTCGAGAGGATGCCGTGGTTCTTGTAAAGATCGTAGGCGAAGGCGCCGGCCATGGTTGGCATGGCGAGGAAGAATGAAAACTCCGCCGCCGAGCGCTTGTCGGTGCCCATCAGCAGCGCGCCGACGATGGTGGCGCCGGAGCGCGAGGTTCCGGGGATCATCGCCAGGCACTGGAACAGGCCGATCTTCAGGTAGAGGCCGAGCGGATAGTCCATCACGTCGGTGTAGCGCGGCTTCAGCGCCCAGCGGTCGACCCAGAGCAGGATGATGCCGCCGAGGATCAGCATCACGCAGATCAGCATCGGCGATTCGAACAGGACCGCCTTGATGAAACCATGCGCCATGGCGCCGATGACGGCGGCGGGCAGGAATGCGATCAGGATGCCGAGCACGAAGCGGCGCGTGCGCGGATCACTCGGAAAGTCGGTCAGCATCTTCCACAGCCGGCCGAAATAGACCGTCAGAATCGCCATGATCGCGCCGAGCTGGATCAGCACCTCGAACGACTTGCCCGCTGATTCGAAGCCGAGGAAGTGGCCCGCGAGCAGCAGATGGCCGGTCGAGGAGACCGGTATGAACTCGGTCAGCCCCTCCAGAAGGCCGAGAAGGAGGGCTCCTACGATGCTTTGGCTGTCCATACGACGATTCCGTGCGAGAGAGACGAGAGAGGCGGCTTGCTTGTCATGATGCCCGCATGCCCCTATAGCACGAGCCTCCTTCGATCGGGCCGCGGGACGCTCCGGAGCGCCGGTCGCTCTTAGCGCCGCAGCCGCGAAAACGCCACAGGGTTGTATTCAGTCGCCCCATGCTGACCTTGTTCCATCACCCGCTTGTCGCCTCCTGCCGTTTCGTCCGTCTCGTCTTCGGCGAGTTTGGCGAGGAACTTTCGCTCATCGAGGAGAAACCCTGGGTGCGGCGCAAGGAGTTCCTGGCGCTGAACCCGGCCGGCAGCCTGCCGGTGTTGCTGGCCGAAGGCGATGCAGCCATCGTGGGCGCGACCGTCATCGCGGAATATCTCGACGAGACGCGCGGCGCGATCAAGCGCGAGCGGCGGCTGTTCGCCGAAAATCCCTTCGCGCGGGCCGAGGCCCGACGCCTCGTCGACTGGTATCTCGGCAAGACCGACGCGGAGGTGACGAAGCACCTGGCGCGCGAACGGGCCTTCAAGCCGATGATGCCGCGCGAACAGGGCGGCGGCTCGCCGGATGCGCAGGCGATCCGCGTGGCGCGCGCCAATTTGAAGCCGCACATGAAATACACCAACTGGCTGGCCGGAACCCGCGACTGGCTGGCGGGCGATGCCCTGAGCTATGCCGATCTCGCGGCGGCAGGCTCGCTGTCGGTGCTCGACTATCTCGGCGAGATAGACTGGAGCGACTATCCGGCGGCGCGCGACTGGTACGTGCGGATCAAGTCGCGGCCGTCGTTCAGGCCGCTGCTCGCCGACCGCATCTCGGGGCTGCCGCCGGTCTCGCACTACGCGGACCTCGATTTCTGATGGGCGGGGGCGCCGCACGGCGCGACAGGAGCCGGCTGCGGGCCTTTCTCGACGCGGCCGCCCGTGACGCCGGCTTCGACGTGCTGCGGGTCACGCGGCCGGATGCTGCCCCGCAGGCCGCCGCGCGCCTTGCCGAATTCGTCCGCCAGGGGCGGCATGGCACGATGGACTGGATCCCCGAAACCATGGGTCGCCGAGCCTCGCCGAGCCGACTCTGGGGCGAGGTGCGCAGCGTCGTCATGCTGGGCATGAACTACGGACCGGAACACGATCCGCTGGCGGTGCTGAAACGCCGGTCCCGCGCGGCGATCTCCGTCTATGCGCAGAACCGCGACTATCACGACGTGATGAAGGGCAAGCTGAAGATCCTGGCCGGCCAGTTCGCGGCGAAGGCAGGTGCCGACGTCAAGGTGTTCGTCGACACCGCTCCGGTGATGGAAAAGCCCCTGGCCGCTGCCGCCGGCCTCGGCTGGCAGGGCAAGCACACCAACCTCGTCAGCCGCGACTTCGGCTCCTGGCTGTTCCTCGGCTCGATCTTCACCACGGCCGAGCTCGATGCGGACGAGCCGGAGCGCGACCATTGCGGCTCGTGCCGGGCCTGTCTCGACATCTGCCCGACCGACGCGTTCCCGGCGCCCTACCAGCTCGACGCGCGGCGCTGCATCTCTTACCTGACGATCGAGCACAAGGGTCCGATCCCGCGGGAGTTCCGGGCGAGCATCGGCAACCGCATCTACGGCTGCGACGACTGCCTGGCGGCCTGTCCGTGGAACAAGTTCGCCCGCACCGCCTCGGAGGCGAAACTCGCGGCGCGGGACGACCGGCGGGCGCCGCCGCTGGCCGACCTCCTGACGATCGACGATGCCGGTTTCCGGGAGACCTTTTCCGGCTCTCCGATCAAGCGGATCGGCCGTGACCGCTTCATCCGCAACGTGCTGATCGCGGCCGGCAATTCGGGTGATGCGTCGCTCGGCGAGCGCTGCGCGGCACTTCTCGCGGACCATTCGCCACTGGTGCGCGGCGCCGCGATCTGGGCCGTCGCGCGCCTGCTGGAGCCGGACGAACTGCGCCGCCTGCATGCCACGCATGGCGATGACGCGGACATCGCCGACGAGTGGCGAGAAGCCCTTGAGACCAACGACCATCACGAGGACGTTCACGCATGAGGATCTTCATCTTCGGGGCCGGCTATTCGGGCCGGGCCTTCGCCAGGCGCATGGCGAAGAAAGCGGAGTGGATTGCCGGCACCACCCGCTCGGCCGACAAGCTCGACGCACTGGCGCGCGACGGCATGCGGCCGGTGGTCTTCGACGGCGCTGCGCTTTCAGACGAGGCGCGCGCGCTTCTGGCCGCAACGACGCATCTCGTGATCTCGGCCGGGCCGCAGAACGGCGAGGACCCGGTGCTGGCCGTGGCGCGGGAGACGATCCTCTCCGCCATGCCGGCGCTGGAATGGATCGGTTACCTGTCGACCGTCGGCGTCTATGGCGACCATGACGGCGCCTGGGTGAACGAGGCCAGCGAATGCCGGCCGAGCGCGCAACGCTCCACCGAGCGGCTGAAGGCGGAGGCCGGCTGGCTCGATCTCGGGCGCGCGCGCGGCTTGCCGGTTGCGGTGCTGCGGCTGTCGGGCATCTACGGGCCAGGCCGCAACGCGCTGGTGAACCTGGCGAGCGGCACGGCCAAGCGGGTGATCCGCGAAGGCCAGGTGTTCAACCGCATCCATGTCGCCGACATCGCAGCCGCGCTGGAGCATCTGGCCGGACGCGGCCTTGGCGGCGTCTACAATGTCAGCGACGACCGCCCCTGCCCGCCGCAGGACGTGATCACCTTCGCCGCCGGGCTGATGGGCGTCGAGCCGCCGCCGGAGGTGGCCTTCGAGGATGCCGTGATGTCGCCGATGGCGCTGTCCTTCTGGGGCGAGAACAAGCGCGTCTCCAATGCGAAGATCCGCCAGACCGGCTTCGATTTCGGCTATCCCGACCACGAGACGGCACTGACGCGCATGTGGCGCGAGGACGACTGGCGCGGCGAGGCGGACGAGGTTCGAACGACGCGGCGAAAGATGGTATGATTCGCATTCGAGCGGTCCGGTTAAGGTTTCGGTAACCGGCGCCGCACAGGCTGACGGCTAGACGCGATCGGCGGGTTCATCCCGGTCTGGTCGCGAAAAGGCCACCAACGGCGGAGAATGTCCGGCGATGAGACAGACAGCTTTCCTGCTGCGCGCCGCGACGCTCGCGGCCGCCATCGTCGGTGCGGCGCTGGCCCCCGCCCCCGCCATGGCTTCCGAGCCGCTGGCCAAGACCCTGTTCGGCTCGCAGAAGCTGCCGGCGGCCACCGCGCCCGAATCCTTCGGCTTCTACTCCAAGGGCTGCTTTGCCGGCGGCATGGCGATCGCCGTCGACGGTCCCAACTGGCAGGCCATGCGCCTTTCGCGCAACCGCCGCTGGGGCCACCCGGCGATGATCACGCTGCTGGAGCGCTTCTCGCGCGACGCGGCGAAGGACGGCTGGAACGGCCTTCTCGTCGGAGACATCTCGCAGCCGCGCGGCGGCCCGATGCTGACCGGTCACGCCTCCCACCAGATCGGGCTCGACGCCGACATCTGGTTCACGCCGATGCCCGACCGACGCCTGTCGGCACAGGAACGCGAGACCATCGGCTCGCGCTCGATGATCAAGGCCGGCGGCCTCCTCGTCGACAACAAGGTCTGGACCCGGTCGCACGAGGCGGTGCTGCGGCGGGCGGCCAGCTATGGCGAGGTCGAACGGATCCTGGTGCATCCAGGCATCAAGAAGAAGCTGTGCGACACGGTGAAGGGCGACCGGACCTGGCTGCGCAAGGTGCGGCCGTTCTGGGGCCATGATTCGCACTTCCACATCCGCATCGGCTGCCAGCCCGGCTCGGCCGGCTGCAAGGGCCAGCAACCGGCCCCGGCCAGCGAGGGCTGCGACAAGTCGCTGGCCTGGTGGTTTACCGAGGAGCCCTGGCGGCCCAACAAGAACCCGGACGCGCCGAAGGCCCGGGACATCATGACGATGGCCGCGCTGCCCGCCGCCTGCCGCGCCGTGCTGAAGGCGCCAGCCCCTCCCTCCGAGGCCGCGGTGACGGTGGACGGCTCCGGACGGCCAGCCGTTGCCGCCGTCTCTGTCACGGTCACGGCGAGCGCCGACGAACCGGTGCGCGCCGGCGCGATCCCCGTCCCGACGCCACGTCCGCAGCGCTGACGAGAAAGCTGCGATCGGAGCTGTCTAGGGTAGTGGGTCAGGTTGAAACTTGACCGGCTGCGTCGATGACTGAGAGTAACTGTTTTGCGAGCATGGCTCGGATCATTCTCTCCATCTCACTCACATCTTCGCTCCCCTTGCGAGCTGCCGCGTCCGCCTTCTCAAGCGCCTCAATGTAGTGGCTATTGTCTTCCTCTATTTGCTGGAGGATTGTTGGGGCACCAGGAAGAACGTAACCTAGTTTGATACTAAGTAAGGCATAAGAAAGCGCGCGTGAAGTTCGGCCATTCCCGTCAGTGAATGGATGTATCCAATTCAATCGCCACATCGCGTAAGCTGAAAGATAGAACGCGGTACGTTCGTGCCAGTTGTCGTTTATGTACTCACAAAACTCCGCGAGATAACTGCCGACCAAATGAGGAGGCGGCGGAGAGTGTTCACTTTTATGAATCCCTACAGGGGTTCTGCGGATTTGCCCCGGCTCTGCTTCTATTCCCGCCACAGCTTCCTTCTGAAGATCCAAAATTAAAGGAACCCGAAGTGCAAAAGGCCTATCGGGTTCCAAGTAGTATTTTATAATGTCTTGCGTAAGATCGTATTGACGAAAACCGTTCTCGATTTCCCGTTCGGTGTTGTGATCTACCGCCACGTCGTACCTACCGTTTGGAAACTACCGACCCATGATCCACAATTGGCACTCCATGCGAAATTGCTTCCACCAGTTCACGGGTGACACTGCTGTTCTCAATTTTCGTGTTTCCGTACACGAAGCTGTTTCGCTGCTCATTGCGCTGCGCGTCATTCATATGAACGCCTTTCGCCAACTCGATGAGTCGAGAAAGATTTCGGTCATCCATACGCATCTCCAGTCGAATCTTGTTTATTGATTGCAGTGGAACGTAGCGTGTACGTGAATGGTTGCCAATTGGGTAACGTGATCACATTTGGCGTTTCGTGTGTACCAACGTCCGTGTCGCTTCATTTCGCGTCGATGAGTACCCCGCTTGCAGTCATCGCCAGGCTTGAATTTCCGTACGATCCACATCGTGACCGATTCGTTGCAATGGCGGACTAAATCGGTTTAGTAGCCATTCGCATCCGAACCCGAGAGGACGACCGAGTCGTGGCGGAGAGATTGCGTCTCGCGCTGATCGCGCATGACCAGAAGAAGGACGATCTGGTCGCCTTCGCGAGCGCGCATGCCGGCTTCCTGGCGACCTGCGACCTCGTGGCGACCGGCACCACCGGCGCCCGCATCATCGAGGCCTGCCCGGGACTCAGCGTGACGCGCATGAAAAGCGGCCCCCTCGGCGGCGACCAGCAGATCGGCGCGCTGATCGCGGAAGGCCGCATCGACGTTCTGCTCTTCTTCGTCGACCCGCTCACGCCGCTGCCGCACGACGTCGACGTGAAGGCCTTGATGCGGCTGGCGACGGTCTATGATATCCCCATGGCGCTGAACAGGGCGACGGCCGAGATCGTTCTGTCCGCGGCGGATAGACTCAGACGGACCGGAGCGAGCGCTTCGGCCGAGAATGGTTGAAGACGACATGGCCCAGTCAAGCGAAACGCTCTCCATGCTGAAGTTTCCCGTCCTGATCGGCGACATCGGCGGAACCAATGCGCGCTTCGCGCTGCTGGTCGATTCCTATGCGGAGCCGAAGGAGTTCCCGATCGTCCAGACCGCGGACTTCGCCAATATCGACGAGGCCATCCAGGCATCGATCCTCGACCGAACCTCGATCATGCCGCGGTCGGCCGTGCTCGCGGTCGCAGGACCGGTGGACGGCGACGAGGTCGACCTGACCAATTGCGACTGGGTGGTGCGGCCGCTGGAAATGCAAAAGACGCTCGGGCTCGAGGACATCGTCCTGCTCAACGATTTCGAGGCGCAGGCGCTCGCCGTCGTCGCGCTCGGCGAAGAGCACATGGTCAAGCTCGGCGCCGGGGAGGCGGAGGAGAACGCCGGTCGCGTCGTGCTCGGACCGGGAACGGGGCTCGGCGTCGCCGGGCTGATCCATGCCGGCCGGACCTGGATTCCGGTGCCGGGCGAAGGCGGCCACATGGACATGGGCCCCCGTACGCCGCGCGATTTCGAGGTGTTCCCGCACATCGAACGGATCGAAGGGCGGATTTCGGGCGAGCAGCTGCTGTGCGGCCGGGGTTTGGTGAACGTCTATCGCGCCATCGCCAAGGCCGACGGGACGGACGCCCCCTTCACGACGCCGGCCGAGATCACCACCGCCGGCCTCGCCGGCGGCGACGCCACCGCCGTCGAGGCGCTGGAAATGTTCGTGACCTGCCTCGGACGGATCGCCGGCGACCTCGCGCTGGTGTTCATGAGCCGGGGCGGCGTGTATCTGACCGGCGGCATCGCCCAGAAGATCGTCGAGGCGCTGAAGCATCCGCGCTTCCGTGCGGCGTTCGAGGACAAGGCGCCGCACAGCGCGCTGATGAAGGCCATCCCGATCTACGTGATCACCCATCCGCTGGCGGCGCTGACGGGCCTTGCCGCCTATGCGAGGACACCGACGCGCTTCGGGGTCGAGACCCGCGGCCGCCGCTGGACCGCGCGCTGACGCGGGTCGCCTGCGCCAGCGGCGAGGCTGAAGACCGGAGATGACAGAGCGGTTCCCATCGCGCGGGAAAGGCTCTAAAGGGAGCCAGACTTAAGGCTGCCCGGCCGCCGCTTGCAGCGCCGCGGGACTATGCGAGGATCGGATCCGACTTTGGCTCTGGATGACACCGAGACCCGGCGGGTCAAGCAGGACGAGATCATCTCGCTGCTCTTGCGCATCTTTCGCGAGAACGGACGCGACTACATCGGCACCTACTCGATTGCGGTCGCCTGCCTTCTCGCCGTCGCGGCGACGACCGCGTTTTCCGCCTGGATCATGAACGACGTCGTCAACTCGATCTTCTACGAGCGGCGCTACGACCTCATCGCGATCATCTCGGGATCGATCGCGCTGGCCTTCATCATTCGCGGCCTCGCCACCTACATGCAGTCGGTGCTGCTGTCGAAGGTGGGCAACAACCTCGTCGCGCGCTACCAGCGGCGCATCTTCGACCATCTGATGCGGCTCGGCATCGACTTCTTCGCCGACACGCGTTCGGCCGAACTCGCCGCGCGGATCAACCAGAACGTCGGCGGCATCCGCGACCTCCTCAACATGACCATCACCTCGATCGCCCGCGACGCGATCTCGCTGGTCGCGCTGGTCGGCGTCATGGTGTTCCAGGATCCGCTGCTATCGATGATCGTGCTGGTCATCGGACCGCCGATGATCTTCACGGTGAATTATCTGATGCGCCGCGTGCGCGTGATCACCCGCGAATCGATCGAGTTCAATTCACGCCTGATCGGCGCCCTGCAGGAGGCGACGCAAGGCATCGCCATCGTCAAGGCGTTCACGATGGAAGACCAGCTGCGCGCCAAGTTGTCCGACCTGATCTCGATCACCGAACAGAAAGCCAACAAGATCGCGCGGGTTTCGGAGCGGATGACGCCGATCTCGGAGGTGCTGGCCGGATTCGCCATCGCCGGCGTGATCGCCTATGCCGGCTACCGGGCCTCGGTGGCGGGCGAGCCGCCCGGCGCCGTCTTCTCCTTCATCGCGGCGCTGCTGCTCGCCTACGATCCGGCGCGACGGCTGGCGCGCGTTCAGGTGAACCTCGAACGGTCGCTGGTCAACGCCCGCATGATCTACGAGATCCTCGACGTCGAGCCGCTTCAGCGCGACGCGACGGACGCCGTGGAACTGACCGTCGGCGCGGGCGACATCCGGTTCGAGAATGTCGTGTTCGGCTACGCGCCGGGCCAGCCGGTGCTGAACGGGATCAGCTTCACCGCGCCAGCCGGCCGGACCACCGCCATCGTCGGGACTTCCGGGGCGGGCAAGTCGACGATCATCGCCCTGATGCAGCGCTTCTACGACGTGTGGGAGGGCGCCATCATCGTCGACGGGCAGGATATCGCCCAGGTGACGAAGCAGTCGCTGCGCCGCTCCATCGCCTATGTGTCGCAGCAGCCCTACCTCTTCGAGGGCACGATCCGCGACAACATCCGCTACGGCCGGCCCGATGCCTCGGACGCCGAGGTGGAGGAGGCGGCGCGGCTGGCGCAGGCCGACGATTTCGTACGGGCGCTGCCGCGCGGCTATGAAACGCCGGTGGGCGAAAACGGCATGACGTTTTCGGGCGGCCAGCGCCAACGCCTGTCCATCGCCCGGGCGATCGTGCGCAAGGCGTCGATCCTGCTTCTCGACGAAGCGACGTCGGCGCTCGACAATGAATCGGAGGCGAAGGTGCAGAAGGCGCTGGAGACGGTGATGCAGGGCCGGACCACGATCGTCATCGCGCACCGGCTGTCGACCGTGGTCAATGCCGACCGCATCCTGGTTCTGGAGGCCGGCCATCTGATCGAGGAAGGCACCCACGAGGAATTGCTGGCCGACGAGCATGGCGTCTATCATCGCTTCCACCAGATGCAGAGCCGGGCGAACTTCGACATCGTGCGCGACATTCCCGCGTCGGCGCCCGTGAGCGACGGCCGAAGGGGCAAGCGGAGGAAGGCATGAGCGACATGAGGCTCGTGGTAGTCGGCGCGGGCGGCCGCATGGGCCAGGCCCTGGTGCGCGCCATCCACGACATGGACGGTGTGACGGTGGCGGCGGCTGTGGAGCGCCCCGGCTCGCCGCATCTGGGCCGCGACATCGGCGAACTGGCCGGCGTCGGCCCGCTCGGCGTCGTCATCGGCAGCGACCCGCTGCCGGCCTTCGCGGCCGCCGACGGCGTGCTCGATTTCACCTCGCCGCGGGCCTCGGTCGAGTTCGCCGGCTATGCGGCGCAGGCGCGCATCGTGCATGTGATCGGCACCACCGGCTGCGGTCCGACCGAGGACGCCGCGATCGCGGCGGCCGCCCGGCACGCGACCATCGTCAAGTCGGGCAACATGAGCCTCGGCGTCAACCTTCTGGGCGCGCTGGTGCGCCAGGCGGCGCGCGCGCTCGGCCCCGACTTCGACATCGAGATCATCGAGATGCACCATCGCCACAAGGTCGACGCGCCGTCCGGCACCGCGCTCCTGCTTGGCGAGCAGGCGGCGCAGGGGCGCGGCGTCGACCTCGCCGAGCACAGCGTGCGCAGCCGGGACGGCCACACCGGGCCGCGGCCGGAGGGCTCGATCGGCTTTGCCACGCTGCGCGGCGGTTCGGTGATCGGCGAGCACGAGGTGGTATTCGCCGGCGAGGGCGAGCGCATCGTTCTCTCCCATATCGCCGAGAACCGGACGATCTTCGCCCGCGGCGCGGTGCGCGCCGCGCTGTGGGCGCGCGGCAGGAAGCCCGGCCTGTTTTCGATGCTCGACGTTCTGGGCCTCGCCGACCGATGAGCGCCTTGACACCCGCGGCCGGCGCCCGCCTTTCCCCGTCCCCCTCCCGTTTCGTCCATCAAGCATAGGAGTCTCCCATGTCCGGCACGCTGGTGCTCGTCCGTCACGGCCAGAGCGAATGGAACCTGAAGAACCTCTTCACCGGGTGGCGCGATCCGGGCCTGACCGAGAAGGGCCACGAGGAGGCGAAAGCGGCCGGCGAGGCGCTGAAGGCGCGCGGCCTGTCCTTCGACATCGCCTACACCTCCGTCTTGTCCCGCGCGCAGACCACCTGCGCCCACATCCTCGACGCGGTCGGCCAGAGCGACCTCGAGACGATCCGCGACCAGGCGCTGAACGAGCGCGACTATGGCGACCTGTCGGGCCTCAACAAGGACGACGCCCGGGCGAAGTGGGGCGAGGAGCAGGTGCATGTCTGGCGCCGCTCCTACGACGTGGCGCCTCCCGGCGGCGAGAGCCTGCGCGACACGGGCGCGCGGGTCTGGCCCTATTATCTCCACGTCATCCAGCCGCACGTGCTGCGCGGCGAGACCGTGCTCGTGGCCGCGCATGGCAACTCGCTGCGGGCGCTGATCATGGCGCTCGACGGGCTGACCAAGGACCAGGTGGTGAAAATGGAGCTCGGCACCGGCGTGCCGGTGGTCTATCGGCTCAATGCCGATTCCACCGTGGCGTCGAAGGACATTCTCGGCTGAGATCGGCGTCGTCCGTCGGCTGCGTTCGTCCCGCAGCAGCGCGCCGGTTCGGCGCGCGCGGCTGCCCGCGCGAGGCGCTTCTCCAACCGTCGCGAGGCATGATCGACGACCGCCTCCCCGCCTGCGGCGCGACACGCTTTAGCAGCGACGGCGACGTCGCGCCGCTGCCTCGCGGGCCGCGCGGCGACCAGCTTCGCGCCGCCTGCCAAATTAGCTTGGCGATCGGCGCGAATGCGCATTGACAGCACCCGACGCCCCGCATAAACGGAGCGTCGCACCTGCCCAGGTGGCGGAATTGGTAGACGCGCACGGTTCAGGTCCGTGTGCCGCAAGGCGTGGAGGTTCGAGTCCTCTCCTGGGCACCAAGGCTTCCCTAAGCCATTGTTCGGCCAAGCTTTTCAGCATTTTCAGTCGCTTAGACGTCGCAGCCAGTCCAGAACTCTGGTACAAAGGCGATGCAGGCGATGGGTGCTCCGGTGCGCAATCTCTACAACGTGAACGGACGCTGGAAGCACCGAAAGGCGGTGCCGCTAAGGCTCCGGTCGCATATCGAAGATAGCATCACGGAGTTTGTCCGCTGGCTCGGCGCGGGAGAAGGTCAGCCTCCACAGGAGATCGTCAGCCGCTTTTGGTGCTGCCGAAGCCAAATGTGCTGGCCTGGTCGGCATGGCCGAGAAGCGAGCGGCTGGCCAGTTCGGTGACGTCGGCCAAGACGTGATCGACCATATCGTCGCTCACGCGCGTTCGGAAATGCTCGAAGAAGACGTCTCGGCAGACAGTGGTCCGACAGCACGGGCGCCGCCGCGGGTGCGCGGGTGTCCCTCGACGGCCTCACTTCCTCCAACGTGGGAGAAGTTGCGAAGGCGGCGCTCCCGTCCGGCGGGGGCGCGACTCAACGACCTGCGACATCCGGCTGCGAGCATGGAGCGCTGAGGCCGCTTGGTAGACGTTCTGTCCGCTGCTGGCTAGAAAAGTGGAACCTTGCCAACCATCTGGTTCCGAGCGATCCATGGCGTCTGCTGTCCGTTGGAATCGCGCACGACCTGCCGTTTAAGCGCCAGATAAAGTTCATCCAGTTCGACCGCCCCGGAGCCGTCGCGATCGATGCTGGGATCGCTTCTCGCGGAAACGATTGCGCTCAGCGCCGAGGTAAAGAAGCCGCCTCCCTTCGCTGCGCTCTCGAAGCTGAACTGGCGGCCCTTGGACGCGGCGATTACCGCTACCGAACCCGCCGCGCCATCAACCAGCGCATCGACTGCCCCGTCATTGACGGCGTCGTCGGCTCCGCCTGAATGGCACGCGTCGAGAAAGACCGCGACACGACCCTGCAACTGGCCCAGTTGGGCAGCGAGCCTGTCCCAGGACAAGCCGGTCGTATCCAGTTGCTCTAGTGATGTTTTTCGACTCGCAAGGTAGAACCGCTCGTCGGAGCCCCGCAGGCCATGGCCTGCGAAGAACAGCATGATCGTATCGGCTGGTCCTGTCTGTCGCGAAAGCTCGTCCAGTGTTGCCTCAAGCTTCGCCTCAACGTCCGCATCGTCGAGAAGAAGCGCTGCGACCTCTGCCTTGCGATATAGTCCTCCCTCCAAGTTCTCTACAAGGTCGGCAAAACGCCTCGCATCGGACACCGCATGGTTCAGCCGCGTCAGGCCGGAAGCGTCGTCATAGACGTCCGTGCCGACGACCACGGCGAACAACCTGCCGCCGTCCTCGTCACGCTCGCCGTTCCCGGCGCCGACCGGGAGCGATACCGGCTGGCTTTCCGCCCCTTCGATATCCGTGGCTACCGCCGTCACCCACCGGGCACCGCCAGGAATGGCGATGAGCAGAGTATCGGCCAGCATGTTCCCTTCGAGAGGACGGTTCTCGACCAGTGCCCCATCCGCGAAGATACGAAGCTCAAGGAGGCCCGTTGCCGACGTAGCCCGAATGTCGAGCGCCACCTGGCCTTTGCCCGCGCCTGCATCGTCCAGCGTGATCGCCAGCAATGGCGGCGCGGTCAGCGCCGTTGAGATCGTAGGCTTGGTCGTGCCTGAGAGTGCCGCGCGTACGAGATCAGGACGCTCCAGTGCCCCGGACATCTGTGCCAGGCTGTAGAGTTGCGGTCGACCCTGGAACTGGAGATGAACATAACTGGCTCCGTCACGGGTCGAGACGAAATGGCCGGCATCGTCGAACAGGACAAGTTCATCATCGACATATCGCCCGCGCAGCACCGACTCGCCGTTGTCGAGACGGTGGACGGCAAGAGAGCCGTCCTCATTAACCTGAATGAAGTGACGCCCGTCACGCGTTGCGCCGAAGGTCGCGCTCCTGCCTGAACTGGCCAGCCTCACCGGGCCACTCATCGTCAGGTCGCGGTGATCGACGACGTAAAGGCGGTCCAGCACCGAAAGCACGATGAATCGACCGGCGACGAAGGCAGGGTTGAGGTCCCTGAATTCAAGCAGTTGGTGGTAGTCATCCTCGATCTTCATCGGCGCGCCCGTTGTCGCCGAGACCATCGAGCCATAGAGCGCCTCCACCTCGTCAATGGGTGGGACATCGATCCAGTCGTCGTTTTCTTCCGAATAGAGCGCGTCCGGGTAGAATTGCCTGTCGATGAGCAGGTTGTAGTGACGCGAGCCGTCCGCGTCCCGGATGAAGAGATCGAGTTGGTTGATGGCAAGATTGCCGACCGTGCCAATGGCCTGGCAGCCCGCATGCGTCAGCCAGACCACGCGGCCGGGCTGGGCATAGCGCCATGCGCCGGAAAGGTTGTCGACGAGCCTTCCCCCTTGCGGCCAGCAGCCCATTGCCTGATCGAAAACGGCTGCGGCTTGGGGTGCGTCGGCGACCACACGGCGAGCTATTTCTTCGCGGATCGCGTCATTGCGACTGTTGTACACTTCAGCCTTGGCGTCGTCGTCCAGATCCGTTGCATCAATCTCCAGCATGCGTGACCACAGGTCGCCACCAATCGACATGACCGGGTCGGCTGCCTCGATGCTGGTTCCGGAGAGCTTGGAAGCGAGCTCCAGTACTCGCGCACCTCCCGCTCTTCCCCTCGCCAACGAGGCTGCACCACGGGCGACACCGGCGGCAAGCATGGCGCCCGTATCCTCGCCAGATGGAACTATGCGAGAGGAAGCATCGGTGCGGAGCGGCCGGATCGGAGAGCGCGCGACGAGAGAGGTCGTGGCGCCAAAATTCTCGAAGACCTCTTCCGGCTGTTCGATATAGCGCAGGTGCGATGCCTGGAACGTCGGATCGTCGGCGGGTGCCGGTTTGGCGCGCAACCGATGGCTTAGCGCGGGGGCCAGGAATTCTCCACTCGGCTCTTCGTCACCTTCAACGTGCTTTCGCGTCGTCCCGGTCAACAGGTTGTGGACGGCATCCGCGTCGTCTTCCTGTTCAATTCCTGCGACAACGATCAGTCCAAGTTCCGGCATCAACCGGATCGAACGCGCTTCGTCCACCTCGATCAGCGGCGCGTTGGCGGCATTGTCGTCCCTGTCGACAAGCAGGCTGAGCACATGCCCGGGCGGTTGCAGCATCTTCCACCATTTGGGCGGCACGAACAGGAAGGCGTCGCCATGCGCCCAGACAGCGGGAGGATCAGGTTCGGCGACGACATTGCCGGAGACGAGGTCGACCACCTCAAACCTGGGCGCACCGCTCCCGGCGGTGTAGAATTCGCATTCGCCTCCAGAGTAATCCGTCAGTGCCGCAACGAAACGCCCGGTCGGCGAGAAGTCAGGGCAAGAGCCACGTCGATCGACGATCTTCGCGCCGCTGGCGATGTCAAAAACCTGATAGTAGCCGTCGAAATCAAGCAGACGATGGCGGCCATCCTGCGTCTCGATGACCGACTTTGCCAGCGAGTAATCATATAGGTCGTGCACAACGATACTGGCTCGGCGACTGACGACTTCGGTACGGAACGCGCCTGTCTCCGAGACCTGGCTTTCCCCACAATCGGTTCGGGCCACGACCGCCCACGACAGACCGAAAGCACCCTCCCTGAACGGCTTTATCTGGAAGGTCCCCGCAGCGGACCCGTGTTGGAGATGAAGCGGGATCGCCGCGCGCATCCATTCGCTGGCGAAGCCGTTTCCCGAAGGTCCGGGCAACCCGCCCGGGAACGGTACGAAGCCGACGCCACCGAACCGAACCGCGTCCACCGACACGATCATGAGCCACGCCTCGCCCTTGCCGGCGTGGATTCCTCCGGTGCTCGACCAGCGAACATTGATGGGATCACCGGCGACGATTTGGTCGGGCGCGTCGAACGAAACCTCGACGCCTTGCGCAAATCGCTGGAGTTGGTTCAGTTCCGCCGAACATTGAGCCATCGCACTGGAAGACGCTGCCAGAAAGACCAGGAGCGCGCCGGCAACTATGCTCAACCGCATCGCAGCTTTCGGTGTCTCATGCCGCTCCCATCCCCTCCGTCGGCCTCTGCGTTCGAAGTTAAGTGACAAGCCGCTCACGATCAAACAGAAAGACGTGCGGCCGCCTCGCTTGCAGTCACCTCCCGCACCGGTGTGGACAACAGCAGGTCACCCAGCCGTGCCATGGAGGGGACGGCGCGCGTCTGCCGATGCTCAGGGTTCGCATTTGTTTACCGGGTCAGCAGATGACAGCCGGGAAACAATCGATCCCGGTGGCGCAGGGGGGGCCAGACTCCCGCCTGACGCAAAGTTGTGCCGGGCCGCAGGGGAAAGTTCATGGAGTATCCTTCGAACCGGCAGCCTCGTTGGTCAGGTAGTTGGACGGGGAGATGAAGGCATTCCGGCTGACGTGAGGCCCCGCGCATCGGGTCTGAAACGGAGCTGGCCCGCGGACCCAGGGTTCATCCCGGTCACGTCAGGTCGAGGCGGGCGACCACCGCGCGGACCGGCGCCGGCGTCGGACCACACGGTCCGCGCCAAACGCCTTCCCTCCACCGTCTCCGCATCCGGCTGTCGCCGCTCAGCCCGCCATGAAGCCCGACGCGCCGCGGCGCCAGTAGGTGGCGGCCAGGGTCTGGTCGCGGCCGAGCGCCCGCTCGTTTCGCCAGCTGTCGCGCACCAGCGCCGCCGCGGCGGCCTCGCCGGCGAACCAGCCGAAACAGGCGAGGTCGCGCGGCCATTCGACGGCCAGGACCATCTTCGCCAGCCGGTCGTCGCTGCCCGCCGGCACGGCGTTGCGCAGGATCCAGTGGAGTTCGATGCCGGTGCGGTTGTCGATCGGCTGCCGCTCCGCCTCGTCGGCCACCTCCACGAAGGCGAAGCCGCGCGCAGCCGGCGGCAGCGTCTCCAGCATGCGCGACAGCGCCGGCAGGCCGGTCTCGTCGGCGCCGAGCACATACCACCGCGCCTCCATCGTGACGGGCCGGCCGACCGGCCCCATGATGCCGACCTTCATGCCCGCCCGCGCGGCGCTGGCCCAGCGCGAGCCGACGCTTTCGCCGTCATGGATGAGGAAGTCGACATCCATCCAGCCGCCCTCGACGTCGAGCCTGCGGATCGTGTAGGCGCGCGCCGTCGGCTTGCGGTCGTCGGGCGGCCAGGCCGCCAGACCGTTGGCGCCAAGCGTTGGCCATTCGGGTTCGGGGACGGCCTGTGTCGGAAACAGCATGCGCACATGCATGCCGCCGAAACGGGCGAAGCGGGCGAGCTCGTCGCCGGCAAGCCGCACGCGCCTCATCCGAGGCGTCAGGTCCGTCACGCCGACGACGGTCATCTCGCGGAAGGGGGCGAGGCGCGTGTCGTCCGCGAGGTCGCCCTCCCAGCGAATGACCGGCGATTCCGCCTTCGCGTAGACCTGGACGGCCGTGGCCAGCAGATCCTTGACGCGCGCGAGCCCCTCCCTTTCCAGGGCCTGCGCGCTCATGCGCAGGCGTCCCGGCTCGATGTCGAACCGGCCCTTGCCGAACGGAAAGGCAAACTCGACGTGGTTTTCGGACTTCACGGATCTGGCCTGGAAACTCGCAAGGCGGTCCTCGATGCCGGGCAGGTAGGCCGGCAGGTCGCGGAGGTCCACATGGGCCTGGCATGTGAGCGTGGTCATCATCGTGATCCTGTCGCTCAGCCGCCGAACCGGCCGGTGAAGGCCAGCTTGAAGGTGCGGCCCTTGCCCTGCTCGATGTCGCTCGTCGTCGACCATCCGGTCTGCGGATCGGTGTAGGCCTTGTCGAAGACGTTATCGACGCCGGCATCGAGGCGGTAGTTGTCATTGATGTCCCAGTTGGCGAAGACATTGACGAGATCGACCCGCGGATAGACGCGGCTGCCGGTCGAAAGCACCCGCGTCACCTCGCCGATGCTCTGGTACTGCACGCCCCAGGTGAGGCGGTCTTCCAGCGCGCGGAAACCGAGCGTGACCCCGACATTTTCGAGCGGCGTGTTGGAGAGCGTGTCGCCGGCATAGACCCCGTCCTTCATCACCGCGTCGGTGAAGGAGGCGCCGGCGCTGAGATAGCCGCGGCCATAATCGTAGACGCCTTCGAGCTCGATGCCGCGCAGCCTTGCCGTGCCGACGTTGAGCGAGCGGGTGACGCCGCCCGACGCGACCGTGCTGATGTAGTCCTCGACGTCTGTGTGGAACACGTTGACCTTGGCGCGGAACATGTCGCCCGCCGACAGGACGCCGTCGTAGCGGAGGTTGACGCCGGCTTCCCAGGTGCTGGCGACCTCCGGCTTCAGGAGCAGGTTCGGCTCATAGCCCGAATTGTGCGCGCCGTTCTGTCGGAAGACGTCCTGCAGATGCGGCGTGCGATAGCCTTCCGCATAGGTGCCGTAGAGCTGGAGGCCGTCCAGCGGGGTGACGCCTATCGTGACGCGCGGGGAAAAGCGCTCGCCCGACAGCGAGACATCCTGCGACGGCTCCGTCAGTGTTGCCTTCGAGGTACCGTCGAGACGGTATCCGTCGTACCGAAGCGCGGCGGTCAGGTCGAGCCATCGGGCATGCTTGCCTTCCCACTGCACGAACCCGCCATAGGCCTGCTGGTCGCCCTTGCCGAAGTGATCGGCGTCGGATTCGCCGGAGAGATGGGCGTAGTCCACGCCATAGGTCAGCGTATGCTCCAGGCCGGCCGCCTCGAAACGGGAGGCGTTGCGCAGGTCGAAGCCAGTCGTGGCGACATCGTAGTAGCGGCTGTTGCCGATCGCCGACTGGGGCCAGACCTGCGACTGATCCGAGCGCGTGGCGCTGTGATAGGCGTTGGCGGCGAAATCCACATAGGCGTTGTCCTGGGGATCGAACGTGTAGCCGGCGGTGTAGTTTTCCACGCGCGTCTTCGTCTCGTAGCGGCTCAGCGACGCCGAGGCCGAACCGCTCGACCCGGAAATGACGTCGTCGTAATCCTGAATGACCGCGCCGAGCTTCACCTCGTGCCCGTCAGCCGGACGCAACGTCGCCTTGCCGAACCCGCTCAGCACGTCCTCGCCGGTCCAGCGCACGAGATCGCCATTGCCGTCCTTGTATTCGTCGCTGCCGCGCCAGACGACATTGCCGATGATGTCGGCATCCTCGTTGAAGCGATAGGCGCCCGTCGTGCTTGAGAGCCAGCCCTTGCCATTGGTTTCGTAGCGCAGCTTCTCGCTCAGCGCCCAGGTTTCGCCGGCGCGCAGGAAATCGGACGCTGATTTCGTCTCGAACGCGACCACGCCGCCGATCGCGCCGGTGCCGTAGGCGTTGGAAACCGGGCCGCGGATCACCGTCACCTGCTTGAGCAGTTCCGGTTCGATGAAGAAGGAGCCGGAGCCATGGCCGACGCGCCAGTAGTCCTGCCGCGCGCCGTCGAGCGTGACGGCGACGCGGCCGTACTGCTGGAGGCCGCGGATGTTGATCGCGGTGGACGGATCGTCGCCGCTCATCGCGGCGCTGACGCCCGGCACCTGCCGGAAGAGGTCGGCCGCGGTCACCGCCTGCATGCGATCCAGTTCCTCGGACGAGACGAGGCTCGTTCCAGACAGCGCATCGATCACGGCCTGGGACGCCATGGTGGCCGAGATCGTCAGGCGATCCAGAAGCGTCGCATGGGTCGGGGCGGACACGCGGACGCCGGCTTCGGCATCCGCTTCCACATCCTGCGCGATCGCCATCTGCACCGCGCCGAATGCCATCACGGCGGCGAGCGCCGTGCTCCTGAGAAATTTCGCGTCATTCATGGGAAAGGCCCCGCCCCTGTCTGGTTGTCGGTCGGCTGGCGGGCAGGAAGGGCACTGGCTGGCGTGGTCGATGTCCTCCTAGAAAACATGATAAGACTTGTCAACTTATTCGGGACCGGTAAATGGAGGTGGCAGCTTCGCTCTCCAACACTCTCCCGTACGCCTGTCGAGGACCACATGATGTCGATCCATCCGCTGACGCCCATGTCGCGCATCGCGCGCCTTTCCGGCCTGATGTTGGCCAGTCTGCTCGCGGCCAGCATGGCAAAGGCCGAACCGGCCCGGACCGTCCTCGACGCATTCGGGCGGCCGGTTCTCATGGCCCAGCCGCAGCGGATCGTGACGCTCGGCTCGGACGTGACGGAGATCGTCTACGCCCTTGGCGAGGGCGAGCGGATCATCGCGGTGGATCGCGGCAGCCAGTTTCCCGCGGCCACCGCCAGCAAGGCCAATGTCGGCTATCGCCGCCGGCTGACGCCGGAGGGGGTCGCATCGCTGTCGGCCGACCTGATCCTGGCGGCCGAGGACATCGGCCCACAGGAAGCGGTGGAGGTGCTGCGCGAACTGAACGTTCCGATCGTCTTCGTTCCCGAGGACAATTCGGGTGAAGGCATCCGCCGCAAGATCGAGATCATCGCGCGGGCCCTGTCGCAGGACGCAAGCGGCCAGACGCTCGCCGCCACGGTGATCGAGAACCTGGAAGAGGCCCGGTCGCTGACCGCCGGCATTGCGGAGAACGAACGCAGGAAGGTGGTGTTCTTTCACGGCCTCGTCCGGTTGACGGCGGCCGGCAGCGGCACGGCCGCCGACGCGATCATCAAGCTCGCTGGCGGCCTCAACGCGATGGACGAGGTCTCCGGCTACAAGGCCGCCTCCGAAGAGCGGCTCGTCGAACTCGCGCCGGACGTGATCCTGATGATGAGCGACGGAAAGGGCGGTCCCTCGGCGGACGAGGTCTTCTCGAACCGGGCGCTCGCCGCGACGCCCGCGGGCCGGACCCGGTCGCTGATCGTGCTGGACGGCGCCTACATGATCGGCTTCGGGCCGCGCACGGCCGACGCGGTGCGCGATCTCGCCACGGCGCTGTACGGCGGCCTGAGGCATCTCCGACCGGATTGAAACCGCCCCGGCACCGCCGCAGCCGGGCGTGCGGCTCGTCTAGCTGAACATCGCCGCTTGCGCGGGGCCGCGGTTCTACTCGCCCCAGAACTCCTTGATCCACGGGCTCGGCCGGCTCCACTTCCTCCACGAGCCCCTGTAGCCCTCGATGGCTTCGTCCATGTGCGGGCGCCCGTGGAAGCAGAGCACCCGGCAGCCTTCGGGCCGTCTCGGCGCCAGCAGGAAGTTGAGCGGAAAGGGCGGAGTCGCATCGTACTTGAAGCTGCAGACCAGATGCCCCGGCAGGTAGGACAGCCCGCCGTGCTTGAGGGCCGTCATGGAGGTGTAGAACTGCTCGCTCCCCTTGTGACGCGCGATCGATCCCTCGGGGTCGGCGGCGAAGTCTCCATACAGATAGGGGTGCAGCGCCGGATCGAAGCAGAACACCGATCCATGGCCGCCCGGCTTGCCACGCCGCTCGTAGCGCCACTCCCGCCGCATCACGACCTTGTCGGGCGCATGGTCGATGATGGCGTCCAGCGGTCCGGTGATCACGACGTCGAGATCGAAGCCGAGGACGGGGCCCGTCATCCCCGCCAGGCCGGGACGAAACAGGGACACCTTGCGCCAGGCGCCCTTTCGCCCAGCCCGGGTCATTCCCGCCACCAGTGCGGCCTCGAACGGCTCCACCGGCAGCGGATGCGCCTCGACGCCCGACGCCAGGCCGGCCGCATCGTCGGTGAAGCACAGGAAGCGCACGTCGCCCGACACCCAGCGCCTGACCCCGGCGTGCAGGCGATTGACGTCGGTGGCCGAATACTTCGTCCCCCACTTCATGCACGCCACGTTCAACACAGCTTCATCGGCCCCAGACAATTTGTCGGCTCGCGTTTTCCGGCGCGCATTATGGCAGAGTTCCCGACCGCTCGCCGAGTTCCGTCTCAACAAAACGAGGCGCAGATCGCAATCTACCAAAGGCTGAATCGTATCATCGAGCGCGCAACTTGCGGAAAAACCGGTCCTCGTTCTAGAGATGCCAGAAATCGCGGACGAAGGGCGCCTGCTTCAGGTGTCCGTGATGGCTGGCCAGGACGTGGCGCGGCTTTGCTTCGCCCGAGAAGGAAACGATCGATTCGCCGATCCCCGGCAACCGGGCCTTGCCCCAGCGCGCGGTGGTCAGCCCGAGTCTGGCCGCCTGTCGCCCAAGCACGAAGCTCGGCGAGCGGGCGAAGCAGTCGACGCGGAAAATGAGGATCTTGCCTTCCGGGAAGAAATCCATCGGCCGACCCGCGAAATGGTGCTCGAGCCAGCGCTGTTCGGAGAATTTGTTGTGATCGCGACCCGGATAAAGCGCCGACCAATGCTGCGGGTTTTCGATGAACCGGTCCCAGATCTCCCGATGATGTCCGACCTTGACGCGGTAGACGGCGCCATGCCCGCGCGACCGCGACCGGCTCGCCCGGTGGCGCGCGATGATGAAGGTCTTGTCGGGGTCCTGTGCCAAAAAATCCAGGCTGCCGACGATGACGATGTCGATGTCGAGCGACACCACGTAGTCCTGCGGGCCGAGGCCAAGGAAGCCTTCGGAAAAGGTGTGGATCTTGGGACCGTTTCCGACCATGGCGCGCTCAGGAACCGGCATCACGACGATGTCGGGATCGAGCCCTTCTGGATCGTCGGTCACACAATAGAATGTGTGCGGGATGGACAGGTGGCGCCTGACGCTCGCCCTCAGGATGTTGACCTCCTCGGCGTCGTAGCGCGTGCCCCATTTGTAACAGACGATGTTCAGGAAAGGTATCAAGACTGCCGCTTCCGCCGGGTGTCGATGCGCCATCCGCCATCCGGGCGGTGCTGGTCGAGGCCGCTGAATACAGTCATGACCGGAACCGATCAATGTCGGCGACCTGTTCGCGCGTCGCGAGACCCGAGCTTCGCAATGCCCATCGCGTTCTTGACCGCATTGAACGCCTGGTGCAATGCAGACATCCCGCCCGACGGGACCATCGCACCGAAAGCAGACGATTCCGAGAGATCGTCCTGCGCGGCACCGGTCGACACGGAGCGGGCAAGGCCAACCGATCATGAAGGATGAGAGAGCAAGCACGATGTCCGGAACCGGCCCCAGCGCCAGCCGAATCAGGTCGACGCCCTTCTTCGTCGAGCTGGACCAGCGCATCACCGCCATGGGCGGCCAGTTCAACGCCCACCTCCATCTTGACCGCGCCGGAACCTATCACGACACGGTCGCCATGCTGGCCGGCAAGGGCAGGCACGATGGCGCCTACCTACCGCTGGCCGGCAAGCACGCCCTCATTCCGATGATCCATGCCAGCCCGCTTTACGACCGCGAAAATCTTTTGGCGCGCGTCGGCGGCTATCTGGACGACATGGCGGCGATCGGTGCCACGCGCGCCGACACCGTCGTCGACACCACCGCCGACAGGGTCGGCACCAGCGCGCTCGATGCCCTTCTTGAGCTCAAGGAGGGCCTGCGTGGCCGGCTCGACTTCCAGGTGGGCGCCTATTCGCCGCTCGGCAACCCGGTCGCAGAACCGCACCGCTGGGACCTGCTTGTCGAAGGCGCGGAGCGGGCTGACTTCATCGGCCTGCTTCCCGAGCGCGACGACCGCGCCGTCTATCCGGACAACATCGGATTTCGAGAATGCTGCCGACGCGGAATCGAACTGGCGACCCGACTGGAGCGCAAGATCCACATCCATGTCGACCAGTCCAACCACCGGCACGAAGGCGGAAGCGAAACCGTCGTGCAAGTGGCGCGCGAACTTGGCGCCGGGGTCGCCTGGGATGACGAGCCGTTGATCTGGCTGATCCACGTCATCTCGCCGTCGACCTATGACGAGGCGCGCTTCCGAAGGCTCGTGGACGATCTCACGGAGCTCAACATCGGCATCATTACCTGTCCGTCCGCCGCGATCAGCATGCGGCAGGTCCGGCACTTCGCCTCGCCGACCTTTAACTCCATCGCGCGGATTCTCGATTTTCTCGCCGCCGGCCTGCATGTCCGTATGGGCTCGGACAACATCTGCGACATCACCTCGCCTATGGGCACGATCGATCTGATCGACGAACTGTTCGTGCTCTCGAATGCCCTGCGGTACTATGACATCGACGTCCTGGCGACCTTGGCGGCCGGCAGGCGCGTCGATGCGGCGGCACGGGAACGCATCCGGCGCCACCTCGCCGACGATGCCGAAATGGCGGCGGCTGCCGTGGCGGGGGCAGCAAGGCAGAGCATCTGAGCGTCGCGCGTCAGGCCAACAGGTTTTCCTGGAGAAACCTCCCAAGCTCGCCCTTCCGTTGCAGCAGGTACAGCAAGGCGTGATCCTTGAAGCGGTCGTCCCCCTTGAGGATGGCCGTGCCGATCATCGCCTTGATCTCGGCCGCTCCCATGGCGTCGCGCTGCTTGCGCGCGGAGTAGGCGAGGACGATCTTCGTCTCGCCCTCGCGGGCCTGCAAGCCAGCGCAAAGCCGCAGCAATTCGGTCAGGTGCGGATGCTGGGAAGGACGGTCGGCGCCAGCGGCCATGACCCTTGGCCAGCGATTGATGATCGAGGCGCAGATGGCGGGGATTGCGCCGGCGCTGGTGCCGAGCGCGACCACGCGCGCATTGCCGCGTTCGGTTGCATAGGTCGCCAGCCACCGCGCCGCCGCCTCTATCGTATCGCCGACTCCCGGAATGCCGAAAAGGTAGTGGCGGCGACTCGGGTCGCGCAGCACCAGCAGTTCGCATTCGGCCGGATCGAGCGCGCACAGGATGTGATAGGTCGGCGCGGTCAGGCGCATGGCGCGGCTGGAAAACCCGACGACAAGCGTCTTGCCCGCGCTGGCGCCGATGCGCGGAGCATGAAACAAGTCCGCATTGGTCCCGACTTCTTCCCGGACCCATGCCAGTGGGTTCGCCGCCGCGGCGATGGTCGTTTCGAACTCGCGCCGCATGGAGGCTCGCCGCCGCGCGATGCGCAGCGACAGCAGGGGATGCGTCAGCACCCCGGCAAGCGTCGACGCGCCGCCGCGATGCTCGATCAGCTGCTTCAGTTCGGCCGGCGTCGAAATGGTCTCCGCCGTGTGGCGGGCCGCCTCGAATGCGACCTCGCTTGTGGCGGAACCCAGGAAATCCGGTGTGATCGCCAAGCGATTGGCCATGGTCTCCGTCACAAGATCCAGCACGGCATCGCGATCGGTCGCGCTCCTGGCCTGGCCGAATGGCGGCTTGACGGAGCAGCCGAGTTCGACGAGGCACGCGGCCATGTTGCGGACGGTGTCGAAGTGCCGGACAGCCTCATCGGGCAGCTTGAAGCCGACCAGCGCTTCGGCGGCGAGGAAAATGCGCACGCTGGACAGCGAATCGCCACCGATGGCGGCAAAATTGTCGTCGATGCCGACTTCGGGCATGTCGAGTTCGTCGGCCCACAGCGCCGCGAGCACAGTCTCGAGCTCGTTGGTCGGCGGGACCGGACCAGGCCCGGAATCCTGCCGCGCAGCGAACAGGGCCGCAACGTCCCTGCGCAAGATCTTGCCGACCGGAGACTTGGGCAGGCTCTCCAGTGCCATAAAGTGCCGCGGCACCTTGAACTCCGCCAACTGGCCCGCGACGAAGGAGCGTATGTCCTGGTGGGTGACGATCGCGCCCGGGCGGGCCACGATGGCGACACCGAGATCCTCGCCCAGCGTGGAATGATCGACCGGGAAAGCGGCCGCGTCCTCGATGCCGGGATGGCGCAGCAGGACCTCCTCGATTTCGTAGGGAGAGATCTTTTCTCCGCCGCGGTTGATCAGTTCCTTCGTCCTGCCGGTGAGGTAGAGTTCACCGTCGGCGTCGAGGTGGCCAAGGTCCCCCGTGTAGAACCAGCCATCGCGAAACGCGTCGACATTGGCCTTTGGATCGTTCTCGTAGCCGGCGAAGACGTTGTCACCGCGAATGGCGACATGCCCGTTCTTCCCCGGAGGCAGTTCGCCGCCGTCATCGTCGAGGATCGCTACGGTCGTGCCGCAGGACAATCCGGTGGAGTTCGGCTTGCGGATCGCGGGTGGCAGCCGTGTCGAGGTGATGAGGGGCGATGCCTCCGTCATGCCGAAGGTCTGGATCACCGGTACGCCGAAGCAGGCTTCCAGGTCGGACATCCATTGCGGCGGCAAGGCCGCCGCCACCGACCTCAGGAAGCGTAGCGACGAGCCCCGAGGCGACGCGCCGCTGGCCTGGGACTGATGATAAAGCTCGCGAAGCGTCGCCGGCACGCCCTGGAACCAGGTCGGCTGGAATCGCGCCAGCAACCCGAAAAAGCCGGAGGCATCGAATCCGCCGGCCACGACGACCGAGCCGCCCGCCATCAGCGGTGCCAGTAGCAGGTCGACGATCCCCCCGATGTGGTGCTGCTCCCACATGCTCAGCACGCGATCGCCGGAGCCGAGGTCCACGGACCGTATGACGTCGGCCGCCCCCGTGCACAGGTTTCGATGGGTCAGCGGCACCAGCTTGCCCTTGCCGGTGGTCCCCGAGGTCATCAGCACCATGGCGACGTCGTCAGGGCGCGGACGGCCCGCCTCGACGGGCGCCGAACCGTCCTCGTGCAGCAACTCTTGAGACGAAATGACCGGCAGCCCGAGTTCCCGGGCGGCGGCGACGGCGGCCCCGCAGGCCTGTGTATCCGCGAGTAGCAGCCGGACGCCGGCATGCACGAAACCGGCGAGGTACTCCTCGCGGGTGAAGACCGGATTGAGCGGCACGGCGGTGCAGGTCGAGCAGACGGCCAACAAGGCGACCGACATGTCCGGTCCGTTCGGCATGACAATGGCGAGCCGAGCGCTACGGTCGACGCCCCTCGTGCGCAGCCGCCCAGCAAGGGTCAAGATGCGCGCATCGAGTTCCTGGAACGTGTACTCGCCCTGTTCGAGCGACAAGAGGGCCACTGCATCGCCATACTGTCGCGACGCCTCCTGCAGGACAGAGGCGATGTCTCGCGCGGACATGACGACAGCATTCATTCGGTTTCGATCCGCGTCGCCCGGGCCTTTTCGACGCTAATCCGTTCCCAGATCGGCAGGATCGTCCGGTCTTCAGCGTCGTTCAACATCCGCTCGCGGTCGAGCCAGCGTTGCAGGTTGCGCTTCGGTCGGTTGCGATTGCAGATGCTGCCGCGCGCGACCTTCTCCTCGATCTCTTCCAGCGATTTCGCCCAGTAGTGGTTGATCCGCAGAATTGCATAGCTGATTCCCACCCCGGGATCCCGCTGGCGCGCCGGCCTGCGGTTCTCGTCCAGAACCTCGCCGGCCCACAAGTCCTTCGGCTTGTGGATGTTGTAACGCCTGACCATCCGCGGATTGACGATGCTTTTTCCGTCCCGCGACCAGCCGGTCACATAATCGGTTCGATCCTGCGACTTGCCGTGATCAAAGCGATCATCATTGGCGCCGTCAAGGTCGAGACAGCGGGTGTAGGCTTCGATCACCGGTCCTTCGGGCCGCTCGCGGTGGCCGGCCGAGCCGAACAGCACCCAGTAGACGAATATCGCCGGGATGTCCGCATAGTCGCTCAGCACCTCCGGAAGGCTTCGCCCAGTCGGACTGTAGAGGAACTCGTCCAGATCGATGAAGGCGATCCAGCGCGCCCGGTGGCGATTGCTCCTTATGCAATGATTGTAGGCGGGCACCTGCGACTCCGTCGGCCAATCCGTCACGCTGACGAGCCCCCGGCGGATCCACGGATCGAGGATCTCGGCGTAGTTGTCCGCACTGGCATCGTTATACAGGTAGAAATGATCAACCCCGACGCCATGGTGGAAGGTGAGCCACTCTTCCAGATATGGCCCCTCGTTCTTGAAAATGGCGCAGATGGCGACGTCGTGGTCGAAGACGGTCTGCCGGTTGCGCCGGGCGGCGACCCAGCCTCCGAGGGCGCGGATGATCTGCTTCATTGGTTCATTGGCCGTGATTCTGCGCGGCAGCGATCAGGTCGGACTGGCGTTCGCAAAGCGTCGAAGATCAAAACCCGCCCTCGACGTCGCGTTGAGCGCAATAATCCGTCAGCATCCTCTCGCGGTGCCACTCATGCGCCATGGGCGTATCGGCGTACTCGTGGAAGCAGGGCGTGCCGAGCGTGAAGTGCAGCAGCTTGGCTTCCGGGTTGGGTCCGAACTCATCGGGGAGCCAGTTCCAGACCTTCGGAAGTTCGCCGATCAGGCTGTCATCCAGCCATGTGAAGCGGTGGAGTTGCGCGCCGGTGCCGTTCGCCACGAATTCCGGGGTCACGACGCGGTTCGCGGGATGCCCGCAGTTCCACAACACGACACTCGACCAGTTCTTGCGCGGATAGTCCTGATTGACGGAACCGAGATACTTGGTCTGCGCCTTCGTCTTGTAATCGTGATGAACGCACATGACTGCCTTGGAATCATCACGCAGTTCCCAGAGCTTGGCGATATCGTCGCGCAGGATCATGTCGCCATCGATGAACAGGGCCCAGCCCTTGTAGTTCATCAGGTGCGGCACGAGAAATCGCGTGTAGATGAAGTGGTTGGAGCCATCGCCATGCTGCTCGGAATAGGACTTCAGGTTCTTGAGAGCGAGCGGCGTGATCGAGACGACATCGCTTGAATGCCGGATGATGCTGTTGACGCAGACATGAAATGCGATCGCTTCTCGCGGGTCGAAGCCAATGAGGACGTTGATCATTTCGGCATCCATGCAGTTCGAAGTTCAGGTTGGTCGTGCGCCGGCGAACGGGCGACCCGGCAGAGTCAGTCTAGGGGAAGTGTGGAAGACGGTACATGCGCTTCGATGCGTTCATCCACGACCGAAACCCGCCGCCTCCGCCTCCGCAAGGCTTCGGATCTCACCATCCAGCGCCAGGACGTCGCGACCGCTCAGCTGCCTGTAGACCCAGGCTTCCCGACGCAGCCTGGGTGTTTCGCTGGATTTGCTGCGGCGCAGTCCAGCGATGCGGCAGTCGACGAGGTCGCGCGCAAGGAACGCACCCAGCCGTACGAGTTCGGCATCGTCCTGCATCAGCCGGGCATAGTCGACAAGGATGCGGCGGTCGGGTGATGCAGCGTCGTAGGCGTCGAGCATGCAGCGGTTGTAGGCTTCCCAGGCGCGAAGCACGTGCAGGCCGCGGACGGGGGAGTATCGCCGACGCTTCAGATAGTGCGCGTGCACCTCGCGAACGTCGCGGAAAATGCACACCAGCCGGTGGTCAGGCAGGATCTCCTTCCAGAACCCGTAGGTGAGGCAGGTCCGGGGATCCTTGAAGCCCCAGGCCGGCTCCCGCGCACCCGCCGCCTCGACGAGCCGTTGCGCAGCAATCCGCATATCGGGCGTTACGCTGGGCAGGTCCAGCCGGTCCACCACGCGGATGCTCGACGCCTCGCCGCATCCAAGCAGGCGCTTGTTGAACTGGTTGGTGTCCTCCCTCTCGAAATGATTGCCATGGTCGTAGCTTTCGACGCTGTCGTTTTCCACCATGCGGATACCGGAATGATGCAGGATCTCGCTGACCAATGTGGTCCCCGACTTGTGCATGCCCAGTACGACGCAGATTTCAGGCATCAAACCCCATCCGGTACATTCCATCCTCCGGGGATCCGCTTCCGACATTTGCCCGGGCGCTTCTTTCCGCGGGATGTATATGTCGAGACCGGACCACTTGTCGTAAACGACGGTTGCGGGGTGCGGGAACCCGTTCCCTCCCCGCCTTGACACCGCACACATATTCGTTGGATCAACGCGGCGGAAGCGATTTATCCCAAACAGGTCCGGCGGCAGAGCAGGCACATGCCGGTATTCGAAATCAACGGTCGCAGGATCCTATTCATCCACATTCCGAAGAATGCCGGTACGAGCGTCTCGGAATATCTGGGCAGGCACTCCCCGAAGCGTTTCGACATGCCGATGCAGGTCTACGGGCGACGGCTGCGACCGCGTCACCTGCATGGAGCCGCGCTCGAGCAAATCTTCTTTGCCGGCATGTTCGACTATGCCTTCATGGTCGTGCGCCATCCGCTGTCGAGAATTCTGAGCGAATACTCGTATCAACGAAAACAGGCCGGGTTCCACTGGCAGAACTTCGTTGGCTTCGACCGCTGGCTGGACTACAGCCTGTGGCGGCGTGCACGGGACCCCTGGTTCCGGGAAAACCACTTCCGCCCGCAGGCCGAGTTCGAGTGCTTCGACTGCAAGACCTTCCGCATCGAGGATGGGCTCGACCGGATCATCTCGCGCCTTAGCGAGGTAACGGGAACCCGACTTGACGGCGGCTTCAAGCGGGACAATGTTTCCGCCAAGACACAAGTCGCGCCCAGCGAACGCAGCCTGGTGCGGATCGTCGAGACATACCGAGGCGATTTCGAGCGCTACGGCTATGGGATGCCCGGCTAGGCCAGATGAAGCAGATTGTCATCCTTGGGGCGAAACCCGGCGCCGTCATCCCGCCCGCGGATGCCATCTATGCGGCCAACGCCGCCTTAATCGGACATGAGCAGGCCTTCAGTACCTGTCGCGAGCGCATCGTCGTGGCGAGCAGCACGGTGCTGGCCAAGGGACTTGGACGCGAAGCCGGCGGAGATGGCCTATACGGCGAGAAACTCGCGGCCGTCCGCGCCAGCGGCGCCACCAGGCTGGTGTTGTTCGCCGATCCGGGGCGGCGCAACCAGGTCGACCGCGTCCTGAACTTGCTAGCGACCAGCGACCCCGCCCCGGCCACAACCGTGGTCAGCGTCAGGGAACGGACCGCACTCGTGGAAAACACCGGTGGACTGCGTTACCCCGTCGTGGATCGGTCGTTCTTCTCGCAACCGGTCGGCGTCCAGTCGCGCGATGCGATCGAGATCGCCGTATATTGGCTGAACCGTATCGCCGGTGACGGGATGAAGGACGTGCGCGCCAAGTACCGGCCATCCACGGGCATCCTGGCCTTGCTGCTGGCGATCGCGGAGAACGGCGAAGCGGCGACCTACATCATCTGCGGGATCGGCCTCAGCGACCGCAATGTCTTCCTGACGAGCGGGGGCTACCGGTTCAATCGCAACAATGCCGATAACGTCCTGCCAAAGCATACGCAGGCGGACGCGATCGTGCTGGCCGGGCTTCGTGAGCGGTATCGCATCGTCACCACCGAACCGGAACTGGCCGGCCTTGCCGATCTTTACGTTCCCACCGCAGCGGCGAGCGGCACGAACGCATGCGAGGGACGATGAGCCTGGCGAAGGACAGACTCCGGGCATTCTACCGGCAAGTCAATGATGGCTTCGTTCCGGTGCTGCTCGGCCCACGCTTCGGGCGCCAAGGCATCAACGTCGGCGCCTCGCGTCACGTCGCGCTGTACCCGCGATTGCGCCTTGCCTACAATCGCATCAAGAAGAACGCCAACTCGTCCACAGTGACGGTGCTGACGGAAATCGAGAATGGTCGCCGTCTGGACGACCGTCCGGCAAAGTCCGCCTCCCTGCACATGCAGAAGGCCTCGCCGCTGCAGGTGCTGAAAGCCCGGGACTACCACTACTTCGTCATCGTGCGCGATCCCTACTCGCGCGTTCTCTCCGCCTTCCTCAACAAGTTCGGCAAGGCGGAGTACCAACGCCGATTCGGGGCGTTCGATCTCGACCGACGGGGTTTCCGCGATTTCGTCGCGTGGCTGGCAAAGGGCGGACTGGACAAGGACCCGCACTGGGACCTGCAAAAGAAGATGCTCTTCATGCCGCTTTCGCGATATGATTCCGTTCTGACGTTCGAGGACTACCCGCAATGCTTCGCCGGTCTGCTGGAAGCACGCGGCATTGCGCTGCCAGCGGATGTCGAGACGACGCTCGCCCAGGTCAATCTCGAGACCCGAACCAGGGCCCGATCGAAGATGGCGGCGTTCTATGACGAGGGCATCGCCACCCTTGTGCGCAACCTCTACGAGGAGGATTTCGATGCCTTGTCCTACGATCCGTCGACACCCATTGCCTCCTGACTGCACGTAACGTAAGGCGCGGACGGCAATGGAGGCGGCGACCGCACCGCGGGAACCACGACAAGGGCGCCGTATTCTCGATCCAATCGGAGCCGAGTCCGATTACGTCGAGGTGCCCGCCTCCGTGATGATGGTGGGGATCGGGGGACCGAGGAGATGAACATCCGGCACGCGACTGGGAACCCGTTCCTGCTCTTTTGCGCGATGGTCTGCCTGATCTCGGCGATCGCGCTCTTCACTCGGTTCACGGTCGTCGTTTCCTGGCTGGATGTCACGTGCTTCATCGCCGTTCTTCTCGTGTTCCTGCTCATGTTAAACCGGCTGTTTGCCCATCTTGACGCGCGAGGCTCGATACGGGGCCAGGCTATCTTCGCGTTCGCGATCGTCCTTTTCGTCGTCTGGAATTTCTACCTGATAGCCCTTGGGCTTGACGCCGCTACGCAAGGTTTCCTGGCGCTGGTCGCCGCGTTGCTGGCGCTGGCCTCCGTCACCAGTATAGCGCTCACCGCCCGGGTCCGGCCTGCCGTCGCCACGCCCATGGCGGCCGGGTTCGGTCTCGTCGTTGCGATGGTGCCCATCTTCATGGCGGCGGGATCCGACGCCGGGGCTCAGCCCGTTCGCGACGGATCGTCAGTCGCGGGGACGCTCGATCTCGACGACGTCACCGCCCGGTTCATCCGGCCGGTCACCTTCACGTCGAGACCGAACGTCTACCTGATCGGCGTTTCGGCCGCGACGTCGGAAGCGATCCTGCGCAAGCATCTCGGCATAGACCGCTCGCCGCTCAACGACGTTCTTCGGGACAGCGGCTTCCGCATCTTCTCCAATGCCTTCACCGAAGCGCAGCCGACGCGGGAATCCTACGATCTGCTGCTGTCGATGCATCGCGAGCTGAAATCCGAGATGAACCCGGACGACAAGGGCAGCACCGTTTCGGGGAACGTTCCAAGCGCCCTGTTCTCTCTGTTCAAGGCAAATGGCTACGAGGTGAACACGCTCGTCGAATCTCCCAAGTTCGGCGTGGGCGGGTCGCATGTCGACCATTTCGAACTCGCGATCGCGCCGTCGATCTGCAATTTCCATTTCGTGGCCCGGGACGCGAAACCGCTGATGTACCTGGGCGCGTGCCATCTCAGAAAGTTTCTCAACCGCTTTACCAAGCTCAGCCCTGCCGACAAGATCGAATTCTTCGCCGACCGTGTCCGCCGGATCGAAGACCGCGACGGGCCACAGCTGGTCTTCGTCCACACGAGGCCACCTCACCACTATACGGGCCCGAAATTCGACGACATCGACATCGCGCAGCTTGCCGCGTTCCGGAGGCGGTCGGAGGGTTTCCTTCGGGACGCGGGGGAAAACATCACGCGCATGTTCAGCGCGATCAGGAAGACCGACCCGGCCGCCATAATCCTCGTCTTCGGCGACCAGGGGCTCAGTCTCGCTGAGATGCCTCGGAACGGCGAGCCGACTGCGTTCTACGTTCAGGACCGGTATGCCGTCCTGGCGGCCCTGCATCCGGCCGATGCCTGCAAGGCGGAGATGCCGGCCGCGGACGCCAGTGTATATGTGACGACCGCTCAGCTGGTGCGCGGCCTCGTTCGCTGCCTGACCGGCGGCGAGGACCCCTACCTCGCGCGCTACGATCACCGGATCGTTTTCGAGGATCGAATCATCGACCCTTCCCCCTACGTCTACGAATAGGCAACGGGTCGGCACTCTCTCGATTCGACGCCGCGAAAGGTTTCGTCCGCCCAAGCCGGCGTTTCGCGCTCACGCCGGTCGGCGTCGCACCCTTTGCGCCACCAGCCGCCACAGCGGCGTCTGGGACAGGAGCATGGCGAGGAAGGCGATCGTCAGGACCAGCGAGATCGGGTGCGAGACGAAGTTCCACAGGAAGGTGCCGACGTCGCCGCGCGCGCCCATCATGGCCCGGCGGTAGTTGGAATCCATCATCGGACCCAGGATGACGCCAAGGATCACCGGGCCGACCTGGAAGCCGTAGGTCTTCATGAAATAGCCGATCACGCCGAACAGCAGCATCCAGTAGATGTCGACCGGATTGTTCTGGATCGCGTAGGTGCCGACGGCCGACAGGACGATGATCAGCGGAATCAGGATCGCACGCGGGCATTCGACGATCTTGGTGAACACCTTGATGCCGGTGAGCCCGAAGACCAGCAGGAACAGGTTGGCGAGCGTCAGGCTGCCGACGACGAACCAGAACAGGTGCGGCGTTTCGGTCAGAAGCAGCGGCCCAGGCTTCAGCCCGTGGATGAACAGCGCGCCGATGATGACCGCCGTCACCGCGTCGCCGGGAATGCCCAGCGTCAGCATCGGGATGAAGGCGCCGCCGACGGCGGCGTTGTTGGCGGCTTCCGGCGCCACGAGACCTTCCTTGGCGCCCTCGCCGAACGGCACCTCGGGGTTCTTCGTCGACCGCTTGGCGTGGTCATAGGCCAGCAGCGCCGCGATATCGCCGCCGGTGCCCGGCAGGGCGCCGATGACGGTGCCGATGCCCGAGGCGCGCATCGCCAGCCAGAAGTGCTTCTTTACGTCGGCCATGCGCGGGATGATGCGGTCGATCTTCTGCCTGATCGCCGGCAGGTCGAGGTTGTGCAGCTGCACCAGCGCCTCGGACACGCCGAAGAAGCCGATCATCGCCGCGACATAGGGGATGCCCCCCATCAGCGTGATGGTGTCGAAGGTGAAGCGCCCCTCCGCCGTCATCGGGTCGAGGCCGACCATGCCGATCAGGACGCCGAGGGCACCGGCGAACACGCCCTTGGCGAAGCTCTCGCCCGACAGCGTGCCGACGAGCAGGATGCCGATCAGGCCGAGCAGCAGATAGTCGCGCGACTGGAACATGATGGCGAATTCGGAGATCACGGGCGCAAACATCGCCAGCGCCAGGATGCCGACGAAACCGCCGATCACCGACATGACGGTGGTCAGGCCGATCGCCTCGCCCGCCTCGCCGCGCCTGGCCAGCGGGTAGCCCTCGATGGCGGTGGCGATGGCCGAGGGCGCGCCGGGAATGTTGAGCAGGATCGCGGTGCGCGACCCGCCATAGACCCCGCCCATGAAGACGCCCGCGATCAGCGCCAGCGCATCGTTCACCGGCCATTTGAAGGTGAAGGAGATCAGGATCGCGGTGGCCATCGTCACCGAGAGGCCGGGGATGGCGCCGACATAGATGCCGGCCAGCGTTCCCGCCGCCGTCAGGAACATGAGCCAGGGATCGAGCCAGACGATCGCGAAGTGGCCGAGCGCTTCGGCCATGTCAGAAAAGCCCTCCCACGAGGGATCCTTGCGGCAGGACGACCCGGAAGACGATGCGGAAGACGACGTAGATCGCCGCCAGGGCCACGGCGGAGAGAAGCAGCGTCACCAGCGGATTGCGCCGCCACAGATACTGGAACGTGGCAAACAGGAACAGTCCGGACGCAGCCAGGAAGCCAATCAGCGGCAACGCCGCGAGATAGGCGAGCATCAGGACGAGCAGGACGCAGTGGCGCAGCGGCAGGAACTCGCGCATGAAGCGCGCCGCCGCGCTTCCATCGCCGGGTTCGGCCGGGCGGCGAAGAGTACCGGCGAGGATGAACAGGCCCGAGACCACCATGGCTCCCGTCGCCAGCATCGGAAACACGCCTGGCGTCGACAGGCCGCCGAAGCCGGAAATGCCGTGCGCGTGCCAGAAGGCCACGAGGCCGAACAGGACGCACAGAACGGCAAAGGCTGTCTCGCCTGGCCTTCGGGCGGGTTTCGTCGGCATCAATCCATCTCCCGTCGGGGACAGCCGGTCCGGGCGCGGCGCCCGGACCGGCCGCGGCTCAGGGCCGCGTGATGCCCAGTTCCTCGGGGTTCACCTTGGCGGCGCCGGTGTCCTGCAGGGCCCAGGCGGTCACCTGCTGCCACTTCTTCAGGAAGTCGGCGGCCTCGTCGCCGGAGATGTTCATGACGATGTTGCCGCGATTGGCCATCAGCGTGGTGAACTCCTCGCTGGTCGCCGCCGTCTTGAAGGCCTCGACGAGGCGCGCGGTGACGTCGTCCGGCGTATCGGCCTTGACGAAGACGCCGTAGAACGGCCCCCAGGGCAGGAACTTTTCCATGTCCGGCAGGGCGGTCGTGATCGCCGGGGCATCAGGCAGGGTGTCGACGGGCTCGGCGTTGACCACCGCCAGCGCGCGCATCTTGCCGGCCTTGATGTTTTCGGCCGCGGCCGAGATGCCCGTTGGCATGAAGTCCACCTCGCCGCCGAGCATGGCGGTGAGGCCCGGGCCTTCGCCGTCGAACGGGATCGCGGTGACGTCGAAGTCGGCGACGTTCTTGATCAGCGCGCTGATGGTGCTCGGCAGGCCGCCGGGTCCGGTGGAGCCCATCTTCACTTGGCCGGGATTGGCCTTGATGTCGGCCAGCAACTCTTCCATCGTCGTGTATTTGGAGTCCGCCGGCACGACGACCACGGCCACGCCGCGGCCCAGGATGTTGACCGGGTGGAACGAGCCGTAATCCAGCTTGGAAACACCCATGATCGGGTGCAGCTGCGGGTTTTCGGCGCCGTAGAGGAAGGTGTAGCCGTCCGACGGCGCGGCGTTCACATAGGCCGTCGAGATGGCGCCGGCGCCGCCGGCCTTGTTGAGCACCACGATCGACTTGCCGAGTTCCTTCTCGGCGGCGGGGTTGACGGCCCGCGCGACCACGTCGGTCGCGCCGCCGGCGCCCCACATCACCACGCCGAGCAATTCGCGCTCGGGAAACTGCTGGGCGGCCGACACCGCCGTCATCATCACGAGGGCGGATGCCGCCCCGATCATCTTGCGAAACATGAAAATCCTCCCTTTGCGGCGATCCGCGCCGCCAGTTCGACCAGAAACGGATGGAAGGGGACGCTCCGCCGACAATGTCGAGGCGCGGGCGCCGGATCCCTCCAAACCGGTGGGCAGAAATTGCAGGTTCCGCGCCATAACGCAAATGCCAAACATGCGGTGGGAGACAATCGCATGTTCGCTTCCATCATGATCCGGCGCAGCGAGGCGACCACGCTTTCGTGGTCGGAGCCGGGATCGGCCGGCGAACCGTCGAAGGCGAGGAAATCGTTCTCGAAGACCTCAACGCCGTCGAAAGCCG
Organism: Mesorhizobium sp.; assembly: GCA_051860465.1. Lineage (GTDB taxonomy): Bacteria > Pseudomonadota > Alphaproteobacteria > Rhizobiales > Rhizobiaceae > Aquibium. Next base: position 104,526 of record JBHYDY010000011.1, read on the forward strand.
CCGCCGCGATGGCCGCGCGTTTTTCGCGCAGGTAACCGCTTATCGACACGGTGGCGATGGAGGTCTTCATCTGGTCGCCTCTGCTGACCTCCTGTCCATCCATGCCATTGCCGGGAGTTGCCGTGGCGTCAGTATCTGCGACTCTGGATGCCGCCGTCGACATTGATCACCTGGCCGACCGTGTAGGGAAGCAGCCCGAGCGCCACCGTCTCGATGCAGCGCGCCACCTCGTCGACGTCGCCGAGACGCGGTATGGCGGTGAGGTTCTCGTTGATGGCGCGCTGGCGGTAGGCCTCGATGCGCGGTGCGGTCAGTTCGGTGGAGATGACGCCCGGCCTGATTTCGAACACGGCAACGCCATGCGGCGCCAGCCGGGCGGCGAACAACTGCGTGGCCATCGAGGCTGCCGCCTTCGAGACACAGTATTCCGACCGGTCGATCGACAGGGCCGACGCGTTGGACGAGGTGACGATTGCCATGAAGCGATAGGCGTCGGCATCGGCGGTGGCCATGAAATGGCGTGCGAAGCACTGCATCATGAAGAAGGCCGCGCGGCCGTTGACGTCGGCGCAACGGTCGAAGTCGTCGGCGGTGACATCGAGAATGTCCTGCACTGCGCGAACGCCGACACCGGCGATATGGGCCAGCCCGTCGACGCGTCCAAATCGCTCGAAGGCCAAGGCGATGAGCTGGTCGCCGGAAGCGGGTTCCGCGATATCGATGGCGAGCGCCAGCACATCATGCCCGTCGCCGCGCAATCGCGCCGCCGACTGTTCCAGCCGCTCGGCGTTGATGTCCACAAGGGCAACCGAGAAACCCGCCGATGCCAGACGCCCGGCGGTTGCAAAGCCGATGCCGCGGGCCGCTCCCGTCACCACCACGCAGGGCTTGCCGGCCGGTTTCTTCTCACTCATCAGCGACACCTTAGACCTTCATTCACAGGCGGGCGGGGCCACCATCGTGCCTGGCAACGGCATTCCTCCAGCCCTCTATTGGAAGACAACCGTCGATATCGCAATCGGCAATCGCGAGACTGGCGCGGGAGTTGCCCCGCCAGCCGCTCGTCCACCCGGCCGAAGATGCCGCGAGCTGGCGCGACTGCGCGGATGACTTCGATCTGTCGCGGCATGAGCATGCCCGGCCGGTCTCCCTCGCGCCCAATGGGACACGGCCGCGAAGCCCGGTCAATGCGTCTCGCGGCGCACGCGGACGACCCCGAATCCCGCCCTTGACCCTCCAGCGACTGGAAGCACTACATGATGGGGACAGAATTGGAGACGACATGGTTCATCACCAAGACCACTCGAGCGGCTGCTGCGCGGTCAAAGGCGCCGGCATGGCGCCGGTGCTGCTGCGCGATCCCGTCTGCGGCATGACGGTCGACCCGGGAAAGAACAAGCCGACGGCCGAGCACGACGGCCACATCTATAACTTCTGCTGCGAGGGCTGCCGGACCAAGTTCCTGGCCGATCCGGCAGCCTACAAGACGGCGATCGACCCGGTCTGCGGCATGAGCGTCACACGCGCCAACGCGCAACATTTCGCGCGCCACGAGGGACGGAAGTTCTGGTTCTGCTCGGCCCGCTGCAAGGAGAGGTTCGAGGCCGATCCGGGGACCTATCTGGCCGGCGTTCCCGCCCCCGAGCCGATGCCCGAGGGCACGCAATACACTTGCCCGATGCATCCGGAAGTCATCAGTGACAAGCCCGATTCATGCCCGAAATGCGGCATGGCGCTGGAGCCGATGGGCATCCCGACCGGCGAGGAGGGTCCCAATCCGGAACTGGTCGACTTCACGCGGCGCTTCTGGATCAGCGCCGCGCTCGCGTTGCCCATCTTCATCATCGCCATGGGGCCGATGGTCGGACTGCCGGTGCGCGACTGGATCGGCGAGCCCACGGCCACCTGGATCGAGATGCTTCTGGCGGCTCCGGTGGTGCTGTGGGCGGCGATCCCCTTCTTCCACCGCGGCTGGATGTCGCTCGTCCACCGCAGCCCCAACATGTGGACGCTGATCGCCATCGGCGTCGGCACGGCGTTTGTCTACAGCGTGGCGGCCACCGTGGCGCCGGGTCTGTTTCCGGATGAGTTCCGCGGCCATCACGGCGCCGTCCCGGTCTATTTCGAGGCGGCAGCGGTCATCGTGGCGCTGGTCTTCCTCGGCCAGGTGCTGGAGCTGAAGGCGCGCGAGCGCACCGGTTCGGCGATCCGCGCGCTGCTCGACCTCGCGCCGAAGACCGCACGGCGCATCGCCGACGACGGCTCGGAGGCGGACGTGCCGCTGGCCGAGGTGAAGACCGGCGACCGGCTGCGCATCCGGCCCGGCGACGGCGTGCCTGTGGACGGGACGGTGCTCGACGGCCGTTCGTCGGTCGACGAATCCATGATCACCGGCGAGGCAGTGCCTGTCGAAAAGACGCAAGGAGATCCGCTCACCGGCGGAACGCTGAACCGCAACGGCTCGCTCGTCATGCGCGCCGAGCGGGTCGGCGCCGAGACGGTGCTGTCGCGGATCGTGGCGATGGTGGCGACCGCGCAGCGCTCGCGCGCGCCGATCCAGGGCATGGCCGACCGCGTCGCCGGCTATTTCGTGCCGGCGGTCGTGGCGGCCGCCATCATCGCCTTCATCGTCTGGTCGCTGGTCGGGCCGGAGCCGGCGATGATCTTTGGCCTCGTCTCGGCGGTTTCGGTGCTGATCATCGCCTGCCCCTGCGCGCTGGGGCTTGCCACGCCGATGTCGATCATGACGGCGACCGGGCGCGGCGCGCAGGCCGGCGTTCTGATCCGCGACGCCGAGGCGCTGGAGCGCTTCGCCGGCGTCGACACGCTGATCGTCGACAAGACCGGGACGCTGACCGAAGGCCAGCCGGTCCTGACCGACATCGTCACCGCCGGGGGATTCGAGGAAACGCAGGTGCTGTCGCTCGCCGCCAGCCTGGAGCGTGGCTCCGAGCATCCGCTCGCCGAGGCGATCGTCGATGGCGCGGCCGCGCGCGGCGCCTCGCTCACGGACACCACCGATTTCGAGGCCACGACCGGCAAGGGCGTTGCTGGCAGCGTCGGCGGCCGCCGCGTCGCGCTCGGCAATGGGGCGATGATGGCCGACATCGGGACAGACGTCTCGGCGCTTCGAGACCGGGCCGACGCGCTGGCCGGCGAGGGCAAGACGGCGATGTTCGTGGCCGTCGACGGCCAGGCCGCCGGCATCGTGGCCGTCGCCGACCCGATCAAGCCGACGACGGCGGAAGCGATCCGCGCGCTGCACGACAGCGGCCTGACGATCATCATGGCGACAGGCGACAGCGAGCGGACGGCACGGGCCGTTGCCGCCAGCCTCGGCATCGACGACGTGCGCGCGGGGCTGCTGCCCGAGGGAAAGCAGGCGCTGATCGAGGAGTTGCGGGCGAAGGGCGCGAAAATCGCCATGGCCGGCGACGGCGTCAACGACGCGCCCGCGCTGGCCTCGGCCGATGTCGGCATCGCCATGGGCACCGGCGCGGACGTCGCAATGGAGAGCGCCGGCATCACGCTGGTGAAGGGCGACCTCAACGGCATCGTGCGCGCGCGCCGGCTCGCGCGGGCGACGATACGCAACATCAAGCAGAACCTGTTCTTTGCCTTCGTCTACAATGCGCTCGGCGTGCCGATCGCGGCGGGCGTGCTCTATCCTGTCTTCGGCATGCTCTTGTCGCCCATGCTGGCCGCCGCCGCGATGAGCCTGTCGTCGGTCTCGGTGATCGGCAACGCGCTGCGCCTGCGCTCGCTGAAGCTCTGACCGGAAAGGAGGACCTGCCATGAACATCGGAACCGCGGCGGAACGTTCCGGCCTGCCGGCCAAGACGATCCGCTACTACGAGGAGATCGGGCTCCTGAAGCCCGACCGCACCGACAATGGCTACCGCGACTATTCGGTTGCCGACATCCACAAGCTGCGCTTCCTGCAACGCTCGCGCAGCCTCGGCTTCTCGGTCGAGGAATGCCGGCAGTTGCTGTCGCTCTACAATGACAAGGAGCGCGAGAGCGCCGACGTGAAGGCGATCGCGCAGGCCAAGCTCGGCGAGATCGACCGCAAGCTCGTCGAACTCGCCGGACTGCGCGACATGCTGCGCCACCTCGTCGCCAACTGCCATGGCGACGACCGTCCCGATTGCCCGATCATCGACGGCCTGTCGGGCGAAGCGGCATTTGCCTCGCCCGGCGCCTGTCACGGCAAGGAGTGACGGAGATGATGAACGACATGATGTCGGGCGGCGGCCCCTGGGGCATGGGGATCGGCGGGCTCGTGATGCTGCTGATCGTCGTGCTGGTGATCGCCGCTCTCGTGAAATACGTCTTCTTCCGATAGGAGCCTGACCATGACCAATGGACCGAACGGATTGCGCGGCGCGGTTTTCGCGCTGGGGCTTTTCGCCGCTGGCGTCGCCCAGGCGGCGACAGCCATCGAGGTGCTCAAGACAGCGACCTGCGGCTGCTGCCATGCCTGGGTCGAATACATGGCCGAGAACGGCTTCGCCGTGTCCGCCCGCGACCTGCCGATGGCCACGCTGATGAGCCGCAAGGCCGAGGCGGGCCTGCGGCCGGGCCAGACCTCCTGCCACACCGCCTTTGTCGAGGGCTATGTGGTCGAAGGCCACGTGCCGGCGCGCGAGGTGCGCCGCCTGCTCGCCGAACGCCCGGACGCGATCGGCCTGTCGGTCCCCGACATGCCCTTCGGCTCACCCGGCATGGGCGAGCCCGGCCCCGACGCCGACCCCTACGACGTCCTGCTCGTCAAGCGCGACGGCACGACCGAGGTCTTCGCGCGCTACCCTTAGCGAGCGCGCAAACACGTGGCCGGTTTACCGAATTCGGACAACGCGCCGGCCGGATCCGTTGAGCCGGGTCATCGAAGCCGCAAATAATCGGCCCCGTGTTTCTTTTCCCAATGGGCGAGCCCGCGCCGACGGTCCCGCGCGCGGCGAGCCGCCTCCTACTTCTTGATGATGCCCTTCTGCATCTCCTCCATCGCGTCCTTGATGCGGGTACGCAGGATGTCGATCGCCTCGGTGGAGGAGCGGCTGATCACCTCGCCGATGTCGGAGGCATTCTTCACGGCCGTCTCGAAGGTTTTCTTCGCGAGTTCGGTCTGGCGCTCCATCAGTTCCTTCGGCGAGCCGGGAACCACCATCTTCGCGGCCATGTCGCGCACCTCGCCCAGCGTCTGCTCGAGAATCTCGCGCTGCCTGGTGAACACGTCGGTGGCGCCGCTGGCCGCCGAGCGCGAGGCCTTTTCCAGCGCCTCGAGGTTCTTGCGGTGATGGTCGAGAATATGATCGACGTCGACCTGCGGCATCTTCAGGTCGCGCCCGAGGTTCGCGAACATGTCGACGAAGTGTTCGGCTTCCGGTTTCTTGGCCATGATGTTCCTCTCGTTTTCACGGATCATGCGTCCGTTTGCAGGAACAGTAGCGCGTTTCGCCTGGGGAGCAAGCGCCGGCCGCGCGGCGCCTTACTCGCCCAGGAACAGCACGCCGCCCGTGTGCAGCAGCAGGCCGGCGATGCCGCCGATGATCATGCCGTTGAAGCGGATGTACTGCAGGTCGCGGCCGACATTGAGCTCGATCAGGTGGGTGAGCTGGCCGAGATCCCAGCCCTTGACCTGATCGGCGATGAAATCCGACACGCCGCTCTTCTGGCGTTCGACGAAGGCGGCCAGCGCCACGACGAAGCCCTGGTTCATGTCGGCGCGCACATGGCGATCCTCCGACAGTTGGCGGCCGATGTCGACGAACAGGCCGGCCAGATGCCTGCGGATCGCGGAATCGGGCGATTTCGCATCCTTCTCCACGTAGGCTTCGACACTTTCCCACAGGCCGGCGACCATGTTGGCGAGTTCCGGACGGGCGAGAAGATCGCGTTTCAGCCTTTCCGCGCGTTCGGCATAGTCGGGGGACTGGCGCAGTTTCTCGATGAAGCCGGCGACGAAGCCGTCGAATTCCGCCCGCATCGGGTGATCGGGGTCGGCCCGCACTTCCTCCAGAAGAGCGCCCGCCGACGAGACGATGCGCTTCAGGAGATAGGCGTCGGCGCGGAAGAAGCGCGCGAGCGAGGGCAGTTCCTCGCGGATGCGGTCGCGCATCATCGCCAGCGCCTGCTCGTCGTTCAGGAGCTTGCCCAGCGTCCGGATCAGTTCGTCGAACAGGCGCTGGTGGCGTCGGTCATGGGTGAAGGAGGCGAGCAGGTCCGCGGCCAGCGGGGCGATCTTCACCTTGTCGAGCTGCTCGGCGATGCGCTGGCCGGCGAAATCCTTCAGGCCCGACTCGCCGATCGCCTTGACCGCCTGCGGCACCAGCTTGACCACGAAGCCGGACAGGCCGTCGGCGCGGCGGGGCTCCGACAGCCAGTCGGCGACCATCGCGGCGAAATCCACCTCGCGGAGTTTCTCGCGCACCGGGCCGGCGGCGAGGAAGTTGACCTCGATGAAGCGGCCGAGATTGTCGGCGATGCGCGCCTGGTTGGCGGGAATGATGGCGGTGTGGGGGATCGGCAGGCCGAGCGGCCGTCGAAACAGCGCCACGACCGCATACCAGTCGGCGATGCCGCCGATCGCCGCGGCCTCGGCGAAGGCGGCCAGGAAGCCGAGCGCCGGATAGTCGCTCTTGAAGATCGTGGCGACGGCATAGACGGCGACGCAGACCACCAGCGCACCGGTGGCGACCGCCTTGACGCGGTTCAGCGCGGCGCGCTTGGCCGCATTCTCGACGTCGAGGGCGGTCAAGCCTGGCGTGCTTCCTCGTCTGTCGTCTGTCGCTGCCATCCCGCGGCTCCGGTCGTTCGGTCCATCGGCCTGATATCGGGTCGGCGCTGTCCGAGCGCCAGCCCGTCGGCGCCGCGTCGGGCCCATGCGTTTCCCTTTGCCGCGCGCGGGGCGCGGCCGCGCTTGTTTTTGTGCAATGCACCATTAGTCTATGTTGCATTGCACAATAATCCACCCCATATGTCGGTCATGCCCCGGGCCATGAAGGACGGGGCGCACCATGGCTTCGCAACGAGAATGGAGACCGACATGACCAAGAAGACCGCCACGCCCGACACCGCCGATTTCTTCGCCCAGTTTGCCAAGGGCTTCGAGGATCTCCAGGCCCGCTTCGGTTTCCAGGCCAGCGGCCGCGACACGGCGCTGAAGGGCATTGCCACGACGCGCGAGCATGTCGCCGCTGCCCGCAATGCCTTTGCCGAGACCACCGGCCAGGCCGAGAAGATCGCAGGCGAGGCCGGCCAGGCCTTTGCCGGCGCCGCCCGCGAGATGGCCGAGGCCGGCTTTGCCAACACCGACATGGCGCTCGACGCCTTCGAGAAGATGCTGACGGCGGCTTCGCCGGCGGAGGCTTTCAAGGCGCAGTCGGACTATGTCCAGGCCGCCGCGACGGCCAATGTCGAGCGCTTCCGGAAGGCGGCCGAGACCGCGGGCGAAACCGTCTCCGCCCGTGTCGAGCAGGTTCGCGGCGAGTTCGAGAAACTCACCCCGCGCAAGGCCGCCTGACAGGCCTCCTGCCCGCGCGGCAGAAACGCAAAGGCCCGGTTGATCGCCGGGCCTTATTTTTTGGCGGGTGCTGCTGCCTGAAGCGCGAGTGCGTCAGCGCCGGACCGGACTCGCGATGCTTACCGCCGCCGCGATGCCGGCGGGCGCAAGCCCGTCGACCAGGATGGTCGCCGCGGGTGGCAGCGTCTTGCCCATGTCGATGACCCCGACCGCTTCGACGCTCTGGAAGCAGAGCGAGGCGCCGAACTTGCGGGCCAGCGCCTTCATGGCGCCATTCTGCGAATGCGTCGTGACATGCAGCGTGGCGCAGCCCAGCGCACGGGCACGCGCGATCAGGCGGGCGAAGAGCGCGGCGCCGACGCCTTGATGCTGGAGCATGTCCTCGACGCTGAAGGCAATCTCGGCGGCATCGTGGCTTCCGGGGCGGCAATCATGCAACTCGGCCGCGCCCCTGATCGTGCCATCGATCACGAAGGCGAGAACGGTCGCGCCGCTCGAGAAGCACCGTGCCGCATAGGACGAGACAAAGGCGTCGTCCGTGAAGCCGTTGAACCTGTCGCGCCGGCTGGCCGGACTCAGCCTGAGCAAATGAGACCGGAAGAGCGGAAGATCCGCCGGAGCCAGTTCCCTGATATCGCCTTCCGGCGGAAGAGACGTGCGTTGCGCATATCCCATCTGTCAACCATCCTCGGTTCGTCCTCCCCGAGTCGTCGACCCATTGCGATGCGCATATTGTGCATCGCAGCATGACAATCAATGACGAAGATGTTCGTTCCAACCGCCCATATGCAATGCAGCCTTGCGAAGGACGCAGAGGTGCACGGAGGCATCGATGTTTCAGGGCGCGCCTCTCGGGGCGCTCCCGGCCAGCCGCGTCACGAGGGCAGAATGAACCGTATCGGGCGCGACACGCTTTAGAACTCGAACGTCAGGCTCGACCCGGAAAAGAGCTTTCGAAACGGGTCGTGCGGGGGGTCCGAGTGAAGCGCGCCCTGGAAGGGCGAGCCCTCCGCCTGTCGATTTCCGGCGCGGTCGCGCTTGTCGCCGCCGCGGCTCGCGGCGGAGCGGTCCCCGGCCGCATCTCGGCGGCTGGCGTCCTTTTCCCGATCCGGCATCGCATCCTCCAGGCTTGTCCACGCGCGCGGCGAATCGCCGCGAAATCACGACCTGAAGCTTATGCAATTCTGGCGGTCACGGGCGTCACGATTGGTGACCGACCGTTACGCCCCTTGCGCCGGGCGGGACGCCGGCACGGCCTGGATCAGCCGCCTGGCGTCCTCACTGTGCCATTCGGCGGGCCCGTTCATGTGGGCCAGCAGGCAACCATCGCCGTCGATCAGCAGCGTGACGGGCAGCCCGAGCGCCAGCGAGCGCCTCTTCAGGTCGTTGAAGAGCCCGAGCGTGTTGTCACGATAGTAGCCGAGCGCCTCGACCTCGATCTCCGCAAGGAAGGCCTTTGGCTTGGTGTCGTCGCCGGTGTCGACATTGACGGCGACGACCTCGAACCCCTCGTCGCCCATTTCCTTCTGCAACGCATCGAGCGCCGGCATCTCGGCGCGGCAGGGCGCGCACCACGTGGCCCAGAGGTTCATCAGCACCGTCTTGCCCGACAGATCGCGCAACGTCATCGGCTGGCCGTCGGGGCTGTTGAAAGCGAGGTCGGACAGCGACTGCGGCGGACTGGCGGCCAGCATGGCGGCCACCTCGCCGGCGGCTGCGGCGCCGACGGCGTTCGCGGTCTCCTGCCGCGCCTCGCACATCGCCGCCTCGGCGGACGCCGTCAGGGAACCGCCATTGTTGCCATCGGAGCGGTTCGTCACGTATACGGCGAACGTTCCCACGAGAATGCCCGCGGCCGCGGCCAGCAGAATGAGACGCGAGGCCGGCAAGTGCATGTTCTTGGGTGCCATTCTTGTACTCCAACGTCCGGTTATCACCATGAGCGACGAAAAGACCAGCAACCAGATGTGGGGCGGACGATTCGCCTCGGGTCCGGCAGCGGTCATGGAAGCGATCAACGCGTCCATCGGTTTCGACAGGAAGCTCTATTCCCAGGATATCCGCGGATCGATCGCTCATAGCGAGATGCTGGCCGAGAAAGGCATAATTTCGGCCGAGGATCAAAAGGCGATCGCTCACGGGCTGAACACGATCCTGCGAGAAATCGAGGACGGCAGCTTCACCTTCTCCACCCGGCTCGAAGACATCCACATGAACGTGGAGGCGCGGCTGGCCGAACTGATCGGCCCGGCGGCCGGTCGACTGCACACGGCCCGCTCGCGCAACGACCAGGTGGCCGTCGACTTCCGGCTGTGGGTCAAGGAGGAGGCGCAGCGCACCGCGCAGGCGCTCAAGCGGCTGATCGGCGTCTTCCTAGACCGCGCCGAAGAGCATGCGGCAACCGTCATGCCCGGCTTCACCCATCTGCAGAGCGCGCAGCCAGTCACATTCGGCCATCACTGCATGGCCTATGTGGAGATGTTTGCGCGCGACCTGTCTCGGGTCAACGATGCGATCGAGCGCATGGACGAGAGCCCGCTGGGTGCGGCCGCCCTTGCCGGAACCGGCTTCCCGATCGACCGGCAGATGACGGCGAAGGCGCTCGGCTTTCGCGAGCCGACGCGCAATTCCATCGACAGCGTCTCGGATCGCGATTTCGCGTTGGAATTCCTCTCCATGGCCTCCATCTGCGGTATTCATCTGTCGCGGCTGGCCGAAGAGATCGTCATCTGGTCGACGCCGCAGTTCGGCTTCGTGCGGCTGTCGGACCAGTTCTCCACCGGCTCGTCGATCATGCCGCAAAAGAAGAACCCCGACGCGGCCGAACTGATCCGCGCCAAGACGGGCCGCATCAACGGTCACCTGATCGGCCTGCTCACCGTCATGAAAGGCCTGCCGCTGGCCTATTCCAAGGACATGCAGGAAGACAAGGAAGCGGTCTTCGACGCGGCCGAATCGCTCGACCTGATGCTGACCGCCATGGCGGGCATGGTCGCCGACATGACGATCAACGCCGACGCCATGAAAAAGGCCGCGGGGTCGGGCTACTCCACCGCAACCGACCTCGCCGACTGGCTTGTGCGGGTGCTCGGCCTGCCGTTCCGCGAAGCGCACCACGTCACGGGCAAGGCCGTCGCGCTCGCCGAAAGCCGCAAGGTCGCGCTGGAAAAACTGTCGCTTGCCGATCTCCAGTCCATCAATCCCGGCATCACCGACGACGTGTTTTCCGTCCTGACCGTTCAGAAGTCCGTTCGGAGCCGCACATCGTTCGGGGGAACCGCGCCGACGCAGGTTCGCCAGCAGATCCGCGCCTGGCGGAAGCGCCTCGCCCGGGCCTGACGGAAACGGGTGCATGACGCGGAAAACTCCGCTAAGAACAGGCTGGATGGCGCGTCCCGATGGCGACGCGCCTGGAGAACGAGGGTTTCGATGAGCGTCCGCAAGTTTGCCGTCCTGCTGGTTCTCCTGGCGAGCGCTGGCGCCGTCTTGTCTGGCTGCGGCCGCCGCAACGAGCCCATCACGCCCTCCGAGGCTGCCCGGCTGGATCGCGCCGATCGCCAGAAGGCCGGCGAGACCGTGCCGGCCGAGCCGGAAAAACCAGCCGAGGACAAGCCCTTCATCCTCGATGGCCTTCTCTGACCGACCTCGCGATGCGAGCGGTCCATTCCGGTAAACCGACGTGAATCATTTCCACTATCGCGACGGCGTTCTCTTCGCCGAGGACGTGCCGGTGCCGGAGATCGCGCGAGCGGTCGGCACGCCGTTCTACTGCTATTCCACCGCCACGCTGGTGCGCCATTTCAGGGTGTTCTCGCAGGCCCTTGCCGGCATGGACGCGCTTGTGTGCTACGCCATGAAGGCGAACTCGAACCAGGCCGTGCTGAAGACGCTGGCGGCCGAGGGCGCGGGCGCCGACGTGGTGTCCGAAGGCGAGTTGCGCCGGGCGCTCGCGGCGGGCATCCCCGCGCACCGGATCGTCTTCTCGGGCGTCGGCAAGACGGCCGAGGAGATGGATTTCGCGCTTGCGGCCGGCATCCACTGCTTCAACGTCGAATCCGAGCCCGAGCTCGAGCTCCTGTCGGCCCGCGCGGTCGCGGCCGGCAAGATCGCGCCGGTGTCGCTGCGCATCAACCCGGATGTCGATGCGAAGACCCACCGCAAGATTTCCACCGGCAAGGCCGAGAACAAGTTCGGCATTGCCTGGCAGCGGGCGCGTGCCGTCTATCGCCGCGCCGCCGAACTGCCCGGCCTGCGCGCCGTCGGCATCGACATGCACATCGGCAGCCAGATCACCGAACTGCAGCCCTTCGACGACGCCTTCCTGCTGCTTGCCGAACTGACCGAGACGCTTCGCGCCGACGGCCACGCCATCGAGCATGTCGACCTCGGCGGCGGCCTGGGCATCCCCTATCACGAGGACAACAACCCTCCCCCCGACCCGGAAGCCTATGCCGCCATCGTGCGCAAGCACATGGAAAAGCTCGGGCTCAAGGCGATCTTCGAGCCGGGACGGCTGCTCGTCGGCAATGCCGGCATCCTCGTCACGTCCGTCATCTACCTGAAGGAGGGTGACGCGAAGAACTTCATCATCGTCGACGCGGCGATGAACGACCTGATCCGGCCGACGCTCTACGACGCCTTCCACACCATCAAGCCGGTGGTGATCGGCGCGGAAGGCGGGCCGCGTATCGTGGCCGACATCGTCGGTCCCGTCTGCGAGACAGGCGACTATCTCGGCCATGACCGCGAACTGCCGCGGCTGGCGCGCGGCGACCTGCTGTCGATCGGCACCGCGGGCGCCTATGGCGCGGTGCAGGCCGGCACCTACAACACCCGCCTGCTGGTGCCCGAGGTGCTGGTCAACGGCGACCGCTTCCACGTCGCGAGGCCCCGGCCGACCTACGAGGAGCTGATCGGGCTCGATTCGGTCCCGGACTGGTTGGCCTGATCGCGTCCGAGGTTCGGGCGGTCGCCCGCGCCACAGGGCGCGGCGCTCCCGCACGGCAAGGCGATCACGATTTGGTTGATCGCCTCGCCTTCGCCTGCTTTTCCGCTATCCTGACACCACAGCCGCGATCGAAACGCGCTCGCGCAGTATTGGGATCGACACATGGCGACATCCGGACCGGCCGGCGGAAGCAGACTGGAACAACTGGGCGGAACCCGCTTGGCGACCCGCCTCGCGATGGTCACAGAGCGGCTGTGGCCGCTCGTGCTGCCGGTCCTGCTGGTCGCCGGGATCTTCTTCGCCACGTCCTGGTTCGGTCTGTTCCGTCTGCTTCCCGATGCGGGACGCCATGCCCTGCTCGCGATCTTCGGTCTAGGCGGCCTGGTAGCGCTCTATCCGCTGCGGTTCTTCCGTCTGCCGACGGAGCGGCAGGTCGACCGGCGGATCGAGACCGCCAACACGCTCGAGCATGCGCCGGTGTCGACCCAGAGCGACCGCCTCGTCGGTCCAGAGGATGCCCTGTCGGCCGCGCTGTGGCGCGAGCACCAGCGGCGCATGGCCGCGAAGCTCGGCAAGCTTGCGTCCGACATGCCGCGCGCGCGCGTTCCCGAACGCGATCCCTGGGCCCTGCGCGCCCTGGTTCCGCTGCTTCTGGTGATTGCCTTCGCCTATTCGGCGAGCCCGCTCGGCGGATCTGTGTCCGACGGCTTCCGCTCGCATGTGGTCTCGAACGTGGCGCCGGTGCGCGTCGACGCCTGGGTGACGCCGCCGCCCTATACGGGCAGGGCGCCGATCTTCATGACCGCCGAGGCGAACCGGAACCAGACCGCCTTTGCCGTGCCCGAGGGCAGCGCGCTGTCGCTGCGGGTGACGGGCGGACGCGGCGACGAGACGCTTTCCTTCACCGGTCAGGACGATGTCGCCATCGCGATCGAACCCGAAGGCACGGTGGCGGCTGACGTCGCACAAGCAGGCGCGGCCGCGATCCGGCCCGCGGGCACGCGCCAGTTCTCCCATACGATCGAGGGCGACGGCGCGCTCGTTCTCAAGTCGGGCGAGGCCGATCTCGGCGGCTGGACATTCGCCGTCACCCCCGACAACCCGCCGGTGATAGCCTATGCCGAAGAGCCCAAGCGCGCCGTCAACGGCACGCTGGAACTCGCCTATACGATCGAGGACGACTACGGCGCCGTCTCCGCCCGAGCCGTGATCGAGCGGCGCGACAACCCGGCCTCGAACGCCCGGCCTCTGTACGAGGCGCCGGAGATGCCGCTGTCCTTGCCGCGGCGCAATGCGCGCGACGCCAAGTCCTCCCGCGACATGACCGAACATCCATGGGCAGGCGTCGAGACGGCCATCAGGCTCGCCGCGCTGGACGCGGCGAACCAGGAAGCCTTCAGCGAGGAGAAGCGCCTGAGGCTGCCGGAGCGGCCGTTCTCGAACCCGCTGGCGCGCGCGGTTATCGAGCAGCGGCGCGTGCTGGCGCTCGACGCCAACCGCAAGCCGCGCGTGCTCGACCTGATGGACGCCGTGACGATGCGGCCGGAGGACACCTTCACCAGCATGAGCCACTATCTGGCGATCCGCAGCGCGCGGAGCCGGCTGGCGCAGGCGTCGAGCGACGAGCAGTTGCGCGAGGTCGTGGACTATCTCTGGGAGATCGCGCTCGGCATCGAGGACGGTGATCTGTCGGCAGCCGAGAGGCGGCTGCGCGCCGCCCAGGAAGCCTTGCGGGACGCCATCGAGAACGGCGCGTCGGACGAGGAGATCGAACAACTGATGGCCGAGCTGCGCGATGCGATGCAGGACTTCCTGCGCGAATTCGCCGAGCGCGCGGCGCGTGATCCGAACATGGCCATGCCCGAGATGCGGATGGACGGCCAGGAACTGCGCCAGAGCGACATCGATCGCATGCTGGACCAGATCGAGGAAATGGCGAAGTCGGGCATGCGCGACCAGGCCCAGCAGCTCCTGTCGCAGCTCCAGGACATGATGAACAACCTGCAGGCCGGGCGCCAGCAGCAGCAGCAGCAGGGCGGCCAGCAGAGCGAGATGCGCCAGCAGATGGACCAGCTCGGCGAGCTCATGCGGCGCCAGCAGGAGATGATGAACGAGACCCACCGGCTGGACCAGATGCAGCGCGGCCAGCGCCAGCGGGGACAGAACCGGGGCGAACAGCGCGGCGAGCAGGGCCAGGGCCAGCAGCCCGGACAAGGCCAACAGCCAGGCCAGGGCATGAGCCCGGAGGAGTTCGCCGAGGCGCTTCGCCAGCTGCAGGAGGGCCAGGGTCAGCTCCAGAGCCAGCTCGACCAGCTGATGGAGGGGCTGCGCGGCATGGGCATCGAGCCTGGCGAGGGCTTCGGCGAGGCTGGCGACGCGATGGGCGAGGCCGGCAATGCGCTCGGCGAGGCGCAGGGCGAGCGTGCCGTCGGCGAACAGGGGCGCGCTCTGGAGGCCTTGCGCCGCGGAGCGCAGGACATGATGCAGCAGATGCAGCAGGCCCAGCAGGGCGACCAGGGCGGCTCCGGAGAGGGCGGCCGCCAGCAGAGTTCCGATCGCGATCCGCTGGGGCGTCCCAGGGCGACCACCGGGCCGGACTTCGGCGAGACGGTCCAGCTACCGGACGAAATCGACGTGCAGCGCGCCCGCGAGATCCTGGAAGCGATCCGCAAGCGGCTGGGCGACGCGCTGAGCCCGGAACTCGAGCGTCAGTATCTGGAGCGTTTGCTCGACATCCAGTGAGATGCCGGTTCCGGCCGGCGTCAGCGTCTCGTGAAGGTCAGGTAGGACGGCGTGCGGCCTTCGCGCAGCGCCTTGGCCTCGTAGCGTGTGCCTGGCCAGGCCTCATAGGGCGTGCGCCAGTCGAGGGCGCTGGCCGCCTGCCAGGCGAAGGCTTCGTGCGTGCGGCAGGCGAGCAGCGTCCAGTTGACGTAGTGGTCGATGTCGGAGGCGAAGCGGAAGCGACCGCCCGGCCGCAGCACCCTTGCAAAGCGGTCGAGGTTCGCCGGGCTCACGAAACGCCGCTTCCAGTGACGCTTCTTCGGCCAGGGGTCAGGATAGAACAGGTCGATGCCGGCGATGCTGCCGTCCGGCAGCCAGTCGAGCAGCTGGGTGGCGTCGTCGTCGTGAATCCGGACGTTTCCGGGCGCGGTTTCGGCCAGCGCCATGACGAACTTCGCCATTCCCGCGACAAAGGGCTCGACCCCGATGAAGCCCGTTTCCGGGAACCGGGCACGCTCGTGCAGCAGATGCTCGCCGCCGCCGAAGCCGATCTCGAGGCGGACGTCGTCGACCGGCGCGGAAAACAGCTCGCGCAAATCCGATGGCGCGGGCTTGGTCAGGTCGATGGCGTAGGCCGGCAGGATCTCGTCCATGGCTGCGGACTGGCGAGGGCGCAGCGGCTTGCCGCGCCGTCTGCCGAAAAAGGCTTCCGTGGCCCGCGTGGGGCGTTCGTCCGACATGATGGGCCCGCTGGCGCCGACGCGATCAGCTCGCGACGGCCTCCTTGAGTGCCTTGACCAGATCGGTGCGCTCCCACGAGAAGGCACCGTCGCGGCCGGCCTTGCGGCCGAAATGACCATAGGCCGATGTCCTGGCGTAGATCGGCTTGTTCAGGTCGAGATGCCTGCGGATTCCAGACGGCGACAGGTCCATGACCTTGCGCAACGCGTCTTCGACCGCGGCCTCGCCCACCTTGCCGGTATCGTGCAGGTCGACATAGACCGACAGCGGCTGCGCGACGCCGATCGCATAGGACAACTGGATGGTGCAGCGGTCGGCGAGCCTGGCGGCGACGACGTTCTTGGCGAGGTAGCGCGCGGCGTAGGCGGCCGATCGATCGACCTTGGTGGTGTCCTTGCCGGAAAACGCGCCGCCGCCGTGCGGAGCGGCGCCGCCATAGGTGTCGACGATGATCTTGCGGCCGGTCAGGCCGGCGTCGCCATCCGGCCCGCCGATGACGAATTTGCCGGTGGGATTGATGTACCAGTTGCAGTCCGCCGCGATAGGCAGGTCGCCCAGCGCCTCGCGGATATAGGGCTCGACCACCTCGCGAACCTTGGCGGACGACCAGGACGCGTCCAGATGCTGGGTGGAGAGCACGATCTGGGTCACCTCGGCGGCCTTGCCGTCGGCATACCGCACGGTCACCTGGCTCTTGGCGTCGGGGCCGAGCTTGCCAGCCTCGCCTTCGCGCTTGTGACGGGCCGCGGCCAGCAGTTCGAGTATCTTGTGGCTGTAGTAGATCGGCGCCGGCATCAGGTCGGGCGTCTCGCGGCAGGCATAGCCGAACATGATGCCCTGGTCGCCAGCACCCTCCTCGCCCTGCCGGTCGGCGGCGTTGTCGACGCCCTGGCCGATGTCGGGCGACTGGCCATGCAGAAGAACGTCGATCTTCGCCGTCTTCCAGTGAAAGCCTTCCTGCTCGTATCCGATCGCGCGGATTGCCTTGCGGGCCGCCGACTTGAACTTGGCCGGGTTGACCACGGGGGCGCCGGCCTTGTCGAGGAGCACCTCGCCGTTCGCATCCTTCTTCAGGAGCGTGTGCGGCACGCGAACCTCGCCGGCGATCACGACCCGGTTGGTGGTCGCCAGTGTCTCGCAGGCGACGCGCACCTTCCACGGATCGGAAACGGAGACCCTGGCGTAGCGTTCGGCATCGACTGGCGAGACCTTGCGCGTCTCGCGATAGACGAGGTCGACGATCTCGTCCGAAATGCGGTCGCAAACCTTGTCCGGATGCCCCTCCGAAACGGATTCGCTGGTAAACAGGTAGTTCTGCCGAGCCACGGGTGTCCCCTCAAGAAAGACGCGAAACGGCCCGATCGCCGTTTCGCGCGAGCCTTTGTTAGCGAAGCGGCAAGATGCCAGTCAAGCGGCACAATCGGGGATGCCTCGTCGCCCGGCCAGACGAAGCCGCTCCAGGCCAGGGCCTTGGCGACTGGAGCGGACTTCGGCTGCGTTGCGGCTCAGGTCTCGTCGGCGGCCAGCGCCTTCACCAGATCAACGACGCGACGGCGAACCTTGGCGTCGGCGATCCGCACGAAGGCGCGATTGAGCTGCAGGCCTTCGGCGCTGTTGAGAAAATCGACCACGTAGGAGGTCGCGTTGTCTTCCCGAAAGCCGCCTCCGGTCACAGCCGGCATGTCCGGTGCATCCTCGAAGAAGAAGGAAACGGGGACTCCCAGGATCGTCGCGATCGCCTGGAGCCGGCTGGCGCCGACACGGTTCGTTCCCTTTTCGTACTTCTGGATCTGCTGAAATGTGATGCCCAGGCTCTCGCCAAGCTTCTCCTGGCTCATGCCAAGCATATTGCGGCGCAGACGCACCCGGCTGCCCACGTGGATGTCGATCGGGTTCGGTTTCTTCTTGTTGTCGGTCATGTCTTTCCTCACCGCCTGAGGCGGGTGCTATTTCGTTGGTTCTGTTTCTCTCCCACTCTCGCCCCAGTACGAGATGGATGTGGAACGTGGACCGAGCACCTCACATCCGCGATTTAGCCCGCGTTCTCAATCTGAGCGTAACCTCGCGAGCACATTCATACCACACGCCATGATTGCAAGCAGCAATATTGTTGAGGCACCACCAAACTTTCGGGCTTCAGATACATGACTTTTCCTGACAGGTATAAGTAGTTCGGAATCCAGCACTCCGATCACGTCTAACGCATATGCATCCACAACACGGCCATGACTGTCGACGATACCTGATATGCCGTTGTTGGCGCTGCGCACCAGCACCTTACCCGCCTCAACGGCCCGGACCTGGGCCTGTCGGAAATGTTGATATGGTCCCGGCGTGTTTCCGAACCACGCATCGTTGGTGAGGTTCAAAATGAAGTCCGCATCGGCGACTGCTACTTCTCCGGGAAAGATCACTTCGTAGCAGATCATCGGCTCGGCCGTGACCGAGGGTGCAACCGACATCGCCCGGCGTTCCACGCCTGGCGAGAACCCGCCCACTGTTTCCGCAACCGTACGTAGGCCGAACCGGCGAAAAAGCCCTTCGAGCGGCAAGTATTCCCCAAATGGTACGAGGTGCACCTTGTCGACCGCATCGACGATCTCTCCGAGGTGATTTACGGCAACCGTGGCGTTGTAGTAGCGGGTCGGCTCGCCAGCGGTGGTTCCCGGCTCGGAGCGGACCGCGCCGAGGACGAGCAGTTGCCCATCGACCAGCATCTCGCCGATGGCGACCAGCGCGTCCGGCCGGTCGGTCAGGAGAAACGGAAGCGCGGTCTCGGGCCAGACGATCAGTTCGGGTGTTCCGCCCTTGGTCGTAGGACCCGCCGAAAGGGCGAGCAGGCGCGACAGGATTTCGTCGCGCATTTCAGGATCCCACTTGCCGCCCTGGGGTACGGACGGTTGGACGATCCGGATGGACAACTTTTCCGCGATCTCGACCGGGGTTGCAAGCGCCCATGCGCCGTAGGCGACGTGAATCACGGCAATTGACGCGGCCGCCATGAGCGTTGCGCGACGTTGGCGGTGCGACGCGAAAACGGCGGGAGCCGCGAAAACGAAGACCGAAAGCGCGCTGATCCCGAACAGCCCGACGACATGGACCGACTGCATCAGCAGCGGAATCGGCATCGCCGCATAGCCGATCGCGTTCCACGGAAAGCCTGTCAGGACCGTCGCGCGCAACCACTCGGCGAGACCGAAGCCGAACGCGAGTGCGGCAATTCGTCCCAGGCCGTCCGGCCAGCACAGCCGCGCCAAGACACAGGCGATTCCATAAAAGATCGCGAGCCCTGCCGGCAGGCCGAGTATCGCCAGAGGCAAGGCCCAGGCGAAGGCCTCCGCGTCGACGAGGAGCGCCTGCCCGATCCACCACAGCCCGCAGACGAAGTAGCCGAACCCGAACCACCAGCCGATGCCGAACACGGTGGACAGGCGGCGCGCCCAACCGTCGCCCCGCTCCCCGATCGCGCCGTCGAGAAGCCAGACCAGCACCGGAAAGGAGACGAAGCAGACGGGGAAGAAGTCGTAGGGAGCCTGAGACAGCACCGCGAGTGCGCCCGCGAGAAACGCAACCAGCGACCGTTGCCATCCCGACAGCAGAATGATCCTGGCGGCGAGGCTTTGCATCGGGAACCTTTCAATGTCGAATCATGGCGAGACACAGGGGCCCTAGCCATAATAGGTTTCTCCCCGAAGAGCATCGAACGGTAACCGGAGAGCGCTCCGCAAACCGTCTTCGCGGGCTGATTGTCCCCGTTCCAGAAGGCCTGCCGCGCCAGATGGATGCGGAAGTGGTCGTTCGTTCCGACCTGGAGAGCGATCAGCCCGAGACGTGGCGGCGCCAGTCGTGCTGCTCGACGAAGCCCAACAGTTGACGGATCTTCCGGTTGGAAAACAGCGCTTCGTGCTCCCCGAGATCCCGCGTCACCGGCACCCCCGGGAAGAAGCGCTCGATCAGCTTGGCCGTCGGAATGTTCATGCCGTTGGTGTCGTTGCCGGCATTGAAGACCTGATACCCGAGCCCGTCCTTTTCGAGGCAGAGATCGACGATCTGCCCGAGATCACGCGCATCGATGTAGCAGAAGGCGTTTCGTCGACGCGTCTCCGGATGTTCGAACCAGCGCGGAAACAGCGTCTTGTACTCATGCGGCGCGATGACGTTTCCGATCCTCAGCGCGTAGATGTCGGCGCCGGAGCGCTTCTGGAAGGCGCGCGCGGTCTTCTCGTTGACGACCTTCGACAGGCCGTAGCTGTCCATCGGGTCGACATCATGGTCCTCGTCGAGCGGGAGGGATGCCGGGTCGGCGCGGCCATCGGCGAAGCAGATGCCGTAGGTCGTCTCCGAGGAGGCGATGACGATCTTGCGGATGCCGAGCTTCACCGCCGCCTCGATGACATTGTAGGTGCCGATCGCGTTGACGCGGAACGTCTCGTTGTCCGGCTCGATCAGGATGCGGGGGATCGCCGCGAAGTGCACGACGGCGTCGAACCGTGGCACACCCGTTCCCGGCTCCAGTTCGTCGAAGCCGGCATAGGAGGTCATCGCGTTGAACATCTGGCCGGAATCGGTGATGTCGGCGCGCAGATTGTCGACGCCTGGATGATCGAGCGGCTTCAGATCGACATTGACCACGCGATGTCCGCGATCGAGGAGCCAGGGGATCACGTGGCGTCCGGCCTTGCCGGCGCCCCCCGTGAACAGCACACGCTTCGATCCAGCCGTCATCGGTACTCCCCATCATCTCGCGCAGGCGCGGTCCGGAGCATGCCTCTCGAGGCGCCCCAGGGGTCGGCCTCAGGCCGCCCTTTCCTTGGGCGGGCGCGCGCGGCGCGCGGGCGCGCGTCCCTGCACGATCCGCACCCGCTTCACGCGGCGGGGATCGGCATCGAGAACGTGGAACTCGAAGCCCGGGATCGCCTGGACGACCTCTCCCCGCGCCGGGACACGGCCGAGCACGTTGAAGATGATGCCGCCGATCGTGTCGACATAATCGCCATGGTCGCCCGCCGCGAACCCCTCGCCGATCACCTTGGCGACCTCGTCGATCTCGGCCCGCGCATCGACGATGAAGATGCCGTCGCCGGCCTTGGTGATCAGGGGTTCTTCCTCGTCGTGCTCGTCCTCGATGTCGCCGACGACCATCTCCACGATGTCCTCGAGCGAGACCAGACCGTCGGTGCCGCCATATTCGTCGATCACCAGCGCCATCTGGATGCGCCCGGCCTGCATGCGGCCCATCAGATCGGATGCCAGCATGGAGGGCGGGACGAACAGCACCGGCCGCATGAGGTTCAGGTCGCCGACCGTGCGCGCGAGGTCGACATTCGAGAGGTCGAGACCGGCCGTCCTCGGGGCCTCCGGCTTGCGCGCGCCTCGCCCCTTCTTCGCGCGGGCGGCGCGGGTGATGTGGGCGACGATGTCGCGGATGTGAACCATGCCGCGCGGGTCATCGAGCGACTCCGCATAGACGGGCATGCGCGAATGGCCGGACTCCTCGAACAGGGCAAGCAGGTCGCCGAGCGTCGTCGAGATGTCGATCGCCTCGATGTCGGCGCGCGGGATCATCACGTCCTCGACCCGCACTTCCCGCAGGCGCAGGATGTTGTTGAGCATCGCGCGCTCGCCGGGCGAGAAGGTCGCGCCATGTTCCTCGCCACCGGCAAGCGCATCGGCGAGATCGTCACGGAGGTTGGACCCGTTCCGGAACCGGAACATGCCCTGCACCCGACTCATCAAGGAAGGTCGCGCGGCGGGCGAGCGTCGTTCCGGAGGCTCGGCCTCGAGCGATGGCGCGGGACTACTCTGGCCTTCGTCGGCGGCGGCGGGTTTTTCGACCGATCCGCCGGCTTCCGGCGCCGGCATCGGCGTGACTGTTGTCTTGTCGTTCATTGTCTCGGGTCTGCTTCCAGATCTTCAGTTAGCGCATAAGGGTCGGGTATCGCAAGCGATGCGAGGATGCGCGTCTCCGCCGCCTCCATCTCCTCCGCCTCATCCTCGGTCTCGTGATCATATCCGAGGAGATGAAGCAGCCCGTGCGCCACCAGATGCGTTAGATGGTGATCGAAGGGCTTGCCATCCAGTGCCGCCTCGCGTTCGATCGTCTCGCGCGCCAGAACGATGTCGCCCAGCATGGGTGGGATCGTCTTGCCCTGCTCCGGAAAGGCCGGGAACGACAGCACGTTGGTCGGCTTGTCCTTGTCGCGCCACCGTGCGTTCAGGCTGCGGATGGCGTCGTCGTCGGTGAAGGTGACGCCAAGCTCCGTCGGCTGGGGCGCGTGCAGCGCGAGGTCGGCGACGACCGCGTCCACCACCCGGCGCACCAGGCCCTCCAGCGCGGCTTCGGCGGGCCAGTCCCGCGCCTCCACCACCACCGCGATGTCGACCTCGAGCGGAACTGCATTCATCGTCGCGGCCGGGTGTCGCTCACACCTTCGCCTCGTTGCGGCCGCCGCTGCCGAAGCGATCGTAGGCGCGCACGATCTCGGCGACGAGCGGGTGGCGCACCACGTCCTTGTCCTCGAAGCGCACCGTGACGATCCCTGGCACGCCTTCCAGCACGTGCAGCGCCTCGACGAGGCCGGACTTGACGTTGTGCGGCAGGTCGATCTGCGTCGGATCGCCGGTCACGATCATGCGCGCGTTCTCGCCCAGACGGGTCAGGAACATCTTCATCTGCATGGCTGTGGTGTTCTGCGCCTCGTCGAGGATCACCGCCGAGTGGGCCAGCGTGCGTCCGCGCATGAAGGCGAGCGGAGCAACCTCGATGACGCCGGCCGCCAGCGCGCGCTCGACCTTGTCGGACGGGATCATGTCGTAGAGCGCGTCGTAGAGCGGCCGGAGATAGGGGTCGACCTTTTCCTTCATGTCGCCGGGCAGGAAGCCGAGCCGTTCGCCCGCCTCCACGGCCGGACGCGACAGGATGATGCGTTCGACCAGCCCGCGTTCGAGCAGCATGGCGGCGTGCGCGACGGCCAGATAGGTCTTCCCGGTGCCGGCCGGACCGATGCCGAAGACGAGTTCGGCCCGATCCAGCGCGCGCATGTAGGCGTCCTGGTTGGGCGTGCGGGCGTAGATGGTGCGCTTTCGCGTCGATATCTGGGCGGCGGCCATGCGGCCCTTCTTTTCGAGTGTGGGGAGCGTCAGCTGGTCGTCGGCTGCGACCGCCATCCGCACCGCGCCGTCGACCTCTGAGCCCGAGAGCACGGCGCCCTTGCGGGCGAGGTCGTAGAGATAGTCGAGCGCGCGGCGCGTCTGCTCGGCGGCTTGCGGCGTGCCCTTGATCGAGAGCTGGTTGCCCTTGGAGCGGATGTCGACGCCGAGCTGCTGCTCGACACGCGCCAGATTCTCGTCGAACTGGCCGTAGACGGTGCTGGCATGTTTGTTGTTGTCGAAGGTCAGGACGATGTGGGCCATGTCGGAGGCCCCGGTCGGGCCGAGTTTCACATCTGTCGCCGCGTTCAACCTCGTCTCCCGATCCTGCCTGTCGCCGGCATCACAACGCTTCGGCGTGGAGGCTGTTGGTTCCCGTCCGCGTGATTCGAACATCGACAATGTCGCCGATTTCGCCGGGCTTTTCATCTAGAATAACCGGCATCAGCCACGGCGATCGTCCGACCCACTGACCCGGCTCGCGCCCGGGCCTCTCGATCAGCATGTCGGTCCCGCGGCCGACGAGGCTCGCCTGGAAGTCCTGCTGCTGCCGCACGAGAAGGGCCTGCAATCGCTGAAGCCTTTCGTCCTTGATGCGTTCGTCGACGTGAAACGCCATCTCCGCGCCTGGCGTTCCAGGGCGGGGAGAATATTTGAACGAATATGCCTGCACGAATGTGACGTCGCGCACGATTTGCATCGTATCCTCGAAATCGGCGTCCGTTTCGCCGGGAAAACCGACGATGAAATCGCCCGAAAGCGCGATGTCGGGCCGAACCTGGCGGATCCGGTCGATCAGGCGCCGGTAGTCGTCGGCCGTGTGACGGCGGTTCATCGCCTTGAGAATGGCATCTGAACCCGACTGGACCGGCAGATGCAGGTACGGCATCAGGATCGGAAGGTCGCGATGCGCCGCGATCAGCGTGTCGTTCATGTCGCGCGGATGGCTGGTCGTGTAGCGCAGCCGCCCGATGCCGGGGATCTCGGCCAACCGGAACAGAAGCTCGCCCAGGCCCCACGGCCGGGCGCCGGGGCCTTCGGCGCGCCAGGCGTTGACGTTCTGGCCCAGGAGCGTGATTTCGCGCACGCCGGACGCGGCGAGCCGCTCGGCCTCGGCCACGATCTGCGCAACCGGACGGGACACTTCCGAACCGCGCGTGTAAGGCACCACGCAGAAGGTGCAGAACTTGTCGCATCCTTCCTGCACCGTCAGGAAGGCGGTGACGCCGCGGGTCTTCACGGCGGCCGGCCTGGGCTGCGGCAGGTGCTCGAACTTGTCTTCCAGGGCGTAGTCGGTCTCGAGCACGCGCGCGCCGGCGCGCGCCTTGCGAACCGCATCGGGAAGGCGATGATAGGTCTGTGGACCGATCACGATATCGACCACCGGCGCGCGCCGCATGATCTCCTCGCCCTCGGCCTGGGCGACGCAGCCGGCGACGCCGATCAGCGTCTCGCGGCCCTGGCTCGCCCGCTCGGCCTTGATGGCGCGGATGCGGCCCAGTTCGGAGTAGACCTTCTCGGCCGCCCTTTCGCGAATGTGGCAGGTGTTCAGCAACACGAGATCGGCATCGCCGATGTCGTTGGTCGACGCGTAGCCGTCAGCCGCCAGCGCATCGGCCATGCGCTGGGAATCGTAGACGTTCATCTGGCAGCCATAGGTCTTGACGAAGACCTTCTTCGTCTGCGCCTGGCCGGTGTCGGGCGCGGCGGCGGTCTCGCCGCTCATCAATGCGGTCTCGGTCATGCCCGGCTCTTAGCGGTTTTGGCCGGTCGCTGACAAGGGCAAGCTTTGTCCGGACGCAAGGCGCTGGCGGGGCGTGCCCAAGCCGCAAACGCAAACCGCGCCCTCGCGGGCGCGGCGGATTGCGAACGGGCGGGCGCTCCGCGCGCGTTCAGAACTCTTCCCAGCCGTCGGCGTCCGCGGACGGAGCCGGAGCGGCGGACTGGCCGCGGCCTCCCGTCGTCCTCATCTGGGTGACCGGTGCTGGCGCCCGGCGCGGCGGCGGAGAGCCGCGATAGGACGGAACGGAATTTCCCCGCGCCTCGCCGGTGCGGAAGCGGGAGGCGAGAACCGCCAGCTGCTCGGCCTCGCGCGCCAGCGAGTGGCTGGCCGCCGTCGATTCCTCGACCATCGCCGCGTTCTGCTGCGTCACCTGGTCCATCTGGCCGACGGCGGTGTTCACCTCGGCCAGGCCCGTCGACTGCTCCTGCGCCGACTCGGCGATCTTCTGCACGAGGCCCGACATCTCGGACACCTGGCTGGCGATCAGTTCGAGCACCTCGCCGGTCTGGCCGACCAGCCCGACGCCTTCGTTGACCTGGTCGGTCGAGGTCGAGATCAGCGACTTGATCTCCTTGGCCGCTTCGGCGGACCGCTGCGCCAGCCCGCGCACTTCCTGGGCGACGACCGCGAAGCCGCGTCCCGCCTCGCCGGCCCGAGCCGCCTCGACGCCGGCATTCAGCGCCAGCAGGTTGGTCTGGAAGGCGATCTCGTCGATCACGCCGATGATCTGGCCGATCTCGTCGGACGACTTCTCGATCTGCGACATGGCGCGAACGGCCTGGCGCACGACCTCGGAGGACTTCTGCGCGCCTTGCTTTGCATCGCGGGACACCTCGGCCGCCTTGCGCGCGCCTTGGGCGGTCGTGCGCACGGTCGTGGTGATCTGATCGAGTGCCGCCGCCGTTTCCTCGAGGCTCGCGGCCTGCTGCTCGGTACGACGCGCAAGGTCGTCTGCCGCCTGGCTGATCTCGCCGGTTCCCGTCTTCATCGCCACGATCGCGCCTGCGATGCCCGACATCGTGTCCTGCAACTGCGCCATGGCGGCGTTGAAGTCGTCCTTGAGCTGCTGCGTCTTCGGTGCGAACTGCGCTTCGATACGGTGCGTCAGGTCGCCCTGTGCCAGGCTTGCCAGTCCGGCGGCGAGCGCGGTCACCGCAACATGATCCTCTTCGGCCTCGCGAGCCTTTTCGGTCTCGGTGCGGGCGCGTTCGGTATCGGCGCCATTGCGCAGGTCGATCGCCTGGGCCTCCAGGCGGATCTTCTCCAGCGCCGCGTCCTTGAACACCTGCACCGCCTGCGCCATCTGGCCGATCTCGTCGCGGCGGTCGGTCGACGGAATGGCGACGGAGTTGTCGCCCGAGGCGAGCTTGCCCATCGTGCCCGTCAGTTCGCTGACCGGGCGCGCGATGCTGCGAGCGATCAGGTAGCTCAAAGGAACAAGAATGCAGAAACCGATCAGGAGTATGAAGGCATACTCGAACATGTTCCGCATGAATAGAGCGTCGAGGTCGTCGACATAGACGCCGGTGCCGACGATCCAGCCCCAAGGCGCGAAGCCCTTCACATGGGAATACTTTTCCAACGGCACATCGGAACCGGGCTTCGGCCACTCGTAGTCGGTGAAGCCCTGGCCCTCGGCCTGCACCTTCTTCAGCATGTCGACGGAGATCAGGCGTCCGCGGCTGTCCTTCAAACCGGACTGGTCGGTGCCATTCAACGATGGAGCGATCGGATGCATGAGCATGATCAGATCCATGTTCTGGATGAAGAAGTAGCCATTGCCCTGATAGCGCATGGCGCCAATGGCGCTCATGGCGCGGGACTGGGCTTCCTCTCGCGTCAGGGTCCCGCCCTGTTCGAGCTTGTGATAGGCTTCGAACACGCTGACCGCGTTCTCGTTCATCGCCGACAGCATCGCGCGGCGTTCGGTCGCCAACTGGTCCTGGCCCTTGAAGAGCATGACCGCCGTCAGCGCGATCGATAGAAGAAAGCCAAGACCGACAAGCGCATAGAGACGGGCAGAGATACTCAGGTTCTTCATCTGACGGCCTTTGTGAATTCCTGCCCGGCTCCGCACAATTCAATACCCCTCGCCCCTCGAGACATCGATGGCAGGATACTGGTGTACAGTTCGTGACGAAGGACTGGATGATCGAAAATTGCTCTATTGTATAATCTTGAAAAATTAAACGAGTATTAAGCAGGACAAGGCGCGCGCTCCGCCAGGCGTCGCCGCCCCTCGCGCATTGGTCGTCCACTCGATTGCACGGATCCGCCGGCAGCCTGAACGCTCCCGAAACGAAAACGGCCGCGCCAGGGGCGCGGCCGTCGATCGACAAGGTTTGCTTCGTGGGCCTAGAACTCTTCCCAGCCGTCGGCATCCCCGGCGGGCGCGGGTGCGGCGGACTGGCCGCGGCCTCCGACGGTCCGCAGCTGCGCGACAGGAGCCGGCGAAGCGCGATGTGGCGGAGCCGGGTGCGCCTGCCGGCCGCCCGTTCCGCGGGATGATCCCAGGTTGAAGCGGGCGATGAGCCCGGCCAGCTGCTCGGCCTCGCGCGCCAGCGAGTGGCTGGCCGCCGTCGATTCCTCGACCATCGCCGCGTTCTGCTGCGTCACCTGGTCCATCTGGCTGACGGCGGTGTTCACCTCGGCCAGGCCCGTCGACTGCTCCTGCGCCGACTCGGCGATCTTCTGCACGAGGCCCGACATCTCGGACACCTGGCTGGCGATCAGTTCGAGCACCTCGCCGGTCTGGCCGACCAGCCCGACGCCTTCATTGACCTGGTCGGTCGAGGTCGAGATCAGCGACTTGATCTCCTTGGCCGCTTCGGCGGACCGCTGCGCCAGCCCGCGCACTTCCTGGGCGACGACCGCGAAGCCGCGTCCCGCCTCGCCGGCCCGAGCCGCCTCGACGCCGGCATTCAGCGCCAGCAGGTTGGTCTGGAAGGCGATCTCGTCGATCACGCCGATGATCTGGCCGATCTCGTCGGACGACTTCTCGATCTGCGACATGGCGCGAACGGCCTGGCGCACGACCTCGGAGGACTTCTCGGCCCCGGTGCGGGCCTGACGCGACACGTCGGCGGCCTTGCGGGCGCCGTCGGCCGTCTGGCGGACCGTCGAGGTGATCTCGTCGAGCGCCGCCGCCGTCTCCTCGAGCGAGGCCGCCTGCTGTTCGGTGCGGCGCGACAGGTCGTCCGCCGCCTGGCTGATCTCGCCGGTTCCGGTCTTCATCGCCGCGATCGCCGCGGAGATGCCGCCCATCGTTTCCTGCAACTGCGCCATGGCGGCGTTGAAGTCGTCCTTCAACTGCTGCGTCTTCGGCGCGAACTGCGCGTTGATGCGATGGGTCAGGTCGCCGTTGGCCAGGCTGGCCATTCCGGCGGCAAGCGCGGTCACCGCGATATGGTCTTCTTCGGCCATACGCTGCTTCTCGGCCTCGACACGGACTCGCTCCGCCTCGCTGGACGAGCGCAGATCCAGAGCCTGGGCCTCGACGCGGATCTTCTCGATCGCGGCGTCCTTGAACACCTGGACGGCCTGCGCCATCCGGCCGATCTCGTCGCGACGGTCTATGGCCGGCACGGTGACGGAGTTGTCGCCCGCCGCCAGCTTGCCCATGGTGTCCGTGAGGGAGCGAACCGGTGTGGCGATCACGCGCGCCAGCAGGATCCCGAGGCCGGCGGCGAGGAGAACCGAAATGCCGAGACCGCTCCACAGCGCGATCTGGGCCAGTCCAACATCGTGCGCCAGCGCAGCCGCGGCTTCGGCGTTCGTCTTGGTCTCGGCTTCGATGATGGCGTCGATGCCGTCCTCGATCGGCGTGATGAGATCGTCCGCCAGACCGTCCGGCGCGACCATCCTGATCGCCTCCGAACGCCTCATCGGATCGGCCATCAGAAGCTTGCCGGCGTCGATGATCTGCGCCCGGTAGCGATCGAGACCGGCGACGATCTGGTCCACGGTCGCCACCTTGGCCGGGTCGCCGCTCTCCAACTGCCGCAGTTCGGTCAGCCGATCGCGCAGCACTCCTTCATGCCTGTCGAGGCGGCCGGTGTAGAAATCGTTCCCGGAGAGGAGATAGCCGCGCCAGGAATTCTCGACCCGCGCGAGGCTCTGGCGTGCGTTCATCGCGCTGGCCGCGCGGGCTTTCGAGGCCTCGGCGGCGATGTTGCCACGGTCGATATTCGCCAGATTCCACAGCGCGGCGCTGCTCATGGCGACGATGATCAGCATGACCGCCGCGAAGGCGAGCGCAAGTTTCGTCGAAATAGAAAGGCTCTTCAAGTTCATGTCGTACCCCTGACGGCGCCCGCCGCCCTCAATGAGAAACCTCTGGTTGTACCCGCTCACCACCCCGGCGAGAATCGTGGAACCCCATAATGGTTGGCCCAACAACAGCTACCTGGGGTTGGTGAAAAACGCGTTAACCGAACCCGCTTGGTCAGCGCGGACGCCGCGGCTTCTGGATCGACGCAACGGAATGCGCGCGCGGTTCGCGCAGCGATCGCGACATGTTCCTGCGGACCTCCGCCTCCGTCAGGCGGGCGATTTCCTTGCGATTGCTGCCGCGCGTGAAGGGAATCGGGTCGCCGAAACGCACCTCCACGTCCATGCCCCCTTCTCCGAGCAGCGAGCCGACATGCGGCACAAGGTCCATGTCGCCGATCCAGGCCGCATGTGTCCGGTGAAACCGCCCCATCGGCATGCCGTGCAGCCTCGTATAGGCAATCGAGACCGGCTGGACGTGGACGGTCTCCAGCCCGGCCTGGCCGGCCAGCGCCGCCTGCGCGGCGCCAAACAGCGTGCTCTTGAACGGTCCGACGGTGTTGCCGTCATAGGTCGTGCCCTCGGCGAAGAGCACCAGCGCCTCGCCGGCGCCAAGCCTTTCGCCCAGTTCCCGCGCCTGGAGGTGCGAGGCGCGCGTGCGCTCGCGCTCGACGAAGACCGATCGCTGCAGGCGGGCCAGCGTCCCGAAGACCGGCCAGCGCGCCATGTCGGACTTGGCCACGAAGGAATAGGGGCCGAGCGAGCCAAGAACGCAGATGTCGCTCCAGGAGATGTGGTTTGCGACGATCAGGAGCGGCCGGCCGGACGCGGGCGCGCCCTCGACATGCACGCGGATGCCAAGCAGGCGCAGCGCGAAGCCATGCCAGAGGCGCGGCAAGGTGCCCGGGTGGGCCAGGCGGCTGCGCAGGACCCCGATCTGCAACAGGATCGCCACCGGCGTCACGGCGAGCACCAGCGCCAGCGTCACTGCGATCCGCAACCGGCCGATCATGCCCGTGTCATTTCTCCAATCGGACGCGGTCGAAGCCGCTAGCGGAGATCGCGGCGCATGACAAGCGCGGCGGTCGGTTTCGTTCCGGCGTGCTGGTAGTAGGCGGGGCGGCGCCCGACCTCGCGGAAACCGAGCCGGCGGTAGAGCGACAGCGCCGGCAGGTTGGTTTCGTCGACCTCCAGGAACAGCGCGTCGGCCCGTTCGGCATAAAGCTCGCGCAGGACGGCGTCCATCAAGGCCCATCCAAGGCCGGCGCGGCGGGTCGCCCGCGCCACGGCGATGGTCAGGATTTCCGCCTCCCCCGCCGCCTGGCGCGCCAGGACGAAGCCGGACGGCAGCGCGCCGCGCCTGCCGACCTCCCGCGCGGCGAAGCCGAAGACCGGTTCCTGGTCGAGCAGGCTGGCGAATTCGAGATGGCTCCACGGGCGCGCGAAATCCTCCCTGTGGAGGGTCTCCAGCGCCATCACGTCGCCCGTGCCGAGGCGGTCGACGACGAATTCGCGCTTGCGTCCGTTGAAGAAGGGAACGCGCATCAGGCGCCGCTCCGCGGCAGGGCAAAACCATCCTGCGGGCGCGCATCCGGCCCGCGAAGGTAGAGCGGCCGGGGCTTTTCGTCGGCGAAGCCCCGCCGGGCGGCAAGCCTCGCGACGGACTCGATGGCGGCGGTGCGCCGATCGGCCAGCGCGGTCGCATCGGGGTCGAGGCCGGCCGCTTCGGCGACCAGGCGCGCGCCGGAGCCGACGATGAGCGGCTTGGACGATCCCGCCAGCGCGGCCGCCGCCTTCCAGTCGAGGATCGCCGGTGCGGCCCGCACCGCGCCATCCGGGCCGTAGAGCGCGGCGTAGAGCTCGTCGCGCCGGGCATCCAGCACGGCCAGCACCGGGCGCCCCCGCGCGAGCGGTTCCGCCTCGAAGGCGAGCGCCGCGAGCGTCGTGACGCCGGTCGCGGGAACCTTCAGCGCCAGCGCAAGGCCGCGCGCGGTGGCCACGCCGATCCGCACGCCGGTGAACGATCCCGGCCCGACCGAAACCGCGATCGCCTCGACGTCGCGATAGGACGCGCCTGCCCGCTCGAGCGCGGTGGCGATCACCCCCATCAGCGCCTCGGCGTGACCCTTGCCGATGTCGCGTGCCTCGAGCCCGAGCACGCGGCCCGAGCCGTCCTCGAAGAGGCAGGCGGCGCACCATTCGGCCGCGGTATCGATCGCGAGAATCTTCATCGCACGAGGCATAGGCAATGCCGCGCGCGGCGACAAGCGATGCCGCGGGCCGGCGGTCAGCCGGCCCGGTCGCGCGCCTTGAGTTCCAGCCTGCGGGCGTGCAGCACCGGCTCGGTATAGCCGTTCGGCTGCTCGCGTCCCTTGAAGACCAGGTCGCAGGCGGCCTGGAAGGCGATCGAGCCGTCATAGTCCGGCGACATCGGCCGGTAGAGCGGGTCGCCGGCGTTCTGGCGGTCGACGATCGCGGCCATGCGCTTCATCGTCTCCATCACCTGCTCCTGCGAACAGACGCCGTGGCGCAGCCAGTTGGCGATGTGCTGGGACGAGATGCGCAGCGTGGCGCGGTCCTCCATCAGGCCGACATCGTTGATGTCGGGCACCTTGGAGCAGCCGACGCCCTGGTCGACCCAGCGCACGACATAGCCGAGGATGCCCTGCGCGTTGTTGTCGAGTTCCTTCTGGATATCCTCGGGCGTCCAGTTCGGCCGGACCGCGACCGGCACCGACAGGATGTCGTCGAGTTTCGCGCGCGGCCGGCTCTTCAGCGTCGCCTGCACCGCCTTGACGTCGACTGCGTGGTAGTGCGTGGCGTGCAGCGTGGCGGCCGTCGGCGAGGGCACCCAGGCGGTGTTGGCGCCGGCCTTCGGGTGGCCGATCTTCTGCTCCAGCATCGCCGCCATCAGGTCGGGCATGGCCCACATGCCCTTGCCGATCTGGGCATGGCCGGCAAGCCCGCATTCCAGACCGATGTCGACGTTCCAGTTCTCGTAGGCCTGGATCCAGGCAGCCTGCTTCATGTCGCCCTTGCGGATCATCGGGCCGGCCTCCATCGAGGTGTGCATCTCGTCGCCGGTGCGGTCTAGGAAGCCGGTGTTGATGAAGACGACCCGCTGCTTCGCCGCGCGGATGCACTCCTTGAGATTGACCGTCGTGCGGCGCTCCTCGTCCATGATGCCCATCTTGATGGTGTTGGCCGCCATGCCGATCGCGGCCTCGACGCGGGAGAACAGCTCCACCGCGAAGGCCACTTCCTCCGGCCCGTGCATCTTCGGCTTGACGACGTACATCGAGCCGGCGCGGCTGTTCATGCGGCGTCCGCCCGCGCCCACATCGTGCAGCGCGATCGTCGCCGTCATCATGGCGTCCATGATGCCCTCGGGCACCTCGGCGCCGTCCGACAGCAGGATCGCCGGGTTGGTCATCAGGTGGCCGACATTGCGCACCAGCATCAGCGAGCGGCCCGGCAGCGCGAGCGTCGAGCCGTCGGCGCCGATGTACCCGCGGTCGGGGTTGAGCCTGCGGGTGAAGGTCCTGCCGCCCTTCTCGACCCCTTCCGTCAGGTCGCCCTTCATCAGGCCGAGCCAGTTGCGGTAGACCACGACCTTGTCTTCGGCATCGACGGCGGCGATCGAATCCTCGCAGTCCATGATCGCCGTCAGCGCCGATTCCAGCCAGACGTCGGAGATGTGGGCCGGGTCGTCCTTGCCGATCGCCGAGGTCGCGTCGATCACGACCTCGACATGCAGGCCGTTCCTGACAAGCAGGAACCGCGATGGCGCCGACGCATCGCCCAGATGGCCGGCGAGCTGCGCGCCCTCCACGAGGCCCGTCATCGTTCCGTCCACGAGCGTCACGACGAGCCGGCCATGCGCGATGTCGAAGCCCTTGGCGTCGGCCCATGACGCGCGATCGAGCGGCGCGCTCTCGTCGAGGAACTTTCGCGCCCAGGCGATCACCTTCGCCCCGCGCACCGGATTGTAGCCCTTGCCCTTTTCCGCGCCGTCGGCCTCGGAGATGGCGTCGGTGCCATAGAGCGCATCGTAGAGCGAGCCCCAGCGGGCGTTGGCGGCGTTGAGCGCGTAGCGCGCGTTCATCACCGGCACGACCAGCTGTGGCCCGGCGATCGTCGCGATCTCGGGGTCCACGTTGGAGGTGGACACCGAAAAGGCCTCGCCTTCCGGCAGCAGGTAGCCGATCTGCGAGAGGAACGCCTTGTAGGCGGCGAGATCGGAGGGGGCGCCGTTGGCGCGGTGCCACGCGTCGATCCGTTCCTGCATCTCGTCGCGCTTCCGCAGCAGCGCCCGGTTCTTCGGCGCCAGCTCGTGGACGATCGCCGAGAAGGCCGACCAGAAGGCGGCTGCATCGACCCCGGTTCCCGGAAGCGCCTCCGCGACCACGAAGTCGTGCAGCTCGCGGGCAATCCTCAGTCCGTCGATCTCGATGCGGTCGGTCATGAAACGTCTCTCCCGTTTGGTCGCGTCGCGCGGCAAGCGCGCGCGGTCCTCGCAGTGCGTTCACCACAGGGGAACCCGCGCGTCAATCGCACGAAAGTCGCGCCCATCGATTCACCCGTGTCGGAATGCGGCGGTCTGCCGCGACACCGGGCTGTGTTGACCTTCGGTCGGCGCGCACCTAGTTTAGAATAATTCTAATCAAGAGGTCCGCCATCATGCTGTCCCGCGTCTTCGGCCTGTCGCGCCGCTCCTTCGACACGCTGTCGGAGCAGGAGATCCTGGCGCTCGCCATCTCCTCGGAGGAAGACGACGCCCGCATCTACCGGGCCTATGCCGACGGCTTGCACGAGGCCTTTCCGAATTCGGCCAGAATCTTCGAAGGCATGGCGCAGGAGGAGGACGGTCATCGCGCGGCGCTGATCGAACTTCACCGCGCCCGCTTCGGCGAGCGCATTCCGCTGATCCGGCGCGAGCATGTGCGGGGCTTCTATCAACGCAAGCCAGACTGGCTGGTGCGTCCGCTCGGCATCGAGCAGGTTCGCGGCCAGGCCGAGGAGATGGAGCGGCAGGCGGAGCGGTTCTATCGCGAGGCGATGAAGCGCACCGGCGACGCCGGCACGCGCAAGCTGCTCGGCGACCTGGCGGCGGCGGAGTCCGGCCACGGGGAACTGGCGCACGACCTGGAAGCCGAACATGTGCCCGACGACGTCAAGCGCGAGGAGGTCACCACCGAGCGCCGGCAGTTCATCCTGACCTATGTCCAGCCGGGTCTGGCCGGGCTGATGGATGGTTCGGTCTCGACGCTCGCGCCCATCTTCGCGGCCGCGTTCGCCACCGGCAACACCTGGCAGACCTTTCTCGTCGGTCTTTCCGCCTCGGTCGGCGCCGGCATCTCGATGGGGTTCACCGAGGCCGCGCACGACGACGGCAAGCTTTCGGGACGCGGCTCGCCGCTCAAGCGCGGGCTCGCCTCCGGCATCATGACGACAGTGGGCGGGCTCGGCCATGCGCTGCCCTACCTGATCCCGCACTTCTGGACGGCCACGGTCATCGCCGCAGTGGTCGTCTTCATCGAGCTGTGGGCCATCGCCTACATCCAGAACCGCTTCATGGAGACGCCGTTTCTGCGCGCGGCCATGCAGGTGGTGCTGGGCGGATCGCTGGTGCTGGCGGCGGGAATCCTGATCGGCAACGCCTGACGCAGCCACCAGGAAAAGACCGGCCCGGCGCTGCCGGACCGGTCTCTCCCTGGCCCATGCCGGATGCTGCCATCCGGTCCAGTGACCGCTCTATTCGGCGGCGGCCTTCATGTTGATGCGGCTTTCGGCAAGCTTGGTCAGCTTCTGGTCGGTGGCATACTCCTCGTCCAGCGTTTCCTGCAGCACGGCGGCGCAGTCGTCGCGGCCGAGCTGGCGCGCCCAGGCGACCAGCGTGCCGTAGCGCGTGATCTCGTAATGCTCGACAGCCTGCACCGAGGCGATCAGCGCGGCATCGAGCACTTCCTTGTCGTCAATCTCGCCGGCCACCTCGTTGGCTTCCTTGATGATGCCGTCGATCGCCGGGCAGTTCACCGCCTTCGGCTCGGCGCCATGCATCTTGAAGACGCGCTCGAGACGCCGAACCTGGCCCTCGGTCTCGGACAGGTGCTGCTTGAAGCCGGCCTTCAGCTCCGGGCTGGTCGCCTTGTCGATCATCGTCGGCAGAGCCTTCAGGATCTGCTTTTCGGCGTAGTAGACGTCCTGGAGCTGGTGAACGAACAGGTCGTCCATGGTCTTGATGTCGCGGGTGAAGAGTCCCATCGGAATCTCCCTTCCTGGTTGGTGTTGCGAACGGCGGAAGGTTTCCCGCCGCGTCTCAACCGAACGTCGGCATGCATCCCCCGTTCCGCGAAAATCGCTCCGCGTGACCCTTGGGCGATCACGAACGGTTACAGGGGATGCGACGCGGTCATCCTTCGATTGGCCTCGAAGCATTTTCCGTCCGGACCGGCCATGTTCCTTCGATCACCCGCGTCCGACCCATGGCGGCCGCCCGCATTCGTGGTCGCGTTCGGCGCGGGTGATGCCGATGTCCTTGAGCAGTCGATCGTCGAGATCGGCCAGGGCCCTCCGTTGCAGCCATCGGTCGTGAGCGCGGACCAGCGCGTGCAGCAGGCGGCGGAGCCCGTTCGGCTCGAGGCGTCGGCCGGTGGTCTCCGGCTCGGCTAGAGACTAGGAGATTTCAGGGGAGAAGACGGGTCGGGCGGTCATGGTTGGTTCTCCGGTACGGCGGCGCGGATGGCGGGGACGGGTTGGTTCGATGGGAGCAGACTAGATGTTGTTTTGCGACGATGGTTCGGTTATGATCTAACCATGCGTGATGGTCCCGACATTGCCCGGATTGCCAGCCTGGTGGGCGATCCCGCCCGCGCCAACATGCTGACGGCGCTGCTCGACGGCGGCGCGCTGACGGCCAGCGAACTGGCGCTGGAAGCTGGGGTGACGCTTCCGACGGCGAGTTCGCATCTGTCGCGGTTGACCGAGGGCGGCCTGCTCAAGCTCGCCGCGCAGGGACGCCACCGTTACTTCAGCCTCGCTGGATCACAGGTCGCCGCGATGCTGGAATCGATCATGGGGGTCGCCGCCGCGGTCGGACCCCGGCGCAGCCGCCCCGGCCCGCGCGAGGAGACGATGCGCGAGGCGCGCGTCTGCTACGACCATCTGGCCGGCCAGCACGCCGTGACGATGCTCGACGGCTTTCTCGCGCGCGGGATCGTCGTGGATGCCGGGGGCGAACTGGCGGTGGGACCCGAAGGGGCCGGCTTCTTTTCCTGCGTTGGGATCGACGTTTCCAAACTGTCCAGCCAGCGCCGGCCGGTCTGCCGCGCCTGTCTCGACTGGAGCGTGCGGCGCTCGCACCTCGCCGGTTCGCTCGGCGCGGCGATCCTCGACCACATCCTGGAGCGCAAATGGGCGCGCCGCGAACCCGGCAGCCGGGCCATCCGCTTCACGCCTCCGGGCAAGGCGGCCTTCGAGAAGGCGCTGTTGGCGCAGGAGAAGCGGTGAAAATGCGGGGACAGTTTACTTAATTCGGGGCATTTCGCAGGGGCCGACCGGCAGTCTGTGATCCCGAATTAGGTAAACTGTCCCCGTATTTCCGCCTTCGTCATCAACTCTGAGGAATTTCTGCGTCTCTGAGCCTTGCGTTGAGGGTGACGACGATCTTGCGCATGACGG
>JBHYDY010000012.1:0-137035 GCA_051860465.1 Mesorhizobium sp.
CGCATCGGTCGAGAGTTCGGCGATGTCGTCGGCGCCCAGCGCGCCGAGTTGCTTGTCATTGAGCGCGGCGATCTGGCTGGTCGTCAACGCGCCGACCTGGTCCGTCGTCAACGCGCCGACCTGCGCCGCGGTCAGACCCGTGACGGCCTTGGTATTCAACGCGCCGATCTGGTCGGTGGTCAACGCCCCGATCTGGTCCGTCGTCAGGGCGCCGGCCTGCGCGGCCGTCATCGCGCCCACCTGGCCGGTCGACAGGTCGCCGATCTGGTCGGTCGTCAGCGCCGCCACCTGCTTGGTTGCCATCGAGGCGATCTGGGCGTTGGTCAGCGCCCCGATCTGGTCCGTCGACAGCGCCGCGACCGCGTCCGTCGACAGGCCGGAGATCGCCTTCGCGTTGATGGCTCCAATGGCGTCGGTGGAAAGCTCCGCGACGTCATCGACGCCCAGCGCGCCGAGCTGGGCGGCGCTCAAGGCACTGATCTGTGTCGTGGTCAGCGCGCCGATCTGCTCGGCGCTCATCGCCCCGACCTGTGCCGCCTTCAGGCCGGTGATGGCCTTTGCGCTCAGCGCTCCGACCTGGTCCGTGGAAAGCGCGCCGATCTGGTCCGTCGTCAGGGCGCCGGTCTGGGCCGCCGTCATGGCGCCCACCTGACCGGTGGAGAGGTAGCCGATCTGGTCGGTCGTCAGCGCTCCGACCTGCCGGGCGCTCAGCGCCGCGACCTGGCCGTTGCTCAGCGCGCCGACCTGGTCTTCGGAGAGCGCGGCGATGGCATCGGTGGAGAGGCCCGAGATTGCCTTGGCGCTGATCGCCGAAATCGCGTCGGTCGAGAGTTCGGCGATGTCGTCGGCGCCGAGCGCGCCGAGTTGCTTGTCGTTCAGGGCCCGGACCTGCGTCGTGGTGAGGGCGCCGACCTGGTCGGTGCTGAGCGCCGCGATCTGGGTCGCCTTCAGACCGGTGATCGCCTTCGCGCTTAGTGCGCCGACCTGGTCCGTAGTGAGCGCACCGATCTGGTCGGTGGTCATCGCGGCCGCCTGCGTCGCCGTCAGGGCGCTGACCTGGCCGGTCGTCAGGGCTCCGATCTGGTCCGTGGTGAAGGCGGCGACCTGGCTCGGCTTCAGGCCGGCGATCTGGCCGTTGGTCAGCGCCCCGACCTGGTCGGTCGTCAGGGCCGCCACCGCCTCGTTGGACAGGCCGGAAATGGCCCTTGGGTTGATGGCTGCGATCTCGTCCGTCGTGAAGCCAGCGATGTCGTCGGCGCCAAGCGCACCGATCTGCGTGGCGTTCAGCGCCGCGATTTGCTCGGCGTCGAGCGCCTCGATCTGCTCCGCCGACAGCGCGCCGATCTGGCTGCTGCTGAGCGCTGCCACCTGCGTCTTGCCAAGCGCCTGGATCTTCGTCTCGTCGAGCACCGCCAGTTGGTCGACGGTCAGGCCCTTCACCGAACCGGCCGAGATCGACTTGAGCTGGTCGGTGTTGAGCGCCTCGAAATCCTCGATCTCGATCGCGGCCACCTGCTGGGCGCTGAGCGCGCCGACCTGGGCGGTGGAAAGTGCGGCGATGTCATCGGGCGTCAACGACGCGATCGTGGAGGTCGACATCGACCGGATCTGTGCCACGGAGAAGGACGAAACGATCGAGGTCATTTGCGGCGCCTTTGTCGGTACGCGTTTACACCGGTCGCTTCTTTGCCGGGACCGTGCGGGATCCGCCGAAGCGGCTCATCGCGCACGGCGCCCTTGTCGGCGAACGCCGCTCGGACCGCGCCGATAGGCGACGGTCGTCCGGGCATCCGCGAAGATGCGACCTTATGCTGCCTGTGACATGGCTCTCTCGCAGGAGCCCGTGCGTCGGAGATGCATCATGCATGCGAAGCGCATCGCGCCCCGATCCCGAGCCTGTGTATGCGAGCGTCTTTCCGGGGGAAGTCCGCGTCACCCATTTCCATCCCGGGTCAGCATTGCCGCGATCGAGGGATAGAGTCCTTGTCGGCAGAGATAACAGGACATTCTCTAATTTTGTTTTAACGCGAACCGGGCCGCGCCGTCGGGAACCGCCGCGCGCAGCCCCGGATCCCGTTTTCACCGGTATGGTCGCGAGGGCCTCGGCTGCGCCTCAGGCGAGAAGCGCGCCGGGGTTCATCAGGTTCTTCGGATCGAGCGTGCGCTTGATGTCGCGCATGATGGCGAGCCGGATCGGATCGCCGAGACGCTCCAGCTCCGTCACCAGCTTGCGGCCGATGCCGTGCTCGGCCGAGATCGTGCCGCCGTGTCGCGCCGCCACGTCGTGGATGGCCATTTCCACCTCGAGCGCCTTCGCCTCTGGATCGGGCAAGGCCTTCCAGTAGCCGTGGCTGAACATGACGGTGAAATGGACGTTCCCGTCACCGAGATGCGAGACGACCAGCACCCGCGCTTCCGGAAAGCGGCGCGCGGTCACCTGGCTCGCCGCCTCGATGAAGGCTGGAACGGCCGAATTGCGCACGGCCGTGTCATGCACGATGCCGATGCCATCTATCTTGTGCGCTTCGGTGATGGCGTGGCGGAACCGCCAGATGTCGGCGGCCTGGCTGTCGCTGAGTGCGATCACGGCATCCGCGACCAGCCCGGCCTCCATGGCCTCCGCGAGCACCTCTTCCAGCGCCCCCTGCAGAGGCGCGTTCGGGTCCGCGTCGCCCAGTTCGATCATCACCGACCAGGCGGGCGTTTCCGCGAAGACGCTTCGAACGCGAGGGACATGACCCCCGATGCAGTCGACCTCCGCCCCGTTCAGCATCTCGAAGGCTTCGATCGCATTGCCGCAACGGTGCTGCAGTCGCGACAACAGTTCGACCGCGGCCTGCGGATCGCTGACCGAAACCCAGGCATGCGCGCGCGCGCCGATCGGCGGATGCAGCCGCAGCGCCGCGCCGGTGATCAGGCCGAGCGTGCCTTCCGCGCCGATGAACAACTGGCGCAGTTCATAGCCGGTGTTGTTCTTCTTCAGAGCTTCCATCTCGCGCAGGATGCGCCCGTCGGGCAGCACCGCCTCCAGGCCGGCGACCAGGCTGCGCATGGCGCCATAGCGCACGACGCCCGTTCCGCCCGCATTGGTCGAGATCAGGCCGCCGATCTGCGCGGTCCCTTCCGAGCCGAGATGCAGCGGAAACTGCCGATCGGCTTCGGCAGCCGCCTCGTGTACGGCCGAAAGCGTGATGCCGGCATCGACCGAAATCACGTTGCCGGCCTGGTCGAGGTGTCGGATCCGGTTCATGCGCCGCATCCCGACCACGATTCCGGTGGCGCCGTTGCCGCCCGCGGTAGGCACCGCGCCGAAGCACAGGCCCGTGTTGCCGCCGAGCGGAAACACCGGCACGTCGTGCTCGCTGGCCAGCCGCATGATCGCGGAAGCCTCCTCCGCGCTGGCTGGAAGCGCCACGGCCTGCGCGCGGCCGGTCATCCGGCCGCGGAAATCCGTCAGATATGGCCCGACGTCGGCGTCTTCCGTCAGCAGGCCTTGTCGACCGAGGGCAGCACCGAGACCCTCGAGAAATGCACTCATGCCGCCTCTTCCATGTCCCGCATCGCCGAATGCACCTCCTCCAGGGCCTTGCGCGTCTCGCTCGAAGGGCTGGTGAGAGGCAGTCGGACCTGTCCTGCCCGCAAGCCGGCGAGATTCATGTAGTATTTCAACGGCCCCGGGTTGGTTTCACGATAGATCGTATCGATGACTGGGTCGAGCTTCTGCTGCAGCCGGATCGCCGCTTCCAGCTTGCCCGCGCGGGCCAGGCGGAACACGTCGATCCAGATTTTCGGATAGACGGAGGCGGAAGCGAGCACGCCGCCCTGCGCGCCGAGCGCGACGTGGGTGGCAAACAGCGGCTCCTCGCCGCTCAGCATCGCCATCTTGCCGCCGGCGAACTTCATCGCCTTGATGAACTCCGGCACGTCGTAGGACGAGCATTTCATGCCGATGATCGAGCCGTCCTCGGCCAGGGTCGCGATGGTTTCGGCCTTCAGCGCCACGCCCGTCCGGCGCGGGATCTCGTAGGCGAGCACCGGCAGCCCGACCTCCTGGCGAAAGGCGCGGAAGTAGGCGACCATCCCGTCCTGGGGGCCCGCGGCGTAGTAGGGCGTGACCGCCATGACGCCGCTGGCGCCGGCCGCCCGGAAGTCGAGCGCGGCCTCGACCGCGTCCTTGAACCCGGTGGCCAGCACGCCGGGGAGCACCGGGGCGCCCTCCGCCACCTCGACGCAGGCCCGGACCACATCGGCGCGCTCGGCGCGCGACAGGGCGGGATACTCGCCCGTCCCGCCGATCGGGACGATCCCGCTGGCCCCGCTTCTCAACTGGAAGCGGACCAGCGACTTCAGCGCGTCGAAGTCGACCGAGCCGTCCTCGGCGAACGGCGTCACGATGGCCGTGAAGAGGCCGGTCAGGTTGTCCTTGGTCAATGTCATGGAAGTCTGTCCCGAAGTCAGTCTACGAAGCCGAAGAGGCGGGGAAGGGTCAGCGAGACGGCCGGCACGTAGGTGACGACCATCAGGACCGCGAGGTTGGAAAGCAGGAAGGGTATGCTCTGCCGGACGATGGCGCCCAGAGGCACCCCGGATATCGATGAGCCGAGATAGAGCGCCAGCCCGTAGGGTGGCGTCATCAGGCCGATCATGACGTTGACCACCATGATCACGCCGAAATGCACGGGATCCACGCCCATGGCGGCGAGGATCGGCGTGAACAGCGGCGCAAACAGCAGAAGCTGGACGGAATCACCGATCCACAAGCCGTTCAGCAGGAAGAAGACGTTCAGCATGAGCAGCAGCATCCACGGCTCCAGCTGCATGTCGCGGACCAGGGCGCTGAGCTCGCTCGGCACGCGCTCGTTGGCCAGCACCCAGCTGATGATCGTGGCGAAGCCGACGATCAGGTAGACCGACGCCGAGGTGCGGGCGGCCCGGTCGAGAATGCCCCAGAACGCCTTCAGCGTCAGATTGCGGTAGGCGAACACGCCGATGGTCGTGGCATAGGCGACCGCGATCGCCGCCGCCTCGGTCGCCGTGAAGACGCCCGAGATGATGCCGCCGATGATGATCACCGGCATGATGATGGCGAAGAAGGCGTTGACGATGATGCCCGCCGCCACGGCGAAGGTGAGGTTGAGGATCGGATTGCTCGGGAAGCCCTTGCGGCGGGCCATCACGAAGAGAACCGCCATCTGCGCCGCGCCGAGCAGCAGCCCTGGCACCGCCCCGGCGAGAAACAGCGCGGCGATCGACGTGTTCGTCAGCGCCGCGAAGACGATGAGCGGGATCGAGGGCGGGATGATCGGCCCCTGGATCGCCGAACTCACCGTCAGCGCGGCGGCGAAGTCGGTGCGGTAGCCGTCCTTCTCCATCATCTTGATCTCGACGGGACCGAGCGCCGAGATGTCCGCCAGCGCCGAGCCGGAGACGCCCGAAAAGAACATCGATCCGACGACGTTCACATAGGCGAGGCCGCCGCGCAGCCGCCCGACGAGCAGGCGCGAGAGGTTGAGCAGCCGGTCGGTCATCCCGATCGCCGTCATGATCTCGCCGGCGATGACGAAGAGCGGGATCGACAGCCAGATGAAGACGTCCATGCCGGTGAAGAACTTGTGCACATAGATGTCGAGCATGCCGATCATGCCCGGCTTGACGACGAAATAGGCCATGCCGGCGAAGCCGATGGCGAAGATGACGGGGCTTCCCAGGATCATGAGCAGCAGAAGCAGTCCGATGACGACGAGCAGCGAGTGATCCATCGGGCGGTCTCAGATCTCGGATTTGAGGATGGACGGTCCGGACTGTTCGGTCCGGCCGAGAAGGTCGCGCAGGGCGAGCACGAGCATGTGGAACATCATCAGTCCGGCGCCGACCGGGATCGAGAGATAGACCCAGTAGAAGCTGACGCCCAGCGTCACGGCGGAGCGTCGCCCGCCGAACTGCGCGTTTTCGTAGCCCTTCCAGACCATGACGCCGAGAAGCACGGCGAGCAGGAGGCGGAAGATGGCATTGCGCAGCGACATCAGCCGCGCCGGCCAGTAGTGGTCGAAGAAGTCGACCCGCACGAGCTGTTCGTCCTTCACCAGCAGGCTGCCGGCCAGCATCACCACCCAGATCATGCTGTAGCGCGCCGCTTCTTCAGGCCACGGCAGGGAGAAGCCGAAGCCGTAGCGCAGCACCACCTGCATGAAGAGGATCGCCGCGACGAACACGAGCAGCAGCCGGGCAACGGCGGAAGCGACGAAGCCGAGCACGTCGGCGATGCGATCGAGGGTCTTCAGCATGCGCGATCCTTCGCGGCCGATGGCGGCGCGCGCTTTCCCGAAGGCGCGCGCGCCGGTCCTGGTGTTGGCCCGCGGCCTACTCCTGCGCCGCCTTCACGGCCGCCTGGAGATCGGCGATCAGGTCGGCGCCGACCTGTTCGGCCAGCATCTCGGCGATCGGCAGCTGTACCTTGTCGACGAATTGCTGGAACTCCGCCGGGGTCGGCTGGTAGATCTCGACGCCGGCATCGGCGATCACCTTCAGGTCCTGCGACTCCTTGGCGGCGATGATGCCGAGCATGGCGAAGGTCGCCTCGCGCGAGGCGTAGTCGAAGATCGCGCGGTCTTCGTCGCTGAGGCTCTTGTAGAACTCCTCGTTGATCGTGATCAGCGGCATGTTGATGAGGTGGTGGTCGAGCGTATAGTACTTCTGCACCTGCTGCAGGTTCGCCAGCAGCATGGTGTAGGGCGCGTTCTCCTGGCCGTCGACGACACCCGTCTGCAGGGCGCTGTAGAGTTCGGCCCAGGCGATCGGGGTCGGCGAGGCACCCAGAAGCTCGACCATCTTGATGTGGATCGGCACCTGCTGGGTGCGGATCTTGAGGCCGACCATGTCCTCCGGCGTCCTGATGGGTCGCACCGAGTTGGAGAAGTTGCGGAAGGCCGACGGCAGGTAGCTCAGGATGCGCACGCCGCTCTTCTCGGCGATGGCGTCGGAGAGCGTCTTGCCGAATTCGCCGCTCAGCACCTCGCGGGCCACTTCCGTGGTCGGGAAGGTGTAGGGCATCTCGAGCACCTGCGCGGCGGGCGCATAGGCGCCGACATGGCCGGCGTTCAGGCCGCCGACGATCTGCAGCGAGCCCCTCACATTCTGCTCGAGCAGCGACTCGAGGTCGCCCAGCTGGCCGCTCGGGAAGACCTGGATCTCATAGCGGCCGTTGGTCTGCGTCTTGATGATCGAGCCGAAAACCTCCGTGAAGGTCCAGTAGGGATTGGCCAGCAGGTCGCCCTCGCCATCGACATGGGCGAAGCGAACGATCGTCTGCGCCTGGGCCGGCGCCGCGACAAAGGCCGCCGCTCCGATCAGGACCACGGCGGTCAGGGCCCGGAATTTCCTTGAAAGCATCGTCATCTGCCAATTTCCCCTTTGAGTTCCGACCCGGTCGCAAGACAGTCCTCACGCCGACGATTCGTCGGCGCGGCGAGACATCTCA
This sequence comes from Mesorhizobium sp., assembly GCA_051860465.1. GTDB lineage: Bacteria > Pseudomonadota > Alphaproteobacteria > Rhizobiales > Rhizobiaceae > Aquibium. The sequence goes on from JBHYDY010000012.1 coordinate 7,478, forward strand.
CCTTCGGTCTTTTTGGTTGTCGAGCCATGATGGCGCTGCGCGCGCCTCGGCACCCGTTCACCATACGAAACAGCTTCTTGATGTCAAGTCGGATCGTGGATTATGTTTCGTATAGTGGATGAATGGTCCGATCACGCTTCCGTCGGCTCGGGTAAGGATATATACAGCCGAGTCTATCCCAGCGTGCTGGGCAATTCCAATGAGCCGGAGCCAGGAATGAACTCGAGTTCGGTCGACACGCTGGAGGCGGACCTGCCCGAGATCGGCACCGGCACCGGCACTGGCACCGGCACCGGCATCGACATCGGCGCCCGGCTGTCACAACTGCGCCAGGAGCGTGGCTGGACCTTGCAGCAGGCGAGCCGGCAGACGGGCGTTTCGGCGTCGGCGCTGTCGAAGATCGAGCGCAACGAATTGTCGCCCACCATCGCCACGCTGCAACGGGTGGCGCGCGGCTACGGCATGGACGTGGTCGATCTGCTCGCCGACAAGGAGGCTGCGCGAAGCCTCGCTGGCCGGCGAAGCGTCACGCGGGCGTCCGGCGGGCGCGCCTACCAGTCGAACAGTTGCGCCAACACTCTGCTCTGCGCCGATCTGATCGACAAGAAGATGACCCCGATCCGCAGCCGCGTCACCGCGCGCAAGCCTTCGGATTACGGTTCCTGGCCGGTCAGCGACGCCGAAATCTTCCTGACCGTGGTCTCGGGGGTCGTCGTCGTGCACAGCCAGATCTACGAACCGCTGACGCTCAACGCCGGCGATTGCCTGTACTATGACGCCAGCACGCCGCATATCTGGCTCTCGGCAGGTCCGGACGACGCGGAAGTGATCTGGGTCCTGGCATCCTGACCGTCATGCCGGCGCTGCTCAACGCCGATGACTACCGCCATCGGGCACGCCGCATTCTCCCGCGCGGCCTGTTCGACTACATCGATCGCGGAACCGAGGACGAAAAGGCCCTTTTGCGCCTTCGCTCCAGCCTGGACGCGATCACGCTGACGCCGTCGGTGCTGACCGGTCATCGCGAACGGTCGCTTGCCACCCGCCTCCTCGACCAGGATCTGTCGGCGCCGCTCGTCATCGCGCCCACGGCGCTGGCCGGCATCGTCTCGCATGATGGCGAGACGAAGCTCGCGCGCGCCGCCTCGCGCCTGGGCATCCCCTTCTGCGTCTCCACGCAGTCCGTCACCACCATAGAGACCATCCGCAAAGGCGCGCCGGATGCCCGGCTCTGGTTCCAGCTCTATGTGTGGCACGACCGCACGCTGACGGACGCGCTGCTCGACCGCGTCGCGGCCGCCGGCTGCGACTGTCTCGTCCTGACGGCCGACACCGCCGTCGCGCCCAACCGTGAGTACAACCGGCGCAACGGCTTCTCGGTGCCCTTCGAGCCATCGCTCCGCTCGGTGATCGATGGTCTCCTGCATCCGCGCTGGCTCCTGGGCGTGTTCGGCCGCGCCTGGTTGCGCGACGGCGTGCCGACCTACGGCCACTACCCCGACGCCTATCGAAGCTCGGTCACCCGCCCGGCCATGGCGGATGCGGTTCGCCTCGACGGATCGATCGGTTGGAACGATGTGGCACGCCTGCGCGACCGCTGGACCGGCCGGCTGCTCGTGAAGGGCATCCTGTCGGTCGACGACGCCATGAAGGCCGTGGCCATCGGCGCCGACGGCATCGTCGTCTCGTCGCACGGCGGACGCAATCTCGACTGCCTGCCCGCGCCGGCCGACTGCCTGCCGGCGATCGCGACGGCTTGTGCGGACAGGATCGCGGTGCTCGCCGACAGTGGCGTGCGCCGGGGCACCGACGTCCTGAAGTATCTCGCGCTGGGCGCCGACGCGGTCCAGGTCGGCCGTCTGCCGCTCTGGGGACTCGCCGCTGGCGGCGAGGCGGGCGCGGAGGCGATCCTGCGTCTTCTGTTGCAAGAGATGGACACCGCCATGGGGCTCCTCGGCATCCGCGAAGCGCAAGAACTGCGCGGCCGTGTCAGCCAGGCCGACATTGCCTGGATGGGCTCACGGGCTTCACACCAGTCCTAGGCGCGCCGTCGCACCGGATCGCTGCCGTCCCAGTCGCGCGCGGCGGCCCGGAAGCCGTCGAACATCGCCTGCGTGGCTGGCAGGTACTCGATCGCCTCGATCATCGCCGGCAGCCTGCCATGGGTGTCGAAATAGCCCACGCGCGCGCCATTCGCGACCTCGGCCTCGTAGACCAGCGTGAATCCCATTCTGGCGTAGTGCGCGACGGCCGCGCCGTAATCCGCCGCCGCAACACCGAAATGGTGCAGCCCGTGCCCGTTGCGCTCGGCCACCTCGCGGTAGACCGACGGCGAATCGTCGAGCTGCTGGATGATCTCGAACTGCATGTCGCCGGCATAGCCCATGGCGATGGCAAGCGCCGTGGAAGACGGCTGGCCGCGATAGACCTGGCGCGGAAACACGCCGCGCTCGCGCAGGAACCAGGGGCCGACGCCCAGCGTGGCGGTCATCTCCTTCATCGTCGCGTGGATGTCGTCGGTCGTGAAGGCGGTCTGGATCAGCCGTCCGGCAAACGGCGGTGTGATGATGTCGGTCATGGTTTCGTCCTCCCGAAACGGCCCTACTTCGCCATGATTCCGCCGTCGACCGGGATGGTGATGCCGGTCATGAAGCTCGACGCCCGCGAGCAAAGCAGGATCGCCAGCCCCTTGATCTCGTCCGGCGAGGCGATGCGCCCGAGCGGCACCATCGAAGCGAACTCCGCCTCGATCTCCGGCTGCCGGATGCGCCCGCCCGCGATGTTGGTGCGGAAGGGCCCGGGCGCGATGCCGTTCACCATCACGTCGTAGGGCGCCAGTTCCATCGCCGCCTGCCGCACCAGGTTCACCACCGCCGCCTTGGTGGCGGTGTAGGCATAGCCGCACATGACTTCCGACTTCAGCCCGGCCACCGAGGAGACCGCGACGATGCGGCCCGACCTCTGGCGCTTCATGTGGGCGGCCGCCGCCTGGATGGTGACGAAGACGCCCGTCAGGTTGATCGCCAGCACCTGGTCCCATTGCTCGTCGCGCACCGCGTTGATCTGGCCGGCCTCCGTGCGATAGCCGGGTCCGGCCGTCACGCCCGCATTGGCGATCACCGCGTCCAGGCGCCCGTGACGCGCCGCGATGGCGTCGATCCCCGCGCGGATCGCCTCGCGATCCGAAACGTCGAGCACGGCGGATTCCGCCCGCCCGCCCGCGGCGCGGATGTCTTCGCGGGCCCTGTCGAGCCCCGCCTCGTCGATGTCCAGCAGCACCACCGTCGCGCCCGCGGAAGCGAGTGCCTCCGCCATCGCCAGCCCCAGCCCGCTCGCCGCGCCCGTCACCGCCGCCACACGGCCCTCAAGCGCGAACATCTCCAGTGCCATCGGAACCCTCCTTCTCATCTGGTATGCAATATGGCGCCCGGACTCTCCGATGTCCATTCGTAGGTCGATCGAAATAAGTTAGCAATATCAATAAAATGATGCAGCGCAGCATAGTTGGCTCTCGTCCACTGACGATTCCGCCTTGACCTGGATCACACGATAAGGTGTACAATTTGTCGCATCGGAACAGTCGACACAAGAAGACGCGAAGGGAGGCCAGCGACCGCCATGCCGTATGAGGAAACATTCGAAACGGTGGCCGGATGCCGCATCCGGATCATGCGGGGAGGCAAGGGCGAGCCGCTGCTGTTCCTGCACGGCGCATCTGGCGCCAGCCGCTGGTTGCCCTTCATGGACATGCTGGGCGAGCGCTACGACGTCATCGTGCCGGAGCATCCCGGTTTCGGCGCCTCGGACACGCCCGAATGGCTCGATACGGTCGGCGACCTCGCCTATTTCTATCTCGACGTGATCGACCATCTCGGTCTCGACCAGGTGCATCTGGTCGGCACCTCGATCGGCGGCTGGATCGCCGCGGAACTCGCCACCCGCTCCTGCGAGAAGATCAAGTCGCTGACCCTCGTCGCCCCGGCCGGAATCACCGTGCCCGGCGTTCGAAAGGGCGACATGTTCATGTGGTCGCCGGAGGAACTGGCGCGGAACCTGTTCCACAACCAGGAGATCGCGAAGGCGATGCCGCAGCCGGCCAACGAGGACGAGCTTCTCGTGGTGCTGAAGAACCGGCTGATGACGGCCAAGCTCGGCTGGAGCCCGCGCTTCCACAATCCGCATCTCAGGAAGTGGCTGCACCGCATCGCCGTGCCGACGCTCATCATCTGGGGCGATGACGACAAGCTGATCCCGACCGCCTACGGCCCGGCCTATCGCGACCTCATCCCGGCCTCCTCGCTCGAGATCATTCCCGAGTGCGGGCACCTTCCGCATGTCGAGAAGGCGCAGGAATTCACCTCCAGGGTCGTCAACTTTCTCCAGGGAGCCGCGTGATGAAATTCTACATGATGCATCTGATGCCCTATGCGGATCTGGATCTGGACTACGACAAGAAATACAACTCCGCCTGGATCACGCTGCCCAACAGCTATTACGACCCCAAGAAGGGCGCCAAGCTCTACAACCGCTATCTCGACGAACTCGAATATGCCGACCAGCTCGGCTTCGACGGCGTCTGCGTCAACGAGCATCACCAGAACGCCTACGGCCTGATGCCGCAGCCGGGTGTCATGGCCGGCGCGCTCGCCCGCCGCACCAAGAAGGTCAAGATCGCCATTCTCGGCCGCGCGCTGCCGCTGCTCAACAACCCCGTCACCGTCGCCGAGGAATTCGCGATGGTCGACAACATCACCGAGGGCCGCTTCATCGCCGGCTTCGTGCGCGGCATCGGCGCCGAGTACCACGCCTGGAGCTCCAATCCGGCCGACAGCCACGAGCGCTTCCACGAGGCGCACGACCTGATCATCCGCGCCTGGACCGAGACCGGCCCCTTCGCCTTCGAGGGCAAGCACTATCAGTTCGAATACGTCAACCTGTGGCCGCGTCCCTACCAGACCCCGCGCCCGCCGATCTGGATCCCCTCGCAGGGCTCGTCGGAGACCATCGAATGGGCCTCGCATCCCGATCGCCGCTACACCTATCTGCAGACCTTCACGCCGGTGGCGATGCTGGCCCGGTACATGCAGATGTACAAGGACATGGCGTCCGAGCACGGCTACGAAGCCACCGAGGATCAGCTCGGCTGGTCGGTGCCGGTCTACGTCGGCGAAACCGACGAGATCGCCCGCCGCGAGGCCAAGCCGCACATCGAGAACTTCCTCAACAAGTTCCTGCGGATGCCCAAGGAGATGCTTTTGCCGCCCGGCTACCTGTCGCTCAAGTCGATGCTCGGCGTCATGAAGGCCAAGTCGGCCATCGGCGGCCAGCAGACCATCGACGACGTCATCGACAAGGGCATGTTCATCTGCGGCAGCCCCGAAACGGTGCGCCAGCGGCTGGAGCAGTACCAGAGCGAGATCGGCTTCGGACACCTGCTCACGCTGTTGCAGTTCGGCACGCTGCCGGCCGAGCTCACCCGCAAGAACATGGAGCTCTACGCCACCTCGGTGATGCCCTGGCTTCGCGAGCGCCGCGCCGCCAGGACGCAGGTGGCGGCCGAATAGCCTGCCTGCCCGGCTCCGGCGTGGTGTCGTTTCACTCCGGATCGGGCGCCGGGTCGTTGAGGATCGAGAACAGATGAGCACTCATCGCGGCTTCCGCCCAATCGGGATTGCGCGCCTTGAACGCCGCGATGATCTCGCGGTGCTGGCGGTGGGTGCGGCGGGTCCGCTCGTCCAGAGGCTCGATGTAGTGGTTGAAGATCGAGGCGGGCAGTTCCAGCGAGGAGGCGAGGATCTTCTCCAGCCTCGGGCTGTCGGCGGCCCGTGCGATGATGGCGTGGAACTCGTTGTTCAACTCGTCGAAGCGCGACAGATGCCGGTGCCAGCCGAGTTCGGCGAAGACCGCCTCCATCTCGTCTTCGACCGCCTCCAGCCGCGCGATGTCGTCCGCCGAGATGCGGCGGCAGGCGCGGCGGGCGCCGTGTCCCTCGAGCTTGCCGCGAAGGCGGAACACCTCGGCCACCTCGGCCATGGAGAAGCTCGCGACCTGGCCCCGGCGATAGCGCTCCAGGACGACGAGGCCTTCGCTGGCCAGCCTGGACAGGGCTTCGCGCACCGGCGTGCGGCTTACTCCGATGCGCTCGGCCAGCCGCGATTCCTGCAGCGTCTCGCCGGACGTCAGGTCGCCGCTGATGATCGCGGTGCGGATGAAGCGATAGGCGGTCTCGACGGCGCCGCTGGTCTCGCCGTCGCGGGCGGTGGCGTTGTCCTGGTTCGTCATGCGGCGCCGGCTCCGATCGGTCGGGAGATGGGGAAGGTTGTTTGGCATGCGACGACCGGGCCCTGCAAGTCTGGAACATGGTATACGAATGCGCGCCGAAAACGGATTGCAGGCCGCAAAGACCCCAGGACGACACGCAATTGGTATGCAAAAGTGACGTCGGCGGATGCCGGGAGGAGGAATCCATGAAGATCGAAGCGGGGATGGCCGCCTATGTGACGGGCGGCGGATCCGGGATCGGCCGGGGGATGGCCATGAGCCTTGCGCGCCGTGGCGTGCGCGTCGGCGTCTGCGACATTCGCGAGGCGGATGCGGTCGAGACCGTGCGCCTGATCGAGGCCGAGGGCGGCACGGCGCGGGCGATCCGCGTCGACGTTTCCGACCGCGCCTCGGTCGAGGAGGCCGTCGCCTCGGTCGAGGCGGCCTTCGGGCCGATCGCCATCGCCTGCAACAATGCCGGCATCGCCATGCACGGCGTGCCGCTGCACGAGATCACCGCCGCCGACTGGGACTGGGTGATCGGCGTCAACATCCACGGCGTCATCAACGGCATCCAGGCCATCATCCCGCGCATGCTGGCGTCGGGACGTCCCGCCCACATGGTCAACACCGCCTCGATCGGCGGCTTTCAGGTCAACCCGAACTTCCTCACCGGCGCCTATTCGATGACGAAATATGCCGTCGTCGCGCTCTCCGAGGGCCTTCGCAACGAGCTGGCCGGCAAGAACATCGGCATCTCGATCCTTGCGCCGGCCGCCGTCGACACGAAGATCCACCTCTCCGAGCGCAGCCGACCGGATCGGCTCGGCGGCGCGACGGTCAGGCCGCAGAACCATTTCATGGGCGACCTGATCAAGGGCCAGATGCAGCCCGGCGAGATCGGCGAGCGGGTCGTCGCCGCCATCGAGGCGGACGAGTTCTACATCTTCACGCACCCGGAAACGAAGCAGTGGCTCGACCGACGCCACGCGGCCATCGATGCGGCGTTCGAAAAGGCGGAGCGTCCCGGCTCCGCCGCGACGGCCGCCGCGGCCGAATAGGAGAACGGCATGCTCGACACGATCACCACACCGCCATTGCAGGGCTGCGGCACGACCGAAACCGGCGGCTTTCATCCGCATATCGTCGGCATCGGCGGAACGACGCGCATCGGCTCGTCCTCCGAGACCGCGCTGCGCTACACCCTGGGCCTGATCGCCGAGATGGGCGCGACCACCGAGCTGATCGTCGGACCGCTGCTCGACCTGCCGATGTATGATCCCTCCGACGACCACCGCAGCCCGTCGGCCCGGCGGCTGGTGCAGTCGCTGCGGCGCGCCGACGGCATCGTCATCGCCACGCCGGCCTATCACGGCGGCATGTCGGGCGTGATCAAGAACGCGCTCGACTATGTCGAGGACATGCGCGCCGATCACCGTCCCTATTTCGATGGCCGCGCCGTCGGCATCCTCGTCAGCGCCTATGGCGCGCAGGCGCTCGGCACGACGCTGGTCGGGGTCCGCTCGATCGTCCATGCGCTGCGCGGCTGGCCGACGCCCTTTGCCGCGGCGCTGAACGCGCAGAACCGCCCGTTCGAAAACGGCTTGCCCGCCAACGCAGACGTGGCCGGGCAGCTGGAGACCGTGGCGCGCCAGGTGCATGGCTTCGCGATCGCGCATCTGGCCGCGGGGAAAACCCCGGTCGCGAACCGCCTGATGGCCGCGGTCGGAACCTGATCGACACCCGGCGCCGCATCGCGCCGGACTGCAATTGCCGGACGGCGGGCCAACGGGGAGGAAAATCCGTGCATCCCGCCGGATGGAGCTTAGCAACCCCGCAGGAGCGGGACAAAGGGAGGAAACGATCATGAGACATCTGCTTCAACGCGCGGCCGTGCTGGCCGCGGGCCTCTTCCTGACCGGCGCCGCGGCGGCGCAGACGGTCAGCATCTCGACGCTGCCGCCGGGCTCGATCAACAACGTGCAGACCCAGGCCATCGCCAAGGTCGTGCAGGAACAGACCGGCCTGCAGATGCGTGTCATCACCTTCAATTCGCCGGCCGCCTCGATGGGCGCGGTGCAGGCCGGCCAGGCCGCCTTCACCTTCATGTCCAACGACGAACTCGGCATCGCCGTGCGCGGCAGGGACGAGCACGAAGGCAAGCCCCTGGACAAGCTTCATCTCGCCGCGACCGTCTTCCCGTTCAAGGTCGGCGTGCTGGTTCGCAAGGATTCCGGCATCGACACCGTGGCCGACCTGAAGGGCAAGCGCTTCCCGATCGGCTGGCAGGGCTTCCCGCAGGGCATCGCCCTGTCGAACGCCATTCTCGCCACCGCCGGCCTGTCGCTCGACGACACGGACGGCGTGCCCACCGCCAACCTCCTGCGCGCCGCCGACGACTTCAAGTCCGGCCGCCTCGACGCCACCGTCTTTGCCGTCGGCGCGCCGAAGATGGCGGAAGTCGATGCCGCCGTCGGCATCAAGTTCCTCAGCCTCGACGACAGCGACGAGGCCAAGGCCGCCATGGCCGCCATACGCCCCGAATACACCGTCGCCTCGCAGGTGCCGCTGCCGCATCTCAATGGCGTCATCGGCGAGACGAACCTGATGCAGTACGCCATGACGGTCGCCGCCAGCGCGGATGTGGACGAGGAGACGGTCTACCAGGTCGTCAAGGCGCTGCACGAGAACAAGGACCAGCTTGTCGCCGCGCACCCTTCGTTCAACGCGATGACCCCGGCCAACCTGGCTGTCCAGCAACAGGACGTGAGCTACCACCCGGGCGCGATCCGCTACTACAAGGAAGTCGGCATCTGGCCGGTCGAGTAGGCGAGCTTAGCCTCTCTACAGAAGCCAGGAAACCGGGACCACGCGCATGACGATGCAGGCCGAACATGATCTCGAGCCGCCCGCGGGCAGGGCGCTCGAGACGGCGACCACGGTGCTGGGGGCAGCGATTGCCCTCGGCGGTATCGCCTGGGGCGCCGATCTCTACCGGTTGGTCGGCCTGAACTTCCTGGCCGAGCAGTTCCTGGCGGTCGTGCTCGGCCTCGCCATGGCCATGGTGTATCTCGTGCGGCCGTTCCGCCGCACGGAAGCGCCGCGCGTGGCGGCGCCCTGGTACGATTGGCTGCTGGCCGCGACATCGGTCGCGGTCGGCCTCTACATGGGCTGGTCCTATCCGCGCATGCTGGGCGAATTCTTCAACTCGCCCTGGGACGTGGCCATCGTCGCCTGGCTTCTCTTCCTGCTCGTGGTGGAAGGCCTGCGGCGCGCCTCCGGCTGGTCGCTGGTGGTCGTGGTGCTCGCCTTCTTCCTCTACGCGCTCGTCGGCCACAAGGTCGGCGGCGCGCTTCAGACCCGCGAGGTCGAGGCGACCGGCATGGTGATCTATCTCGGGCTCGACACCAGCGGCCTGTTCGGGCTGGTGCTGCTGATCGGCGTGACGGTCGTCATCCCCTTCGTGTTCTTCGGCCAGCTGCTGTCGTCGTCCGGCGGCGCCAATTTCTTCAACGACGTCTCGCTTGGCCTGATGGGCCGCTTCCGCGGCGGCGCGGCCAAGATCTCGATCATGGCTTCTTCGCTGTTCGGCTCGATCAACGGCATCGTCGTGTCCAACATCCTCGCCACCGGCGTCATCACCATCCCGATGATGAAGCGGTCGGGCTTCAAGCCCGAGCACGCCGCCGCGATCGAGGCCAGCGCCTCCAATGGCGGCCAGCTGATGCCGCCGGTGATGGGCGCCGTCGCCTTCCTGATGGCCGACTTCCTCCAGATCAGCTATGCCGAGGTCGCCATCGCAGCCCTCGTGCCGTCGCTGCTCTACTATTTCGCGCTGTTCATCCAGGCCGATCTCGAAGCCGCCAAGGGCAAGATCCTGCGGGTGCCCGCCAAGGACATCCCCAATCTGCTGAAGGTCGTGGCCAAGGGCTGGCTCTTCCTCCTGCCCTTCGTCGTCCTCGTCTACGCCCTGTTCTGGCAGAACCGCGAACCGGAAAACGCCGCCATCTACGCCTGCATCGCGGTCGCCGCGATCGGCTTCGCCATCGGGTACGGCGCCCAGCGCCTGACCTTGCGCGAAGTCTGGGTCTGCATCGTGCGGACCGGCATGTCGTCGGCCGACATCATCATGATCGCGGCCGCCGCCGGCTACATCATGGGCATCCTCCAGATCACCGGCCTCGGTTTCGCGCTGACCCTCTTCCTCGTCGAGCTCGGCTCGGGCAACGTGTTCCTGCTTCTCCTCATATCGGGCGTGCTGTGCATCGTGCTCGGCATGGGCATGCCCACGCTCGGCGTCTACGTGCTGCTGGCCGTGCTCATCGTGCCGGCGCTGGTCGAGGTCGGCGTCTCGCCGATCGCCGCGCACATGTTCATCCTCTATCTCGGCATGATGTCCTTCGTGACGCCGCCGGTGGCGATCGCGGCCTTTTTCGCGGCCAACCTCGCCAAGGCGGATCCGATGCGCACCGGCTGGGCGGCGATGCGCTTTTCGTGGACGGCCTACATCATCCCCTTCCTCTTCGTCTTCTCGCCGAGCCTGCTCCTGCAGGAAGGTTCGTGGATGGAGATCCTGTTCACGATCGGCACCGCCGGGATCGGCGTCTGGTTCGTCTCGGCCGGCATGATCGGCTACGGGCTGCGCCGCATCGGCGTCGTCCTGCGCCTTGCCTCGCTAGCGGGCGGAGCCCTGCTTCTGGTGCCGCTCGGCATGGCGTCCTGGGCGGCGGCCGCCAACATCGCCGGCGCCGTCCTCGTCGTCGCCGTCTTCGCCATCGAGTTCATCGGCCGTCGCAACGACGACGCGTCGGCCAGGGAAATCGCGGCCGAATAGGCCCATATCGGGAGAGAACCATGAGCACCGCCCCCGCAAGTTCCACTGAAGCCGAGCGCAAGGAATTCTACGACCGGCTTTCGCCGCAAAATCTGGCGCCGCTGTGGGAGGTGCTGCGCGGGCTCCTGCCCAACGAACCCAGATCGAAGGCAGCCCCGCACCGCTGGCGCTATGCCGACGTGCGTCCGCTCTTGATGGAATCGGGCGACCTGCTCACCGCGAAGGAAGCCGAGCGCCGCGTCCTTGTGCTCGAGAACCCCGCGATGCCCGGCCAGTCGCGCGCTACCGCGACCATGTATGCCGGCCTGCAGCTGATCATGCCCGGCGAAACCGCGCCCGCGCATCGCCACACCCCGTCCGCCCTGCGCTTCATGCTCGAGGGCGAGGGCGCCTTCACCGCGGTCGGCGGCGAGCGTACGCCGATGCGCCGCGGCGACTTCATCATCACCCCGTCCTGGGCCTATCACGACCACGGCAACGAGGGCTCCGCCCCCTGCGCCTGGCTCGATGGCCTCGACCTGCCGCTGGTCTCCTTCTTCGAGGCGGGCTTCAACGAGCACTACAATGACGAGCGCCAGTCGATCGTGCGGCCGGAGGGCGATTCGCTGGCGCGGTTCGGCTCGGGCATGCTGCCGCTCAGCCCCGTCAGCCGCTACGGACTGACGACGCCGATCTTCAACTATCCCTACGAGCGCACCCGCGAGGCTCTCGTGGCCGCGTCGAAGGGCGAGGCGCCCGACGTCCACGAGGCAGTGACGCTGCGCTACGCCAACCCGCTCGACGGCGGCTGGGCCATGCCGACCATGGCCGCCTGGATGTCCTATCTGCCGAAGGGCTTCCAGACGAAACCGATTCGCTCGACCGACGGCATCGTCATGGCGCTGGCCGAAGGCGCGCTCACCGCCTCCGCCGGCGACACGAGCTTCGACCTTTCGGTCTCCGACGTGGCCGTCGCGCCCGGCTGGACCTGGCGCAGCTACACCGCCACCGAGGATTCCTTCCTATTCTGCTTCTCCGACCGCGTTGCCCAGGAAAAGCTCGGGCTCTGGCGCGAGGAACGCGGACGCTGATTCAAGAACAACACGACCCGATCGACTGCAAGGATAAAAAGACATGCGTTTCTGCCGTTTCGACGACGATCGCCTGGGTGTCGTCCGTGGAAATCTCGTCCATGACGTCACGCCGGCGCTCGACCACCTGCCGCCGCTCAAATGGCCGGTGCCGCGCGGCGACCATTTCTTCAACCATCTCGACGCCTTGCGTCCCCGGATGGAGGAAATGGCCGGCACGGTCCCGGGCGTGCCGGTGACGTCGGTGCGGCTGCTCTCGCCGGTCGCCAATCCGGGCAAGATCGTCGCCGCGCCGGTCAACTACCAGCTCCATCTCGACGAATCGCGCGCCGACACGCAGATCAATTTCGGCACCCAGGTGAAGACCATCGCCGATTACGGCGTGTTCCTGAAGGCGCCGAGCTCGATGATCGGTGCGGGCGATGCGGTCGTGGCCGACTGGCCCGACCGGCGCATCGACCACGAGATCGAGCTGGCGCTGGTGATCGGCCGGCAGGGCTTCCGCGTCTCGGAGGCCGACGCGTTGTCCCATGTCGCCGGCTACATGATCGGGCTCGACATGACCATCCGCGGCACCGAGGACCGTTCCTTCCGCAAGTCGCTCGACACCTTCACCGTGTTCGGCCCGCACGTCGTCACCGCCGACGAGATCGGCGACCCCGGCCATCTCGACTTCGAGATCAAGGTCAACGGCCAGTCGCGACAGAAGTCCAACACCAGCCTGCTGATCTGGAACGTCCAGAAGCTGATCGCCTATGCCAGCAAGGCCTATACGCTCTATCCGGGCGACGTCATCATGACCGGCACGCCGGAGGGCGTCGCGCCGGTCGCCTCGGGCGACGTCATGGATGCCTGTATCGACCGGATCGGCGAGATGTCGGTCGCGGTCACCGGATAGATCGCAGACCCGGAGGAGCAGGCGGCATGGACAAGGCAGGACGCATCCTGGTTGCGGGCGGCGGCATCGGCGGGCTGACCGCCGCGGCCACGCTGCTCCAGGCCGGCTTCGAGGTCGTCGTCTTCGAGCAGGCGCCGGTCCTGGCCGAGGTCGGCGCCGGCATCCAGGTCAGCGCCAATGCCGGCCGGGTCTATCGTTCGCTCGGCCTCCTGGAGGCGGTCGAGGCGGTCGGCGTCTTGCCCGACGCCTATCATTTCCGCATCTTCGACAGCGGCGAGATCCTGCAGACGATCCCGCTCGGGGCCGGCTATCGCGAGCGCCACGGCGTTCCCTACGTGACCATCCACCGTGCCGACCTGCACCGCCTCCTGGTCGACAAGGTCAGGAGCCTCGATCCGGGCGCCGTGCGCACCGGCTGCGCGGTCGCCTCCTTCGCCGAGGACGAGGACGGCGTCACGGTGACGCTCGCCGATGGCGCGACCGAGCGCGGCGCGGCGCTGATTGGCGCCGACGGCATCAAGTCGGTGGTGCGCCGCGGCATCGCCGGACCGGACGAGGCTGCCTACACCGGCGACGCCGTCTGGCGGGTCATGGTGCCGATGGACCGGCTGCCGCCAGAGCATCGCTGGGGCTCGACCGACATCTGGGCCGGACCCGGCCGGCACGCCGTCACCTACGCCCTGCGCGGTGGCGCGCTGATGAACCTCGTCGGCTGCGTCGAGCACGCGCAGTGGGAAGACGAATCCTGGACCACGCCGCGTCCCTGGGCCGAGATGCGCGCCGATTTCGAGGGCTGGCACCCGATGATCACCACGATCATCGACGCCGCCGATCGCGACCAGTGCTTCCGCTGGGCCTTGCGCGACCGCGAGCCGATCCGCGACTGGAGCACGGCGCGCGTCACCCTGCTCGGCGACGCCGCCCACCCGACGCTGCCCTACATGGCGCAGGGCGCCGCCATGGCCGTCGAGGACGCGGCCGTGCTGGCGCGTGCCCTGTCGCGCGGGCCCGACGTGCCGTCGGCCATCGCGCTCTATCAGCGCAACCGCGTCGACCGCACCGCCCGCATCGTCAACGAATCGCGCGCCAACCGCGGCCTGTTCCACCTGCCCGACGTGGACGCCTTGCGAGCGGCCTTCAAGAAGCGCGACATGAACGCCGAGCGGTCCGCCTGGCTGTTCTCCTACGATCCGACCACGGTCGAGCTGCTCGACGCGTGACACCGACCCGCCGGGTCGGCGCGCCATCCGGGCCAATCCATATCCGGCGATCCGGTTTCTTCGCGAATAGCGGTCGTTCCTTTGTTTTCCTGTAATTTCGTCGCTTGGCATTCGTTCAGGTTCAAATTCAATCAAGTATATCCAGAATAAAAATTTGTTCCGCTGGAAATCGAAAAGCCCATAGAACATGCAGCGCCGCTGCGGTATTTTTGCCGACCGGCATGAATAATTTCTGGCACTCCTATCTTCCGAGTGCCAAATCTCCTATAGGGACTGGGTGGCTGCCCTACGCGCTGGCCCCAGAAAGAATTGCCATGATCTTCCGTCCACTGCACGACCGCGTCGTCATCCGCCGCGCGGAGGGCGATCTCGTCTCCAAGGGCGGAATCATCATCCCCGACAATGCCAAGGAAAAGCCGCAGGAAGGCGTGGTCGTGGCTGTCGGTCCCGGGTCGCGCGACGATTCGGGCAAGCTGATCCCGCCCGACGTCAAGGCCGGCGATACGGTCCTGTTCGGCAAGTGGTCGGGCACCGAGGTGAAGATCGACGGCGAGGACCTCCTGATCATGAAGGAGGCCGACATCATGGGCATCGTCCAGCCGATCGACGCCTCCGCGAGCCAGGCGGCCTGACCGGCCGTTTTTCGCCCCCCAATCCCCGAGACCGAACTGGACGAACATCATGTCTGCCAAGGAAATCAGGTTTTCCCACGACGCGCGCGACCGCATGCTGCGCGGCGTGGAGCTGCTCAACAACGCCGTCAAGGTGACGCTCGGCCCCAAGGGCCGCAACGTCATCATCGACAAGGCCTATGGTGCGCCTCGGATCACCAAGGACGGCGTCACCGTCGCCAAGGAGATCGAACTCGCCGACAAGTTCGAGAACATGGGCGCGCAGATGGTGCGCGAGGTGGCCTCCAAGACCAATGACCTGGCCGGCGACGGCACCACCACCGCCACCGTGCTCGCCGCCTCGATCCTGCGCGAGGGCGCCAAGCTGGTCGCCGCCGGCATGAACCCGATGGACCTCAAGCGCGGCATCGACCTGGGCGTCGCCGCCGTCGTCAAGGACATCCAGGCCCGCGCCCGGAAGGTCCAGTCCTCCTCCGAGATCGCGCAGGTCGGCACCATCGCCGCCAATGGCGATGCCAGCGTCGGCGAGATGATCGCCAGGGCAATGGACAAGGTCGGCAACGAAGGCGTCATCACCGTCGAGGAGGCCAAGACCGCCGAGACTGAACTCGACGTCGTCGAGGGCATGCAGTTCGACCGCGGCTACCTCTCGCCCTACTTCGTCACCAACGCCGAGAAGATGCGCGTCGAACTCGAGGATCCCTACCTGCTGATCCACGAGAAGAGGCTCGGCAACCTTCAGGCCATGCTGCCCATCCTCGAAGCGGTCGTGCAGAGCGGCAAGCCCCTGCTGATCATTTCCGAGGACGTGGAGGGCGAGGCGCTCGCCACGCTCGTCGTCAACAAGCTGCGCGGCGGCCTGAAGGTTGCGGCCGTCAAGGCGCCGGGCTTCGGCGATCGCCGCAAGGCGATGCTCGAGGACATCGCCATCCTCACCGCCGGCCAGCTGATTTCGGAGGATCTCGGCATCAAGCTGGAGAAGGTCACCATCGACATGCTCGGCCGCGCCCGGCGCGTCGTGATCGAGAAGGACACCACGACGATCATCGACGGTGCCGGCGACAAGCCCGCCATCGCCTCGCGCATTCAGCAGATCAAGGCGCAGATCGAGGAGACCACCTCGGACTACGACAAGGAGAAGTTGCAGGAGCGGCTGGCCAAGCTCGCGGGCGGCGTCGCCGTCATCCGTGTCGGCGGCGTCACCGAGACCGAGGTCAAGGAACGCAAGGACCGGATCGACGATGCTCTCAACGCTACCCGCGCCGCGGTCGAGGAAGGCATCGTACCCGGCGGCGGCGTGGCGCTCCTGCGCGCCGGCGCCGCGCTCGCTTCGCTCATCGGCGAAAACAGCGACATCACCGCCGGTGTCTCGATCGTGCTCAGGGCGCTCGAAGCCCCGATCCGGCAGATCGCCGAGAATGCGGGCGTGGAAGGCTCCGTCGTCGTCGGCAAGCTGGCCGACAGCAAGGATGCCAATCAGGGCTTCGACGCCCAGACCGAGACCTATGTCGACATGATCGAGGCGGGCATCGTCGATCCTGCCAAGGTCGTGCGCACGGCCTTGCAGGATGCAGGCTCGATCGCGGCCCTCCTGATCACCGCGGAGGCGATGATCGCCGACCTGCCGCCGAAGGATGCCACCCAGGCCGGCAACGGCCAGGGCTACTGAGCAGTGCCCAAACCCTTCGGTCAACGTGATCGGAGAGTCGATCTTCGTCAGCAATCGGGAAGGACCAGCTTCATGGCTACGCAGAACAACACCGGCAATTCGATCAGCCAACGGTGGGATGCCTATCAACCGTCGAAATCGACGCTCGTCTGGGCGTGCATCGGCGCCGCCGCATTGACCATGGTCGTCGGCTTCGCGTGGGGTGGCTGGGTGACCGGCGGCACGGCGCGCGACCAGGCGACCGCGGCCGGCAACGTGGCGCGCACCGAGTTGGCCAGCAGCATCTGCGTCGAGCGGTTCAATGCCGCCACGGATTCCGACTCCCGCCTGGCGGAGCTCAAGGCGATCACCGGGACCTCGGCCCGGCGGCAGTTCGTCGAAGCCGGCGGCTGGGCAACCATGCCGGGGCAGACCAGCCCCGACCGGCGCGGCTCGGAAGCCTGTGCCGCCGCCCTCGTGGCGTAAGGCCCGCCTGCCTTGAAACGCGACGTGTCGGCACTGGCGTGCCGACACTCGCGCCGATGAACCCGAGCCGGGAGCAACATCCATGATCGTCTTCAAGAAGAAA
This sequence comes from Mesorhizobium sp., assembly GCA_051860465.1. Lineage (GTDB taxonomy): Bacteria > Pseudomonadota > Alphaproteobacteria > Rhizobiales > Rhizobiaceae > Aquibium. The sequence continues at coordinate 24,630 of JBHYDY010000012.1, forward strand.
ACCGCAGCCCAGCCCGCATCGGGTGAAGGCGAGGAGAACCGCTTCGATCAGGTCCGCAAGGCGGCACAGGATGCGCACCTGAAATCCGACGCCGACACCACCCGCCGTCGCACCGACAAGAAGGCCGAGGACGACCGGCTGCTCTGAGCGCTGCCGCACGTCGCTGGGGCGAGGGCAGGTTCGACGGCGTCGCCCGATCGGACCCTGCATCGCCGTGCCTGGCGCGCCGTCTGCCGTTGCCGCCATCCTTGCCCCGGACGACCAGACCCACTCCGGCCAGCTTGCTCGAAGAACGTATATTTACGCTATTGAAAGCGTCGCCGAGCCGGGTACACTCCAACCGCCTGTCAATGGCCAATGGCAAAAAGCCACCGGAGGAGACACATGGGAATTTTGGGCGCGCGGCCTCCGGGTCGCGATGCGGAGCTCACCTTCGCGGTAGGTTCCCGGCATCCATGAGTGAGGACATCATCCTCCAGGCCTCGGGCCTGACCAAGGAATTCAAGGGTTTCGTCGCTGTCTCCAATGTCGACCTGACAGTCCGGCGCGGGACGATCCATGCGCTGATCGGCCCCAACGGCGCCGGCAAGACGACCTGCTTCAACCTGCTGACCAAGTTCCTGCAGCCGACCAGGGGCGCCATCCGCTACAACGGCCAGGACATCACCGCCATGCAGCCGGCCGACATCGCCCGGCTCGGGCTGGTGCGTTCGTTCCAGATATCGGCCGTCTTCCCGAAGATGTCGGCGCTGGAGAACGTCCGCATCGCCCTGCAGCGTCGGCGCGGCGACAGCTTCGACTTCTGGCGCTCGGAAAGGGTGCTGGCCGGATTGAACCACGAGGCGGCCGCGCTTCTGGAGGATGTCGGCCTGACCGATTTCTCCGCTACGCTCGCTGGCGAACTGCCCTATGGCCGCAAGCGCGCGCTGGAAATCGCGACCACGCTTGCGCTGGATCCGGAAATGCTGCTGCTCGACGAGCCGATGGCCGGCATGACGCAGGAGGACATCGACCGGATCTCCACGCTCATCCGCCGGATATCGGCGAACCGCACCATCTTCATGGTCGAGCACAACCTGTCGGTCGTGGCGTCCCTGTCCGACCGCATCACGGTGCTGGCACGCGGCGAGGTCCTGGCCGAGGGGGACTACGCGACGGTGTCGAAGGATTCCCGCGTCATCGACGCCTACATCGGAGTGGGACATGGCTGAGGTGGAACTTGCCGGGCGTCCTCCCGCCGCCGCGTCGGCGGAGCCGCTCCTGAAGGTCGAGGGCCTGGAGGGCTGGTACTCCGAAAGCCACATCCTGCACGGCATCAGCTTCGACGTGCGCGAGGGCGAGGTGGTGACGCTGCTCGGTCGCAACGGCGCCGGCAAGACCACCACGCTCAAGGCGGTGATGGGCATCCTGGCCAAGCGCTCCGGTTCGGTGATGTTCGAGGGCCGCGAGACGATCCGCCTGCCCGCCCGCGCCATCGCCCGCCTGGGCATCGCGCTCTGCCCGGAGGAGCGCGCGATCTTCTCGTCGCTGTCGGTCGAGGAAAACCTCATGCTGCCGCCGCAGGTGCGGCCGGGCGGGCTCACCGTCGAGCAGATCTTCGAACTGTTTCCCAACATCAAGGAGCGCCTGTCCAGCCAGGGCACGAAGCTCTCCGGCGGCGAACAGCAGATGCTGGCGATCGGCCGGATCCTGAGGACGGGCGCCAAGCTCCTGTTGCTCGACGAACCGACCGAGGGTCTCGCACCGGTGATCGTCCAGCAGATCGGCCGCACCATCGCGCGCCTCAAGCAGCAGGGCTTCACCATCGTCCTGGTGGAGCAGAACTTCCATTTCGCCGCCGTGGTCGCCGACAGGCACTACGTGGTCGAGCAGGGGCGCGTGATCGACACGATCCCCAACGAGGACCTCGCCGCCAATACGGAGAAGCTGCATCGCTATCTTGGCGTCTGAGAACGAGAAACGGCGGCATGAACACATGCCGAAACAGGAGGAGAAGACTATGAAGAAGACAGGATTCATCGTGGCATCGCTTGCCGGCCTGCTGATGGCGGGAACGGCCTATGCCCAGACCACCATCAAGATCGGCGTGATGAACGATCGTTCAGGCATCTACGCCGACATCACCGGCGAAGGCTCGGCCGTCGCCGCCCAGATGGCCGCCGAGGATTTCGGCACCGACAAGGGCATCACCGTCGAGGTGGTGTCGGCCGATCACCAGAACAAGCCGGACGTCGGCTCCAACATCGCCCGGCAGTGGTACGACACCGAGAACGTCGACGTGATCGCCGACGTGCCGACTTCGTCGGTGGCGCTGGCCGTCAACGACATCACCCGCGAGAAGAACAAGATCTTCCTGAACTCGGGCGCGGCCACGTCCGACCTGACCGGGTCGAAGTGCTCGCCCAACACCGTGCACTGGACCTATGACACCTGGGCGCTGGCCAACGGCACCGGCGGTGCGATGGTCGGAGCAGGCGGCAAGACCTGGTTCTTCCTGACGGCCGACTATGCCTTCGGTCACGCCCTCGAGCGCGACACGTCCGCGGTGGTCGTGGCCAATGGCGGCGAAGTTGTCGGCGCGGTCCGCACGCCCTTCCCCGGCACGGACTTCTCGTCCTTCCTGCTCCAGGCGCAGACCTCGGGCGCGCAGGTCATCGGCCTCGCCAATGCCGGCGGCGACACGATCAACTCGATCAAGCAGGCATCCGAGTTCGGCATCACCCAGGGCGGCCAGTCACTGGCGGGCCTGCTGATGTTCGTCAACGACGTGCATGCGCTCGGCCTCGACGTCGCGCAGGGCCTCGTCCTCACCGAGAGCTTCTACTGGGATCTCAACGACCAGACCCGCGAATGGTCGGCCCGGTTCGAGGAAAAGACCGGCAAGAAGCCCTCGATGATCCAGGCCGGCGTCTACGGCGCCGTGCTGCACTACCTCAAGGCCGTCGAAGCCGCCGGCACGAAGGATGCGGAAGTCGTCATGGCCAAGATGAAGGAAATGCCCACCGACGATCCGCTGTTCGGCCAGGGCGTGGTGCGCGCTGATGGCCGCAAGGTCCACGACATGTACCTCTTCCGGGTCAAGACTCCCGACGCTTCGAAGGGCCCCTGGGATCTCTACGAGACGGTCGCGACCATCCCGGCCGACAAGGCCTTCCGTCCGCTCGCCGACGGCGGCTGCCCGCTCGTGCAGTAATCGCCCCGGACGACGCGCCGGTCACCCGGCGCGTCGTTCCCCGCGCAAGACAGGGTCCTGACATGTTCGAACTGCTGGGTATTCCGCCGCAGGCCTTGTTCGGCCAGCTGCTGCTGGGCCTGATCAACGGCTCCTTCTACGCTCTGCTGAGCCTTGGTCTTGCGATCATCTTCGGCCTTCTCAACATCATCAACTTCACCCACGGCGCCCAGTACATGATGGGCGCGTTCGTGGCCTGGATGCTGCTGAACTATGCCGGCATCCCCTATTGGGGCGCGCTGTTCCTGGTGCCCATCATCGTCGGCGCGACGGGGGTCGTGCTGGAGCGGGTGTTCATCTCCCGGCTCTACCATCTCGATCATCTTTATGGTCTGCTGCTGACCTTCGGCCTCGCGCTGATCATCACGGGCCTCTTCCGCAACCAGTACGGGATCTCCGGCCTGCCCTACGCCATGCCCAAGCAGCTGACGGGCGGGCAGAATCTCGGCTTCATGTTCCTGCCGAACTATCGCGGCTGGGTCGTCGTCGTCTCGGTGGTCGTGTGTCTCGGCACCTGGTTCGTCATCGAGAAGACCCGGCTCGGCGCCTACCTGCGCGCGGCGACCGAAAACCCCACCATGGTGGGCGCCTTCGGCATCAACGTCCCCCGCCTCATCACCTTGACCTACGGCTTCGGCGTCGGGCTTGCCGCCTTCGCGGGCGTTCTTGCCGCGCCCATCTATTCGGTCAACCCGAACATGGGCGCCGACGTCATCATCGTCGTCTTCGCGGTGGTGGTCATCGGCGGCATGGGCTCCATCCTCGGCTCCATCCTGACCGGGTTCGGGCTGGGGCTCGTCGAGGGCTTGACGCGCGTCTTCTATCCGGAGGGCTCGGCCGTCGTCATCTTCGTGATCATGGCGATCGTGCTTCTCGTCAAACCGGCCGGCCTCTTCGGAAGGGAAGTCTGATGGCAACGCAAGCCCCGACCCTCGACACCACGGCGGCCGCCAGCCCCGGGACGGCCGGCATGCCGGTCCTGCACATGGTCATCTTCGCCGGGCTGCTCGTGCTCGGCCTGATCGCGCCCTACGTGCTTTATCCCGTCTTCGTGATGAAGGTGCTGTGCTTTGCGCTGTTTGCCTGCGCCTTCAACCTGCTGCTGGGCTTCGGCGGCCTCCTGTCCTTCGGCCACGCGGCCTATTTCGGCGGCGCGAGCTACGTGTCCGCCCATGCCGCCAAGGTCTGGGGGCTCTCGCCCGAACTCGCCATCCTGGCGGGCACGGGGGCGGCGGCCGTTCTCGGTCTGGCCATCGGCTCGCTCGCCATCCGCCGCCAGGGCATCTATTTCGCCATGGTCACGCTGGCCTTCGCCCAGATGGTGTTCTTCTTCTCCGTCCAGGCGCCGTTCACGGGCGGCGAGGACGGCATCCAGTCGGTGCCGCGCGGGCATCTGTTCGGGCTCATCTCGATGGCGCCCGACCGCAACCTCTATTTCTTCGTCCTGGCGGTGGTCTCCGTCGGCCTGCTGGTCATCTACCGGATCATCCATTCGCCCTTCGGCCAGGTCCTGAAGGGCATCCGCGACAACGAGCCGCGCATGGTCTCGCTGGGCTACCGGACGCGGCGCTACAAGCTCGCCGTGTTCGTCCTGTCGGCGGCGCTGGCCGGCACGGCCGGCGCCACCAAGGCGATCGTGTTCCAGCTCGCCTCGCTCACCGACGTCTACTGGACCATGTCGGGCGAAGTGGTGCTCATGACGCTCCTGGGCGGAATGGGGACGGTGTTCGGGCCGATCCTCGGCGCCGCCGTGATCGTCGCCCTGCAGAACTATCTGGCGACGTTCGGCGACTGGGTGACGATCGGCCAGGGCATCATCTTCGTGGTCGCGGTCTTGCTGTTTCGCGAAGGCATCGTCGGCGTCCTGGCGCGCATCATCAAGCGGCCGCTCTAGAGCCTTTCCGGCGAACATTGGTTCACCGGAAAGGCTCCAGACGCGAACGGGGCGCGACCGCGCCCCGTCCAAACCGTCCCGTGCCGTATTCATGCGCCGCGGGGCGGCGCCGGCCGCCGGGCGATGATGCTTCTGTTCAGCCGATCTTCTGGCCGGTCTTGGCCCAGTCGGCCAGGAACTGCTCCAGGCCCTTGTCGGTCAGCGGATGCTTGACCAGCGCGCGCAGCGTCGCGGGCGGCACGGTCGCGACATCGGCGCCCAGCAGCGCGACGCGCTTGACGTGGTCCGGCGTGCGGATCGAGGCCGCGAGGATTTCCGTCTCGAAGCCGAAATTGTCGTAGATCTGCCGGATCTCGGCGATCAGCTCGACGCCGTCGAAGCCCATGTCGTCCAGCCGGCCGATGAAGGGCGAGATGAAGGTCGCGCCGGCCTTGGCGGCGAGCAGCGCCTGGTTGGCCGAGAAGCACAGCGTGACGTTGACCTTGCGGCCATCCGACGTGATCGCCTTGCAGGCGCGCAGCCCGTCCAGCGTCAGCGGCACCTTGATGCAGATGTTGTCGGCGATCTTCGACAGCACGTCGGCCTCGCGCATCATCTCGGCGTATTCGGTTGCCACCACCTCGGCCGAGACCGGGCCTTCCACGATCGAGCAGATCTCCTTGGTGACCTCGGCGATGTTGCCGCCCGATTTCAGGATCAGCGACGGATTCGTGGTCACCCCGTCCAGCAGGCCGAGTTCGTTGAGTTCACGGATTTCCTTCGTGTCGGCGGTGTCGACGAAGAATTTCATGGCCTTCTCCTGGATAATTCGGGGCTGGACGCGGCTTTGCCGGTCTTGTTGGCCTTTGCTCTAGACGAAACTCGGGGCAAGGTCACGCGCCATGACGCAAGATTCGCCTGCCCCCTCCGTCGTTCCGGTGTTGGTCCCCATGCCCGCCGAGCGGCCCTACTCCTATGCGGTTCCGGCTGGCATGGCGGTCGCGCCGGGCTCGATCGTGCGCGTGCCGCTCGGGCCGCGAGAGGTCGCGGGCATCGTCTGGGACGGTGACGGCGGCAAGGTCGATCCGAAGAAGCTCAGGCCGATTTCCCAGGTCTTCGACTGTCCGGCCATAGACGCGCCGATGCGCCGCTTCGTCGATTGGGTGGCCGACTACACGCTGTCGCCGCCCGGCATGGTGGCGCGCATGCTGCTGCGCGCCCCGGCCGCCTTCGATCCCGAACCGTGGATCGACGGCATCGCCCGCACCCATGCCGTGCCCGACCGCGTCACGGCGGCGCGCGCCCGCGTCCTCGAACTCGCCCACGAGGGCATGGCCTGGACCCGGTCGGGTCTCGCCCATGCCGCCGGCGTGTCGTCCACCGTCATCGACGGGCTGAAGGAACAGGGCGTCTTCGAGGCGGTGAAGCTGCCGCCGCGCCCGGTGGTCGCCGCTCCCGATCCCGGCTACGTGACGCCATCGCTCAATCCCGACCAGGAGGCCGCCGCCTTCACCCTGCGGGAAGAGGCAGGGCAGGCCGCGTTCTCGGTCACGCTGCTCGACGGCGTCACCGGCTCGGGCAAGACCGAGGTCTATTTCGAGGCGATCGCGGCGGCGCTCGGGCGCGATGCGCAGGTGCTGATCCTCCTGCCCGAGATCGCGCTTACCCATGCCTTCCTAGAGCGGTTCCAGGACCGCTTCGGCGCCAAGCCCGCCGAGTGGCACTCCGACCTGCCGCCGCGCATGCGCGAGCGGGTCTGGCGCCAGGTCGCCGAAGGCCAGGTGCGGGTGGTCGCCGGCGCCCGCTCGGCGCTGTTCCTGCCTTTCCACGCTCTCGGCCTCGTCGTCGTCGACGAGGAGCACGACCCCGCCTACAAGCAGGAGGACCGCGTCTTCTACAATGCGCGCGACATGGCCGTGGTGCGCGCCCACATCGCCGGCTTTCCCGTCATCCTCGCCTCGGCGACGCCGTCGATCGAGACCCGCGTCAACGCGCTGTCGGGGCGCTATGGCCGCGTGGCGCTGCCGGCGCGCTACGCCGAGGCCGCGCTGCCCGACCTGAAGGCGATCGACATGCGCCGTGCGCCGCCCGCCCGCGGCGGCTTCCTCTCGCCGGTGCTCCTCGACGCGACGAAGAAGACGCTGTCGCGCGGCGAGCAGGCGCTGTTCTTCCTCAACCGGCGCGGCTACGCGCCGCTGACGCTGTGCCGCGTCTGCGGCCACCGCTTCCAGTGCCCGTCCTGCTCCAGCTGGCTGGTCGAGCATCGTTTTCGCGGCCAGCTCGTCTGCCACCAGTGCGGCCACACCGAACCGCGCCCCGAGGCCTGCCCGTCCTGCGGCGCGCTCGACCATCTGGTCGCTTGCGGCCCCGGCGTCGAGCGCATCGCGGAAGAGGCGGTCGGCCATTTCCCGGATGCACGCATCATCGTCTTGTCGTCCGACCTGCTCGGCGGCGTGCGCCGGCTGCGGCTGGAACTGGAAGCCATCGCCAAGGGCGAGGCCGACATCGTCATCGGCACCCAGCTCGTCGCCAAGGGTCACAATTTTCCCAACATGACGCTGGTCGGCATCGTCGATGCCGACCTCGGCCTCGCCAACGGCGATCCGCGCGCCGCCGAGCGAACCTTCCAGCTGCTGTCGCAGGTGACGGGCCGCGCCGGCCGCACCGGCAAGAAGAGCCTCGGCCTGCTGCAGACCTACCAGCCCGATCATCCGGTGATGAAGGCGATCGTCTCGGGCGACGCCGACGCCTTCTACGACAGGGAGACCGACGAGCGCCAGCGCGCGGCCATGCCGCCCTTCGGCCGGCTGGCCGGGCTCATCGTCAGCGCCGCCACCCGCGCCGAGGCCGAAGGCCATGCCCGGGCGCTGCGCCGCGCGGCGCCGCGCGCGCCCGACATCGACGTGCTTGGCCCCGCCGAGGCGCCGCTGGCGCTGATCGGCGGCCGCCACCGCTTCCGCCTCCTCGTCCATGGCGACAAACGCTCCGATATCCAGAAGTTCGTCCGCTCGATGCTGGCGGCGGCCGACAAGCCGCGCGGCTCGGTGCGGGTGCAGGTCGACATCGACCCGCAGAGCTTTTTGTGAGCAGGTCGATGCAGACCCTCGGCGTGGTTCCCCCGCCTCTTTCCGGACATCGTCGGCGGTCGCAAGACGTCGACCATAAGGTGGCGGGAAGGGCCGATCGTGCCCGGCCTGTTGCGCTATGTCCGCGACGGCGACCCGGCACCGAGGACGATCGTGCTCGTCACCCCCGCCCCGCGCCGCTTCATCGCAAGAGGACCGTCTCCCCGCAACCGTCCTCATCCTTCGGACCCCCGCACGGGGGAGATCGGCAGTTCCGGCCTCAGCGCTCCTCTTGCACCGATAGAGACCGGCGACGGCGAAGCGAGTGATCTCTCCCCTCGCGCGCGCTCACCCGCCCTCCGCGTGGACAAATTCGACCCCACCCCCAACGAAATCAACATCTTCCACGATTTCTGTCCACGCCTCCGACCACCCGCCCCACAATGGCGGCTGGTTTTGGAGAGGACGGGCATGGACGTGGGACTGGACGATCGGACGCTGAGACGCATCATCGCGACGTTCGTCGCGCTGGCGCTGCTCGCCGAGCGTGCTGGCGCCCGGTCGCTTCCGATCCGCTGGCTCGTGCTCTCCATCCTGCGCTATGCCGAGGGCGTCGCGCGGGTCTACGTCGTCGACGTCACGCAGCTGTCCTGGCAGGGCTTCGACGAGGACCTGGCGCCCGGCAGCAGCCCCGACGATGCCGCGTTGCTCGCCTGGCGCCTGCGCCTGCTGGCCGCCGTGCTCGGCACCCTGTTGCCGCCGGAAGGCCGCCTTTCTGGCGAGACCGCCCGCATCGACCATGTGCGTGCCGTTGCCGATGGCTCCGCGCGCTGGCCGGCGCGCCGTTCCGTTACGCGCGGCGGCTGGCCGCATCAGGCCCCCGACACCTCATAGCGTCCGCGCTTCCGCGGACGCGTTCTCCTGTCGAAACCGATGAGCCGGGCGTGAAGACACACGCCTCCCGGCGCGCCGGCGTTGGCTCTGAAACACGGTGACAGTTTACCCAATTCGGCTGCCTGGCTCATCCATCCCCGAGCGCCGCGATCCCGAATTGGGTAAACTGTCCCCGCATTTCCGGCCGCTGGCGAATCGGCGCATGGCCCTGCTACAAGCGCCTGCGCTGCAGCAGGAACCTGTTCATGGAACTGACGCTCCCCTGGCCCACCACCACCGGCGAGGCTCTGGCCTTCGCCTCCGCCGTCGCGGCCGTTCTCGCCGGGCTCGCGGCGCTCATTCTTCCCGGTCCCTGGGCCGGCCTGACTGGCGAGCCGCGCGACCGAGCCACCGCGTCGTCGGCGCTCAGGGCCGCGTCCGGCTTCCCGATCGGCCTCGGCATCGCGGCAATCATGCTGGCGCAGCCGCTGCTCTATCTCGCTCTGGGCGTTGGATGGTTTTTCTGCGCCGTCGGCCGCGCCGCCGCGCTGGCGACCGACCGCACCGCCTATGGCATGGGCCTCCTTCGCCTTGCGCTCGATATCCTCTGGGCCGCCCTGCCGCTCGCCCATGCCTTCGGCTACCTGCCATGAGGGGCGTCGGGGGCCGCCGGGGCCGATTTGATGCGACAAAACTGACGCGAAACCAGATGCCTCGGGTTGTTGCGAGTCCGGAATGCCTGTGCTAGACGGCAATCAACTTTCGGCCGGGGGATCGGTGCGCTTGGATTTGCGGTCGAAATAATTCAAATAGGTCAGAGGGTTAGCCGGAATTATCCACCCGCGCAGCAATCCTGCGGCCATCTCAGGAAGAGAAGACCGTTCGTGGCACAGTCTACTTCGCCAGTTTCCGACGTCGCCGGGCGATACGCCGGTTCGCTGTTCGAGCTCGCCCTCGAGGAGAAGAGCGTCTCCCAGGTCGAGTACGATCTCCTTGCCTTCGAGGGGCTGATCGGGGAGAGCGCCGATCTCAAGCGGCTGATCGAGAGCCCCGTGTTTTCCGCCGACGACCAGTATCGGGCGATCTCCGCGATCGTCGAGAAGGCCGGCATGCAGGGCCTCATCGGCAACTTCCTGAAGGTCGTGGCCAAGAACCGCCGGCTGTTCGCCGTGCCCGGCATCATCCGGGCGTTTCGCGCCATTGCTGCCGAACATCGCGGCGAGGTCGTGGCCGAGGTTCGCAGCGCGCATCCGCTGACGCGCGAACAGGAGGCCGAACTCAAGGCCGCGCTGGCGGAAGTCGCCGGCAAGACAGTCACCGTCAAGGTCACGATCGATCCCTCCCTGCTTGGCGGCCTCATCGTCAAGATGGGTTCGCGCCAGATCGACACGTCGCTCAAGACCAAACTCAATTCGCTCAAGCTCGCACTTAAAGAGGTCGGCTGATGGACATCCGCGCCGCGGAAATTTCCGCAATTCTGAAAGACCAGATCAAGAACTTCGGCAAGGAAGCCGAAGTCTCCGAAGTCGGCCAGGTTCTGTCGGTGGGTGACGGCATCGCCCGCGTCTACGGCCTCGACAACGTCCAGGCGGGCGAGATGGTCGAGTTCCCCGGCGGCATCCGCGGCATGGCGCTCAACCTCGAGACCGACAATGTCGGCGTCGTCATCTTCGGCGCCGACCGCGACATCAAGGAAGGCGACACCGTCAAGCGCACCGGCACCATCGTCGACGTGCCGGTCGGCAAGGGCCTGCTCGGCCGCGTCGTCGACGCGCTCGGCAACCCCATCGACGGCAAGGGCCCGATCGAGGCGACCGAGCGTCGCCGCGTCGACGTCAAGGCGCCCGGCATCATTCCCCGCAAGTCGGTGCACGAGCCGATGTCGACCGGCCTCAAGGCCATCGATGCGCTGATCCCGATCGGCCGCGGCCAGCGCGAGCTCGTCATCGGCGACCGCCAGACCGGCAAGACCGCCATCCTGCTCGACACCTTCCTCAACCAGAAGCCGATCAATGAAGGCGACGACGAGAGCCAGAAGCTCTACTGCGTCTATGTCGCCATCGGCCAGAAGCGCTCCACGGTCGCGCAGTTCGTCAAGGTGCTCGAGGAGCGCGGCGCGCTGCAGTATTCGATCATCGTCGCGGCCACCGCGTCCGATCCGGCGCCGATGCAGTTCCTGGCCCCCTTCGCGGGCTGCGCCATGGGCGAGTACTTCCGCGACAACGGCATGCACGCCGTGATCGGCTACGACGACCTGTCCAAGCAGGCCGTCGCCTACCGCCAGATGTCGCTCCTGCTGCGTCGTCCGCCCGGTCGCGAGGCCTATCCCGGCGACGTGTTCTTCCTCCATTCGCGCCTGCTCGAGCGCGCCGCCAAGCTCAACGACGAGAACGGCAAGGGCTCGCTCACCGCGCTTCCGGTCATCGAGACGCAGGCCAACGACGTGTCGGCCTACATCCCCACCAACGTGATCTCGATCACCGACGGCCAGATCTTCCTCGAGACCAACCTGTTCTTCCAGGGCATCCGTCCGGCGGTGAACGTCGGTCTGTCGGTGTCGCGCGTCGGCTCGGCCGCCCAGGTCAAGGCGATGAAGCAGGTTGCCGGCTCGATCAAGGGCGAGCTTGCCCAGTATCGCGAGATGGCCGCCTTCGCCCAGTTCGGCTCCGATCTCGACGCCGCGACCCAGCGCCTGCTCAACCGCGGCGCTCGCCTCACCGAACTCCTGAAGCAGCCGCAGTTCTCGCCGCTGAAGACGGAAGAGCAGGTCGTGGTGATCTTCGCCGGCGTCAACGGCTATCTCGACAAGCTCCCGGTCAACAGGGTCGGCGAGTTCGAGCGTGGTCTGCTGACGCACATGCGTGCCGACGGCAAGGCGGTGCTCGAGGCGATCCGCGTCGAGAAGGCGCTGTCGGACGATCTGCGCGCGAAGCTGAAGGCCGAGATCGACGCCTTCGCCAAGAACTTCGGCTGAGCGGTCGGGAGTAGGGTCGAGGCATGCCGTCACTCAAGGATCTGCGAAACCGCATCGCCTCGGTGAAGGCGACGCAGAAGATCACCAAGGCGATGCAGATGGTCGCCGCGGCGAAGCTGCGTCGCGCCCAGGAAGCGGCGGAGGCGGCGCGGCCGTATTCGCAGCGCATGGGCGCGGTGCTCGCCAACATCGCGGCGGCCGTGTCGGGCGACGACGCACCGGCGCTGATGACCGGCACCGGCAAGGACGACGTGCACCTGCTCGTCGTGGCAACCGCCGAGCGCGGCCTGTGCGGCGGCTTCAACAGCCAGATCGCCCGCCTGGCACGCGACCACATTCGCAGGCTGCTGCGCGACGGCAAGACGGTGAAGATCATCACCGTCGGCAAGAAGGGCAACGACATCCTGCGCCGCGACTTCGCCAGGCTGATCATCGAGCGCATCGAACTGCGCGAGGTCAAGCAGGTCGGCTTCGTCAATGCCGACGCGATTGCCCGCAATGTCACCCAGCGCTTCGCCGCCGGGGAGTTCGACGTCTGCACGCTGTTCTACTCGGAGTTTAAGTCGGTGATCTCGCAGATCCCGACTGCGCAGCAGATCATTCCAGCCAGCGCGCCGGTGGTGCCGACCGCCGACGTCTCGGCGTCGTCGATCTACGAGTACGAGCCGGATGCGGGCCAGATCCTGGCGGACCTGATTCCACGCAACATCTCCGTCCAGATCTTCCGCGCGCTGCTTGAGAACGCCGCGGGCGAGATGGGCGCCAAGATGTCGGCCATGGACAATGCGACGCGCAATGCCGGCGACATGATCGGCAAGCTGACGATCACCTACAACCGTCAGCGTCAGGCGCAGATCACCAAGGAACTGATCGAAATCATTTCGGGCGCGGAAGCGCTCTAGAAATCGAAGAGGGTAAGAGAAATGGCTATAGCTACCCCGATGGGCGCGGCCGCCACCGGCAAGATCGCACAGGTCATCGGCGCGGTCGTCGACGTGTCGTTCGAAGGCGCCCTGCCGCCCATCCTGAACGCGCTCGAGACCGACAATGGCGGTAACCGCCTGATCCTCGAGGTCGCGCAGCACCTCGGCGAGAACACCGTGCGCTGCATCGCCATGGATTCCTCGGAAGGCCTGGTCCGCGGCCAGCCGGTCGCCGACACCGGGTCTCCGATCATGGTGCCGGTCGGCGAAGAGACGCTCGGCCGCATCATGAACGTCATCGGCGAGCCGGTCGACGAGGCCGGCCCGGTCGTCACCAAGTCGCGCCGCGCCATCCATCAGGAAGCGCCGGCCTATATCGACCAGTCGACGGAAGCGCAGATTCTCGTCACCGGCATCAAGGTCGTCGATCTGCTCGCACCCTACGCGCGCGGCGGCAAGATCGGCCTGTTCGGAGGCGCTGGCGTCGGCAAGACCGTGCTGATCCAGGAACTGATCAACAACATCGCCAAGGCGCATGGCGGCTACTCGGTGTTCGCCGGCGTCGGCGAGCGCACCCGCGAGGGCAACGACCTCTACCACGAGATGATCGAGTCGGGCGTCAACAAGGATCCGCACGAGCATGGCGGTTCGACCGAAGGTTCGAAATGCGCGCTCGTGTTCGGCCAGATGAACGAGCCGCCCGGCGCCCGCGCCCGCGTCGCTCTGTCGGGTCTCACCATCGCCGAGCATTTCCGCGATCAGGGCCAGGACGTGCTGTTCTTCGTGGACAACATCTTCCGCTTCACCCAGGCCGGCTCGGAAGTGTCGGCGCTTCTGGGCCGCATTCCCTCGGCCGTGGGCTATCAGCCGACGCTGGCGACCGACATGGGCCAGATGCAGGAGCGCATCACCTCCACCCACAAGGGCTCGATCACCTCGGTGCAGGCCATCTACGTGCCGGCCGACGACTTGACCGACCCGGCGCCGGCCACCTCCTTCGCGCACCTTGATGCGACGACGGTGCTCAACCGCGCCATCTCCGAGAAGGGCATCTACCCGGCCGTCGATCCGCTCGATTCGACCTCGCGCATGCTCGATCCGCAGATCGTCGGCGAGGAGCACTACCAGGTGGCCCGCAAGGTGCAGGAGACCCTCCAGCGCTACAAGTCGCTTCAGGACATCATCGCGATCCTGGGCATGGACGAGCTGTCGGAAGAGGACAAGATCACGGTCGCTCGCGCCCGCAAGATCGAGCGCTTCCTGTCGCAGCCGTTCTTCGTGGCCGAGGTGTTCACCGGTGCGCCGGGCCAGCTCGTGCCGCTCGAGGACACGATCCGCTCGTTCAAGGGCCTCGTCGCGGGTGAATACGATCATCTGCCGGAGGCGGCCTTCTACATGGTGGGTTCCATCGAGATGGCGCTCGAGAAGGCACAGCGGCTCGCGGCCGAAGCAGCATAAGCAACGATTGGCGAATAGGGAGTAGCGAATAGGTATGGCCGGCTGACGAGGCGATTGTCCTTCGCCATTCGCCATTCGCTATTCGCTAGGTTTGAATGGCACAATCCTTCAAGTTCGAGCTGGTCTCACCGGAGCGTCTGCTCGTCTCGGCCCAGGCCGAGGCCGTCGTCATTCCGGCGATGGAAGGCGAGATGACGGTGATGGCGAACCATGCGCCGGTCATGACCACGATCAGGCCGGGCGTGGTGTCGGTCACCCTGCCTGGCGGCAAGGTCGATCGCTACGTGGTGTTCGGCGGCTTCGCCGACATCCTGCCGGAGGGCTGTACGCTTCTGGCGGAATCGGCGATCCGCGTCGACGAGATCGATCGCAACGACATCGCGCGGCGCATCAAGGAGGCCCAGGAAGACCTCAACGATTCCGTCGATCACCATGCGCGGACCAGGGCCGAGGAGTATCTCGGCCAGCTCACGACGCTGCAGGGCGCCATCCTGCCGGCTTGATCGGCTTGCGTCTGATGATTTGGAGAGCCGGGCCTTGCGCCTGGCTCTTTTCGTTCGTGGTCGCCCCGGTCGGCGCCGGAGTCGTTCCCCACGTCGTGGCCGCTCGGCTCAGCGCGCCAGGCCGAGCGGGACCGAGAACGACCAGGTGCTGCGGCCGGCGCCGGGCGGGATCGGCGGAAAGGGCGCGGCGCGGCGCACGGAGGCCAGTGCCGCCTCGTCGAGGTCGGACGATCCGGAACTCTGGCTGATGCGCACCGAGCCGAGTCCACCATTCGCGGTGACGACGAAGGCGACGTGGACGTCGCGTTGCGCGCCGCGACGGGCGCCGCGCGACACGGACCGGACGGCCCGGCGCAGCTTCGAGGCCACCTGGCCCGGATAGTTGGATACGGCGGCGTTGCCGGCCTCGCCGCCGGCGCGGCCCGTTCCGCTGGCCGCGGCACTTCCGCGCTCACGGCCATCGGCCTGGCCGCGACGCGAGTCGCGGTCCTGCTGCCCGCCGGAGCCGGACGGCCGTCGCGGTTCCGGCTGGCGCTGCGTGCGTGGTGCCTCCACCTTCGGCCGCACGACCGCTTCGCGCGTCACCGGCGCTTGGCGCGCGACGGGTGGCTCCGGACGGGCCGTGGGCAGCGGCACATCCGTCGGCAACGGCATCTCTTCGACGGCCTCGATCATCTCGAGGGGTTCCTCCGGCGATACCGCCTCCGACACAGGCGGCACGACTGCCAGCGCGGTCTCGATCTCGCGCGGCGTCTCGGCTCGCCCGGCCGCGAGCACGTCCGCCGCTTCGGGCGCGCCATCCGCTGGCTCCGACTCCTGTTGGACGGGGACGAGTTCGGCGGTTCGTTCGGTCTCGAAGGCTGCTGTTCCGGGTTCGACCGGAACCGCCTCGGCGACCGGCTCGACCTTGATCGGCTCGCTCTCCGGAACGACCGCCGTCACGACCGCGGCGTCGACGGGCTCGGCCGCTTCCTCGGGTTCCACCGCCTGGGCCGGCATGTTCACCTGGGCCGGCGGCGCCTCGTCCGGTTCGACCGCCTCGACGACCGGCGACGGCGCGGCCGCGACGGGTTCGGCCGCTATCGCTCCGGTTGACGACGGCTCGGCGGTTTCGGCGGGCAGGGTCTCGACCACTTTCGCGGTCGGGGCCGGTTCCGCAACATCGGCCAGTGCCGTTCGGTTCGGCGCGACCGGTGGCTCGGTCGGCTGCGGCTCGATCGGCTTGGCGATGTCCTGCACGGGCTCGGCGACGTCCGGCTGAACATCGTCGCCGGCCGAGATGGCATCCTCCATGGAACCGAGCAGCGCGATCTCCAGCGATGTCGAACCTTCGATCAGCACCTCGTCGGGAACATCACGCAGCAGCCAGCCGGCGGCGCCGGCATGCAGCACGCCGGAAGCGAGAATGGCGGCCGTCCATTTCAGGCTGCGTCTCATGGCATCGCCCGTTCGGTCACCACGGTAATCCGGGTGGCGCCGGCGTCGCGCAGTTCGCCGACGATCCCGATCAGCCGCTCGGCGGGCAGGTCGCGATCTGCCGCGATCTTCACGTCGATAGGGTCTTCCGGCAGCAAGAGGTGCTTCTGGCGGACGGCGGTAACGTAGGCTTGCGCCGTCACCTCGTCGCCGCGCGTGCGCATGACGCCGTCGGCGGTGGCGAAGAGCGCGTCCGGCGGTTCGGCCTGGTCGGACTCCAGGGTCGAGATCAGCGTCACGTCCTTGTCGAGAGGCGGTGTCAGGGTGCCGGCGATCAGGAAGAAGATCAGCATCAGGAAGACCACATTGATCAGCGTGATCGTGCTTTCCTGCGGACTGCGCTTCGGGGGGCGGGCCAGTCGCATCGGGTCACCTCGCGACCTGGAGGTTCAGCCGCGTGCCGTTGCGGATCGCCTCCACCGCGCTGACGAGCGCCTGCGACGTGAGACCCTCGCGCACGAGAATGACGGCCGAGGCGGCGCCCGCGTCCTGGAGCCGGACGAGTTCGGCGAGCGCCTGCTCGCGGGGAAGTCGCAGCCCGTTGACGGTCCATTCCTCGTCGACCAACCGGATGATCACGTCGGGCACGCCGCCGGCCGCACCCTGGCCGGCGCGGCCGCCGGTGATCTCCACTTCGGCGAACTTGGCGAAAGTGGAGGTCAGCATGAAGAACAGCAGGAGCAGGAAGATCACGTCGATCAGCGACGTGACCGAAATCGGCCTGCGCCTTCGCCCGATGGCGGCATCAATGCGCATGGGCCGGTGCCGCCATCATCGGCCCGGAGGGCGGGGCGTTGCCGGACGCGGCGCGAAGGTCGCCCATGGCCGTCTGCGAGAAGAAGCTGGTGGCGGTGGTCTCGATCGCCACGCGTTCGTTTTCGACGCGGGTCTCGAACCATGTCAGCACCAGCGAGACAGGCATGGCGACGGCGAGGCCGGCGGCAGTGGTGAGCAGGGCGACCCAGATGCCGCCGGCCAGGATCGACGGATCGACCGCGCTCCCGGCGCCCTGAAGCTGGCGGAAAGCCTCGATCATGCCGAGCACGGTGCCGAAGAGGCCGAGCAGAGGCGAGATCTGGGCGATGGCATCGAGCGCGCGGAAACCGCGCTGGAGTTCGTGCAGGCGTCCGAGCGCGACGCGACCGACCTCCTCCTCGACGATCTGCCGGGGAAGCTGGCGGCCCATTGACAGGCGCATGGCGGTCGCGAGCGCCGCGCCCACGGCCGAGCGGTCTTCCTCGGCGATCCGGCGCGCCTCGGCGGCATTGCCGTGGACCCAGAGATACATGGCACGCTCGGACCGGCCGTGGAAGCCGACGCGTTCGCGCCAGAACTGGACGAGCTTGAGGAGGATCAGCGCGAGCGCGATCACCGAAAGCGCCAGCAGGATGGCAACGACGGGACCGCCCAGCGCGAGGAGGTCGCGCATCTGCTGGATCATCTCTTCGGTCATGGCGGCACTCTGTCGTTTGTGAATTCTGCGGGGGCGACCGCGCCGGCGTGGCGCGATCGTCTGTGTCAGCTCCCGAAGGAGATGTCCGACTTCGTCTCGGCGTTCAGGTTGCGGATGCAGGCGAAGGGCTCGACGCCTTCGCCCTCGCAGGCGACGGCGTCGTTGACCAGTACCCGGCCGATGCCGGCGCAGTCGGCGTTCGGCAGGTCGAATTGGCGCACCTTGGTCTTGCCGTCCGGCAGGTCCTTGAAGTCCAGCACGGTGAGGCGATCGACGAGGCCGTCCCGATTGAACAGGACGATCTCGAAGGCGGCGCGGTCAAGCGCCGCGCCGAGGCCGTTCTCCACCACGAAGGTCAGGCGGCAGCCGGCCGTGGACGGCTCCAGCCCGTTGAACTCGAGGCGGAGCGAGGGGGCGGACGCCGGCTCCTGTGCCAGCGCCGCCCCGCCCGCGGGCAGCGACAACGCCAGGACCGCGGTCAGAATGCGCCGGGATGCCGCTGCGTTCGTCATCTCACCATCCGATCTGCTTGGCGAGGGAGAGCTTGAACGTGCGGCCGATGGCGCGGTCGTTGTTCAGGAACTCCTTGTAGTCCTGGTCGAAGAGGTTATCGACTCCTGCCTGCACCTCCCAGCCCTTCATCTGGCCCTCGTCCGGCTTCCAGGTGAGGAAGACGTCATGGATGTCGAAGGACTTCGCATAGCGGGTGGAGTTCTGGTTCGGAGCAGGAAGCGGACCATCGGAGTCGCGAACGGAGTCCTGCGGGCCCGCCACGAACCGCGCACGCCAGCCAAACCTCAGGTCATGCTGGGGCAGCTTGCCGCCTAGCGTGAAGGCTAGCTCGTGCGGGGCGATGGTGTCCAGGTAGGAATCGTCGCTCTTGTCCTTGCCGATGACGTATGAATAGGCTGCGTTGGCGAAGACGAAGTCGCTGTCATAGGCGGACTCGACCTCGAAGCCGTAGATCTCCGCTTTGTCGATGTTGACGAAACCCTCGCGGTTGTTGTTGCCGGAGGCGAAAGGCGAATCGAGTTTGATCAGGTCGGTGACATCGTTGTAGAAGCCGGTGACCTTGATTTGCGCGGCATCGCCGGCCTGGACAAGATCATATCCCGAGAGTGCGAAGCCGGCCTCGAAGTTGTTCGACTTTTCCTTCTGGAGGCTGAGGCTCGGCAGGAAATTGGCCGTCGAGCTTGCCGTCGAGAAGACCTCGTCGATGGTCGGGAAGCGCTCGGTGTGGGCGATCGATCCGAACACGGCGATGGTGTCGTTGAAGCGGTAGTGCGCCGCGATCTTCGGCGAGATGGCGGTGTCGTCGGAATCGCCAGGCGCGTTGCCGTTGAAGTCGACCACGCCGTCGCCCGGCGACAGCCGGTGCCAGTCGAGACGGATGCCGGGGATGAGCGTCAGCCTGTCGTTCCAGATGAACTCGTTCTGGACGAAAACGCCGGACTTGAGATCGGTGCCCTCGGGGTGGAACCTGACCGGCAGCAGCGTGCCGTCGTTGAGCCAGGCGTTGGCCACACGCTCCTGATAGGTGGTCTGCGAACCGAAGGTCAGGAAATTCTCCCAGTTCTCACCGCTCCACTCCATCGTGTTCTGCGCGTTGAACTGCCAGGTGTCGTAGGCATAGTCGGAATCGCAGACGACTGCGAACGATCCGGCGCTGCAGGATCCCCGCAGGCCCGCGTTGCTCTGTTCGTTGCTGGTGCTCGAGTAGGAGGCCGATACATTCACGTCCAGCATGTCGTTGTCGGAGAACGGATTCTCGTAGGACAGGATCGCCGTCTGGTCGATCACGTGGCGGTCGATCAGGCCGAAGAAGGAGGCGGTGCTGGTCTGCGAGAGCTGCTGGTCGTCGAGGTTCGAGTTCCAGCGCTGGTAGGAGGCGCTCATCCGGCCTTCGTCGCCGACGTCGAAGGTGGTCTTGATCAGGCCGGACCAGGCCTCGAAATTCGTCCCGATGACCTCGTTGCCGCCCCCATCCGAATAGACGTCGGCCTCGCGGTAGTTGCCGGTGATGAGCAGGTCCGCGCCGTTGGCGAAGCGCTGGGCGAAGGTCGGCGAGAACAGCCAGGAACTGCCGTTGCTGCTCCAGTTCGTCTTCATGCGCAAGGCGGTCGTGTCGCCCTCGGCGATGAAGTCGGAGGCGTCCTTGGTCTCGAAGTTGATGACACCGCCGAGCGCGCCGGATCCGTAGAGAGTAGAGGACGCCGGGCCGCGCAGGACCTCGACGCGCTTGTAGAGTTCGGGATCGGAGAAGAAGGAGCCGAGGCGGTACTGCTCGTAGAACTTCTGCACGCCATCGACATTGATGATGATGCGGCCGCCGTCACCGGCGTTCTCCGGCGCGCCGATGCCGCGGATGTTGAAGCTCTGGCCGAGCAGGCGGTCGGAGCCCGTGACGTTGACGCCCGGCACCGAGCGCAGCACGTCGCCGATCGTCTGCGGCTGCAACTGGTCGATGTCTTCCTGCTCGACGACCGTCACCGACTGCGGCGTGTCGATCGCCACCTTCTCGACGCCGGCGCCGAGGATCAGGCGCTGGAGCGCGGTGACCCGTCCCTGCTTCTGGGCGGCGGCGTCCGTCTGCGCGTCCGTCGCGTCCTGTGCATGTGCGATGCCGACTGCCGCGATCGCGCAGAGTGCGGCGCTCCCAAGCAGTCTCGTTGCGTTACGGCTCAGCGGCCCCATACCCCATACTCCTGATCATGCGGTTTCATGCTGGCTGGCCTTGGGAGCTTGCTCGCTTGTCATCTCCGGTCGAATGCGAGAAACATGAGTCTCGTACTCCGGTATTGCGTTCCGTATTAAACCTGATAATACCTGTCAAGAAATCAATAGCGCTTTCCGACACGCCCAGCCAGCCCTTCGGCGAGCCAGGTGCGAACAGAGGTCCCGTCAGCCATGACCCGACACTTCAATCGTGCCGACTTCACCGAACGCCGCGAGCGGGCGACTTACTCTGCGCCGCAAGACCAGGATCGCCAGCAGCGCACCTACGAGGCCGCGCGGCCGCAGGTGCGCACCTTGACCAGCCAGTCGCTGTTCCTGGGCGAGCACGAGATCGGGATCGAGCATCACGGCGCCTTTTACCGCCTCAAGATCACCCGCCAGGGCAAGCTCATCCTCAACAAGTAGGTGCCTGAATGACCTCGACGACCACCAAGCCCTCTCCGGCCGACATTCGCCGCGCGCGCGCCGACAATCCGAAAGCGCGGGAGCGCGACGTGGCCAAGCAACTCGGCATTTCGGAAGCCGATCTCGTCGCCGCCTCGTGCGGCGCCGGGGTGCGCCGCATCCGCGCCGACGTCGACGCCTTCCTCACCGGCGCGCCCGCGCTCGGCGAGGTGATGGCGCTGACCCGCAACGAAAGCGCGGTGCACGAGAAGATCGGGGCTTACGAAAAGCCGGTGCTGGGCAAGCATGCGTCGATGGTTCTCGGTTCGGAGATCGACCTGCGAATCTTTCCGCGCGGCTGGGTGCACGGCTTCGCGGTGGAGAAGGGCGAGGGCGCGGACATCAAGCGCAGCCTGCAGTTCTTCGACGCGACGGGCGAAGCGGTGCACAAGCTGCATCTGCGCGATGCCTCCGATGTCGACGCCTATGAGGCGCTTGTCGCGACGATGCTCGCCGACGACCAGTCGGACGAGGTCGTGGTGACGTCCGGTTCCGCCAAGATTGCGGACAATGACGACGACGCCCGTCCGCATGCCGACGATCTGCGCGAGCGCTGGAGCCGGATGACCGACGTGCATCAGTTCGTCACCATCCTGCGCGACCTGAAGCTTTCGCGCCGGCAGGCGGTGGAGCTGGTCGGGCCGGAATTCGCCTGGCGGATCGACGACGATGCGGTGCCGGCGATGATGCGGCTCGCGGCCAACGAGGCGCTTCCGATCATGTGCTTCGTCGGCAATGGCGGCTGTATCCAGATCCATTCCGGACCGATCGCCGAGATCAAGCCGATGGGGCCGTGGATCAACGTGCTCGATCCGACCTTCCACCTGCACCTGCGGACCGACCACATCACCGACGTCTGGGCGGTGCGCAAGCCCAATGTCGACGGGCACGTCTCGTCGATCGAGGCCTATGGCGCCGACGGCTCGATGATCATCCAGTTCTTCGGCCAGCGCAAGGAAGGCGCTGACGAGCGCCGCGAATGGCGCGGGATCGTCGAGGGCCTGCCGCGCGTCCAGCAGTCGTCGGCAGCCTGAGGAGACCGTCATGACCGTATCGATCCAGCGGCGCATGCTTCGCCGCGCCGGCGCCGTCTGCTTCACGCTCTGTCTCACGCTGGTGCCTCTGGTGGCGCCGGAACGCGGCGACGCCGCGCGCGCCTCGCCGGTCGAGACCATTCCGGCCGAGGCCAGTCGCATCGTGTCGGTCGGCGGATCGCTGACCGAGATCGTCTATGCGCTGGGCGCCCAGGACCGGCTGGTGGCGCGCGACTCGACCAGCACCTTCCCGGCAGAAGCCGAAGCGCTGCCGGATGTCGGCTACATGCGGGCGCTGTCGCCGGAAGGCGTGCTCTCGGTGCAGCCGGACGCGATCCTGCTGCTCGAAGGCAGCGGTCCGCCGGAAGCGGTGGAGGTGCTGCGCAAGGCCAGCGTACCGATGATCTTCGTCCCCGAGCGCTTCGACAGCGAAGGCATCCTGGTCAAGATCCGCGCCGTTGGCGAAGCGCTCGGACTTGCGCACGAAACGAAGCGTTTCGAGGCGGAAGTCGCCGCCGACCTGGAAGAGGCCGTGGAAGCGGCGGCGGGCATCGCCGAGCGCAAGCGGGTGCTGTTCGTGCTCAGCCTGCAGGGCGGCAAGATCCTGGCTTCCGGCGAAGGCACGGCGGCGGCCGGCATCTTGACGCTGGCCGGCGCCGAGAACGCGGTTGGCGGATTCACGGGATATCGCCAACTCACCGACGAGGCCGTCATCGAGGCGCAGCCGGACGTGGTTCTGGTGATGGCGCGTCAGGGCGATCTCGCCATCTCGCGCGACGAACTCATCGCCCATGCAGCCATCGCGGCGACGCCGGCCGGCGAAAATGGCGACGTCATCGCCATGGACGGGCTCTACCTTCTCGGCTTTGGTCCGCGCACGGCGCAGGCGGCGCGCGATCTCGCCACCGATCTCTACGGCAACCGCGCCGGTAACTGACGGGATCCGAATGACAGACGAGACAATGGACGCGCGGGCGGTCCTGCGTCGTCCCGAGGGCGATCGCAGCGCCCGGGCGCGGCTGGCGATCATCATCTGCGCGGTGCTGCTGGTCGTCATCGCGCTCGGCAGCCTGGGCTGGGGAGCGTCGGACGCTTCGGCGCTCGGCGTCGTGCTCGACATGATCTCGGGCGGCGCCGAGGGCGTGCCGGCCCGCGATCGCATCATCGTCTGGGACATCCGCCTTCCGCGCATCATTCTGGGGATGTTGATCGGCGCGTCGCTCGCGGTTTCGGGCGCCGTCATGCAGGGCCTGTTCCGCAATCCGCTCGCCGACCCCGGCATCGTCGGCGTCTCGGCCGGGGCGGGGCTCGGGGCGATCGGCATCATCGTGCTCGGCGGCGGTTTCCTGGCGCCGGTGACCGCAGCTTTCGGAATCTATGCGCTGCCCTTCGCGGCTTTCCTCGGCGGACTGGCCACGACGCTGATCCTCTACCGGGTCGCCACGCGGCGCGGGCAGACATCGGTCGCGACCATGCTGCTTGCCGGCATCGCGCTCGGCGCGCTGGCGGGCGCGGCGTCCGGCCTGCTCGTCTACGTCGCCGACGACCGGCAATTGCGCGATCTGACCTTCTGGAACCTCGGCTCGCTGGCCGGCGCGACCTGGACCAAGATCGCGGCGGCCGGGCCGATCATCGCGCTGACGCTGGTGGCCTCGCCCTTCCTGGCGCGGGGGTTGAACGGCCTGAGCCTCGGCGAAACGACCGCCTATCACCTCGGCATTCCGGTCCAGCGGCTGAAGAACGTCGCCATCGTCATGGTGGCGGCGGCCGTTGGCGCCTCGGTCGCGGTCTCAGGCGGCATCGGCTTCGTCGGCATCGTCGTGCCGCATCTGCTGCGGCTGGCGATCGGACCCGACCATCGCTACCTGCTGCCGGCGTCCGCGTTGCTCGGCGCTTGCCTGCTGCTGGTCGCCGACGCGGTCAGCCGCACCATCGTGGCCCCGGCCGAACTGCCGATCGGCATCGTCACGGCGGCCGTCGGCGCGCCTTTCTTCCTGTGGATCCTGCTGCGTCGGCGAGGGCTCCTGGACCTGTGATGCCGAGAGAGTGAACCGATGATCGAAGCAACGGACGTGTCGGTCCATATCGGGCCCAGGCGGATCGTGACCGGCGCCGACTTTCAGGCCGAGCCCGGCGAGTTCGTGTCCATCGTCGGACCCAACGGATCCGGCAAGACGACCTTCCTGCGGGCCCTGTCGGGCGACCTCGGCTACGAGGGCGAGATCGCCATCGGCGGGCGCGACATGCGGCACCTGAAGCCGTGGCAACTGGCGGGCATCCGCGCGGTGCTGCCGCAGGCGGCGACGCTCGCCTTCCCCTTCACGGTTCGCGAGGTGGTGAAGCTCGGCCTGACGGCCGGCCGTTCAGGCGTCCTGGCGGGAGAGGACGAGAGGCTGCCGGAGCGCGCGCTGGCCAAGGTGGATCTCGAGGGCTTCGCCGGGCGGCTCTACCAGGAACTGTCAGGCGGCGAGCAGCAGCGGGTGCAGCTGGCGCGGGTGCTGTGCCAGGTCTGGGCGCCCGTGCTCGACGGCGTCGCACGCTACCTGATCCTCGACGAACCGGTCTCCAGCCTCGACATCAAGCACCAGCTCGTCATCATGAACATCGCCCGCGATTTCGCCCGCCGCGGCGGCGGGGCGATCGCGATCCTGCACGACCTCAATCTCGCGGCGATGTATTCCGACCGCATCTATGTCATGCATCGCGGCCGGATCGCGGCGGCCGGCACGCCGACCGACGTGCTGCGTGACGACGTGATCGCGCGGGTCTTCGAATGCGAGCTTCGGGTGAATGCCCTGCCGCCCGCCGGCGTGCCCTACCTCCTGCCGCAATCGGTGGCGCGGGCGGGCGGCTGACCCATCCGCCGGCGTCGGCTGGGTGGCGGCTATACCTGCAACTGCTCTCGGCGATAGACAGTCTGGCTTCGACTGGCCATGATGGGCGCACTCGAACGCGCCGACGCCGAAGGAACGCAGCCCCATGGCCGAACCGAACCGCCGCGCCTGCGGCGTCACCATCGACATGGCCCGCCGACCCGGACAAACGCCCCGCTGGTCCGCCGCCCTCGTCCTCGCCGCGACGATCTTGCTTCCCATGGGGCCCGCACGTGCGGCCTGCCCGCAAGAGCTTGCCATTTACACGGACCGGGACAAGGTCGCCTCGATCGAGTTCAGACCTGTCGCGCCGGACGAAGCCGTGCGGACTGGCGCGTTCCGCGTTCTGTTTTCGCAAAACGACATCATGGCCGACGGCATTGTCCTGTGGACCGAGGGCTTGCCGCGACCGACGGGAATCGTCATGCACGACTGCCCGGAAGGCGACGTCACCGGTGAGGAACTGTCCGCCTGCACCGTTTGGCAGGGCGTGATCTACGCCGTGGACGAGGCCGGCGAGATCGGCCTTTTGCCCAAGGAAGGTCCGGCGGCCAGGAGATTGCTGTTGCCGGATTTCGGTCCATCTGTGCGCCATTCGGCGCTTTACGGGGCGGACGGGATCAGCATTGTGCCGTTTGACGTTTTCGAGATGAGCGGGTGCCAGGAATGATCGGCGACAAACACAACCTGCTGGTGACGGGCGGCGGGCGCGGCATCGGGGCGGCGGTGGCGCGACATGCTGCCCAGCGCGGCTGGCGCGTGGCGATCAATTACGCGCGCGATTCCCTGGCCGCCGAGACATTGGTGCGCACCATCGAGGCCGACGGCGGCGAGGCCTTCGCGGTGCGCGGCGACGTCGGCTCCGAAGACGAGGTGCTGGCCATGTTCGAGACCGTGGATGCCCGCTTCGGGGCGCTGCACGGGCTGGTCAACAGCGCCGGCATCGTCGGGCCGAAGGCACGGCTGGACGAGATGAGCCTTTCGAGGCTGGAGCGGATGATGCGCGTCAACGTGATCGGCACGATGCTGTGCGCCCGCGAGGCGGTGAAGCGGATGTCGACCCGGAACGGTCATGGCGGTGGCGCGATCGTCAACGTGTCGTCGAGGGCGGCGGCGATGGGCAGCCCTTCCGAGTACATCGACTATGCGGCGTCCAAGGGCGCGGTCGACACCTTCACCGTCGGGCTGGCGCGCGAGGTCGCGGAAGAGGGGATCCGCGTCAACGCGGTCCGGCCGGGGATCATCGCCACCGGGATTCATGCATCGGGCGGCCAGCCCGACAGGATCGAGCGGATGAGAAGCGCCGTCCCGATGAAGCGGGAAGGCAGCCCCGACGAGATTGCATGGGCCATACTCTGGCTTTTGTCCCGCGAAGCGTCTTATACGACGGGCGCAATTCTGGATGTCGGCGGCGGACGCTGAACGCTCGAGGAGAAGGGTTTTTTTACATGGCTTATGACGTGGTTGTCATCGGAGGCGGGCCGGGCGGCTATGTCTGCGCCATCAAGGCCTCGCAGCTCGGCCTGAAGACGGCCGTGATCGAGAAGCGGTCGACCTTCGGCGGGACCTGTGTGAATGTCGGCTGCATCCCGTCGAAGGCGCTGTTGCACGCGACGGAGATGTTCGCGGAAGCCAGCCATGGCTTCGACGATCTCGGCTTCACGGTCGGCAAGCCCAAGCTCGACCTGCCGAAGATGATGGCGCACAAGCAGAACACCGTTGACCAGAACACCAAGGGCCTCGATTTCCTGTTCAAGAAGAACAAGATCGATGGCATCCGCGGCACGGGGCGCATCATCGGCGCCGGCAAGATCGCCGTGACGGCCGAGGACGGCGGCGTGTCGGAGATCGAGACGAAGAACATCGTCATCGCCACCGGATCGGACGTCGCCGGCATCCCGGGCGTCAGCCTGGAGATGGACGAGAAGATCATCGTTTCGTCGACCGGCGCCCTGGAGCTCGGCAAGGTGCCCGGGCATCTCGTGGTCGTCGGCGGCGGGGTGATCGGACTCGAACTCGGCTCGGTCTGGGCGCGGCTCGGCGCGAAGGTGACGGTGGTCGAGTATCTCGACTCGATCCTCGGCGGCATGGACGGCGAGGTCGCCAAGCAGTTCCAGCGCATCCTCGGCAAGCAGGGCCTGGAGTTCAGGCTCGGCGCCAAGGTGACTGGCGTCGAGAAAGGCAAGAAGGGCGCAAAGGTGACCTTCGAACCGGTGAAGGGTGGCGAGGCCCAGACGATCGAAGCCGACGTCGTGCTGGTCGCGACCGGCCGCAAGCCCTTTACCGATGGCCTCGGCTGCGAGGAGGCCGGCATCGCTCTCGACGAGCGCGGCCGGGTCAGGACCGACGGCCACTTCAGGACGACGCTCGACGGCGTCTATGCCATCGGCGACGTCATCGTCGGGCCGATGCTGGCGCACAAGGCCGAGGACGAGGGCGTGGCGGTCGCCGAGATCCTGGCCGGGCAGGCCGGCCACGTGAACCACGACGTCATCCCCGGCGTGGTCTACACAAGCCCGGAGATCGCCTCGGTCGGCAAGACGGAAGAAGAGCTGAAGAAGGCCGGCATCGAGTACAAGGCCGGCAAGTTCCCCTTCTCCGCCAATGGCCGCGCCCGCGCGGTGCTGAAGACGGAAGGCTTCGTGAAGATCCTCGCCGACAAGACCACCGACCGCGTGCTCGGCGTCCACATCATCGGCCACGGCGCCGGCGAGCTTATCCACGAGGCCGCCGTGCTGATGGAGTTCGGCGGATCATCGGAAGACCTCGCCCGCACATGCCACGCGCACCCGACCATGTCGGAAACAGTCAAGGAGGCCGCGCTGGCGACCTTCTTCAAGCCGATCCACATCTGATCGCACCCTGCCTGATGCGAGAAAGGCCCCCGTGCGCATGCGCGGGGGCCTTTTTGCGTTCGTGCGGATCAGGTGTTGCCGCGATTACTGCGCCGGCTGGACCGGCTGCGCCGGATCGGCCGGCTGGATCGGCGGCAAGGTTTCGCCCGTGGCGGCCGGCTCGTTGGCCGTGGCCGGCTGCTCGGCCGGGATCGAAGCGGTCGGCGCGTTGTCGGTGCCGAGCGGCTGGGTCACCTCGGGTGTGGTGACCGCCGTCTCGTTGGTGTCGTCGCCGCCCATGAAGCTGTAGGCGATCACCGCGAGAAGGACGATTGCAACCGCCAGCGTCGCGCCGGCGAGGCCGCGCGGCGCCGACGACGCGGGCGGATGGTCGCGCGGCGGGACATGGGCGCTGTCGGCGCGAAGCGCCGGGTCGTCCTCGTACAGCGGATCGTCATAGTCGCGAACGATGGCGCCCGGCACGATCGGATCGACGAGACGATCGGGGCCATTCGGCTCGCGGGGATCGCGCGGGTTCCGGGGGTAACGGTTGTCGGGATAGGCCATTGCACATCCTCCTTGGATTTCGTTTCGCCAAAACAACGTGGAGCAACAGGGGCGGTTGCATCACGAAGCGCGACACGTTGGTGGGGAGAAGTGAGCAAGAAGGCCGCGAGGGCCATTCAGCGGATCGGCGAGACCGCGTAGCCCGAAGCCCGCACCATTTCCACGAGACCGCGTTCGCTAGGCAGGTGCAGGGCGCCGACGGCGATGAAGGCGCCGCCCTCCTCGAGGAAGGGCATGGCATTGTTGCGCATGGTCTCGTTCCGAGCATCGATCATCACCGTCTCGAAGGCTTCGTAGCTGGCCACGTCGCCCTCGGGCAGGACGGCCCGGAACAGCGGCCAGATCATGCCAATCTCCTCGCGATGGTAGAGGATGACCATGGTCTCGAAAATGTCGGCCATGCGGTCGCCGAGTTCGAGCGTGGCGATGAGCCCTTCGATATGGAAGTCGAGCGGCAGCGACGCCATCGCGTCGAGCTGGCCGATCATGGTCTCCAGGCCCTCGACGGGCTTGCCATCCGCCCTCGCATCCTGTGCGAGCTTCACGTCGAGGATCCGCAGGCCAGCTGCCTTGCGCGCGGTCTCGCAAGCCGGGATAGACAGGGTCGCGGCCAGCATCCACGGCTTCATCCTGGCTACGCTTGCCGGAGGAATGCCGCGCGCTTTGAGGGCGTCCTCGATGATCCGCACCTTTTCGGGCGGCAGCGACGAGGTGAGGGTCGCCCCGTCGGTGTACATCATCAGGTCCGGTCGCTCGACCATCGCGGCCATCATCTTCGCCTGGTCGAGGATGTCGGTGGTTTCGATGACCACCGTCCGGGCGCTCTCGTAGGCGGCGCGGGCGGCGTCGGTCAGGTCGGTCACGCGCGGATCGGTCAGGTGCATTGTGCCGAACAGCCAGGACGGCTCGACGCCGGGTTTCTCCACCTTCCAGAGCAGGTTCGAGCCATTGAGCACGGCCGACGCCTCTGCCTCAAGCCTTGCGAAAGTGTCGGGCTCCTCCGCCTGGATCCGTGCCAGCAGATCCGTGCCCGTGCAGACCGCAACCTCGGCACGCGCCTGTGAGACGAGCAGCAAGGTCGCAAGCAAGCCCGACGCCAGCAGCACGTTGGCGGCGGCGAGCAGGCGAAGCGCGAGGCCGGCAGCGGCGTCGAAGGAAAACGGCAATCGTTTCATGATGCCAGACGTAGCGCAAGAAAACGGCAAAACCGTTAAGCCGAAACGGCAATTCGACGGCATCTGCATTCAGGCGCGCGGATGGGCGCCGTCGTAGATGTCGAGCAGCCGGCTGGTGTCGACGCCGGTATAGACCTGCGTGGTCGAGAGGCTGGCATGGCCGAGCAGTTCCTGGATGGTGCGCAGGTCGCCGCCGCGCGCCAGCAGATGCGTGGCGAAGGAGTGGCGCAGCGCGTGCGGGGTGGCGCTGTCGGGGAGGTTGAGCGCCGACCGCAGCCTGCGCATTTCGCGCTGCACGATAGACGGGTCGAGAGGGCCGCCGCGTGCGCCGCGAAACAGCGCGCTGTCGGCCGGGAGGTGCCAGGGGCAGAGGCGTCGATACTCGGCCACCGCCCGCAGCCCGACGGGCAGGACCGGGACGAGCCGCGTCTTGCCGCCCTTGCCGGTGACGCGGATGGCGCCTTCGCCGCGATCGAACTGACTGGCAGTCAGCCCGAGCGCTTCGGAAATGCGCAGGCCGGAGCCGTAGAGCAGCGTCAACACGGCGGCGTTGCGCGCGGCGATCCAGGGCTCCTCGGCAAGCTGCTCGCTGGCGGAGACGACGCGCAGCGCGTCGTCGGCCGCCAGCGGCCGCGGTAGCGACTTCGGCAGCTTCGGCGAGCGCAGCGCGGCCGCGCCCGCGGCATTGGCGAGGCCCTTGCGCTCCAGATGGCGCAGGAAGGAGCGTATGGCGGCGAGCCCGCGGCTGACGGTCCGTGCGCCGACGCCTTCCTTGCGGCGGTAGGCGAGAAAGGCACGCAGGTCGGCGGGCCGCAGCGCGGCGACGTCCTTCAGCCCGGGCGCCCCGCCGCAATGGCCGGTCAGGAACTGGAAGAACTGCCGCGTGTCGCGCTCGTAGGCCTCGATGGTGAGGTCGGCAAGGCGCCTTTCGCGCGATAGCATGCCCAGCCACGCATTGCGGGCGTCCATCAGGTCGGGCTTCGCGGCGACGAGAAATTCCTGCATGGACGCTCCACGGGTTCTTCCGCATCATGGCGCGTCAGGCTTAGCGCATGGTGAACGCGGGAATTGCATTGCCGCCGCCAATGCCGCAAGAGCGGGACGACGAAGGGGCTTCCTGCCCCATTCCTATCGAAGCGGGACGCATCATCGTGACGACGAAGCTGGAAAATCCGGTCCTGATGGCGGTGATCGGCGCCGCGCACGGCATCAAGGGCGAGGTGCGGGTCAAGTCCTTTACCGGCGATCCGCAGGCGCTCGGCGACTACGGGCCGCTGCTTACCGCCGACGGACGCGCGTTCGAGGTCCTCGGTCTCCGGCCGCAGAAGGAGGTGGTCGTCGTCCGCTTCAAGGGCGTGAAGGACCGCAACGCGGCCGAGGCTCTGGCCGGCACCGAACTCTTCGTCGACCGTTCCGCGCTGCCGCCCGTCGACGACGAGGAGGAATTCTACCATGCCGATCTGGTCGGGCTTGCCGTGATCGACACCGACGGCGCGCGGATCGGCACCGTCAAGACCATGCACGACTATGGCGGCGGCGACATCGTCGAGGTGGCGCTCACCGGCGCGCGTTCGGTGCTGGTTCCCTTCACCAAGGCCGCGGTTCCGGCGATCGACATCGCCGCCGGCACCATGACGGTCGACCGCGTGGGTGCCGGGCTGGTGGAGGACGAGGACGACGACGCGCCGCAGGACGGCCGGCCGCCACGTGGCTCTGGTGGTCCGCGCGGACCGAAGTCGCCCGGGGGCAACCGGTGACGTTTCGCGCCACGGTGCTGACGCTCTATCCGGAGATGTTTCCGGGCGCGCTCGGCCTCTCGCTCGCCGGCCGGGCGCTGGAGCGCGGCGACTGGACGCTCGACACCGTGCAGATCCGCGAATTCGGGCTCGGCCGCCATCGCGCCGTGGACGACACGCCGGCCGGCGGCGGGGCGGGCATGGTGCTGCGGGCCGACGTGCTGTCGGCGGCGATCGACCACGCGACGCCGGAAGGCGACATGCGGCCGCGCCTTTTGATGAGCCCGCGCGGCAAGCCGCTGACGCAGGAAAAGGTGCGCGACCTGGCGGCCGGTCCCGGCGCGGTGATCGTCTGCGGGCGCTTCGAGGGCGTCGACCAGCGGGTGATCGAGGCGCGCGGGCTTGAGGAGGTGTCGATCGGCGACTACATCCTGTCGGGCGGCGAGCCGGCGGCGCTGGTGCTGCTCGACGCGGTGGTGCGGCTCCTGCCCGGCGTCATGGGCAACGAGGCCTCGGGCGGCGAGGAGAGCTTCGAGAACGGGCTGCTCGAGCATCCCCACTACACGCGTCCCCCCGAATGGGAAGGCCGCGCCATTCCCGAAGTGCTGATGTCGGGAAACCACGCGAGGATCGCGGCCTGGCGGCGCGGTGAGGCAGAAAGGCTGACGGCCGAGCGGCGGCCGGATCTGCTGGCTCCGCCTCACCCCACCCAGAAGTAATACCCGGCCAGGAACAGGCCGATGGCGATGACGAAGGCGCGCACGATCGCCTGCGGCACGCGCCGGGCGGCCCAGACGCCGGCATAGCCGCCGAGCGCAACGCCGGGGATCATGAAGGCCACCTCCAGCCAGGCCACCACGCCACCCGAGACGAAGACGATGATGGCGACGGCGGCGATGACGATCGCCAGCATGTTCTTCAGCGCGTTCAGGCGGTGATAGTCACCGCTTTCCGTCAAGCCGAGCGTGGCGAGCATCATGACGCCCATTCCGGCGCCGAAGAAGCCGCCATAGATGGCGGTGCAGAACTGCACGATCCGGCCGGGCAGCGAGCCGACCTTGGCCTCCTCGCCCGGCGCGCGCGGCTTCGGCTTCAGCCAGGGTCCGGCGGCAAACAGCGCGGTCGCGGCGATCAAAAGCCAGGGCACCATGGCCTTGAAGGACGGATTGTCGAGCGCGAGCAGGATGACGGCGCCAACCAGCGCGCCCGCCGCCGAGACGGCGCAGAGCGCCAGCGCGCCGCGCCACATGTGCTTTATGTCGCTCCAGTACGCGAGAGTCGAGGTAACGTAGCCGGGGAACTGCGCGATCGAGGAGGTGGCGTTGGCCGAGATCGGTGGGACGCCCGCCAAGGTCAGCGCGCCGAAGGTGATGAAGGTGCCGCCGCCGGCCACCGCGTTGATGGCGCCGGACGCGAAGCCGGACAGGAAAAGCAGGCAGGCGAGGAGAAGGGTCAACGGGTTGTCCGGGGGAAAGGAAGCGTGCGTGTTTCCGCCGGTCTAGGAAGATTGCCTGCCGCATGCAATGGTCCAGACGCGATGTCGGGGGTTTCCGATACGGTCGAGGAACCACGGTTTGCGCGAAACCGCCGCTGGACGCGGGGCAAGTCCGCGGCGCCCTGACGCCCGGTCCCGCGCGAAATTTGCCCGCAAAGGCGTGACAAACGGTGGGGAAGCGTGTATGTGCCCGCCCGAACCGGACGTTCATCGAGCCGGTCCCGTCAACAAAGCACGGTGAATTCGCCCCTGCCTTCTCCGGAGGGCATAGCCGAGCGGTCCAGAACCGCAAGGCGAGCGCAGGGCGCTCTGGCTGTCAAAGCAAGAAAGAGGATTGAGACGATGGACATCATCCGTCAGCTCGAGGCCGAACAGGCCGCGAAGATCGAAGAAAAGCGCAAGCTCCCCGAATTCCAGCCCGGTGACACGGTTCGCGTGCAGGTGCGCGTCACCGAAGGCACCCGGACCCGTCTGCAGGCCTATGAAGGCGTGTGCATCGCCCGCGCCGGCTCCGGCTTCCAGGAGAATTTCACGGTCCGCAAGATCTCCTACGGCGAGGGCGTCGAACGCGTGTTCCCGGTCTATTCGCCGCTGGTCGAGGCCGTCGAGATCGTGCGTCGCGGCAAGGTCCGCCGCGCCAAGCTCTATTACCTGCGCGATCGCCGCGGCAAGTCGGCCCGCATCGTCGAGAACACGAGCGTGCGCGCCCGCAAGCTGAATGACAGCGAGCGCGAGGCCATGCTGGCCGAGAAGGCCGCCGCAGCCGCTGCGAAGGCCGAGGCTCAGGCCGCCGAGAAGGCCGCTGCCGCCGAGGCCGCGAAGTAGGATCGGATCGGATTACCGATCCAAAAAGGCGGCTCCGGCCGCCTTTTTTCGTGATGCAGCCGGCAAGGGCCTCCGCCCGGTTGGAGACGGAGCCGCCGCGATGTTGGTCCAGGTCGAAATAGGGCGCGCTTTCCGCCAGTTCATCGGCTAGATGAATAGCCAATGACCGGAGCCGCCGATGCTGTGCTCCGCGGCAACCGGCATTGCTGACGATCCCATGGTCCCATCCGAAACGTCGACGACCATCGAGCGCTACGCCGCGTTTCGCCATGGACCTTTCCTGCGCTACTGGTTGGCGCGCTTCCTGACGACCTTCACCACACAGATCGTTTCCGTCGCGGTCGGATGGCAGGTCTACGACCTGACGCGCGATCCGTTCGATCTGGGCCTGGTCGGCCTCATCCAGTTCGCCCCGGCGCTGCTCCTCGTGCTCGTCACCGGGGCCATCGCCGACCGCTTCGGCCGCCGCCTGGTGATGGGAATGTCGGT
The DNA here is from genome assembly GCA_051860465.1 of Mesorhizobium sp. GTDB lineage: Bacteria > Pseudomonadota > Alphaproteobacteria > Rhizobiales > Rhizobiaceae > Aquibium. Next base: position 58,668 of record JBHYDY010000012.1, read on the forward strand.
GGTGCTGGAAACAGCCTGCGCAATCGCGCTGTTCGTCATGTGCGTGGGCGGCTTCGTGTCCACCACGGTGATTTTCGCGACGCTCGCGGTGTTCGGCGTGGCGCGCGCGTTCTTCGGGCCGGCGGCGGCGTCGCTGGTCGCCAACCTCGTCCCGCCGAAGGATTTCGCCAACGCGGTGGCGTGGAATTCGTCGGCCTGGCAGACCGCGACGATCGTCGGTCCCGTCGCGGGCGGATTGATCTACGGCATCTCGCCCGAGGCCGCCTACGGAACCGCGGCCGTGCTCATGAGCGTGGCCGCCGTGCTGGTCTTCTCGATCCCGAAGCCGGTGCAGAAGACGGAAACCGAAAAGCCTTCGCTGGAAACGCTGTTTGCGGGGTTCCGCTACATCTGGAGCGAAAAGGTGGTGCTCGGCGCGATCTCGCTCGACCTGTTCGCCGTGCTGCTGTCCGGCGCGGTCGCCCTGTTGCCGGTCTATGCCCGTGACATCCTCGAGCTTGGACCCTGGGGCCTCGGCCTGCTGCGCGCGGCGCCGGGCATCGGCGCGATCGGCGTCGCCATCTGGCTGACCGGACATCCCATCCGCGACCATGCCGGCATCGTCATGCTGTTTTTCGTCGCGATGTTCGGCGCCTTCACCATCGTGTTCGGCGTCTCGACGATCCCTTGGCTGTCGATCCTGGCGCTGGCGGTGCTGGGCGCGACCGACATGGTCAGCGTCTACATCCGCGAGACGCTGATCCAGCTGTGGACGCCGGACCGGGTGCGCGGACGGGTGAATGCGGTCAACATGGTGTTCGTCGGCGCCTCCAACGAACTGGGCGAATTCCGGGCAGGAACCATGGCCGCCTTCGTGGGAACGGTGCCGGCTGTCGTGTTCGGCGGCATCGGCGCGATCGGCATCGCCGGCCTGTGGGCCTGGCTGTTCCCGGCGCTGCGCAAGGCGCGCCGCCTCGACGGGCGAACCTGAACCGGCTGCCGCCGTCCGCGCTGCCGGCGCTGGTCAGGTTCGGCGGTTCTCGTCGGGGTGTCGCCGGGGGGCGTGGAACACAAGATCGAGAAAGTCGCCCAGCCAGCGTTTGAGGTGCATGTCCCAGATCAGGCGGCCGCCGAGATGGTCGCGTCCCTGTTGTGCGCCCGGCAGGACGAAGCGATGCGCGCCCCGCACCACCCAGCGCTGCATCATGGCGCGCGTCAGTTCGGCGTGGAACTGGATGCCCCAGGCGTTGGCGCCGTAGCGGAAGGCCTGGTTCGGATAGGCATCCGCCTTTGCCAGAAGGGTCGCGCCGGACGGCAGCGAAAAGCCCTCCCGGTGGAACTGGTAGACCATTTCCGGCCAGTGAACGAGCTCGCGCCCGGCCTCGGTCGCCTCGATCGGATACCAGCCGATCTCGACCAGGCCATCCTGATGGCTTTCGACCTTTCCGCCGAGATGGTTGACCAGCATCTGCGCGCCGAGGCAGATGCCGAGGAACGGCTTGCCCTCCTTCAGCGGCACCGACAGCCAGTCCGTTTCGCGGCGAACGAATTCGTCGGCGTCGTTGGCGCTCATCGGGCCGCCGAAAACCACCGCGCCGGCATGATGCGACAGCGTCTCGGGCAGAGGGTCGCCCAGCGGCGGCCGGCGGATGTCGAGGTCGAAGCCGCCTTCGAGCAGCAAATGGCCGACACGGCCCGGGCTTGAGAGCTCCTGATGCAGGACGACGAGGATTTTCGGCTTGGCGGCCTTGGGCATGGACTGTCGATCAGAGCTCCGGTTCGTCGGTGCGGTTCGGATCGGCCTTCTGGCGCATGGCGACCCGGTCGCGCCGATCCACGCCGATCAGCTCGGCGACACGCCAGACGATATTGTCCTCCAGTTCGCTCATTTCGCCATCCGCAAAGACGATTTCCCACATGATTCCGATGAATTCGATTCGGGCCTGGTCGTCGAGATGCCGCTTCAGGACGGTGGTGAAGGCATAGAGATCAACCGACTGGTGTACCTGTTCCTCGGCCTTGGCAACAAACTCGTCGAGTTCCCGTCCGGCTAGGCCGTAGGCGCGCGTCAGCGTTTCGCGAAGCTTGGCGCGTTCGGCATCTTCCTCGACGCCGTCCGCCTCCATCACATGAACCATCAGCGCGGCGGCAGCCAGGCGCGGATCGTCGGAGTCTTCCGGGCCCCGGTCACTGCCGGCGCCGGGAAGATCCTTGAGGAACTTCATGAAACGATCAAACATCAGCGTCTCCGGCCGTCGGTCATTTGGGTATGCGCCAAGGTCGGTCAGAACAGCCGGAAGCGCTTGGATTCGGTCTCGTCGCGATCGGACGGATCGACGCCGGGATCGTCCGGCCTCGGCGCGACGGGTATTTCTTCGTCCGGCGACACCGCGCCGGAATCATTGGCTGCCGTCGGCGGGACGGGGGCCGCCGGCGCAGGCTGCTTCGCCGGTTCGTCGATCGCCGCCCTCTGCGCTGGCGCGGGCTGTGCAGGACCGATCGCAGCCGCAGCCGCAGCCGCGGGCGCCGGCTTGTCGGCGTCGATGACGCGATCGACCTTCTGGCCGGTCGTCGGCTCGACGATGACCGTCTCCTCTCCGACGTCCGTTTCGACGGCGATCGGCGCGACCGCAAGCGAAGGCCCAATCAGGACGGGCCCGGCGAGAGGCGCGTCGTCGCGGTCGTGCTCGACCAGATGCAGCGGACGCTCGACGGGCGTCTTCCATTCGAACGCATCGAGCTTTCCGGTCACCGGCGACATCGGCGCCCAGCGCTCGGAGACGACGCCGTCAGCGACCCAGACGGGATCGCGGGGCGCGCGTACGGCGCGCGCCAGCCATTGGCGGATCCGCCCCTGGTCGCCGGTATCGGCCTCCTCGATGTCGGCCATCATGAGATAGCCGCCCTCGCGGGGCTCGATGCGCAGCGCCTCTTCGGCGGCGGTGCGGGCGATCGCGAGTTCGCCCGCCTCGAGCGCGACGCGGGCCACCGTCAGCGCGGACTCGGCGTTGTTCTCGCGCTGCGATTTCAGTTTCTTCGCCCGCGCCAGATGATCATGGGTGGAATCGCCATGGCGCGCGTTCACGTAGGCCTCGGCGATCTCGGGGTGGGCGGTCTTGCGCCACGCGGTTTCCAGGATCTTGGCGCCCTTGCGCAGATCGCCCTGCCGGAACAGCGCCTTGGCGGCGATGACGGCCGCGGGCACGAGCTCGGGGGCGATGCGGTTCGCCTCGATCGCGGCGTTACGGGCGGCGAGCGGATCCCGCTCGAGCATGTCCTTGGCCTTGGCCGTCAGCAGCACCGCGCGCAGCCGGTTCGCCCTGGCGGTATCGATCAGCTTGGTCGCCCGCTGGGTTTCCAGAAGGGCGAGCGCGCCGTCCCAGTCGCCCTCGGCGGAACGCGCTTCGAGCGTGGCGCCGGACGCCCAGCCCAGTTGTGGCGCGATCTCGGCGGCGCGTTCGGCATAATGCCGCGCCACCTCGCGATCGCCCAGGCGCTGGGCTTCCAGATAGAGGCCACGCAGGCCGAGGACTCGCATCTCCGGATCCTCCAGCATGGCCTCGAACTTCTTGCGCGCGGCGGCGTGGTCACCTTCGAGCAGCGAGGCCTGTGCATCGAGCAGGTGGATAAGCGGCTCCTGGTCCGAGCTGATCAGCTTCGCCGCCTGCCGGTTCATCTGTCGCGCGAGCGCGCCGTCGCCGGCTCCCGCCGCGATCATGCCGGTCGACAGCGCCTGATAGCCGCGGTCGCGGCGACGAACGCGAAAATAGCGAGAGACGGTATAGGGACTGTTCCAGATGGCCTTCAGCACCCACCAGGTGATCATGACGGCGGCAACGATCGCGGCGATGAACACCGCGGCCGCCATCAGCGTCAGCTCGTACTGGTAGCCGTCGAAGGTAAGAACCAGGTCGCCCGGTCGGTCCGCGAGCCAGGCAAAGCCGATGCCAAGCGCGAAGACGAAGAGGATGAACAGGAGGATGCGCAGCATGGTCTATCCCTCCTGGGTCCGCAGCGCGCCCGACAACGCCCGTTCCGCGAGCTCGTCGGCGGTCTGGCGCGCCTTGACCCGGGCCATGAACTCGGCGCCCGCCTGTTTCGCGGGGTCCGGCAGGCTTTCGTATTCGCCGGCCGCGCGGGCATAGTCGCCGGCCAGGATGGCGGCCTCCAGGCGCGCGACGATGGCGCCGACCTCATCGCCCTCGACATCGCCGATCGGCCTGACCTTGACGATGGACTGCATCGAATCGAGGAGGCGACCGAACAGGCCGGCGTCCTCGGCCAGGGGGGCGGCTGCAGCGATCATTCGGTTGACGGCGGCATCGACCTCCTGGCTGATCGCCGCGCGGGTCGGCACGCCGCTCGCGGCAAGGCCGCGAAGGTCGGCGATCTCCGGCGCGTCCGGCGCGATCGACGCATAGGTCTCGAGCTCGGTCATGAAGGGGCCGCCGCGATCGATGGCCGTCTTCAGGCCGGCGGCCGCGATGGCGAGCGCGATGCCGGGGTTGGTCGCCTGGTCCTCGATCTGGCGGGCCAGTTCGACGACACGGGTGTCGATGGCCGCAAGCCGCTCGTCGAGAGACGCGATGCGGTCGGGAAGGCCGGCGGCCGCCTCCGATGCCGCCTGCGCCGCCCGGGAAACCTCGCCAAGCCGGCTCTCGACCGCGCCGATCCGCTCCGTCAGGGGCGCGAGATCGACGGATTCGCCCGAACCCGTGCCGGCGTTCCGGTCGAGCGACGCCACGGTTGCTTCCAGTTCGCTCATCCGCTGGTCGAGCGCCTGCAGACCGGCTGCATCGCCGCCTTCGCCCTGCGAAATGGCCGAGCGGAGCTCGGTCACGTCGGTCCGAAGCTGATCCACCGCGCCCGCCAGCTCGTCGAGGCGGGCGGCCTCGGCTGGATCCGGCTGGGCCGCTTCGCCGCCTGCCGCGACCTGATCGCGCAGGGCTGCAAGCTCGGCGCGCAGTTCCGCGAGACCGGCGGGTTCACCCGGCTCGACGGACGCGCCCGGGGACGGCAGGACGCCCGCGTACTGCAGCGCGCCCGCGCCGGCCAGGACGACGATGCCGCCGACGATGCCCGCCGCGACCAGCGAGAGCCCGCCGCGCCTGGGCGCTGCCTTGTCGCCACCGCCCGAACCGGTGCCGGCGGCCGGCCGGGGCGTCTGAGAGGGCGCGGTGCGGGGCGCGGTCGCCGATGACGAGGCCATCGCGTCGCGGCCGAAAGCGGGCCTTGCGTCGGAGGCCGAGGCGGTCTTCGCTTCAGGAATCCCCGCGGCGGCGGATATTGCTGCTGGCTTTGGAGCGTCGGCGTCGGCTGTCGAAGCGGCTGGTTGGTCGGACGGTGCCTTCACGGGTCCGTCATTGGCGGCGGTTGTTGCATCCGATGCCTCTTTCGTCATGACAGGCTCCCGCGGCGTAAGCTTCGCGTCCGGGCTCGGGGACGCCGCGCTCGGCTCGGCGCTCTTGCCCGTCTCGGTCGGCGCCTTCTGCGTGGCGCCTGGCTTCTGCTTCGCGGCGGGCGCGGGCGTCGCCTCGGGAGCCCGCTTGACGTCGGCGGGATCGAGATCGATCGTCACCGGGTCGCGGTGCGTCTTCGAGTGGCGGATCTTCGGTGGTCTGGCCATTCCCTGCTCCGGTTCGGCTCCATCGACGACGGGCCGCTTCCTATCATGACATTCGCACGTGCAACACGGATATGGGTAGCATTTTTGCGTCAGCCGGAGGGAAGGAGAGCGAGCAGGGCGTCTTCGGTGGGCTCCATCGCCACATAAGTCCGCGGATCGCCAAGGGTTCCCAACGCGGCCGCGACCTGCGTCGAAAGGCACAGGAAGGAGGCGCCGGCGAGGGCCTCGGCGGTTTCCGTCTCGGCAAGGGCCGTGGCCATGGCGCGGGCCGCCTCGGGCGAATAGAGCAGCACCGCGTCGATCGGCTGGCCGGCTGTCGAGAGCGCCGTGGCCGCCTGCCGAGGTGGCGCGAAGCGGGTGTCATAGACCTCGATCGCCTCCACATTCATCCCGGCCCGTTCCAGCGCCTGCTCGAACTCGGGGCGGCGGACGCGGCCGCAGAGATAGAGGATCGTCGCGCCACGCGGCTCGGTCGCGACGATCATCGCCGCCAGCGCCGTGCCATCGCCCTCCGCGGAGCGGACGTCCGTGAACCCGGCCCGCCGGGCGGCTTCCGCCGTCTTGCCGCCGACGGTGTAGCAGGGCTTGGCGAGAAGTGCGGACGGGACCGTGGCGAGATGGCGCAGGGCGTTGGCGCTGGTGGCGGCCAGGACGCCCACCCTGCTTGCCGGGGGCAGGTCATGGTCGAGCGGGCGGATCTCGCTCAGCGGCAGCACCACCGGATCGTGGCCGCCGGCGGCGAGGCGCCGCGCCGTGGCGGTCGCGCCGGGCTCCGGGCGGGTGACCAGGACCCGGGCCACGGCTTCAGGTCCAGTCGGAGAAGAAGTCTGGTCCGGCCTTCGCCCGGATGCGGGCGCCGGCATCGCGACCGATCGCCTCGGCGTCGCCCGCATCGCCATCGGCGGCGATGTCGTGCGATTCGCTGCCATCCGTCTTCAGGATCATCCCGGTGAAGCGAATCCGTCGGCCCTCGATGACCGCGTTGGCGGCGATCGGCGTGCGGCAGGAGCCGTCTAGCGCGGCAAGGAAGGCGCGCTCGCAGGTCAGCGCCAGGCCTGTGTCGCGGTGGTGGATCGGCGCGAGGATCGCTTCGATCCGCTCGTCGCCCTGGCGGCATTCGATGCAGATGGCGCCCTGGCCCGGCGCCGGCAGGAAATCATCCTGCGGCAGGATCGAGGTGACGACATGCTCCAGCCCGAGCCGCCGCAGGCCGGCAAAGGCAAGCAGGGTGGCGTCGACCGTGCCCTCGGCGAGCTTGCGCAGCCGCGTCTGCACGTTGCCGCGATACATGACGACGTTGATGTCGGGTCGCAGCCGCCTGATCTGCGCCTGCCGGCGCAGCGAGGACGAGCCGATGGTGGCGCCCCGTGGCAGGTCGGCCAGCGTCTTTGCGTCGCGGCCGATGAAGGCGTCGCGCACGTCCTCGCGCTCGAGGAAGGTGGCGATGTGAAGGCCGGCCGGCAACTGCGTCGGCATGTCCTTGGAGGAATGCACGGCGAGGTCGATGCGGCCGTCGAGCAGCGCCTCCTCGATCTCCTTGGTGAAGAGGCCCTTGCCGCCGGCTTCCGACAGCGGGCGATCCTGGATGCGGTCGCCGCTGACGGATATGACCTCGATGGCGAAGGCCTCCTCGGGCATGCCGTGCGCGGCCATCAGGCGCGCGCGGGTCTCGTGCGCCTGGGCCAGCGCCAGGGCGCTGCCGCGCGTTCCGATCCTGATCGGTTGTGTTTGCATCCTCACCGGTCCGTGTTAACCCCTCCGCATCCGGAGGCCTCCCTCCGTCCTACCTACCGGCGAAAGGTCATGCGGGCAATGATGCTCACCGCAAATGGCGAGATCAGCGTGCTGGGCATCGAGACGAGCTGCGACGAGACGGCGGCCTCTGTCGTGGCCTGGCAGGCGGGGAGCCCGCCACGCATTCTTTCCAACGTGGTGCTGTCGCAACTCGAGGAACACGCGGCCTTCGGCGGCGTGGTGCCGGAAATCGCCGCGCGGGCGCATGTCGAGGCCCTCGACGGGATCGTGGAAGCGGCGCTGGCGGAAGCAGGTGTCACGCTCGACGGCATCGACGCGGTGGCCGCGACCGCCGGCCCGGGGCTGATCGGCGGGCTCCTGGTCGGGCTGATGACCGCCAAGGCGCTCGCGGCTGCCACCGGCAAGCCGCTGATCCCGATCAACCATCTCGAGGGTCACGCGCTGTCGGCCCGGCTGATCGGCGAGGTCGAATTCCCCTATCTGATCCTGCTCGTCTCGGGCGGCCACACGCAGATCTTGCTTGTCGAGGGGCCGGGCCGCTACGAGCGATGGGCCTCGACCATCGACGATGCCATCGGGGAAGCCTTCGATAAGACGGCCAAGCTGCTCGGGCTTCCCTATCCGGGCGGACCGAATGTCGAGCGGGCGGCGCGGAGCGGGGATTCACGGCGCTTCGATTTCCCGCATCCCCTGAAGGGCGAGGCGCGGCCGGACTTCTCCTTCTCCGGCCTGAAGACGGCGGTGCGGCAGGCGGCGACGGCCATCGCCCCTCTTTCGCAACAGGACGTGGCCGACGTCGCTGCGTCGTTCCAGCGCGCCATCGTGGAGACGCTGGCCGACCGCGTGGCGCGCAGCCTGGAGCGGTTTCGCGCCGAACGGCCGCATGCGCCCGCGCCGACGCTGGTGGTGGCCGGCGGCGTCGCCGCCAACGGGCCGATCCGCGCGGCGCTGCTTTCGCTGTGCGACAAGCATGGCTTCGCCTTTCTCGCGCCGCCGGCGGCGCTGTGCACCGACAACGCCGCGATGATCGCCTGGGCCGGCATCGAGCGGCTTCATGCCGGCCTTGCCGCGGACGGCGATGCCATGGAGATGGCGCCGCGCTCGCGCTGGCCGCTCGACGCCAACGCCGCGCCGCTCGTCGGCGCAGGCAAGCGGGGGGCCAAGGCATGAGCACGGCGCCTCGAATCGCCGTGCTGGGCGGCGGCGCCTGGGGCACGGCGCTTGCCCAGACGCTGACGGTGGCAGGCAATCGCGTCCGGTTGTGGGCACGCGACACCATTTCGGTCGAAGCCATCAACCGCGATCACTCCAATCCCCGCTACCTGCCCGGCATGGCGCTGCATCCGGATCTGATGGCCTGCAACGATCTCGCCGCTGCGCTCGACGGCGCGGAATGCGTCCTGTCCGTGGTGCCGGCCCAGACCACGGCGGCTGTGTTGGCGCAGGTGCGGCACGTCATCGCGCCGGGGGTTCCGATCGTTCTGTGCGCAAAGGGGATCGAGGCGGGAACCGGCCGGCTGATGTCGGAAATCGCGCAGGCGATCCTGCCGTCGAGCCCGCCGGCGGCCCTGTCCGGGCCAAGCTTCGCGACCGATGTCGCGGCGGGATTGCCCACGGCCGTGACGGTGGCCGCGCTCGACACCGAGACCGCCGCGCGGCTGGCGGTGTTCCTTTCGACGCCGACGCTACGGTGCTACTCCAGCGATGATCTGATCGGTGTCGAGGTCGGCGGCGCGCTGAAGAACGTGCTGGCGATCGCGGCCGGCGCGGTCGTCGGCGCCGGGCTTGGTGCCAGTGCGCAGGCGGCGCTCGTCACTCGCGGCTTCGTCGAACTGCGGCGGATCGCGGCGTCCTTCGGCGCGCGGCCGGAGACGTTGATGGGCCTGTCCGGTCTCGGCGACCTGGTGCTGACCTGCGGCTCCGGCCAGTCGCGCAATTTCGCCTACGGACGGACGATCGGACGCGGCGAGCCGATCGACGGACTGCCGCTGGCCGAGGGTGTCGCAACGGCCGGCATCGCCCGCCGGATCGCGCGGGAGCGCGGCATCGACGCGCCGATCACCGAAAGCGTCGCGATGATCCTTGACCGGACGATCACGGTGCGCGAAGCCGTATCGAACCTCCTCGCGCGGCCGCTGAAAAGCGAGAGCTGACGCGGGCAGGTCTTCGAGAATGGGGGACATACCGACATGCTGTTCGCGGTCATCTGCAACGACAAGCCCGGAAGCCTGCAACTGCGCATGGATACGCGGCCGGATCATCTGGTTTTTCTGGAAACGCTGAACGCCGACGGCACGCTGGTGCTGGCTGGGCCGTTCCTCGATAGCGAGGGCAAGCCGAACGGCAGCCTGGTGGTCATCGACGCGCCCGACCACAAGGCGGCGGAACTCGTCGCCGGGCAGGATCCCTATGCCAAGGCGGGTCTCTTTGCCTCGGTCGAGATCCGCCCCTGGAACTGGACTTTCAACAAGCCGGAAACCGCATGATGGCCTACTGGCTGTTCAAGTCGGAACCCTTCAAGTGGTCGTGGGAGATGCAGAAGGCGAAGGGCGCGACCGGACAGGAATGGGACGGTGTGCGCAACTATCTCGCCCGCAACAACATGCGGGCGATGCAGATCGGCGACAAGGGGTTCTTCTACCACTCCAACGAGGGCAAGGAGATCGTCGGCATCGTCGAGGTCTGTGGCCTGGCGCATCCGGATTCGACCAGCGCGGATCCGCGCTGGGAGTGCGTCGACGTCCGCGCCGTGCAGGACATGCCCAAGCCGGTGACGCTGGAAGCGGTCAAGGCCAATCCCAGGCTCGCCGAGATGGCGCTGGTCAAGTCGATGCGGCTTTCGGTCCAACCGGTGCGCGACGAGGAATGGGACGAGGTCTGCCGCATGGGTGGGCTCCTCTGAGCCGGCGCCCTTCATGAAAATCCTGACGCCCGATCGGGCGGACGGCTTCATTCGCGCCAACACGGTGCTGCGCGCGCCGCCGCACGTGCCCGAAATCCTGCTGCATCTGGCCGATGAAGCACACGACCTCTGGCATCGGACCGAGGAGGAACTCCAGGACATGGGCTTGCAGCCGCCCTACTGGGCCTTCGCCTGGGCCGGCGGGCAGGGCCTCGCCCGCCATGTTCTCGACCATCCCGAAACGGTTGCCGGCAAGCGCGTGCTCGACTTCGCCACGGGATCTGGGCTCGTCGCCATCGCAGCGGCGAAGGCCGGGGCGGCCGACGTGCTCGCCGCCGACATCGACCTGTTCTGCCGCGGCGCGGTCATGCTCAACGCGGCGGCGAATGGCGTGGCCGTCCCCTTCACCGATGCGGACCTGACGGGGGCTGACGGCGACTGGGACGTGGTGCTGGCCGGCGACGTGTTCTACGACCGCGAGATGACGGCCAGCCTGCTTGGATGGTTTGACGCGCTCGCCGCCGGCGGCGCGAGTGTCCTGGTGGGCGATCCGGGCCGCTCCTACCTGCCGCGCGACCGGCTTTCTTTCCTTGCCGAATACCAGGTGCCGGTGACGCGGGCGCTGGAAGACGCCGAGGTCAAGCGCACGACGGTGTGGCGCTACGGCTGACGCCCGCCGAACAGCTACCGCGTCACCCGCACCTCCGAGCCCTGTCGGAGCAACGGCAGCAGCCGCCGCATGGCGGCCGGCGAGATGGCGATGCAGCCCTCGGTGGGCGCATAGCCCGGCTTGGCGATGTGCAGGAAGATGGCGCTGCCGCGGCCGCGGATCGCGGGACGCATGTTCCAGTCGAGCACCAGCACCACGTCGTAGAGCCGGTCGGCGCGCTGCATCGTCTCGCAACTGGCGGGGTATGGCAGGCGGACCGGGCGATTGTAGTTGCGGTCGCCGGGCGCGTCGCACCAGCCGAGCGAAGGCGCGGCGGGCATGATGGAAAGGGGCGTGGGGGGCGGAAAACCGCGGCCGGGCCGGCGATAGCCCCACAAAAGCTTCATGGCGCCCATCGGCGTGCCGCCATCGCCCTCGCGCTTGAAGGCGGTGATGCCGCCGCGTCCGAGCGCGCAGGGAAACACCGTGCCGGCGGCGGCGAGCAGCCCCTTGGTCGGCTGTCCGGGCCGGGCGCGGACGATGATCGAGGCAGCGTACCGACCGATTTTTCCAGCAGGCATCTTGTGTTCACGTTTTTTCGGGTAGGATATCATTTGAAAACAAATCACGGTGAACGGCTTCCACAGTTTCGGCGCGTTTCCTAGAAGAATGGTCTTCGGACGGGCTGTCGACATGAAAAACGGGAACCAACGATGACGTCACGCACAATCCTGATCGTCGACGACGACGACGACCTTCGCACCACGCTGGTGGAGCAACTCTCGCTCTACGAGGAATTCCGCGTGATGCAGGAGGCGAACGCGACGAAAGGCGTGGCGACGGCGCGGGCCGGCCTCATCGACCTGCTGATCATGGATGTCGGCCTGCCCGACATGGACGGACGCGAAGCGGTGAAACTGCTTCGAAAGGGCGGCTTCAAGTCGCCGATCATCATGCTGACGGGCCAGGACACCGATTCCGACACGATCCTCGGCCTGGAAGCCGGCGCCAACGACTATGTGACCAAGCCCTTCCGCTTCGCCGTCCTTCTCGCCCGCATCCGCGCCCAGTTGCGCCAGCACGAGCAAAGCGAGGACGCGACCTTCGTCGTCGGTCCCTACACCTTCAAGCCGAGCCAGAAACTGCTTCTCGACCAGCGCGGCGGCAAGGTGCGGCTGACCGAGAAGGAAGCCTCCATCATCAAGTATCTCTACCGAGCCGGGCAGAAGGTGATCACCCGGGACGTTCTCCTGGAGGAGGTGTGGGGCTATAATTCCGGCGTGACGACGCATACGCTCGAAACGCACGTTTATCGTCTGAGGCAGAAGATCGAGCGCGATCCTTCCAATGCCGAAATTCTTGTGACAGAAAGCGGCGGATACAAGCTCGTTCCCTGAGTCGGCAAATCCATCTCGCCGGGCAGGGAGCCGGGTGGGGGGAAGCCCGGGACAGCTTCATGACGCTAGAAGACGATATCGGCATTCTCGCCGGCGTGGAGATTTTCGAGGATTTCACGCCCGAGCAAATGCGTCTGCTCGCCTTCGGCACGGAGCGGCTGAAATACACCATCGGCCGGGAACTCTATGGCGAAGGCGATGTGGCCGACAGCGCCTATGTCGTGGTTTCGGGAATCGTGGCGCTGGTGCGCGACACGGAGGCAGGACGCATCGTCGTCTCGCAATGCGGTCGCGGTTCCGTCCTCGGCGAACTGGCGCTGATCATCGAGACCAAGCGCCTGACCGGAGCGGTCGCCACCGGCGACGTCGAGGTCGTGAAGCTCAACCGTACTCTCTTCCGGCGCATGCTGGAGGAGTATCCGCAGGCCGCAGCGATGCTGCATCGACGGCTGTCGCTGGGCCTCACCTCGATGATCGCCAAGATCGAGAGCCTGGCGCCGAAGTTCCAGTAGACGGCGCGCGAATGCGCGTTTCGCCTATGCCAGTTCGAACCGGGCGATGACCGGCACGTGGTCGGACGGACGTTCCCAGCCGCGTGCGGCCTTCAGCACCTCGATGCCGGACAGGTGTTCCACCAGGTTCGGTGACGACCAGACATGGTCGAGGCGGCGGCCGCGATCGGCCGCTTCCCAATCGCGGGCACGGTAGCTCCACCAGGTGTAGATCTTCTCCGGTGGCGGCGTGTGGATGCGCATCAGGTCGGCCCACCCGCCCTGAAGGCGCATTGATTCCAGGCCTTCCGTCTCCACCGGCGTGTGGCTGACCACCTTGAGGAGCTGCTTGTGCGACCAGACGTCATCCTCCAGTGGGGCGATGTTGAGGTCGCCGACGAGGACCGCGGCGTTGTCGCCGTCATGCTCGGCCGCGACAGTGCGCATTTCCTCGATGAAGTCGAGCTTGTGGCGGAATTTCGGATTGATGGCCGGGTCCGGCTCGTCGCCGCCGGCGGGGACGTAAAAATTGTGCAGCAGTACCGATTTCCCGCCGGAGACGAGACGGGTGGAAAGGTGGCGGCAGTCGTCATTGTCGCAGAAGCGGCGCTTCTCGACGATCGTGAGCGGCCGGCGGGAAATCGTCGCGACGCCATGGTAGCCCTTCTGGCCGCTGATCGCGACGTGCTCGTAGCCGAGCTGGCGAAACCCGTCGGCGGGGAAGAGGTCGTCGGGGCACTTCGTTTCCTGCAGGCAAAGGACGTCGGGCTGGTGCTCGCGCAGGAATGTTTCCACCAGCGGGAAGCGCAGGCGCACGGAATTGATGTTCCAGGTGGCGATCTTCAGCGGCATGGCGTCTTCCGTGCGAAGGCGTGAACGGGAAAGGGCCGCCGCCCTGCCGCGGCGACCCTTCCGAACCGTTCTCATTCCGGGACGCTGAAATCAAGCGTCGGAGCCGGCTATTCCCGACAAAGCGTGGGCGCCGTCGCGCCGGTTACTTGCCGCGATTGGCGCCCTGGCCCTGCGAGGCCTCGGTGACGCGGGCATAATCGATGGTGAAGACGCTCGGATCGAAGGCGACGCCCTCCTGCACGTTGAAGATCATCACGGTGGTGTCCTTCCCCTTGGCGTCCGTGATGGTCCACTGGCGCAGCTCGTAGCTCTTGGGATCGAACATCATGGTGATGGTCGAATCGCCGAAGATCGACTTGTCCTGCAGCTGGATGGTGGTCAGGTCCTCGTCCTGGCGGACCGAGCGCACCTTGTTGCCGGACAGGTCGATGCGCGTGTCGAGGAGCAGCTTGAGCGGCGTCTTGGACAGCGGGTAGAGATCCCAGGTGTTGAGCTTGCCATTGTTGATGACGACCGACTGGCCATCGGCGATGACCCGGAAGTCCGACGGCTCCTCGTAGTTGAAGCGAATCTTGCCGGGCCGTTCGATGAAGAACTTGCCTCCGGTCTGCTCGCCCTTCGGTCCGAACTGGACGAACTCGCCCGTCATGGTGCGGACACCGGCGAAATGGTCGGCGATCTTCTGTGGGTCGGCACCCTGTGCGCTGGCCTGTGCGACTGGCAGGATCGTCATGGCGGCGGCCGCGGCGATGGCGAACGCGGCTGCGGCGCGTCGGATACGGCCGGGACGCGCGGCGGTTGATGCGGTCATGTTTCCGAATCTCCTATTCATGCCGCATCGCTAGGAAGCGACTGCGGCCATAGTTTGGCCTGACGATACCGGCGGCCCGACTCAGAACGGATCGTCTTCCTCGGTCGGGACCAGGATTTCGCGCTTGCCTGCGTGGTTGGCGGGGCCGACGATGCCTTCCTTCTCCATCCGCTCGATGATGGAGGCGGCGCGATTGTAGCCGATGCCCAGCCGTCTCTGGATATAACTGGTGGACGCCTTGCCGTCGCGCAAGACCACGGAGACGGCCTGGTCGTAGGGATCATCCGATTCGTCGAAGTTCCCGCCGCCGGAACCGCCCGAGCCGCCGCCCTTGCCGGAAGGTTCGTCGTCCTCGTCCTCGTCGTCTTCGGTGATGGCGTCGAGATATTCCGGGACACCCTGCAGCTTGAGGTGGCCGACGACCTTCTCGACCTCGTCGTCGGAGACGAAGGGTCCGTGGACGCGCTGGATGCGGCCGCCGCCGGCCATGTACAGCATGTCGCCCATGCCGAGCAGCTGTTCGGCGCCCATCTCGCCCAGGATGGTGCGGCTGTCGATCTTCGACGTCACCTGGAAGGAAATGCGGGTGGGGAAGTTGGCCTTGATGGTGCCGGTGATGACGTCGACCGAGGGCCGCTGCGTGGCCATGATGACGTGGATGCCGGCGGCGCGCGCCATCTGCGCCAGCCGCTGCACCGCGCCTTCGATGTCCTTGCCGGCGACCATCATCAGGTCGGCCATCTCGTCGATGATGACGACGATGTAGGGCAGCGGCTTCAGGTCGAGGCTCTCGGTCTCGTAGACCGCCTCGCCCGTGTCCCGGTCGAAGCCGGTCTGGACGGTGCGCGAAATGACCTCGCCCTTCTTCTCGGCCTGAAGGACGCGCTGGTTGAAGCCGTCGATGTTGCGCACGCCGACCTTCGACATCTTGCGATAGCGATCCTCCATCTCGCGCACGGTCCATTTCAGCGCGACGACGGCCTTCTTGGGGTCGGTGACGACGGGCGTCAGAAGGTGCGGGATGCCGTCATAGACCGACAGTTCGAGCATCTTGGGGTCGATCATGATCAGCCGGCAGTCTTCCGGCTTCATGCGGTAGAGGATCGAAAGGATGAAGGTGTTGATGGCCACCGACTTGCCCGAGCCGGTGGTGCCGGCCACGAGCAGGTGGGGGAACTTGGCGATGTCGGCGATGACCGCCTCGCCGTTGATGGTCTTGCCGAGCGCGAGCGCCAGCTTGGCCTTGGACTGCTCGAAGTCGCGGCTGGCGAGCAGTTCGCGCAGGTACACCGTCTCGCGCTTGGCGTTGGGCAGTTCGATGCCGATGGCGTTGCGGCCGGGCACGACGGCGACGCGGCAGGCGATGGCGCTCATCGAGCGGGCGATGTCGTCGGCAAGTCCGATGACGCGGCTCGACTTGATGCCCGGCGCGGGCTCCAGTTCGTAGAGCGTGACGACGGGGCCGGGACGGACGTGGATGATCTCGCCCTTGACGCCGAAATCCTCCAGCACGCCTTCGAGCAGGCGGGCGTTCTGTTCCAGCGCGTCCTTCGACAGGCTGGGATCGCGCACGACGTTCTTGGGCTCCGACAGGAAGTGCAGCGATGGCATCTCGAAGGTGTCGGCGCCGATGAAGCTCGTCTGCGCCTCGCGTTCCAGGCGGGCTCCGGGCAGCGGCCGGGCCGCGGGAGGCTCGACGCGCACGGCCTGACCCGGCGCGGAACGGAAATTGCGCACCGTGGCGTCGCCGTTGGGCGCAGGCTGGCGCGGAGCCTGCGGCTCGACCCGGCGTGGCGCCGCGGCCGGCATCGGAAGCGGTTCGTCCTCGTCCGCGTCGTCGTCGAAATCTCCCATCGGCAGGTCGAAGTCCGGTTCGGATGCGAAGGCCGGCTCGACGCGCGACCGCCGCGGCGGCTCGCAGGGCGTCGGCGCCAGGCGCTCGTCGCGCGAGACGACGAAATCGAGCAAGGGATCGTCGTCCTCGGGGCCGGCCGCGGCGCGGCGCGAGGGCAGCCGCGCGGCGCCGATCGCTCGACGGACGAAGGCGCTCAGGAACAGCCACCAGTGCACCACGGCCCCGATGACCGCGAAGCCGCGCTCTTCGTCCATGTCCTCGTCCAGATCCTCGTCGTCGACGGCTTCGTCGGCGTCGAGGTCGAGCGCCTCGCGGCCGATGAGACCGGTGGCGAAGAGCATCAGCCATATGGCGGGGACGGCGGCGGCGACGGCGCAGGCGATGGCCAGCCAGCCGCGGGGATATCCGTCGGCGAACAGGGCGGGGATCTTGAGAACCATGTCGCCCGCGACGCCGCCGAGGCCGGTCGGCAACGGCCAGGTGTCGGGCGCGGCGATGCAGCCGGCCAGCGCCGCCGCCAGGACGGTCGCGGCGAACCAGGCCGCGCCGCGGCGCGGCAGCCGGTCGAGCCCGCGCGCGGCCACGAGGAACAGCCCCCAGGCGAAGGCCGGCAGCAGGCCGGCGACCGAGGCAAGGCCGAAGAACTGCATGGCGAGGTCCGAGAGGACCGCGCCGGGATAGCCCATCGCGTTGGAGACCGCGTTCGACGTCGCGTGGCTGAAACTCGGGTCGGCAACGTTCCAAGTCGCGAGGCTTGCCACGGCGAAGCCGCAGAAGCCCAGTAGCGCAAGGCCGACGGAGCGCATCAACTGGCGGCGCAGGAAGGTCTGGATGCCGTATCCGATGCCGGACAGGGCGAACGCGGCGGACTGGCCTTGACGCATGCAATCGATCCTCTGGTCGCGTGCCGGCGCCGCCTCTGAAGCGGTTCCGGTACACGTCCAGACTAAGGGCAGGCGGTTAAAGCGCCATTAACCATGGCCCCGCCCATCCACCTTCGCCGACAAAAAAGGGGCCCGGCGAACCGGACCCCAAGCTTGGGAGGTTTTGAACGTCCGGGCGGCTTAGAACCGTGTGCCTGCCGCGGTGAACTCGGGATAGGCTTCGACGCCGATCTCGCTCTTGTCCAGGCCGAGCAATTCCTGTTCCTCGGTGGGGCGCAGACCCATCACGGCCTTGAGGATCAGCCACACGATGGCGCTGGCCACGGTGATGAAGATGCCGACCGCCGCGATGCCGATGATCTGGACGCTGAACGAAGCGTCGCTGTTCGACCACGGCACGATGAAGGTGCCCCAGATGCCGGCCAGGAGGTGGACCGGGATGGCGCCGACGACATCGTCGATCTTCAGCTTGTCGAGGAGGGGAACCGCGAAGACCACGATCACGCCGCCGATGCCGCCGATGATGACCGCCTGGAAGATGGACGGGGCCAGCGGCTCGGCGGTGATCGACACCAGGCCTGCCAGGGCGCCGTTCAGCGCGAAGGTCACGTCGACCTTGCCGTAGACGATCTGCGACAGGACGATGGCGACGACGACACCCGCCGCGGCCGCAATGTTGGTGTTGACGAAGATCCGGCTCACGTCGGACACGTCGGCGATGGTGCCCATGGCGAGCTGGGACGCGCCGTTGAAGCCGAACCAGCCGAGCCACAGGATGAAGGTGCCGAGCGTGGCGAGCGGGATCGACGAGCCCGGCATCGGGTGAACGATGCCGCCCTTGCCGTACTTGCCGATGCGCGGGCCAAGGATCAGGGCGCCCGCGAGAGCCGCCCAGCCGCCGACCGAATGGACGAGCGTGGAGCCGGCGAAATCGGAGAAGCCCATCTCGGAAAGCCAGCCCGCACCCCACTGCCAGGAACCGGAAATCGGGTAGAGGAAGCCGGTCAAAGCCACCGTAAAGATGAGGAAGGGCCAAAGTTTGATGCGCTCGGCGAGCGTGCCGGAGACGATCGAGGCCGTGGTGGCGCAGAAAACCATCTGGAAGAACCAGTCGGACGCCGCCGAATAGCCCGTGTCGAGTGCGGCCGCGGCTTCGCCGTCGGCGCCGAGGCCGACCGTCTCGAGCACTTTCGGCGAGAACCATTCACCGAAATAGCCGCCGTCGACGCCCGAATACATCAGGTTGTAGCCGATGAGCCAGTACATGAGGCCGGCGATCGAATAGAGCGCGACGTTCTTGAGGCTCTGCATCGACACGTTCTTGGAACGGACGAGGCCCGCCTCGAGCATGGCGAAGCCGGCCGCCATCCACATCACCAGGAAACCGCCGATGAGGAAGAGCAGCGTGTTGAAGATGTAGGCGGTGTCGGCCACGGTTGCGTAGACAGGCGCGGCGGCCTCGGCCGCTTCCACGGCCGGGGCCGCCGTGTCCTGCGCGAAGGCCGAAAGCGTTCCGATGGCCAGCAGGGCCATGCCGCCAAGGGCGGGCCGCGCCAGCTTGTTGAAGAGGGAAGGGCTGTTCATTTTGGTCTCCTTGAAATCGGAATGGCTCTCAAAGCGCATCGACATCGGTCTCGCCGGTGCGGATGCGCACGGCCTGGTCGATCCCGTAGACGAAGATCTTTCCGTCGCCGATCTGGCCGGTCTTGGCCGCGCCGCTGATCGCATCGACGGCCTTGTCGACCATGTCGGAACTCACCGCGAGTTCGATCTTGATCTTGGGCAGGAAGCTGACGGCATACTCGGCGCCGCGATAGATTTCCGTGTGCCCCTTCTGACGTCCGTAGCCTTTGACTTCGGTGACGGTCAGCCCCTGGATGCCCACCGCGGTGAGCGCCTCGCGCACCTCGTCGAGCTTGAAAGGCTTTATTACAGCCATCACGATCTTCATCAGGTTTCACCCTTCGATTGTGCGGGTTCCCGCGTTTTCAGACATCCCCGGTCGCTTGGCGACGCCCGGGGCGTGACCATGGAGATTCAAGCTCCGTGCCAACTCGGGCAAGGAAGCGTTAACGTGTTGGAATCAATGCGTGATCGCCTCGTCGACGAAACGCGCTCTACCGCGCTGCACAATTCGCCGGGCTATAATCTGGGCAAAAATGCCAGATTGCCTACTTTTTAGGCTTTTGAGCGCAGCCTGATCAGTCCTTCCTGCGCGACCGATGCAATCAGCAAACCCTTCCGATTGTAGATGGCGCCGCGGGACAATCCCCGCGATCCCGAAGAGGAGGGGCTGTCCTGCGTGTAGAGCAGCCAGTCGTCGAGCGAATCGTCGCGGTGGAACCACATGGCGTGGTCGAGGCTCGCCACCTGCAGGTCGGGGTCGAAGATGGCCCGGCCATGCGGAAAGGTGGAGGTGTCGAGCAGGGTCATGTCCGAAAGATAGGCAAGGATGGCGCGCTGGATCGGCCATTCGTCGGGCACCGGCCCGGTGGCGCGGATCCAGATGTTCTGCTGCGGCGGCAGCTTGTCGCGGCTGACATAGTGCTCGATCGCCACCGGCTTGATCTCGAGCGGACGGTCGCGAGCCCAGAAACGCCGGATCACCTCCGGCACGCCATCCATCGTCTCCAGCAACTCGCGCTGGGTCTTGAGGTCCTCTGGCGCGGGCACGTCGAGCGGCATGGGGACCTGGTGGTCGAGGCCCTCCTCGACGAGCTGGAACGAGGCTTCGAGCGAGAAGATCGCATGGCCGTGCTGGACCGCAACGACGCGGCGCGTGTTGAAGGAGAGGCCGTCGCGGATGCGGTCGACCTCGTAGACGATCGGTACCTTGGTGTCGCCGGGCCGCATGAAGTAGCCGTGCAGGGAATGGACGCGACGGGCGGGATCGACGGTGCGCTGGGCGGCGACGAGCGCCTGGCCGATCGTCTGGCCGCCGAACACGCGCTGCCAGGCCGTTTGCGGGCTGCGACCACGAAACAGGTTGTGCTCCAGCCGCTCGAGGTCGAGTATGGACAGGAGTTCCTGCATCGCTGAAGACATCGTCTCTGGCTCCTTCCACCGAATGTCGGTTCTGCCGACGCGCCGGTTTCGACCAGTCTTGCGGGTGAAGTCAAGTTGCGGCGCGTGGCCGCGAGGAGTTCGACGATGACACATGAAGCACCGGAGCGCACCGATATAGTGGTGGCGGGAGCGGGCTATGTGGGCCTGGCGGCGGCGGTGGCCATCGCGCAGTCGCGGCCCGGCCTCGGGATCGTGATGGTCGACGCCGCGCCGGCCGGCGTGTGGGAGCGCGATGGTCGCGCGTCCGCGGTCGCGGCAGCTGCGCGACGCATGCTGGAGCAGCTCGGCTGCTGGGACGAGATCCTGCCGCGGGCGCAACCGATCACCGAAATGATCGTCACGGATTCGCGCGCCTCGGATCCCGTGCGCCCCGTGTTCCTGACCTTCGACGGCGAGGTGGCCGAGGGCGAGACCTTTGCCCACATGATCCCCAACAAGGCGATGAACGCGGCGCTGCGCCGGCGGGCGGGCGAACTCGGCATCGAGATCCGCGAGGGCGTCGCGGTCGAGGGTTTCGAGGTGAATGGCGCGTCGGTCGCGGTCAGGCTGGCGACCGGCCAGACGATCGCGGCGCGGCTCCTGGTGGCCGCCGACGGCGTGAAGTCGCGCCTGCGCGACATGGCCGGCATCAAGACCGTGCACTGGGACTACGGCCAGTCGGGCATCGTCTGCACGGTGGCGCACGAGCGTCCGCACGACGGCCGGGCGGAGGAGCATTTCCTGCCCGCCGGCCCCTTCGCGATCCTGCCGCTGAAACCCGGCGAGGACGGTACCAACCGCTCGTCGATCGTCTGGACGGAGCGCACCGCCGAGGCCGATCGCCTGGTGGCGGAGGACGACATCGTCTTCGAGACCGAACTGGAACTGCGCTTCGGCCTGAAGCTCGGCGACATCCGGGTCGACGGACCGCGCAAGGCCTGGCCGCTCGGGCTGACGCTGGCGCGCGAGTTCGTGGCGCCGCGCTTCGCGCTGGCCGGCGACGCTGCGCACGGCATCCATCCGATCGCGGGTCAGGGCCTCAACCTCGGCTTCAAGGACGCGGCCGCGCTGGCGCAGGTGGTGGTCGAGGCTGATCGGCTCGGCGAGGACATCGGCGCGGTGGACGTCCTGGAGCGCTACGCCCTCTGGCGGCGCTTCGACACGGTGCAGATGGGCGTGACGACCGACGTGCTCAACCGCATGTTCTCGAATGATTTCGGTCCGCTCCGGACGATCCGCGACATCGGGCTGGGGCTCGTGGACCGCATGCCGGCCCTGAAGGACTACTTCATCCGCCAGGCGGCGGGGCTTGCCGGCCCGGCTCCCAATCTGCTGCGCGGCGAGCCGATCTGAGCGAGCGCGGCCAGGGTCGGATGCAAGACCCTCGCCGGAGCGATCCGGCGGGCGCCGGCGTCAGAGCCGCGAATCGTCGTGCGGCGCACTCCGCGGACAGGGCGCCGCGGCATCCGCATCCGGACTTCACCGGTGAACGGTTGCCGCCGCCGCGCGTTGAGATCATGCTTCGCCTGAGAGGCGGCGAACCAACCCAAGCAGGAGACCATCCATGGACCGTCATGCCACAGCCGTCTGGACCGGAACGCTGAAGGAAGGAACCGGAACCCTGGAGGCGCAAAGCGGTGCGCTGAAGGGCCTGCCCTACTCCTTCAAGTCCCGTTTCGAGGACGAGAGCGGACAGGCCGGAACCAACCCCGAGGAACTGATCGCCGCCGCGCATGCCGGCTGTTTCGCCATGCAGCTGTCGCATTTCCTTGCCGAGAACGGCACGCCCGCTGAAAAGCTCGACGCGAAGGCGGTCGTGACCCTGATCCCCGGCACCGGCATCACCAAGAGCGCGCTGCAGGTGACCGGCACTGTGCCGGGCATCGACGAAGGCACTTTCCAGGCGACGGCCGAGAAGGCCAAGGCGGGTTGCCCGGTGTCGAAGGCGCTTGGCGCCATCGAGATTTCGCTCGACGCCAGGTTGGCCTGATCGGGGCTTCGGCCCTGGCCGGCCTGGGTCTTCTCACGCGATCACGGGCAACCGACGCATATGGGGGCTTGGCTCCGCCTCGCGGCTCTCCAGGAAGGTCGAGAATGCCGCTGCCTGCATGGGTCTGCCGACCTGGAAGCCCTGGACCTGGGTGCAGCCGAGGTTGCGCACCCAGGCCAGCTCGCCGGGGCTCTCGACGCCCTCTGCGGTGGTGATCATGTTGAGTGAGCGGGCGATGCCGACGACGGCCGAAATGACGGCGTTTCTTTCCTTGATGGCGGCGTCGCCGGACACGAAGGATCGATCGATCTTCAGTTTCGACACCGGAAATCGCGTGATGTAGCCAAGCGAAGAATAGCCGGTGCCGAAGTCATCGAGCGCGATCCGAACCCCCAATGCGTTCATGTCTCGCATGAACTCCTCGGCCTGGGTTCCATGACGGACGAAGACCGCCTCGGTGATCTCGATTTCGAGCCGTTCGGCGGCAAGCCCGCTCTCGGCAAGGGCGGCGCGAACGATGTTGCTCGTGCCGTTGGTCACCAGCTGGGCGGGCGAGACGTTGACGGCCACGCCGATGTCCTTCCGCCAGGACGCGGCATCCCGGCAGGCCTGCGACAGCACCCAAGCGCCGATGCGGCCGATCTGGCCGGTCGCCTCGGCGATGCCGATGAAGACGTCTGGCGAGAGCAGGCCGCGGCTCGGGTGGCGCCAGCGCATCAAGGCCTCTGCGGCCACGACGCGCATCGTGTTGGCGTCGACGATCGGCTGGTAGTGCAGTTCCAGCTGGTTTGCGTTGACGGCCAGCTTCAGGTCGTCTGCGAGCCCGCGTCTCTCGTCGGCCGCCTTCTGCATGGCATCCGAGAACAGAGCCACCGATCCGCGCTGCTCGACCTTGGCGGCGTAGAGCGCGGTGTCGGCATTGCTCATGAGGCGGTCGATGTCCTCGTCCGCCGATCGCGGCAGGGCGAGCCCGGCGGTTCCGCCGACGGAAACGGTGCTGTCGCCGATGCCAATGGGAGCCGAGATGGTGGCCACGATCTGCCCGAGCAGCGAGATCATGCTGTCGGCGCCGCATTCGCATTCCATCAGCACGCCGAACTCATCGCCTCCCAGCCTGCCGATCGTGATGCCTTCGCGTGCGAAATCATGCAGGCGCAACGCGATCCGGGCCAGGAGTTCGTCGCCGGCGGCGTGACCGAGCGTATCGTTGACCTGCTTGAAGCCATCGAGATCGAGGCTGGCGATGCCGATCGAGCGGCCGTCCGTACGGCAACGCGCGATGGCGCGTTCGGCGCAATCGCGAAAATGCGTACGGTTGGGCAGGCCGGTCAGCTGGTCGGTCGTCGCCATCCAGACGATCCGGTCCTTGGCGAGCTTGGCCTCGGTGACGTCGGAGCCGACGCCACGCCAGCCCGAGACGATGCCGTTGGAGTCGAACAGGGGACCGGCCGTCACCGACCACCAGCGGTTGCCGCCGGGCCCATCGGCCTCGACCAGCAGATCGCGGAACGCCTTCCTGGATGAAAGGGCGCTGAACAAGCTTTTCTGACCGCCGGGAGCGAGCAGGTCGCCGAAGCGCCGACCGCTGAGGCTGCCGACGTCATCCGTCACCACATCGAGAAAGCGGGGCGAACAGGACACGATGCGCAGATGGGCGTCGAGCTCGAACAGCCAGTCGGATCCGTTCTCCTCGAACTCGTTGAGAAGCAGCTGAATCACCTCGCCATGGTGCTTCAGCGCCGTCTCGGCCTCGAAATGCTCGACGAACAGCTTGCCGGTCCCGAACACGGCATAGGTCACGGTGACGGCATACGCGAGCAGCAGGATGGCGATCACCTCGACATGGGGAAGGTCGGCCCGCATCAGCCCGATCAGGCTGCCGGTCACCAGGGCGAGGACATAGGCGGTGCCGGCGGAAGGGATGGTGGCGAGCGCGAAGGCGCCGCAGCAGATCATCCCGGTGACAAGCATGCCGACGAGGATGTGGCCCCCCTCGTCGAGGTCCGGATACCAGAGAGCGGGGAGGATGCCCCACAGCACACCCAGAAGGGCGGCCTGGCGCGTCGTCCGCCACAAGCCCCGGGGCGATACCCTGGCGCGCGCCGGCTGCTTGCCGGTCGCCTGCCAGACCAGCGTAGCCCGCACAGCGAACGCGCAGATGGCAAGACCCCAGAGGACCAGCAGAAAAGGTTCGTCGACGAGATGCGCGATGCCGACGACGACGCAAAGGGCGTTGACGACGTTGGCCGCCATCATGATCGGTGTGTAGCGGAGCATCGAGCGCATCTGCGCCGCACGCACGCTGGATGTCTCGAGCGACGTGTCGGGCGCCAGGCCGCTGAGGCGATACCAGCGCCCGATGAGCGACCTTTCGAGAAGCCTTACGAGGGCGGTTCCCGCGGTTGCGATCTGTTTGCGTAACGTGGTCACGAGCTACCGGCGTGTTGTCGAACTCGCCGGATGTTTAGGGTGCTCGGGCATGCCAACCGGTTAACGCGGCATCACGCTGCGGAACTTTCCGGGTGTTTCGAGGCGCCTCGCTGCAAACAGGATTGACGAAGCTTAAACGCGATGCGTCGGATGCGGCCAGCAAGATTGTCCAACTGCGGCCGGTCGGCCGTTCCACCGGCCACCCCGCGCCATCGTCGTGAACGGGACGTCAGTGGGTCGGTATGCCCTGGTAGGCGGCATCGCCCCACAGCGCCTCGACGCGGTCGTTGCGGCCGCAGGCGGAGCGATAGTAGCGGTAGCGGACCGGATTCTTCTTGTAGTAATCCTGATGGTAGTCCTCCGCCGGCCAGAACGTTCCCGCCATTTCGACGGGCGTCACGATCGGCTTGCCGAGATCGCCCTGCGCCGCGGCTTTCGCCTTCTCCGCCGCCTGTTTCTGATCGTCGTCGACGGCATAGATGGCGGTCGTGTAGGCGTAGCCGCGGTCGCAGAACTGTCCTCCCGCATCGGTCGGATCGACCGAGCGGAAGAAGATGGAAACGAGCTGCGCATAGGAGACCTGCGAGGGGTCGAAATCGACCTTCAGGACCTCGCGATGGCCTTCATGGTTCGGGTAGGTCGGGTTCGCCAGCGTGCCGCCGGAATAGCCGGACGTCGTCGCGGTCACCCCCGGCACCTTGTCCATGTCGGACTCGATGCACCAGAAGCAGCCGCCGGCGAAGATGGCGCTCTCGGTCTGCTGGGCGGCGGCGGGTGACGCCAACGCGGCGAAGGCGGCGAGCGTGGCGGCGATCAACATGCGCGGCATGACGAAAATCTCCCTGTTGGGTCGAGAGGTAGCGCCATGCCGGCGGATGTCAAAATCACGCGCCAACACGCTTGCGTGACGTCATCCGGCAACGAGCGTGTCGTAGGCGTCGAGCGCCTCGGCGCCATAGATCATCGACGGGCCGCCGCCCATGTAGATGGCGACGCCGATCGTCTCGACCACCTCCTCGCGCGTGGCGCCGAGCCGGATCGCGGCCTTGACGTGGAAGGCGAGGCAGCCGTCGCAGCGCGCGGCGATGCCGATGGCGAGCGCGATCAGCTCCTTGGTCTTCGAATCGAGCGCGCCGGGCGCGATGGCGGCCTTGGCGAGTTGAGCGAAGCCGGAGGCGACGTCCGGGGCGCCCGCGCGAACCGCGGCCATGCGGCCGTTGGTCTGGTCGATGAAGTCGTTCCAGTTCGTGGTTGCCATTCCAGCGCAAGCTCCCTTTCCATTGTCGGGAAGGGTGGTAGCCGGATGGCCAGGCGGGCGGCTTGACGCGGATCAAAGCCGCGGCGTGCGCGGCAAAAAAGGCTTCAGCCGGCCGGCGTCAGTTTCTCGACCAGGGCGCGCAGGTCCGCCACCTCGGTTTCGAGCGCGACGACGCGCGCCTCGAGGTCCGACGTGTCGGCGGAGGCAAAGGCCCGCACCGGGGAGGAGGAACGGGGCGCGGCGGCGACCGGTCCGCAAAGCAGATGCGCGTAGCGGTCCTCGCGCTGGCCGGGGCCGCGCTCGACCAGCTGGACCAGCGGCGTCTTGCGGCCGATCAGCAGGTCGAGGTCGGCGAGAAGCTCCTCGACGTTCGCATAGCGCGCCATGCGCTCCGAGCGCGCCATCAGCTCGTGCGCGGTCTGCGGGCCGCGCAGCATCATCAGGCCGACGAGCGAGGTCTGGCCGCGGGTCAGCGAGAAGCGCTGCGACAGCTGGTGTTCGAAACGCTCGACGCGGGAGCCGAAGACCTGTCGTACGAGGCCCTTCTCGATCAGCGACTTGAAGCCGCGGTGGATGTCGGCCGGATCGAGGTTCATCACCGGCTCGCGCGCCGTCTTCTGGTTGGTGGCCGACTGCGTGGCGTTGAGCGACAGCGGGTAGATGTCGGGCGTCAGCTCCTTCTTCTCGATCAGCGAGCCCAGCACGCGGGCTTCGATGGCGTTGAGGAGCAGGAGGTCGGAGGCGGGAGTGTCCATGGGCGGTTCAGTTGCGTCCTTCGAGGCTCGCTCCGCTCGCACATCAGGATGAGGAGCGCCGGAGCGAGCACCATTTTAACCCGATGTGCGCTTCCGAGCGCAACAGATTCCGGCTTCTGAACGGCAGCATCGGCTCGCGTCGATGGGCGGGCGATGCCGAACGGAGGCGGTCCTCATCCTGAGGTGCTCGGCGAAGCCGAGCCTCGAAGGACGCACGAACGTCGCTCTTCACACCGCCCGTTCCACCATCATCTTCTTGATTTCCGCGATCGCCTTGGCCGGGTTGAGGCCCTTCGGGCAGGTCTGGGCGCAGTTCATGATGGTGTGGCAGCGGTAGAGGCGGAACGGGTCTTCGAGGTCGTTCAGGCGCTCGCCGGTCGCCTCGTCGCGGCTATCGATCAGCCAGCGATAGGCCTGCAGCAGCACGGCGGGGCCGAGATAGCGGTCGCCGTTCCACCAGTAGGACGGGCACGAGGTCTGGCAGCAGAAGCACAGGATGCACTCGTAGAGGCCGTCGAGCTTCTGCCGGTCCTCGTGGCTCTGCAGCCATTCCTTGGCGGGCTCGGGGGAGACCGTCTTCAGGTAGGGCTGGATCGAGGTCAACTGCGCATAGGGCACGGTCAGGTCGGGCACGAGGTCCTTGACCACGGGCATGTGCGGCAGCGGATAGATCTTCACCGCGCCGCCGATCTCGTCGATACCCTTGGTGCAGGCCAGCGTGTTGGCGCCGTCGATGTTCATCGCGCAGGAGCCGCAGATGCCCTCGCGGCAGGAGCGGCGGAAGGTCAGCGTCGGGTCGATCTTGTTCTTGATCCACAGCAGGGCATCGAGAACCATCGGCCCGCAATCGTCCATGTCGACGAAATAGGTGTCGATGCGCGGGTTCTGGTCGTCGTCCGGCGACCAGCGATACACCTTGTACTCGCGCAGATTCGCCGCGCCCTGCGGCTTCGGCCAGGTCTTGCCGGGATTGATCTTCGAGTTCTTCGGGAGGGTGAGTTCGACCATTGTCCGTCCTCCTTAGTAGACGCGCTTCTTCGGCGCGATCTTGGCGATGTCGATGCCGCCCTGGGCGACTGGCAGCATCGTCTCGGTGTGGACCGGGCGATACTTCAGCGAGACGTTGCCTGCCTCGTCGACCCATGACAGCGTGTGCTGGCGCCAGTTGGCGTCGTCGCGCTCGGAGAAGTCCTCGCGGGCGTGCGCCCCGCGGCTCTCCTTGCGCGCCTCGGCGGCGTAGACGGTGGTGATGGCGCAGGCCATCAGATTGTCGAGTTCCAGCGTCTCGACCAGATCCGAGTTCCAGATCATCGAGCGGTCGGTGACCTTGACGTCGGACAGTTCGTTCCAGATCGCCGATATGCGGTTGCAGCCGTTTGCCAGCGATTCCTGGGTGCGGAAGACCGCCGCGTCCTCCTGCATGGCGCGCTGCATCTTCTCGCGCAGGGCAGCCGTCGGCGTGCCGCCATCGGCATGCCGCAGCCGGTCGAAGCGGTCCATGATCTTTTCCACCGCTGCCTCGTTGATGGCCGGGATAGCGGCGGCGCGGTCGACCACTTCGCCGGCGCGGATGGCGGCGGCGCGGCCGAAGACCACGAGATCGATCAGCGAGTTGGAGCCCAGGCGGTTGGCGCCGTGGACGGAGGCGCAGCCCGCCTCGCCGACGGCCATCAGGCCGGGCTGGACGCGGTCCGGCTCGCCCTCGACCGGGTTCAGCACCTCGCCCCAATAGTTGGTCGGGATGCCGCCCATGTTGTAGTGGACGGTCGGCAGCACCGGGATCGGCTCCTTCGTCACGTCGACGCCGGCGAAGATCTTGGCCGATTCCGAGATGCCCGGCAGCCGCTCGTGCAGCACGGCCGGGTCGAGATGGTCGAGATGCAGGAAGATGTGGTCCTTGGCCTTGCCGACGCCGCGGCCCTCGCGGATCTCCATCGTCATGCAGCGCGAGACGACGTCGCGCGAGGCGAGATCCTTGGCCGAGGGTGCATAGCGCTCCATGAAGCGCTCGCCCTCGGAGTTGACGAGATAGCCGCCCTCGCCGCGCGCGCCCTCGGTGATCAGGCAGCCCGCGCCGTAGATGCCGGTGGGGTGGAACTGCACGAACTCCATGTCCTGCAGCGGCAGGCCGGCGCGCGCCACCATGCCGTTGCCGTCGCCGGTGCAGGTGTGGGCCGACGTCGCCGAGAAATAGGCGCGGCCGTAGCCGCCGGTCGCCAGCACCACCATCTTGGCGGCGAAGCGGTGGATGGTGCCGTCGTCGAGGTTCCAGGCCACGACGCCGGTGCAGACGCCGTCGGTCATGATCAGGTCGAGCGCGAAATACTCGATGAAGAACTGGGCGTTGTTCTTGATCGACTGGCCGTAGAGCGTGTGCAGGATGGCGTGGCCGGTGCGGTCGGCGGCCGCGCAGGTGCGCTGCACGGGCGGGCCGTCGCCGAAGTTCTGCATGTGGCCGCCGAAGGGACGCTGGTAGATCCTGCCGTCCTCGGTGCGCGAGAAGGGCACGCCGTAATGCTCGAGCTCGTAGACGGCGGCCGGCGCCTCGCGGGCGAGGTATTCCATGGCGTCGACGTCGCCCAGCCAGTCGGACCCCTTGACGGTGTCGTAGAGGTGCCACTGCCAGTGGTCGGGCCCCATGTTCTGCAGCGAGGCGGCGATGCCGCCCTGGGCCGCGACCGTATGAGAACGGGTCGGGAAAACCTTGGTGATGCAGGCCGTCTTCAGGCCCTGCTCGGCCATGCCGAGCGTGGCGCGCAGCCCTGCGCCGCCGGCGCCCACGACCACGACGTCGAACTTGTGGTCGACGAAGGTGTAGGCCTTGCCGTTCGCGGATGTTGCCTTGGCCATGTGGGGGTCAGCCTCCGAACGCGATCTTGAGCAGGGCGAAGATGCAGGCCCCGCCGACGAGGATGGTGAAAAAGGTGTTGAGCATCAGCAGCGCCAGCTTGACGCCTTCCCGATGAACGTAGTCGGCGATGATCTCGCCCATGCCCAGCCGCATGTGGTCGAGGCTGATGACGACGAAGAGAGCGAGCAGGATCGCGACGACCGGGTGGGCGAGCGTGGCGCGCGTCTCGGCAAAGCTCGCACCGATGCCGGATACGACCAGCCATATGGCGAAGAGGCTGAGCGGGATCAGCGCGACGGATGTCACCCGGTTGCGCCAGAACTCGGCGGTGCCGTGTCCGGCGGCGCCGAGGCCGCGCACCTTGCGCAGGGGGGTCTGCATGTCGGCCATAGTCTCAGGCTCCCGCAAACAGGATGATGATCCAGGTCAGGATCGTGAGCACGATCGAACCCGCGAGCGTGGCCAGCGAGTGCTTCGTGGCGGTGTGCTTTTCGAGGCCGCGGCCGGTGTCCCAGATCAGGTGGCGCAGGCCGCCCAGCATGTGGACCCAGAGCGACCAGGTGAAGCCGAAGAGCACCAGAAGGCCGAGCCAGGAGCCCATCACGCCGTTGGCGGTCGCGAAGGCGCTTTCCGAGGTCGACGCCGCGACCAGCCACCAGGCGACGAGGATCACGCCGAAATACAGCGCCGCGCCGCTGATGCGGTGGACGCCCGACATCAGCATGGTCGGCGTCAGCCGGTAGATCTGCAGGTGCGGAGAGACCGGGCGTGGCTTCATGCCGGGACGGGTGGCTGTTGAATTGCTCATGGCTTCCCCAGAACGCAGGCCGACGGAACGTGGACGGACCTGCCGCGCCCATGGCCGATTGATGGCGCTTTCTAGTCCGCATTTCGCAGCGCGTCAAAGCCGCAAAAGACCTTTGTGTCCTGCTATTTAGTGCGGACAAAAAAGCGGCAAGTGGTTCAATCGATTGAAGGTCGCGCTGCTTCCTCCTGACGCACCAGGCGGTCGAGCGGCCTGGGGAAGCCGGCTATTTGCTGTCGAAGCGGATGACGAAGCTCGTCCAGTCGGCCGGGGCGGCGATCTGCTCGTAGAGCTTGCGCCCGTCCTCGGGCTGGCGCGGCGCGTTCAGGATCAGCTTGGACCAGCCGCGTTCTTCGGCCTGGTCCGCCAGCACGTCGACCATTGCCTTGGCGATGCCCTTGCTGCGGTGCTCGTGGTGCACGTAGATGTGATCGCACACGCCGCAGCGCATGCCCGATACCGGCTCGGGCTGGTCGGTGAAGATCGCGAAGCCGACGAGTTTCCCGTCGATGCGCGCCCCGACCACCTCCGCGGTGCGGTCCTGCAACAGGGTCTCGGCGTAGAACTGGTCTGGACGGCGCGGCGCGCCGCGCTTCAGGGCCTGGGCGTAGGCCGCCAGCAAAGGCGCGAAATCGAGCGCATCCTTGAGACGAAGCTGGGCGATGTCGATGGCGGGCTGGGCCGCGGACGGTGCGTCGGTCATGTCCTTCCTTTGGGGATATTAACCATGTCTGTCAATTGCCCGGCCCGGGGCGGCGCCTTCGGTCGTGACTTCGGTTAAGAAAGCGTTAAATTCGGGATACGAGGAGGCTCGAGGCCTGAACCGACGAGGACGAGCCATGACTGAGCTTGGAATTCCATCCGCCTTGGGAACGCGTGCGATCGCCGCCGCGTTGCTCGTTGTGGCTGCGTCGTTCGCGGGCGCGCCGCCGGCCTTTGCCGGTGGCTTGCATGACCGCGTCCAGGCCGACAGCTTCGGCAACCTGATCATCCACAGCCCGGCCGGCTACAAGCGGATCGTGGTCGGGCAGGGCCATCTGGCCGGGGAACTGGCGGCCTATTCGCGGGCCGGCGAGCCGAAGGTCGTCTACCTGGAGCCGTCTGCCGAGCGCCGGACCATACGGCGCTGCCGCTCGCAGGGCGTGCTGCTGCATGGCCGGTCCTACATGTACGGATTGCCGGACAACGTGGTTCCGGTGCTGGAACATCCCTGCCGCTAGCTCGAGCCATCCGCGTCGGCAGCCCTGATTTGGTCACCTTTGTCGCGCCTCCTCCGGCCGCAAAAGGTTAACGAAACGTAAACGGGAAGCATCGCAGCGCGCATGAGTGAAGCCGTCACCGCCCGTCGCCTGAAAGACCATGCCGCCTCACTTCAGACCATGACGCGATTCGTGCTGGCCACGCTTGCGCTGGCGTCGGGCGTCTACACCTATCTGGGCGTGCGCAGCCTGCTGGACGGTTCGGCGGCGATCGTGTTCTTCGCCGCGATCGTCTATTCGGCCGCCGTGTCGGTCGGCATCTACGGGTTCTGGACCTACCTGATGCGGTTCCTGCCCGAAATGCGCGACGGTGCATCCCGGCTGGCCCTGGTCGCGGTGATGGCCGTCGGCTCGGTCATGATCGTGGCGATGTCGTCCTGGCTGAACGCGGCGGCGCTCGCCGGTTCGGCCGCGGTCGAGCAGCATCTCGCCGAGACGCTCGAAGGCTACACCTCCGATCTCGAGCAGGCGCATTCGAATGCGCTCGGCGCGCTGTCGCTTCTGCCCGACATCCAGCGCGCGGGCGAACGCTTCGCGCGCCTTGCCGACGAGGAACGCATCTCGGGTGCGCTGACCGGGACCTCGGGCGCGGGCAGCGTGGTGCAGCTCTTGTCCCAGATGGGCGCCCAGATGCGCGAGCTCGAGGCCAACATACGCGGCTCGCAGGATGTCGTCGGCACGCTCTTCCGCGAAGGCCAGGACCATCTCGCCACGATGCGGGGCCTGGTGTCGGCGCCCGGCGCGATCGCGCCGCGCTCGGACCGCTTCGCCGAACAGGCTGTAGCGCTTGCCGGGGTGGTCTCCGCGCTCCAGCAGACGTCGATCGCGCCCTCGGTCGCCCGCGCCGCGGCGGACCTGTCGGGCGGCTTCATCGCGCCGGTGGCGGATGGCTCGTCTGCCGATCTCGCCGGTCGTCAGGACCAGGTGATGGCGACGATCCGCGCTTCGGTCGACGCGCAGTCGAAGGCGCTCTCCGATGCCGCCGCCGAGATCCTGGCGCAGCCCAGGGTGGTCGAGCGACGCTACGTGCCGTTGTCTTCGGCGGAGGCGGTGCTTCGCTATGCCGGAGACTTCATCCCGAGCTGGGCCGGTGCGATCTCGATCGACCTTCTGCCCGGCGTTCTGGTGGCGATGCTGGGCGTCGTCCAGGGCGCCATCCGCCGCGGCGAGGAAACGATGGCCGATGCCGACCGGATCACCGCCGCGGACATGTTCCGATCGATCGAACTGCACGACGCGCTGCTAGCGCTCCGGCAGCCCGAGCGGCCACCCCAGCCAGCCGCCGGATCGGTCGGCGGCGAGAATGCGACGGAGGCCGCGCCCCTGCCGCCACGGCCCGCATCCGCCGAGAATGTCACGCCCCTGGCCCTGTCTGAACGCAAGAGGCACGAACCATGAGCCCTGTCGAAGAGGTGAGGACGGACCAGACCGTTGATTCACCTGAACCGCGTCGCGGCGGCATGCTGGCGCGCTATTTCGCGCGTTTCGACGAGGGCGAAGTGATCCGCTACGCCTTTGGAGGCCTGCTGATCGGCGCTTTCGGCGTGCTTGGCTTCGACATGCACGACATGATCCATGCGCGCACGGCCGATCCGACCCAGCCGAGCCAGCATCTTGCCGCCCCCGCGGTCCTGCCGCCGGCGGTGAACGATCGGGGCAGCGGCGCGTCGTCGGGCACGACCGATCCGCGCGGCAACGTCACCGCCGACGAGGACGTGCTGCGCGCGCCCATGCAGTTCACGCTCGAGCCTGGCGGCGTGCTCACGGCGCGCGGCTACATCGACATCGGCGCCCGCGGTCGCTTCGAGGCGGAGCTCTCGGCGCGCGGGGAATATGTCCGCGTCGTCGCGCTGGACTCGCCCGGTGGCGCGCTGGACGACGCCATCGGCATGGCGAGGCTCATCCGCGAGAACGGCCTGTCGACGACCGTCGAGGACGGCGCGCTCTGCGCGTCCTCCTGTCCGCTCGTGCTGGCCGGCGGCGCGGATCGCTCGATCGGACCGAAGGCGGCGGTGGGGGTGCACCAGTTCTATTCGGTGAGTTCTGAGCCGGCGGAGCCCGCGCAGGCCATGTCGGACGCGCAGGCCACCACCGCGCGCATCTCACGGCATCTGTCCGAGATGGGCGTCGATCCCGCGCTGTGGCTGCACGCGCTCGATACGCCGCCGCGATCACTCTACTATCTCTCCGCGGAGGAGATCCAGGGCTACAGGCTTTCGACCGGGAGCATGAAGGTCGCGGCCAGGCAGTAGGCGGCGTCAGTTCCTGCCGGCGTTGCGGCGGCCGCCATTGTCGACGGAGCCCTCCGGCGGCGCGACCCGGACGCAGTCCCGTCCATCATTCTTGGCGCGGTACAACGCATGGTCGGCGCGCTTGAGCATGCTCGACATCGTGTCGTCGGGCCGCAGTTCCGCGACCCCGAAGCTCGCGGTCGGCCGCAGGGCCGGTGTCAAACCCTCGATCGTGGCGCCGACAAAGGCCGTGCGGATGCTTTCGGCGAAGAGCCGGCCGGCGGCGGCGTTCGCTCCGGGCAGGATCACCGCGAACTCCTCGCCGCCGATGCGTCCGGCGACGTGGTTCTCTCCCAGAGCGGACGCGAGATGCGTCGCAAAGGCGGCGATCACCCGGTCTCCCGCCGCGTGACCGAAGGTGTCGTTGATCGACTTGAAGTGATCGAGATCGCAGATCACGATCGAAGCCGGAACACCGGATCGCCCTACGAGCGGCCCGACGAGCCGCGCCCGGCTTTCGAAACCACGGCGGTTCAGCAGCCCGGTCAGGGGGTCCGTCTCGGACTTGGCGGTGGCGTCCGCCATCACCCCGTTCACCAGCACGGCAAGCATCATGAGGCCGAAGGCGACCATGATCATCGAGCCCATCGACTGGGAGATGACGCCGTAGATGGTGTTGATGTAGTCCTGCGGTGTCGCGCCGCTGCCGAAGGTCCAGGCAAGGACCGGCTTCGACAGGAAATGCGCCGAGGCGGCGGCCAGCAGCCAGCCAAGAATCGTGTCCATCCGCCGGCGCTCGCGGGCGAGGAACACCTGCCGGGCCAACAGTCCCATCACCAGGATATAGGGCGCCTGGTACAGCAGCATGCGCAGGACGGAGGTGCGCGGCATGTCGAAGATCGAAAGGTTGAGCGCGAAACCGCACAGCAGGGCGACGGCAAACAGGCGAACCGGGAGGCGCTGCCCATAGTGGCGCGCGATGCCGAAGCCGAGGAGCGCCAAGCTCGCCAGCGAGGTGGCGAAGGCGCCGAACACGACGAAGCGCGGCCGGTCGAAAACCGGCACCATCCATTCGACGACGAAGCTTGCGGCGCCGAGCAGAAAGCCGGCGGCAATCCAGCGCGCCGCGTCGCGGGCCCGGGGATAGGAGGACACCCAGGAGAAGGCACCGGCGAAAAGGCCGGCGACCACCAGATTGATAGCCAGGATATATCCAGTCACGCTCGCTGTCCGGTTTTACGCGTCCCTTCGAGCGTCATAGGCCATCGAGGCGAAGAAGAGGTTAAGCCGCATCGAAAAACTTGCCCCCGGATCACGGCAATATACCGCAATCGAGGATGTCGGCGCCGGACAAGGCCGGCGCCGTCGACCGGTCACTTCCAGTCGCGGATGTCGACGAAGCGGCCCTCGATGGCGGCCGCCGCCGCCATGGCGGGCGAAACGAGATGGGTGCGGCCCTTGAAGCCCTGGCGGCCCTCGAAATTGCGGTTCGAGGTCGACGCGCAGCGCTCGCCCGGCTTCAGCCGGTCGTCGTTCATGGCCAGGCACATCGAGCAGCCCGGCTCGCGCCAGTCGAAGCCGGCGTCCTTGAAGATGCGGTCGAGGCCCTCGGCCTCGGCCTGCGCCTTCACGAGGCCGGAGCCCGGCACGATCATGGCGTCGACGCGCGGATGCACCTTGCGGCCTTCGGCGACCTTTGCCGCGGCGCGCAGGTCCTCGATCCGGCCATTGGTGCAGGATCCGATGAAGACGCGGTCGATCTCGACGTCTGTCATCTTCGTGCCGGGTGTCAGCCCCATGTATTCGAGCGCCCGGCGCTTGGAATTGCGCTTGTTCTCGTCGGCGATCTCGTCGGGGTTCGGCACGACGCCGGTGATGGCGACGACGTCCTCGGGCGAGGAACCCCAGGTGACGATGGGCGGCAGCTTGGCGGCGTCGAGCACGATCACCTTGTCGAAATGCGCGCCCTCGTCGGACTTGAGCGTCTCCCAGTAGGCCATCGCCATGTCCAAGGCCTGGCCGGTCGGCGCCTTCGGACGACCCTTGATGTAGGCGTAGGTGGTCTCGTCGGGCGCGATCAGGCCGGCGCGGGCGCCGCCTTCGATCGACATGTTGCAGACCGTCATGCGGCCTTCCATCGACAGGGCGCGGATCGCCTCGCCGGCATATTCGATGACGTAGCCGGTGCCGCCCGCCGTGCCGATCTCGCCGATGATGGCCAGGATGATGTCCTTGGCGGTGACGCCCGCGGGCAGTTGCCCGTCGACGCGCACCAGCATGTTCTTGGCCTTCTTCTGGATCAGCGTCTGGGTGGCGAGCACGTGCTCGACCTCCGACGTGCCGATGCCGTGCGCCAGCGCGCCGAAGGCGCCATGGGTAGAGGTGTGGCTGTCGCCGCAGACGATCGTCATGCCGGGCAGGGTGAAGCCCTGCTCGGGGCCGATGATGTGGACGATGCCCTGCCGCAGGTCGGCGGCGTCGTAGTATTCGATGCCGAAGTCGGCGGCGTTCTGCGCCAGCGCCTCGACCTGGATGCGGCTTTCCTCGTTCTTGATGCCCTGCTTGCGGTCGGGCGAGGTCGGCACGTTGTGGTCGACGACGGCCAGCGTCTTTTCGGGATGGCGGACCTGGCGGGCGGCCATGCGAAGGCCCTCGAAGGCCTGCGGGCTCGTCACCTCATGGACGAGGTGACGATCGATGTAGAGCAGGCAGGTGCCGTCGTCCTGGCGGTCGACGACATGGTCGTCGAAAATCTTGTCGTAGAGCGTGCGGGGTGCGGTCATGGCTGTGGTTTCCGATTGATGCGTAAAGGCTGGCGGGCCGCTGGCCCGGTGGCGCATCAGGCGCCTAGCCGTCCGTTCAGGGATCCGGAAGTGCGCGCGAAAAAGCGCGCCGGCAGGCGCTTGCGATCCTGCAGGACGAACCGCTTGTAGGCCGGGTCGCCGAAAAGTGCTTCCATGGTCGGCTCAATAGCAAGCTTTCGAGCGAGCGGCAATCGGCCTGTTTCGACGCTCAGGGCCTCGCGGCGGCGTCGCTCGCGCGCTTCGACTTGGCGGAAAGCGCCTCGTGCTCCCGGGCCGCCTTGAGCGACAGCCTGCTCTCGACGATGCGCAGCAGTGACAGCACGATGACCGCCAGCACGGTCGCGAAGACGGCGATGCCCCAGAAGCCGAGGCCGCAGGACAGGCCGACGGCGCCGGCCAGCCACATGCCCGCGCCGGTGGTCAGTCCGTGGACCTCCCCGCGCGCGAAGACGATGAGCCCGGCGGCGAGAAAGGCGATGCCGGAGGTGACCGCCTCGATGGAGCGGAGCGGATCGATGCGCATCCGGTCGCCCTCGAAATAGGACAGATGGGCGATCTCGATGGTCAGGATGGCCACGAGCGCGGCGGCCAGGCAGACGAGGATGTGGGTGCGAAGCCCGGCGGGCCGCTGGCGCCATTCGCGTTCGAGCCCGACCGCGGCGCCGAGCACCGTCGCCAGCGCCAGCCGCGCGGCAATGACCGGAAACGGCACATGCGTGTGTTTCCCGATATCCTCCAGCAATTGCTCCATGTCACTCCCCGGCGGCGATGGCGGGAAACGCGGAGATGCTCGGCGGGTTCCGGCGCCGTCAGGCCGGCGGCATGATCTCGCGGCCGATCACCACGTCGACGCCGTCGAGCAGGCCGTCGGTGGCGGCGAAGAAGCCCTTCGACCCGGCGCCGGCATTGTGAAGATCCATCGCCTCGCGATCGGCGAAGCGCTCGTGGGTGACGAAGACGCCCGCGGTCTCGCCCTCTGTGACGAAGAACGAGAGCGTGCCCGGCTCGTTCGCGGCAACGAAATCGCCCACCTCGACGAGGGCGACCCGCACGCGGTCCTGCGATGCCGGCTTGCAGCGGATGACGGCGGTGAGGGTGATCATGGGCGGGCTCGCGATTGGGGCTTCAGCGGAACCCGGCCATCATGCATGACGCGGCCGGCAAGGAAATCCCCCTTGCGATGCGGGCGGGCCTCGTGGCCGGAGCCGGTTTGCGACCGGCTTGGCGTTTCGACGGTCTGGCCCGACACCGGCAAGTCGGGCGCGCCGGCAGGACGGGCGGCTGGCGCCGCCCATCCCGGTTCCCGCTCAGCCCTTGGGAAAGGCCGCCTCGGCGGAACGTTCGACCGCGAACGCGAAGCCGAGATCCGCGCCGCCGCTCAACAACTGGGCGCGAAGCTCCTCCGCATTCCTGGACGAAGCCACCGCGGCCTCCCAGCGGTCGAGATAGGCCAGCGTCGCGACGAAGACGCCGTCGTCGCTGGGGCTGGTCGCCTTGCGATGGCCGGGGATCACGGTGCCGGCGCCGATGGCGCGCAGTGTGGCGACGCTCGCCCGCCAGGCCGCGACCGCCTCCGGCGTCGCCGCTTCCTCCATCCATAGATGCGTATCGACATAGGCGACGTCCGCGGCGATCAGCGTATCGATGGCTGGAATGTGGACCGGCGTGATGAGGGCCGTATCGCCCGCCATGGGCGGCAGCACCTCGATGCGTTCGCCCTCGAGCATCAGGTGGTCGGCCGTCAGCGCCTCGGGGACGACGACGCGATCGGCGAAGACGCCGGCCGGCGCGCCGCCGGCGATCCGGTCGAACATGGGCTGCGCCACCTTCGCGATGAAGGCCTGGACCTCCGGGTGCGCATAGGCCTTGGCGCCGGGGAAGCGATCGAGCAGGATCGGCAGGCCGAGCAGATGATCCGGGTGATAGTGGGTGATGAGGATGCTCTCGAGGGTGCGACCCGTCGCGGCGATCGTGTCGGCCAGAAGAGCGGCGTTTCCGGCGGTGAACTGCGTGTCGACGAGAACCGCGGCGCGTTCGCCCATGATGACGGCGCTGTCGACGAGGAGACCCGCTTCGTCGGCGGTGAACAGCTCGGTTCCGGCGACGCCGGCGGCACCGAAGGCCGCCGTCGGCAGGAACGCCGCGGCGCCGCCGAGCGCGGTCATCTTCAGCAGATTTCTACGGTCGAGAAGGAACATGGATACACCCCTTTCATTGATGGTATCTATTGGGTACCATATACCTATGCGAAACTGATAAGCTCCGAAAGAAGGCACTTTAAGGTAACCATCCAATGCGTGATTTCCTGCTGGCCACACCTGTCGACCGCTGCCCGATCCGGCAGGTCCTGAGCGATGTCGGCGACAAGTGGTCGCTTCTTGTGCTGATCGCGCTCAGCGAAAGCAGCCGTCGCTTCTCCGGCCTGCGCCGCGACATTCCCGAGGTTTCGCAGAAGATGCTGACCCAGACTCTTCGCAAACTGGAACGTGACGGGCTGATCGAGAGGGAGGTGACGCCGACGTCTCCGCCGCGCGTCGATTACGCCCTCTCGGCGCTCGGCGCCTCGCTGTTCGTGCAGCTCGCGCCCTTGGCCGGCTGGGCCCAGGACAATCTCGACCGTGTCTTCGACGCCCGCAGGCTGTATGACGGGAAGCTCGAAAGGTAGGTCGCGGCGTTCCGGCGCGTCAGAGCACCTCGAAGACGAAACTCTGCACCAGCACCTCGGGTTCGGCGATGGCGAAGGCGCGGTAGGGCGGGCTCTCCTCGATCGCACGCCAGCGGCCTGCCGCGCTCATGCCGTCGAACGTGGCCCGGAAGCCGGCCTGGTCGAGCAGCACGTCGCGCACGGTGAAGACGGCGAAGCCGCCCGGTCGGGTGATGCGCGCGAGTTCATGCAGGCCGGACGCCGGCGCATGGCCGGCGGTGAAGACCCCTGCCGAGACGAAGGCGGCGAAGTGATCGTCCGGCCAGGGCAGCGCCTCGCCGAGAATGCCGCGCGTCAGGCCGGCATAGGCGTTGCGGCTTGCGGCAATCGCCAGCATGTCCGGTGACATGTCGAGGCCTTCGACAGGTTCGTAGCCGAGCGCCTTAAGGCAGGGTCCGGCGAGGCCGGTGCCGCAGCCTGCGTCCAACACCGGGCCGGCGCCCGCCTTCAGGTGTCGCGCCAGCCAGGCGGGAACCAGGAAGGGCAGGCAGTAGCCGAGTTCCGCCGTCTCGCGGTCGTAGCTCGCTGCCCAGGCCGCATAGGCGTCGGCCAGTTCCTGCTGCGTGGCGGCGGCATAGACCCGTTCGAGGGGGGTTGGGTCGGACATCGACGTCTCCTTCAGGTCCGGGTGGTGCATCGACCGCCACCGGCGGCCCGACGCATTGTCGGCAGGCGCGCTCGAAGCGGCAGGCACAGGCGAGGAACGGAAAAGGGCCGCCCGGTGAAGGCGGCCCCCGTGTTTCCGTCCGTGGCGCGGCTCGTGGCGATGACCTGTCGTCACCGGCCGCGCATCATGCCCTGATCAGGAAGGCTGCTTCCCGAAAAGGCAATCCGCCGGAGCCACGCTCTGGAAAACGAAACCACTCGACATTGGACCACCTCCTTTCAGTTCGTTGAACACGGGAGCGAGTGTGGGATGGAAGCGCGGCCATGGCAAGGGCTCGACCGAGCCTTTCGCTGGCGTGTTCTAGGCAAGGATCATTTCTGGTAGAGTTTGGATATCGTGATGCAATCTTAAATTGTTTCCGGACCGCGCATCCTCGCCGCCGCCCTGTACCTCCCGCACCGGTCGACCGTCGCTTTCGCGCTCCCCCCGGTGAACGAGAACCTTGCGGACGCACGACCATCCCCCCCGCACCGTGGATAAAGCGCCACCCCACACAAACGAAATCAATGGCTTCCACGAATTCCATCCACGCCCCCGATCCCTAGCCCCACACTGGCGGCAGGTTTTTGGAGGCACGGGCATGGACATGGGGCTGGACGAAAGGACTTTGCGGCGCATCGCTGCGCTGCTGGTCGCCTTCGCCGGCCTGGCCGAGAGCATGATCGGCCGCTCCGCCTCCCTCCGCTGGCTGGTGCTGGCGATCCTGCGCTACGCCGAGGGGGCCGCGCTCGACTATCTCGCCGACGCGACCGGGCTGGACTGGGCCGCGGGCCTGGGCGACGAGCCGGCGGCGGGCAGCGGGCCGGCGGACGCCGCGATCCTGGCCTGCCGGCTGCGCATGCTGGCCGGCATGCTCGGGCAGATGCTGCCGCCGGACGGCGAGTTCGACTTTCTCGATCGCTGGCAGGCCGGCCGCGACGTCGGCGGCCATGCCGCCGCCTTGTGCGCCCGGATCGGCCTCGTTGCAGCAGGCGGCTGGCCGCATCCGGCCCCCGACACGTCGTGACAAGCGGGATCGACCACACAGGATCACATCACAGGCCTCACGGACCGAGCGGAGCAAGCCTCCGCTCGGGCGCCGGGCGTTGGGCATGGCGCAAGGCCGAAGCCTTCGGGAGGGCCTCGCCGGCGGGACCGTTCATGCGCGTCGCGTCATCGGTCCCGACGGATGGCTCATGCCTTCTTCTTGTTCTGCCGCTTCTCGATCAGGTCGTCGACGACGCCGGGATCGGCCAGCGTCGAGGTGTCGCCGAGCGCGCCGAAATCATCCTCGGCGATCTTGCGCAGGATGCGACGCATGATCTTGCCGGAGCGGGTCTTGGGCAGCCCGGGCGAGAACTGGATCTTGTCGGGCGAGGCGATCGGGCCGATCTCGCGGCGGACATGGGCGACGAGTTCCTTGCGCAGGTCGTCGGAGGGCTCCACGCCGGCCATCAGTGTCACGTAGCAGTAGATGCCCTGGCCCTTGAGGTCGTGCGGATAGCCGACGACGGCGGCCTCCGATACCTTGTCGTGGCTGACGAGCGCCGATTCCACCTCGGCGGTGCCCATGCGGTGGCCCGAGACGTTGATGACGTCGTCGACCCGGCCGGTGATCCAGTAGTAGCCGTCGGCGTCGCGGCGGCAGCCGTCGCCGGTGAAGTACTTGCCCTTGTAGGTCGAGAAATAGGTCTGGATGAAGCGCTCGTGGTCGCCATAGACCGTGCGCATCTGGCCCGGCCAGGAATCGGTGATGCAGAGATTGCCGTCGGCGGAGCCCTCGAGCACCTTGCCCTCGTTGTCGACCAGCTGCGGCTGGACGCCGAAGAAGGGTCGTGTGGCCGAACCGGGCTTCAGGTCGGTGGCGCCGGGCAGCGGCGTGATCAGGATGCCGCCGGTCTCGGTCTGCCACCAGGTGTCGACGATCGGGCAGCGCCTGTCGCCGACCACGTTGTAGTACCATTCCCAGGCTTCGGGGTTGATCGGTTCGCCGACCGAGCCGAGCACGCGCAGCGACTGGCGCGACGTCTTCGTCACCGGGGCGTCGCCGGAGCCCATCAGCGAGCGGATGGCGGTGGGGGCGGTGTAGAAGATGTTGACCTGGTGCTTGTCGATCACCTCCCAGAAGCGCGAGACGCTTGGGAAGTTCGGCACGCCCTCGAACATCAGGGTCGTGGCGCCATTGGCCAGCGGTCCGTAGACGATGTAGGAATGGCCCGTCACCCAGCCGACATCGGCGGTGCACCAGTAGATGTCGCCCTCGCGGTAGTCGAAGACGTATTGATGCGTCATCGACGCATAGACGAGGTAGCCACCGGTGGTGTGCAGCACGCCCTTCGGCTTGCCGGTCGACCCGGAGGTGTAGAGGATGAACAGCGGGTCCTCCGCCTTCATCTTCTCGGGCTTGCAGTCCGGCTTCGCGGCCGCCATCGCCTCGTGGTACCAGATGTCGCGGCCGTCATACCAGTTGATCTTGCCGGCGGTGCGGCGCACGACGACCACCTTCTTGACCACCACGCCGTCGCGCCCGGCGATCTGGATCGCCTTGTCGGTGTTTTCCTTGAGCGGAACCGTCTTGCCGCCGCGCAGGCCCTCGTCGGCGGTGATGACGAAGGTCGATTCGCAATCGACGATGCGGCCGGCCAGCGCGTCCGGCGAGAACCCGCCGAAGACGATGGAATGGATCGCGCCGATGCGGGTGCAGGCGAGCATGGCATAGGCCGCCTCCGGGATCATCGGCATGTAGATGGTGACGCGGTCGCCCTTCCTGACGCCGTTCGACTTCATCACGTTGGCCAGCCGGCAGACATGGTCGTGCAGTTCGCGATAGGTGATCTTGCGGTCGTCGTAGGGATTGTCGCCTTCCCAGATGATGGCTGTCTGGTCGGCCCGCTTCTTCAGGTGCCGATCGATGCAGTTGTAGGAGACGTTGGTCTGGCCGTCCTCGTACCACTTGATCGAGACCTTGCCGTCGAACTTGGTGTTCTTGACCTTGGTGTAGGGCTTGAACCAGTCGATGCGCTTTCCGTGCTTGCCCCAGAACTTCTCAGGATTCTTGACGCTCTCCTTGTACCACTTCTCGTAGGTGGCGTCGTCGATCAACGCGTTCTTCTTCCAGGCCGGCTGGACCTCGTGGACGATTTCGGACATGCGTTTTCCCCTCCCGGCGGTGTCTGGCCGGCGCGACCCGCACGGGGCGACCGGCGCCGCCTTGGCCGGCGGCTGGCTCGGCTGCATTATTATCAATTCGCGCTGCGCCACAACATTAGACCTTGGATGGTGGGAGGCGGCAAAGGCGAGCATCGATGCAAAGGCCGGCAGCAGTCGACCTGGGATGCTGCTAACAATTTGAAATCATGGACTTATTTATTGGTCGATCACGACATTTTCAATAGACGATTAAGCTTCGCGCCGCACAATTTCGGTGTGGAGGCAGCTTCGAATCGAAAGGATTGCCATGCGTGACGCTCCCGAGATGGAAATGATGCTGTCGGGCTACGGCCTGACGACGGCCCAGATCCTCTATCACATGCCGGACCACCCGCATCTCCTGCAGACCTACATCTGGCAGCATTACGATCTCGCGCCGAAGTTTCCGGCGCTGCATGGCTTCATCGAGTTCTGGCGGGAGAAGCTCGAGGGGCCGCTCCATTCGATCAGCTACACCCATCGCCGTCTGATCGCGCCGAACGAATGGCGCAACGTGAACGGGGAGTTCGTGCTGCACTGAAGGCGTTTGGCGGGCTCGTCCGGCGCGGACCCTGCCGGTCATCGCCCGCCGAAGATTGCGCTCCCGACCCGCACGCTCGTGGCGCCGAAGGCGATGGCGATCTCGAAATCGCCCGACATGCCCATGGAGAGCTTGCCGACGCCGGCCTCGCGCGCGAGCTTTTGCAGGAGCGCGAAGTGCGGACCGGGGTTCTCGTCGGCGGGCGGGATGGCCATCAGGCCTTCGATCGCCAGGCCGTGGACGGCGCGGCAGCGGTCCACGAAGGCCACCGCCTCGCGCGGGTCGATGCCGGCCTTCTGCTCTTCCAGTCCGGTGTTGACCTGGACGAAGAGCTTCGGCGCCTTGCCCTGCCGCGCCGTCTCCTTCGCCAGTTCGACGGCGATCTTCTCGCGGTCGACCGTCTCGATGACGTCGAACAGCGCCACCGCCTCCTTCGCCTTGTTCGATTGCAGAGGCCCGATCAGGTGCA
This sequence comes from Mesorhizobium sp., assembly GCA_051860465.1. Classification (GTDB taxonomy): domain Bacteria; phylum Pseudomonadota; class Alphaproteobacteria; order Rhizobiales; family Rhizobiaceae; genus Aquibium. Next base: position 102,846 of record JBHYDY010000012.1, read on the forward strand.
GTTCGAGATCGGGAACCTCCAGCTTCAGCGCCGGCCACTTGCCCTGCGCCTCCTGGACGCGGTTCTCGCCGAAGACGCGCTGGCCGGCCTCTATCACGGGCCGGATCGCGTCGGCGTCGAAGGTCTTCGAGACAGCGACGAGCGTGACCGCCCCGGTGGTGCGCCCGGCCTCCGCTTCGGCGGCGGCGATGCGCCGCCGGACGTCACCCAGCCTGTCGACCGCGCTTTTCATCTCGCTCTCCGTTCGTGATTCGGGCGCCTGCGGCACGGCCCGGAGTTGACGCTTCCGGCGATCCGTGGTGAAGGTCCGCCCGAACATTTGCGCACCTTATCGAGCGAATTCACGGCCATGGCAACCGAACGATACAATCCCCGCGTGGCGGAGCCGCGCTGGCGGAAGGCCTGGGACGAGGCCGGTCTGTTCCGGACGAAGAACGACGACCCGCGGCCGAAATACTACGTGCTGGAGATGTTTCCCTACCCGTCCGGGCGCATCCACATGGGCCATGTGCGCAACTACACGATGGGCGACGTGGTCGCCCGCTACAAGCGCGCCACGGGCTGCAACGTGCTGCACCCGATGGGCTGGGACGCCTTCGGCCTGCCGGCGGAGAACGCCGCGCGGGACAACAAGGTCAATCCGCGCGACTGGACCTATGCCAACATCGAGACGATGAAGGGCCAGTTGAAGACGATGGGCCTGTCGCTCGACTGGGACCGCGAGTTCGCCACCTGCGACCCGTCCTACTATCGCCACCAGCAGAAGATGTTCCTCGACTTCTGGCAATCCGGCCTCGTCGAGCGCAAGTCGGCCAAGGTCAACTGGGACCCGGTCGACATGACCGTGCTCGCCAACGAGCAGGTGATCGACGGCAAGGGCTGGCGTTCCGGCGCGCCGGTGGAGCAGCGCGACCTGACGCAGTGGTTCTTCAAGATCACGACGATGAGCCAGGACCTGCTCGACGGGCTCGACACGCTCGACCGTTGGCCCGACAAGGTCAAGCTGATGCAGGCCAACTGGATCGGCCGGTCGGAAGGCCTGCTGATCCGCTGGCCGCTGTCCAGTGACACCGCCCCTGCCGGCGAGACCGAACTCGAGGTCTACACGACGCGTCCCGACACGATCTTCGGCGCGTCGTTCATGGCGATCGCCGCCGATCATCCGCTGGCCCGCAAGGCGGCCGAGGGCAATCCTGCTTTGAGCGCCTTCATCGATGAGGTGCGCCATCGCGGCACATCGGCTGCCGAGCTTGAGACCGCCGAGAAGAAGGGCATGGACACGGGTATCCGTGTCGTTCACCCCTTCGACGAGCGCTGGACGCTGCCGGTCTATGTCGCCAACTTCGTGCTGATGGACTACGGCACGGGCGCCATCTTCGGCTGCCCGTCGGGCGACCAGCGCGATCTCGACTTCGCCAACAAGTACGGCCTGCCGGTCGTGCCGGTTGTAATGCCGGAGGGTGCCGACGCCGCGACCTTCCAGGTCATCGACGAGGCCTATGTCGACGACGGCGTGATGATCAATTCGCGCTTCCTCGACGGCATGACGCCGAAGCAAGCCTTCGACGACGTGGCCGCCCGGCTGGATGCGATCCCCATCGGCGACCGGCCGATGGCGGAGCGCAAGGTGCAGTTCCGCCTGCGCGACTGGCTGATCTCGCGCCAGCGCTACTGGGGCTGCCCGATCCCGGTGATCCACTGCGACACCTGCGGCACCGTGCCCGTCCCGGCCGAACAACTGCCTGTCGTTCTGCCCGACGACGTGACATTCGACAAGCCGGGCAACCCGCTCGACCACCACCCGTCCTGGAAGCAGGTACCGTGCCCGAAATGCGGCAACGCGGCCCGGCGCGACACCGACACCATGGACACCTTCGTCGATTCGTCCTGGTACTATGCCCGCTTCACCGATCCTTGGAACGAGGCGGCGCCGACCACGCTCGAACACGTCGACGGGCCGAACGGCTGGCTGCCGGTCAACCAGTACATCGGTGGTATCGAGCATGCGATCCTGCACCTGCTCTACTCGCGCTTCTTCGCCCGGGCGATGAAGGCGACCGGCCATCTCAATGCGGTGGAGGAACCCTTCGAAGGCCTGTTCACGCAGGGCATGGTCGTGCACGAGACATACAAGGGCTCCAAGGGTTACGTGACCCCGGCCGAGGTGCGGGTGGAGGAGGCCGAAGGCAAGCGACGCGCGACCCTCCTGTCATCGGGCGATGAGGTCGAAATCGGCCCGATCGAGAAGATGTCGAAGTCGAAGAAGAACGTGGTCGACCCCGACGACATCATCGCCTCCTACGGCGCCGACACGGCGCGCTGGTTCATGCTGTCGGACTCCCCGCCCGACCGTGACGTGATCTGGACCGAGGCCGGCGTTGAAGGCGCGCACCGCTTCGTCCAGCGCATCTGGCGGCTGGTCGGCGAGGCCGCGCAGCAGCTCGATGGCGTCGCGCCGGTCACTGCCACGGAAGGCGAAGCGGGCGCCGTCTCGCGCGCCGCGCACCGCACGGTCATGCAGGTCGGCGAGAACATCGGCCGCCTCGGCTTCAACAACGCGGTGGCCCGCGTGCACAAGCTGGTCAACGATCTGCAGGCGCCGCTGACGGCGGTGGCCGAGGGCAGGGCCGACCCGGCGCTGAAAGGCGCCGTGCGCGAGGCGCTCGAGATGTTCGTGGCCATCATTTCGCCGATGATGCCGCACCTGGCGGAAGAATGCTGGGCCGCGCTTGGTGGAACCGGGATGGTGGCGGAACGGTCCTGGCCGGCATTCGATCCGGCACTGACGATCGACAACGAGATCGTCTTGCCGGTCCAGATCAACGGAAAGAAGCGGGCGGATTTGACAATTGGCCGCGACGCGGACCAATCTGCCGTCGAAGCGGCCGCGCTGGCCCTCGACGTCGTCCAGAAGGCGCTTGAGGGGAAGGCCCCCCGGAAGGTGATCGTCGTGCCGCAGAGGATCGTCAATGTCGTCATCTGATCCGATCGTATCGGCTTTTCGCACCCTGCGCAGGGTGGCCGCGGGTTTCGTGGTCGCATCCGCCATGGCGCTGTCGGCATGCACCGTTCAGCCGCTCTACGGCGGCTCAACGGCGTCGATCGCGCCAGGCGAGCCGTCGGCTCGCGTTGCCTCGATCTCCGTGAAGGAGGTTGCGACCCGGCCGGCCCGGGAGGTGCGCAACCACCTGATCTTCGGCTTCAATGGCGGAGCGGGCCAGCCCGCCGCGCCGCGGTATCTGATGGAGCTCGATGTCCTGGCAACCGACAACGAGACCGCCACCGTGCAACGAAGCAGGAGGGACAATGAGCCCTCGGCCGGCGTGATCAAGCTCACCGGATCCTACAAGCTCGTCGATCCGGTGACGACGGAGGTGGTGGCGAAGGGCACGCGAAGTGCCACGGCGGCCTTCGATCGCCCGGTCCAGCTCTTCGCCGAAGCCCGAGCGGCGCGCGATGCGGAGAACCGCGCCGCGCGCGAACTCGCCGCCTTCTTGCAAATGGCTGTCATGCAGGATCTGGCGCGCCTGTAAGTTCGTGGCGACGTTCGGGAACGGCATTGCGTTTGTGGCGTTCTTTCGTTCGTCGTCATTCTTGCGTCACAGAATTCGGTGAGACAGAACGCGACCGGAGGGGATGTCTCATGGCTCTGCTAACGTCGCCGTCTTCGATTGCCCGGCTTTTTGGCAGCCGTGCCACTCCTGATGATGGTCGATCCGCAAACCTTCACATCGTAGACCAGCTCATACACGAGCGCTCCCTGAAGCTTTCGCGGCATCCGCTTTGGCCGCTGATGCGCCCGGTGCTTCTTCGTATTTTTCGCTATCACGAAGCAGTGCGGATGGCGGACGACATCGCGCAATTGCCTGGTCGCGAAGCCATGCAGTTCCTGAGCAACCTGCTGTCGCTGGACCTGACGCTGGCGGGCGCCGAGAACCTGCCAGCGAAGGGCGGCTTCATCCTCGCTCCGAATCATCCCACCGGTATCGCCGATGGTATCGCCGTGTTCGACGCGTTGAAGGACCATCGTCCCGACATGGCGATCTTCGCCAACCGCGATGCCTTGCGCGTGTCGGCCGGTTTCCGCGACCTGATCATCCCCGTCGAGTGGCGCGCTGGCGAAAAGTCGCATGCCAAGAGCCGCGACACCTTGGCGATGACTGCGCGCGCCTTCGCGGAGGAGAGAGCCGTGGTGCTGTTTCCGTCCGGCCGAATCGCCTATTGGAACGAAGGGAGCCTGACCGAGCGTTCCTGGCAGAGTTCGGCCGTGGCGCTGGCACGCCGGTACGAAGTGCCGATCGTGCCTGCGCACATCACCGCGCGAAATTCCGGACTGTTCTATTTCCTGGCGAAGCACTCGACGGAACTGCGGGACATGACTGTCTTCCATGAACTCCTGAACAAGAAGAAATTCGGCTTCACGATCACGTTCGGGCGTCCGATCCCCCATTCTCGGCTTGTCGGAGAGGCAGCCGACGTGACCGCCGCCTTGCAGAACCATACCGTCCATCGATTGCGTGCGGATCCGGCTGCCGTTTTCGAAACCGTCCCGCCCATCCGCTGACGGGGCTTGACTCGGGCGAGGCACTGGCCACTTGAGTTCTTAGACATACCGGGCCGAGATGCCGAGACAGCCTTGCGAGGCATCTTTCCCGCATGGAACCTCGGAACCGCGCTCGCGCGTAAGCATTCCCTCAAGGTGTTGACCATAAGGGATCAGGCATGAAAAACCTCCTGGCAATCATCGCCGCATTCGTCGTGACGATTGGCCTCTATGGGGCGGGGTTCTTCACTGCGTTCCTTTTGCTCAGCGCCGAGCCGACGCCGGTTTGGAAGCCAAACCGGGAAAGCGCCAGCGTGTGGACGCTGGAGCCCGTTGTCGTGGCTGAGGACCAGGATTTCGAGCGGCTTCCCGCGCTACCCGTCGCGGAATCGACCGTCGTAGCCAGAGCCGAGCCCAGCGTGCAGCCCGCCGCTGAGGAGGTCGAGACCGCGGTCGACGGGTTCGGATCCGATACGGAGCAACCCGTCGACGTGGCGGCAACGGCGTCTGTCGGCGACCAGGGCGCGGTGGCCCCTCCCATGAACACCGCGCATGTCCAGTGGTGCGCCGATCGCTACCGGTCCTACCGCATCGAGGACAACCGCTACACCACCTATCAGGGTGGCAGCCGGGAATGCATTTCTCCCTATTTCGATGCCGTTTCGCTTCCGGATGTTGGGGAGGAATACGCGGAGGAAACCACCTCGTCCGAGGCCTTCGGTCTTCCCTCCTCGCACGTCCAGGCATGCTTCGACCGCTACCAGTCCTATCGCCCCGAGGACAATTCCTATCAGCCGTACGGTGGCGGCCCTCGTCGCCAGTGTCGGTAACGACATGACGGGGCGCGCCCACAGGCGGCCGTTCGACCCTGTCCGCAGGGCTGCGCTGGCGTTTCTGGGCCCGCGCGGCGACGAGCCGGGAGCGGTCGTCGACCTTGCCTCGGCTGTCCCGCTCGCGTTCACGACCGGCGCCAGGGATTTCTCCTGAACGTCCTCGTCAACCTGTCTTGAGTTTGCTGCGCGCCAGACTGGCGGGTATGAGAAGCTGGTCAGGTGCGCGGCGAAACTGGGTTAGGAGATGGTCGCGCGCGATCAGGGCCAGACTGGCCATGCGGGCATAGTCGCGCTTCGAGGCTCCCCCCTCGTCGCCTGCGGAAGCAGGGGCGTCAATTGGTTCGATGACGGCTTCCATCCTTTTGAACGGCACAGTCTCCAGAGTGGCCATCGAGAAGAAGGGGGTCGCGCGCCGGGCAACGATGGAAAGCGGCGCCGTTGGCATGCCGACATGGCCGTGCTTGCCAAACCGCATTTCCGCGAACATCGAGCCTGCATGGAGGTTGTTGGTGAGAAGGATCAGTTCGCCCTGATCGAGCAGGCTGACGATCTTGCGGGTGACCGACGCGCCGCTCTCGCGTTCGAACACGATGCGCGCCTTCAGATACCGTTCCTCAACACGCCTCAGCCACGGATTGATCGAGACGTTTCCGAAAGCCGTGCCTGAAAAACCGTGATACGGGTCGCTGATCTGGATCGGCCTGAACCCCTGTTCCCAGAGGGCGCGCTTCCCTACCAGGGTCTGGTAGGCGAACTGGGGCGCCCAGACCATGGCGCCCCTTCCGCGATCCAGTGCCGCTCGCAGCCGCTCGGTGCCGACCACATCGATCTGCGGTTTGCTGCGACTCGCCAATTCGTCGATGGTGAACATGAACCGCCGCCGCGCCAGATTTTCCAGGTGCCTTCGGAACAACGCTTCGCAAGTGGCGTCATCGTCGATTCCGAGCACCAGTCGCATTGCTTCCGCGAAACCGGCGTAGCCCTTCCTGCGCTTGCGGCCGTAGCGTAGGTTGGAGGCCAGGCGGCCAAACGCCGGCCATGCCCGCGGAGGGAGGAGGGTTACGGCGGCAGTCCCTCCCAGGCCAAGCAATTCGCGCAGGTCCTTCTCGGAGACCCAGCGAAGCGCCGCCATGCTGAGCCGTGTTCTCTGGTAGAAAACAACCCGATCCTCGGCCGCCCCGGACGAGATTTCTTGCATCACTTTGTAGGAGAAATCGCGATCTTTCATCGTTCGGCCAAGCAGGAAGGAACGGTTTCGGTTATTGTAAATCGTACTGACGTTCAGGCGCTGAAGTTTCAATCCATGATTGTAGTTGTTTGGTGCGAGAAACAATGACCCCCTTCCATTGTCCGTTTCTGCCTTCATTGTCCAATGGGATTGGCAACAGGACGGCACTTCTTTCCCCGGGCCGTCAAGCCTGTTCCCATCAAAACCTCGCATCCTCGGTCGCACGGACGGCCGCGAGCCTGGTCGCGGCGGGATTGAAGCCTGGAGACGTCGTCGCTTTGGTGATGCCCAACGGTCCGGAGATGGCGATCCTGTTTCTGGCTGCCGCAACGGTTGCGACGGCGGCGCCGCTCAACCCATGCTATCGCGAAGCGGAACTGACCTTCTACCTCGACGATCTCGGCGCCAAGCTCTTGATCTGCCCGAAGGCAGGGTTCGAAGCGGCAAAGTCCGTGGCGCGGGCGCGCGGCATGATGGTGGCGGAGGTTGATCTCGCAGGCAGCGGCGCCTGCGACGAACTTTACGTCAACCTGCCCGACGGGATGCCGAAGGAACCCGTCCGCCGCCACCCGAACCAGGCCGGTGACTTGGTCCTGCTCCTCCACACCTCGGGGACGACAGCCAGGCCGAAGCTGGTCGGCCTGACCCGCTCCAACATCGAAGCCTCGATCGGGAACGTCATCGGCATCCTCGAGCTCGGCCAGGACGATGTCGGCCTTTCGATCCTGCCGCTGTTTCACATCCACGGGCTGATCGCGACGCTGTGCGCACCCCTGTCCGCAGGGGGCGCCGTCGTCTGCACGGAGGGCTTCGACGCAATGAAAATGTTTCGATGGATCGGTGAATTCTCGCCCAACTGGTATTCGGCGGTGCCTTCGATGCACCAGGCCATTCTTCATCGCGCGAAACGCAACCCCGAGATCGTCGGCAGTGCCCGCTTGCGGTTCGTACGATCCTCGTCCGCGGCGCTGGCGCCCGCCACGCTGGAGAGCCTGGAGAGAACATTCGGCTGCCCGGTCGTCGAGGCCTACGGGATGACGGAAGCTGCACATCAGATCACCAGCAACGGCCTTGATCACCGCCTGCCGGGCTCCGTCGGCCAGACCACCGGCACGGGGGTGCGCATCGTTGACGCCGCTTGGAACGATGTTCCGGTCGGGACGGTCGGCGCCATCGTCATCCGGGGCGCCAGCGTTCACGAAGGCTACCTGAATGCGCCATCCGCCAATGCTGATGCCTTCCGCGACGGGTGGTTCGACACCGGAGACCAGGGATACCTCGACGACCGCCAGCGCCTGACCATCACCGGGCGGACCAAGGAGATCATCAACCGCGGCGGCGAGAAGATCGCGCCATTGGAACTCGACGCGGTTCTGGCCCGCGACGACCGGGTCGCGGAGGCAATCGCCTTTGCAATCCCGCACAGATCGCTCGGAGAAGACGTTGCCGTCGCGGTCGTGCCCGCGGAAAGCCAGTCGCTGACCGCCGAAGACATCCGCGCCTCGCTCGCGAAGGTGCTGGCGCCGCACAAAGTGCCGCGAACCGTCGTCTTCCTCGACGTGATCCCGAAAGGGCCGACCGGCAAGATTCAGCGCCTCAAGCTAGCCCAGATGTTGGGACTTGCGGTCGAGAATTCGCCGGCGGGCCGAGCGGCGGATGGCGCGCCGGTTGATGGCCGGGGGGGCAAAAGCAGCGCCGGCCAAAACGGAACGGCGGTCTCTCCGTCAACGGTGGCCAAAACCTCCGCGGGCGGCCGAGATCGGTCGGATTGAACAAGGAAATGTCTCACTTGGTTGTCCCGCCAGTGAAACCCATTGCTAAGTGCTTGTTTTGAAATCCGTTGGTGGAGCTGAGGGGGAGAACTCCCCGTCGATTATTTTTTAGCAATAACAACGAGTTGACGGCGATTATGTCGTAGATGTGTACCAACTTGGTGTACCAATAGCAGCATTGCTATCTGTCTCCAGTGGGCTAGTGGCGCGAGACCTGTAGGAAATCGGCTGGCTTAGGGCTGCCAACCGCCCCCGCGTAAGGGCAGAGGATGCCGCCCTGCTTAATCAACAAGCGGCTGCGAGTTCAGAACCGCCGGTTGACTGCCTGGCATGCACCGTCCATCTGTGAAACGCTGACTACGGGACCGCGCCCCGATCCATCCGGATCGCCTTCGAAAACTACAAAGCGCCCATTGATACGATCGATGATGCCACCAAACTCGCACTTCTCGTATTCTAGCGGAGCCAAACCATCCGGTCCCGCCTGTCCTTCGACGAGGCAGAATGTGGGAGAGTGGAAAATAATCTGAGTGGCATTGTACAGATACCCGGCGTCGCCCCGGGGCAGGCCTTGCAATTCGAGTGAATGCTTTCCGTCATGTTCCACGAATGCGAAAGTGATTTCTCCAGCGCCGCCGTCTGCGTAGCAGAGGAGTACTCCAGACGGAGCGGGGGTGGCTTCGCTTGCCGCCGCTGATTGGACGAGGGCGGTGAATGCCAGTAGCAAGATCAGACGAGCCATCTGCGTTTCCTCTCCTTGACGACATGCAGGATGCCTTGACCTGTCGCAATCGCGCAATGGTGCTGTCGGGACAACCGCTCTCTTGCCACGGTGTTGGCGCCAACGCGCCGCCGGTGGCACTCTAGGCTTTGAAACCCGGTTGCAACGGGTGTCAGCTACGACGTCCGGCAGGTTGAGCGCGCGTAAGATCGAGCATGGCGACGCTTGGCAGCTTCACTGAGCAATTAGAAAAGTTCTGGCGACATCAACCGAGTGCCGCCCTAGCCTGTCTCTGGACAGAATTAGCCGTTTGGGACTCGTGGAAAAGCCCCCCTCCTAGTGAGCGGAAGTTTGCAACCGGTTGCAACGAATTCACGCATCCGCCCAAACACATCCGCGACCTGCTCGCCCTCTGCCGCCCGGATCTGCGCTGCAGCGTCGACCGGCTGCATCTCGAGGACGCAAAACCATTCGTCGCCGCTAACGGCGTGCTGGTCGACAATCCGCCTCCATTCGTCCGGGCGACGGAACCGCCGATGCATCGCCAGATGGATCGGGCGGGCGACCTGATACGCATCCCATGGCCGGTAGTAGTCCTCAGAGTGGTACTGAACGTCCTCGCGGCTCCCCGAGATCGAGCAGACCGAGGGGCGGGCCAGCATCCCATTGTCTATTAGCCAGTTGGCAGCCTGCCACCCGCGAACCCGCTCCTCATGCGTGAAGCCGTTGTAGATCGGCAGGTCGGGCCATCGCCACTGGCGGAGCCCCCCGACACCATTTGCGGCGTCGCCTCGCGCCTCTCTGTATTGGCTCATTGTCTGGTTTCGCCTTCTGATACAGAGTTTCTTTGAAACCGGTTGCAACGAGAGGCACTACAGGGCGCCGTCGTCTAGTTAAAATAGCTAATTACACTTTTTTCGTCAAAGCACTTACTTAGCGCATAGTTGACACGCGTGTGGATCGTGGTATGAGAACAGCGCTTCGTCTCGCAACCGAAGCCGGTGATCTGCGGTCGCCGAAAACAGGCCGACCTCTCGCCTTTGTCCCGAGCGCGAGAGGTCGGCCCCTACAAGGGACACACTCGTGAAGCACATCCGCCCACTGACGCCTGCCGCTATGAGCGGCGCTGCCGATACCGCCGTCGCGACCGGCTTCCGTCGCGGGCATGACTTCATCCGCCCGGTGCGCCCACGCCTCCCTCGTGGTCTGGAAAGCAAAAAGGACGCGGAAGCAACAGAGGCTCGGCTGAGGGCTGCCCACGAGGCGGTCGAGAAATTCAATCGGAAGGTCGCGCACCTCGTCTCCGAGGGGCAGATACCGAAGGCGATCAGGCTGGCGCGCGAGCTTTTCTTTTCGGACAAGGGCCGGCTGGTCGCAGCAAACCGAGCGCGAAAGAAAATACCGGCCCGCCGCCGGAATGATTTGCCGAGCGTGCCCCAACTTGCCGCCCTCATCGGCGACCTCGCCGTCGATGAGCAGGTGCATATCATCGCGAAGCCCAAGCGCGGCAGCAAGCCCGACCGCATCATCAGCACATACGGGGTGGTCGACCGTGCTCGGCAGGAACTCGTCGCTCTGTCCTTTGGAAAGCTCGCCACGTTCGCCGAAAACCAAAACAGCGTACGCGGAAAGTCGCGAGAGAAGGCAGTCCAGCGTGTCGCCGAGCTTATCCAGGATCGCCGCTACACATACGCGGTCGAACTCGATATCTCGCGGTTTTTCGAGTCAGTGAACCCCTCCGTTCTGCCCGAGCGGTTGGGTATCCCTGATTGGGTCATAGCCGAAATTCTGACCAACCAAGGAAAGGAGAACAGGGGTCAGATCATACCGGGCTCGGAAAGGGCCCATAGGAAATGGAGGAATACACTAACCCGGACCCGGTGCGGTCTGCCGGAGGGCACCATCACATCGCCGCTCTTTGCTCAGAGCCTTCTAAAGGAACCCCTCGAACGTTTCGCGGAACGATTTGGGGATCGTGTCGTCATCATGAACTTTGGCGACAACTTCCTTCTTTTGGCACCTTCAGCGGAGACGGCGGGATGGGCAAGAGAGTCCCTCAACCGTCTTCTGACCGGCAGCATAAAGGCAAATATCGCTCTTCAAGAGCGGTATCCAGTTCGGCGTATCTGCGATGGCTTCGATTTCCTCGGTTACAGGTTTCGGAGGCGTAGAGGTTCACCGTTGGTTTCCCTGCCAGCAGACACCAAGCGGAATTTCGTCGCGCTCGTCGACGAAAAGATCGACGAAATTCGAAAGGCTGGTACGATTTTCCAACCGAGGCTCACACGGGAGTTTGCTCGCAAGGTCGAAGGGAAGCTCGCCTCTTTTCGAATGGCGCCCCAAGACGTGGACGAGTTGCTGGACGTCGTTGACAAACGATTGCCGAAACTTCTCCGGCAGTCCGAATTGCGCGCTGTCGTCGAGAGGCATCGGCCTACGGTGGCCAAGAGGGTCGCCAACAGGTTTGGCCGACGGCGTGTGAAGCCCTTTCGCCGGGTCCTCGTTCCCCTGACCGTCCCCCGTAGCTTCAATTTACGCCGGGTGGAGGCCTACCTCGAAGAACGGCGAAACCTCGCGGACGCGCGACGGCAAGCGAGTCCATCGACATCCCCGTAAGTTCGTGCAGTCGAAGGCGCGGGCTCATGCACCCAGTGTCCGATAGACCGAGGATCGACGACGACCGATACCGAGTCGGCGGGCGATTACAATGCTGCCTTCCAACAACAGGACAGCATGACTGAAATGTCGTACTGCCAAGCAGGATCAACGTCGACTAACTGGGAGCGAGGATGCCGAGACCTCGATTTGGCGTATCAAATTCCTCTAATGTGGGATAGGCCCTCCGAATGCAGTTCGTGTCTCTTCGCCGTTGGATCAGAAACAGGGCCGTCGCTCGGAGTCCGCTCCTGCTCAGGGTTCCCCCCGAACTTCAAGATCCAGTGGGTAAACGTTTCTGCGTGTCGCGAGAGCATCGCTTCTGTTACTTCCGTGTTCCGAAAGCGGCAAACTCGACTGTCGCGAATTCTCTTGCTGCGGCGGTGTATGGCCAACACGGCCTTGACGACAAAGGCGATGTCGCCAAATCGGCTTTCGACGATATTACTGCCGTCTCAAAGCATACTGAAGCACAACTCCTTGAAGAGTTTTTTTGTTTTACAGTAGTTCGTCACCCTCTGTCGCGAGTCCTTTCAGCGTACCTTAGCAAAATAGACAAAAAATCATCTCAAATACGCGACAAGGCAGGTCTCGCAAAGGGTACTACTTTTTCTGAATTTATCGATTACCTTCGGTATGGGGGGTTAAATTCTGATCCACACTGGGCTCCGCAAGTCAATTTGATACCAATAAACTCCGAAAAACTACACTTCGTAGGGCGGGTGGAAACGCTGGAAGAAGACTTTTCGAAGCTATCAACCATGCTCTTTGGAGAGGCGAAGTCGTTAATCAGTCGCGAGAGCAGCCGCACATCAGCGAACAACAAAGTGTCTGCGAGCTATTCTGAGAATGAGCGCAAGGTGGTCACAGAAATGTACGCCGATGACATCCGACAATTCTACGCTTAGCAAAACTAGCAAACCTAGGTGGAAATGGCAGAAACTGCCTTCCCGATGGCTCATGCACCCAGTATCCGATAGACCGAGGACCGACCGATATCGAGTCGGCGGGCGATCTCCATCGGCCCCACATTCTCGGCGGCCAGCTTCCGGACCTCGTCGGCTTTGGCGCGGGCGGTGGGTGCACGACCCTTGTACTTCCCGTCTGCCTTCGCCTTCGCGATCCCCTCGCGTTGGCGCTCTAGCATAAGCTCGCGCTCGAACTGTGCGATGCTACCGAGCAGGTTCAGCATCAGCTTGCCGGTCGGCGTTGACGTGTCGAGGTTCATGTCTAGAATTTTCAGCGCCACCCCCTTCCCGGCCAGCACCTCGGTGATCCTGACGAGGTCGGCGACGGATCGAGCGAGCCGGTCAATCTTCGTCACGACGAACTGGTCGCCTTCGCGGAGATAGTCCATCGCCTTGTCGAGTTCGGGTCGCGCCGAGACAGACGAGACGCGTTCTGAGAACAGCTTCGTCACGCCGGCTGCGTTCAGCACGCGCTCCTGCGCCGCCAGACCTGCGATCTGTTCGGTGGTTGATGTTCGTGCGTAGCCGACGATAGCGCCCATGTCAGTCCCCTGTACCAATAGCCTCAAAGACATATCGGCACGGTGTGTACCAAAAGTCAAAGGTGATTTCAGTGGGACGCAGTTTGGTGTCGGCGGGGATGCCCCAATGGGGCAAGGTCGTGTGGGAGTGCCTTTCAATCCTACCGTGCGTTCATCGGGCGCATCGACACCGAAGGAACGTCAAGTTTGAAGATGCGGGAAAATCAGATAGGCACACGTGGGGTGAAGAGTCGGGGAGAAGTTGACAGAGCATGCCGACACTGCGGTGGTTGACGAGAGACGATGACATTCGTGCTGCCGGGCACGTGCCCTACCGGCTGCTGAAGGAAGTGCCGGACCTTGGCTACGGCGACCGCGACACCGGCAACATGCTCATTCAGGGAGACAATCTCGATGCCTTGAAGGCGCTCCTGCCCTTCTACGCTGGGCAGGTGAAGTGCATTTTCATCGACCCGCCCTACAACACACGGTCTGCCTTCGAGCACTACGACGACAATCTGGAGCACTCTCAGTGGCTGGCCATGATGTGGCCTCGCCTCGAGATGCTGCGCGAACTGCTATCAGAGGATGGTTCGATCTGGGTCAGCATTGATGACAATGAGGGCCATTACCTCAAGGTCATCATGGACGAGGTTTTCGGACGCTCGAACTTCATCACGAACGTCATTTGGCGGAAGAACTACGCCCCAAAATCGAGCGCGAGACATTTCTCTCAGGACCACGATCATATTTTAGTCTACGGACGAAACGCCGATCAGTGGACGCCCAACCCAATGCCCCGACGGGCTGATCAAGACACCATTTACAAGAACCCTGACAACGATCCACGAGGCCGATGGCGTCCTGACAACCTGTCGGCCCGCAATCCGTACAGTCTCGGCATCTACGAGATCACAACACCCGGAGGCCGGGTCATCGATGGGCCGCCTAAAGGCCGATACTGGGCCATCAGCAAACAGAAGCTCGTGGCGCTTGATGCGGACAACCGGATTTGGTGGGGTAGGGACGGTAACAATGTTCCGGCACTAAAACGGTTTCTAACCGAAGTGAAACAGGGGCGAGTCCCGCAGACTTTTTGGTCCTACGAAGAAGTCGGGCACACGCAAGATGCGAAAAAGCAAATCGTTCAGTTGTTTGGCGACGACGTTTTTGGGACACCGAAGCCTGAACAACTTCTTGAGCGAGTTTTGCAGGTTGCGAGCAATCCCGGCGATTTAATGCTCGACAGCTTTCTCGGCTCGGGCACAACTGCCGCCGTCGCTCAGAAAATGGAACGCCGGTTCATCGGTATCGAATTGGGCGATCATGCTGAGACCCATTGCCATCCTCGACTGCGCAAGGTTGTGGACGGCGAACAGGGCGGCATCTCCGAGGCGGTGAACTGGAAAGGTGGTGGCGGTTTCCGCTACTACCGGCTCGGCGCATCAGTGTTCGATGAGACAGGCCAGATACGACCTGATATCGAGTTCCCAGTACTGGCCGCGCATGTGTGGTTCTCGGAAACCCGGTCGCCGTGGTCGAAGCCCGATGCGCTGTCGTCGATGCTCGGTGTACATGACGGTCGTGCCTATGCGCTCCTCTACAATGGCATCTTGGGCGACAAGTCGGCGAGCGGCGGCAACGTGTTGACCCGCAAGACGCTCACAATGGTCCGCGATGCGCTCCCCGCCGATTTCGTCGGCCCGCTCACTGTTTATGGCGAACGCTCGGCGCTGTCGGACCCTTCGCTGGTGCGCGAGGGGATCACCTTCAAGCAGACCCCCTACGACGTGAAGGCTCGGGCGTGATGGAACTCAAGGACTATCAGAAGGAGACCTTGAAGACGCTGCGGCGGTTTCTCACCGAGGCCCGCGTGGCAGGCCCCAGTGCGGCTTATGGGGCCATTGTCGCCGAACCCGAGATGGCGAAGCGGCTGAGAGGCTTCGCAGGCTCCTACAAGCCCCTGAACGGCATGGACGAGACCCCATATGTCTGCCTGCGGCTGCCGACAGGCGGCGGCAAGACGGTGCTCGCCGCGCACGCGGTCAACATTGCTAAGGAGACGTGGATCGAACGCGACTTCCCGCTGGTGCTGTGGCTGGTGCCGACGACCACGATCCGCAAACAGACGGTGGACGCGCTCAAGAACCCACGCCACCCCTATCGCACCGCACTGGACGATGCCTTCGCCGGTCGCGTGCGCGTGTTCGACCTCGGTGACTTCACGCAACTCCTGCCGCACGATCTGCGCTCGAATTGCTGCGTCGTGGTCGCGACCATCCAAACGCTCCGGGTTAAGGACACCGAGGGTCGGAAGGTCTACTCCCACCACGAAATGCTGGAGCCGCATTTCACGGGGGTGCCGGACAAGATGCCGGGGCTGGAGGTCATCGAAGAGGGTAAGGCTGCTGCCACGATCAAGTTCTCGTTCGCCAACCTGATGCACCTGCATCGCCCGCTGATGATCGTTGACGAGGCGCACAAAGCGGTCACCGGGCTATCCCGCGACATGCAGAGCCGCGTGAACCCGACCGCGATAATAGAGTTCACCGCGACCCCGCGTACCAACTCGAACATCCTGCACTCGGTCTCCGCTCAGGAACTGAAGGACGAACAGATGATCAAGCTGCCGGTCATGCTCTCCGAGCATCAGACGTGGCAGTCTGCCGTGACCGGGGCAATCTCCAAACGTGCCGAACTTGCAGAGGACGCCCGCCGGGAGCGCGACTACATCCGCCCGATTGTGCTGTTCCAAGCCCAGAACAAGGACGAGGAAGTCACCGTCGCCGTGCTCAAGCAGCACCTGATCGACGTGGAAGGCGTCTCGGAGCATTGCATCGCCGTCGCGACAGGCGACCAGCGCGAACTCGATGGCATCGACCTGTTCGACCCGGCTTGTGAAATTGATTTCATCATCACCGTGGAGGCGCTGAAAGAGGGCTGGGACTGCTCTTTCGCCTATGTATTCTGCTCGGTCGCCAACATCCACAGCGCCACCGATGCCGAGCAGCTACTGGGGCGCGTGCTGCGTATGCCCTATGCCAAGCGTCGCACGATCCCGTCGCTCAACCGCGCCTATGCCAACCTGACCTCCAAATCGTTCTCGGAGGCCGCACATGCGCTCAAGGACAGGCTCGTCGCCATGGGCTTCGAGGAAGGCGAGGCCGAAGACAATATCGTCCCCGAGCAGCTTGACCTGAATGAAAGTCTGTTCGGCCATGCTCGCCGCCCGAAGCCGAGCCTGTCGCACACTATCGACGCGGAGCCTGCCGCGCTGAAAGGGCTGGAGACCGCCGTTCCGTCCAAGGTGCGTGTCACTGCCGGGCCAGACGGCAAAGCCACCGTGAAGATTACCGGCTTCCTCAGCCCAGCCGAGAAAGAGAAGCTGATCGCGGCGCTGCCCGAGGCGGAAGTCGGCGGCTTCAACGATCAGGTCTCAAGCTATGAGGCGGAGCATCTGCACCATGCCTCGCCTGCGGAGCGCGGAGAGACGTTCACCGTCCCGGCGCTGATGGCATGGGTACAGGGCGAGCTTGAACTCGCTGACACCGACATCCTCATGGAGTACCATGACTGGTCGCTCGCTGATCATTCGCCGAAGCTGGAGGCCAAGGACTTCGCCATACAGGCGACGGCGGACACCTTCGAGATCGACATCGACCAGCAACGTCTTTTCGTGAAGCACGCCGACCAGAGCGCCCAGCTCCTGCTCGACATCCCGGTCGAAGGGTGGAGCGAGCAGACGCTGGTGTTGTTCCTCGACCGACAGGTGCGGGACAAGACCATCGGACAGGGGGAACTAGTCCGCTGGCTGACCGACCTCGTGAACTACCTCACCGGCCCACGCAACATTCCGCTGTCGTCGCTGATGCAGTGCAAGTACCCGCTGGCGCGCAAGGTCAAGGAGCGCATCGCCGACATTCGGGCCAAGGAGCGAAACGGCGTTTACCAACGCTTGCTGTTTGCGCCGGAAGCCAAGCCCGAAATCTCCTTCGACAACGGCTTCGTGTTCGCGGACGACATGTTCGCCGGGGTTCGCACCTATCGCGGTTCCTATCGCTTCTCCAAGCACTTCACCGGCTGGGACCAGATACCAGTATTCGACGGTGCCGACGATGGCGAGGAACTGAACTGCGCCAAGATGCTCGACAGCCTGCCCGAGGTGAAGCACTGGATCAGGAACGTTCCCAAGCACCCCGGTGCGTTCTTTCTCCCTACCGCATCAGGCAAGTTCTATCCCGACTTCGTGGCTGAACTGACCGATGGCCGCATCCTTGTGGTCGAGTACAAAGGGGCGCATCTGACCGACGCTGCTGACACCGACCAGAAGCGAGCCATCGGGGCGCTTTGGGAAAAGACCAGCGGAGGCAGGGGGATGTTTCTCATGGCCGAGAAGCACGTGGACGGGAAGGACGTGCGGGCGCAATTGAGGCGGAAAACTCAGTAAGTCAGCGATCACGACATTGCACCCGGGGGGAGTGAAGTGAAATCACCTCGTTTTGACACACGCGCCGCTCCGCTGCGCAAGATCTTTTCTCCTTCCAACCTTGAGCGGATTTGGAAGGAGAAAGTCCGCATCGCGATGCGCGATCAGTTTCTCAACGATGGGATTGAGAACTTCGATTTTCACGTCGCTCGGAAGGCAGAGTGTCGAAAGCTGTCGAGCCTGATCCTAGACGGCGACTATGTGCCTGCTCGTGCCCAACGAATACTAGTGGAGAAGAGCAAAGGCCTCTGTCGCCAATTGGTCATTCCAAGCGTACGCGATGCCTTGGTTCTGCAGTGCCTCTCCGACGCATTGTATGCCGAGATACGAGGGAAAGCTCCCACCAAGAAGTCATTCTTTGAGCCAAAGGAGCATGGCTTTTCATCAACGCGCCACGAGTATGGCACTTTCGCTGCTTGGCTCAACTTTCAGAAGGAGCTTTTCAGGTTCTCGAAAAGCCGAGATTTCATTGTTGTTACAGATATAGCAAACTACTACGACAGCATTTCTTATAGTCATCTCCGCAATGTCATATCTAGCATCTCAGGCGTTCAAGAATGCGTCCTCGATATGCTCATTTACGTTCTGTCCGATCTCCTTTGGCAGCCCGACTATACACCGAGAGTGGAGGTCGGCCTCCCACAAATCAACATGGATGCTCCTCGACTTTTGGCCCACTGTTTCCTCTACGAACTGGATGCGTTTCTGGACAGCGATCCGTCACGAGATTGGGTACGGTATATGGACGACATCGATGTTGGCGTTGACAGTATCGTTGCCGCCAAGCGCGTGCTGCGGTCGATTGACCTTGTCTTACAAACCAAACAGGTGCGGCTGAACAGCGGAAAGACGCAAATACTAACCCGTGCAGATGCCCTAAAGCACTTTCGCGCTCACGAAAATGCCCGCCTCGATTTTCTGGAAGCCCGGATCGACCGAAAGGCGAAGAGTGGACTTACTCTGCATCGGGAACGTCGGTTTGTGGAGGCCAGCATCCGAAAAGGACTAAACAGCAGCAGCTTTGATACTGGCGCGGGCGACAAGATACTTAAACGTTGGTTCACAGTTGCTGGCAAGACGAAAGCCCGCGTCGGGCAGAGAGCTTTGTTTAAGATCGTGACACTCCGCCCAAGTGTCCGTGAGAAGGTATTCAGCTATATACGGCAGCTTCCCCTGACGTCCTCTAAGATCAGAGCGCTGGCCGACGCATCAACATCGGGGCTTCTCACTGATGACGCCGGAATGGTAGAGATGTCGAACCATCTTGTGGAGACACTTGTCCGGTCTCGTTCTCGGATCGACGGCCATATCCGTACGATCATTGATCGGTGCGATACTGAGACGTATTTTGGACTTTATGGACGATTTTGGCTTCAATCGAAGTATGCGTCATCTTCGGATTTGCTGGACACCATAAAGCGGAGCCAACGGCTTTGGTCGCCGCATGAAAGGCTTGGTAGGGTGGTCGGTTCCTTCACGCCACTTTTTGTAGGCACATCGTTGGAAGCTGATTTCCTCGACGTACTGGCCAACTCCCGCAACAACGGAACGCGGGATACCTACAAGTTTCACGTACGCCTTGTTTCCGACCCGCAAACTTTCATGGCGATGTTCGACGCGCTGCGCAACCCAAACCCATCACGCGGGACTGCGATCACTCACGACAAGTTCCTTTGCCTTCTCTCCGCGCTCAGAAACAATGCCGTTCCGGCAGCGCGAGTATCGCACCTGCGCACCGCCAATCCGACGCCGTTTCAGGACATATACTATCGGAGTATAGGAAAGGCGCTCAAAATGATTTGATCGCTGAGCTTCGGGACATTTTCTGACAAGTGCTCCAGCTACTCGCTAAGGCTCTGGCGAGGGTATCGTTGCAGGCCTCTGAAATCCGCCAAGTCTGCCACGATCCCGACGCGGCTACAGGGCGATCCTAGGCTACTAAATGTAAAGTGTTTCGAAGGTTAGCGAAGTCGGCTCCGCATGCTAGGGCTACAGATCGCAGTGCAGCTCATGCTCATCCCCAAGAGCCATGTCGCCTCGCCATTTGCAGTCGGGTTTGTCCTTTCGTGTCACTTGGACAGTCACCGTCCCCGGTTCCACAGCGAAAATCTCAGCGTCACGATCCCGAGCGCGATTGGGTTGGTTGTTGATGAGGATCACGTAGTCACGAGGCGGGACCGGCGACACCGTTACCGTGATCCGGGGCAACTTTCTCAGCTGCATCGCCACAACATCCATGCTGAGGAACTTGGACACCGCTTCGGTCTGCACGGGGCTGGAAAGCAAAAGCTCGGCCTCGCCCGTCTCCCATTTCCCAATCAGCCCATCTGGTGTGGAAGCGATATAGGCTCCTTCCGAAATCGACCTAGCGAACTTCGCAGCATCCACCGCCTCAACCCCAGCGGCGATGATCTCGCTGCCGAATTGAAGCGCTAAGGCGTCGAGTGCTACCCGTCTGGCCGATGGAAGAACGACCACTTTGGATGCCGCTGACCACTCTGAAACAGCGTTGGTGATGGACAGATTAACTTCTTGCGACCAGCCCGTCTGTACGGAACTAGATAGCATCGCTGCAACAAGAAAGGGCACCGAAAGCTTTTTCATCTTACTTTCCATTAGGAGAATTTACATTTTTCAGTGATATAACTGAAACTAATATGGCAATTGCTGCTATTCCCACGAACAGAAACACGAAGTGAGACTTATAAAGCCACTGAACTTCAGGCGACGCGATCCGGTTGTAGCACTCGTTGAACCACAGGTTCGCGAGCTGGAGTTTCCAGAGAACGCCGTATCCAGCCGATTGCGCGAGCGCGGCCAGCGCCACCAAAAGAACCGCTGCTGTCGCGGCGGTAAGGCGAATGCCAGAATGTAGGCCAATAAGCAGCGCTGCACCAAGGCTCACCAGACTTGTGGAGAGTGCGAGAGTGAGATCGATAATGCCGCTAAGAAATTCCGCGGTCTTCCCGTAGCGCCCTTCCTCTTCGCCCACGACGCATACGAGAGGTTCGGTGCAGCTGCCCCAAAACCAATAGGCAGCGCTGGCTAAAACAACGAACCCTAGAACATACGCTACCTTTGCCATACCCGCCTCCCGTTCGCGCAGATTGGCGCAACCAGAGGGGGAGAACAAGGTGCCGCGATAGTCCGCCAACAAAGATCATGCTTGACGCCCCTTACGGGGGTATCCGCACACATACCGTTGAGGGAATGGAAGATGCAAAATCTTCATCACCCGGCAGGACTTACATCGATCCGAGGTTCGGTCAATCCGGCTAACGCCTAGACCTAAATCGATTTAAACTCATCATGCGCGTCAAACCGACAGATTTGGGGTTCGCTGGTCCGCCCAGACAGCCGGATGAAAATTCCGACAGACGGGCATTCGAAGGTACTCGCACATGCCGATCAGCTAAGTTGCTCGACATACAGGTGCGACAGATCGAGCCCCTCGTATCTCACCGCCTGAATGTCGCGGGCCAGTGTGCTGGCGCGAAGGCCGCGTCCGTAGTTGTCCTCGGTTCGTGACGATGACCAGCCTCCGAGTGCGCGGACCTTCTGATCCGAAAGGTCTGCCTCGCGGAGCGCATCCCGGTATGTGTGCCGGAACGAATGAAAGACCTTCTTTGGATTGGTGATGCCCACCTTCTTCAAAAAGCGGGAGAAGAATTTGGAGAATTGGTCGGATCGATAGCCCGTACTACCCACCTCCAATTCGGGAAAGAGTGGCACCGTGGACCCGGCAGTGCGACGTTCCCGAACATAGGCCAGCAACCCGATGCGCTCTAGTTGAGGGTGCACCGGTAAGGAGCGGGCGGCGGCCTTGGTCTTCAACCGCTTGATCTCGTCGTCGTCCTCCCGGATCAGGATAACTGGCACCCCGTCGTCTTCGTCGAAGTCGTCCACGGTAAGCTGGCAAATCTCGTTAAGGCGCATACCGGAGAACAGGGCGATGATGGGGACCCAGAAACGGCCCCTGCGCACAACATTTGGTCCGGGGCGGGCATACCCCGGTCCATCATCCACCGCGCCCGTGTAGAGGGGTGCGGCGAAGATGGCCCGCAAGTCTGCGAGGTCGAAAGGTAACCGCTTGTCCTTGGCGCGAACCGACTCCTTGGGAAGCAGGATGCCCGACGTCGGATCGGTGTCGACGTAACCCTCTTCCACCGCGAACCGGAAGATCGATCCGAGACTGCGGAGATAGCCGTTGGCGGTGTCGCTGGACATGCTAGGCAGACCCGCCCGGTCGGCGAGGTCGGCGGCCTGCTGAAGGGTCTTGCCGGGATAGTGCTTGGTCGCGTTCGAGGGGACCCGCCTCAAGAGGTCCATGAATGCGCGGACGTCCTCGCGTCGGATTTCCACAAGCGGCGTTGCTGCGCCGAAGAAGTCTTTCAACGCCCGCCAGTGGGCTTCCCGCTTTAGAATGGATTTGCCTCGGAGTTCCTGCCGCGTCGCATCCGAGGAGATCGCGTTCATCACCTGCTCCAGCGATTTCGTTGCAACCGGTTTCAAAGATGTCGCCTCCGTCAGACCTTGGAACAGGGGGTCGCGGTATGGCATGGCGACCCCCTGTCGCGCAACCAAGCGATTGTTGCTCTCAATGATCGCCCGGCGGAGCACTGACAAGAGCCTCAGGTGGGAGGCCGACCCTTCCTCAAGCTGGATGCCCGCCCCACTCGTCACCGCGATGTAAGCTTCGTGAAGGGCCGTCCCGAGGTTCTCTTCTGCGTTCATGTCGCCGATCTCGATCTCAGCCTGCACGCGCCCCATGGAGCCGCCTGTGGCGGCATTCCGCTTCTCGGCGGCTACGAACCACTTCGCCGCGAGATGGAAGACCTCGGCCTCCGTGAGGCTCGGCGTTGCAACCGGTTGCAACGAGCGGCGCAACCGGGCCCACTCCCCATCGAGTTTGATGAGTTCGATGCGGGCAAGCTCGCGCGCATAGGACTTGTCGCCGGTGCGCAGCGACTTCTTGACCTCACGCTTGCCAATTGCGGCCACGAGGTCGGTTGGGACCCGGATGCGGAACTGCCAGACCTCGCCGCGCCGCTGAAGGTACGCATCGCGAAAACGCATGGTGGATTAGCCCTTGTGTACCGGATTTGTGTACCAGTATCAGGCCACGCGGGGCGGAAATCAATAATGATATCAAATAATTCAAGAGGTTGAGAGGAAACGATAGTCCGTTGGTGGAGCTGAGGGGGATCGAACCCCTGACCTCGTCATTGCGAACGACGCGCTCTCCCAGCTGAGCTACAGCCCCGTCCAGCGGATGGCGGCTTTTACGAGCGCGGGCCAGCTCCTGTCAAGCGAAAGGCGGGGCCGCAAGCCCGTTCGCGGCTGCCGGTCCCGTGCACAGACAGCCCACGGCGAGGTTGTCGGGCCGATGGCGGCGGCTGCCTGCGTGGCAACCAGCCTGCTCGCCCGGCGGCCCGCCAGTGCATCCGCGTCAACAGCACGCGAAGGCGTCCCTTGCCCCGGCGGCGGGCAATGGCTACATGTCGCGAAACTTATCGGAGACTGGCATGGTTGCGCTTATCCAGACCCTTCTTCTGGCCTTGGACATCTACTGGTGGCTCATCATCGCCTCGGCAATCTTCTCGTGGCTGTTCGCCTTCAACGTCATCAACGCGAACAACCGGGTCGTGGCGACCATCGGTGATTTCCTCTATAGGGTCACGGAGCCGGCGCTTCGGCCGATCCGGCGCATCATGCCCGATCTCGGCGGCATCGACATCTCGCCGATCATCCTGTTGCTGATCCTGTTCTTCGTGCGCCAGCTCATCATCACGACGATCGCTCCCGCGCTGATCTAACCGGTGTACTTCCGTCCGGCCAGGAACGGGCTGGAGCTGTTCGTCCGGCTGACGCCGCGCGGCGGCGAGGATGCGGTCGAGGGCGTGGAGACCTCGTCAGACGGGCGCTCCCATCTCAAGGCGCGAGTGCGTGCGGCGCCCGAGAAGGGCGCGGCCAACGCAGCGCTGGAAAAGCTCCTGGCTGACAAGCTCGACCTGTCGCGCCGGTCGGTCAGCATCGTGGCCGGCGAAACGGCCAGGTTGAAGACGGTGCGCCTCATCGGCGATGCCGACGTCATCGCGGATCGACTCGATGCGCTCACGGCAAAGCCCTGAACCAAGCTGAGCCGGGATGCTCTTGCCTTCCCCGGCAATTGGGATGCCGCGACGCGCGGCATCGATCGCGCCGTCTGACGACGGATCCTGTCGGCATCAGGCTGATTGCCGTTTCCACGTGGAGGCCCGTTGCGCTAGAGTCGGGCTTCGGTCACGCGGGAAGGATATGGCATGAACAAGAACGCGCGAAGCCTTCGCATGACAGCGCCTCTCGTGCTTGCCTCGCTGCTGCTGGCCGCCCCGGCGGGCGCGCAGGCGATCTCAAGCGCCTATACCGACCTCGTCGTCGAAGACCACTGCACCACCTTCGCGGCGGCCGCGCCCGACGAGGGCGGCGACTGGGCGAACCTGGTCTGCAACGGCTATCGCGGCTATCCGGTCTTCGTCTTCTACGGCGATGCGCGCGAATCGCTCTTCTACGGCTTTCCGCCGGCCGGAGACCTTGCCCCTGCCTGGGAGAGCTTCGACGGCTTCAATTCAACGGGGCCGAAGATCGAATGGCGGCTGGAGACGCGCGGCGACCGCAGCGTGCCTTTCGCGACCATTCATCGCTGGTTCGTCAGCGATCCGGAAGACCCGGAAGAACAGGTGCAGGTGCTGGTCGTCGCGAAGGTGGGGCAGCCCCATGAGCGAGACGGCTGCGCGGTCGGTTATGTCGTGGCGCAGGGCAACGGTGACGCCAACGCGAAAGCGCGGCGCATCGCCGACGCCGTGGCGCGCGAGTTCGTCTGCGGGGCCGACCAGCCGGCGATCGAACAGGGCAGCGTGGCGCTGCCGTCCTTCACGCGCAACGAGAACTGAGAAGGTTGCACCGGATGGCCAGGGCCTTCCGGTGCCATCGCCAGCGCGCAACGGCCGAGATCAGCCTGCCTGCTTGCTCCGGGCGATCGCCTCGACGATCATCTGCTTGGCGTGATCTGCATCGCGCCAGGAGCCGATCTTAACCCACTTGCCGGACTCCAGATCCTTGTAGTGCTCGAAGAAGTGCTCGATCTGCATGAGCGAAATCTCCGGCAGGTCGGTGTAGTTGCGGACCTTCTCGTAGCGCCGGGTCAGATGCGGCGACGGCACGGCGATTACCTTCTCGTCCTGGCCGGCATTGTCCTCCATGATAAGGACGCCGATCGGACGCACGTTGATCACGCAGCCGGGGATGAGTTGGCGGGTGTTGCACACCAGGACGTCGATGGGATCGCCGTCGCCCGACAGCGTGTGCGGTACGAAGCCGTAGTTCCCCGGATAGGTCATGGACGTG
This sequence comes from Mesorhizobium sp., assembly GCA_051860465.1. Lineage (GTDB taxonomy): Bacteria > Pseudomonadota > Alphaproteobacteria > Rhizobiales > Rhizobiaceae > Aquibium. The sequence goes on from JBHYDY010000012.1 coordinate 127,959, forward strand.
TAGAGGAAGCGGTCGACGACGAGCGTTCCGGCCTTCTTGTCCATCTCGTACTTGATCGGTTGGCCGCCGACCGGCACCTCGATGATGACATTGACGTCGTCCGGCGGATTGTCGCCGATCTCGATCGCTTCGATGCGCATGGAATTCAACTCCTTCAGGGTCGGGCAGGCGCATAGCTTTTTGTGCAATGCAGCGCAAGCCTGCCGCAGCGCGGCGGCGATCGGTCCATCGAAGCCCTGGCGGGCTCAATCCCAGACGAAGGCGACCTTCTTCAGCGCGCGGTGGTCGAACACCTCCACGCCTTCCGCGACGTCCCTGCCGCCTGCGCCATGATAGAAGGACAGCGCGGTCCCGTTGTCCTCGAGCGCCCAGACCACGAGGCCCTTGAGGCCATGCCGGGCCAGCCGATCCCGAGCGGCCGCGAATAGGCGGCTGCCAAGGCCGACGCCCTGATATTCGGGGCGGATATAGAGTTCGTAGATCTCGCCCTGATGAGGAAGTTCGCGCGCGCGGTTTCGTCCGAGCGTGGCATAACCGACGACCGCGTCGCCGACTTCGACCACGAGAATCGCGGATGCGCGCCGAATCGCATTCTCCCACCACCCGCGACCGCGGCGGCCAACCATCTTGTTCAGCGCGCGATGCGGAATGATGCCGGAATAGGCGCCCAGCCAGGCTTCCGTGTGCACATCCGCTATGGCCGAGGCGTCCTTTTCCTCGGCGCGGCGAATGTCTATGGTCAGGGTGGTCTTCATGATTTGTTAACCTTACCGCCGCCACCGGCAGGCTTGCAAGTCACCGCCGCTCAAATCCTCCGCTTCGTCGAGCATCCTGCGGGGGTAGCTAAACGCTCGGGCTTTAACGGGCGGAGGCGATGCTCTAGAACGGCAGACGAAACGGAGACGCCGGATGGGAAAAAAGCCGAACGAGGCCGAGGAGTCGCGGCGAATCCTCAGCCGGATCGCCCAGGAATCCGATCCATCCGGTTCGCTCGCGGTGAAGACGGCGAGGCGCGTCGAGCGGCACATGCGTGCCGAGGACGCTGACCAGGCTGATCCAATCGAGGTCTGGGGCACGCGAATCGGGCGGGCCTTCAGCCTTCTCCTGTTCGTGGTGCTCGTGGGCTGGCTCGTGTCGTACTTCATGGGCGACTGACGCAATGAGCTTTCCCGAAAGCCCGGCGCCTCGCGCCGTCATCGTCATTTCGAGTCACGTGGCGCGCGGCTCCGTGGGCAACCGCGCCGCGGTCTTCGCGCTGGAGACGCTCGGACATCCGGTCTGGGCCGTGCCCACGGTCATCCTGCCCTGGCATCCCGGCCACGGAAGGGCCACGCGCATCGTGCCCGACGACAGGGCGTTCTCGGCGCTGATCGACGATCTCGCGGGTGCCCCCTGGATCGGGGAGGTCGGCGCCGTGCTGTCGGGCTATCTAGGCTCGGCCGCGCAGGCTGAAAGCGTGGCGCGGCTGGTGACATCGCTCAAGCGCCACGATCCGACGATCCGCTATGTCTGCGACCCGGTCATCGGCGACAGCGGCGGGCTCTATGTGCCGGACACGCTCGCCTCGGCGATCCGCGACCAGCTCCTGCCGCTTGCCGACATCGCGACGCCCAACCGTTACGAATTGCAGTGGATCGTGCAAGCGCAGTTCGACACGGCGCGGGCGGTGATGGAAGCGGCGTTGATGGCGGGGCCACCGACGATGCTCGTCACCTCCGCGCCTGCCATGATGGCGGGCGGCATCGGCAACCTGCTGATCACGCCTTCGCATGCCTGGCTGGCGGAGCATCGCATGATCGAGCGGCCGCCGAACGGACTTGGCGATCTGACGGCGGCGGTGTTCCTCGCGCGGTTGATGGCGGGCGAGAAGCTGGACAAGGCGCTCCAGTCGACCACCGCTTCGGTCTTCGAGATCCTGGCGCGGACGGCCAAGCGAGGCGCCGACGAACTGCAGATCGAGACCGATGCCGGCAGCCTGTCGCATCCGATGGCGATGGTGCACATGCGCCAGCTGATGCATCCCAGCCGGGACCGGCGGGCGTGACGCCTCAGGCCGCGTCCACACCCATCGTGGTCGGCGTCGACGGGTGCAAGGTGGGCTGGATAGCCGTCATCCGCCGTGCCGCCGCCGCGCCGGAAGCGGCCATCTTCATACGGTTTGCCCATCTCGTCGAGGCGCTCGAACCGCACGCCGTCATCGCCGTTGACATGCCGATCGGTCTGCCGGACCGTGTCGCGATCGGGGGGCGGGGGCCTGAACGGCTGGTTCGCGAGAAGCTCGGCGCCCGGCAGTCGAGTGTCTTCTCGATCCCTTCGCGGGCGGCCGTGTTTGCCGAAACGGAACCGTTCACGACGGTCGATGCCTGGTATGCCGCGCACCGTCGCGCAAGCGTCGTCGCGCGCGCCACGTCCGATCCGCCGCGCGCCATTTCCATCCAGGCCTTCGGCATCTTCGGCAAGATCCGCGAACTGGACGAGGTTTTGCGAACCCACACCGGGCTCGCCGAACGGGTGATCGAATCGCACCCGGAAGCCGCCTTCTGGCGCCTGAACGGCAAGCGCGAGATGCAGACACCAAAGAAGATCAGGGGCCAGGTGAACCCCGCGGGCATGGAAGAGCGCAAGGCGCTCCTGTCCGCCTGCGGCATCGATCGCGCCTTCCTCGACAGCGCGCCGCCGCGCGGTGCGGGCGCGGACGATTTTCTCGACGCCGTTGCCATGATGCTGGTCGCGGAGCGACATGCGTTTGGACGATCGTCGCCCTTTCCCGACCCGCCGGGGCGCGATTGTTTCGGACTGCCGATCGCAATCTGGACCTGACGTGCCCGAGGCGATTGACGGGCCCAGCCTTCTGCCGCAATTGGGAAATCATGGAACATCTGCCGGACCACCTGCTTTCGGGCTACAATAACTTCATGGGCGGTCGCTATTCGACCGAGACCGAGCGCTATCGCGAACTCGCCATGTCCGGGCAGAAGCCGATGACGATGGTGATCGCCTGCTGCGATTCCCGCGCCGCGCCGGAGACGATCTTCGATTCCGGACCCGGCGAACTCTTCGTCGTGCGCAACGTCGCCAACCTGGTTCCGCCCTATCAGCCAGACGGGGGGCATCATTCCACCTCGGCAGCGCTGGAATTCGCGGTGCAGAGCCTGAAGGTCAAGCATATCGTCGTGCTCGGCCACGGCCGTTGCGGCGGTATCCGCGCCGCGCTCGATCCCGGGGCCGAGCCGCTCTCGCCCGGCGACTTCATCGGCAAGTGGATGAGCATGGTCGCGCCCGCGGCCGACATCGTGACGAACAACAACATGATGACGCGGGGAGAACGGCAGACCGCGCTGGAGCGCATCTCCATCCGATTCTCGATCACGAACCTGCGGACGTTTCCCTGTGTGAGAATCCTCGAGGACAAGGGTCGGTTGTCGCTGCACGGTGCCTGGTTCGATATCTCGACGGGCGAGTTATGGGCGATGAACCGCCAGACCGGCGATTTCGAGAGACCGGAGTACGGCTGAGCCGGCCGGGCCGGAACGGCGCAAATCCTTCGACATTCGGACTTGGCCGCACCACTGTCGGTTTCAGCTCGCCCTGGCGAGCGCCGCCAGCCTGCCGGCCGCGCTTTGGCGATGATGCGCATGGCAGATCGCGATGGCCAGGGCGTCGGCGGCATCGTCGGTGTCGAAGGTGGCACGGGGCATCAAGACCTTCACCATCATGTGGATCTGCCGCTTGTCGCCATGTCCGACGCCGATGACGGTCTTCTTCACCGCGTTCGGCGCATATTCGGAAACGGGCAGCCCGGCCAGCGCCGGCACCAGCATGGCCACGCCGCGCGCCTGGCCGAGCTTCAGCGTCGCGGTGGCGTCCTTGTTGACGAAGGTCTGCTCGACCGCCGCCTCGTCCGGCCGCTCGGCATGGACGATGCCTGCGAGGCCGTCGTGCAACTGGCACAGGCGCGAGGCGAGGTCGGCCTTGTCGTCTGACCGGATCGTGCCGGCGCCGAGAAAGCGCAGCGAATTGCCGCAGGCCTCGACGATGCCCCAGCCGGTGCGTCTCAGGCCCGGGTCGATACCGATGATGCGAATCGTTTCTGCCATGGACCTATCCTATGCGGGTCGAGGACCATTGCCATGGCGAAGTGAACAAATGAGAAACATATCCACGGCCGCCGCCTAAACGGTTGCTCGAAACCGCTCCAGTCGTGACACCATCCGCCGTGATGACAGACCTGGCTGAGCTCGACGCTGCGCTTTCCGTGCTTCTCGCCACCGTGCTCCTGGCCGGTATCGCACGCGGGCTCTCGGGCTTTGGCACGGGCATGATCGTGGCGCCCGTGGCCAGCGCGCTCTACGGCCCGCAGGTGGCCATCGTCATCATCGTCATCATCGACTCGCTGCCGGTTCTCCCCGTCACGCTGCCGGCACTGAGGCAAGCACGCTGGCGGCAGGTGCTGCCGGTCGTGGCGGGGCTGTTCGTGATGCTGCCCGTCGGCGTCATGATCTTGAAGTCCAGCGATCCCGTCCTGCTGCGTTGGGCGATATCGCTTTCGATCCTTGCTTGCGCGGCGGCACTCTGGAGCGGTTGGAGATGGCCGGGGCCGCGCAATGCAGCCGTGGCGGCGGGGGTGGGCGGCATGGCCGGACTGCTGGGCGGTATTGCCTCCATTCCGGGACCACCGGTGATCCTGTACTGGCTTGCTTCGGGCCTGCCAGCCGCGTTGCTGCGGGCCAACCTTCTCACCCTGTTTTTCCTGGGGGAGTTCCTGTCGATCGGAAATCTTTGGGTGGCGGGACTGTTCGAGCGTGTGGCCGTAATGCTCGGCATCACCGCCGCCCCCGTCTATTTCGTCGGGCTCTGGGTTGGTGCGCGGCTCTACGGTTTCGCCAGCGAAGAGACCTACCGGCGCGTGACGTTCGGTCTCATCGCCCTTGCGGCGGTTCTGGCGCTGCCGGCAACCGAACGGCTTTTCCGCTGGTTCTTCACGCTGCCCGCTGGCTGATCGATTGGCTCCAACAAGGCGAGCCCACCCGCAACGCTGGTCAGGCGCGGCCGAAGGCCGTGTTGAGAAGCGTGATCTGGTCCGATACCGGGTTGACGCGAGCGGGCGCCGCGGCGATCGCGCCACTGCCGTAGATTTCGGCGTCCATGCGGCGCACCAGTCCCTGGAGGCTCAGCGACCGTTCGACGAGAGACTTGAAGGCAGCAGGCAGTTCTTCCCAGCCGGGGACGTTGTCCTGTGCCGACGCGGTGTCGAGCCGGACCTTGGCTTTTTCTGCCGCAACCTGATCGCGCGTCATCTCGCCCGAATTGGCGGCGCGCTGCAGGAGCAGCCAGGAGGCGATCTGCATCAGACGCGTGGTCAGACGCATCGATTCGGCGGCGTAGAGCGTGGCCGCGAGTCGCGACAATGACTTGGCTGCCGCACGACCGTCGCCATCGAGATACTCGGCGGTCTGCTCCACCAGACCCATGCCCTCATTGTAGAGAGGCTTGAAGGAGGCGGAGAAGATGCGACGCTCGGCCAGCTTGATCGTGTTCGCATCGTGCCGGACAGGTTCACTCATCACATCACCCCTGAAAAGCTTGCGTGTCGGAACTCCCCGAACGCCAGTACGCGTCCGCCGTTCCAGCCTGAAGTCTGGTCGGCAGAAAATGCGCGTTCTCCCACCGCAAGGCAAGACGATGTTTAACAGAAGGTTAACGTTGCGAGACGCGGCGCGGTGACGCGACCAGAAGGGGCTCGGGCGCCGGGAAAAAAAGAGCCGCGCAAGGCGGCTCTCAGGAGTCAAACAGGGAAGGCGTCCAATTGGGCGGCCCAGCCACGCAATTGGAATTCAGAAGACTGGATGCGCATAGTAAACGCTCGTAAAGCCTAATGGCCGGTTAATGATCAGAAAGCGTTTCAAGCTTTACATGCGGCGGTTCAACCAAAGATATTGTTTCCGTTCAACTGAAGGTTTTTTGTTGCGCGGCGATGGCTCGTGTTCAAGCAGGGGCTGCGCGCCGAATTTCCCGCGCCAGCGAGACGGGGAGAGGTTCTGGACAAGGCGCCGGCGACATGACGCGCCCCTCTCGCCAGGTGTTGCAATGTCGTAGTCGCGGACAAGAGCGAGCGCGGCAACGAAAAGCTGGCGCAGGTACTTTCGATGTATCTAAAATAACACAGTTCCGACGCATCTTCGTCATCGTGCCGTTTGATCGAGCCCAGCCGGCGTCGCCGTGTTAAGCAAGATGCAATTGGAACGACAGGAGAGAATGATGCGTAATTTGGTACGGACTTCGGCGATCGGCGCGCTCATGCTCGCCGCAGGCTATGTCTCGTCGGCGAACGCGGCTGACGCGGTGGTGTATGAGCCGGTGGTGGCCATGCCGGCCGACATGTACGACTGGTCGGGATTCTATGTCGGCGTGCAGGCCGGCTATGGCTGGGGCGAAGCCGACTATTCGATCACCGCCGGTCCGGGCGAGGTTGGGAGCTTCGATATTGACGGGGCCCTCGTAGGGATCAATGCCGGCTTCAATTTGCAGCATGGTTCCTGGGTCTTCGGCGTCGAGGGTGATGTGTCGTGGACTGGCGTCGACGGTGCCGGTATCGTCCAGTTGGATGGCGATATCATTTCGGCCGACGTCAACTGGATGGGATCGTTGCGCGGACGCGTCGGCTACGCCTTCGACAACGTTCTGCCCTACGTGACGGCGGGCGTGGCAGTTGCCGACACAGACATCTCAGTTTCTGGAAACCTGAACGCAAGCGACAGCAACTTGCATGTCGGCTGGACCGCCGGCATCGGCGTGGAAGTCGGCTTGACGCAGGCCATCAGCACGTCGCTCGAGTACCGCTACACCGATTTCGGTACCAAGGACTACGATTTCAACGCTGGTTTCGATGCGACCGGTTCGGGCGACCTGCACACGGTGGGCGCTGCCCTCAAGTGGCGCTTCAACTGAAGCAACATTGGAGCAGTCGCACGACACCCCAGGGCCGCCTTCGGGCGGCCCTTAAACGGTTGCGACCCTGCTTAACTTGATCTCCAAGGCAGCGGCCCGTTCGGTATCCTGGAAACGCGGTCGCATTTGCAAGACCCGATGCTTCGCTGATGGATGTCGCCAGCATTGCCTTCATTTGGCTAGCCTGAGCTTCGACAACTGCATGCCAATGTTTCCAAAGGCGCGCTCCAGAGCGCCTGTATCGTCGGCCATCTGGAAGTATTCCGGGCGACTCGCGCAATTTTTGAATAATTCTTGCACCGAGCTGGCCTTCTCCTTGTAGATGACCGTAAATATCTCGATGCCTTGTTTCTTGGACTGTTTGCACATCTCCAGCGTCCATGCATTCAGCTTCGATTCGGCGTTACCCTGGTTCACCACGCCATCCACACGGGCATGGTCCAGGAAGCCGTAGGAGCCGTAATCAGACCGGTTCATCGTGTTGCGCGAACCGAAGGAGACATTGCGCCCGTCGGTCATCAGGACCAAGTACTTGTTCCGCTCGGCGTCATTGAACTTGCCTGCCTGCGTGAAGGGCGCCTCTGGGGACAGCATACGCCAACCCCATGCCAGACCCTCCGAGATATTGGTTCCCGAACCATTCCAGAACTGCATGGCATCGATGCCGTCACGAACCTTCTTGAATTCCGTCGTCAAGGGGACGACCGGTGTCGGACAGGCCCGGTTGGGACCGACTGTTAACTGCCCGGACTCCACCACCCGCTTCGAAGCCGGCTCCACGTACTTGAGTGTGGATCGCTGGATCTCCGCATCGCTGCCGGTCACTTCGTCATGCAGCCATGAGTTATTGTAGCCGTTGCCATCATTGCCGCCATTGTCGGTGCGCTGACTGCCTGGCTCATCGGGTGCGAAGTAGGGTACAAAAAGCGTGTCCGGCTTCGCTGGATCGGGGGCCGTAATCGCCTGGTTGTAGGGATAGGGACGCGCTTCCACACACCCCTTCCATGTCGTGCCGGAGAGTTCGAACAACTTGATGCTGTGCGGATATTGGTCAGCCTTGCCGCAGCGTTCCCGCATCGCGATTGCCGGTGCGCCCTCGCCTAGATTTTTGCAGGCCTGACCGCCACCGCTTCCTTTGGGACGCGCGGCCGGCCTCGAGCCATCCATTCGGTCGGAGCGCTGTGCGTCGTCGAGAAAGCTCCACCCATTGTACAGCGATTGTCCGCCCCAATCGATCCAGTCGGGATCGAAGCCCTCGCCCTTGATATTGACGGACGTCACGAAGGGTATGAGGCTTACGCGCACATCCTGTTCGGGCAGGCGTCCCTTTTCCACGGCATCCATGAGAGCGTGCGCCGCCTTCTTGAGGGCGGCGATGCCCGAACTGCCCATGGAGCCGGTATTGTCGAGCACCAGGGCAATTTCCATGCTCTTTGCCGAATAGGAAGCCTCCGCCATAACCGATATCGGCCGCGCGCCTAGCTTATCCATAAAGTACATTTCGGCGTGTGCCGTCACGTGGCCGGTCAGCTTCAGGTGGTTTATACCCGCGTCCACCTCGATGAAGGCCTCGGCGATCTTGATCCGTTCGGACGCCAGGTGGACCCGCAGGTAATCGGTGAAGATCTCGTTGCGCTCGTCGGGATCGGTTCCGGGACGCGAGGCCATAAGGACCGCAACGTCCGTCGCGTTCTGGAGACGGGTCTTGGCGTTCATCATGTTGGCTGCATCGACGGAAAGTCCCACACCCGCAACCACGAGAGGAAGGGCTATCGCCGAGATGATGGCGAAGTTGCCGGATTCCGCGTGCCAGAACCGATTGAACATGAATACCCCCTTGGCAGGTGTATTGCATGCCATATTCGTGACTTAGCCGTAGTTAACAATACAGCTATTCGATCCGCATCGTTAACGTTCTCTTTTCGTCAGAAAATACATTGCAACAATGATTTCTTGAAGGCCAGATGCGCTCTATACTCCTCCATCGATCGCGGATAGTCGGCCATGTTACTGACGACAGCCGACGATCCGTTTCGACCGGCGAAAAGTCAGAGTGTCTGAATCAGAATGACCGGCGTTTTTTCAGGCTCTTGCAAGCCGCCGGGTGAGCATGCGGACGTTAGCGATGA
>JBHYDY010000013.1:0-134266 GCA_051860465.1 Mesorhizobium sp.
ACAGTTTACTGAATTCGGGATCGCGCGTGCCTAGCCGAGGATGACGGGGACAAGCCGAATCAAGAAAACTGTCCCCGCTTTTCCTCGGCAATTCTGTCACATGGCGGGACGAGGCTGGCCCTCGCCCTTCGCTCCCTCAGGCGTTCAGCGCGCGGCCGTATGCGTCAAGCACGCTTTCCTTCATCGTTTCCGACAGGGTCGGGTGCGGGAACACCGAATGCATCAGCTCTTCCTCGGTGGTCTCGAGGTTCATCGCCACGACGAACCCCTGGATCAGCTCGGTCACCTCCGCGCCGACCATGTGGGCGCCGAGGAGCTGGCCGGTCTTCTTGTCGAACACCGTCTTCACCAGCCCCTGGTCCTCGCCCAGCGCCACGGCCTTGCCGTTGGCGACGAAGGGGAAGCGGCCGACGCGGACCTCGTGGCCGGCCTCCTTCGCCTTCGCCTCGGTCAGGCCGACCGACGCGACCTGCGGGTTGCAGTAGGTGCAGCCGGGGATCAGCGCCTTGTCGAGCGGGTGCGGGTGGAGGCCGGCGATCTTCTCGATGCAGATGACGCCCTCGTGCTCGGCCTTGTGGGCGAGCATCGGCGGCCCGGCGACATCGCCGATGGCGTAGAGGCCGGGCACGCTCGTGCGGCACCACTCGTCGATGGCGACCGTGCCGCGATCGATCTTGACGCCGAGGTTTTCCAGCCCGATGCCCTCGACGTTTCCGACCACGCCGACCGCCGAGATCATCCGGTCGGCGGTGATCTTCTCAACCTTGCCGCCCTTCATCTCGACATGGGCGGTGACGCTGTCGGCGCCCTTTTCGACCTTCACCACCTTGGCCTCGAGATGGATCTTCATCCCCTGCTTCTCGAAGCGCTTGCGGGCCAGCTCGGAAATCTCGGGATCCTCGACCGGCATCACCTGCTTCATCACCTCGACCACGGTCACGTCGACCCCCATGGCCCGGTAGAAGGAGGCGAACTCGATGCCGATGGCGCCGGACCCCATGACCAGCAGCGACTTCGGCATTTTTTCGGGCACCATCGCCTCGAAATAGGTCCAGATCAGCCTGCCGTCGGGCTCGATGCCCGGCAGCGCCCGCGGCCGGGCGCCGGTGGCAATGATGATGTGCCTGGCCTGGTAGGTTCCCTCGCCCTTGGTGTTCTTCGGCGCGGGGTGCTGCGGCAGCATCGGCTTCTTGGCCGGCTTGGCGACGACGATCTCGGCCGGCTTGTCGCCCTTGGCCGCCTTCGTGATCGTCGCCTCGCCCCAGATGACGTCGACCTTGTTCTTCTTCATCAGGAAGGCGACGCCGTTGTTCATGCGGCCGGCGACGCCGCGCGAGCGCTCGACGATCGCCTTCAGGTCGGGCGAGATGCGGCCCTCGAGCGTCAGTCCGTAATCCTTGGCGTGCTCGGCCAGGTGCAGCACCTCGGCCGAGCGCAGCAGCGCCTTGGTCGGAATGCAGCCCCAGTTGGAACAGATACCGCCAAGGTGCTCGCGCTCGACGATGGCGGTCTTCAGCCCGAGCTGGGCCGACCGCACCGCGGTCACGTAGCCGCCGGGGCCGCCGCCGATGATGATGACGTCGTAGGTTTCGGACATGCGCTTCCACTCCTCAACAGGTCGGCGGCGGGACAACGCGCGTTGCCTGCCGCCGGTCTTGGGAGGAGCGGAGGCCCTGACCTCACCCCTCCGTCACGGGTGCCGGCGCCGGCTCGTGCCGCACCAGCATGGTATAGATCTCGTCCTTCAGCCGCATGCGCTTCTTGCGCAGTTCGGCGACGTGCATGTCGTCCATCGGCTCGACGTCTGTCTCGGCCCGGTGGATCGTCCGGTTCACCTCATGATACGCGGTGGCCAGCCGGTGGAAATGGCCGTCCGTCATGCGCATGTGGTGCATCAGCGCGACGTGCTCCGGAAACTCCTCGGCCAGTTCGTGCGGTGTGTGCGACATCTCTTGGTCTCCCGTTTCGATGTCGTCAGGCTATCCCCCCGAGGGCCGGCCGCTCCTTGATTTCGATCAACGGTCCTTCTGGTCGTGATGAACGTCCTACAGTCCAAGCATCATGCGCACGATCGGCTCCATCGCCTTGCCGAGCGCGCGGGTGCCCGCCGCGTCGAGATGCACGCCATCGATCGGCGACGTCTCGACCACCGACCCGGCGTCGAAGAAACCGCAGCCGGTGTCGTCGGCGAGTTCGGAATAGAAGCTCGCCAGCATCTCGGACTCCGGCACGCCGCCCTCGAACATGGCCGCGAAATCCGGATCTGCCGTTTCGTTCAGCGGCGGCGGCGCGACGATCAGGATCTCCGGCGGCTCGGCGCCGAGCGGATAGGTGGTGCCGCGCACGATGTCGATCAGCCGGCGCATGCCCTGCTTGGCGCCGATGGCGCGGCCGCAGATGAACGGCTTCATGTCGTTGGTGCCGAGCATCAGGATGACGAGGTCGAGTGGCGCGTGGCTGACCAGCGCCACCGGCAGCGCCCGCGCCCCGTTGCGGTCGGCCCCGCCCAGATGGTCGTCGAAGGCGGTCGTGCGGCCGTTCAGCCCTTCGGCGATCACCACCGCTTGGTGCCCGAGGGCCGCCTGCAGCACGCTCGGCCAGCGGTCGGCGTAGTCATGGCGCGAAGGACCTTCGGCCGAATAGCCCCATGTGAGCGAGTCGCCGTAGCAGAGGACGGATTTCATGATGTGCTCCGTTGCTCCCCTCCCCCTTGCGAGGGCCTCGCTCACACCAACATCCCCATCGGCTTCTCGATGTGCCGCTGGAACGCCGCCGCGAGTTCGGCGCCCAGCGCGCCATCGATGACCCGGTGGTCGAAGGCGAAGGTGGCGGTCATGACAGTGGCGATCGCGATCTCGCCCTTCTTCACCACCGGCTTCTCGACGCCCGCGCCGACCGAGACGATCGAGGCGTGCGGCGGGTTGATGATGGAGGTGAAGTTCGAGACGCCGAACATGCCGAGGTTCGACACGGCCGTCGTGCCGCCCTGGTATTCCTGCGGTTTCAGCTTCTTGTCGCGGGCGCGCTTGGCGAGATCCTTCATCTCGTTGGAGATGACCGACAATGTCTTCTGCTCGGCCTTGCGGATGATCGGCGTGATCAGCCCGTCGGGGATCGCCACCGCCACGCCGATATCGGAATGCTTGTGCTTGACGCGCGCGGTCGAGGTCCACGAGGCGTTGGCCATCGGCACGTCGCGCAGCGCCAGCGCCATCGCCTTGATGACGAAGTCGTTGACCGAGAGCTTGTAGGCCGGCGCCTCTCCCTTCTCGCCCTTCACCATCGGCGCGGCGGCGTTGATCTCGGCGCGCAGTTTCAAGAGCGCGTCGATCTCGCAGTCCATCGAGACGAAATAGGCCGGCACCGTCTGGTGCGATTCGGTCAGCCGCGCGGCGATCGTCTTGCGCATGCCGTCATGCGGCAGGAGGTCGTAGGAGCCTTCCTCGAAGAGCTTCAGCACGGTGTCGTCGGACATAGGCTTGGCGGCCGGCGCGGCAGCGGCCGGAGCCGGCGCGGCGGCTGCCGCTTCTCCTGCCGCCTTCCCGGCCGGCGCCGCCTTGGCCCCGCCCCCGGCGACCGCCTTCTCGACGTCGGCCTTCACCACGCGGCCATGCGGACCCGAGCCGTCGATGGCGGAAAGGTCGATCCCGGCTTCGCCCGCTATGCGCCGCGCCAGCGGCGAGGCGAAGGTGCGCGATTGGCCGCTTGGCTGCGCATCACTCTTGGTGGTCGTTGCGGGCTGAACCGTCTTCTCTTCCTTTGGCGGAGTGGCGGGAGCCTTTTCCTGCTTCGCCTCGGCCTTGGCAGGCGCGGCTTCGCCGCCGCCCTTGGCGGCAGCGCTGGCATCCTCGCCCTCTGCGGCCAGGATCGCGATCACCGCGTTGACCTTGACGCCTTCGGTGCCGGCCGGGACGACGAGCTTGGCCACCGTGCCCTCATCGACGGCTTCCACCTCCATGGTCGCCTTGTCGGTCTCGATCTCGGCGATCACGTCGCCCGGCGCGACGTGGTCGCCTTCCTTGACCAGCCACTTGGCGAGGTTGCCCTCTTCCATCGTGGGCGAGAGGGCCGGCATGGTGATGTTGATGGGCATCTATCTGTCTCCGGCGTAATAGGGTGTCGGGTCTTCGTTCAGGCCGAGCGGCGGGTCGAGCGGCCACAAGTCGGCAAGCGAGAAGGCAAAGGCGTCGAAGGGCACGGCGGGGAATTCATCGCGGTTCATATCAATCCGTCACCTCATTCCCCGCGCGTGGATGGCTTTTAGCAAACTTCAGACCGGCAATAGCCCCAAATGATAAGCAGAAAATATAAGTTAATATGATCCTCCACAACAAAATACTCTCAAGTGATTCTATACTTTTTTTGTTGTGATCAGTTGAGAATTGTGGGTACTGTGCGAGGTTTATATTAAATGTATCAATGTTCATATTATGGCGACGAATGCTTAATCCCAAGGGAGTGCCAATTTCTGGCTCCTCAAGGAGCTCTATGAACTCGAATGCAGTTTTTCCCGCACGCATGTCCGCCCAGCGAGCGATTTTATCACAATCAGGTTCCACTATTGGGCGAGCGTACCCCTTGTCGGTGGGGATTTGGCGACTATTGGTACAGTGACGAAGATGAGTTCTTCCTACTTCAGCATTAATCTGGTCGGATTTGGTGAGTATGACTAGATGGTCATTGAGTTCACCTAACTCGTCCGCCATATTGACTGTAGCCATAAGGAAAACCAACAGAGATGCGCTACCGACTAGATGAAAGTAGAAATCAGCTTTGTCTCGAGCATGTTCATACCTCCTTAGCAGCAAAGATGTTGTAATCCCTGCCATTACCGAAATTAGAAGGGGAATCCAGATCGTCAGGAGCATGTACCACCAGTCTGCATTTCATCCCTTATAGCACACCGCCTTCACCGCCTCGACCACCTCGCCGACATTCGGCAGCGCGAGCTTTTCGAGGTTGGCGGCGTAGGGCATCGGTACGTCCTTGCCGCAGATCGTGATCACCGGCGCATCCAGATGGTCGAAGGCGCGCTGCATCACCTGGCTGGCGATGTGGTCGCCGATGGACGACTGCGGGAAGCCTTCCTCGACGGTCACGAGACGGTTGGTCTTCCTGACGCTCTCGATCACCGTGTCGAGGTCCATCGGGCGGATGGTGCGCAGGTCGACGATCTCGACGTCGATGCCTTCCTCCGCCAGCTTCTCGGCGGCCTTCACGGCATAGGTCATGCCGATGCCGAAGGAGACGATGGTCGCGTCCTTGCCCTTGCGGTGGATGCGTGCCTTGCCGATCGGCAGGACGAAATCGTCGAGCTTCGGCACGTCGAAGGTCTGGCCGTAGAGGATCTCGTTCTCGAGGAAGATCACCGGGTTCGGGTCGCGGATCGCCGCCTTCAGCAGGCCCTTGGCATCGGCCGCCGTATAGGGCTGCACCACCTTCAGGCCCGGGATATGGCCATACCAGGCGGCATAGTCCTGGCTGTGCTGGGCGCCGACGCGCGCGGCCGCGCCGTTCGGGCCGCGGAAGACGATCGGCGCGCCCATCTGGCCGCCCGACATGTAGAGCGTCTTGGCGGCCGAATTGACGATCTGGTCGATCGCCTGCATGGCGAAGTTGAAGGTCATGAACTCGACGATCGGCTTCAGCCCGGACATGGCCGCACCGACGCCGACGCCGGCGAAACCATGCTCGGTGATCGGCGTGTCGACGACGCGCTTGGGACCGAACTCCTGCAGCAGCCCCTGCGTGATCTTGTAGGCGCCCTGGTACTCGGCCACCTCCTCGCCCATGATGAAGACGTCGGCGTCGCGGCGCATCTCTTCGGCCATGGCGTCGCGCAGCGCCTCGCGCACGGTGGTCGGCACCATCTCGGTGCCCGCCGGGATGTCGGGGTCTGCGGCAACCGTCGCCTTCGGCTCGGCTGGAACGCGCTGCGCCTCCTTGCCGGACGTCTCTTCGGCCGCCGGCCGCGCCTTGCCGCCGGCATCGTCGGCTGCAGCCTTCGGCGTGTCGGCGTCGGCCGTGGCGGACGCGGCAGGCTTCTGGTTGTCGTCCGCGCTCTCGCCCTCGGCCAGGAGCACCGCGATCGGCGTGTTGACCTTGACGTTCTCGGTGCCTTCGGCGACTAGGATCTTGCCCAGCGTCCCCTCGTCGACCGCTTCCACTTCCATGGTCGCCTTGTCGGTCTCGATCTCGGCGATCACGTCGCCGGGGGCGACGCTGTCGCCCTCCTTCTTCAGCCATTTCGACAGAGTGCCCTCTTCCATCGTGGGCGAGAGGGCCGGCATCAGGATGTCGACGGGCATGGTGTCCTCACCTATCTAAATCGTCCGCTCTCAGCGGATCTGGAACTTGCCTGCGAACTGGTAGGCCATGAGGCCGACCAATGTACCAATGAGAATGACGCGGACCGCGACGAGCCAGAGCGGCGTCGGTCGCGTGACCGGCCCGGCGACGGCGGCGCGCTGTCGTGCCGAACGTTCGTCGAGCTGCCGCGATATCTGGCGCACGGTCCCGAAGGTCCTGGAAATCACGAACCAGAAAAACCACCCGAACAGCGCCAGAACGCCGGCGGCCAGCAGAAGAACGGTCGGATCCGGCATCGAGCGCATCGGACGAGATCGTCAGCGCAGGATGTCGGTGTAGAGTTCCGCAACATCCGGCTCCGGATCGGTCTGCGCGAACTCGGCCGAGTCGGCCACGATGTCGCGCACGTCCTTGTCGATCGCCTTCAGTTCCTCCTCGCTCGCCCAGCCCTTGTCCACGAGCCTGGCCTTCACCTGCTCGATCGGGTCGTGCTCGGAGCGCATCTTCTGGACTTCGTCCTTCGAGCGATACTTCGCCGGATCGGACATCGAATGGCCGCGATAGCGATAGGTCTGCATTTCCAGGATCATCGGCCCCTTGCCCGACCGGCACCAGTCCAGCGCCAGGTCGCCGGCGGCCTTGACCGCCCGCACGTCCATGCCATCGACCTGGATCCCGGGGATCTTGAAGGAGATGCCACGATGCGAGAAATCGGTCTCGGCGGAAGAGCGCGTCACAGACGTGCCCATGGCGTAGCGGTTGTTCTCGATGACGTAGATCACCGGGAGCTTCCACAGCGAGGCCATGTTGAAGCTCTCGTAGACCTGGCCCTGGTTGGCGGCGCCGTCGCCAAAGAAGGTCAGCGAGACGAAATCGTTCTCTCGATAGCGGTTGGCGAAGGCGAGTCCGGTGCCGAGCGACACCTGCGCACCGACGATGCCGTGGCCGCCATAGAAGTTCTTTTCCTTGGAGAACATGTGCATGGAGCCGCCCTTGCCCCGGGAGTAGCCCCCCCGACGCCCGGTCAGCTCGGCCATCACGCCGCGCGGCGTCATCTCCATGGCCAGCATGTGGCCGTGGTCGCGATAGGCGGTGATCATCTGGTCGCCGTCCTTCATCGACATGCGAAGGCCGGTCACGACCGCCTCCTGGCCGATGTAGAGATGGCAGAACCCGCCGATGAAGCCCATGCCGTAGAGCTGGCCGGCCTTCTCCTCGAACCGGCGGATGAGAAGCATGCCGCGATAGGCGGACAGTTCCTGCGCCTTGTCGAATTCGACGGGCTTGGGGGTTTTCACCGCAGCCATGCCATCGGCGTCGGCCTTGGACTTGGGGGACGTCTTCTTCGCCACCGCCTTCATTCTCTACTCCCTGATCCTGTCTTCTTCGCGGACACGGGGGGCCGAGCTTGTCTCTCACCTCCCTGGATGAAGGAAAACTAGCATGCGGGATCGGTTTCGGCCACGCGGAAAACTGCATGGCTGTCATGCGGCTAAACAACGGAAATCGTTCGAACTATCGAGAATATACTGGAATTCGGTTAATTCGAATTGGAGAAGGAGCGCATGATCGTCATCTCGTCGGGAGCCGAGAGGTTGAGGGCGCGACGCGACTGCTCGTCGAGCATGTCCTTCTCCAGAGTGCCGTCGCGCAACAGCCGCACCCGCGCCTCGAGTTCCTCGCGAACGGCGCGTTTGCGGTCGAGTTCGGCAAGCAGCACCACCTTGCGTTCGGCGAGCTGGTACTTCGAAGAGATGCCGTATTCGCCATGAAAGGCGTGAAAGCCGAAATAGCTCAGAAACAGGGTCGCGAAGGCTGGCACGATGTACCGGCCGGTGTTCCGCTTCTTGTGCTGGCGCGTCCACATGAGGAGGTTCTTCCTTTGCCACCTTTCTATCGCGACGTGCTTAACGGGCGGTTACGGAGCCGTCGTTCGGCCACCCGGAAAACGCGAAAGGGCCGCCACTGGCGACCCTTCCTGGCGTCCCGTTTACAGCGTGGATCAGCCCTTGAGGATCGACCGGCCGGCATAGCGCGCCTGCTTGCCTAGTTCTTCCTCGATACGGATCAGCTGGTTGTACTTGGCCAGCCGGTCGGAGCGCGCAAGCGACCCGGTCTTGATCTGTCCGCAATTGGTCGCGACCGCGAGGTCGGCGATGATCGAATCCTCGGTCTCGCCGGAGCGGTGCGACATGACGGCCGTGTAGGCGGCCTTGTGAGCTGTCTCGACCGCGTCCAGCGTCTCCGTCAGCGTCCCGATCTGGTTGACCTTGACCAGGATCGAGTTGGCGACCCCCATGCGGATGCCGTCGCGCAGGCGCGCCGAATTGGTCACGAACAGGTCGTCGCCGACCAGCTGGCAGGACTTGCCGACGAGGTCGGTCAGGTACTTCCAGCCTTCCCAGTCGTCTTCCGACATGCCGTCCTCGATCGAGATGATCGGATAGTCGCCGGCCAGCTTGGCGAGATATTTCGCCTGCGCCTTTGGATCACGGGTCTTCTTCTCGCCCTCATAGACATAGGCGCCGTCCTTGAAGAATTCCGTCGCGGCGCAGTCGAGGCCGATCGCCACCTCTTCGCCCGGCTTGTAGCCAGCTTTTTCGATCGACCCCATGATGAAGTCGAGCGCCGCGGTCGCGCTCTTCAGGTTCGGCGCGAAGCCGCCCTCGTCGCCGACATTGGTGTTGTGGCCGGCATCCTTCAGGCCCTTCTTCAGGGTGTGAAAGATCTCCGAGCCCCAGCGCACGGCCTCACGCAGCGAGGGCGCGCCGACCGGAATGATCATGAACTCCTGGAAGTCGATCGGATTGTCGGCGTGGGCGCCGCCATTGATGATGTTCATCATCGGCACCGGCAGCACATGGGACGCCGCGCCGCCGACATAGCGGTAAAGCGGCAGGCCGGCCGCTTCCGCAGCGGCCTTGGCCACCGCCAGCGACACGCCCAGTATGGCGTTGGCGCCGAGCCGGCTCTTGTTGGCCGTGCCGTCGAGCTCGATCATCGTCTGGTCGATGTGGATCTGGTTTTCGGCGTCCATGCCGCCGATCGCCTCGAATATCTCGCCGTTGACGGCCTCGACGGCGCGCTCGACGCCCTTGCCGAGATAGCGCGGGCCGCCGTCGCGCAGCTCCACGGCCTCGTGCGCGCCGGTCGACGCGCCGGAAGGCACGGCGGCGCGGCCCATCGAGCCGTCCTCCAGCACCACGTCGACCTCGACGGTCGGATTGCCGCGGCTGTCAAGGATTTCACGGCCGATGATGTCGACGATGGCTGTCATGGGAGGCTCCCTCGAAAGATGTCCGGAAAGGTCGGGCTTCTCTTAGCGGAAGGCGCAAAAAAGGCAATGTGAGCCGGGCGGCTCGGCGCAAGTCTCCCTACGCCGCCTTCACCGTCGACTGGAACTTGCCCATCAGATACGGACCAGAGCGCACCGGTTCGTATGTCGGCGTCTCGCCCGGCGAAAGACAGGACGGCAGGCAGGCGATTTCCTGGTGCCAGTTCGGCTGGTGGAAGAAGGCGAAGGACTGGCGTCGGGTCGAGCCGTCAGGCTTCGGTGCCGGGTTCACCACGCGATGCAGCGTCGACACCCAGCGGTCGTTGGTCCACAGCGCCATCAGGTCGCCGATGTTGATGACGAAGGCGCCCGGCACCGGCGGCACGGCCCGCCAGTTGCCTTCGGGGGTAAATATCTCCAGGCCGCCGGTGCCCGCCTCGGGCAGCAGGATGGTCAGGCTGCCGTAGTCGGTGTGGGCGCCGGCGCGCAATTGTCCGGGCTTCGGCGGCACTGGCTGTTGCGGATAGTTGAGGGCGCGCAGGGCGCTGATCGGCTTGTCGATCATCGGCGCGAAGAAGGCCTCGTCGAGCTTCAGCGCCACGGCGAAGACCCGCATGATTCGTGCCGCGAGGTCCTCCATCGCCCGGTAATAGGCCTCCCAAGCCGGACGAAAGCCGTCCGGGGCGTCCGGCCAGATGGTCGGGGCATAGCAGAAGTCGAGCGCCTGCCGGTCGTCCAGCCCAGCGGGCACCGCAAGCGGCCCGCCATTGAAGCTTTCCTTCAGGTCGGGCGGGGTGTCTTGCCCCTTCGACTTCGCCAGCGCCTCCGATTCGGGTCCGAGATAGCCGTAGGGATAGCCGGCGAAGGGCGCACTCGCCTTCTGCTTCTCGTCGGCGGGCAGGTCGAAGAACGCGCGCGCCTTGAACCAGGCGCCGTCGATGACCTCCTGCGGTACGCCGTGGCCCCGGATGGCGAGAAACCCCGTCTGGCGGCAGATGTCGTCGACCTCCGCGCCGAGCAGCGCGCGTTCGTCATGGCCGGCCTTTTCAAAGCGGGAGAGATCGAAAATCGGAAAATCGGACATGTCTGGAACCTCTGGCAATCTGTGCCCCTATCCTAACCGCAACCGGGCCGGATTCACGCTTTGGAACAGCCTGGACCAGAAATTTATCGTCGCGGGGGAGCCAGGCCGGAGCGACCGCGCTATTCTCTTCCTTGCGCGGGGCGAAACGAAGGGAGGTTTCGCCATGACCAACCTGGCCGGTATCGTGAGTATCCTGTTCATCGCCGCGGCCCTCTGGACCTCGGTCAGCGGCGTGTCTCGGGAACGGTCCGTGCTGATCGTGACCTCGAGCGAATGACACCGGCCGGCGGCGTGCGTGGCTGTGCCGCCGGTTGCCCGCCGCCAGGGGTGTTCACGCCAGCCCGGCGAAACTCCTTGCATTCCTGATCAATCTCGCCCATATGCCTCGATAGGCGCTTGGGCCGGCATTGCCGGTTCGTCGGAAATCGACCTGGTTGCGTCTGGCTTTCCCCTCGATCGGATCACGTCTCTCCGGAGAACGACCAGTCTGGTGGTGAAGGCAACTCCGGCGGCATGAGGCCGACGGTAACGACAGCGCAGCCGGCCACAGCCCGTTTCGGGCGCGCCGCCTCGTCGTTCAAATAAGAAGAGTGCCACGGCAGGTTGCGCCCGCCGGGACGCAGTGCGGGCGTTGCCCGCCGAAAGAGACGATTTTGACCATTCACACCACCCCCGAAGCCGACAATGGCTTCGAAGCTCTCGGCATCACCGGCGCGCTTCTCAAGGCGACGCTGGCTGCCGGCCTGTCCACACCGAAGCCGATCCAGACGCAGGCAATCCCGCACTATCTCGCTGGACGCGACGTTCTCGGCATCGCCCAGACCGGCTCCGGCAAGACGGCGGCGTTTGCGCTGCCGATCCTCACCCGCATCATGGCGCTTGGCGCCAAGCGCCGCCCCAAGTGCCCGCACGCCCTGATCCTGGCGCCGACGCGCGAACTCGCCGTACAGATCGACGAGGCCATCCGCCTCCTGTCAAAGGGTATGCACATCACCACCTGCCAGGTGCTCGGCGGCGTCTCGCGCAACAATCAGGTCCGTCGCCTGCGCGACGGCGTCGACATTCTGATCGCCACGCCGGGCCGACTGGTCGACCTCGTGCGCGAGGGCGACGTAAAGCTTGACCAGACGCGCTGGCTCGTCCTCGACGAAGCCGACCGCATGCTCGACATGGGCTTCATCAACGACGTCAAGAAGCTCGCTCGTGCGACGCATCCCGACCGCCAGACGACGCTGTTCTCGGCCACCATGCCCGACGAGATCGAAAAGCTCGCCATGGGCCTGATGAAGGATCCGATCCGCGTGTCCGTCGCTCCGCAGGGAACGACGGTGATGGAGATCACCCAGGGCCTCATCAAGGCGCGCACCAAGCAGAAGCGCAACGTTTTGGCCGACATCCTGCGCGCCGAAGGCGACGGGCCGGTGATCATCTTCGCCCGCACCAAGCACGGCGCCGACAAGGTGACGCGCCAGCTCGAGCAGGACGGCTTCTCGGCCGACGTCATCCACGGCAACAAGTCGCAGAATGCCCGCCAGCGCGCGCTGAACGGCTTCCGCGACGGCTCGGTCAAGATCCTCGTGGCGACCGATATCGCCGCGCGCGGCATCGACGTGCCCGGCATTTCGCTCGTCGTGAACTACGACCTGCCCGACGAGCCGGAAACCTATGTGCATCGCATCGGCCGCACCGGTCGCAACGGCGCCGACGGCAAGTCGGTCACGCTGTGCGATCCGGAGGAAGTGTCGAAGCTGCGGGCCGTCGAAAAGGTGATCCGCAAGGCAATCCCGATCGTGGCGGACCACACCGGTTCGCCCGATCCGTTCCAGAAGCCCTTGCCGGCGGGCTCGCGCCCCGAACGCTCCGAGCGCCAGGGACGCCCGCAGGGCAAGCCGCAAGGTCGCCCCGCCCGCTCCGGCCAGGCGCCGCAACGCGCCGGTGGCAAGCCGGCCGGTGGCCATCACGAGGCCGGTCGTGCCGACGAGCGCAGCCAGCAGCCGCGCCGTCGTCGCCGCGGCAATGGCGGCGGTGCCGCCAGGGCAGCCTGATTCGGGGAAACCCCTCGATTTCGCAAATCGCCGTCCGCTGGTCCACTCGTGACCGGCGGACTGGCAATTGCTCATCCCGGTTGCAGGGCGTAGGCGGGCTGACCTGTCTTCCGGGAGGAAGGCGATCGCGGCGCAGGCCGCCTCTCGCACTCGGGATCAGACGATGGCCGGAATTGCTGCGCTCGCCTTCGCCTATTTCCTCTCCCAGTTCTACCGGTCCTTCCTCGCGGTCCTGACCCCGGTCCTCGAAGCCGAACTCGGCGCCACGAAGGTTGATTTCTCGCAGGCATCGGGCGCCTGGTTCGTCGCCTTCGCGCTGATGCAATTCGCCGTCGGCGTCTCGCTCGACCGCTTCGGCCCGCGCCGCACCGCGGCGGTCATGCTGGCGATCGGCGGCGGTGGTGGAGCGCTTGTCTTCGGGCTTGCCGCCTCTCCGACCATGCTCGTGGTCGCGATGACGCTGATCGGCATCGGCTGCGCGCCGGTCCTGATGGCCTCGCTCTTCATCTTCGCCAAGACGTTCAAGGCCGCGAACTTCGCCGTCGCGACGTCCTGGTTCGTCGCGTTGGGTTCTCTGGGCAACGTCTTCGGCGCCGCGCCGCTGGCCGCTGCCTCGGAGAGCTTCGGCTGGCGGCCCGTCATCCTGGCGATCGCGGCGCTGACGCTGCTGGTGGCGGTGGCGCTGCTCGTCTTCGTTCGCGATCCGGAACGTTCTCCGGACGAACCCGCAAACGGCGTGGGGTTCGGCGGCTTTGGCGAATTGCTGCGGTTGCGCGTGCTGTGGCCGATCATTCCGCTGACGGCGATCAACTATGCCCCGGCCGTCGGCATCCGGGGCCTCTGGGCCGGGCCCTACCTGACAGACGTCTTCGGCGCGAATGCCCTGGTCATCGGCAACGTCACGCTGTTCATGGCCTTCGCCATGGTCGCCGGCAGCTTCCTCTACGGACCGCTCGACACCGTCTTCAAGACCCGCAAATGGGTCGCCGTCGTGGGCAACACGATCAGTGTCGCCGCGATCTGCACCCTTGCGCTTCTGCCGCAGGCCTCGCTGCCCATCGTCACGATCCTCCTGGTCCTCATCGGCGTTTCAGGCGCGAGCTACGGTCTGCTGATGGCGCACGCCCGTGCCTTCGTGCCGCCGCACCTCATCGGGCGCGGCGTGACGCTGATGAACTTCTTCTCGATCGGCGGCGTCGGCGTCATGCAGTTCGCCACCGGCGCGGTGGTCACCGGCGCCACCGTTCCAGGCGAGCCCGTCGTGGCCTATCAGGCGCTTTTCGGCTTCTATGCGATCGCACTGGCGATCTCCGTCATCGTCTATCTGAAGGCCCGCGACGCCAAACCGTGAAGGTACAGACCACCACGCCCTTGCCTTTCGCCGGCGTTTGCGCTTAAGGCACTCACCCGGTCCGAAGCGCGAGCCCATCCATGTCTCTTCCCGAAAAGGCCTTTCCGGTTTCCTGGGACCAGTTTCACCGTGATGCGCGAGCGCTGGCCTGGCGGCTGGCCGGCACGAGCGGCGCCAACGGCAAGTGGAAGGCGATCGTCTGCATCACGCGCGGCGGGCTGGTGCCTGCGGCCATCATTTCACGCGAACTCGGCATCCGCGTGATCGAGACGGTCTCCATCGCCTCCTATCATGACTACACGTCGCAGGGCGAACTGGCGGTGCTCAAGGCGGTCACGCCCGCCCTTCTGGAAAACGACGGCGAGAACGTTCTGATCATCGACGACCTGACCGACACCGGCAAGACGGCCGCCATCGTCCGCGCGATGATGCCCAAGGCGCATTTCGCCACCGTCTACGCCAAGCCGAAGGGCCGTCCCCTGGTCGATACCTTCGTGACCGAGGTGTCACAGGACACCTGGATCTACTTTCCCTGGGACATGGGCTTCACCTACCAGCGGCCGATCGCGGAAGACCATCAGGGCTGACCTACCTGCGTTCGCGAGACCGGCGCGACCTTCGAACCGCCGTGTCAGAGCACGTCGAGCTTGCCCAGTTCCTTGGCCACGAGATAATAGAACGTGACGCGGCTCTTGGAGTTGTCGCCCTTCATGGCAGCGCACACGGCCTCGATCGCGGTCATGCCCGGTCCTTCCGCGACCCCGAACTTCTTGGCGCACCACTTTTCCTGGACCCGCGCGAGCTCCTTTGGATCACTGCACGAGACCAGCGATGAATCGCGATTGCGCAACGCGATGCCGAGATGCTTCACGATCTTGGCGACCTTCGCCTCGTCGGCGCCCGCGTCGTATTTCTTCACGTCTGCTAAATAGTCGGCCATGGACGTTCTTCCCCTCGTCAGTGACTGATCCTGCAACCCGCGCGCGACTTGCCGGGAGCGCGAGCCGGTTGTTCCTGCCTGCTAACCTTTGGCAGTACAGAAGCCTCCCGCAGCGTCTTAGAACTTCAGCGCTGAAGTCGGGCTTGTCAATGGTCGGAAGGCCTTCCAATTGGCGCCGCTCCTCCCTATATTCGCCCTGTCAGCTTGTCTGACTATGGCGATAAACGGATGATGGAATAAGCCTTTCGGACCCGGGGGCGGTACCCGGCGCCTCCACCACAAACCGCTGGCACTCGCGAGCGGTTTATGATGGGGGCGAAATAGGATCGACGAGGGTGTAAAGATCGAACTTTCGCTCGGCATGATACCGCCGTTATCGGGTCAAACTTATAGTTGCCAACGACAACTATGCTGAGGCACGTCTCGCTGCTTAATGCGGCGCGATAGTCTCGAATCAAGCCCTGTGGGTTAGCACCTTCAGGCGGGGTTCGGAGGTACCTGGCAACAGAAACCTCCACTTCCTCCCACACCCTCCCTATTGCCGACACTCTTCGTCTCGTGGTTGTCCACGCTCTGCCTGTACGGCCGGATGGCCCGCGCGGGGCCCTGCCCCCCTGCGGAAACGAAACCGATTGTCGCCGAAAACCCTAATTCGGTTTACGCGCGGGCCCGGCTTCATTACATCTACGCGCAACGAGACTCACGCCAGACGGAACCGCATGTCCGACGACCACATCCGCTACGACATTCTCGCCCAGGAGGCCTTGCGTGGAGTCATGCGCAAGGTGCTGAGCGAAGTCGCGCGGACCGGCCTGCCCGGCAACCACCACTTCTTCATCACCTTCCTCACGGGCGCGCCCGGTGTGCGCGTGTCGACCCGCCTGCGGGAGCGTTATCCCGAGCAGATGACCATCGTCCTGCAGTACCAGTTCTGGGACCTCAAGGTGACGGAGACAGGGTTCGAGATCGGCCTGTCTTTCTCCGACGTTCCCGAAAAGCTCGAGGTTCCGTTCGCTGCCGTGCGCGGCTTCTACGATCCCTCCGTCAATTTCGAGCTTGAATTCGACGTGAAGGCGGAGCCGGAGCCGGTCGAAGCCTCCACTGTCGAGGAGATCCCCGCGAAGCTGCCGACGCCGGCGCGCAGGTCGGAAATAGCCAAGCCGGATGACGAGGCCGTCACGGCCGCCGAGAGCGACGAGGACGCCGTCAAGGGCGCGCAGGTGGTCTCCCTGGATGCGTTTCGCAAGAAGTGAGCCGAAGGGTCGATGGGCGAGGTCGTCAATCTGCGCATGGCCCGAAAGCGCCACGACCGCGCCGAAAGGGAACGCGCCGCGGCTGAGAACCGGGCACTTCACGGGCGCAGCAAGGCGGATCGCAAGGTCGACGAAGCCGAACGCCAGCGTGGAGCAGTCCTGCTCGATGGTCACCGGCGCGATCGGCCTGACGGAGCACGCTGACAGTGCAGCTGAAGCGCTCGGTCACGATCCGTGGCCATCGCACCAGCTTCTCGCTTGAAAAACCATTCCTCGACGAACTTCAAGCCATCGCTGAAAACCGCGGGATGTCCCTTGCCGCGCTGGTCGGCGAGGTCGACGAGACGCGGCCGCGGATGACCAACCTGTCCTCCGCCCTGCGCATCCATGTGCTGTCTTGCCTCAAGGCGCGCGCGGTTTGATCAGAGCACGCCCCCATTCGCGATCCAGCACCGGTCACGGCCGCTCGGGCAGTTCTTGGAGTATCTTCCCAATCGCGTCGAGGCTGAACTCGACATCGTTGTTCCTGGCGGGTCGCTGGGCCCGTGTCGGCACAGGGGGATCGGCCGGCGCGCGGATCGCCGTGTCCGGCGCGCTTGACGCGGGCGCTGCGGCCTCTTGCCTTGCGCGCTCCGCCTGCTCGGCCCTTCTTCTGTCGGCTTCCCGCTGCGCACGGTCCGCGGCTTCCCGTTCGGCCTGTTCGGCGGCTTGCTGACGTAGCTTTGCGGCGTCGTCGGCGAGTGCCGCATAGTAGCGCACCTCGCGGCGCAGCCGCTGCCGTTCCAGCAGACCGGCCTGCATCGCCTCCACCCGCGCCTGTTCGCGTTCGAGTGCGCGCTGGGTCAGGAACTGCGTCAGCGGTGTTGTATCGAATTGAGCAGATGTTTCGCCGAACCGCCCCGTGACGGCTATGCGCACAGACGGATCCGATCCGACCAGCGCGTCCGGCCCGGCATCGTAATCGATCGCGCCCGAGGCGTTGATCGCGTCCGTGTTCAGGTTTGCCTGGATTTCCATCGACAGCGTTGCGCCGTCGGTCTGGAGAAAGAACACCGGCGTCCGCACAGACCCCGAAGCGATGGTAAAGGGCACCTCGCCATCGCGGGCGGAGAAACGACCGGTCGCGGCCATGTCCGCCGCAAAACCCGCAATCCGTTCATCATCGATGTCGCGGCCGAGTTCGTCGGCCCGGGCCAGGATGGCCTCGAGGGCATCGGGGTTGATCCCGGGGATCACGAGACCGCGGAAGCGGACAGTGCCGGACCCCGCAAGCGAGGTCATCAGCCCCTCCACCGACTTGCCGTTCGCCGTCATCGACGCGCTGATGTCTGACTTGCCTTCCGCGTCGTCGACACCCAGCACGGCGGTCGCCTCGGCGTCCGAGATGGAGAACTGGCCCGACATCAAGCTCGTGCCGCCATTGTTCATGAGCTCCCCGAACGCCTTCACGGTTCCGCCCAGCATGCGGCCCGTCAGGTTCGAAATCCGCAGCCCATCGCGATCGAGCTTCGCCGACACCGTCACGTCGTCGGCCAGGGGCTGATAGGCGGCGTCGAGCGCGTCGATGGCCATGTCCAGCTGCGCCGTGAAGGGCATGCGCGGTGTTTCGATGAACGGCGCGGACGGCCACCCCTCGCCCTCCCCCTCTAGGGCCTCTTCGCCAAGCAGGATTGCGGCGACACTGACGAGATCGAGGCCGCCAAGCTTCAGCACCCCTTCGAGATGCGGCCGGCCGTCAGGCCATCTCGCCGCGAGGTCTCCCGAAACTTCTGTGCCAACGACGGTCCCGTCGAGGCCCGCGAGGCGCAGCATCTCCATCCCGTAGGTCGCCTGCGCGGATAGTTCGACCGGCAGGCCGATTCCCATCCCCGGCAACATCGTTCCTGTCGTCATCAGCCAGGGCTCGATGTCGCTGGCGGAGAGCGTCGCCGAGCCTTCGGCAACGTAGGTGTCCCGGCTGTCGGCATCTCCAGACGGCCGCAGTTCGCCGTCGAAGCGCAACGACGCCGATGGCGAGATCAGCGAGAAGGTCAAGGCCGCGCCGTCTCCCGGAACACCCGCCAGCGAGAGAGCCGTTGATCCCTCGGCGGTGACGCCGAGATCGACGGCGGGAAGCCCGTACAGCGCCAGAAGCTGTGCACTGTCGGGGGACTCGACGCTCATGTCGAGGGTGAGCTTCGCCCTGCCGAAGTCTCCGTCATAATCATCCGCTCTCGCCTCCAGCGATATCGTGTTGCCGCCGGTCGTGCCTTGCGCCGACACTGAGATGTCGGCGGCGGCGTTCTCGCGGGTGACCGATGCGACCAGGTCGAGACGCGCATCCCGGGTCATGTCCGGAAAGGCATCGGAGCGTCGCACCAGGCCCTGGGTGAGCGGATGGTCGGGAAAGCGCTCGGCGACCAGCCCGATCAACGGCCGCAGGTCAGCGGCGAGCACGGACGCGTCGAGCTTGCCGGAAGCGGCGCCGCCGATGCCGGCCAGGCTCGCCGTTGCGCTGATGTTGGCGCCGGCCAGACCGACGATCGCCAACCGGTCGATTTCGAGTTCGTCGTCGCGCAGCCGCATCGCCACATCGATCGTGTCGGCGGTGACGCCGGCAAGTTTGACCGGGCCGGCATCGAGGTCGAAATCGAGATCGTGGTCACCGAAATGGGTGACGCCCGTGTCGCTGACGAAGATCGATGCGAAGGCCGCCAGACCATCGATGTCGAGCGCATTGCCGCGAAGCTTGGCGATCACGGACGGGCGCACCGCCGGTCGAGCGACGCGCTCGAACGAACCGTCGAACCGCGTTCCACCGAGCATGAGTTCGGCATTGCCGAAGCTCTGCCGCGTCTCACCGAGTTCGACGTCGGCGGTGAAGCCCGCACCGGGCAATCGCCGGATGGCATCGTCCACGTCGCGCCCCACCCAGGCGGCGAATCCCGAGGGTTGGGCCACGGCCAGCAGCAACTTGCCCTTGAAGCCGAAATCCCCGTCCAGGATCAGGCGGCCGTCCGCTTCCAGCGTGGTGCGGCCGGGCAAGGTGGCCGACAGGGTATCGACCGTCCAGCCGCTTGGCGCCGGTTCCGCTGAGAGCCGCACGTCGCGGATGGTCGTGTCGCCTGCCACGATCGCCGGGAGGTCGAGATCGATGGTTCCGGGGATCGTCGGCCGCGGCAGGTCCTCGAGGAACGCCCGCAGCCAGGCAAAGCGCTGCGCGAAGGTGGCGCCGGAGAAGGCCGTGGCCGCGCCGGTCGCATCATCGAAGCGAACCTGCGCGCCTGTCGCCTGTACGAGGAAGCGCGGATCCGCGCCCAGGTGGAACAGCGCGGTCCCGTCCGCGGTATAGGGATCGTCGCGTGGCCCGGTCTCGAGCCGGAACTCCGGCACGTCCAGCCGGCGATGGTCGAGCGCGAAGCGGCCGGAGAAGCGATAGGCGGCGAGGCGCTGCTTGCTGGCCTGCGAGTCGGCGGGAGCCGGGGCCGGAACCGCGGCATTGTGCGCATCGAGCCTGAACGTGCCGCTGTAGAGGGCGGCCGCGTTGCGGAACCGCGCCTGCCCATCCGCCTCAACGTCGAACGGGTAGCGTTCGGGCGACGCGCGAAGCCGGATGCGCATTGCACCCTCGGGCGTGACGGAGCCGGTCGAGATCGAGACGTTCGTGCGCATGCCGTCGAGCCGCAGAGACCCGTCCATGCGCCATGGGCCCGACAGCGTCGCGGCGGAGACATCGGCGTTGATCTCCGTCAGCGTGTGCGTTCGTCCGCTCATGGCATGGGACAGCGTGACCTTGCCTTCGATCACGGTCATCTTTTCGAGGCGTATCTGCGCCGCGTCGAACATGTTGGACGGGCGCGACGCCCAGTCGACGGACCCGTCGTCGGCAATGTTGAAGACCGCGTTCGGCCGCACGAGTCGCATGTCGAAGATCAGCAGCTCGCCGCGCATGAACGGCGCGAGTTCGGCATCCATCGAGAATTCCTCGATGGTGACGGCGGGCTGCGCGGGTGATTCGCCCGCGACGCGGACGTCGCCGAAGGTGACCGACGGGAACGGCAGCAGCCGGGCCCGAACGTCGCCCTGGACCGTGACCGTCCGGCCGAGGATTCGGCTCGCCTCCCGCTCGAAATCCGTCCGGTAGCCCGTCCAGTTGACGAAATACGGGCCGATCAGCGCGACGAGGAGTGCAAGCACGAGCAGGCCGCCGAAAAAGACGAAGAGACGTGCCAGTGTCCAGCCTCCCGTATGACGTGGCGCAACGGTTTCGAAGCGTCAGTCTACTCTCATCCGCATGGCCATAAAGTGGCGAATGCCGCAGGGCAATGCCAACGATGCCCTGCGCAGGACCGGCGGTGTCAGCCGACCAGCCAGACGCGTATAATCCAGGCCACCGCACCGAGCAACGCAACACTCGCAAGCCACAGCCCGACGAACCAGGCGATGCGCAGCGCCCAGCCGGAACCTCGTGCTGGCGTCCGGTCGTCTCGGTCCTGTGCCGCCGGACCGGTCATCAGTGATAGCCCGCGTCGGGGTCGATCTTGCCGCGGAAGATCCAGTACGCATAGGCCGTGTACCCGAGGATCAGCGGGATCAGCACCGCCGCGCCGATGAGCATGAACACCTGGCTTTTCTCGGGGGCTGCGGCATCCCAGATCGTCACCTCGACGGGAACGACATAGGGCCACATGGCGATGCCGAGACCCACGAAGCACAGCGCGAAAAGTGTGATCGCCTGGAGGAAGGGGCGGTACTCGTGGCGATGAACCGTCAGGCTGTTGAACATCCGCCAGGCAACGAACAGCACCGCCGCGCCGACCAGCATCGCGAGGCCGATGCCCCAGCCGCTGAACCAGCGATTGTAGTAGCCGTCCTGCAGGAACGGCGTCCACAGGCTGACCACGCCGATGAAGCCGAGCGTGACGAGGCCGAACGGCCAGGCGAGCCGGCGCATGCGGTCCTGCAGGTCGCCTTCAGTCTTCATCACCAGCCAGGTTGCCCCGAGCAGGCAGTAGCCGGCCATCACCGCGATGCCGGTCACGATCGAGAACGGCGTCAGCCAGTCGAACCAGCCGCCGGCATAGCTGCGTGTGGTCATGTCGACGTCGATGCCCTGCAGCAGCGCGCCCAGCGCCACGCCCTGTGAAAACGACGCCATGGCGGAGCCGGAAATGAAGGCGAAATCCCAGACCCCGCGCCAGCGTTCGGTGCGCCAGCGGAATTCAAAGGCGACGCCGCGGAAGATCAGCGCCAGAAGCATGGCGATTATCGGCGCGTAGAGGGCGGGCAGCACCAGGGCATAGGCCAGCGGAAAGGCGGCGAACAGCCCGCCTCCGCCCAGCACGAGCCAGGTCTCGTTGCCGTCCCACACCGGCGCCACCGAGTTCATCATCACGTCGCGGTCGCGCTTCTCCGGCGCCAATGCAAACAGCATGCCGAGACCGAGATCAAAGCCGTCGAGCACGACATAGGCGAACACCGCGAACGCGATCAGGAAGGCCCAGACCACCGTCAGGTCGACATTCACGCCGAGACCGAATTCCATCAGCGTGCCTCCTGAGCGTTCCTTGGCCCGTGCTCCGACGGGGTGCCCTGGGCCGGTCCGGGCGCGATGCCCGCCGTGCGGATCGGTCCGCGCTCCCAATCGTCCGGCCCGCCGGTGATCGGCGCATGGCCCATCAGCCGGAGAATGTAGAAGGTACCCGCCCCGAAGACGATGAAGTAGACGATGACGAATGCCATCAGCGACACGCCGACCGCCGCTGCGTCAAGCGGAGCGGCCGAATCGGCTGTCCTGAGATGGCCCCAGATCGTGTAGGGCTGGCGCCCGACCTCCGTGGTCACCCAGCCGGCCAGCACGGCGACCAGTCCGGATGGTCCCATCGCAACGGCGAACCGCAGCAACGGCCGGCTGGTGAAGAGCGTCCCCCGCCAGCGGGCGAGAAGCGACCAGCCGCCGAGCGCGATCATCAGCATCCCCAGCCCAACCATGATCCTAAACGACCAGAAGACGATGCCGACCGGCGGCTGCTCGTCGATGGGGATAGTGTCGAGCCCGGCCAGCGGGGCCGTCAGGCTGTGGTTGAGCATTAGCGACGAGGCGCCGGGAATGCCCAGCGCGTAGTCGAGCCGCTGTTCCGCCGAATTGGGGATGCCGAACAGATAGAACGGCGCCCAGCCATCGGGATGGCTCTCGAAGTGCCCCTCCATCGCCATGACCTTCTGCGGCTGGTGCTCCATGGTGTTGAGCCCGTGCAGGTCGCCGATGAAGACCTGAATCGGCGCGACGATGGCCGCCATCCACATCGCCATCGAAAACATCCGCCGTGCGCCAGTGTTCTCGCCCGCGGTTCGGTTCAGCAGGTGCCACGCGCCGACGCCGCCGACGATGAAGGCGGTCGTCAGGTAGGCGGCCGTGACGGTGTGAGCCAGACGGTAGGGGAAGGACGGATTGAAGATCGATTCCCAGAAATTCGTCGGGAGGAACTGTCCGGTGACGGCATCGATCGTGAAGCCGGCCGGCGTGTGCATCCAGGAATTCACCGACAGGATCCAGAAGGCCGAAAGCAGGGTTCCGATGGCAACAACCACGGTCGCAACCATGTGCAGGGTATTGCCGACGCGCTCGCGGCCGAACAGCATGATGCCGAGGAAGCCTGCTTCGAGGAAGAAGGCCGAGAGCACTTCATAGGCCATCGGCGCGCCGATCACCGGGCCGGCCTTGTCGGAAAAGACGCTCCAGTTGGTGCCGAACTGGTAGCTCATCACGATTCCCGACACCACGCCCATGGCGAAGGCCAATGCGAAGATCTTCTTCCAGTAGTCGAAAAGGACCCGGTAGACTTGCCCATATCCGGCCAGCCACAGGCCATTCAGGACGGCTAGATAGCTGGCAAGCCCGATCGTGAAGGCCGGAAACAGGAAATGGAACGAAACCGTGAAGGCGAACTGCATGCGGGCCAGGAGAATGGCATCGGCGTGATCGAACATCGGAACCTGCCGCCTCGCTTGGGCAAGGCGTTCCTTCTTCACTGCGATATGCCCCCTATGTACCCCGCTCCCGTCTTGGAACAACCCGCCGCTGCTGCGTCATTTGGACTGCATCGCCAGGTAGCGCGCTATCCCCTGCTCACACGCTGAAAATCTTGCCCGGATTCATGATGTTGAGTGGATCGAGCGCGCGCTTGATGGATCGCATGACGTCGACGCCTGCCCCGAGCTCCATCTCGAGGAAACCCATCTTGCCTTGGCCGATTCCGTGTTCGCCCGTGCACGTGCCGTCCATCGCGATCGCGCGGGCATTCAGCCGGGCGACGAATGCCTCGAGCCTTTCGATGTCGCGCGGGTCGCTCGCGTCGATCAATGGCGAGACGTGGAAATTGCCGTCGCCGACGTGGCCGACGATCGGCGCGATGAGACCGACCTCGGCAATGTCGCGTTCGGTCTCGACGATGCACTCGGCCAGCCGCGAGATCGGAACGCAGACGTCGGTGGCGACGGCCTGGTAGCCGGGGCGCAGCGCCTTCACGGCATGATAGGCGTCGTGGCGGGCTTTCCACAACCGCGTCCGTTGTTCCGTCTCTCGCGTCCACAGGAACGGGCCGCCGCCGAAGTCGTCGGCAATCCCGGCAAACAGCTCCGATTGCTCGGCAACGCTCGCGTCGGTCCCATGAAACTCGAGAAAGAGGCATGGGCTTTCGGGGTAGTCGAGCTTCGAGTAAGCGATCAAGGCCTTCATCTGCAACTGGTTGACGAGTTCGATCCGCGCAACCGGAATACCCATCTGGATGGTCGCGATGACGGCGTTGCAGGCGGCCTCGACGCTCGGGAACGGGCACACGCCGCCGGCAATGGCCTGGGGGATGCCCTGAAGCCTGAGCGTCAGCGACGTGATGATGCCGAGCGTCCCCTCCGAGCCGACGATCAGCCTCGTCAGGTCGTAGCCGGCCGACGATTTTCGCGCCCGCTTCGCCGTGGTGACGGCTCGGCCATCCGCCATCACCGCCGTCAGCGAGAGCACGTTGTCGCGCATGGTTCCGTAGCGCACCGCATTGGTGCCCGACGCGCGGGTCGAGGCCATGCCGCCCAGGCTCGCATTGGCGCCGGGATCGATCGGGAAGAAGAGACCCGTGTCGCGCAGGTGGGTGTTCAACG
The DNA here is from genome assembly GCA_051860465.1 of Mesorhizobium sp. Lineage (GTDB taxonomy): Bacteria > Pseudomonadota > Alphaproteobacteria > Rhizobiales > Rhizobiaceae > Aquibium. The sequence goes on from JBHYDY010000013.1 coordinate 24,390, forward strand.
CCTCGCGGGTCACACCCGGTTCGATGGTGCAGTCGAGATCCTCGGCGTTGACCGCGACGATGCGGTCCATGCCGGACAGATCGACCGAGATGCCGCCGGCGGGCGCGTTCACCTGGCCTTCGAGCGACGTCCCCGTCCCGAAAGGAATGACCGGGACACGATGGTCGGCGCAGACGCGAACGATGTCCTGGACGTCTTGCGTGCTTCGGGCGAAGACCACGGCATCGGGCTTCTGGTTGGGTAGGTAGGTCGTGGTGTGGGCGTGCTGCTCGCGGATCGCCTGCCCCGTCGCAAGCCTTTCGCCGAAACGCTGCTTGAGGATGTCGATCGCGGTCCCGATACCGCTCTCGTTACGTTCCATGCGCACGAGATCAGCCAATGCCATCCGATGCTCCTCCTGGCAGGCTTGTGAATGACGCCTGCTTGCTTCATTTGTGAGCGCCACGGCGGCGGCGCTGGCGCATGCTTAAACCGTCCGCGATCACGATCAAGCCCAACCAGCAACGAGGTTCCCGCCATGTCGATCAGCGCGCCCTTCCTTTCCAGCACGATGGACATCGAAGAGAGCTGGATCGACTACAATGGCCACCTGAACATGGCTTACTACAACGTCCTGTTCGACCGGTGCGCCGACGAAGCCTTCGCCCTCATGGGCATGGGGCCGGACTACGCGGCGTCGCGCCGGTTGACCGTCTACACCGCCGAAGTCCACGTCTGTTACGTGCGGGAACTGCATCTGGGAGACCGCGTGCAGGGCACGTTCCAGCTCGTCGACCATGACGAGAAGCGCCTGCGCTCCTACCAGGAGATCCGCCATGTCGACGGCTGGCTGTCAGCCACGTCGGAGACCCTGACCCTCCACATCGACATGAGCGGCCCGAAGGTTGCGCCCTTCCCGGCCGACATCATAGAAAAAGTCGAGGCGATGCGGGCTGCGCATCATGCACTACCCATGCCCGAGAGGGCCGGACGCTCGATCGGCATCCGACGCAAGGCCTGATGGAGAGGCGTCTCCCGCCGACCCCACCAGACGAGAATACAGACCATGGTCTTATGTCGCATCGGGTGCATCGTGCCGCGTTGGCCGCCGCGCGCGGCGGTGCCGACCGGTCGAGACGCGACGATCGAACCATGGAGCGCAACGGTTTTTGCTTGTGTCAACGACCCATCAGACGGTTACCGATGCGTTAACCACGTCCCGTACACAATGGGGAACGACTGCACCTCTCAGTTGCATTCCTGAGCCTGTCGGTCAACTATGCCAACGCCGCCGGCATGTTGAAGAGGAGCTCGAATGACAAGCGATATCAACAGGCTGACGCGCAGGCTCGCCAGGAATCCGCTCGCGACTGACTATGATTACTGGCGTGCGTTGCGCGATCTCAACGACGAGGTCTACGCGCTGTCGAAGCGTCGCGAACCGATCCCTATCGAGCTCTTGAAGCTGCGCGCCACGCTTCGAATGAAAAGAGCGGCGCGCCTTCAGTCCAACGATTGATCCTGAGCCCCACGTTCCTCAGGCAAGTTTCTCGCGAAAGAACGCTACCGTTCGCTCCCATGCCAGTTGCGCCGCATCCGCGTCATAGCGGGCTTCGGACGTGTCATTGTTGAACGCGTGCTGCGCGCCGTCGTAGACATGGATGGTGAAGTCCTTTCCGGCGGCCTCGAGCGCGGCCCTGAACGCATCGATCCCGGCGTTGATACGCTCGTCCTGACCGGCATAGTGCAGCAGCAGCGGCGCCTCGATCCGCGCCACCTGCTCCGTATCCGCCTGGCGACCGTAGTAGGCGACCCCGGCGCCCAGGGCTGGCGTGGCCACCGCCAGATCGTTCACGGTGCCCCCACCCCAGCAGAAGCCCATGGCACCGACCTTGCCGTTGGTCAGTTCATGGTTTGCCAGGAATTCGACGGTGGCGACGCCGTTCGCGGCCACGCCGGCGCGATCCAGCTGACCGAACATCTCGCGCGCCTTGTCCTCGTCTTCCGGCGTGCCGCCGAGTGATGACAGGTAGTCGGGCGCCAGTGCCACGAAACCCTCCAGCGCCATGCGTCTTGCGACATCGCGGATATGCGCGTTGAGGCCCCGGTTCTCGTGGATCACGATGACGGCGGGCAACCTGCCGCTCGCCTCGGCCGGGCGCACCAGATAGCCCTTCATCTCGCCGTCGGCTCCCGGATAGGCGATGTCTTCCGAAATGAGGCGACCGTCGTCGGGGGCCACGATCGCCGCCTGGGCCGCATTGGCCGCAAGCATGGGCGCGATCGCCGCCGCCGCCGCGCCCGATCCCGCAAGCTTGGTCAGCTTGGCCATGAAACCGCGTCGGTCGAGCGTCAGATGGGTGTACTCGTCATAGGCGTCTATCATCGCCTGCGTGACCTTCATGTCCGACATGCGCGCATCTCCTTCTGCTTCATCTTGCCCGTGTGAAGCTAGGTACGGCGGCTCCAGTGGTCGAATCACGGCTGCTTGATCGCTCGTCGGCAACCGAGCGCATGCCGAAGCCTGCGCTGCGGCCCGCGCATATCCTGCAAGACCAACGGATCGTTCGCCGGGACTGTGAAATGGATCATATTGGATGCAGGTGTTTTCTCATCTATAGTTCCGTTGCGTCAATTTTCGAAGGAGACAACACATGGAGTTCACGCGTCGTGATCTTCTGGCCGGCGGGGCCGCCTTGGCCGCCGCAATGGCCGTCGGCGGACCTGCCGAGGCGAAGAAGTCCTGGTTCGCGGGTACGGGGATCGACAACAACGTCTCCTGGAAGCGCACCAACTTCGACGCGATCAATCCGACCTGGCGCCGCCAGATCGTGAAGTATTATTCGCCCGAGCCCGCCGGCACGGTCGTCGTGGATACGATGCACCACTTCCTTTACCTCATCGTCGAGAACCAGACGGCCGTGCGCTATGGCGTTGGCGTCGGCAAGGACGGCTTCAAGTGGTATGGCCGCGCCATCGTCGCCCGCAAGGCATTGTGGCCGCGCTGGACCCCGCCGCCGGAGATGCACGCCCGCAAGCCCGGCCTGCCGCAATATGTCGAGGGCGGCGCGCCGGACAACCCGCTCGGACCACGCGCCCTGTACCTCTATCGCGACGGCTCCGACACGGGCTATCGCTTTCATGGCACGCTGGAGCCCTGGAGCATCGGCACGGACGCGTCCTCGGGCTGCATCCGCATGTTCAACGAAGACGTGATGGATCTGTATCAGCGCTGTCCGATCGGCACGGCAGTGCAGGTGCTGCCGCACATTGCCGACAACGCACCGAAGAAGGGCTGAGCGGGACACCATGACTATGAGGAATTGGGGGCTTCGCGCGACCGCCATCGGGGCGATCGCGCTCTTTGTTTCGGGCTGCACGACCGCGTCGCTGGAACCGCCCGTACCGAATGTGACGAATGCGCCGGCCGCTGGGTTCGCGAACATGCAGCCCGGCTCCGAGGAGGATTTCATCCTCAATGTCGGCCGCCGTACCTATTTCACCGAGGGATCGGCAGCGCTCGACTCGGTGGCCAAGACCACCATCGACAACCAGATCGCCTGGCTGAAGAAACATCCGCGCTGGCTGGTCAAGCTGCAAGGCTTCGCCGACGATCCCGGCGGCGATGCGGCCATGACCGAACTGTCGCGCAGGCGCGCCGAAGCGGTGATGAACTACATGATCGCCGGCGGCATCGACCGCGAGCGCCTCTGGGCCAAGGGCTATGGCAAGGAGCGCGTCGTGCGTGACTGTACCGAAGCATCCTGCCGGGTGCAGAACCGCCGCGTCATTTCCAACCTGCGCGAGGAAAAGGACGGCGCCGCCTGACGCCGTTGTCCCCCGGGACGCGTGGCGCGCGTCAGTGCCGCGCCGCGCGCTCGCTGGCGGCGAGGTCCGCCGTCGTCTTGGCCAGCCGGAAAGCGAGTTCCCGGATGATGCGGGTGGCGAGTTCCGGAAACTCCTTGATCAGGTCGAGCAGATAGCCCTTGCCGATCCGCAGCGCCACCAGCCTCCCGTTGGCGCGCACAGTGGCCGAGCGGGGGATGTCGCAGAACACCGACATCTCGCCGACCAGCGCATGATCGCGTAGCTGCGCGACTACAACTTCCGTCCCGCCCGTCTCCGACACGATGTCGGCCACCCCGCTCAGCACGATGAAGGCGCTGTCGCCGACGTCGCCCTGGCGGAAGAGCAACTGCCCGTCCTCGTACTCGACCTTGTCGGAGGCATAGGCCAGGAGCTTGAGTTTGGACGGATCCATCGCGGCAAAGAGCGGGATCTTTCGCAAAACCTCGACCTCGTCCTTGAGCGTACTCATCGAAGATACCCCTTCATTTCGCAGCATCCAGCATCACGTCCGGCGCCGGATCGTCATCATCGCGCATCGTCTCGACGAATGCGCCATTGGAATAAGTCAGCACGCGATCAAACCGTTCCGCAAGCTCCTCGTCCAGCAGCACCACGACGAAGCCCGGGCGGAAATCCGGCTCGTCGGGAAACGGACCGTCGAGCAGGCGCGCCATGATCTCGCGGCGTCCGCCCGCATCCATCGCGCCGAGGACCTCGTTGAACACGATGATTTCGGGCTTCTTCAGGATCGCGCGGGCCACGTGCAGCTTCTGGCGCTGCTGGTCGGACAGCCGCCGCCCGCCATTGCCCATCTCGAAATTGAGACCGGCCTGCAGCAACCCGTCTGATATGCCCGTGCGCGCTACCAGTTCCTGGACCGCGGCCAGCACCTTTTCCTTCCCGTCGACGACGGTCGAGGAGATGCGGCCGAGCAGGATGTTGTCGAGCACCGACGCGGTCGGGTTGTATCGGTCGGGATCGTGGAAGAAGACCGGCGCGACCGCCATGCCGGCGATGTCCTTCCGCAGATCGTTTCGTGCGGCTAGGATCTTGGACTCGGTCTCGGCATCCAGCACGCCGAAGCGGCTCTGAGCCTCGCAATAGTCGAAGGCGAGCCGGAACAACTGGTCGCTGTCCGAGAGCTTCTGCGGCCCCTTCTTTCCCTTGGGCGTCGCCTCCTGCCGCTGCGGCTCTTGCCGTTCGGCCATCTTCAGCCGGCCGACGATCTCCTTCAGCCGTACGATCTCCTCATAGGTCACGTCGGCAACGGTCTCGAAGATTTTCGAGTCGGGTGCCAGATCGCCGAACAGTTCGATCCGCGCCTCCGCGATCCGCTGGCCCATCTCCTGGAAGGCCGTCCGCAATCCGTTTCGATCCAGGATCGACAGGATCGTCGGGTTGCGCGGCAACTCGTTCGGCGCCCATGCCGCGTCGAGCGCAGTGCCGAACAGCAGGTTTTCGCCCACCGTCGCCTGCGAATTGTACAGGTCCGGATGGAAGGACTGGACGATCCCCTCGACCCCAAGCGAGGCGGCGTTCTCGCGGAACTCGCGCCGAACCTCCACGATCTTATCGGAGAACTCGCGGTTCTTCGCAGGGTCGACGGTTCCGCGCAGGCCGAGATCCTGAATCTGCCGCGTCAGGCCGGCGACGGCGAGAACCCGCGCGACATGCGCATCGAGACCCGCCTTGCCGTCGACCCCGAGGTCCTCGTAGTCGATCCACTCCGCATCGGCCGGCGGCGGCACGTGGTTCAGCATGCCCGACGTGGTCGGCCGCTTCGTGGTCGAACTGCGCTGCTTTTGGTCGGTCGGGCGATTCTTCAGCACCATCAACAGGTTGTCGTTGATCGTTCCGGCCGGGAAGTAGTTGTTGGCATCGGCATAACCTATGCGTCGTCCGGTGAGGCTTTCCGGCAGGTCCTCCAGCGGCTTCCCGTCGAGCAGGATCGTCCCCGACGCAGGTTGGACGAGGCGAACCAGCGCACCCGCCAGAACGCCCGCGGCGACCCGTGCCGCGTCATCGCCGTTGGTGACAATGGCCAGCCGATCGCCGGGCCTGAAATGCAGCCGCACGTTTTCCAGCACCGTACGCCCGGTTTCGTCGTCGAGTTTGACGTGATCTAGGTCGAAGCCCTTCGTGAGCCGCGGCACGGCCTGCTCCGGCATGCTCTGCAACTCGGGCGCGATCAGCCCGTCGTCACGGAAGGAATCGATGGTCTGCTCGTAGCGTGCCTCGTTCATGAGCCGGATCTGGTCGTAGTCGATCAGCCCCTTGATCGGCCCGGGCAGGTCCTTGTAGGCGGCGATCACCGCGACGAGCTGGCCAATGTCCAGCCGGCCGGTGATCACGAAGTAGCCCCCGAGCAGATAGAACAGGAACGACAGGAACTGCATCAACAGGTTGTTGACGTACTTGACCGTGAACTTGCGCTGATAGAGCTCGAACCGAATGTCCAGGATGTTCTGGAGCAGCCCGAAATGGCGGGAGCGGGTGTAGTTGGACATGTCGTTGACATGGATGTCCGGCGCCATGTCGACCGTTTCGGCCACCTGCCCTGCGAGCTTGCGCGCCTGCATCTGGCGCTGGCGTCCGAGCAGGATCAGCTTGCGGCGCATGCGCGGAATGAGCCAGATCTGGAAAGCGACGATCGCGATTGTCAGAAGCCCGAAATAGACGTTCTGAAGGAAGAGGAAGAGCAGCCCGGTGATCGCCTGGCCACCGAGGAAGAGCGGCAGCGAATAGGCATCGCCGACGAACTCGCCAAGCGGTTCGACCTCATCCTTGATCACCGACGCCACTTCCGCGCCCTTCAGGTTGCGGAATCGGGCCACGCGATAACGAAGAACACGATCGAGCAGCGTGTAGCGCAGTTGGCGGAGCACCTCCTCGCCGAGCTTGCCCTTGTAGGTGTTGGTGTAGAGCTTGAACCAGCCGTTCAGGAACACGAAGGCCATGAACAGGAGACAGAGCCCAAACAGCATCTCGATGCGGTCGAGCTGGAGCCCTCCGAACAGTAGGATCTCCCTGCCGAACATGGCTTCGCCGTAGGGAAGCGTCAGTTGCAGGAATGGCTGCTTGGCATCGATCGCGTCGAAGCCACGCCCCTGGATCGGGCCGTTGACGATCTGTTTTGGAAGCTCCAGCGAGAGAAAGTAGAACGGCATCGACGCCACGATGACGAACAGCAGCCAGACCTGCTTAAGCCGTGAATTCTTCCAGATGAATTTGAGTAGGTTGCGTTCCAAAGCCGACGGCGACCCCCTCGCCAATTCGCTACGAGGCCCTACTGTGCACGTTGGCAGGGCGAGTTCAACTGGGCGCGGAAAAAACCAATAGGACCAAGCGATAAGCGAAGCGACGCGTGATTACGCCGCGCTAGCCGAACAGGCGTTCGCCCTGCTCGTCGATCATCTGCCGCGCTTTGCGCAGGGAGATCTCGACCGCCGCGTCCAGCGCCGCGAAACGGTCGGCGCGAATCAGCCGGTGTTCCTTCGCGACACCATCGACGTCCTTGGTGATGACGGCGCAGGTCTGGTACTGGCCATCGGCCTTGAATGGCGTCGCGCGGATCGTGAAGCCCTTGTACTCCTCGGGCTCCGATGCTTCCGGCTCGGCGCCGCCCCCCTCGCCCGCGCCGCCCAGGCCAAACAGTCTCTTCAAGAAGGACATCGTCTTGTCTCCCGCATTCAAGATGGCGACTTCGTTCGCCCGATTGACGGGCAACCTATAGCCATGCCCGTGCCAAGGCCAGTCCGGGCCATCAACTCTCCGATGGACCGCGCTGCCCCTCCGTGCCGTCGAGATGGCGCTCGCCCTCGGCCGCAAGCGTCTCGAAGGATTCGAGTGTCAAAGCGAACACCGTCGAGGGAACCCTCACATTGGCGATCGCGCTGTACCAGCGTTCGGCGGCGTCGTTCCTGGCATCCACGCCCCACCACATATGCTCTCGACCTGCCCGCTTCGTCTCCGCCGCTATCGCCGCGAGCAGTGCGCGCCCGATGCCGGACTTGCGGCGGGTCTCGTCGACATGGAGGTCGCTGAGATAGAAGCCCGGAAACGCGTAGCCAGATTCATGCGTGGGCGATGCGGCCGCGTATCCGGCCAGGCTGCCATCCAGCGACTGGGCCACCAGAACCACCATCGGCAGTCCGGGCGCAAGGAAGTGCGCGGCCACATTGGCCGGCGTGATCGACCCAGGATCATAGCCGTGATGGGTGGCCAGCGCCTTCACCTGCCGGCACAAGGCGTCGCGGTCCGCCGGCACGGCCCTTCGAATCACGCAGTTCGTCGTCATGGCGACAGATGCATCACGATCTCGCGCCTGTGCGGGCTCCGGCGGTGTTCAAAGAGATAGATGCCCTGCCAAGTCCCGAGGACCATTCGCCCGCCGGACACGGGAATGGACAGCGAGGTCGCCGTCAACGCGGCCTTGATGTGCGCCGGCATGTCGTCCGGGCCTTCCGTGGTGTGGACGATCCAGTCCATGGACGGATCATCGGCGGGCGGCACGAGCCTCGAGAAGAAGGCGTCGAGATCGCGCCTGACGTCGGGATCGGCGTTTTCCTGGATCAGCAGCGAACAGGAGGTGTGACGCACGAAGAGGGTCAGCAGGCCCTCCCCGACATGGCAGTGCCGGACGAATTCGGCTGCCCTGCCGGTGAACTCGGTGAGGCCCGGACCATGCGTTTCGATCGTCAGGCGCGTCTGCGGCATCATCAGTCCCGGTTGCTATATGGGCACTCACGATGGCCGCGAATGCCTCGTCGACGGAACGCGATGCGCTCCATCTCCAAGGCTCTCTTGCACGGCAGGGGCTGGCCTCGTCAACGCGGGAAGCGCGCCTCAGACGGCGACGGAATGCCGGGCTTGCCCCGTTTCCAGATAGGCATCGAAGCGCGCGGCGACTGTCCGGACCAGAGGCCGGTGATGCTCGGGGACGACGAAGACGTCGCCGTCGCGCAGCAGCACCGGATCGGGGCCCGCCTGGGCCAATCCCGCGGCAATGGCGACCAGGGGCTTGGCGACGGCGCCGAAACGCTCCTTTGCCTCGCGCGCGTCGACGGCGAAGTTGCACATCAGGTTCTCGATGACCCACCCCCGCGCCCGGTCCTCCTCGGTGAAGGCAACGCCGCGGACGATCGGCAGTCCACCGTCCTCGACGACGCGCTGGTAGACGCCCGTGGCGGGCTGGTTCTGGGCATGGCCCTGCCTGTAGCGGCTGATCGACGACGCGCCGAGGCCGATCAATGTCTCGCAGGCGTCTTCCGTATAGCCTTGGAAATTGCGCTTCAGGCGCCCCTCGCGTGCGGCGACCGCCATGGCGTCGTCAGGCCTGGCGAAATGATCAAGCCCGATGCGTTCGTAGCCGGCCGCCTCGATCATGCCTGCCGCCATCTGCGCCTGTGCGTAGCGCTCCTGCGAGCCGGGCAGCGCCTCCTCCGGGATCATCGTCTGGTGCTTCTTGAACCAGGGCACATGGGCGTAGCCGAACAGCGCGATCCGGTCGGGCGACAGGCTCAGCGCCTGCGCCACGGTCGCGGCAAGCGTCTCGAGGTTCTGGTGCGGCAGCCCGTAGAGCAGGTCGAGATTGACCGATCCCACGCCGCGGGCGCGCAAACCGTCGACCACGGCGCGCGTGCTCTCGAAACTCTGCTCGCGGTTGATCGCCGCCTGCACCTTCGGATCGAAATCCTGGACGCCGAGGCTCGCGCGCGTCATGCCGATGGCGGCGAGCGCGTCGAGCCGGTCCACAGTCATGTCGTTGGGATCGATCTCGACGCTGATCTCGACGTCGGGGGCAAGGACGAAAGCCTGCCGAAGCGCATCACCCAGCCTGTGCATGTCGGCTGGCGCCAGCATCGTGGGCGAGCCGCCACCGAAATGGATCGCCCGCACGCTCGCGCGCCCGTCGACAAGCGCCCCGACGGTTCCGATCTCCCGGCAAAGCGAGGTGACGTAGGCCGCCACCGGATCGTACTGGCGGGTCTGCTTGGTGTGACAGGCGCAGAACCAGCAGAGACGATCGCAGAACGGCACGTGCAGATAGAGCGAAAGCTGGTCGCCATTCGGAATCGCGCCGATCCATTCGCGCACGGTCTGGCCGGTTATGCCGGCATGAAAATGGGGCGCCGTCGGATAGCTCGTGTAGCGCGGCACCGCCTCGTCGAGGCGGAGGTCCTTCTTGGCTTGCATCGGTCTCGCTCCTGTCGTCGTACAAGGACGTGGCAGCCGCCGCAGGATAATACCTTGATTTCGGTCAAGACGGTTGCGGATGAGACAATCTGGCGCGAGATTGCCCGGGCGATCTTGGCTATGGAAGGCTGACCTTCAGGCGGCGAGATGACAGACAGGCAAGACATCCATTCGAGCGGCATCCCCGCGCTCTGCGCCGCCTGCGAGGCGCGGCACCGGGGGGTGTGCGGCGCACTCGAGCCATCCCAGCTCGTCGCGCTGTCGAAAACCTCGTCGAAGCAGCGCGTCCAGCCGGGCGCCGAGCTCGTCGGCGACGAGGAGACCGTCGACCATTATTCCAACATCCTCTCGGGTGTCGTGAAGCTGACGAAGACGCTGTCGGACGGTCGTCAGCAGATCGTCGGGCTGCAATTCGCGCCTGATTTCCTCGGGCGGCCCTTCCGGACCGAAAGCGCCGCGAACGCCGAGGCGGCGACCGAGGTGTCGCTCTGCTCCTTCCCGCGCGCGACGATCGAGCGGATGTTGCGCGAGAGCCCCCAGCTCGAACACCGCATCCTGACCCAGACGCTGAAGGAGCTCGACGAGGCCCGCGACTGGATGGTCACGCTCGGCCGCAAGACGGCCGCGGAAAAGGTCGCGAGCTTCCTGCTTTTGATCGCCCGCAACATCGACCCCGCCCGCGCGGCCGGCGCGGAAGGCATCAGCTTCGACCTGCCGCTGACGCGCGCCGACATCGCCGACTTCCTCGGCCTGACCATCGAAACGGTCAGCCGGCAACTGACCCGCTTGCGAACCGAAGGCGTCATCACGATCGAGCACAACCGCCAGGTCTCGATCGGCAATCTCTCGCGGCTCGAGGCTCGATCCGGCATCTGATCGGAAGCACGGCGCGTCACGGCCTCGCCTCGAATCCGGATCGTCGTCAGTTGGGCGGCGCTGCCCCGATCGCCGGCAGGACATGGTCGCGCTCGAAGGCCACGTGACGCCGCACCGCTTCGAAGAACGCGCGCAGCATGAAGCCCACCGCCTCGGGGTTGTCGATCGGGTCGCCGTGGCCGATCGCCAGCAACACCTCCGACAGATCCTGCGCCGCGCACTCGTCCTCGACATGCTCGGTCTTCAGTCGCCGGACGGTCCCGACCGCATCGCCCCCCCCCGAATATGCCGCCTCGAAGGCGGGATAGACGACGTCCTCTTCATACTCATGGCACCGCCGCAGGAGCGGAACGAGGGAACTCGCGATCTCGAGACAGCGGAATCGATCGACATCGCCCGGAAGCCGGTCGGCGATCTCCTCCAGCGCCTCGCACAGGCGCAGCTTCGAATGATGAGCGTTCGTCATTTCCACACAGGGCACCAGTCCATCCCGGCCGCAAGCCCCCGAAACAGGGCACGTCCGCGGCGCCTCGCACACATCCATGGAAGGCCTCCTCTCCGTCGATGGTGATGTTCGCTTTCGCGTATGCTGCATGGAGGGAATTCTGTCAGAGCCGCAAAGGAGCGGTATTGACTTGGATCAAGGCACCTGGACCCCCGAATGCGCGAAACGGAACAGGGAGCGGCTCCAGGAGTCGCACGTCCGTCAATAGCGCAAGCGGGGATCGAAATGAGATACGGCGCGGAAATCGTGGGGATTGGCGTGTTCGCCTTCCTGGCGTTGCTCGGCGCGGCCTTTGCGGCCGACGTCGCCTTCCAGCAACATATGTGGGTACTGTTCGCCGTGCTGGTCATCAGCGCGGCGATCCTGATGAGAAACACGTCCTTCGCGCCGAAGGAGGCGGCCTCCATCCCGTTCCGGGAGGGAGAGACCGCCTACATGGACGATGTCATTCGCTACGGCACCATCGCGACCATGTTCTGGGGTGTGGTCGGCCTGCTCGTCGGCGTCGTCGTGGCGCTGCAGCTGGCCTATCCGGATCTCAACATCGAGCCCTGGTTCAACTTCGGTCGCATGCGGCCGCTGCACACCTCGGCGGTCATCTTCGCCTTCGGCGGCAACGCGCTGATCGCGACCTCCTTCTATGTCGTCCAGCGGACGTCCAGGGCCCGGCTCTTCGGGGGAAACCTGGCCTGGTTCGTCTTCTGGGGCTACCAGCTCTTCATCGTCATGGCCGCGACCGGCTATCTGCTGGGCATCACCCAGAGCCGCGAATATGCCGAGCCTGAGTGGTATGTCGACATCTGGCTGACGATCGTCTGGGTCGCCTACCTGGCGGTCTTTCTGGGCACGATCATCAAGCGCAAGGAACCCCACATCTACGTGGCGAACTGGTTCTACCTGTCCTTCATCGTGACCATCGCCATGCTGCACGTGGTCAACAACCTCGCCATGCCGGTCTCCTTCGTCGGCTCGCAGAGCTACTCCGCCTTCGCCGGCGTCCAGGACGCCCTGACGCAATGGTGGTACGGTCACAACGCGGTGGGCTTCTTCCTGACCGCGGGCTTCCTCGGCATGATGTACTACTTCGTGCCCAAGCAGGCGAACCGCCCGGTCTATTCCTATCGCCTGTCGATCATCCACTTCTGGGCGCTGATCTTCCTCTACATCTGGGCCGGTCCGCACCATCTGCACTACACCGCCCTGCCCGACTGGGCGCAGACGCTCGGCATGGTCTTCTCCATCATGCTGTGGATGCCGTCCTGGGGCGGCATGATCAACGGCCTGATGACGCTCTCGGGCGCATGGGACAAGCTGCGCACCGATCCGATCATCCGCATGATGGTGCTGGCCATCGCCTTCTACGGCATGTCGACCTTCGAGGGTCCGATGATGTCCATCAAGGCGGTCAACTCGCTCAGCCACTACACGGAATGGACGATCGGCCACGTACACTCGGGCGCGCTCGGCTGGGTCGGCATGATCTCGTTTGGCGCCATCTACTACATGGTCCCGAAGCTGTGGCAGCGCGAGCGGCTCTACTCGCTGCGTCTCGTCACCTGGCACTTCTGGCTCGCCACCCTCGGCATCGTGGTCTACGCCGCCGTGATGTGGGTCGCCGGCATCCAGCAGGGCCTGATGTGGCGCGAATACGACGATCAGGGCTTCCTGGTCTACTCGTTCGCCGAATCCGTCGCCGCGATGAAGCCCTACTACATCGTCCGCGCACTTGGCGGTCTGCTGTACATGGCCGGGGCGCTCGTCATGGCCTGGAACGTTTACATGACCATCCGTGGCTACCAGCGCGAGGAAGAGCCCATCGGCGGCTACGTCCCCGCTACCCAGCCGGCCGAATAAGGAGAGACGACAATGGCATTGCTCGACAAGCATGCGATCCTCGAAAGGAATGCGACCCTGCTGCTGGCAGGGTCCTTCCTGGTGGTCACCATCGGCGGCATCGTCGAAATCGCGCCGCTCTTCTACCTGGAGAACACGATCGAGAAGGTGGACGGGATGCGTCCCTACTCGCCTCTCGAACTGGCCGGCCGCAAGATCTACATCCGCGAAGGCTGCTACGTCTGCCATTCGCAGATGATCCGCCCCTTCCGCGACGAGGTGGAGCGCTACGGCCACTACAGCCTCGCCGCGGAGTCGATGTACGATCATCCATTCCAGTGGGGCTCCAAGCGTACCGGGCCGGATCTGGCCCGCGTCGGCGACCGCTACTCCAACGAGTGGCACGTCCAGCACCTGATCGAACCGCGCTCGGTCGTGCCGGAATCGATCATGCCCAGCTACGCCTTCCTGAAGGACACGCCGTTGCGCGTGAACGAGTTCGAGACGCATCTCGTCGCCAACGTCCGCGTCGGGGTTCCCTACACGGAGGACATGCTGGCCAACGCGAGAGCCGACCTGCTCGCCCAGGCGGATCCCAACGCCGACACGTCCGGCCTCGAGGCACGGTATCCCAAGGTCAAGCTCGGCGATTTCGACGGCAACCCCGCTGCATTGACCGAGATGGATGCCCTCGTCGCCTATCTGCAGATGCTCGGCACGCTGGTCGATTTCTCGACCTATGACGAAGCCGCCGGCTATCGCTGAGGAGAAGACCCATGGAAACCTACACCGCCATGCGCATTTTCGCCGACAGCTGGGGCCTGCTCTATCTGACCCTGGTCTTCATCGGCGTCGTTCTCTTCGCCTTCCGGCCGGGCAGCCGCAAGAAAGCTGAAGAGGCCGCTCAAATCCCACTCAAGGACGACTGACATGAGCAAGAAAGATATCGACGAGGTCTCCGGCATCGAGACCACCGGTCATGAGTGGGACGGAATCAAGGAACTCAACAACCCGCTGCCGCGCTGGTGGGTCTGGACGTTCTATGCGACGATTGTCTGGGCAATCGGCTACATGATCTTCTATCCTGCCATTCCGCTTATCAATTCGGCCACTCCAGGCCTTCTCGGCTACTCGAGTCGTGCCGAAGTTCGCGCCGAACTCGACGCCGCCGAGTTCGCCAAGGGAGACTATGTCGCGGCGATCCGCGAAAAGAGCCTCCCCGAAATCATGGCCGACGACAATCTGCGCCAGTTCGCCACGGCGGCCGGCGCGGCCGCCTTCAAGGTCAATTGCATACAGTGCCATGGTTCGGGCGCGCAGGGTTCGCCCGGCTATCCCAACCTCAACGACGATGAATGGCTCTGGGGCGGCGACATCGAGGCGATCCACCTGACGATCGCGCACGGCATCCGCTTCGCCGGCGACGACAACTCCCGCGTTTCCGAGATGCCCGCCTATGGCGAGATACTGGAACCCGAAGAGATCAGGCAGGTCGCGGCCTACGTGGTTTCGCTGACGGGCACGCCGTCGAACGCGGCGCTCGTGGAAGCTGGCGCGACCGTGTACGCGGACAATTGCGCGGCCTGCCACGGCGACGACGCAGCCGGCAATCGCGATCTCGGCGCACCGAACCTCGCCGATGCGATCTGGCTCTATGGTAGCAGCGAGGCCGAGATCGCCCAGCAGATCCGTGCGCCCAAGCACGGCGCGATGCCGGCCTGGACCGCTCGCCTTGGCGATGCCACCGTCAAGGAACTGGCGGTTTACGTTCACTCGCTCGGCGGCGGCGAATAGCGGCTCGCTTCCCCCCAGGGACATGAAGGGCGCGGGCAACCGCGCCCTTCCGATTCCAAACAGGCCCATCAACGCAATCCAGGGTCGGATCGGGCCGCGACTTCGATGGGCCGCTTTGATGTTGATCAAGGTTGGCGTTCGCCCTGCGTGGGAGAAGCATCGCCACACAAGCCACTCAGAGTGCGACGATGAACGTTACCGTGAAGAACCCTGCCTCATCGGATGTGATCGAGCGCCTCGACGCGGAGGCCGTCAACTCGGCGAAGATCCGCCAGCCACTCTACGCGCCGCGCAAGAAGATCTTTCCCAAGCGCGCCAGCGGATCGTTTCGGCGCTTCAAATGGCTGATCATGCTGGTCACGCTGGGCATCTACTACATCACGCCCTGGCTGCGCTGGGACCGCGGACCCTATGCACCCGACCAGGCCGTGTTGATCGACATTGCCAATCGGCGATTCTATTTCTTCTTCATCGAGATCTGGCCGCAGGAATTCATCTACGTCGCGGGCCTGCTGGTGATGGCGGGCGTTGGACTTTTCCTGATCACTTCGACCGTCGGGCGCGCCTGGTGCGGCTACACCTGCCCCCAGACTGTCTGGGTCGATCTGTTCCTGGTGGTCGAGCGCGCCATCGAAGGCGAACGCAACACCCGCATCAAGCTCGATGCAGCGCCCTACTCGGTCGACAAGATCACCAAGCGCCTCGCAAAGCACGCGATCTGGATCGTCATCGCCGTGGCGACCGGCGGCGCCTGGATTTTCTATTTCGCCGATGCGCCCACGCTGATGGTCGACTTCGCGACCGGCCATGCGGCCCCCGTCGCCTACATCACGGTCGCGGTCCTGACGGCCACGACCTATGTCTTCGGCGGGCTCATGCGCGAACAGGTCTGCACCTATATGTGCCCCTGGCCGCGCATCCAGGCGGCGATGCTCGACGAGCACTCGCTGACGGTCACCTACAATGACTGGCGCGGCGAGCCGCGGTCACGCCATGCCAAGAAAGCGGCGGCGGCCGGAGACATCGTCGGCGACTGCGTCGACTGCAACGCCTGCGTGGCGGTCTGCCCGATGGGCATCGACATCCGCGACGGCCAGCAGCTCGAATGCATCACCTGCGCCCTGTGCATCGACGCCTGCGACGGGGTCATGGACAAGATCGGCAAGGAGCGCGGGCTGATCTCCTACGCCACGCTCAGCGACTACAATGCCAACATGGGGATCGCGACCGCCGCAGGCACCATGGCGATCAATCCCAGGCTGGTCCGCAACGAGACCGGCAGGCTGTCCGACGGGATCGCGCATTTCCACCTGCGCAAGATCTTCCGTCCGCGCACCTTCGTCTACTTCGGCGCCTGGGCACTGATCGGCGTCGTGCTGGTCACAGCCCTGATGTCGCGGGACCGGCTCCAGGTGAACGTCCTGCACGACCGCAACCCGCAATTCGTCACGCTTTCCGACGGTTCGATCCGCAACGGCTATACGGTCAAGCTTCTCAACATGATCGCCGAGCCCCGCACGATCGTCGTTTCGATCGACGGGCTGCCCGGAGCGGTGATGTCGGCGACAGGCATCGATCAGCCCGAAGGGCGGTCGATGGCGATACCGGTCGAACCCGACCGGCTGCGCACGATCAAGGTCTTCGTCACACAGCCGCTCGACCAGATCGATGGGACCGCCCAGTCCTTCCGCTTCGTGGTGGAAGACAAGTCCAGCTTCGAAACCGATACCTACACCGCCAACTTCTATGCACCGGAGAAAAGATGATGCGTCAGTCCGCTCCCGCAGGCGAGTTCACAGGCCGCCACATGCTTCTGATCATGCTCGCCTTCTTCGGCGTCATCATCACCGTCAACCTCACCATGGCGACGCTCGCCAACACCACCTGGTCGGGCCTGATCGTCAAGAACTCCTATGTCGCCAGCCAGCAGTTCAATTCGCAGGCGCAAGCCGCGCGCGAGCAAGCGGCGCTCGGCTGGACCTCCACGATGGTCTATGATGGTGCAGACTTCCGCTATACACTCGCCGAAGCCGGCGGCGAACCGGTCGCGCTCGACACGTCGGCGGTCTTTTTCCGCAGGCCGGTGAACGATCGCGAGGACCAGACGGTCCTGCTTTTGCCCGAGGGACGCGGCAAGCTCGTCGGCCCCGTCGAGCTCAGGGACGGTCTCTGGATCGTCGAAGTGGCCGCCTCGGCCGGTCTCGACACGCCCTATCGCGATGTTCGCCGCGTCGAGGTGAAGGGAGGCGTCCTGCAATGAGTTGCTGCGCGCCCGGGACGGAAACGGCGACCGAGATCGAACGGGCGGAGAACGCCGGCCCGTCCGGCGAGGAGCTCATTCTTTCGAGCCGCGAGGTCGGCCAGGGATTGCGGCAGACCGATCTCTCCGTCCCCGGCGTTCACTGCGGCGCCTGCATCCACGCCATCGAGACCGCCCTCGGCAAGCTCGACGGCGTCGAGTCCGCGCGCGTCAACCTCTCCGCCAAGCGGGTCGCCATCCGCTGGCGCGAGGGGAAGCTGCCCCCGCTGGTCGAGACGCTGAACCGGCTCGGCTACGCCGCCCATCTCTTCGACGGCTTCGGCGAGCAGAAGGACAAGGAGTTCTCCCGCCTCGTGCGCGCGACCGCGGTCGCCGGCTTCGCCGCGGCCAACATCATGCTCCTGTCGGTGTCGGTCTGGTCCGGCGCGGAGGACGCCACGCGCGACCTGTTCCACTGGATCTCGGCGCTGATCGCCATTCCCGCGCTCGTCATGGCCGGCGGCATTTTCTACCGCTCGGCCTGGAACGCGCTGAAGCACGGGTCGATGAACATGGACGTGCCGATCGCGCTCGGCGTGACGCTCGCCTACGGACTGAGCCTCTACGAGACGTTCCACCACGGTCGCCACGCCTATTTCGACGCGGCCGTGTCGCTCCTGTTCTTCCTCCTCATCGGCCGCACGCTCGACCACGTGATGCGCGAGCGCGCCCGCACCGCCGTCACCGGCCTGGCGCGACTGGCCCCCCGCGGCGCCATGGTCATTCGCGAGGACGGCAGCCGCGACTATCTGCCGGTGGGCGAAATCGAGCCGGGGATGCGCCTCCAGGTCTCGGCCGGCGAGCGCATACCGGTCGATGGCGACGTCGACAGTGGCGTCTCCGATCTCGACTGCTCGCTGGTCACCGGCGAGAGCGCGCCGCAGCCGGTGCGCGTCGGCGAACCCCTGCGCGCCGGCATGCTCAACCTGACCGGTCCGCTGGTCATGAAGGTCACCGCCAGGGCGCAGGACTCCTTCCTGGCCGAAATGATCCGGCTGATGGGCGTCGCCGAGGGCGGACGCGCCCGCTATCGCCGCATCGCCGATCGCGCGTCGGCGATGTATTCGCCGGTGGTGCACCTGACCGCGCTGCTCACCTTCGCGGGCTGGCTCGCCGTCTCGGGCGACCTCCACCGAGCCACCACCATCGCCATCGCCGTGCTCATCATCACCTGCCCCTGCGCGCTCGGCCTTGCGGTGCCGATCGTGCAGGTTGTCGCGGCCCGGCGGCTGTTCGAAGCCGGGATCATGGTCAAGGACGGCGCCGGGATGGAGCGGCTGGCCGAGATCGACATGGTCGCCTTCGACAAGACGGGCACGCTGACGATGGGCCGCGCCCGCCTGGCGAACCCGGCCGAGGTCGAACCCGAAACGCTCGTCCTCGCGGCGGCGATCGCCGCCCATTCGCGCCATCCCCTGTCGAAGGCGATCGTCGCCGCCGCGGCGGGCCTGCCTGTCGCCAAGGCGTCGTTCGACGCGGTCGCGGAACTCCCCGGCTGCGGCGTGGAGGCCTCGAACGGCTCGGGCACCTGGCGGCTCGGGCGCGCGGAATGGGCGCTCGCCGACACCGTCAACGACGAGGCCGGTGGCGGCGCCCACACCGTGCTTTCGCTCAACGGACGGCTTCTCGCGGCATTCCGCTTCGAGGACCAGACCCGCCCCGACGCGCAGAGCGCCGTCGACGACCTCGCCGCCGCCGGCTGCGGCATCGAAATCCTGTCGGGCGACGCGGAAGAACCCGTCGCCGGTCTCGCCGCGCGGCTTGGCATCGAGGCCTGGCACGCCCGCATGATGCCGGGCGAAAAGGCGGAGCGTCTCGCCGCGCTCGCGGCCGAAGGCCACAAGGTCCTGATGGTGGGCGACGGCCTCAACGATTCGCCGGCGCTGGCGGCCGCGCATGTCTCCATGGCGCCGTCGACTGCGGCCGACGTCGGCCGCAATGCCGCCGACTTCGTCTTCCTGCGCGACAGCCTCGGCTCGGTGTCGCACGCCCTGACCATGTCGCGACGCGCCGGTGTCCTGATCCGCCAGAACCTGTGGCTCGCGGTGATCTACAATGCGATCGCGGTGCCGATCGCGATCCTTGGCTATGTCACGCCCCTGGTGGCGGCGATCGCCATGTCGGCGTCCTCGATCCTCGTCATCGCCAACGCGATGCGGTTGAATGGCGGATCGTCGCGCTTTGCCCTCCGCCCCAGCCTGCCTGGGGTCGCCGACGCGCCACTTGCCGCGAGGACCGCATGACCAGTCTCTCCTATCTCATCCCCATCGCGCTCTTCCTCGGCGGGCTTGGCCTCGCAGGCTTCCTGTGGAGCATCAGGAGCGGTCAGTACGAGGACATGGACGGCGCCGCTGAACGGATCCTGCACGACGACGAGACGTGACGTCATCGACGGCGCGGGAACATTCCCCTCGCTGGACGCTTACTGCTGCAAACGGCAGGAGCCAGAATGAACCGATACGAAAAAGGCACATGCGTTTCGTGGCGGTGGGGCGCCCACACGGCCATCGGCCGGATAGCCGACATTGTCGAGCATGATGTTACCCGCACGATCAACGGGACCCAGGTCACGCGGCACGCCTCCACGACGGAGCCGGCCTACATGGTCGAGCAGGACGATGGCGCGCGTGTTCTGAAACATCACTCGGAGCTCAGCCGCGTCGCGTGACGGACAGGGCGGCCCTCAGCCCGGGCGACGTTTTCGGACGGTGTCGCGGCCGAGACCGGTCTCGGTGAGCAGGCCGGCGCGTTTGGCATCGTAGTAGTAGCCACGCTGGTAGAGCCGGATCGCCTGGTCCTTGTCGCCGCCTGCCACCATGTAGGCGCCGCGCAGATAGCGGACGGCAAACCGCAGGTTCGTCTCCGCGTCAAGCAGCCCCTCGGGCTTGCCTTCATACCCCATGCCCTTCGCCGTGGCATGGCGGATCTGCATGAGACCCCAGTTGCCTTTGCTGTAGGCGGTGGGCCGGTAGTTGCTCTCGCGCCGCACGACCCGGTGCACCAGATCCTGTGGCACGTCATAGACATCGGCATAGTGGGAAATCAGCCGATCGAGTTTCGCGCGCTGGTCCGGCAACTGGGCGACGGACGGCGCCGGGGCGACCTCGACCACGGGCTTGCTCGGCTTGATGGCGACGAAGGCCGTTTCCACCGTCTCCCCTTCGGCCTCTGCGGGGGCTTCAGCCACGGCCTCGGGGGCATCGGCCACGCTCTTCACCGTCTCGGTCGCGGCCTTGGCCGCATCGCCGACAACCCGGGCAGCATCCGTTGCCACCGAGGCGAGCGTCACGGACTGAGACGGCTCCGCTGAAGGCTCCTCAGCGACGTCGGCCACCTGCGGCGGCGCCGGCACCGGCGCGAGCGTCAGAAGATCGCTGGCGCTCACTCCGGATGACGAACAGCCGGACAAGGCGGTTGCAGCCAGGAAAAAGGCGCCGAGTGCGGCTAGTCGCGATGGCGTCATCGCTCATCAAACCTCGTATTCTCGTCCCACAAGTCTGCATAGCGGACGCAAGCTCGGCCGACAAGCATGTGCTAATCAACCATCGGAAACCCCGATGACGCCCGTGGTGGCAGGACCGGTTAGCGTATTGTCAACACAATGGCATGAATTGTCGGGGACAAGAAGCCGAACGGAACGGGAACCGATATCATCGGCGGCACGGTCCGTGGCAGTATTGTATGTGATTCGCTGACCGGATATCTGCACAGCATGAACGACAGCACAGATCTCTTCGCCGCGCTCGACCGGGCGCAGCCGCAGGACAAGATGGCCATCGAACGCCGACCGACCGCGCCCCGGGCAACCGCCGCGCGCGCGCAGACGACGGCGCCGAAGGATGCCAGCGACAATTACAGCGCCGCCGACATCGAGGTGCTGGAGGGACTGGAGCCTGTGCGGCGGCGTCCCGGCATGTACATCGGCGGCACCGACGACAAGGCCATGCACCACCTCTTCGCCGAGGTGATCGACAATGCCATGGACGAGGCGGTGGCCGGCCATGCCACCTTCATCGACGTCGAGCTCGCCGCCGACGGTTACATCACCGTCACCGACAACGGCCGCGGCATTCCCGTCGACGCGCATCCGAAGTTCAAGGACAAGTCGGCGCTGGAAGTCATCATGACCACGCTGCATTCGGGCGGCAAGTTCGACTCCAAGGTCTACGAGACCTCGGGCGGCCTGCATGGCGTCGGCGTCTCGGTGGTCAATGCGCTGTCGGACGATCTCGAGGTCGAGGTCGCGCGCGGTCGAAAGCTCTACCGCCAGCGTTTCTCCCGCGGCGTGCCGCAGGGCGGGCTCGAATTCCTCGGCGATGTGCAGAACCGTCGCGGAACGCGCGTGCGTTTTCATGCCGACGAGCAGATTTTCGGCGAGGGCGCCAAGTTCGAGCCGGCACGGCTTTACCGAATGGCGCGGTCGAAGGCCTACCTCTTCGGCGGCGTCGAGATCCGCTGGTCCTGCGCGCCGGAACTCATCCCGGCCAAGGACCCGACCCCGGACAAGGCTGTGTTCCACTTCCCCGGTGGCCTGAAGGACTATCTGCAGGCCTCGCTGGGCGACGATTTCCAGGTCACGCGCGAGATTTTCGCCGGCAAGACGGAAAAGACCGCCGGCCATGGCGCCATGGAATGGGCGGTC
Source organism: Mesorhizobium sp. (assembly GCA_051860465.1). Classification (GTDB taxonomy): domain Bacteria; phylum Pseudomonadota; class Alphaproteobacteria; order Rhizobiales; family Rhizobiaceae; genus Aquibium. Next base: position 46,362 of record JBHYDY010000013.1, read on the forward strand.
ACCTGGTTCGGCGGCGACGGCTTCGTCAATTCCTACTGCAACACCATCCCGACGCCCGAGGGCGGCACGCATGAAGCGGGCTTCCGCGGGGTGCTGACGCGCGGCCTGCGCGCCTATGCTGAACTCGCGGGCAACAAGCGCGGTGCCATCATCACGTCGGAGGATGTGATGATCTCGGCCGCCAGCATGCTGTCGGTCTTCATCCGCGAGCCGGAGTTCGTCGGCCAGACCAAGGACCGTCTCGCCACCATCGAGGCGCAGCGCATCGTCGAGAACGCGATCCGCGATCCCTTCGACCACTGGCTCGCCGCCAATCCGCAGGAAGCCTCCAAGCTGCTCGAATGGGTGATCGCGCGCGCCGACGATCGCGTCCGCCGACGCCAGGAGAAGGAAGTCTCGCGCAAGAGCGCGGTGCGCAAGCTGCGCCTGCCCGGCAAGCTCGCTGACTGCTCCCAGAACGCGGCGGCGGGTGCGGAAATCTTCATCGTCGAGGGCGACTCGGCCGGCGGCTCTGCAAAGCAGGCACGCGACCGCGCCAGCCAGGCCGTGCTGCCGCTGCGCGGCAAGATCCTCAACGTCGCCTCGGCGGGCTCCGACAAGCTCAATGCCAACCAGCAGATCTCGGACCTCGTCCAGGCGCTCGGCTGCGGCACGCGCTCGCGCTACCGCGACGACGACCTGCGCTACGACCGCGTGATCATCATGACCGACGCCGACGTCGACGGCGCCCATATCGCGTCGTTGCTCATCACCTTCTTCTACCAGGAGATGCCCGACCTGATCCGTGGCGGGCACCTCTATCTTGCCGTGCCGCCGCTCTATCGCCTGAGCCAGGGCGGCAAGGTGGCCTATGCCCGCGACGATGCGCACAAGGACGAGTTGCTGCGCAGCTTCTTCACCGGCAAGGGCAAGGTCGAGATCGGCCGCTTCAAGGGCCTTGGCGAAATGATGGCCGCGCAACTGAAGGAAACCACCATGGACAAGAAGAAGCGCACGCTGCTTCGCGTCGAGGTGATCGACGATGCCGCCGCCACCAAGTCGATGGTCGACGCGCTGATGGGCACCAAGCCTGAAGCCCGCTTCCGCTTCATCCAGGACCGCGCCGAATTCGCGCACACGGAAGAACTGGACATCTGAGGGAGGTCAGGTTGCCCTCCGGCATCGGCAAGTCGTTGCTGTCCTTTGTGCTGATTGCCGCGGCCTGCTACGCCATTCTTGTCGCTGTCATGTACATGGCGCAGCGCAGCCTGCTCTTCCCTGGCGCGGCGATGGGAACGGGCGCACCGCCGACCCTGGCGGCCTGGGGCCAGTCGGTCCTGATCGGCACACCCGACGGAGAGACGCTGCACGCGCTGCATTCTCCGGCGCAAGACGGACGACCCACCGTCCTGTTCTTCCTCGGCAACGCCGACAGCATCGACCACTATCGCTTCCTGTCCGACGCGCTCGCCCGGCGCGGGGACGGTCTGCTTGCCCTCTCCTATCGCGGCTATGGCGGCTCGACGGGACGTCCAAGCGAAACCGGCCTCCTCGTCGACGGCCTGACCGCTTACGACTGGCTCTCGGCGTCCGGTCAGGATCGGGTGGTGTTGCTCGGCCAGTCGCTTGGCAGTGCGGTGGCCGTTCATGTTGCGGCCGAACGGCCCGCGCGCGGCGTGATCCTCGTCTCCGCCTTCGATTCCGCGCTCGCGCTGGCGCGATCCTTCTATCCGTTCCTCCCCATCGGTCCGCTGATCAAGGATCCGCTCCGCTCCGATCTGAGGATCGCGAACGCGGCGCAGCCGAAACTGTTCATCCATGGCGATCGAGACGGGGTCATTCCCATCCGCTTCGGCCAGGCGCTCTTTGATCTCGCTCCGGAGCCCAAAGAGTTCCGCGTTCACGCAGGGTACGGGCATAACGACCTGTGGTCGCCGACACTGGTCGACGAGATCCTGACCTTCGTGGAGGTGGTTGGCCGAGACTGACCCAGCCACGGCCAGGACAGATCACGGCAGTGCTTCAACCGCGCAAGATGTCAGTTCGCGCCGCGAAAGCGTGTCTTAGGCCGCCTGGATCGCCAGGGCATGGCCACGGGCATTGTCCCGCAGGGCTTCGAGATGGATCGCTTTCAGGAGCGCCGTCAGTTCGCCCTTCTCGTCGGTCGCCGCGCCCGCCCTCACCGCCTCGTCGAGATCGCGCAGCATCAGGAAGGTGACTTCCTGCGTGCCCGCCACGCGGCGGCCATTGGCCACCTCGCGCCAGATGATCAGCGCCCGCAGGAGGACCCGGCCGGCAGCCTTGGGCAGGCGCGCCTGGCGAAATAGGGCGGCGAGCGCGACATCTCGACCGGACGACAGCAACGAGCGCACCCGGCCCTGTTCGAGCCCGGACAAGGCGACCAGGACTGCCCCGAAAAAATCGATCCGGCCGTGCGCGACGACCCGCACGAGGAAGCCGGTGGTCAGTTCGCCGCGCAGGCGCAAGTGCTCGACAAGAGCCGCGTGCTCGTCGGCTCCCGTATGCTCGATCAGGGTCAGGGACGCCCTCGTGCAGGCCTCGCGCAGCATCCTGTCGGCGCGCGCCTTCGTCATCAGGGCCCGTACAAGCGGCGATTGGCGCAGCGCTTCGCCGACCTTGCAGAGCAGGGCGTGGCGGATGTCGCAGGGTAGGCGCCGGTCGGCGATCAGGGCCTCGCGTACGTCGGCCTCGTGTCCGAGCCGTTCGGACATGCGGCGCAGGCTGATCGAGGCGATCTCGGCGCCGGAATTGCGAAGCAACGCCGCGCAGGCGGTCGCGCAGGCGACCTCGGCGATGGCGGCGGAGAGGCCCATGGACACTCTGGCGCGGGTGGCGATCAGCACCTGTGCGTCTTCCTCGCCGGCCGCCATATGCTCGATCAGCTCGTTGTCGGCAAGAAGTGGCGACAGCGCGAGGATCGGGGCCGCGACCTCGGGCTGGTCGGCGGCGAGTGCTGCCACGATCTGCTGCGGCGCGCGGGCCGAGAGCGAGAAGGGCTCGGCCATCGCCAACCGCACCTTCGGCGAGGGATCGTCGAGCAGCATGGTCAGCGCGGCCTCGGCGGCGCAGCGATCCTCGAAATCCATTGGCGAGACGATGTAGGCGCGGGCCAGCGCATTGGCGGCCGCTGCCCGCTCCGCCACCCTTGCCGTCGCAACCCATCGGATGAAATGCTCTACGATCATGACGCCCCGCACGCTTTGCTGTGTCGGACCCTAGCGGCAAGTGGTTTACGAACGGTTCACCATGTCCGTTAGCCGGTCGCTAACCATACTGCCCGCTTGCGGCGCCGTGCCGGCGCTTCTATCAACGCGAGGATCGCAGTCGGGAGGACATTGTGGCCGGGCTTTATCTTGAGGAACTCCAGCCGGGCATGGTGATCCGGCACGCGCTGACCAAGACGGTCACCGAAAGCGACAACATGCTGTTTTCGGTCATGACGCTCAATCCGCAGCCGCTGCACATCGATTTCGATTTCGCCGCGAAGAGCGAATGGGGCAAGCCGCTGGTCAATTCGCTGTTCACGCTCGGGCTGATGATCGGCATCTCCGTGCACGACACCACGCTCGGCACTACCATCGGCAATCTCGGCATGACCGACACGACGTTCCCGCATCCGCTCTTCCACGGCGACACCGTGCGGGTCGAGACCGAGGTGATCTCCGTGCGCGAATCGAAGTCGAAGCCCGATCGCGGCGTGGTCGAGTTCGAGCACCGCGCGTTCAACCAGCACGGTACGCTGGTGGCGCGCTGCGTGCGCCAGGCAATGATGCTGAAGAGGCCGGCCTGATGCGCTCGCTGCTGTTCGTACCCGGCGATTCGGAACGCAAGCTGGAGAAGGGCCTGGGGTCCGGCGCCGACGTCCTGATCGTCGACCTGGAGGACTCCGTCGCGCCTGTCCGCAAGGCAGCCGCGCGGGCAATGGCCGGTGAGTTCCTGGCTTCCCGCGCGGACCAGCCGGGTCCACTGCTCTACGTCCGCGTCAACGACTTCTCGACCGGCCTGACCGACGATGACCTGGCGGCCGTCGTGAAGGCCGCGCCCGTAGGCATCATGCTGCCGAAGGCGGCAGGCGGCGCCGACGTCGAAAGGCTGTCGGCCAAGCTCCGGGTGCACGAAGCCGAAGCCGGTCTTGACGACGGCGCGATCCGTATCCTGCCGATCATAACCGAAACTGCGGCCGGCCTGCTGGCAACTGGCAGCTACACGACCGCCCTGCCCCGCCTCGCCGGCGTCACCTGGGGCGCGGAGGACCTGTCCGCGGATGTCGGCGCACGGGCCGCACGCGACGCGGCCGGCCTATACACCGACGTCTTCCGTCTCGCCCGCGCCGTGACCGTGCTGGCTGCGGCCAAGGCTCAAACAGCTGCGATCGACACAGTCTTCGTCGACTTCCGCGACACAGACGCGCTGCGGCGGGAATGCCTGGACGCCGAGCGCGACGGTTTCACCGGCAAGATGGCAATCCATCCGGCACAGGTGCCGGTGATCAACGAGGCCTTCACGCCGTCCGCCGAGGCCTTAGCCGAGGCGCGCGCGATCATCGAGGCTTTCGCGGCCGCAGGGGACGTCGGTGTCGTCGGCATCGACGGCAAGATGTACGACCGCCCGCATCTCAGGCGCGCGCAACGGCTCCTTGGACGGATCGCGGGATCCGTTGGCTGACGCCTGAGCATGTCGGCGTCAGCCCAGCAGGTTGCGGCCGACGATCAGTACCAGCCCGCCTCCGAGAAATACGGGAATCATGCCGCCCCAAAGCCCGAGAAGCGCGGCCACCGCCAGAGCAATCGCCTCGGCCAGCGAGGCGTTCATGGCAGCCGGCGCGATCAGTGTGGTGAAGACCGCCGCAGGCACGGCGTTGAGTCCCGCTTCCACGCGGGGGTGTATCCTGCGGAACCGCGACAGGACGAGATGCCCGCCCGCCCGTGTCAGATAAGTCATTACCGCGGCGGCGAGGACGATCCAGACGATCTGGCTCATGGCGTCCCTCCGGGCGCGTCCTTGCCCGCGACGTAGGCGGCAATTGCATCGCTGTTCACCGGCAATACAGCGGCAAGCAGAATGCCAACGATTGCCCCGATCGAGACGTGCCAGGGCGAACCGACCCACGCATGCGCGACCATGGCCGCCGCCCCGCTGGCCAAGACCACCGGCAGCCAAAGGGATCGCTTGCGAAAGCCCATCAGCATCCCGACGAAATAGATCGGCAAGAGGAAATCCAGCCCAAGGGCATGGGTGTCTGGGATGAGCCGTCCGAACAGCGCGCCAAGCCAGGTATTGATGATCCAGAGTCCGTACATCGGCAAGGCAAGGCCCATGTACCAAGCAAAGCCGATCGGCTCACCGGCCTCCGCCTTGCGTTCGCTTTCAGCGAATTGCGGATCGGCAAGAAAAAAGAACGCGAACGCCTGCCTAGGCGCCGACCAGTGAGCGGTCCTGCGACCGAAAGCAGCCGAATAGAGAACGTGGCGGAAGTTCACCGCGAAGATGGAGAGCACGATCATCCAGGCCGGGATCGCCTTGCCGAAGAGTTCGATGCCGACCATCTGGCTAGCGCCGGCGAAAACCGTTGCGCTCATCAGAACCGCCTCGCCGACCGTAAAGCCCGTCTGCACCGCCAAGGCGCCAAACAGTACGCCAAATGGCGCCGATGCCACGATCACCGGAAAGCCCCTGCGCGTTCCGTGCCAAAACTCCGACGCGAAAGCTCTGCGTGTGGACGTTGCGACGGACAATCCAGTCTCCTTGGGATGACCGGTGTATAGGTCAGCCATCCTGCCCTGTCAGTTCAATTCGCTTGAGCCAGTGAAATGTTCACGGGTGAACCAGAGACCTGCAAGAAAATCGACTCCGTGTTCGCGGTTCCTCGCGATTCTTCGCGACGCCTCGCGACAACGAGGCGCGGCGATGATGATCGCAGCACCGACCGGACAGAAGGCCGCGCCGTCGAAATGCGTGCGGTCGGATACGAAACCTTCGGCCGGACCCAGCCAGACGAGCGAGGCGGCAATTTAGACGACGCCAAGCGAAGGTGCGACGGGCGCCTTTTGGGTGAGCGGGCGCATCATGGCGAACCGATGCGTCCGGCTGGCAACAGAGCGGTCGCCGACACCGACGAAGCGGACCGGATGGCAAGGTCTTCGCCTGCCACTCATCGGTCTCGGCTCAGGCCTTTCGCCTCGAGTTCGGCCAGATAGCCACCCCACCGTGCTTCGCGCTCCTCCCCAAGTTGGCGCAGGTAGGACCAGGTGAAGATGCCGGTGTCGTGCATGTCGTCGAATGTGATCCGGACGGCGTAGTTGCCGACGGGCTCCATCTTCAGGATCGCAACGTCACGCTTGCCTGGCACCGTCACGCGCTGCTCGGGCGAATGACCCTGAACCTCGGCCGATGGCGACGTGACGCGCAGGTATTCAGCGTCGAGCGCGACGGGCTCCCGCCCGGCGAAACTGACAGTGAGCATTCGGCGGTCTTTCGACACGCGGAGTTCGGTCGGGGCGGTCATGGTCTTGGTCCTGCGTCAATTTCGAACCGGCCGATCCTAGTCGCGTTGCATTGCCGGGACTACACCAGCAATGCTAGTTTCGCCTCGATGCCTTGACGATGGCATTCCCGGGCACGACATTCGACCGGGTAGCACCTCCTTCGAGACGGTGCTGACAGGGAAGGACGCGATGGATATCGCCCACGACAGGCCGCATGAGACGCCGATGATCGACCCGTTCGGGCGCATGATCGAATATCTGCGCGTTTCCGTTACCGACCGCTGCGACTTCCGCTGCACCTATTGCATGGCCGAGGACATGACCTTCCTGCCGAAGAAGGATCTCCTCTCGCTGGAGGAACTGGACCGGCTCTGCACCGCCTTCGTGGAGAAGGGGGTGCGCAAGCTGCGGCTCACGGGCGGCGAGCCGCTGGTGCGCAAGAACGTGATGCACCTCATCCGCCAGCTCTCGCGTCATCTCGACAGCGGCGCGCTCAAGGAGCTAACGCTTACCACGAACGGCTCGCAGCTCTCGCGTTTCGCCGACGAACTCGCCGATTGCGGCGTCAGGCGCATCAACGTATCGATAGACACGCTCGACGCCGACAAGTTCCGGGCCATCACTCGTTGGGGCGAGCTGTCGCGCGTGCTCGCGGGGCTGGACGCTGCGCAGGCGGCCGGGATCGCCGTCAAGATCAACGCGGTCGCACTCAAAGGCTTCAACGACGAGGAAATTCCGCAGCTGCTCCGCTGGGCCAACGGCCGCGGCATGGACCTGACCGTGATCGAGACCATGCCGATGGGCGAGATCGACGCAGACCGTACCGACCAATACATGCCGCTCTCGCTGCTTCGCGCGCAGCTTGAGCGTCAGTTCACGCTGACCGAGATTCCATATCGCACCGGGGGACCGGCCCGCTATGTCGAGGTCGCCGAAACCGGCGGGCGTCTCGGCTTCATCACGCCGATGACGCACAATTTCTGCGAAAGCTGCAACCGCGTGCGCCTTACCTGCACCGGCACCTTGTATATGTGCCTAGGTCAGGAGGATGCCGCGGATCTGCGCGCGCCGCTGCGCGCCTCGGAGGGCAACGAGTTGCTTTCCCAGGCCATCGACGAGGCAATCGGCCGTAAGCCGAAGGGCCATGACTTCGTCATCGACCGCCGCACAAACCGCCCGTCCGTTTCGCGCCACATGAGCGTAACCGGCGGCTGATAGCGCCGGCGACAGCGGGCCTGACAGCAAGGATATCGACATCTTGCGCGCCGCGAGGGCAAATGGGCCCGCGACACCGCAACTGGCCCAGTCGTTTCAGGTTGCCCCGACGCGTTTCGGTGCTACATCCGGTCGAAAACCTCCGGAAGCATCTTGGCTCTTTCCAACAATCTCCGCGGCGCGCTGTTCATGGCCATCTCGATGGCCGGCTTCACCATGAACGACGCCTTGACCAAAGCCGTGACCGATACGTTGACCATGGCCCAAATCATGTTCATCCGCGGCGGCTTCGCCACCGTGCTGGTGGGTGCAATAGCCTGGCATCGCGGGGCGTTGGCGCTTCCGGCGGGTGGTTTCGACATGATGGTCGCGCTGCGTGTCAGCGGCGAAGTCTTTGCGACACTTTGCTTCCTCACCGCGCTTGCCCATCTTCCGCTCGCCAACGTATCGGCCATTCTGCAGGCCCTGCCGCTCGGCGTGACAATGGGCGCGGCGCTATTCTTCTCGGAGCCGGTCGGCTGGCGGCGCTGGCTGGCGATCGGCGTCGGTTTCTCAGGCGTGCTCATCATCGTGCGTCCCGGGCTCGAAGGCTTCAACGCCTACTCCCTCTATGCGCTCGGCTGCGTGTTCTTCTGCGTTATTCGTGACCTCGCCACCAAGCGCGTCAGCGATGCCATTCCCTCACTCTTCATCACCACGGCGACCGCGGCGGCCGTCACGGTGACAGGCGGCGTCCTGATCGTTCCCTATGGCGGGTGGCAGCCGGTCGGCGGAGGCGAGGTCCTGCTTCTTCTGCTGGCCGCCGTGCTGGTCGTCATCGGCTACCAGTTCATCATCATGGCGATGCGCATCGGCGACATCTCCTACGTGGCGCCTTTCCGCTACACCGCCCTTCTGTGGGCCATCCTGCTCGGCTACCTGGTGTTCGGCAACGTGCCGGACATGGCCATGACGATCGGATCCCTCGTGGTGATCGCGTCCGGGCTCTACACGCTCTATCGGGAACAGATCGTCGGCCGAACGCGTCCAGTCACCAGCAGCACGACACCGGGCATGGCACCGGACGGATTGTGAGAGCGGACCGATGACGACGTCCAGGGGTTCGCCGGCCGCACCGCAGCGCCCACGCTCGCCTCACATCCTCACTCTGGTCATCGCGACCGCTTCCAGCGCGCTCGCCATGAACGTCTTTCTGCCGTCCCTGCCCTCCATCGCCCGCGACCTCTCGACCGACTACGCGGTGGTGCAACTGATGGTATCAATCTACCTGTTCGCGACCGCAGGCCTGCAACTCTTCATTGGTCCGGCTTCCGACCTACTTGGACGACGTCCCGTACTGCTCGGCTGCCTGGGAATCTTCGTCGTCAGCAGCCTCATGTCCGTCTTCGTGCAGTCCATCGAGATGCTGCTGGTGCTGCGCTTCTTCCAGGCCTTTGCAGCCGGGGGGATGGTGATCTCGCGGGCCGTGGTGCGCGACACGGTCGACAGCGACGAGGCGGCCAGCCGCATCGGCTACATCACCATGGGGATGGCGCTCGTGCCGATGGTCGCACCGGCCTTCGGCGGGCTGCTCGACGAATACTACGGATGGCGGGCAACCTTCGTACTGACCCTCGTCTACGGCCTGGTGGCCATGCTGGTGGTCTATCTGGACCTCAACGAGACCAACCGGACGCCCATCGCCAGCCTTGGCGCGCAGTTCAAGGTGTATCCGGAGCTGATCGCCTCCCGGCGCTTCTGGTCATACACGTTGACGGCCGCCTTTACGGCAGGCGCGTTTTTCGCCTTTCTCGGCGGCGGCCCCTATGTCGCGAGCGAGATGCTCGGCATTGGCCCTTCGACCTATGGCTTCTACTTCGTGCTCGTCTCGATCGGCTACATGGCGGGGAACTTCCTGACGGCGCGCTTCTCGACCCGGATCGGCCGCAACAAGCTGATGATTGCCGGCAACATCGCCGCCGCGCTCGGCGGCATGCTCGGCATCCTTCTCTTTGCCCTGGGCTTCGACCATCCCGTCAGCCTGTTCCTACCGACGGGCCTGGTTGGCGTCGGGAACGGAATGTCGTTGCCGACCGCCTATGCCGGGATCGTCAGCGTGCGCCCGAAGCTCGCGGGATCGGCGTCGGGCCTAGGCGGCGCGATCCAGATGGGCGGCGGCGCCGTGCTGTCGGTTCTGGCCGGCGCGGTGCTCTCCGTCGAGAGCGGCCCCTACCCGCTGTTCGCCGTGATGCTCGGATCATCCCTGCTGGCGATCTGCGCCACGCTCTACGGTATGCATGTCGATCGCATCGCCGGTCCTCTCGACGGCGACGGGAAACCGGGAGCCGGTTGAGGCATCCGCCTCCAGGTCGGGGCTTTTGACGCGGCCAACGCGATGCTAAGCGGCTTACGCCACGGTTCGCAGCCAGTGCCTTTCAGTGGAGACGACAGCAGTGACCACGCATGACCGCATCTTCGGGATCACCGGGTGGAAGAACTCCGGCAAGACGACGCTCACCGAGCGGCTCGTCGCCGAGTTTCGCCGCCGCGGCAAACGGGTCTCGACGATCAAGCACGCGCACCACGACTTCGATATCGATCGCGAGGGCACAGACACCTTCCGCCACCGCGCCGCGGGCGCAGGCGAGGTCGCTATCGTGTCAGGGCGACGCTGGGCACTGATGCACGAACTCGACGGCGCCACCGAGCCCTCCTTCGAAGACGTGGTCGCCAAGCTCTCGCCCTGCGATATCATTCTGGTCGAAGGCTACAAGCTGGAGGCGCATAGCAAGATCGAGGTCCGGCGCCTGGACGCGCGCGAGACGAAGCCTCTCGCCGGGTCGATCCCCAATGTCGTGGCGGTTGCGGCCGATCATCCCGTCGTCGGCGGACACTTGCCCGCATTCGCGCTCGACGACGTCTCGGCTATTGCGGATTTCATCGCCGCGGTGACCGGACTGGACTGAACCGCCGACAAATTGCCTGGCGCTGCGCGTGCTTTGCGGTTGCGTTCGGCGCGAGAACAGTGGGAGTATCGTTTCAGGCCGGGGCTGAACCACCGGCCCTCCGAGGAAAAGGCGGGAACCCGCCATCCGGGTACAAGGACGATATGAGGAGAACCATGAAGATTCACATGCGTCTCGCGCTAGCGCTTTCGGCAGCGGCGTTCGCACTTTCAGTCGGCGCCGCCCAGGCGCAGGACAGGATGAAAATCAGGATCGGCACCGAGGGCGCCTATCCGCCCTTCAACAACCTGACTTCGGCCGGCCAACTCGAAGGCTTCGACATCGACATCGCCCGCGCGCTCTGCGAGGAAATGAACGCCGACTGCGAGTTCATTACGCAGGACTGGGACGGCATCATTCCGGCGCTCCAGGCAGGTAAGTTCGATGCCATCATCGCCTCCATGTCGATCACGCCCGAACGGGCCGAGCAGGTCGACTTCTCCAAGAAGTACTACAACACCCCGCCCGCGATCGCGGCACCGAAGGACACCAACATCACCGACGTGACCAAGGAAGCGCTGGCCGGCAAGACCGTCGGCGCGCAGGGCTCGACCACGCATTTCAATTTTTCGGAAGCGACATACACAGACAGCGACATCCGGGCCTATCCGACGGCGCAGGAGTACCAGCTCGACCTCGCCAATGGCCGGCTGGACGCCGTCAACGATGACGTGGTGGTGCTCTCCGAGTGGCTGGCCACGCCCGACGGCGAGTGCTGCAAGATCGTCGGCACGATCACGCCTGTGGAAGAGATCCACGGCCCGGGCGCCGGGATCGCTGTCCGCAAGGGCGAGACCGAACTGGCCGACAGGTTCAGCGAGGCAATCGACGCGATCCGCGCCAACGGCAAGTACCAGGCCATCAACGAGAAGTACTTCGACTTCGACGTCTATGGCGGCTGACGCACAGCCTGCCTTTTCTCTCATGCCCGGCGGCGGCACGCTCCGTCGCCGGCGCGCTCGTTCGACCCGGACGTTGCCAACAGATGGTTCCTGACCGATGCAGAGCGTCTGGACACTGCTCAGTTGGGGACCGGACGGCTGGCTTGACGAGATTGCTTCGGGCGTCCGGGTCACGATACTTCTGGCGCTCGCCACGCTGCCGTTCGGACTGCTTGCCGGATTTTTCGTGGCGCTTGCCAAACGCTCCGAAGAGCGGACCCTGCGGCTGGCCGGCAGTATCTACACGACCATTTTCCGCGGGCTTCCCGAACTACTGACGCTCTTCGTCGTCTTCTACGGCGCCCAGATTGGCGTCCAGCAGATCGTGCGCTTCTTCAGTCCGACCTCCACCGTCGAGATCAACAGCTTCGTGGCAGGCATGATCGCGCTCGGCGCGGTCTTCTCGTCCTACGCGAGCGAGGTCTTCCTCTCCGCATTCAAGGCGATACCCCAGGGGCAGTACGAAGGCGGGTACTCGGTCGGCCTGACGAAAGGCCAAACCATGCGCCTGGTCATCCTTCCGCAACTGGTTCGCGTCGCGCTGCCCGGCCTGTCGAATCTCTGGCTGATCCTGCTCAAGGATACCGCGCTGGTGTCGGCCATCGGACTCTCCGACATCCTGCGCCAGAGCGGTATCGCCGCGCGTGTAACCAAGGAGGCCTTCCTGTTCTTTGGTCTCGCCTGCCTGATCTATCTCGCCCTCGCCATCATCTCCTCCTTCGGCATCGGCGCCATCGAGCGCCGGGTCGGGCAGAAGAAGGGCACCGCACGATGACCGAGATCGCACCGGCGGCGGTCGTCGAGAGGCCGCCCGCGCCGCCGCGCCCCTGGACTGGGGAGCGGATCACGGGTGCGGTCCTCGTCGGCTTCTGGCTGATCTGCGGCATCGGCCTCGTCGCCTATCTGGTGACGGCATGGAAGCCCGAGCTATTCGAGCGATATCTGCCCTACTACATGTCGGGCCTTGGCGTGACGCTGACGCTGGTTGGCATCTCGATCGTGCTCGGGGCGCTGCTTTCGGTGCCGATTGCATGGATGCGCCTGTCCCGGAATCGGGTTCTGTCCGGGTTTGCCTATGTCTACGTTTATTTCTTTCGCGGCACGCCGCTGATCGCCCAGACCTTCCTCATCTACTACGGGCTCGGATCGTTCCGGCCTGAACTGCAGGCGATTGGCCTGTGGACTTTTTTCCGCGAGGCCTGGTACTGCGCGATTCTCGCCTTCACGCTCAACACCGCCGCGTATCAGGCCGAAATCCTGCGCGGCGCGATCGAAAGCGTTTCGCGCGGCCAGTGGGAAGCGGCCTCCGCGCTCGGCCTGTCCAAGCTACAGACCCTGTGGAAGATCGTCCTGCCGCAGGCGCTGATCGTGGCGCTTCGACCCTACGGCAATGAGATCATCCTGATGATCAAGGGCTCGGCGATCGTCGCCATCATCACCGTCTACGACCTGATGGGCGAAACAAGACGCGCCTATTCGCGTACCTTCGATTTCCAGACCTACATCTGGGCGGCAATCATCTACCTTGCGATCGTGGAACTGTTGCGCAACATCGTCGACTGGATCGAACGACGGATCACGGTGCACCTGAAGCGCTGAACCTGAACTCTGACACAAACATGATAACTGCAGGAGAAACCGATGGCGAACATCGCATTTCTGGGGCTGGGCGTGATGGGATATCCCATGGCGGCGCACTTGAAACACAAGGGCGGCCACGCGGTCACGGTCTACAACCGCACCGCGGCCAAGGCAGCGAAATGGGTCGAACAGCATGGCGGCGCGATGGCGTCGACGCCGGCCGAGGCAGCAAAGGACAAGGACTTCGTATTCTGTTGCGTCGGCAATGACGACGACCTTCGCTCCGTTACGATCGGACAGGACGGCGCATTCTCGGCCATGAAGAATGGGGCGGTCTTCATCGACAACACGACCGCATCGGCCGAGGTTGCCCGCGAACTCGATGCCGCGGCCCGCGCGGCCGGCTTCGGCTTCATCGACGCGCCCGTGTCTGGCGGTCAGGCAGGCGCCGAGAACGGCGTGCTCACCGTCATGTGCGGCGGCGATGCAGCGACGTTCGAGACGGCCCGTCCGGTCATCGAGGCCTATGCACGCATGGTCGGGCTGATGGGGCCGGCAGGCAGCGGTCAGCTGACCAAGATGGTGAACCAGATCTGCATCGCCGGTCTCGTCCAGGGACTTGCCGAAGGCATCCATTTCGGCATGAAGGCAGGCCTCGACATGGAAAAGGTGATCGATGTCATCTCCAAGGGGGCAGCCGGTTCATGGCAGATGGAAAACCGCCACAAGACGATGATTGCCGGCAAGTATGATTTCGGCTTCGCGGTCGATTGGATGCGCAAGGACCTCGGCATCGTTCTGGAAGAGAGCGATCGCAACGGCGCGAAACTGCCCGTCACCGCGCTCGTCGACCAGTTCTACAAGGATGTTCAGGCCATGGGAGGCAAGCGCTGGGACACTTCCTCCCTGCTCGCCCGCCTCGGACAATAGCCGAGTTATAGTGAAGGCGCCCTCGCCAGACTGGAGTGTAGACGACATCGTCGCCCATCTGCGAGAACTCGGGACTGAAGAGAACCGCGCCGGCATGGCGCGGTTCGGCATCGTTATCGAGCGAGCCTTCGGGGTCGGCAACACCGCACTTCGTCCCCTCGCCCGCATGCTGAAGCGCGATCACAAGAGGTCCCTGGCGCTTTGGGAAACAAGCTGGCGCGAGGCGCGGCTGCTTGCCGCCTTCACCGCCGAACCAAGGCAGGTAACGCGCGAGCAGGCGCTGCTCTGGAGCGACGGTTTCGACTCATGGGAAATCGTCGACAGCGTCTGCGACCTGTACGTCGAGGCCGGACACCTCGACCTGATCCCCGTCTTCGCCGCCGACGAGCGCGAGTTCGTCCGACGCGCGGCCTTCGCCATGATGGCCTGGGCCGCCGTTCACCGGAAGAACGAACCCGACGCGACCTTCATGGTTTGGTTCGATCTGATCGAACGCCATGCGAATGACCCGCGCAACTTCGTCCGCAAAGCCGTGAACTGGGCCCTGCGCCAGATCGGCAAGCGATCCACGACCCTTCATACGCCAGCGGTCGCGCTCTCTCGACGGCTTGCCGATAGCACCGACCGTACCGCCCGCTGGATCGGAAAAGACGCGTTTCGGGAACTGACCGCCCCCAGGACGCTTGCGCGGATAGAGCAACGGCACGCCGGAAAAGGGTCGAGCGCGATCAGACGCTGAGCTTCAGCTGCTCGCGCATCGACAGCCAGTACGCCAATGATCTGCCGTCTCGCCTGTCAGTTTGAAGCACCGACATTGCCATCCTTGTCGAGCACCATGTAGTCGAGCGGCAGCTGGGTCGTATACTTGATCTGCTCCATAGCAAAGGCCGAGGACACATCTCGAATCTCGATCTTTGCGATGAGCTTTTTGTAGAACGCGTCATAGGCTGCGATGTCGGGAACCACCACGCGGATCAGGTAGTCGACGTCGCCGCTCATGCGGTAGAACTCGACGACTTCGGGAAACTCCTGAACCACTTCCGAAAATCGCTTCAGCCATTCTAGGCTGTGTGCGCTGGTGCGGATCGAGATAAATACGTTGACCCGCGTATTGATTTTTTCCGGGTTGAGAACGGCCACGCGGCGTTGAATGACGCCCTCCTCCTCCAGCTTCTGGATCCGACGCCAGCACGGCGTGGTCGACAGACCAACCTTCTTGGCGATGTCGGCGACGGCGAGCGTAGCGTCCTCCTGCATCAGACGCAGGATCTTCTTGTCGAGGCGGTCCATGAAACGGGCTCCGGAATGATTTTTCGGAATCTATCCGCATTCCGGCAACTGGCAAGAAACATTTTCTCTCGAAAGGCTGAAAGAAGCTGGATCCATCCTAATCTGCCCGATAAACGCGCATGGCGATTTCACGTCGCAGAACCGGCAGCAATTCGGCTTCGAACCAGGGATGGCGCTTCAGCCATCCGGAATTGCGCCAGGACGGATGCGGAAGTGGCAGGTGCCGCGGCACGCCCGGCGCCCCGAGAAACGTCCGCCAGCCGGCGACGGTCTGCGTCAGGGAGTCCCGGCGCGCGCCGCCGAGGTGCCAGGCCTGTGCGTACTGGCCCACCGTCAGCACGAGTTCGACCTGCGGCATCGCCGCCATCAGGGCCCCGCGCCAGGCCGGCGCGCATTCGCACCGCGGCGGCAGGTCGGATCCCTTGGCGTCGCACCCTGGAAAGCAGAAGCCCATCGGCACGATGGCGAAGTTCCTGGGATCGTAGAACGTCTCGCGCGAAACGCCCAGCCAATCGCGCAGTCGGTCGCCGGAGCGGTCGTTGAAGGGAACGCCGGTCTCGTGCACGCGCAGGCTGGGCGCCTGCCCCGCAATCAGGATCCTTGCCGCAGGCGACGCCACGACGACCGGCCTTGGCTCGTGCGGCAACGGCTTGCCGTCGGGCGTATCGCGACAGATCCTGCAGGCGCGGATCCTGGAAGCGAGGCTCTCGAGATCCTCTTCCGTCAAGGGACCGTCAGGCGCCAGCGCTGGGTCGCGCGGACACGGCTGCGTACCAGCGCCTCACATTGGCCAGTTCCTCCGGTAAGGCGATGCGGGCGGGTTTCATGAAGTCGACCCCGATCATGCCGGTGATGTCAGCGATCGAATAGACGTCGCCAGCCACAAATTCCCGGTCCGCCAGTTCCCCGTCGAGGATTTCAAGGAACTCGACCGCACGCGGCTTGTTGGCTTCGCCCCATTCGGCGATCTGCGGGATTTCCCAGGCCTTCATGGCCGGGTGGATATGGCGAAAGGCGTTCCCCACAGCCAACAAAAAGTTCAGCTCCATGCGCCGCTGCCACATCTCGACCCGAGCGCGTCCAAGTGCGCCAACGCCAAACAAGGCCGGCTCGGGATGCAGCTCTTCGAAATATCGGCAGATCGCGACGGATTCCGTCAGGATCGTGCCATCGTCCAGTTCGAGCACCGGCAGCCGTTGCAGCGGATTGCGGCGCGTTATCTCGGGATCGCGGTGCCCGAGCGCAGTCATGTCGACCGGCACGAGCGGGACCTCGATGCCCTTCTCAGCCAAGAATACGCGCACACGCCGCGGATTGGGAGCTTTGCCACCGTCGAACAGCCTCACGATCGTCCCCTCCCCTGTTTCATCGAGCCGCCGCCATGAGCAAAGTTTGCAGCCGGAATGGTCTCTTAACCATTCGAAAGTAATTTTCCAGACGAACCTGTCGCTCCAACATTAACCTGGCCCGGATGGCTCCCAGACGCTCGACCTCGGCGGACAAGAACATCGTGGACCGCAGGAAGCCGCGCCGCAATCCGGACGTGGCGCGGACCGTCCGCGAGGCGCGTGATCGCTTGGCGCAACAGCCGGGTAATCCCGTTTTCGACCGCGAGATGCTGAGACTGCATGCCGGAGCTCTGACGGGCAGCGCCGTAGTGGTTCCGCTGTTTGCCGTCGCGGTGGCCCTTGCCGGTCTCTTCGTCGGAATGGGGATGGTGGTCGTTCTCTGGGCGATGACGTCGGCGGCAGTCTATGCCGCCCTTGCCGCCTACGCACAGTATGTCGGACGCACGGGTCCGGTCGAACAGGCGACCGTCCGCGTCAGTTTCCTCGTGTTGCACGCCGCGACCGGATTCGCATGGGCCTGGTTTGCCAGCCTCGGTTGCGACACCTGCCAGATCGAACAGTTTCCCATCATCAAGGCGGTGATCCTTCTGCTTGCCATCGCCGCGACCGCGATCCTTGCCTACGCATTGCGTGGCGCGCTGCTGGCGACCTTCGCGGTACCAGTGATGGTGTATCTCTATTTCGCGTTCGAGAACGGCGAACCCGTCCAGATCGTGATGGCCGGCCTGCTCGCGATGTCGCTCCCCTTCTTCACCTATGTCTCCTCGCACCTGAATCGCTCGACCGTCATGCTCCTGTCGTTCCGGACCGAGAAGGATGGTTTGATCGCGGAACTCGAGACGGCGAACTCGATCTCGGATGAGGCTCGCCGCCGCGCCGAGGAGGCGAACCTCGCCAAGTCGCGTTTCCTGGCATCTATGAGTCACGAGTTGCGAACGCCCCTCAATGCCATACTCGGCTTCTCGGAGGTGATGGCCGACGAGGTGCTGGGACCGATGCAGAATGCGACCTACAAGGATTACGCTCGCGACATTCACGATTCGGGCGAGCATCTGCTCGACCTGATCAACGAGATTCTCGATATCTCCCGCATCGAAGCCGGGCGCTACCAGATCAACCCGGAACCCCTGCTGTTGAGCGACGTGGTGGAGGAATGTTGTCATCTCGTGGCGCTCAGGGCCCAGAACAAGGACATTCACGTTGTCCAGGATTTCGAGCCGGACCTGCCGCAACTGCTGGCCGACGAACGTGCAGTGCGGCAGATAACGCTCAATCTTCTCTCCAACGCCCTGAAGTTCGCTCCGACCGGTGGCACGGTTCGGGTGCGCGTCGGCTGGACGGCAGGCGGCGGCCAGTACATCTCGGTCAAGGACAACGGACCAGGCATTCCAGCCGATGAAATCCCGGTGGTGCTCTCGGCATTCGGCCAGGGATCGATCGCCATCAAGAGCGCCGAACAGGGCACCGGCCTTGGCCTGCCGATCGTCCAGGGTCTGCTCGAACTCCACGGCGGCAAGTTCGACCTCCAATCGAAACTGCGCGAGGGCACGGAGGTCTTTGCGATTTTCCCTGCTTCGAGAGCGCTCGGGACAAACCGCAGGCCCGATGAGTCCATGAAGCTTGCCGCCGCGAGCTGAAGTGAGCCTATACTCTCACAAGGCCATGCGCGCTCCAGCTACCGTAGCGGAACACTCAGCGGCTGAACGTTCGCCAGGCAAAGGGCCGCGGCTCGAACCGTGGCAACTGCCAGCGCCGCCGCCCCTCCTTCCGAGAGGTCAACGTCCAGAGCTATCACAGTGCGCAGGCCAAGCCGCCGTGCAGCCTTTGCCAACGCCGTGTCCGCCGGCACGGAGGCAAGGCGGCAGTGGTCAAGGGCTGCCGGATTTGCGGCCTGAAGCAGGCACGCGGCCGCGATCGCCTGGTCGCCGTCGAGCAGAACCGGTATCTTCTGTGCGCGCGCAGCCAGGATCGCACCGGCGATCGCCGCCATCTCACGCCCGCCGAGACGACGCAGGACTTCGAGCGGATCCGATAGATGCCCGCGATGGGTGGCCAGCGCTTGATCCACCAGAGCGGCCCGTTGCGTGGCGGCTCCATCGGAGCCGATCGTCCAGTTGACGCCCGTACCGCCACCAGTGACGGCGAAAACCGCAGCTGCGGCGATCTCTCCACCCACGCCCACGGACCCAACGCAAAGCAGGTCCATCCCGCCCGCCGTCGCTTCCATCCCGAATGCCATGGTCGCCGCGCAGCCACGTTCGTCCAGTGCGGCTTCAGAGGCGATGTCGCCCGTCGGCATGTCGAGCGCGAGGTCGTAGACCTTGAGGCCGACGTCGTTCGCCACGCAGATCTGGTTCACAGGCATGCCGCCAGCGGCGCAGTGTTCGACGATCGCGGCCGTGGCCGAAGCTGGGCGGGCCGTCGCGCCATGCTGCGCGACGCCGTGATTGCCGGCGAAAACGGCCAGTTGCGGCCTGTTGACCGTCGGTGGCGTTCGGCCGCTCCAGTCGGCGAGCCAGACGGCAAGCTCCCCTATCTGTCCGAGCCAGTTCTCCGGCGCAATGCGGTCGATGCGCCGTCGCGCGGCCGAGCCGGCCGCATCATCGGGGCCAGGAAGCTTGGCCAGGAGCGCGCGGTAATCGTCGAAAGGCAGTCCGGTGGTCATTGCGTCACCCGTTGCAGGAGCCTGCCCGCGAGCGGGCCAATCCTGGGCGGGAATAGACCGATGTGACGCCGGCGACAACGGTTACGATCTTGTCATAAGGACGCGCACCTCTTTCCCTTGCGTGGCGGATGGTTTCCCACCATGTGAGATCATGGTCGAAGGGCAAGTGATGAACACAATCGAATCCCCCTGCATCCTGGTCTGCTCGATAGACATGAAAACCGGATTCTGTTTCGGTTGCGGTCGCACGCAGACGGAGATCGGGGCCTGGATTGCCATGGCGGCGCCGGAGCGCCGCGCGATCATGGCCGAACTGCCCGCGCGCTTGGAAACCGTCGAACGGCGTCCCCGCCGCGAAACGCGCCGGTCGCGCATGACGCGCGGAAGCGGGACGGCGGAGCCAGATTGATGCGCCTGTTCTGGATCGCCATGATCGTGATCGTCGGCGGGCTTGTGCTTCTGGTGATCAATCACGATGCCGGCACGGTGATGGGCATCGGGAACGAATCTTTCGCCAGCATGATCCAGCTTGGCGCGCTTGCGCTGGTGATAGGGGCGGGCGTCGTTTTCTCGCGAACCTCTTGGGGCGGCAGCGTCAAGATGATCGCCGGTTGGCTCTTGGTCTTTCTCGTGTTTCTGGCCGGCTACCAGTACCGCTACGAATTGCAGGACGTCGCCAACCGCGTCACCGTCGGGCTCGTGCCTGGAAGCCCGCTCTCCATGTCGTTTTCGGACGATGACGCGGTGGTGCGGCTCGACATGTTGGCCAATGGCCATTTCGGCGCGCGGGCTCTGGTCGACGGCATCGCGGTCGACTTTATCGTCGATACCGGTGCGACGTCGACCGTGCTTTCGGCGGACGACGCAAGGCGCGTCGGCATCGAACCGCAATCCCT
This sequence comes from Mesorhizobium sp., assembly GCA_051860465.1. Lineage (GTDB taxonomy): Bacteria > Pseudomonadota > Alphaproteobacteria > Rhizobiales > Rhizobiaceae > Aquibium. The sequence goes on from JBHYDY010000013.1 coordinate 66,698, forward strand.
CGATTATGGCGTTCCCATTTCAACGGCCAACGGCGTGGCGCGCGCGGCGCGCGCCACGGTCGAAGAGATCGGCGTCGGTTCGATCGTACGCCGCCGCCTGCCGGTCCTCGTGGCGGCACCGGGCTCGCTCGGACAGAGCCTGCTGGGCATGAACTTCATCGGCACCCTATCGGGATTCGATGTCCGTCGCGACGTGATGATCCTGCGCGACTGAGTGCTTCAGCCGTAGAGGCTCCAGAAGAACCGGGCGGAGACGAAAAGAAGGAACGCGCCGAAGGCGATTTCCAAGTGCCGCCGCTTCAAAGCATGCGCAATCTTCACGCCGAAAGGCGTGACCAGCAACGTGATCGGCAGGATCAGGGCAACCGCGATCCAGTTGACGTAACCGGTTGAGGCGACCGGCAACCGCGGATCACCCCAACCGGCCCATACATAGCCGATCGTACCAGGGATCGCGATCAGCACGCCGACACCGGCCGACGTGGCGACAGCCTGGTGCATTGGCCGGCCGAACAACGACATGAAGGTGTTGTTCATGACGCCACCGCCGATGCCCATCAAGGTCGATAGGAGCCCGATGACGAAACCGATCGCCCCGCGCCAGGGGTTTCCCGGGATATCGCGCCCCAGTCGCCAGGAATCACGGTTGAACGCGAGCCGCAGGCCGACAGCAAGCGCGATCAGCGCGAAGATCAGCCGCAGCCCTTCGCTGGAAATCGAGGCGGCGATCAACGTGGCCACCAGAACCCCGAGCGGCACCGGTACCAGAAAGTTTCGCAGGAGTTCCATGTCGACCACGCCGCGGGCATGGTGACCCTGGAAGGAGCGCAGCGACGTCGGCACGATGATGGCGAGCGAGGAACCAACGGCCACGTGCATGCGCACGCCCTCGTCGACGCCGAGCGACGTCATCACCTGGTAGAAGACAGGGACGAGCACCGCACCGCCGCCGATCCCGAAGACCCCGGCGAGAACACCCGATACGGCGCCGGCCACCGCGACGCCCGCGACGAAACTCGCGATCTCGCCCATCGGCATTTCGGTCGGTAGCATGCGGAATCCTTTCGGCCGATTCGCTATCGGTTCGGACAGCGGAAGTAAATCGACGACGACCATCGCTCCTCACGCGAAAGGCAACCTGGACCGGGCTCCATACCAAAAAAAACGGCCGGGCGAAGAACCCGGCCGAAACCCGTCATTGTATCGTCCGGCCGGCAGGATCAGAACTCTTCCCAGCCGTCTGGTTCCTGCGCGACCTGAACCTTACGGACGGCGCTTCCGTCGGACGTATAAGCCACGCTCACCGCAGGCTTGCTCGCACGCGGCGCATAGGCGCTGGCAGGGCTCGAACCCTGAGCTGAAATTCGGAACCGTCCGACAAGCCCGGCAAGTTGCTCGGCCTCGCGCGCGAGTTGATGGCTCGCTGCAGTCGTCTGTTCCACCATGGCCGCGTTCTGCTGCGTGACCTTATCCATCTGGTCGACGGTGGTGTTGATCTCGCCAATACCGGTCGCCTGCTCGCGAGCCGAGGAGGCGATGTCGGAGACGATGCCGTTCACCTTGCGGACCTGCTCGGCAATCCGGGTCAGCGCCGCTCCGGTCTCGCCGACGTAGTCGACACCGCGGTTGACCTGATCGGTCGATGTGGAGATGAGGGACTTGATCTCCTTGGCAGCTTCGGCCGAACGCTGTGCAAGCGCACGCACCTCCTGCGCAACCACGGCGAAGCCGCGGCCGGCCTCGCCAGCCCGGGCGGCCTCGACACCGGCGTTCAGCGCCAGCAGGTTGGTCTGGAAGGCGATCTCGTCAATGACACCGATGATCTGACCGATCGAACCGGACGATTTCTCGATACCGCTCATCGCGTCGATGGCATGGCGAACGACCTCGCCGCCACGATCGACCTCGCTGTTGGCGCTGCGGACGGAGTCATGCGCGTCCTGTGCGCCCGCCGACGTGCGGTTGACGGTGTCGGTGATTTCGCCGATAGCGGCCGCCGCTTCTTCGAGGCCGCTCGCCTGCTGTTGCGTGCGAAGCGACAGATCGTCTGCCGCGCGCGAAATCTCGCCCGAGCTGCTGCGGATCGCGGCCACGGACGACAGGATCGCGGCAATCGTTTCCGACAACGATCCGACGGTCGCGTTGAAATCGTGGCGAAGCTTTTCGTAGGACGTCGGAAAGGCCTGTTCGAGCCGAACGGTGAAGTCGCCCCGAGACAGGCTGGAAAGACCGTCGGCGATCGAGGAGACGACCTGCGTCTGCGCGTGTTCGGCATCGGCTCGCAATTGCTCGTTGCGCAGACGCTCAGCCTCCAGCGCCTCGCGCTGATCAGCAGCCTGAAGTTCGGCCTGGCGTGCCACCACAGCTTTGTGGAAAGCTTGGAGCGCTTGGTTCATCTTGCCGATCTCGTCGCTGCGCTCAGCGCTCGGGGGCTGAGCCGAGAGATCGCCTTGCGACAGGCGTTCCAGCACCTCGGTCACGTCCTGGAGGGGCTTCACCACCTGGCGGCGCGAAATCAGCGTAAGGGCGCCACACAACAGAACGCCCAACGCCAGGAGGCCAAGCATGGTGTACTGTCCCAGCAATGCGCCGCCGAGCGCGGCTTCCGCCTCGCGGTTCGCTGCTGCCTGAATCTTCTCATAAGCTTCGCCCATGGCATCTTCAAGCGTATCGAACTGTGCCTTGAATGCCGGGTACATCTCCTGGGCGCCAAAATTGGAGCGCCCGGTCTCTTCGATGATCTTGGCTGCAAGTTCCTGATAGGCCCTGAGCGGTTCGGCAACCTGATCGAGCGCCGACATCGCTTCGGGGTCTGTAGCCATGCGGCGCGCAGCATTGATGGATTCTGTGAAACTCGCGGAATGCTCGACAAACTCTTCCCTGATTTGCTTGGCATCGAAGCCGATACTGATCGATGACGCCTGGATGGCAGAAACCACATCGCCACGAAGGGCATCGTGCATCATGTCGGCATGCATATGATGGCGCAGCACTTCGGCGGACTGGAGCGCGCCGTTCAGTTCGTTGCCAAGATTCCTGGCGACATACAGGCCCGTTCCCGCGGTCAGTACGCAAACAAGTCCGGACAATGCGACGCCGCCCGTGATCTTCATATTCAACGATGCCATCGGTTCCCCTCTAGAGCACACCCGAATTCTTACACCGCCCTAAAGTTGCCGATTTTCCTTAACGGCTGGTTCTTTCTCTCGCAATTCGCGACCCAGGAAAATCATTTCTCAACCACGATGACGCAGGTCGCGTGTCACGCCGCCTGCACATCGGAAGCTTCCGCAACAACCGCAAAGGCCTCGCGCAAGACTTCGGCACCGGCGCCCGGCCGGGTCGCGTCGGTGGAGAGAACCTGCCGGTAGCGTCGTGCGCCGGGGCGGCCATGGAACAAGCCGACCATATGGCGCGTCACCTGGGAAAGCCGGCCCCCCGCTGCGACGTGGCGGCTGGCATACTCGACCATGGCACCAATGACGTCGGTGAGGTCAGCCTGTACTGCCTTTCCATCCGACAAAAGTCTGTCGACGCCGGCTAGCAACGCCGGCGTGTGGTAGGCGGCGCGGCCAAGCATGACACCATCGACATGACCGAGATGCAGTTCCGCCTCATCCAACGAGTTAATTCCTCCATTCAAGCCTATGAAACGATCCGCACACCGCGCCTTCAACCGGTATACTCGATCATAAACGAGCGGAGGGATGTCGCGGTTCTCCTTCGGACTCAGTCCTTCCAGCCACGCCTTGCGCGCATGGACCCAAAGGGCGTCCGCTCCCCGGTCGAACACGCCGTCGGCCAGATCGTCGAGCGCGGGCTCGATGTCCTGTTCATCGACACCAAGCCGGCACTTGACGGTAACCGGGATTTCCACCACCTGCTTCATCGCCCCGACGCACTCGGCGACGAGCCCGGGCGTCCTCATCAGGCAGGCCCCGAAAGTGCCCGACTGCACCCGGTCGGACGGGCAACCGACATTCAGGTTGATTTCGTCGTAGCCGAATTCCGCGCCGATCCGCGCCGCCTGCGCGAGCTTTGTCGGATCGCTGCCGCCGAGTTGCAGGGCGACGGGGTGTTCGGATGGATCGAAACCGAGCAACCGTTCCCGATCGCCATGGATGACCGCGTCCGCGACGACCATCTCGGTGTAGAGCAGCGCGCTGCGGCTCAACTGCCGGTGGAGGTAGCGGCAATGACGGTCCGTCCAGTCCATCATCGGAGCAACGGCGAAGCGTCGCGATCTCGTAAAGTCTTGTTTTTTCATGACTATTCTAAGTGTGTCTAAACTGCACCAGTCCGGTTCTGGCCATTATTTGAGCACTCTCTACCATAGCTAACCTTTTGAAACCACTGAGCACTCATCGATTATAGCTTTCCTACTTCACCAATAACCGCACAAGTAATCAATCTAGAACTGCACCAGACAAATTTGACAAATCCGCGCCATTGAATAAAAATACTGTCGTAATTTTTATGCATTCAATTAACAGCGGAATATTAATTTCGCTTGTTTTACATTTGCTCTCACATCCGCACCGGGCATCTGCCCGAAAGGAGAAAGGAAGATGAGGATACTGAAAATCATAAAGGCGATGGAAGGTGACAACCTCACGTTGTGCACTCCGGTCGAACTAGTGCGCGCGATAGAACTCGCCGACTTCATCCTGCAGCTAAATACTGGTCATCTCGAAACGCTTGAAAATCTGCACAAAGATGGACCGATTTGGGACGGCGATCTGATAACTAAGGCCTACCGGTCCGACCTCCTACGCTGTGGTGCGGTTGTCGGCGTCTCAGTTAAAGGCGAGGAAGGTTTCAACGCCTGTACATACCTTGGGTTAAGCGTTCTCAAAGGATTTCGAGCCGCTCTTCAATATCCCAGCCCAGATGTTCAAGGATAAGCTACGACTTAGCCCTCTCAACCTCGGACGAACTCGCCGCCGCGTTTTCGTCCGTTTTTATGAGGGTATCTGGCAATCCCTTCTGTTGCAGTGTCAAGCGGACGTTGATCTGCGCTTGGCGCGACTCCAGTGCCAATTGCTCGGCCGATCTCGCATCCCTGGTCAAGTCGTCCGCCCCCGAGACCTCCTGGCGGAGCAATCGCAATATCTCGTCATGGAAGTACTTGGTCCAGTAGTAGGCGTACCCTTCCCCGAATTTGTCAAAGCCCTCTTTCGATGCAGGGGCTATCTCGATGATCGTTTTGCTGAGTGCTCCGACCTTCATGAGGCCAGCCTTATCCCGCAACGGAATGCTGTACAGCTTCATCATCATCGTGGCCTGAATGATAATGCTCTCGTAAGCATCGAACGCTTTGAGGGCCTTGTCGCTGAGGTAGAGCTTGGCACCAGTTTTGTCGAAAGCACCCATCGCCTTTATCTTCTCGTCAACGTCAAAAGGCTTCATGATGGTCTCGATGAACTCGGTGATCTTAGTATCATCCCCGTCCTTCAGAATCTGCTCGCCGTTCAAAATTTTCATGTACTCAACGAGCATCGACAGCTGAGAGAGGCTGTGACGCGCACGCAGTAAGGTCTCCGCCGCCTCAAGGCGCTTGGCTTGGACAGCCGAGTCGCGCTCTCGTTGACCTGAGGAGAGGAACGAGCGGATGTGCTCCAGCTCCTTCTCGTTGTCACGAAGCTCCGCCTTGAAGGTTTCCAGACGCGTCTCAAAACGATGCTCGATCGCCTTGGAAAAGAACTTCGCAACCGTATCTCGGAACAGGTAGCCAACCGTGGCGATAGCGCCGGTGGTGACCAGCGTACCAAGAAGCCATTCCCAAATTTCAGAAGCCATCAAGTCCCGCCGTGTTGTCGCCTACCGACGCATAGCGTACTTTGACGATCACTGCACCCGTCGAACATCGCGAGGCAGTTTCAGCTACTGCACCAGAGCCCCAACCACGCTACACCACTGCCGAACAAGGGGCGGACTGCACCAAAACTGCACCAAGCGGTTTTTCGTCAGAAATAGACTAACGTTATCAAAAGCTTTTTTTTGTCTATCCAGTCCATCATCGGAGCAACGGCGAAGCGATACGATTGGTATTCCACGCGTTTTCTCGCATTTCCGGCGCACGAAACCGTGCGCATGTTCGTCGTTGCTCCGACACGGCATCCGCTCCAACGGAGCGAGAAATCGATCCGCGCCAAGATCCCGGTCGCGGACGCTGGCCGGGAACAGGACCAGACCGCGACCTCAACGACCTGCATATCGCGGATATGGTGGATCTTGGCAAGGAAATCGGCCGTTCGAAGACGCCAGTCCCGATCGGCCGGGAGCCCGCCTCGGCAAGCTCATCATTTCGCACCTCCGACGGGAGCAGATCGTCAGGTCTTAAGCGCGAAACAGCCAAACGCCCGTTGTCGCATGCGGGGCGGGACGCTCAATCGTCGCCGACGACGCCGGCCGCTGCCGCCTTGGCGGCGAGCTCGACGAACTGGCGGTACTCGTGCTCGTCGAGCCCGCTCAGGATCTCGCGTTGCAGATCTTCCACCAGGGGAGCGATTCTCCCGAGCAGGTCGGCCCCGTCGGGCGTGAGCCCCAGCACGCGCGCGCGCTTGTCGCGCTCACTGATGCGTCGCGAGACGAGACCTTTTTGTTCCAGACGGTCCACGACTGCGCCTGTCGTCGCTCGGTCCTTTGCCACGACCTCCGCAAGACGCGCCTGATCGACCCCCAGATTCGAGCCGAGTGCATCAAGGGCGGCATACTGGACGGGCGTGAGGTCGAATCCGGCCTCTCGAACGCGCTCCGTAAACACATGCGTCGAAATCTGGTGAAGACGGCGAATGAGATGGCCAGGCTTCTTGGACAACGGCGTCATCAGAATTCTCCGGCATTTCAGCGCAGCCCCGGCCTCCAGCCGACCTTGCGCTCATAGCATGAATCGAAAATGATAACTACGCATATCAATTGGATGGACAGGGCGCCTGAGAATCTAGTAAGTACACATATTATTCCAACACCGGAGATCGCTGATGCAGTACCACCTCGACGGCTTCCAGCCCGGCGATCCCGATATGGATAAAGCGGCACCCGGCCGCCCGGCGTCGGACCCGGACTTTCAGGAGCCTGTCGATGTGCTGATCGTCGGTTGCGGACCCGCCGGCCTGACGCTCGCGGCCTTGCTTTCCGCCTATGCGGGGATCAAGACGCGAATCATCGAACGGAGACCCGGCCCAATCGAAAAGGGACAGGCTGACGGAATTTCCTGCCGGTCGATGGAAATGTTCCATGCCTTTGGCTTCGCCGACAAGATTATCCGGCAGGGCTACCAGGTCAACGAGACGACCTTCTGGAAGCCGGACCCGTCACGGCCGGAGTTCATCGCTCGCACCGGTCGCGTCCAGGATGTCGAGGACGGCCTGTCGGAAATGCCGCACATGATCCTCAACCAGGCCCGTGTGCATGACATGTATCTCGACATCATGCGCAATTCGCCGTCGCGGCTCGATCCTGACTATTCGATGCAGTTCCTCGATCTTGCCGTCGATCCGGCGGAGCGGGATTATCCCGTATCGGTGAGGCTCGAGCGTCCGGACGCCGGACATGAGGGACAGTCATTGACCGTCAGAGCGCGCTACGTCGTGGGCTGCGACGGCGCGCGCAGCATGGTCCGCAAGGCAATCGGCCGAGAGTTGGTCGGCGATGCCGCCAACCAGGCTTGGGGCGTCATGGACGTCCTCGCGGTGACGGATTTCCCCGACATCCGATGCAAGACGCTGATCCAGTCGGCCAGTGGCGGCAACATCGTCATCATTCCGCGCGAAGGCGGCTACCTTGTCCGCTTCTACGTGGAACTCGACAAGCTTGGCGAAGGAGAACGCGTCGCCAGCCGCAACATCACCGTCGAGCAATTGATCGCGACCGCGCAACGAACTTTGTTGCCCTACACGATCGATGTCAGGGACGTCGTCTGGTGGTCAATCTATGAGATTGGCCAGCGTCTGACCGACAAGTTCGACGACGTGCCGGATGACGCCGCTTCAACGCGCCTGCCACATGTCTTCATCTGCGGCGACGCCTGCCACACGCACAGCCCGAAAGCCGGACAGGGCATGAACGTCTCGATGGGCGACGCATTCAACCTCGGCTGGAAGCTGGTGTCCGTGCTTCAAGGCCGATGTCCGCCGGACATCCTGCACAGCTATTCCGCGGAGAGACAGGCGGTGGCGCGCGACCTGATCGAGTTCGACAGGGAATGGTCGCGCATCATGAGCGAGAGGCCGGAAACTGGAAACGGGACGGCGGGAGGGGCGCCGAAGTTCCAGCGCTACTTCATCGAGCACGGCCGCTACACCGCGGGCATGTCGGTCACCTACAGGCCCTCGGTCCTGACCGGCGATGCAACCTGGCAGTCGCTTGCCACCGGCTTCGGGATCGGCACTCGTTTCCACTCGGCCCCCGTGGTGCGCCTTGCGGACTTCAAGCCGCTGGAGCTTGGGCACGTCATCGACGCCGACGCGCGATGGCGCCTCTTCGCCTTTTGCCCTGACGAAGATCCGGCCGGGAGCGGCTCGTCGATCGTGAAGCTTGGCCGCTTTCTCCTCGCCGAACCGGCGTCGCCCGTGCGGCGGTACACGCGCAGGGACGAGAACATCGACACCGTGCTCGACGTCCGCGCGATCTTCCAGCAGGCGCCGCGCGACCTGGCGCCCGAACGCCTGCCCGCCTTCCTGAAACCCCGCAAGGGACGGCTCGGCCTGATCGACTACGAGAAGATGTTTTGCGCCGACCCGAAAGCCGGGCGCGACATCTTCGACCTGCGCGGCATCGACCGGACGCGCGGCTGCGTCGTCATCGTGCGCCCGGACCAGTACGTCGCCCATGTGCTGCCGATCGACGCGCATGACGAACTGGCCCGCTTCTTCGATGGTTTCATGCTGCCCGCGTGAGCCAGGACGCGGAACAGAAACCGCCGCTCAATCGACGAAGAGCAGAGAGACCGTGCCGCCGGCATGGCGTTCGAGCCGGCCGGCGAGATCGAGTTCCAGCAGCACCATGAACACCTGCGCCGGGTGCAGGCCGGTGTGGCGGATGATCTCGTCTATCGCCGTCGGCGTGGCGCCGAGGCACTCGACCACCCGGGCGCGGTCGCTGTCGTCAGGCTGCGGCGTGGCGGCGAAATCCGGCGGCTCCTCCAGCGACGATACCTGCGGAATGGGCGCGCCGATCAGCGGCGCGATCTGCTCGAGGATGTCGCGCGCCTCCGTCACCAGGGTCGCGCCGTCCTTGAGCAACCCGTTGGTGCCGGCCGCGCGCGGGTCGAGCGGCGAGCCCGGGACGGCAAAGACGAGGCGGCCCATGTCGGCCGCCAGCCGCGCCGAGATCAATGACCCGGAGCGCAGCGCCGCCTCCACCACCACGAGCCCATGCGACAGGCCGGCGATGATGCGGTTGCGGCGCGGAAAGTCGCGCGCCCGCGGCTCCCAGCCGAGCGGCATTTCCGAAATGGCCGCTCCGCCGCGCCGCGTGATCTCGTCGAGCAGCGCCAGGTTCTCGGGCGGATAGGGTCGGTCGATCCCGCCGGCCAGAACCGCGACCGTTCCGGTCGACAGGCTGCCTTCATGCGCGGCCGTGTCGATGCCACGCGCCAGCCCGGAGACGACGGCATAGCCCTCTCGGCCGAGTTCGGCGGCGATCGTTCTGGCGAGCTTGATGCCGGCCAAGGAGGCGTTCCGGGCGCCGACGATCGCCACCGGCGGCAGCGCGAACACGGCGGGTTCGCCAAGCACCGTCACGAGCGGCGGCGGGTGGTCCATCATCCTCAGCAGCGGCGGATAGTCGGGCTCTCCCATCGCGATCAGCCGGGCGCCGAGCCGTGCCACGCCGGCAAGCTCGGTTTCCGCATCCTCGATGCCGCAGATCTTCGGAACGCGCGCGGCCCCGCCCGCGCGGATCAGGTCGGGCAGGCGTTCCAGCGCCTTCTCGGCCGAGCCGAAACGGTTGATCAGGTCGCGGAAGGTCGCCGGGCCGACATTGTCGGTGCGGATCAGGCGCAGCCAGTTGAGCCGTTGCCGGTCTCCGAGCAGCCGGGGCCCCGAGACCGGCCCCGAATTCACCCCTTGGCTCCGATCCTGGATTCGGTTCCGGAGAGGAGCCTGCCAATGTTGGCGCGGTGCTTGACGAAGACGATCAGGCTCATCAGCACGAAAAGCCCGGCGGCCTGCACAGATCCCAGGACGTAAAGCGCCACCGGCACGGCAAGCGCGGCAACCAAGGCCGCAAGCGACGAGTAGCGGGTGATGAAGGCGACGGCGAGCCAGCCAATCGCAAAGACCAGCGCGCCCTGCCAGGCGACCGCGACCAGCACGCCGAGATAGGTCGCGACGCCCTTGCCGCCCTTGAAGCCGAGCCAGACCGGAAACAGATGGCCAAGGAAGGCGCCGAGACCGGCCACCAACGCCTGGTCGGGTCCGTAGAGCCCCGCGATCAGCACCGCGGCCGTGCCCTTCAATGCGTCGAGCAGCAGCGTCAGCGCCGCGAGCTTCTTGTTGCCGGTACGCAGCACGTTGGTGGCGCCGATATTGCCCGAGCCGATCTTGCGCACGTCGCCGAGGCCGGCCGCCCGCGTCAGCAGCAGCCCGAAGGGAATGGAGCCGAGCAGGTAGCCGAAGACCAGCGCTGCGAGGAGGGTGGGCAAGGCGAGCTGCCAGCTGATCGGGTCGGGCATCGGCATTCCTGTGCCGGCCGAGGGCTGTCTCCCAACGGCCTTCTATGCTGCGGTAAATATTGTGCGACCCGCCACCAGGGTTTGCAAGACCCTGCCTTGCAGGCGCGCGCCTTCGAAACAGGTGTTTTTCGAACGCGAGCGGATCTCGGCCTCGCGCACCACCCAAGGTTCGTCGAGGTCGACGAGGATGAGGTCGGCAGGGCTGCCGGGCTTCAGCGTCCCGCCCGGCAGGCCAAACAATCGGGCCGGCGCGGTAGACAGCAGCTCGACCAGCCGCAGCAGCGGCACGTCGCCATTGTGGTGCAGGCGAAGAGCCGCGCCGAGCAGCGTCTCCAGCCCGATCGCGCCATCCGCGGCGTCGGCGAAGGGCAGACGCTTGGTGTCGACGTCCTGCGGGTCGTGCGAGGAGACGATGATGTCGATGGTGCCGTCGCGCACCGCCTCGACCATGGCCAGCCTGTCCTCCTCGGCGCGCAGCGGCGGCGAGAGCCGGAAGAAGGTGCGATACTCGCCGACGTCGTTCTCGTTGAGCGACAGATGGTTGATCGAGATACCGGCCGTGACCTTCGCGCCATCGTTTTTGGCGCGCGCGATGGCGCCAGCCGACAGCGACGTCGAGATCTTGGCGGCGTGGTAGGCACTGCCGGTCAGGCGCGCCAGCAGCAGGTCGCGTTCGAGCGGGATCGCCTCGGCCTCGCGCGGGATGCCGGGCAGGCCGAGCCAGCTCGCGAAAAGCCCTTCGTTCATGACGCCTGCGCCCGCCAGATCCGCGTCCTGCGTCTCGTTGGCGACGACCGCGCCGAAATCGCGCGCATAGGTCAGTGCGCGGCGCATGACGAGCGGGCTGCGAAGGGAGTTGCGACCGTCGGTGAAGGCCACCGCTCCGGCCTCTCGCATCAGGCCTAACTCGGTCAGCTCCCGGCCTTCGAGGTTGCGGGTGACGGCCGCGGCCGGATGGATGTTGATCGCAGCCGTATCGCGCGCTGTGCGCAACACGAACTCGACCAGCGACACCTCGTCGATGATCGGGTTGGTATCCGGCATCATGACCAGCGAGGTGACGCCGCCGGCCGCGGCTGCGGCACTTGCCGAAGCGATCGTCTCGCGATGCTCGCCGCCCGGTTCGCCGATGAAGACGCGTCCGTCGACGAGGCCGGGCATCACCGCCCTGCCCCGGCAGTCGACCAGGGTGGCACCATCCGGCATGCCCTGGTTCGCGGCGGAAGCTCCCGCCGCTGCAATCACGCCGTCGACGACGATCACCGTGCCGCGCTCGTCCAGCCCGCGCGACGGATCGACGACGCGGGCATTCTGGAAGACGGTGGTGCCGACAGCTGGCGTCCTCATGCCCCACCCTCCGGATCGCGGCGCGGATCGAGCAGCGCCTCCATCACGGCTATGCGGACGGCCACGCCCATTTCCACCTGTTCCTGGATGACGCTCTGCGGCCCGTCGGCGATCTCCGACGCGATTTCGACACCCCGGTTCATCGGGCCTGGATGCATCACCAGCGCGCCGTCGTTGGCGGCCTTCAGCTTCTCGGCATCGAGGCCGAAGTAGCGGAAGTATTCGCGCACCGAGGGCACCATGGCGCCGGCCATCCGCTCGCGCTGCAGGCGCAGCATCATGACCACGTCGACGCCCTTCAACCCCTCCGCCATCGAGTTGTAGACGGTCACGCCCATGTCGCGGATGCCGGTGGGCAGCAGCGTCGATGGCGCCACGACCCTGACGGCCGCGCCCAGCGCGTTGAGCAGGATGATGTTCGAGCGCGCCACGCGCGAATGCAGGATGTCGCCGCAGATCGCCACCGTCAGCCGCCCGATCCGCCCCTTGGCGCGGCGGATCGTCAGCGCGTCGAGCAGCGCCTGGGTGGGGTGCTCATGCGCGCCGTCGCCGGCATTGACCACCGAGCAGCCGACCTTCTGGGCGAGCAGCGCGGCCGCCCCGGCCGAGGAATGGCGGATGATGAGAATGTCGGGGCGCATGGCGTTGAGCGTCATGGCCGTGTCGATCAGCGTCTCGCCCTTCTTCACGGAAGAACTCGCCACCGACATGTTCATGACGTCCGCGCCCAGCCGCTTGCCGGCGAGTTCGAACGAGGACTGCGTGCGCGTCGACGCCTCGTAGAAGAGGTTGATCTGCGTGCGCCCGCGCAGCGTCGAGGTCTTCTTTTCAGGCTGGCGGGAAATAGACACGGCCTTCTCGGCCCGGTCGAGCAGCAGCTCGATGTCGCCCGGCGACAGATCCTTGATGCCAAGCAGGTGGCGGTGCGGATAGATCGGGAAGGCCGGATCGGATGTCATCTCGAGACGGTCTCATAGGGCCATGCGGCGCATGCCGCAAGCGTGACGCTTCACGGTCGCTGTTTCTCCCCGGGCAATTCTTCTCTCAGGTCGTCGACAGCGTCCGGCGCACCGCGTCCTTCCAACCCTTGACCTTGCGCTTGCGTTCCGAGGCCTCCATGGCCGGTTCGAAGCGGCGGTCGAGCGCCCATTTGCGCGAGAATTCGGCCGCAGCCGGCCAGACGCCGGCCTTCGAGCCCGCGAGCCAGGCGGCGCCCAGCGCGGTCGTCTCAAGGATTTTCGGCCGGTCGACCGGCGCGTCGATGATGTCGGCCAGACGCTGCATGGCCCAGTTCGAGGCGACCATGCCGCCGTCCACCCTGAGCACCGTGCTGGCCGCGACGCCCCTGGCGTCCTTGCCCATCGCGTCGAGAAGATCGCGCGTCTGGAAGGCGACCGATTCGAGCGCGGCGCGGGCGAACTCGGCTGGACCGGTGTTGCGCGTCAGGCCAAACATCGCACCGCGCGCGTCGGGGTCCCAGTGCGGCGCGCCGAGCCCGACAAAGGCCGGCACGAGATAGACCTCCTGGCCATCGTCGGCCTGGGCCGCGAGTTCGCCGCTGTGCTCGGCCTTGCCGATCACCTTGATGCCGTCGCGCAGCCATTGCACGGCGGCACCTGCCACGAAGATCGATCCCTCCAGCGCATAGGTCGTCTTGCCGCCGAGCCGGTAGGCGATGGTCGAAAGCAGCCGGTTCTTCGAGCGGACGAGTTCCTCGCCGGTGTTCAGCACGGCAAAGCAGCCCGTGCCGTAAGTCGACTTGATCATGCCAGGCGAAAAACAGGCTTGGCCGATGGTGGCGGCCTGCTGGTCGCCGGCAACGCCCATGATCGGGATTGCCGCACCAAACAAGGCCGGGTCCGTCGTGCCGAAATCGTCGGCGCAATCCTTCACCTGCGGCAGCATCGCGGCCGGGATGTTGAGGATCTTGAGCAGTTCCGCGTCCCAGCGGTTCTTCGCGATGTTGTAGACCAGCGTGCGTGAGGCGTTGGTGGCGTCGGTGACATGGCTCGCGCAGCCGGTCAGCCGCCAGATGAGAAAGCTGTCGATCGTCCCGGCGAGCAGTTCGCCCTTTTCGGCGCGCTTGCGGGCGCCCTTCACCGTGTCGAGCAACCACGCGAGCTTGGTGCCGGAAAAGTACGGGTCGAGCAGCAGGCCGGTCTTCTTCGCGAAGGTCGGCTCGTGCCCCGCCTTCGCAAGCTTCTGGCACATCGCCGCCGTACGCCGGTCCTGCCAGACGATGGCGTTGTGGATCGGCTCGCCGGTTGCCTTGTCCCAGACAACGACCGTTTCGCGCTGGTTGGTGATGCCGATCGCGGCGATGTCGGAGGCCTTGAGCTTCGCCTTTTTCAGCGCGCTCTTCACGGTGGAGACGACGCTCTGCCAGATCGCTTCGGGATCGTGTTCGACCCAGCCGGACGCCGGATAGATCTGCGGGAATTCCTGCTGTCCAAAGGCCACGATGGTCATCTCGGCGTCGAAGACGATCGCACGCGACGATGTCGTGCCCTGGTCGATCGCCAGAATGAAGGACCCCATGTCGTCATGCCTCCCTGACACGTTCGCGAAGCTTTTGCGCCTTCCCCTGCCCTGAGCGCAACGACCGGTACGCGCCTCGCGCTCCGGCCGCTCCTCCCTGGCAAATGACTAAAGTGAAATCCAATCGAATGTCAAACGCGCGCAAAGGAACCGATGCAGGCCGCTCAGCGCCCGGTCTCGAGCAACCGCACTTCCGATTCCACACAGATCGCGCGGATCGCCTCGACGTCGCAGCGATCTGTGATGAAGGTGTTCACCTGCGACAGGTGCCCGATCCTCACGGGCGCCGTCCGCTCGAACTTGGTGCCGTCGGCGACGAGAATGACATGCCGCGCATTGGCGATGATGGCCTGCGCGACCTTCACCTCGCGGAAATCGAAGTCAAGAAGCGCCCCGTCATGATCGATCGCCGAAGCGCCGATGACGGCATAGTCGACCTTGAACTGGCGGATGAAGTCGACCGCCGCCTCGCCGACGATGCCGCCATCGGAGCCGCGCACGACGCCACCCGCGATCACCACCTCGATCGAGGGATAGATCCGCATCCGGTTCGCGACATTGATGTTGTTGGTGATGACCATCAGCCCGTTGTGATCGAGCAGCGCCTTCGACACCGCCTCCGTCGTCGTGCCGATGTTGACGAAAAGCGAGGCGTTGTCCGGGATCAGCCGCGCCGCCGCGGCGCCGATCGCGTCCTTTTCCTCCGCTGCGATCTTGCGCCGCGCCTCGTACTCCATGTTCTCGATGCCCGACGGAAACAGCGCCCCGCCGTGGATGCGGGTCAGGAGCCGCTGGTCGCAAAGATCATTGAGGTCCTTGCGAATGGTCTGCGGCGTCACCGCGAAATGCTGCGCGAGATCCTCGACGAGCACGCGCCCCTTTTCCTTCGCCATCTCGATGATGGCGGAGTGCCGCGGCGACAAAAACATGGATCCCCCCTTTCGTTTTGCTTTCCCATAGAGAGAAACGAAAGGCGCGCCAAGGCAAGCGATATTTCGCGAGGATAGGTGGCCCGTCAGGCTGATCCGGCCATCGACTGCGCGGCGGCAAGGATGGCGTCGAAGGCTTCGGCCACGTCGGCCTCGGTCGCGTCGAACTGCCCTGCCTGGAAGCGGATCGCCACGGCGCCGTCGACCCGCGTCTGGGTCAGGTAGATGCGTCCCGCGTCGTTGATTCGGTTGACCAGGTCGATGTTGTGCCCATCGAGGTCCGCGACGCCCCGAGGGCAATGGCGGAAACTGAACAGCGACAGCATCGGCTCCGACACCAGTTCGAAATCCGCCTCGTTCCCGATCCTGAGCGCCAGCGCCTGCGCCCATGCGACGTGATTGCGAATCATGCCGCGGAGGCCTTCCAGGCCGTGCGCGCGCATCAGGAACCACAGCTTCAGCGCCCGGAACCGGCGCCCGAGCGGAACCGTCCACTCGGAGTAGTTGATGACGCCGTCCTTGCCGTGCGTCTTGAGGTATTCGGGCTGGATGGCCAGCGTCTTCACCAGGCTGTCCGGATCGCGCACGAAATGCGTCGAGCAGTCGAACTGCGCGCCGAGCCATTTGTGCGGATTGAGCACGATCGAGTCGGCTTCCTCGATGCCCGCCCAGAACGTGCGGAACTCCGGGCAGATCATGGCCGAGCCGGCCCAGGCCGCATCGACATGCACGTAGAGCCCGTGCCGCTTGGCCACCGCGCAGACTGCGGCGATGTCGTCGGTCGCGCCGACACTCGTTCCGCCCACGCACGCGATGATGCCGGCGGGCAGGTGTCCGGCGGCCTTGTCGGCCTCGATCGCGCGCTCCAGCGCCTGTGTGTTCATGCGCCGCGCCGACTTCTCGGTCGCGACGCGCACCAGGTTTTCCTGCCCGATGCCCGAGACCCAGATGGCGCGGTCGATCGAGGTGTGGACCTGGTCGGAGGAATAGACCCGCAGCCGTTTCTGGCCCGGCAGCCCCTGGCTGTTCCCCGCCCAGTCGAGCGCCCGCTCGCGCATGACGAGGACAGCCGACAGCGTCGCCGACGACGCCGAATCCTGGATAACGCCGGCAAAGCCCTCCGGCAGGCCCAAGGCCTGGCGCAGCCAGTCGAGAACCCTCGTCTCGAGTTCGGTCGCCGCCGGCGAGGTCTGCCACAGCATGCACTGCGCTGCCATAGCGGTCACGAGATACTCGGCCACCACCGAGACCGGCGCGGCATTGGCCGGGAAATAGGCGAAGAACCGCGGGTGCTGCCAATGCGTCATGCCTGGCACGATGGTGTTCTCGAAATCGGCAAAGATGTTTTCCATCGCCTCCGGTGTCTCGGGTGGCGCAGCGGGGATGGCCGCCGCGATCTGCCCCGGCGCCGTCTGGGCCCTGACGGGGCGGTCGCGCAATCCGTCGCGATAGTCCGCGCCCCATTCCGCCGCTTTCACCGACCAGTGCCGGAACGCCTCGCTGTCCATGTTCTCTTCCCTGCAACCACGTGACCGGCCTACCTATCGCGTCAGGGACGCGGCTGTCACCCGAAAGTGCTTCTGGGCCATTTCCCAAGCCCGCCACGATCGACTATCCCTCTTAGCCGACGAGAAGCCGCCATATCGGTCCGCGGCGCCAGCCAGGGATTGCGACCCGACGGATGAAGCCCACACTTACATGCCCGGATGACCTTCTGATTCCTCGCGACACGAACCGTTCGCTGCCGATCGCCTTGCTGAGAGCAAGAGAAGCGGTCATGTCGCATTTCAGGCCCTTGCTCGCAGCCCACGACATCACTGAGCAGCAATGGCGCGTCGTGCGTACGCTCGGCGAAACCGGTGCGCTCGACGCGACAGAACTCGCTTCCCGCGCCTGCCTGCTGGCGCCGAGCCTGACACGAATCGTGCGCACGCTCGAAGATCGCGGATTTGTTTCCCGCGACCGGGACGACGTGGATGCAAGACGCGTCATGATTCGAATCACCGCGCAGGGGCTGCATTTTGTCCGGGAGGTCACACCAGCCAGCCGCGCGATATACGCCGAGATGGAAGCAAAGCTCGGGCGCGAACGGATCGAGGCGCTTCTCGACATGCTTCAGGAACTCAACGGGCTTGGCGCCCGCGACGGCTCATGACAGGGAAAAATCGGGCAGGCTGCCGAAGGCCGTCCGCAGCGCGTTCGACCAGCCATCGGAGATCGTCCTGAAATAGGGGTCGTCGTTGGTGATGCGCTTCTGGAACCCGATTTCGAAGCTGTCCCGCTCGTAGAACAGCATGTCGAGCGGCATGCCGACCGACAGGTTCGACTTCAACGTCGAATCAAAGGAGACCATCAGGAGCTTGGCCGCCTCCTCGAAGCTCATCTTGGGGTCGTAGGCACGGATCAGGATCGGCTTGCCATACTTGGCCTCGCCGATCTGGAAGAAGGGCGTGTCCGACCCGGC
Source organism: Mesorhizobium sp. (assembly GCA_051860465.1). Lineage (GTDB taxonomy): Bacteria > Pseudomonadota > Alphaproteobacteria > Rhizobiales > Rhizobiaceae > Aquibium. The sequence continues at coordinate 84,654 of JBHYDY010000013.1, forward strand.
TTCGATGAAGTTGCCTTCCGGATAAATCATGAAGAGCCGGGGCTCCGAGCCCTTGATCTGGCCGCCGAGGATGAAGGAAGCGCCAAACGCGTCCTGGCTCTGCCCGACCGGCACCGAATTGGCGATGACCTCCTTGACGAGATTGCCCACCACGCGCGCGGTCTGGAACATGGAGGGCGTCTCGAGCAGCGAGGGCGTGCGCTCCGACGGCGCCTTCGAGCGCTCATCGAGCAGGCTGACGACGGCCTGGGTCGTTGCCAGGTTGCCTGCTGCCAGGAGCACGATCACGCGCTCGCCGGACTTCGACCAGGTGAACATCTTGCGGAACGTCGAAATGCTGTCGATGCCCGCGTTCGTCCGTGTATCGGACATGAACGCAAGCCCGCGATCGAACTTGATGCCAACGCAATAGGTCATGGTAGCGAATCGGCCAGAATTTCCCCGGGGGTCACTACTGCTCGACGGTGACCGAGACCGCAAGCTGTTCCTCGCCGCTGCCAAGACGGATTCCGGAGACTGGCATGGCGTCGCGATAATCGCGGCCGGTCGCCAGCCGCACGTAGCGGTCGTCAGGACAGACGTCGTTTGACGGATCGAAGCCGACCCAGCCGAGCTGCGACACGTGCGCTTCCGCCCAGGCATGGCTCGCGGCCTGTTGCGGCGCATCCCCCGAATAGAGATAGCCGCTGATGTAGCGCGCCGGGAATCCCAGCGCCCGCGCGGCGGAAATGAACACGTGCGCATGGTCCTGGCAGACGCCGGATTTCCGCTGCAGCGCCTCCTCGGCGCCGGTGGCGGCATCGGTCGTCCCCTTGACGTAGGCAACCGTCTGGGCGACCGCCGCCATGAGCGCGTGCAGGCGTTCGAGCTCGCTGCCCTCTCCGATCGAGGCCACGAGCGCCGCGATCCCCTCGCCGGGCGTCGTGAGCGTCGTCGGCGCGGTGAACAACCAGAGCGGCGCGAAGCCGCGGTGCAGCCCAGTCACGCCGGTCGTGTTCTCGACGTCGACCTCGCCGTGCACTTCAGCGGTGATCGCGATCGATCCGCCTTCGGCGCTGATGAGAATGGTCTCGTTGCCGAACTGATCGACGAAACGCACCTCCTCGCGCGCGCCCTCGATGGCCAGAGCCCACGACCGCACGGTCTGGGCACCGCCGCTGTAGGGCGTCAGCCGCAGCCGCTGCAGCGCATAGCCAAGCGGTGCGTCGTAGCGGTACTCGGTCCGGTGGGTGATCTTGAGCCGCATGGGTCCTTCCGGCTTCAGTAGAAGCGGTAGTTCTGGGCGATTTCATTGCCCAGACGGTTGTTGTCGCCGATGAAGTCGGTGAGGAACTCGTGCAGCCCCTGGTCGAAGATTTCCTTGACCGAACTGACCCTGAGCCGGCCGAGAATGGCCTCGGCGGTATCATGGCACGGGTGGCGGATGCCGTATTCGGTCGCCAGGAAGCCGAGGCTCTCGGCGATGTTGCGGTAGCAGAAGGCGAGCGAACGCGGCATGCGGCTATTCAGGATGAGGAAGTCTGCGATCAGCGACGGCTTGTACTCGGCATCGTAGACCCAGCGGTATGACCTGTGCGCCGAAACCGATCGCAAGATCGATTCCCACTGGTGGTTGTCGAGCGTCGACCCGACCCAGGAAACCGACGGCAGCAGCACGTAGTACTTCACGTCGAGAATGCGGGCGGTGTTGTCGGCCCGCTCGACAAAGGCGCCAATCTGCGAGAAGTCGAAGATCTCGTTTCGCAGCATGGTGCCATGGAAGGCGCCGCGGATCAGCGCCGTCTCCCGCTTGATCGCGTCGAGCACCTTCGGCAGGTCGCGGCCGTCAATCGGCTGCGCCAGCATGCGCTTCATCGACATCCAGGCTTCGTTGAGGCTCTCCCAGGTCTCGCGCGTCAGCGCCGTGCGCACCATGCGGCCGTTGTTGCGGGCCGTCTCCATCACCGACATGACGCTGCCCGGGTTGGACGTATCGCGAAGCAGGAAGTCGGAGACGTTTTCGGCCGTGAACTCGGTATGTCGCTCCTTGAACGCGATCGACGCGCCGGCGCTGGCCACGATCGAGGCCCATTCTTCGCTCGGATCGGCACTGCGGGTCAGCGCCAGCCGCAATCCCGCATCCACCAGGCGCGCGGTGTTTTCGCTGCGCTCGATGTAGCGGTTCATCCAGTAAAGGCCGTTGGCGGTGCGTCCGAGCAGCATGTCAGGCGGCCTCACCGTGAGGGGAGGGATTAGGGAGTAGGGAGTAGGGAGTAGTGTTGACTCTGTGGTCACTCATGATGCCCATTCTCACGATCTCTTCTGCAGCGTGCGTATCAGTGCTCGGAGCATTTTCCCGATATCTTCCGTTCTCTTCAGCAATCCCGCTGCTGTTTCCTCATTCATCATGCCGACCTTCATTGCTATGATGAGGTGGGTCTCAAGTTCCTTCAAAGACCCTTGTGAAATTCGTAGAAACTGCACGTAGACGCCCGTACTCTCCCGGCCATTTCCCTCTGCGATGTTCGCAGCAATCGAAGTAGCGGCTCGGCGGATCTGCGACGTCAGTCCAAACTCTTCGCTTCGAGGGAACGACCCCGTGTGCGAATAACAGGCGACAGCGAGGTCGACGGCGCCCTGCCAAACCAACAGATCCCGGTAAGACTTGACGACCGGTTCCAACCTACTCCCTACTCCCTACTCCCTACCCCCTACCCCCTAGTCATCCAGCACCCACGTATCCTTCGTCCCGCCGCCCTGCGACGAGTTCACCACCAGCGACCCTTCCTTGAGCGCGACGCGCGTCAGGCCGCCGGGCACGATCTGGATCTTGTCGGACACCAGCACGAAGGGGCGAAGGTCGACGTGGCGCGGCGAGAGGCCGGCTTCCGTCAGGATCGGGCAGGTCGACAGCGACAGGGTCGGCTGGGCGATGTAGTTCTTCGGCCGGGCCTTGAGCTTGGCCGCGAAAGCCTCGCGCTCCTTCTTCGAGGACGCCGGGCCGACCAGCATACCGTAGCCGCCGGACCCGTGGACTTCCTTCACGACCAGCTCTTCCAGGTGCTCCAGCACGTATTTCAGGCTGTCTGTTTCCGAACACCGCCAGGTCGGCACGTTGCCGAGCAGCGCCTTGCGGCCGGTGTAGAACTCGACGATCTCGGGCATGTAGGAATAGATCGCCTTGTCGTCGGAAATTCCGGTGCCGGGTGCGTTGGCGATGGTGATCTTACCGGCGCGGTAGACGTCCATGATCCCGGCAATGCCCAGAGCCGAGTCGGGGCGGAACGTCAGCGGATCGAGGAAATCGTCGTCGACCCGACGATACAGCACATCGATCTCCTTGTAGCCCTCGGTCGTGCGCATCGCCACGCGCCCGTCGATGACACGCAGGTCCGAGCCCTCGACCAGCTCGACACCCATCTGGTCGGCCAGAAAGGCGTGCTCGAAATAGGCGGAATTGTAGATGCCCGGGGTCAGAACCGCCACGCGCGGCACCTCCGTGCGGCAACCTTCCGGCCGGACCCGCGACAGCGACTGGCGCAGGAGTTGCGGATAGTTCTCGACCGGACGCACCTTCACCTGCTGGAACAGCTCCGGAAAGAGCTGCATCATCGTCTCGCGGTTCTCCAGCATGTAGGAGACGCCGGACGGCGTGCGGGCATTGTCCTCCAGCACGTAGAATTCGTCCTCGCCGGTGCGCACGATGTCGACGCCGATGATGTGCGTGTAGACCCCGCCCGGAGGCTTCACGCCGATCATCTCTGGCAGGAAGGCCTCGTTGCCGGCGATCAGTTCCTTGGGGATGCGGCCGGCGCGCAGGATTTCCTGGCGATGATAGATGTCGTCCAGGAAAGCGTTCAGCGCCACGACACGCTGCTCGATGCCCTGGGTGAGCCGGCGCCATTCGCGGCCAGAAATGATGCGCGGCACGATGTCAAACGGGATCAGCCGTTCGGCGGCATCGGTCTCGCCATAGACGTTGAACGTGATGCCGGTCTTCCGAAAGACGCGCTCGGCGTCTCCGGTCTTTTCGGTCAGTCGAGCCTTGTCCTGCGACTGCAACCAACCATCATAGGCCTGGTACGGATCTCGTACGGTCGAACCGTCCGGCCGCATCTCGTCGAACGCTTTCACTGAGATACTCCCCTATGGCAGCCATTTCAGAGTGTTCGCCTGCGGAAATCAAGCGCAATCGCCCTCTGCCGCCGGCGAAAGCGACGATTCCCGGCGTTTGCCGAACAAAGTGGCATTCTGCCTCGCCGTCTGCATTTCCGTTGCGCAACGCCTCGTTTCCAGCGAGGCTTCCCGAGCCGGATGAAACCGAAAACACGCAGCCGCCGTATCTGTTTTCGTCCGCGTCGACGGACGGTTCGTGGCCGAGGAGGTTTTGCCATGCACAGACTGATCGCAACCGCCGTTCTCGCCGCCCTCCTCCTGTCTGCACCGGCAAAGGCCGGCGAGACCGAGGTCAAGGCGGCCCAGCAGGTCATTCAGAGCCAGCTCGAGGCCTTTCTGGCCGATGACGCGGCGCTGGCCTATTCCTTCGCCGCACCGAACATCAAGCGCTTCTTCCCCACGCAGCAGTCCTTCATGTCGATGGTGGAGAGCGGCTACATGCCGGTGCGCCGCCCGCAAAGCTACGCCTTCGGCAAATCGCAGGAGATGAGCGCGTCCTCGATCGTCCAGCAGGTGCTGCTGGTCGGCCCCGACGGCAAGACATACGAAGCGGTCTATACGCTCGAGTTTCAGCCGGACGGGTCGTGGCTGATCACAGGCGTCAGCATGCGAGCGTCGAACGCGCTCAGCAGCTGAGAAAGCGGATCACCCGGCGGGCGTCGGTGGAATCAGGCCGAAAGAGCGCATCGCGAACAGCGTACCTGCGGCGACCGTGCCACTGAGCACCGTGCCCCAGATGACGTCGACGACGGCAACGACCGGATCGTAGCCCTTCAGCACGGCTAGGTTCGTCGCGTCGTAGGTCAGGTAGCAGAAGAAGCCGAAGAGCGCTCCGTTAAGGGCCGCCACGCCGATGCTGTCCTGAGCCATGCCTACGCTGATGGCGAAGTACACGAGCCCGGCGACATAGACGAGGTAGAAGATGGCCGCAACGCCCCAGCGCGGCTGATCGAGCATGAGTTCGCCCATGCGCGACGAGTAGAACCCGCGCGCGATGATGCCGAGCCAGATCGCGTCGATGATCAGGAAGATGACGACCGCGATGCCGTAGGCGGTGACGTATTTCATGGCGGGCTTCCTTCTGACCGGGCCGCGACGCCTGCGCCGCTCGAAGGCAGTTACGTCATCAAAGCGCCGGAAGATCACCCTTGGCCCATCGTTCCGACGTTTCGGCCGCGAAATCGTCCATCCGGCCGGACGATATCGCGTCGCGGATGCCCTGCATCATACTCTGGTAGTAGGCGAGGTTGTTCCAGGTGAGCAGCATTCCGCCCAGTGCCTCCTGCGATCGCACGAGATGGTGCAGGTAGGCACGCGAATAGTCCCGCGCCGCCGGGCAGTCGCTTTCCTCGTCGAGTGGACGGTGGTCTTCGGCGTGGCGGGCGTTGCGCAAGTTGATCTTGCCGCGCCGCGTGTAGGCGAGCCCATGCCGCCCGGCCCGCGTCGGCATCACGCAGTCGAACATGTCGACGCCGCGCATCACAGACTTGACGATGTCGTCGGGTGTGCCGACGCCCATCAGGTAGCGCGGCTTTTCGAACGGAAGAACTGGACACGTCACCTCCAGCATGTCGAGCATCACCGCCTGCGGCTCACCCACGGCAAGTCCGCCGACGGCATAACCCTTGAGGTCCATGGCCTTCAGCGCCGAGGCCGAGCGCTCGCGCAGGCCGGCGATGTCGCCGCCCTGCACGATGCCGAACATCGCCTTGCCCGGCTGCTCGCCAAAGGCGGCCTTGCAGCGGTCGGCCCAGCGCAGCGACATTTCCATCGCGCGTTCGATCTCGGCCGGCTCGGCCGGCAGCGCCACGCACTCGTCGAGCTGCATCTGGATGTCGGAGTCGAGCAGGCCCTGGATCTCGATCGAGCGTTCGGGCGTCATCTCGTAGGCGGCGCCGTCGACATGCGACTTGAAGGTGACGCCCTTCTCGGTCAGCTTTCTCAGCTGGGCCAGCGACATGACCTGGAAGCCGCCGCTGTCGGTCAGGATCGGATGCGGCCAGCGGGCGAATTCGTGCAGGCCGCCGAGCCTTGCCATGCGCTCGGCGCCCGGCCGCAGCATCAGGTGATAGGTGTTGCCGAGGATGATGTCGGAACCGAGGTCACGCACCTGGTCGAGATACATCGCCTTGACCGTGCCCGCCGTGCCGACCGGCATGAAGGCCGGGGTGCGCACCGTCCCGCGCGGCATCGATATCTCGCCGCGGCGCGCCTTTCCGTCGGTCGCGAGCACGCGAAAGGTGAACTGGTCGGTCATGGGATCGTCCCGGGTCGGCGAAATCAGTCGTCAGCGCGCAGTAACAGCGATGCATCGCCATAGGAATAGAAGCGGTAGCCGTTCCCGATCGCATGGGCATAGGCGGCGCGCATGGTTTCCAGCCCGCTGAAGGCCGAGACGAGCATGAACAGCGTCGAGCGCGGTAGGTGGAAATTGGTCATCAGCACGTCGACGGCGCGAAAACGATAGCCCGGCGTGATGAATATCGAGGTGGCGTCCGACCAGGCCGACAGCGTGCCGTCCGGGGAAGCAGCGCTCTCGAGCAGCCTGAGCGACGTCGTCCCGACGGCGATGATGCGCCCGCCGCGTGCCCGCGACGCGTTCAGCGCCTCCGCCGTCGCCTGGTCCACGTGGCCGATCTCGGCATGCATCTTGTGGTCGGCGGTGTCGTCGGCCTTGACCGGCAGGAACGTCCCTGCCCCCACATGCAGCGTCACGAAATGCCGCTGGACGCCCATGGCGTCCAGCCTGGCGAAGAGGTCGGTCGTGAAATGCAAGCCGGCCGTCGGCGCGGCCACGGCCCCCTCTTCACGCGCGTAGATGGTCTGGTAGTCGGTGAGGTCGCGATCGTCCTGGCGCCGCTTCGAGGCGATATAGGGCGGCAGCGGCATGTGGCCGACGGCGTGCAGCGCCTCGTCGAGCATCGGGCCGGCGAGATCGAAGACAAGCAGCGCCTCGCCGGCCTCGCCCTTGTCCTCGACCGTTGCTTCCAGGGCGCCGAGCATGCAGGCGTTGCCTCCATGGCCGAAGACGATCCGGTCGCCCACGGCCACCCGCTTGGACGGCCGCAGGAAAGCCTTCCAGCGATCCGCGCCGGTGCGCATGTGCAGAGTCGCATCGACATGCGCCACCGCCTCGCCGCGCCGCCGCGTGCCCGACAGCTGCGCCGGGATCACCCGCGTGTCGTTGAAGACCAGCGCGTCGCCTTCTCGCAGGAAGTTCGGTAGGTCGCGCACCACCGCATCCTCGGCGCCTTCACCCGGCCGGACGACGAGCAGGCGCGCCGCGTCTCGCGGCTCGGACGGGCGCAACGCGATGCTGGACTCGGGCAGTTCGAAATCGAAGAGGTCGACTTTCATCGGTGTGCTTCAGAACCGTCGGATCATCAACGCGCCGACGATCAGCAGCACGGCGCCGGCAACGCGGCCGAGCGTCAGTTCGCGCACGGCCACGCCAAGCAGGCCGATGCGATCGATCAGCAGGCCGGCCAGCAATTGCCCGGCCACAACGAAGGCGATCAGCGCGGCCGCGCCGAGCTTGGGCACCAGCACCACCACGCAGGTCACATAAAACCCGCCGAGGCAGCCACCGACGACGAAGAGCCAGAGCGCGGGCGCGCGGAAATCGATCACCGTGCCCTGCATCTTGGCCCAGCCGGCGGAGACGAGACCCAGCACTATCGCCCCCCGACAGGAAGGAGAAGGCGGCGGCCGCGACCGGTTGGCCAAGGCCGCGCGCCAGCGCGGAGTTGACGGGCGCCTGCAGCGCGAGCGCCGCACCGGCCATAATGCCGACGAGAGGCCAGATCACGCCCGCCATGGAACGCATCAGGCGTCGGCCGCGACTTTCATGGAGACGATCTTGTCGGGATCCTGCGCCGGCTCGCCACGCTTGATCTTATCGACATTGTCCATGCCTTCGATCACCTGGCCCCATACCGTGTACTGGCGGTTGAGGAAGCCGGCATCGCCAAAACAGATGAAGAACTGCGAGTTGGCCGAGTTCGGATTCTGCGCGCGCGCCATCGAGCAGGTGCCGCGGGCGTGGTTCATGTTGGAGAACTCCGCCTTCAGGTCGGGCTTGTCGGAGCCGCCCATGCCGGCCCGCGCCGGGTTGAAAGAGGCGCCGCCGGACTTGCCGAACTTCACGTCGCCGGTCTGGGCCATGAAGCCCTCGATCACGCGGTGGAACACCACGCCATCATAGGCGCCTTCGCGGGCGAGTTCCTTGATCCGGCCGACATGGCCGGGCGCCAGGTCGGGAAACAGCTCGATGACGACACTGCCCTTGGTCGTCTCCATCAGGAGTGTGTTTTCCGGATCCTTGATTTCAGCCATCTCTGGGCTCCCTTCTTTTGATTGTCATTCCGGGCGGGCTTGCATGCCCGCTTTCCTGCTTACTGCGGGTCGGACGCGATGCGCGCGTCGATGATGCGATCCGGATCCTGGACGACGCCGTTGGCATTGCGTGCGCCGCGCTTGATCTTGTCGACGGCGTCCATCCCGCTCTCCACCTGGCCGACGACCGTATAGGCGCCGTCGAGGTTCGGCGCGGGCGCGAACATGATGAAGAACTGCGAATTGGCCGAGTTCGGATCCTGCGCCCTGGCCATGCCGACCACGCCGCGAACAAACGGCGTACGCGAGAATTCGGCCGGCAGATCGGACCGCGAAGACCCACCGGTGCCGGCGCGGCGCGCATTGTAGCCGTCGGACATGTCGCCGAACTCCACGTCGCCGGTCTGAGCCATGAAGCCCTCGATCACACGGTGGAAAGCGACGTTGTCGTAGGCGCCTTCACGAACCAGCGTCTTGATCCGCTCGACGTGTTTGGGCGCGAGGTCGGGCCGCAGCGCGATCGTCACGTCACCATCCTTCAGTGTCAGGATCAGCATATCCTCCGGTTCGGCGGCCAGCGCTCCGAAGACGAGACCCGCCGAAATGAGGCAGGTCGAGACCAGCTGTTTTAGCAGCATTGCGTTTTTCTCCCTGGAAATTGTCAGGCTTTGAACTTGGCGGCCAGCGCTTGCGCCACGGCCGGCGGGACGAAGGAACGGATTTCGCCGCCCATGGCCGCGATCTGCCTGACGAGTGTGGCGGTAATGGTTCTGACCGAGGGGCTCGCCGGAATGAACACGGTCTGCAGTTCCGGCGCCATGGTCTCATTCATGCCGGCCATCTGCATCTCGTAATCGAGGTCCGTGCCGTCGCGCAGCCCGCGTATCATGATCGTCGCGCCGTTCGCGCGTGCCACATCGATTAACAAGCCGTTGAAGGAAATGATCCGGACCCTGCCCTCTTCGGCACCCAACTCGGTCGAGGCCACTTCCTCGATAAGAGCGACACGTTCCTCGAAGGTGAAGACCGGGGTCTTGCCATGCTGCACACCGATCGCGACGATGATGTCGTCGGCAACCGCCAACGCGCCTTTCAGCACGTCCAGATGCCCGTTTGTCAGGGGATCGAACGACCCAGCATAGATGGCGACGCGCTTGCTCATGCCCGGCTTCTAGTGCGCTCGCGGCTCGAACGCAATCATAACCGATCGACGCTTGGTTCCTGACGTTACGTGACCATGCAATTCCTAAAACTCGAACCGAATGGTCATGGATCCGGCAATATTCCGGTTACCTTAAACGGATTGGTAACGACGCCGGCCTACCGTCTGACCCCATGTCGTGGCGGCACGCGTGTCGCTGAAAATCGAACAACAAGAATTCGAAGGTGCAGCATGCGTCAGTCGAACGGTCTCCCCGGATCCCTTTTTGTCGCGCCGAAGTTTCTGATGGTCCTGGCCCTGGCGGCCATCACGGCCTTGTCCGCCGTCCCCGCGCGGGCCGTCGAATACGCGGGCATCGTCATCGATGCGCATACCGGCAAGACCCTCTACGCGGCATCGGCCGATTCGGCGCGTTACCCCGCCTCTCTGACCAAGATGATGACCCTATACATGATCTTCGAGGCGCTCGATGGCGGCAGAATCCGCAAGAGCACCCGCGTTCCCTTCTCCGCCCATGCGGCTGCTCGCCCGCCCACCAAGATCGGCGTGCGCGCAGGCAATTCCGTTACCGTCGAGACCATCATCTACTCGCTGGTGACAAAGTCCGCCAACGATGCCGCTTCCGCGGTTGCCGAACTCCTTGGCGGAACCGAGACTGGCTTTGCCAGGCAGATGACAGCCAAGGCGCGCCAGCTCGGCATGTCAAGCACCACCTTTCGCAATGCCTCCGGCCTCCCCGATGCGAACCAGAAAACCACCGCCCGAGACATGGCCATTCTGGGTATCGCGCTGCGCGAGCACTTCCCGCACCACTACGACTACTTTTCCACGCGATCCTATACGCTTGGGAAAACGCGCATGGGCAACCACAACAAGCTCCTCGGCCGCGTGAAGGGCGTCGACGGCATCAAGACCGGCTATATCCGCTCTTCGGGCTTCAACCTCGTATCCTCCGTCAAGACGGACGGTCGCAGCATCGTCGCGGTCGTGATCGGCGGACGCACAGGAGCCAGCCGCGACCAGCAGATGACGAAACTGATCCGCGAGTATCTCCCGAAGGCCTCGACCCGCAGCAGAGGCCCGCTTATCGCCAGCCGGGTGATCAACCGCGGCGCGCCGGTCGCCACCGCCGCGTCGTCGCTGCCGAAGGTCAGCATTCCAACCCCGGATTTCCGGCCCGACGGCGAAACAGTCGCAGCCTATGCACCGGAGCCGGCGGCCATGGCAACCGCGGCGGTCGCGGGCGCGGCAATCGAGACGGTCTCGCCCGGCGCCGAAATTGATCCGGTCCGGACCGCGTCCATCATCGCGACTGGCGGCTGGGTCGTTCAGGTTGCCTCGACGCCCTCAAAGGAACAGGCGCTGGCCGTCCTCGAGGAGACGAGTTCGCGCGCCGGCAACATCCTGTCCAACGCGCTGCCGTTTACCGAGCTGTTTGAATTGAAGGGCACCGTGTTCCACCGGGCGCGCTACGGCGGATTCACGACCAAGACGGCAGCCTTCGATGCCTGTTCGGCCCTGAAGCGGAAGAAGATCGATTGCTACGCAGTGCAGCAGTGAGCCTCAGCCAATCGTACTCGGGGCCATTCCGGCCCCGGTCTCCCGGATGTGTAAGTGAGTCGACGGAGAGTTAGTCATGACCATTCAGCAGAACGTCCTTGGCCTCGTTGATACGCGCCGCAAGAAAGGACGAGCCACCGAGGTCGGGGTGCACGCGCTGCATCAGGCGGCGATGCGCCTTGCGGATGTCCGCCGTACTGGCGCCCGCTTCAAGACCAAGGATCTGGTAGGCCTCCTGCTCAGTCATGGCGCCCGAGCCTGGCGCGCGTCTCTCCCCCCCGCCAACGTGCGCGTCCATGCCGTCACGCCAACCGGGGAATCGGCCGTCAAGATAAGCTTCCAGAAGCTGTAGGCTGTCGGTCTCCCCCGACAGTTCCGCGTGCAACGAGACCAGATCCTCGCGCGACAAGCTGGCAAGCTCGCGCCCTTCAAAATGGCCTGCCAGCACCATCCCCGCAAGCACGCCACTGTCGTGATCGAGTTCCATTTCTAGGGCTGCCGTGCGCACGGTGGAACGCTTGCCCGGGCTGGGCTGCGCAGCACGCCGCTGGCGTCCCGAGAGATACCAGGCGGCAGCTCCCGAGAAGACGGCCCCCGCCAGGCCGACGCGGCCAACCGCCAACAGCCCGACGCTGACGAGGGCGAGCAAGGCGGGCCCCAGCAGTCCGAGGGTCCGCGCCACGGTCGCCGCATCGGCGCGAACGAAAGCGAATGCCAACAACAGCGCGACCAGGAGGATGCCGGTCGCGTAGAACATGAATGTCATCGCGCGGACCCGCCCTGGCCGTTCCGGCCGAGATTCTCAAGCAGAAGCCGGTCGCTGGCGTTGCCGCGGGCTTCCAACGCCGGCAAACCGCCGGTCGCGAATACGGCAATGGACGACAACAGGCGCGCGAGCGTCGCGGCCGATTGCTGGTCGAAGCGGAACCAGGCGCCCCTCGAAAGCCGGGCGATTTCACGGAAGGCCGTCTCCACGGCCGCATTTCGCCCTTCCTGAAAGACGAACACCGGAACGCCGCGCAAGCCGAGCTGTCCCGCCTTGTCGGCGAGGTCGTCGACGTTTTCCTCCATTGCGTCGCCGATGTAGACAACCGCATCGATCTTCTCGCGCGCGTGCTCCCTCAAGGCGTGCGCGAGCACCTTGTCGATCTGGGTATGACCGCCCCGGCAGTCGATCTTCGTCATCAATCGCGTGAGTTCGCCCGTGTCGTTCACGAATTTCGACGCCCGGCATTCGCCGAAGCCGCGGAAATACACGAGTTGCACGTTGAGCGCCGTGCGACCGACCGCATCGAACATCTCTGCCTGGAGGCGGCAGGCGAGATCCCAGCTCGGTTGGCGGCTCATCGTCGCGTCGAGCGCGAGCACGAGGCGCCCTTTGGCGGTGGCGCTCTTCATGGCGCCGAGCGCGCGCACCTGCCGCACGAACGCTTCCACGTCGTTGCCCTTCGCGTTCGTGCCCTCCCCGGGCGCGAGCGGATCGTCGGTCTTCTGAAGCCGTTTGTCGCTCATGACGATCAAGATGTGGCGGTCGGTGCCGGGATGCAAGTCCCAAGACGTCGCGCCGTCGGGGCGTCTACTTGGCGAAGATGTCGGGCAACCGGAGTGGCCGGCCCGAGGTCTCCAGGAACTGGCGCCGGATCTCCGCGCGCCGACGGCCTAAGGCGTCGGTCGGCAGCCGCAGTGCCGTGATCAATTGCCGGATTTCCTGGCGGGCGGCCAGGTGCGAAAGCGTCGGCCGCGTTCCCAGGACATGAGCCTCGAAATCGTCGAGGGCTGTCAGTCCGATCGGGAAGAACTCGCGAAAGATCACCCGCTCCGAGATGCCGTCGGCGATTCGGAAGCCTATCCTTGCAGAAAGGTTCTTCAGGCAGGCATCCATCTTGTGCGCGTTTCGCGAGGCGATGCTGGAAAGGCGGTTGCGAACCACCACCCAGTCCAGGACGGAATTGTCCGCATTGCGCCGCTCGCGCCGCGCCTCGCGCACTGCGTTGGCGTATTGGGACGTCTCGACGATCTCGTTGCTGATCGGATCGATCCGCGCGAGCACGTCGAAATCGATGAAGCTGTCGTTCATCGGGGTGACCAGCGTGTCGGCGATGCGATGGGCGAGCCGGTTGAGGAAGGTGTCGGATCCCGGCGTGTCGATGACGACGAAGTCGTGGCTGTTCTCGATGTCGGCCAGGCCGTCGGTCAGCCGGCGAAACTCCTCGCTCTCGGCCCCCGAGACCGTCTCCTTGTAGGCCGGGGGGACATGGAAATGGTGCGGGATCGGCAGCGACAGGTGCGCCTTCGCCGACCAACGCCGACGGTTTTCGAAATAGCGCGTCAAGGTGAGCTGGCGCCCGTCCAGGTCGATCGTCGCGACCGAATGGCCGGCTCGCAAGAGGGCGACCGCGATGTGCGCCGCGATCGTCGACTTGCCCGACCCGCCCTTCTCGTTCCCACAGACGATCACGTGAGCGCTCTCGCGCCCGCGGCCTTCCGGGGGACCTGCCAATCCCGTTAGGAGCATTGTTCCATCATCCGCGCCCGGAGGAAAGAATGCCTCCTTTCGAGAATCCGCACAAGCCGATCAAATGTTTATGGATGGGCGCACGACTGGATCCGCGGTCGTTCGACTCTTCAGATCAGATGAGGCCGAGGTCTGCCAGTTCGCGGCGCAACTCCGACGGCAGGGCCGTCCAACCGGCGCGTCCGGTTCCGAGATCGGCCGGCGCGTCGGCCGGCGTCAGGTAGCGCCAGCCCTGGAAGGCGCGACGTGGCTGCCAATCGGTCGGCACCACCTTCGGATCGAGCACGAGGTGGCAGCGGCCGATGCCGTCGGTATCGGTGAACGGCCTGATGTCGACCAGCCGCTGTCGACACTGCACGTTGCCCTTGATGACCCAATAGAGCGAGCCGCTGTCGAGAAGTTCCTCGGCGCGCTTGGGCACCATGCGCGTGGTGTGGAACTGCTCCGCCGGCTCGCCCGCCCGGCGCATCTCGCCCAGCCGGAACGCAATCCAGGTCTCGAGATCCTCGATGCTCTCGGCGCCGACGCAGAGCTTGATCAGGTTGAGCGACATGCTGGCAGGTGTAGCGCCGGGATACGGACGGTCAATCGACCCGGACGGTTCTCCACAGGGCGCGATGTCGCGGCCTCAGCACTCCACCACGTTGACAGCCAGGCCGCCGAGGCTGGTCTCCTTGTACTTCTCGTTCATGTCGAGCCCGGTCTGGCGCATGGTCTCGATGGCGGCGTCGAGCGGCACGAAATGCTTGCCGTCGCCCTTGATGGCGAGCGAGGCCGCCGTCACCGCCTTGACCGCGCCGAGCGCATTGCGCTCGATGCAGGGCACCTGCACCAGGCCGCCCACGGGGTCGCAGGTCATGCCGAGATGGTGCTCGAGCGCGATCTCGGCCGCGTTCTCGATCTGCTCTGGCGTTCCGCCCATGACGGCGGCGAGCCCTGCCGCAGCCATCGCCGAGGCCGAGCCGACCTCGCCCTGGCAGCCAACCTCGGCGCCGGAGATCGAGGCATTGTGCTTGATGATGCCGCCGACGGCCGCGGCCGTCAGAAGGAAGGTGCGGATGTCCTCCTGGCCCGCCTCCGGGAAGAAGTGCGTCCAGTAGCGGATCACCGCCGGCACGACGCCCGCCGCGCCGTTGGTCGGCGCCGTCACCACGCGCCCGCCGGCCGCGTTCTCCTCGTTGACCGCCATCGCATAGACCGACAGCCAGTCGTTGGCGAGCAGCGGGTTCGGGCGGTTCTCCTTCCAGTCGTTCTGCATCCGCTCGTTGAGCATCTTCGCGCGGCGGCGCACCTTCAGCCCGCCGGGCATGATGCCTTCCTGCGACAAGCCCCGGTCGATGCAGGAGCGCATGGCTTCCCAGATCGCATCCAGCCGCTTGTCAAGTTCGGCCGGGCTCGACTGCGTCTTCTCGTTGGCGCGCTTCATTTCGGCGATCGACAGGCCGCTCGATGCCGCCATTGCCAGCATCTCGGCTGCGTTTCGGAAAGGGTAAGGCACGGCCGGGCCAGCCTCCGGCTCGCTGCGCGTCTGCATACGCTGCAACTCCTCGTCCGACACGACGAAGCCGCCGCCGATAGAATAATAGATGCGGCGCAGGAGCACCCGGTCATCGACGTCGAGCGCAATGAAAGCCATGCCGTTCGCGTGGCCGGTCAACGGCGTCTTGCGGTCCATGACCAGGTCGACCGCCGGGTCGAAGTGATACGGACCATGCCCGTCGGGTCGCACCCTTTTTTCGGCGGCGATGGACGCTAGGATCGTGTCGACCGTGTCCGGGTCGACTGTCGTCGGCGTCATCCCGGCAAGTCCCAGCACCACGGCCCGGTCGGTGCCGTGGCCGATTCCGGTATAGGCGAGCGATCCATGCAGGCTGACGGCGATGCGCGCCACCTTCGCGCCCGCCGGGCGTGGCCAGTCGCCCGAGGCGATCTCGTCGAGGAAGCGCGCCGCCGCGGTCATCGGCCCCATGGTGTGGGAACTCGAAGGCCCGATGCCGATCTTGAAGAGGTCGAAGACGGAAAGGAACACGTGCGGGTCTCCGGAGTGTTGTCAAAGTTTCGGCTGTTCGCGGGCGCCGCGCTTCGCGTTCGCCGACGTCGGCTGATCCGGCCGCGACATGATCTGCGCCGGCCGACCAGCGCAATGACGGCACTTCCAAAAAGCGAAAGGCGCGGCAATCGCGCCGCGCCCTTGAAATTGTCCGACTGGCGGTGACCCTCAGCTCGAGGCGAGGACCGTTGCATGTTCGGCGCCGCCGACCAGCCATGCTAGAAGAATGAGACCCGCAAAACCCACGATCGCCTTGGCGGTGACGCCCCAGCACGATTTCGGTACCGTATTGTCCATGATCTTCCGTGTTTTCGATTGCCCCGGAGCGCAGCTACGCGTGACGATAGCGCTCCAATCCACGGCTCTCCTGTAAGGCTTCGGCCAGCCCTTCGCAACCGCAAAAAAGGCATTCCGGTGACGCGTGGCACGCCCCCGTTGGCCTATGCCCAGTCCGATACAATATTTTCAGAGGCTTAGGCCGGCACCTGCTTCAACGCATTTTAAATCGTTTTGTCCAAATGATGGCGGTGAATGCATGGTCCTGCCTTCGCGCAATCGACGAGGATATGTTCCCACGATGGAAATCGATTCCTTCCACTGGACGGACGCTTCGGCGCTGGCGGCCTTCATCCTGTTCTGGGTGATGTTCTCGCAGGCGACGTCAGGCCGCTTCGTCCGCCGCAAGTCGCTGACGCAGCTCATGAATGCGCACCGCGAGGCGTGGATGCGCACCATGGCGCGGCGCGAACTGCGCATGATCGACACCGGCATCATGACCGGCCTGCAGCAGGGCACCGCCTTCTTCGCCTCCAGCGCGCTTCTGGCGCTCGGCGGCTGCTTCGCGCTGCTCCAGTCGTCGGACAAGGTGCTTACGCTGCTGGCGGACCTGCCGCTGGCCGGTACGCCCGACCGCGCCGTCTACGAGGTCAAGGTGCTCGGCCTTATGACCGTGCTCGCCTACGCCTTCTTCAAGTTCGGCTGGGCCTATCGCCTGTTCAACTATTGCTCCATCCTGATCGGCGCCGTGCCGATGGCCAAGGACGGCGACGAGGCCGTGCTCGACGCGGCGCTCCTGCGCGCGGCCAACATGAACGTGATCGCCGGCGGCCATTTCAATTCTGGCCTGCGCGGACTGTTCTTCTCGATCGGCTATCTCGGCTGGTTCGTCGGTCCGGCGGTGCTGGTGATGACGACGCTGCTGGTGCTGATCGTGCTGGTGCGCCGGCAGTTCTTCTCGAGCGCGCGGGCGACCCTGCTCAACGGATGATGGGCGTGTCCTGCCCGTCTGGGCCCGGCAGCAGCGTGTCGATCCGACCCGTCAGCCAGTAGGCCACAAGCCCGATCCACTCGCGAATCGCGAGCGCCGTGTTCTGCGTCGAATCGAAGACGTTGTCTTCGGCCGGTCCGGCCCGCTCGATCCCCGATGTCCGATAGTCGGACGGCCAGGGCACGACGGCAAAACCCGCCTTTCGGAACAGGCCGACCGAGCGCGGCATGTGGAAGGCCGACGTCACCAGCAGCCAGGTCTCGCCGTCTTTCGGATCCGCCAGCCGCTTCGAGAAGATCGCATTCTCCTGCGTGTTGCGGGCCTCGTTGTCGAGCAGCAGCCTGCTACGATCGACACCGAGCGCCTCGAGCAGCCTCGGCGCGGTCTCCCCGTCCCCCTCGCCTTCGAGAAGCAGCGCGCCTGCCCCTCCCGAAACCAGCACCTTCGCCTCGGGGTAGCGCAACGCCAGCGCCGCCGTTTCCACGAACCGGTCGCCTGAGGAATTCAGTTCGTAGCCGCCACGCACTTGGTTGACCCCGCCCTCGAAGCCACCGCCGAGCACGACGATGCCATCGATGCGCGCCGGCATGTCCGACGGCCGCTGGAAGCGGTCCTCCAGCGGATGTAGTAGAAGCGCGCCCGCCGTCGTCCAGCCCGAAACGGCCAGCACCAGGAAGCAGAGCCCTGCCGCCGACGCGCCCACCCGCCGCCAGCCGGCGAGGATCGAAAGAAATGACACGAGCGTCAGGATTGCCGCCAGCGACAACGGGTTGGCGAACATCCAGAAGATTTTCGAGGCGATGAAAAACAAGGCGGCAACTCCGGGGCGACCGGGAACGCTTTCGGTTCCCGTCGTCCCGCATAGGCAAGTCGCCCCTCACCGGCAACACGTCATTCGGTCGGCGATGTCTTCAAACCGTAGAGCGTCACGCCGGTGCTGGTTCTCTTCGCCTCGAGAACGCCGCTTGCGACGAGCCCGCTCACGGCGGTCGCGGCCTGGCTGCGATCCATCCCGAGATCGGCCGCGATACCGCCGATGGAACGCAGCCGGTAGGGTCCGCCGGCGATGATGTCGACGACCAAATGTTCGGATGGGGAAGCCGACGGCATGCCCAGGCTCTCGAGACCAAAATCAATCTTGCCGAGAGCACCACTGAATGTCTTCACCCCAGCCGTGCCAGACGAAGCCGGACGGTTCGCCCGTTCCTCGGCGACGATCTCCTTGGTCTCCTGCGCCTCGGCGGCGAGTTGCTTCACCTTCTGCGCGTTGGCCTCCGCAACGACCAGCGCCTTCTGGGCCAGCGTGTCGATGAAGCTCGGAGCGGTCGCGCCGGCCAGCACGCAGAACCCGACGACGACCAGCATATTCGACGCGATGTCGGGCGCGTTGGGAATCAGGATGCTCATGATGATCGTGTTGTTGCCGATCGACAGGAACAGCGGAACGATCAGCGAGGCAGCCGCACCGAGGATGACGGCCGCCAAAAGGTTGAAGCCGGCAAACCCGGGCGCCCTGGGCGGCGTTACCTCGCCCTCCAGCGGAGCCGGCGGGGTCGAGGCCGTGATGCTTTGCCGGGCAAGGGCTCCCAGAAAGCCGGACAGCATGATGATGGCAAGGAAGGACAGGATATCCATGACGCCTCTGCTTGGCTGCATCAACCACTCTGGCATCCGATACGTTAGACCGCCTTATTCGACGATGCAACGACAAGTATAATAGGACTATTCTATTGCGCTCGGCCGCCAGGATCAAATGACGAACATTCAAAACGTTGCTCAACTCGCCGCCCTATGGGGTCTTCCGCTGGCAACGAAACGGGTGTGGATGGGCGTTCCGACGAGCTTGGACGCCAACGGCGTGCGGCGATTTCAGCCGGCCGTGGACTTCGGCGCGCTGTCTTCGTCGGTCCCCGGCGCGGCAGCGTCGGCGGTCATTGCAGCAACCGCGTTGTGCCTCGCGAGAAAGTCGCGCATGAGCGTCACCACCCGTTCCGCTTCCTCGTCATCCAGTTCGATGCCGAAGGATTGCGGCTTCCCATCGGCGAAGAAACGGACGCCACCGACTGAGAGAACCCCGTTGGCGGTGCCCTTGCGCTGCTTGTCCGCGAAACCGACGTCCGATATCTGGTCGACCCGGAAAACCTTGCGGCGGGTGATCGCGCCGAAGCCACGCTCGGTAACGATGCCGCCCCCCTCGATCAGGAACAGCTTCTCGACGCCGACGAGGTTCCAGGCGAGGACCGCAAGCGCGGCGAGACCACCGAGCGTCCAGAACGAGACCCAGACCAGCAGGAACAGGTCGACGGCGAACGGGCCGCCGGAGCCGAAAAGCTGCGATAGCGCGAACCACTCGCCCATGGCCCAGCCGCAGAGCCAGACCAGCATGAAGATCACCAGGCCGATCCTGCGACGTGTCGGATTGTAGACGCCGATCCCGTCCTGCGTCTTGCGGAAGGTGACGCGCCACGGCTCCCCGTCGCGCCGGTCGCCCACGATGTCGGAGTGGATGCCCTTCATCTGCCCCCGTCGCGTTTTGGCGTCGCTACCACCACTTCGTCGGTTCGAACCGTCCCGCCGCCTGCTCGATGACATGGGCGGTGCGGAACAGCGTCTCTTCCTCGAAGGGCTTGCCGATGAGCTGAAGGCCAAGCGGCAGGCCGCGGCCGTCGAGACCGGCCGGAACGGCGATGCCGGGCAGGCCGGCCATGTTCACCGTCACCGTGAAGATGTCGTTCAGGTACATCTTCACCGGGTCGCTCGCCATCTCCGCGTCGGCAATCCCGAAGGCCGCCGACGGCGTGGCCGGCGTCAGGATGGCGTCGACGCCGGCGGCGAACACGTCCTCGAAGTCCTTCTTGATCAGCGTGCGCACCTTCTGCGCCTTCAGGTAATAGGCGTCGTAATAGCCGGCGGAGAGCACGTAGGTGCCGATCATGATGCGGCGCTTGACCTCGCGGCCGAAGCCGGCGGCGCGGGTCTTCTCGTACATCTCGGCGATGTCCTTGCCAGGCACCCGCAGACCGTAGCGAACGCCATCATAGCGCGCGAGATTCGACGACGCCTCGGCCGGCGCGACGATGTAATAGGCGGGCAGCGCGTATTTCGTGTGCGGCAGCGAGATGTCGACGATCTCGGCGCCGGCGTCGCGCATCCAGTCAATGCCCTGCTGCCACAACGCCTCGATCTCGGCCGGCATGCCATCGACACGATACTCCTTCGGAATGCCGATCTTCATGCCGCGGATGGACTGGCCGAGCGCGGCCTCATAATTCGGCACCGGCAAGTCGACGGAGGTCGTGTCCTTAGGGTCAACGGACGCCATCGACCTGAGCAGGATCGCCGCGTCGCGGACGTCGCGGGCAATCGGGCCGGCCTGGTCGAGCGAGGAGGCGAAGGCCACGACGCCCCAGCGCGAGCAGCGGCCATAGGTGGGCTTGATGCCGACGGTGCCGGTGAAGGCAGCGGGCTGGCGGATCGATCCGCCGGTATCGGTGGCGGTCGCGCCAGCGCACAGCCAGGCGGAAACGGCCGCCGCCGAACCGCCGGACGAACCGCCAGGCACCAGGTCGATTTTGTCGAGAACGCGCTCGCGTCGCACGCTGCTGCCCTCGCCGGCGAAACCGCCCTCGCCGGCATGCGTCACCGGCTTGCCGGTCATGATCATCTCGCGCGAGCTGCGCCAGGGATTCTTGACGGGGCCGTAGTAGGACGTCTCGTTGGACGAACCCATGGCGAACTCGTCCATGTTGAGCTTGCCCAGCATCACGGCGCCGTCAGACCAGAGATTGGCCGTTACGGTGGACTCGTAGCGCGGCTCGAAGCCGTCGAGGACGTGGCTGCAGGCCTGGGTGTGGACGCCTTCGGTGCCGAAGAGATCCTTGATGCCGAGCGGAATGCCCTCAAGCGCGCCGCCCTCCCCCTTCGACAGCTTCGCGTCGGAGGCCGCCGCCATGGCGCGCGCCTTGTCGTGGGTGACCTTCACATAGGCGTTCAAGGTGCCGTTCGCCTCGTCGATCGCCGACAGATAGGCGTCCGTCAGTTCGGTGGCGGTGAACTCCTTGGCCGCGAGCTTGTCGCGCGCCTGCGAGATCGTCAGTCTGGTCAGCTCGGTCATGGAAGCATCTTCTTTTCGTAAAAGCGCGAATAGCCTGAATCGGGATAGTCGAGCACCGCGCCGCAGACGGTGAAGCCGCCGCGTTCGTAGACGCGCCAGGCCTCCTCGAAGCCCGGCGCATCGCCGGTTTCCAGCACAAGCCGCGTCAGGCCTTTTTCTCGCGCGAGCTGTTCGATGCGCTGCAACAGCCGGGAGCCGACCCGCTGACCGCGCACCTCCGAAAGCGTGTACATGCGTTTCACCTCGCCCAGCCCGTCGCCATGGTCCTTGAGCGAGCCCATGCCGACGGCCCTGCGTGCCTCGTCGCGGGCGACGAAGCACGTCACCGAGGGCTCGGCCATCTGCTCGACGGTGAGCTGGAACTGGTACTCGCGCGGGGTCAGCGGCATCATGTAGGCGTTGAGCTCGGCGACCAGCCGACGCACCTCGTCCTGTAACGGCGTCTCGGCGGCGATCATAACGGCCACGGCCTACTCCACCACCTTCGGCACCAGGAAGAAGTTCTCGGCCGCGGCCGGCGCATTGGCGACCACGTCGGCGGCCTTGCCGCCGTCGGTCACCACGTCCTGGCGCTTGCGCATCTCCATCGGGATCACCGATGTCATCGGTTCGACGCCGGCCACGTCCACCTCGTCCAGCTGCTCGACGAAGCCGAGGATGGCGTTCAGTTCACCGGTCATCCGCTCGGCGTCGTCCTCGGTGACGGCGATGCGGGCGAGATGCGCGACGCGCTTGACGGTGGCGAGATCGACGGACATTCACTTCTCCGGGATTGGACCGGCCCCGTGGCTCGCCCGGGGCCGTTTGCGGCTATAGCGGTCGGATGCCGATGGCGCAACGGGCGCTGCCCGTTGCCGCATCCGACAGGGATGAAAAGCGCCAGCTGGAGAACGCCGTCAGAGATCGAAGGCCTCGCCGACACTCGGCGTCTTCACCTCCACGCCCGACCCTTCCATGGCCGCCACGAAGGTCTGCGCGCTCTGGTCGAGAATCGGGAACGTCCCGAAATGGCAGGGCACCACGGTCTCGAACTTGAAGAAGCGGCGGCAGGCGAGCGCGGCCACCGCGCCGCCCATGGTGAACCGGTCGCCGACCGGCACCAGGCCGACCTTCGGCTCGTGCAACTCGTTGATCAGCGCCATGTCGGAGAAGATGTCGGTGTCGCCCATGTGGTAAAGCGTCTTGTCGCCCGGGAAGTGCAGGACGAGTCCGAGCGGGTTGCCCAGATAGGTGTTCTGGCCGCCCTCGCCGCCGAAGGACGAGGAATGCAGGGCCTGCACGAAGGTGGTGGTGAAGCCGCCGCAATCGACCGTGCCGCCGGCATTGCCGGGGTTTATGCGGTTCGGGTCGACGCCCTGTCCGACCAGGAACATGCAGAGCTCGTAATTGCCGACCACCATGGCGCCGGTCTTGTTGTGGATCGCCACCGTGTCGCCGACATGGTCGTTGTGGCCATGCGTCAGCAGCACGTGGGTCACCCCCTCCGCGATCTCCTCCCAGCCCTTGCCCCAGGACGGGTTGCCGGTCAAAAACGGATCGATCAGGATGCGGGCGTCGCCGGCATCGATGCGGAAGGCCGAATGGCCGAGCCATGTGATCTTCATGGATGGTTCTCCTTGCTATTGGTCGGCGGCAGGATAGAACGCGGCCTCACCGAGAAGAAAGGCCCCGTTTGGCCATGCCCGTGATTTCGATGGAAGAACTGCCAGCCGTGCTTGCCGGCGGCCACACGCTGGCGGGGCTTGACCTTGGCGACAAGACGATCGGCCTGGCGGTGTCCGACAAGGGCTTGAGCTTCGCCAATCCCCGCCCGGTGATCATGCGCCGGAAATTCACCCTCGACGCCGAGGCGCTGCTCGCGCAGACCGCCCGGGACGGCGTGGCCGCCTTCGTCATGGGCCTGCCGATCAACATGGACGGGTCGGAGGGGCCGCGCGCCCAGGCCAGCCGCGCCTTCGTGCGCAACATGCAGCGGCTCACCGCCCTGCCCTTCGCCTTCTGGGACGAACGGCTGTCGACGGTGGCGGCCGAGCGGGCCCTGATCGAGATGGACGTGTCGCGCAAGAAGCGCAGCGGGCGCATCGATTCGGCCGCCGCCGCCTTCATCCTCCAGGGCGCGCTCGACCGGCTTCAGGCGCTCGGGGACGCGACGTCCTGAACCACGGCAGGCCGCCGGCGTTCGCGCATCCAGGCCGCGATCGGCTTGCGGCGGCGAAAGGCCAGGATGCCGAAGATGAGCACGGTGTCCACGATGCAGGCCCGCGCCACCATCCCCGGCAGGATCGAAGGATCGAGCCCCAGGATGTCGCCGTAGAGGCGGAACACCTCGTCGTGCAGCAGGCGGCTGAAGAACAGCATTCCAAAATTGACGTCATGGAACGACAATCCGAACCAGGACCAGAACAGTCCCATCGGCAGCGCCCAGAACAGGATGATGTATCGCATCGGAACCTCTATTCCGGGCATGAATCGCGGCGGACCAGGGCGGTGTTCCCACCTCAACACCAACGATGGGGGTATGGCTCCGCGCGATCAAATGAAACCATTCGTTAAGGTTAACGGGACCTGAACCGGCTACGACGCCGTACCGGGCGTTGGATGCCATCGCCACCGGCACGCAACGGCTTCCATCCGGATGCCAAAGGCACTAAGCCGCCTTTCAATACCGCCGTACACTTGCCACCACCATGATCGCGACATTCGAAAGCATTCTGCCGATTTTCCTGCTCATCGCCGCGGGTCATCTTCTGCGCCGAATCCGGCTGGTGGACGACGCCGCCTGGCCGGGCCTCGAGCAAGTCGGCTACTGGTTTCTCTACCCCGCGCTTCTCTTCGTCACGATCTACAACGCAGATTTTTCGAGGCTCGAGTGGAACGGAATGCTCGCCGCGCTGGCGATCGCCATCCTGGTGACGGGAACCGCAACCGCCCTCCTCTGGCTGCCATTGCGTCGATACGGCCTGGCGACGGCGGGAGAATTCTCGTCGATCTTCCAGACCAGCGTGCGCTGGAACGGCTTCATGGCTCTCGCCATCGCCGACAAGATCTTTCCGCAGGAAGGCGCGGCCGTCGTGGCCCTGATGATGGCGTTCATCATCGTCCCCATCAACATCGAATCGGTCATCGTCGTCAGCCGTTTCGCCAATCGTGACGCAAACTGGAGCCGCATCCTGCGAACTATTGCGCTCAACCCCCTCATCCTGGCATCGCTCGCCGGGGTCATTTTGCGCTTTCTCCCCTTCAGCCTCTACGAGCCGCTCAACGAGACGCTCGGCCTCGTCGGTCGCGCGGCGCTGGGAATGGGTTTGCTCACGATCGGCGCGGGGCTGCGCCCATCGGATGCACTGCGACCGCGACTGCCCGTCCTCCTGCCGGCCTTCAACAAGCTGATCGCCTTTCCAGCGCTGCTGGTGAGCCTCGCCTGGTCCCTCGGTGTCACGGGTCCTCAGCTCGAGTATCTCGCGCTTTGTGCCGCCGTGCCGACGGCCATGAACGGGTATCTTCTGGCACGCCAGCTCGGAGGCGACGCCGAGCTTTATGCCGCCGTCACGACGGTCCAGACCGCCGCCGCCTTTTTCACGATCCCCGCCGTGCTGGCGATCACCGGCTACGTGGTTTCCGGGTAGAGCGTATCCAGGATCAGTCTTGAATCGTGGCGCACATCCAACATGCCGTAGGTGGTCCGCCACTGGCCTGCCAGGCGCGTCTCGATGAACGCATCGGCGATCCGCCCTGCCCCCAGTCGCTTTAGTTCCGCCGCAGCTGTCGAAAGCGCCAACTGTTCGACAAGAATACGGGATGAACCTTCATCGGACTGCGCGACCTCCAGGGCCGCGCGCAGTACCCCGACGGTTCCCGTCCCGCCCGGTCCAAGATCGCGCTCGACGATGCCCATAACGTCCGCAAAAAGAGAAGGCACCTGCTTCAGGATCCGAACCGTATCCAGCGCGAGGGTGTTTCCAGGGCCTTCCCATAAGGCGTTGGATGGGGAATCGCGAAACAGACGGGCCATTGGACCATCATCCACATAACCGTTGCCCCCAAGACACTCCATGGCTTCATAGACGACGCTCGGGCAGAGCTTGCAGACCCAGTACTTGACGACGGGCGTCATGGTCCTCGCGAAGGCAGCCTCGCCTCGATCGTCTGCAGCACAATCGAACGAACGCGCTAGACGTATCGACAGCGCGGTTGCCGCCGCCACATCAAGTGCGAGATCGGCCAGCACGCGTTGCATGATCGGCTTGTCGATGAGTTTGTGCCCCTGAGAACGCCGATGGCGGGCATTGTGGACAGCCTCGGCCAGGGCGGCACGCATGATGCCGGCCGATGACAGCGCGCTGTCGAGCCGCGACAGTGTCACCATGTCCATGATGGTCTTCTGTCCAGCGCCAGGCGCGCCCACTCGCTCGGCGATTGCCCCACCAAACTCGATCTCGGCGGTTGCATTGGAGTGGTTGCCGAGCTTGTTCTTCAGTCGCTGTATGCGCAGACCATTGGCCTGGGCCGAGCTCAGGATTCGCGGCACGAGGAAGCAGGACGGGCCCTCCGGCGCCTGTGCGAGCATGAGGAAAGCGTCGCACATTGGCGCGGATACGAACCACTTGTGTCCCGTTAGCCGAAAGAATCCGTTTTCGACGGGTTCTGCGCGGGTCAAATTTCTGTCGAAGTCGCTACCGCCCTGCTTTTCGGTCAATCCCATGCCAATCAATAGACCGGTCTTTTCGACGGGTGGCTTCTGGGCAGGGTCATACTTTCTCGTGGTAACCCGTGGCGCCCACTCACGAAAAATCCTTGGCGACGACATGAGCGCGGCCAGCGCCGCACTCGTCGTCGAAATGGGGCCGAGATGCGCGCTCTCAAGTTGCGCCATCATGTAGAATCGAGCTGCGCGGATCTGGTGACGGCGTCCGGTTTCCGCCTCGTCGTTCTCCCAGACGGAGGAGTGCAGACCGGTGGCCACCGACCGCCGCATCAAGGCGTGGTAGGCCGGATGAAACTCGACCTGGTCGATGCGCCGACCCTGGCGGTCATGGGTTCGCAATCTGGGCAGCTCGGAGTTGGCAAGCCTGGCGAGATCCTGCGCCTCGGACGACAGGGCGAAGCGGCCGGCCGCGTCGAGATCCTTGCGCACCACCGGCGAGAACTCTTCCGAAAGTTGCACGAGGAGCGGATCGCCCCGCCATGCATTCGAACCTGCGAGCGGGGGGGCCTGGTTCGTCACTTCATGCGTCACTTGCGATTGTCCCGTCACCCCTGATTTGGTTGGTTATA
Organism: Mesorhizobium sp.; assembly: GCA_051860465.1. Taxonomy (GTDB): domain Bacteria; phylum Pseudomonadota; class Alphaproteobacteria; order Rhizobiales; family Rhizobiaceae; genus Aquibium. The sequence goes on from JBHYDY010000013.1 coordinate 111,086, forward strand.
GCGCAAGCCGGGAGTAACAGGCGACGGATTTGCACGCCGTCCGCACTACCGCGAAGATGCACGCGCCGCCACCGGCCCTCGCGCGAGGACCGGAGTCGGGATCGCGCAAGCCTCAGTAGGCGTAGGGCGACCGGCAGATGCGCCGAGGCCCGTGATAAGGCTGGAACGTGTTCGAACGCGAATCGTAGGACCGGTAGCGCCGGTGGCACCAGGCGATATGCGCGCTGGGAGCCGCGCGGAAGCGATAGGCTGGCTGGCTGGCGATGATGCCACCGATCACGGCGCCCGCGATGAGACCACCGACGATCGGACCCGCATCATTGCGCCGGTTATGATACCGGGCATGCGGGCGGTGATGGCGATGTCGATGGTACTTGCGATGCCGATGTCCGACATGGACGAGATCGCTTGGCACCTCGGCCATGGCCGGAGCCGACAGCCGGAGCGGCGCCGCCGTCGCCGGCACGGCCATAACAGACAGGGAGAGGGCAAATGCGAGGCAGGCGGAAAGGATGCGTCTCACGGGTTCCTCCACAATTTCGCTGCACGTCCACAATGCTATCATCCCCGGCAATCATCTCCAACACGTCACGTGCCCGCGGATCGTCAGCCGTTTTAGCAAGGCGCTCGCCACCAAGGCGCTCAAGTGCCCAGGGCGTATCGATGTGCAAGGAACGAGCCGCGTCTCAGCGACCATGCGTCTGCTGTCGATGCGGGATTGAAGGACACGCAGGCCAAGCTCGACGACAATCGACGTCGACATGACGCATTTGCGCTTCGCCCTAGCGACTGAGCCAAATTCATCATGGGGAGTGGATCAAAATGCTCTGGGGTGGTCCGCGCCGTTCTGCGCTATTCTTCTGTTTGGCGACGTTCTCAATCCCGTCGCGGCCTCGTGTGCTCAACCTCACCCGCCCCTAATCCAGCGGCGGCGTCGCTGCGTATCATGACCAATGATCGACATCCTTCGTGCCAGCCTGCGGAATTCCAGATGACAGCCTCGCGATCCGAGGACGGCGACGGTCCCGTCCTCGTCCTCTTCAGGCACGACTTGCGTCTGGCCGACAATCGCGCGCTCGACGCCGCCGTGCATTCCGGCAGGCCTGTGCTCCCGGTCTTCATCCTCGACGAGGAGAGCAAGGGCATTCGACCCATCGGGGGCGCACGGCGCTGGTGGCTGCACCATTCGCTGATGGCCCTTGCATGCGACATGTCCGACCGGGGCGCCACCATTCTCTTCCGCCGCGGACCGACGCGCGCCATCGTCGATTCGCTGATCGCGGAAACGGGCGCCGACCGCGTCTTGTGGAACCGACGTTACGATCCGGCGGGAGCGGCGATCGATAGCGACCTCAAGGAGTGCCTGCGCGGCAGGGGTATAGACTGCAAGAGTTTCGAGGGCCAGCTCCTGCATGAACCGACGCGGTTGAAAACAGGAACCGGGAGACACTACCGGGTCTATTCGCCCTTCTGGCGGGCGCTGGTGGCGGAGCCTGCGCCGCGTCCGCCTCTCGCCGCACCAAAGACCATCCGCGGCTACAACGTCTTCCTGCCGAGCGACGATCTCGCCTCGTGGAACCTGCTGCCGACCCAGCCGGACTGGGCAGGCGGTTTGCGGGCGGAATGGTCGCCCGGCGAGGCTGGAGCCGGGGCCAGGCTGCAACTGTTCATCGAGAACGCGATCGACGGCTACGGCGAAAACCGGGATCGGCCGGGACTTTCGTCGACGTCCCGGCTTTCGCCTCACCTAGCTCATGGCGAGATCACGCCGTTCCAGATCTGGCAGGCGGTCGAAAATGCTCGCGGCAACGTGCCCGGCCTCGATGCGGAGAAATTCCTCAAGGAGGTCGTCTGGCGCGAGTTTTCCTACCATCTTCTGTTCCACAATCCGGACCTCGCCGACAAGAACTACAACAGTGATTTCGACGGCTTCGAGTGGCGACAATCGGCCGAGTTGCTGGAAGCCTGGCGCGGTGGCCGCACGGGATACCCGATCGTCGATGCTGGCATGCGCGAACTCTGGCAGACGGGATGGATGCACAACCGTGTGCGGATGGTCTGCGCCTCCTTCCTCATCAAGCATCTGCTCCAGGACTGGCGCGACGGCGAGCGTTGGTTCTGGGATACGCTGGTGGACGCCGACCCGGCCAGTAACGCCGCGAGCTGGCAGTGGGTCGCGGGTTCCGGCGCGGATGCCGCGCCCTATTTCCGCATCTTCAATCCCATCCTCCAGGGCGAGAAGTTCGACGCAGATGGCGACTATGTCCGCCATTACGTGCCCGAACTGTCCCACTTGCCGAACCGATTCCTGCACAAGCCCAACGAGGCACCGGCGCTTTTGCTACAGGAGGCAGGCGTGAAACTAGGCCGCGAATATCCCGTACCTGTCGTTGAGCATGGCCATGCCCGCGACAGGGCCATGAGTGCGTATAATGCGATGAAAGGATCCGCATGAGCATCGTCACACTGGACCGCACCCCTCGCGGCCGGAAGAAAATTGCCGTGGTCGGATCCGGCGTTTCGGGTGCTTCCGCGGCGTGGGCGCTGAACAAGCGCCATGACGTGACGCTCTTCGAGGCGGACGCGAGACCTGGTGGGCACACAGCGACCGTCGATGTCGACTATGACGGCTCCAGGATCGCGGTCGACACAGGCTTCATCGTCTACAACGAGCTGAACTACCCTGAGCTCAAGGCGCTGTTCTCCCATCTGGGCGTGGCCACGCATGAGAGCAACATGGGTTTCTCGCTCTCCCTCGACGGCGGAAGGCGCGAATGGAGCGGCCAGACCTACCGCTCCATCTTCGCTCAGCGTCGAAACATGTTCTCGCCGTCGTTTCTCTGGATGCTGCGTGAAATCCTGCGTTTCAACCGCCAATGCATTCAGGATCGCGAGGCAGGCCTGCTCGGCGGCGTATCCATAGGTCAGTACCTGGAAAGCCGCCGCTTCTCGGCGGAGTTCCGCGACGACTACCTGATCCCCATGGCGGCAGCGATCTGGTCCACGCCGCGCGTCAAGATGCTCGACTTCCCAGCCGCTACGTTCGTTTCCTTCTTCGAGAACCACCGTCTCATCCACAACGAAAGGCCGATGTGGCGCACCGTGACAGGCGGGTCTCGAACCTATCTGGAGAAACTCCTGGCGCCGCTCGGTGATCGCCTTCGCGTCAACGCGCCTGTCGAGAGCGTCCTGCGCGACGAACGCGGGGTCACCGTGACGGCACGCGGTACGGCGCCGGAGCGTTTCGACGAGATCGTGATCGCCAGCCACTCCGACCAGGCGCTCGACATGCTCGGTGACGCCTCGCCGATGGAAGAAAAGATCCTCGGCGCCATCGCCTACCGACCAAACCGGGTTATCCTACACCGAGACTCGCGCCTGATGCCGAAACGCCGCGCCGCCTGGTCGGCCTGGAACTACATCCGCTCAAGCGGGATGGACCTGGAGAAGGAGGTCTGCGTCACCTACTGGATGAACGCTTTGCAGGGCATCGATCCGGCTAAGCCCTTGTTCGTGTCGCTGAACCCGGCAGTGGAGCCGGCCGAGGGAACCGTTTTCGGCGAGTGGAGCTTCTCGCATCCGCAGTTCGATTCGCGGGCGCTGTCGGCCCAGGTCCGCCTCGACGACATCCAGGGCGCACGGCATACCTGGTTTGCCGGCGCCTGGACGGGTCATGGATTCCACGAGGATGGACTGCGGTCCGGCCTAAAGGTGGCCGAGGCGCTTGGCGGCGTGATACCATGGCGCAGCGTGGAACCCGTCGAGGCGGACTTGCCGCTGGCGGCGGAATAGTCAAAGCAGATGACAACAACCGAACGAGCTACGACCATGGCCGCAAATGGCGCGCCGCCGCAGGCAGCGGCCGTCATCTATCGCGGCGAGGTCATGCACCAGCGCCTGAAGCCGTTCGGGCATCGTTTTGCCTATTCGGTCTTCTCGCTCCTGATCGACCTGGATCGTCTCGAAGAGGCCCAGCGAATGACCCCGCTCCTGTCGGTCAACAAGCCGAACTTGGTGTCGTTCCGCGACTCGGACCATGGTGAAAAGCCGGGTGAAACGGCGCGGACCTATGCCGATCGACTTCTAGCCGAGGCGGGACTGGAACAGCCGGCGGCGCGAATCCTGCTTTTGTGCTACCCGCGCATCCTCGGCTACGTTTTCAATCCGATCTCTGTCTACTTCGCTTATGACGAACAAGAGGAACTCGTTGCTCTGATCTATGGTGTGCGCAACACGTTCGGCCAACGCCATTCCTACGTCGCCCTGATCGAAACCGGCGACATGTCCGATGCCGGCGTGCGGCAGACAAGGCGCAAGCTGTTCCACGTTTCGCCTTTCGTGGGCATGGACGCTCGCTATCACTTCCGCATTCTCCCGCCCGGCCGTTCCGTCCGGGTCCGGATTCACGAGACCGAAGACGGCGAGCCTCTGCTTGCGGCCACGTTTGCCGGAACCTCTCGCCCGCTGGATACATTGACGCTTGGCGTCTGCCTCTTGAAGTTTCCGCTTCTCACATGGAAAATCGTTGCCGGCATCCACTGGGAAGCCCTCAAGCTTTGGCTCAAAGGCGCGCGGTTCAACACCAGTCCCCCCGCGCCGCGGACGGCCAGCTTTCGTGACGGTCCGGCGATCGAGCCGGGGGAGTGAGACGCATACGCCGCCAAGCGGGCATAGGGAGGCGGACACCGATGAACGAGCATACGACGATCACCGCACAGGAACAGAAGCCGATCAGGCTCACCAACGCAAACATCGCCGAGTTCACCAGAGGCCTTCCGACGAAGGCCCGGATGGTGCTTTCGGCGGCGATGCGCCTGCCGAAAGGCACGCTAACGGCGCTGTTGCCCGATGGCCGAACCATCTTCGTCGGCGGCAACGGACCGGGGCCGGACGCCCATGTCGAACTGCGCAACTGGCGCCTGCCGGGCCGGGCTTTCGCGGGCGGGACGATCGGGGTCGCCGAATCCTACATGGATGGCGACTGGGACAGCCGCGACGTCACCACCTTTCTCGAGCTCTTCGTGGTCAATCAGGAGACCGGAGAGGAAGTGGCGGGAGGGGCCAACTGGCTTCTGACCACCGTCCAGCGCATCCGCCACTGGCTGAACGAGAACACCCGGACCGGCTCCAAGCGCAACATCACGGCTCACTACGACCTCGGCAACGCCTTCTATCGCGAATGGCTCGACCCGAGCATGACCTATTCGTCGGCGCTCTACGACACCGGCGCCAACGACCTGGAATCGGCGCAGGCCGCGAAGTACCGGGCGCTCGCGCGCGACGGCGGCATAGGGCCGTCGAGCAACGTGCTGGAGATCGGCTGCGGCTGGGGGGGGTTCGCCGAATTCGCCGCCCGCGAGATCGGCTGCAATGTGACCGGCCTGACGATCAGCCGCGAGCAGCACGATTTCGCCCGCGAGCGCATCCACAAGGCCGGCCTGTCCGACAAGGTCGAGATCAAGCTGCAGGACTATCGCGACGAAACCGGCCGCTACGACAACATCGCCTCGATCGAGATGTTCGAGGCCGTGGGAGAAAAATACTGGCCGGTGTTCTTCCGCAAGGTGAAGGACAGCCTGAAGCCGGGCGGCACGGCGGCGATGCAGATCATCACCATCAACGAGGCGGCCTTCGATTCATATCGCCGTCGACCCGACTTCATCCAACGATATGTGTTCCCCGGCGGCATGCTGCCGACGCCGAGCCTGCTGAAGACGCTCGGCTCGGACCAGGGCCTGTCCTTCCTTAAGGAACGGGTCTTCGCGCAGGACTATGCAAGGACGCTGGCAGACTGGCGCGAGCGCTTCTGGGAATCCTGGGAAAAGCTCGTGCCGCTCGGCTTCGACGATCGCTTCCGCAAGCTGTGGGAGTTCTACCTCCACTACTGCGAAGCAGGCTTCCGGGCCGAGTACATCGACGTGCGGCAGGTGGTCTACAAGGCGTGAAGCCGCCAAACACCGGATAACGCATCAACGCGTTTTTAACGCGAAACGGGGCGCCGATCGGCGCCCCGTCTGCATTCGAGTTCAAGGAACCGTCGATCAGTTCTTGGTCTTGTCGACCAGCTTGTTGGCCGAGATCCACGGCATCATGCCACGCAGCTTCTCGCCGACCTGCTCGATCTGGTGCTCGTCGTTCAGGCGGCGAATGCCCTTGAAGCGGGCCATGCCGGAGCGGTACTCCTGCATCCACTCGCTCGTGAACTTGCCGGTCTGGATGTCGTTGAGCACGCGTTTCATCTCGGCCTTGGTCTCGGCGGTGATGATGCGCGGGCCCGACACGTATTCGCCCCACTCGGCGGTGTTGGAGATCGAGTAGTTCATGTTGGCGATGCCACCCTCGTAGATCAGGTCGACGATCAGCTTCACTTCGTGCAGGCACTCGAAATAGGCCATCTCGGGCGCATAGCCGGCTTCCACCAGCGTCTCGAAGCCGGCGCGGATGAGCTCGACCAGGCCGCCGCAGAGCACGACCTGCTCGCCGAACAGATCGGTCTCGCATTCCTCGCGGAAGTTGGTCTCGATGATGCCCGAGCGGCCGCCGCCGACGCCGCAGGCGTAGGAGAGCGCGAGGTCGAGCGCGTTGCCCGACGGGTCCTGGTTGACGGCGACGAGGCAAGGCACGCCGCCGCCCTTCTGGTATTCGCCGCGCACGGTGTGGCCGGGGCCCTTCGGCGCGACCATCAGGACGTCGACCGAGGCTTTCGGCTCGATCAGGCCGAAATGCACGTTGAGACCGTGCGCGAAGGCGATCGCGGCGCCGTCGCGAATGTTGGGGGCGATCTCGTTCTTGTAGATATCGGCCTGCAGTTCGTCGGGGGTGGCCATCATCATCAGGTCGGCCCACTTGGCGGCGTCCGCCACGGTCATGACCTTGAGCCCGTCGGCCTCGACCTTCTTGGCTGTCGCCGAGCCGGCCTTGAGGCCGACGGCGATGTCCTTCACGCCCGAGTCCTTCAGGTTCAGCGCATGCGCGCGGCCCTGGGAGCCGTAGCCGATGATGGCGACCTTCTTGCCCTTGATGAGATTGAGATCGGCGTCGCGATCGTAATAGACACGCATAGTGGCTTCCTTCCCGTGTTTTGCGTCGTCAGTTGGATTTGTTTCGCGGAGCGGACCGGCCCGCTCCGAAAAGGGTGAGAAACTGTCTTGTGGCTCGGGCGGCATCGGTGGCGATCTCGGTCTTCGAGAGCACCATCGTATCGCCGAGCAGAAGCCTGATCTGAACATCGCGACCGACGAGGCCGAAGAAGGTGCGGAAGGCTGTCTCGGTGTCGTCGAAGGCGATCAGGCCGGCGTCGCGGGCGGCCTCCAGCAAGGGCTTGAGGCGCTCGCCGATGGCAAAGCGGCCGTTTTCCAGCACGATGCGGCCCAGGTCGCTGCGGCCCGACGCGGCATGCGCGACAGCGACGCGGTTGAGCGCGACGGAGGTTTTCGACGAGATCACCGTCAGCCAGTTGGCCGCGAAGGCCTCCAGGCTCTCGGCAAGCGCGTCGGCGTCGAGATGCTGGCGGTCCCAGTTGCCGGCGCGGACCTTCGAGGCCTGCCAGCGCACGGTGGCGGTGAGCAAGCCGTCGCGGTCGCCGAACCACTTGTAGAGCGTTTCCTTCGAGCAGCTCGCGCGTCGCGCCACCGCCGTCATGGTCAGCCCGTCGCGACCTTCCAGCAGCAGCGCCAGCACGGCGTCGAGCACCTCGCCCTGGCGGGGCGTGACGGTGTCGTCGGCGGCGATGGCTGTGGCTTGGGGCACAGGGGTCCCTGTGGGCTGGAATGGTGTACCGTACGGTACGGTTCGGCGTGAATATCCCTCCGCGCGACCTGGGTCAAGGGCGAGCGGAACGATCGCAGGGAAGCCGCGCTTCCGTTTACCGGAGTGCCGACCAGTCCGGCTCGGCCAGTCCGACATGGCGCAGCGGGTCCGCTAGCATGCCGGAGACCAGCGCGGCGAGAATGCCGGGCGCTGGCGGGATCCTCGCCACGCTGGAAACGAGCGTGTCGCGAAGGAGAGGAATCAGCCTCGAATCCGACTGGTAGAACGGCGTGAAGGCAAGCGACAGCGCCTGGAACAGCCGTACATGCAGGCGCCGGGCCGTGCAGTAGCAGGCAAGCGCGTTGGCGATGTCGTTCGCAGAGCCGAGCGCATGTGCGAGCGCCGCGGCATCGAGCAACGCCATGTTGGCGCCCTGCCCCAGTTGCGGACTGGTCGAATGTGCTGCATCGCCGATCACGGCGAGCCGCCGGCCCGCCGGTCGAGGCAGCGTGTGATGGCCGTAGCGGGCGAGCGTCAACTGCTTGAAACTGTCGATCTGGGCGAGATAGACATCGGTTTCGGGCCAGAGCGAGCGCACCCGATCCTTCCAGGCTTCGAGCCCCCTCGCCTGCACGTCTGACGCCTCGTCGGGCTTCAGGCTCCAGAAGAACGCGGCCTGCTCCGGTCCGCCGGGTTCGAGGCGGCCGATCGGCATCACGCCGATCATGACGCTGGCGTGCCGATAGCGTTGCGACAAGGCATGCGGATCGAATCCTTCGCCACGCCAGGCCAGCGAGGCCCAGAACGCGCCATAGGTCAAGGCTCTCGGTTCGCTGGACGCCCGCACGTAGCGCTTCAGCTTAGAGCGGGCGCCGCTGGCATCGACGACGAGGTCGAACGGGCCAATCCTGCCGCCTTCAGCAAGAACGAGCCACGGCCTTTCGCCGAGTTCGTCCAGCGCTTCGATCTCGTGGGCTGTCTGAATGCAAATCCCCGCGTCCTCCACTGCCTGACGCAACACACCGAACAGTGCGGCACGATGAACGGCGAGGCCGAAGCGTCCATTGCGCCCCGAAGCGTAGCGGACATCGAGGACAGTGCGCCTTGATACGGCATCCGCGCCGTGCAGCCGTTCGATCCGGCTTCCCAGCGACATAATCTTCGGCAAGAGGCCCAGCGCGCCCAGCGCGGCCAAACCGGTCGGCTGAAGGATCAGACCCGATCCCAGCGGCTTTACAGTTTCGAAACGCTCGAAGACAACAATTCGATGTCCGGCGCGGTGGAGGAACAAAGCCGCGGCCAGTCCGGCCGGACCCGCGCCACAGATCGCGATGTAAATTGGCCGCAAGATCGTACCGTCAGGCGCCGGCCGCGTCGAAAGTCGCGCGCGCCTGGAGTACAGTCGAGTGGTGGTTCTCGGCCCAGTTCAGCAGATGCTGCAGACTGTCGAACATCGACCGCCCGAGATCGGTCAGGCTGTACTCGACGCTCGGCGGCTTGGTCGGAAACACCTCGCGATGCACGTAGCCGTCGCGCTGGAGGTCGCGCAAGGTCTCGGTCAGCATGCGTTGGGAGATGTCCGGAACGAGCCGTCGCAGCTCTCCGAAACGGTAGGGCCTTTCGGCCAGCGCCATCAGGAGAAGCGACGTCCACTTGCCGAAGATGCTCTGCACCACGTTGCGGATAGGACAGTTCGCCAGTCCGCCCTGCCCGGCGTCGGCGCGGTAGATTTCGATCTTCTGCCGTGTCGATGCGACCCGCGCGTCCATGGTGGTACCCTTTCCGTAACGACCAGAGCAAAAACTGCCTTCTTTACCGCAGACCGTCAATGCATATTCTATACCTGCTCTCATTTTGAGACCATGTATCAGTCTAAGCAAGGAAATGTTCCAATGTCCGATTCCATCCTCGTCACCGGAGCCGCGGGCTCGCTCGGCGGCGCCGTCATTCGCCACCTCATCGAAAGCGAAGGCGTCGCGCCGGGCCGTATCGTCGCGGTGTCCCGCGATCCTTCGAAACTCGCTCCCCTGGCCGCCAAGGGCGTGACTGTCCGCGCTGGCGACTTCGAGGACGAGGCAAGCCTGGAAAGCGCCTTCGCCGGCGCCGGCTCGGTTCTGATCGTCTCCACCGATGCCGTCGGCGAACCCGGCAAGCGGCTGCGGCAGCATCTGGCGGCGGTGTCCGCCGCCGTCAAGGCCGGTGTCTCGCGCATAGCCTACACCTCGATGTTCAGCCCGGAGCCCGGCAATCCGGTCCTGTTCGCGCCCGACCATCACGGCACCGAAGAGGCGATCCGCGCGAGTGGCGTTCCGTTCTCCATCTTCCGCAACGGCTGGTACCAGGAGAACCTGATGATGTCGCTGCCGGCGGCGGTCGGCATGGGCCAGTGGTACACCTCGGCGGGCGACGGCCCTACGGCCTATGTGTTGCGCGACGATCTCGCGCGCGCCATCGCGGCCGGCCTCGCCAAGGCGCCAGCCGGCAGTGCGACCTACACGCTCTCGGGAAGCGAGGCATTGACCAACGCCGAAATCGCGGCGATGGCCTCCGAGGTTCTCGGAAAGCCGATCGCGGTCGTCAACCTCACCGACGAGCAGCTTGCTGAAGGCATGAAGGCGGCGGGCGTGCCGGCTCCGTTGGTGCCGCTCCTGGTATCTTTCGATGCGGCAACGCGCGCGGGCGTCCTCGGCACCGTGACCGGCGACATCGAGACGCTGACCGGCAAGAAGCCCGCGCCGCTTAAGGCCTGGATCGAAGCGAACAAGGCCGCGCTCGGCGGCTGACGCACAGGGTCGACGCCAGACCGATCCGCGACGCGGACGGTCTGGCTGGGGTCCGTCAGCCTTCCAGCGCCTTGAGGAAGCGCCTGACAGTTCCCGCCATGCCATGTTCAAGCGCGTCCGCGGTCAGCCCGTGACCGATCGAAACCTCGGCAAGGTTCGGCACGGCGCGAGCGAGTGCGGGCAGATTGTCGACAGTCAGATCGTGTCCGGCATTGACGCCGAGGCCTGCGGCCTGCGCAAGAAGCGCTGTCTTATCAAGCTTTCGCAATTCGATGCAGGCCTTTTCGGAACTTTCGTAGCAACCGCCATAAGGACCGGTGTAGAGTTCGACCCGATCGGCGCCGGTGTCACGCGCCGCCTCGATCTCGCGGAGCGAAGCATCCGGATCGCAAAACAGCGACACGCGCATGCCGCGCTTCTTGAGCCTGGCCACCAACGGCCTGAGGAAGTTCCCCTGCCGCTCGAACGGCCAACCGTGGTCCGACGTGGCCTGCGACGGATCGTCGGGCACCAGCGTCACCTGCTCCGGTTCGGTCCGCTCGACGAGGTCAAGAAACTCGTCCGTCGGATACCCTTCGATATTGAACTCCGCTTCGGGGAACTCGTCGTCGATCAGCGCCCGCAATCCCGGCAGGTCGGAGAATCGGATATGTCGCTGGTCTGGCCGCGGATGCACAGTCAATCCGTGAGCGCCAGCGCCGAGCGCGATTCGACCCAGCGCCGTCACGCTCGGCCACGGCAGGTCACGTCGGTTCCGCAACATCGCGATGGCATTAAGGTTGACGGAGAGCTTGGCGGGCATGGCGTCGGACGGTCCTGCATTGTTGGCCCGACGGCGTTAGCACAGGCGAGAGGAGGACGCACCGGGCCAGTGTCGGCTTGCTCCACCGTCCAGCGCCGACTGAATCTGTTTTCCTCCACCCCGTTTCCCGCTACCACGGTGCCCATCTCGGACTGGAGAACCTCAGCTTGCGCATTTTCTGCATCAACCTCGATCATAGGACCGATCGCTGGCAATACATGGGAGCCCAGTTTGCGGCGCTCGGCATCACCGTCGAACGCATCCGCGCGACCACGCCAGGAGATATCTCGGCCGCCGATCTCGTGCCTCTGACAATCGAGGACGTGCGGAAGGGATTGATGCCGACCGAAATCGCCACGGCCATAAGCCATCACCGGGTCTGGCAACGCATGTTTGACGAGGGCCTGCCTTATGCTCTCGTCCTTGAAGACGATGCCGAGCTTTCGCCGCGGTTGCCGGGATTTCTGGCGGCGGTGGAGGAACGCGGCGGGTTGCCGGGCGTGATCAGGCTGGAAACGCGGCAAAAGAAGCAGGTTCTTGCGCGCCGGGTAGCGTATGACGTTTGTGGATTTCAGCTCCACCATCCGCTGACCTGGGAATGGGGCACCGCCGCCTACATCATCACGGCGGAGGAGGCGCGCAGCATCCTGGCTTCGCCGCGCCGCTTCGAAATGCCCATCGACGACACCATCCAGAATCCGGCAAGTCCGCTCTACCGGCCCGATCGGGTGCTCCAGACCGTGCCGGCCCTCGTGTTCGTGCCGGACGAGGATGTGTCTGGTGGTTCGCAGCCGGCGTCCATACGCCAAAGCGATACCCAGACCGAGCGCACGTTACGCTTTCGGGCCGACAAGGAGAGAATGTCCCGGAACAAGTTCATGCGCGAACTCCTCCGGATTCAGCGGCAATTCGCGAGCATCGGCACGCGTCTCCGCCACAGGATGCTCGGCCGCATGATGGCCGTTCCCTTCGCCGACTAGGCCGCGATCAGCGCACGATCGTCAACCGCTCGGCCGCCCGCGTGATGGCGGTGTAGAGCCAGCGCTCGCGCGTGTCGCGGAAAGCAAAGCTCTCGTCGAACAGCACCACATTGTCCCATTGCGACCCCTGCGCCTTGTGCACGGTCAGCGCATAGCCGTAGTCGAAATCGTCGAAGCGCTTCTTCTGCTGCCACGGAATGTCGGCGTCGGGGTTCTCGAAGGCTGCCTTCAACAGCTTGATCTTGGCGACCCCACGCTCGGGATCATCCTCTTCGGGCGAGACGAGCAGGTTGAGGCCGGGTTTCACGGTCTCGCGGGACGCCGTCATGACCTTCCAGAGCGAGCCGTTGAGCAGGCCCTTGGCCGGATCGTTGCGCAGGCAGACCAGCTTGTCGCCGGCCATCGGCAGTGCTCCGTCGAAACCTTTCAGCTCGCGCAGCCGCGCGTTGTAACGCCGACGCGTGCGGTTGGTCCCCACGAGCACCTGATCGGCGGCAAGCACGAGATCCTGGCTGACGTCGTCGCGCCCGATCACCTGCGCCGTGCCGTAGTCGCCGCGCATGAACTCGCGGCCCTCGCGCACGTCGAGCGCGAGCCGGATGATGGGATTGTCGCGCGCCTGGCGGTGGATCTCGGTGAGGAGAATGTCTGGCTCGTGCTCGGTGAAGAAGCCGCCGCCCGAGATCGGCGGAAGCTGCGCCGGATCGCCCAGCACGAGAATCGGCGTGCCAAAGGTCAGGAGATCGCGGCCGAGTTGCTCGTCGACCATCGAGCATTCGTCGACGACGACCAGTTTGGCGCGCGCGATGGGGCTCTGGCGGTTCAGCGAGAAGGTCGGCGACATCGACGTCTTGCCGGTCGTCTCGTCGGACACGGCCTCCTCGCCGCGCGGCCGGTAGATCAGCGAATGGATCGTGCGGGCGTTGGTGGCGCCCTTGGACCTCAGCACCTGCGCGGCCTTGCCGGTAAAGGCCGCGAACTGGACCTGCCCATCGACATGTTCGGCAAAATGGCGGGCAAGCGTCGTCTTGCCCGTGCCGGCATAGCCAAACAGGCGGAAAATCTGCGGCTTGCCGGTCTTGAGCCAGTTCGCCACCGCCTTCAGCGCGGCATCCTGCTGCGGAGAAAATTCCATGCCCGCGAGAGATAGGATTCGCGGCGGTTGTGCAAGCGGGAAGCCCGCCCCTGCTTCGATCCGATCGTTGCTTCGGGCCGACCGCTCAGCCGCCGCCGCCGGGATTTGCCTCATAGCCCGGCCCGATGGTCAATGGACGATTGGGAACCACCGAGTCGCTGATCCGGCTCCTGAAAGCCAGATCGTGAGCCCACAGGAGTTGATGCTCGGCTCGGTCCATAACGCGGATCGCTACGCGATAGGGCTTGTCCGCCTCCACGCCCCGTACCGGCGGCGAGTGAAACGAGTAATGGTTGGTGCCGGTACCAACGCGCTGGCGCACCACATGGCTGGGCCCGCCCGCCGGATCCTCGAACGCTGCCTCGATGACCGAGCCGGTCGGCAGGGGGCGCTCGACGATCGCGGTAAACCCGTAATGAACGTTGGCGACGCGGTAGTTGAAGATGAACCCGCCGCCGAGGATCTTCAGATAGGGCCTGGTCTCGGGATCCTCGCGGGTCATCCAGCTGACGGCCATGAGAACGGCCAGGAGCGCAACGCTGGCGACGACGATGCGCAGCAACGAAAGGCGATCCAGCATGCGGCTGTCTCCTGACCGCCGAAGCATATCATGGGCCGGGATCGACCCGCCAGCCGGCGTACGGCCGAGTTCAAGCCAGCATGGGCCAGAGCGTGGCGGCCAGCAGCAGACCCATCGTGATGTTGAACCATTTGAGCCTTACCGGATCGGCGAGCCAGCCGCGCAGCGCCGTCCCGAAGCCGGCCCAGACGGACACGCTCGGAACGTTGACCAGGGCGAAGGCCACCGCGACCAGCACGACCGACAGGACCGGCGCCTCGGGGCTGGTGTAGATCGCCATCGCGGTGACCGCCATCACCCAGGCCTTCGGATTGATCCACTGAAAGCCGGCAGCCTCCAGGAACGACATCGGCCGCGATGCGCCACCGGCCTCCGCCAGCGTGCGCGAGGTGGCGATGCGCCAGGCGAGATAGAGAAGGTAGGCCCCGCCAGCGATCTTCAGGCCGACGTGGAGCGCCGGAAAGGCCGCCAGGAGCGCGCCGAGCCCGAAACCCACCCCGAGCAGCAGCGAGGCGAAACCGAAGCCGATGCCCAGCATGTGCGGCACCGTGCGGCGGAAGCCGAAGTTCACGCCCGACGCGAGCAGCATCATATTGTTGGGTCCGGGCGTGACGGACGACACGAAGGCAAAGCCGACGAGTGCGGCGAACAGGTCGAGGGTCATCGAAGGCGTTTCCTGCGCGGGCTTTTTATGGCAGGATTATTGACCTATCTGGTGCCGAACGCACGCCGTTTCTTGTGCCCGTAACAAATCCGCGCGAAACGGCCTTTTGAACGGCCATTCAGTGCTTGCGCGACTGCACGAGATAGGCGTCGATTTCGGTCTCGCCGAGCCATTTGGCCGCTTCCAGCCGATGAAGTCCCTCGATCAGCACGTGCCGCTCGCCGTCCTTCCGGACCTGGATCGGAACCTTCATGCCATTCTCGAGGATATCCTCGGCCAGAATACGGACGGTTTCCGGGTGCAGCGTCTTTCGCCGCGCCGTCGGCACGTAGATCGTCTCGATCGCGACTTTGTGGGTCCGAAGCATGGCTCTCCCCTGATGCGTCGTCCGACATGTGGGCCTGCTTGCCAGCGAAGTCCAACGCCGAATGGCGGCGGGGCTGAATCGGCATGGTGAATGAACCGCTATCTTTAGGGCAACGTTAACCAGGCCGAGCGACACTGCGACCAGTTCAGGTTGAATCCGGTTGCCACATGCGTCTCCTGCCCATCCTTTTCGCCGCACTTGCTCTCGCGGGCTGCGCCAACTCACCCAAGCAAGTTTCGGAGACGCAAGGCGCCACTCTCGCATTCGCGCCCGGCGAGACGGAGCGGTCGACGTTGGATCCGCAGGTGGCAATGCTGCGGCCCGGCCAGCCGGACGTCCCGCGGGGAGTTCTCGCCGGCCGGACGATCCGGGTTACGAGCGCGGCCGACATCCGCCTCGGACCAAAGGAGGTCGTGCTCACCTTCGACGACGGTCCGGTGCCCGGCAAGACCGACGCGATCCTGCGGGCGCTCGACCAGTTCGGCGTGAAGGCCACCTTCCTGATGGTGGGTCAGATGGCGGACGCCTATCCCGCGACGGCCCGAAAGGTCGCGGCCGCCGGGCACACGATAGGCAGCCACACGCAGAACCACCCGAACCTCTCCACCGTTGGGCCAACCGTGGCGGCGGCTCAAATCCGGGAAGGCCGCGAGAGCGTCGCGGCCGCGCTGCGGCCAGGCGGCTACAGCCCCGCGCCCTTCTTCCGTTTCCCCTATCTCGCCGATACGAAAGCGCTGCGCGGCAGCCTTGCCGCCCAAGGCATCGTGGTGATCGACGTCGACATCGATTCCAAGGACTACTTCGCCACGGGTTCGGAGGCTCTACGCGTCCGTGCCCTCTCCTCGGTCGAGAAGCGCGGCTCTGGCGTCATCCTGTTCCACGACCTGCATGCCCGCACTGCGACCATGCTGCCGCTGCTTCTTGCCGACCTGAAGGCACGCGGCTACAAGGTGGTACACCTCGTCCCGGCTCGCTCCGGCATTGATCTGCTGGCCTCGGCCCCGTGGTCGCCGCTACCCCGCGCCGGCATAAGCCCCCCCGACCGCAGCTGACGGCCAAAAGCCTTTTCGATTGGGAAAGGCTCAACCTCGCAAGGCCAAGCGCAGCGCATCGGCAGCCCGCAAGTCGCGATGGCGGTTGGCGCGCGCGGCGGCAGCTTCCGCGTCCTCGCCCCATTGCGAGATGCTCCAATCCTCGTCGACATGCGCGTGACCCCAGGCCGTCTCCGCATCAATCTCGTCGGCATCGACGGCAAGCGCCAGCAGTGCCGAACCGGTCAGCGTCGTCATCATGTGCAGGCATCCCAGTCGGAAGGGATCGGGATCGAGCCGCAGATGCACGCCGATCGACGAGATCGCCTCCCGCGGCTGTTCGACATGCATGACGCCCTCGGCGAGGAACAGCCGGGCACCGAGCCGGATGCGCGCCCAGTCGAGGATCGGATCCCAGGCCTGCGCCTGCAGCTCCACAAGCCGTGCGGGGCTCTCCGCACGGTAGCAAAGCAGGTCCGTCGACGCATATCGCAGGATGTCCTCGGCCACAGCGCCGGGGTCGAGCGCCACGCCTTCGATGACGGTGTTGACGAGCCGGGTGACCGGCATCCCCACCGGGTTGACCACGGCCTCCTGTGCGTCGAACTCGTCGGCGATGAGCCGCGCCGCGGCCTCGGTCCGCAGGGAGAGCGGGCCTTTGCCCGGCGTCCGCACCGGACGGCCGTCGAGGCGTACGCCGTAACCACCTTCTGCGAACACCACAGATACCTCCTTGTAGAACCGCTTCGCTAGCGGCTGGCGCATCTGGATCTGAGCCCGCTTCACAGGATCGGGATCAGACAGGAAGCCGCCTTCGAGGTCGTTCAGGATGTCACGCATCGTGTTCTTGCCGTCGTGATGAAGAGAGAAGCCAAAGGTAAGCCTGTTCAGGCGCCGTTCAAGCTGGAGGAACCCGACGCGCCGGGCGGTTGACGATGACGATGCCGATCGCGATCAGGCCAAGCGCGAGGAATATACGCAGGCTGAGCGGTTCGTCGAGCAGGAGCCCGCCCGCCAGGACGCCGAAGGCCGGGGTCAGGAAAGCGAAGGACGACAGTCCAGCGGCCGGATAGCGCCGCATCAGCCAGAACCAGAGCAGGTAGGTAAAGGCGACGATGAAAATGGCCTGGAACAGGATCGAGGCAATCGGCACCAGGCCGACGTCGCGCAGGACCGGCCCCGTGAACAAGAGCAGCGGCAGCGTCACCAATGGCGCCACGGCGAGCTGGTAGAGCAGCGTCTTTTCGGCGCGGGCTGTCGACAGCCGCGTCGTCTTGATGACGATGATGGTCGCCGCCCAGGCCATTCCGGCGGCGAGACTCATCAGGTCTCCTATGATGGCTTCTGGTCCCGGCAGGCTGAGCCTGTCGGAGAATACAAGTGCCACCCCGCCGAAGGCAAGCAGTGTGCCGGCGACCTTGATCAGCGACATCCTCTCGCCGAGCAGGAAATGTGCGCCGATCAGCACCCAGAACGGCATGGTGTTGACCATCAGCGCACCGCGCGCGACGGTCGTGTAATCGAGCCCGACGAAAATCAGCGCGAACTCGATGCCGAAAAGCGCGCCGGCAGCAAGGCCGCCCTTAAGCGTACCGTCTCGATCGAATAGCGATATGCCGCGCAGGCGACACCATGCGAACACACAGGCCGCGCCGATCGTCGACCGCACGATTGTAACGAAAACCGGATCGAAGCCTTGGTTTGAGATCTTGGCCGCAACCCCGTTCAGGCCCCAGGCGAATGTCAGACAGATCATCAGCGCGACGGCAGCGCCATCGACCGCGTCGCGTCGTTCGAACGCGTCGGTCGTCACGCTCATCCCTGGTCCTCGTCGGCATTCGCCTCGTCCAGGCCAAGCAGATTCCAGCTCTGGCGCATGTGCGGGGGGAGCGGTGCGGTGACATCGATCACGCCGCGGTCGGGATGCGGAATAACGATGCGGCGGGCGTGGAGATGCAGGCGGTTCTGCAGCCCACCAGGAAAGTCCCAGTTGGTATCCGCCTCGAAATATTTCGGGTCGCCGATGATTGGATGGCCGATATGGGCGGCGTGGACGCGAAGCTGGTGCGTGCGGCCCGTGTAGGGCTCCATTTCCAGCCAGGAGAGCGTCTGCGCCGCCTGCTCGACGACGCGGTAGTAGGTCACGGCATGGTCGGCGTTCGGCTCGCCGTGTCGGGCCACCCGCATCTTGTCGCCGTCCGGCGTCTGATCCTTGACCAGCCAGGTCGAGATCTTGTCCTCCCGCTTGGCAGGCACGCCCTTCACCAGGGCCCAGTAGGTCTTCTTGGCGTCGCGACCGCGAAACGCCTCGGCGAGCTTCATGGCCGCCAGTCGCGAGCGCGCCACGACGAGAACGCCCGACGTGTCGCGGTCGAGCCGGTGCACGAGCCGCGGCTTCTCCCCCTTCTTGTTGCGCCAGGCCTCCAGCATGTCGTCGACATGGCGCGTCACGCCCGACCCGCCCTGCACGGCAAGCCCCGACGGTTTGTTGAAGACGAAGACCTTGTCGTCCTCGTGGATGAGCATCTTGGCCAGCACGGCGCCGTCGTCCTGACCACGGATCGTCTTGCCGGTCAGCGGCGCGTCGCCCTTGCGATCGATGCCGATTGGTGGGATGCGGATCACCTGCCCCGGCTCCACCCGGGTGTCGGACTTGGCGCGACCGCCATCCACCCGGATCTGGCCCGATCGCAGGAGCTTCTGGAGATGCCCGAAGCCAAGGCCGGGGAAATGCGTCTTGAACCAACGGTCGAGCCGCATGCCCGCCTCGCCCGGCTCGACGCTGATCTGCTGGATGCCCGTCATGATTGCCTGCGGCTGCCTCAATGGTGATGCGGGCGGCGCTTCCGTCCGTTCGGCAAGCCAATAGTGCAGGCGGGGGCGGAATGCAAAAAGAGAAGGACAAAGCCCGCGTCCTGCCCCCACCACGGGGATGAAGTCGCAGGTTTTGCGCCATGATGTCCGAAAAGAGCAATCTAGCGCAGGGGAAACTGCATTGATGTCACCTGGACGTCACCTGGTTCCCTGACGCGACGGCCAGAGTTCGCTGTTGATGCTCTCGGATCGGCGCTTTGGCTGACCAGCGGACAACTCAACACGGCGCAGGCACCTCAACCCACCACCCGAACCAGCCACAGTCCCGCAAACAGCGCGCAGATCGAACCGAGGACGCTGGCGAGAACGTAAGCGAGCGCGGCGGATGCCATGCCGCGCTCCCATAGCACCGCGACTTCTAGCGAGAAGGACGAGAAGGTGGTGAAGCCGCCGAGTACGCCTGTGGCGACGAGCAGGCGAAGTTCGTTCGAGGCGCCGAAGCGGCGGGCGAGAAGTTCGATGAACAGACCCATGGCGAAGGAGCCGACGATGTTGATGATAAGCGTGCCCCATGGAAAGGTCGCCCCCGTCAGGCGCAGCATCAACATGGCGGTCAGATAACGGAGCGCGGACCCGAAAGCACCGCCTGCCGCGACGATCACGATCTCTTTCATGTCGATTGTCCTGCCTCGTGCTTGCCGTGGCAGTTTTAGCGGATCGGCCGGTGACGTGCCACACCGCTCGCGTGTCGGCCGGGCCGCCTCGCCAACTCGAAACCAAATCGTGTCAAACTTATCCGACACGATGACAGAGCGAATACGACACCAGGGTCCAGTCGACGGCCAGCAACAGATCAAGTGTCTACTTCCACGCTCCACGAGAAGCATGAACTTAAGTGCTCGTTTGAGAGCGACATCCGCCCTGTTCCGGCGGAATGCGGATGCCGGAAATGAACACTCCAGGCAGCGCTCGACCGCCTCACTGATTGCAAGCGTCCATGAACCCTTCTGCGAAGGCAGCCAGCGCGTTCCAGTTGGTGAACTCGTGGTCCATGGTGACGTCCGTTGGTCCGCCCTCCCGGTAAGCGATGTGCTTCATCAAGAGCCGCTTGAGGAAATCATACTGCGGATACTTCAGGGCGCCAGCCGCCTGGTGCACCATCATCGGCTTCCAGCCCGTCTGCTCGAACAATGCGCCAGTGATCTTCTGGATCTCGGCATGTTCCTCGGGAAACGGAGAAGCCGCCGCAAGAGACACCGAAACAAAAGCGCCCGGCAAGCGGGCGAGCCGTTCCGCCTTCGTCTTCAGCCAGTGCGAGATCGCGGTTGGATAGGCACCCATATGGACCGGCGCGCAGACGATGACCGCGTCTGCGATGTCAAGATCGACGTCTCCCAGATCGCCCGCGTCGAACACCGTCGTCTGATGGCCGAAGCTTTGCACGGTCGATGACAGGGCGCGGGCGACCTTTCGCGTATGGCCCTCGACAGTGCCAAAAATGATCAGGACATGCATTGCGTTCCTCCTTCGCTTCCCCGCGGATCAAGCATCAGCAGACGCGCGTTCCGCATTCGCTGATGGTGAACCTTACCTCCGGTTCCGTGCGCGACGCGTCGAACTGGCGACCATCGACGCATTGCACCCGAGCTTCCTGGATCGTGCGCCCGCCGAGCTTTTCCTCGTTGACGAACGTGTAGAAGCCAATCTCACACTGTTCCTGCGCGGCGATCTGCTCCTCAAGCTGGTCGAGCCAGGCTGGATTGTCCGTCTGCGCGAGGCCCAAGCCAGACGCGAGCAGAAAGCTCGCAAAAGTCGCAGCCGAGCGGATTGTGAATGTCATGGCGCATCCTCTCTTCGATGCGCAGACACTAGGACGGGTAGGATGGACCGACATTGACAAGGGTCAATCGCGTGACGCGTGGCAGACACTGCTCTCAAGCTAGCGGGCGATGAAACCGGGATCGCAATCGGTCAGTCCGAACAGACGCATGGAGCCTGGCCGGGTTCAACCACAGCCAGTCTCAACCCGGCGTGGATCCTATCGCGTTAGTGGAGGCGAGAGCTCTCGGACCGGAACAGGGACACGACCTTCGACGGCCTGTCACGACCACATAGGCGTGAGCGACGCGAACCGCCGCTATATCTGGAGATGGTGGAGGGGGCTGGATTCGAACCAGCGTAGGCTGAGCCAACGGATTTACAGTCCGTCTCCTTTAACCACTCGGACACCCCTCCGGACGCCAGCGAAGCCTTGCGGGAGGCTCCGTGCGAATGCCAGATCCGTTGCCGGACTCGGCCATTCGCGAGGGGCCTTATGGCGACTGGCTCGGGGCGTGTCAACCGCAACCCGCGCGGTTTTGGCGGGAGATTCAATCACCGAGGCGCGACAGTGCACTCGAAGCCGCGCACACCGCGAGGCGATTCGGCGCACAGCCACTGTGTCGGGCGAAATGTTGCGCGTTGCCGGCATTGGGCTAGAGTGGCCGAAAGACAATCGACGCCAGGGAGGGCACCATGGACGCGGTGGTCGACGCAGCCGTTTCGCAGTTCGAACTCAACGAGGATCAGCGCGCGATCCAGGACATGGCCCGCGCGTTCGCCGCCGACCGGGTGGCGCCGCATGCGCTGGACTGGGACCGCAACCGGCATTTCCCCGACGACGTCATCCGGCAGACCGGCCCGCTCGGTTTCGGAGGCATCTATGTGCGCGACGATGTCGGGGGCTCGGGTCTGGGGCGGCTCGACGCCGTGCTGATCTTCGAGGCGCTGGCACAGGCCTGCCCTGCTTTCTCGTCCTTTATCTCGATCCACAACATGGCCGCGTGGATGATCGACGTGTTCGGCAATGACGAGCAGCGACAGCGTTTCCTGCCCTCGCTGACTTCGATGGACACGCTTGCGAGCTACTGCCTGACGGAGCCGGGATCCGGGTCGGACGCCGCCGCGCTGCGAACCCGCGCCACCCGCAGTGGCGGCAACGGGTCCGACTACGTGCTGAACGGCGCCAAGCAGTTCATCTCGGGCGCGGGCGACACCGACTTCTACGTCACCATGGTGCGCACGGGAGAGGACGGGCCAAAAGGAATCTCGACGCTGGTCATCCCGAAGGACGCGCCGGGCCTCTCGTTCGGCGCTGTCGAGAACAAGATGGGCTGGCACATGCAGTCGACCCGACAGGTCATCTTCGAGGACTGCAAGGTGCCGGCCGAGAACCTCCTTTCGGGCGAAGGCATCGGCTTTCGCATCGCAATGGCGGGGCTCGACGGCGGGCGCCTCAACATCGCCGCCTGCTCGCTGGGCGGAGCGCAATCAGCCATGGACAAGGCGCTTGACTATGCGGCGCAGCGCAAGGCCTTCGGCAGGGCGATCGACCAGTTCCAGGCGATGCAATTCAAGTTCGCCGACATGGAGACCAGTCTGCAGGCCTCGCGCATGCTTCTGTACACCGCCGCCGCCAAGCTCGACCGCAAGGCGCCCGACGCCGGCAAATGGTCGGCCATGGCCAAGCGCTTCGTCACCGACGCGGGATCTGAAATCGCCAACGAGGCGCTGCAGACGCTCGGCGGCTATGGCTATCTGCACGACTACGGCATCGAGAAACTGGTGCGCGACCTGCGCGTCCATCAGATCCTCGAGGGCACGAACGAGATCATGCGCGTCATTATCGCGAGGCATCTGGTAGGGCGGTGAGTGGTGATTAGGGAGTAAGGGAGTAAGGGAGTAGGGAGTAGGGAGTAGGGAAAAGAGAGGCATTGATTAGGGAGTAGGAACCGTTGTTTTTTCGAGAGATTACCAAATGAACGCTTGATGGCCGGATGCGCTACGAAAAACTAAGAGCTGGCTCGGGAAATCTGCACAGGGGTTATGAGTGGAGTTTCCGCCTGAACGCGGCATAGATGCCGGGAACAGGAGAGACCATGACGAAACGCCCCCGCCGTAACCACAGCGCCGACTTCAAGGCGAAGGTGGCGCTTGCCGCGATCCGTGGTGAGAAGACGCTGATCGAACTTTCGCAGCAGTTCGATGTGCATCTCAACCAGATCAAGCAATGGAAGGACCAGCTCCTGGCGGGCGCTTCCGGGGTTTTCGGTGACGAGGCGAAGTCCGAGGCCGCGGTGCCGATGGTGGACGTGAAGACGCTTCACGCCAAGATCGGGGAGCTCGCGCTGGAGAACGATTTTTTAGCCGGCGCGCTCAACAAGGCCGGGTTGCTGAGCGCAAGGAAATGATCGACCGCCGCCACGTTCTCTCGATTACCCGCCAGGCAAGCGTTCTG
>JBHYDY010000014.1:0-129377 GCA_051860465.1 Mesorhizobium sp.
AGTCCGGTGACCGCGCCGAGCGGCTGGCCGAAGATTTCCGGGCGCTGGCGCGGATCCTGCGCGCCGTTCTGGCGCGGACGCGGCTGCGGGCGCGTCTCTCGCCCCGCCGGGCCAGTCCGTACCTGTCGGAATGCGCGCCCGCCCGCCCGCGAGGTCGCCTCGTGCCGGCGCAGCCCGCGCCGGACACGTCGTAGCAATCCCACGTCGTAGCGATCCCACGTCGGGACGACCCCCGTCGTCACGACGAAGCGCCGCGCCTTCCACAGCACCGAACGGCCGCCGCGCCGCCTGCCTCCCCGCGAAACCCGCGGCCGGAGGGCGCTGGCGCTGGAATGACCGGAAGCTCAGCAACTTCGAGACCTTCCCGCACGTTCACCCGCACGGACATCGTGCGGCAAGCGGCTGTTTGATGCCGCCCGTTGCCATATCGGCAATGGGTGGACCGAATCTTTCTACTTTATTCGAACGACCTTAGGCCACATCATCACCCTCGACCTGAGAGCTCAGCCGGCGCACGGGAACGCGCCAAGGTCCATCAACGGGAGATCGACATGCCTGAATTTCGCAGCACGCGCCGTCAATTCCTCCAGACTGCCGCCACGGTCGGCGGCCTGGTCGCCACCCACAGCCTGATCAACGTCACGAGCGCTTCCGCGCAATCGCCCGCCAAGATCAACATGCAGCTCGGTTGGCTCGCGTCCAACGGCATCCTCGGCGAAGTCGTCGCGAAGGCGAAGGGCTTCTACGCCGAGCAGGGCGTCGAGCTCGAGATTACCGCCGGCGGCCCCAATGTCGACGGCGTGGCCAGCGTTGCCTCCGGCCAGGCGATGATCGGACAGACTTCGTCCAGCCCCTCCGTCATGCTGGCCCGCTCCGCCGGCATCCCCATCAAGGCCATCGCGGGCGGCTACCAGAAGCACCCCTTCACCTACTTCTCGCTCGCCAAGGACGCGATCCGCGAACCGAAGGACATGATTGGCAAGACCATCGCCACCCAGCCGACGGCCTATATCCTGGCGCGCGCGCTGTTGGCCAAGAACGGCATCGCCGAGGACCAGGTGACGCTGGTCAACATGGGCGCTGACATGAACCAGCTCCTCACCGGCCAGGCCCAGGCCGTCACCGGTTGGCTCACCAACACCAACGCGCTGAAGATCCTTGGCGACGACCGCGTCGACATGATGCTCTGGGACACCGGCATCCAGCTCTACGCGAACGTCTATTTCGCCAACGACAAGGCCATCGCCGAGACCCCGGACGTGCTGGCGAAGTTCATCACCGGCTCCGCGATGGGCTGGGGCTACGCCAAGGAGAACCCGGAGGAGGCCGTCGAGATGCTGGTCGCCGCCTACCCCAACCTCGACAAGGCGAGCGAACTCGAAGCCGTCAAGCCGGTGCTGGAGTTCAGCTTCGGCGAAACCACCAAGGCCGAAGGGTGGGGCACGATGAACCGCACGAACTGGGAGGCCCAGCTCAAGACCTATGCGGACCTCGACCAGTTCAAGGGCTCGATTCCGACGGTCGACGACATCATGACGCTGTCGATCCTCGAGGCCACCGCCGACATTCGCAAGAAGGTTGGCTGAGGTCATGAACGCGAGCGCGATGGCCCGGTCGGCCGCCATGCCCGCGGCATCCGAAGACAAGGCGAACGTGGCCGTGTCGGTCCGCGACGTCGATGTCGTCTTCGGCGAACGGGACAGCGCCGTGACGGCGCTGTCGGGGGTGTCGGTCGACATCCCCGCCGGCTCGCTGGTCACCATGCTCGGACCCTCTGGCTGCGGAAAATCGACGCTCCTGCGTGCCATCGCCGATCTCGTGCCGCTGAGCGCGGGCGAGATCACGGTGCTCGGCAGGACGCCGCAACAGGCAAGGCGCGAGCGCAACTTCTCCTTCGTCTTCCAGGATGCGACGCTGCTCCCCTGGCGTAGCGCCATCGACAACGTCCGCCTTCCGCTCGAGGTTGGCGGGGGCGGCTCGGCGCACGCCGAGCCCGCCGAGCTGCTCGATCTCGTGGGCCTCAAGGGGCGCGAGAAGGCGCTTCCATCCGAGCTCTCCGGCGGCATGCGACAACGCGTGGCGATCGCCCGCGCCCTCGTCTCGCGGCCGAAGATCCTCCTGATGGACGAGCCCTTCGGCGCTTTGGACGAGATCACGCGCGACAAGCTGAACGAGGAACTGCTCCGGATCTGGCGCGAGACCGGCACGACGATCATGTTCGTCACCCACTCGATCCCGGAGGCCGCCTTTCTCGGCCAGCACGTGCTCGTGCTCGCCTCCCATCCCGGCCGCGTGAAGGAGTTCGTGACGGTCGACCTTCCCGCGCAAAGGCACCTCGCCATGCGCGACACGCTCGAATTCGTGCAGATCACGGCGCATCTGCGCCGCCTTCTGGAGGAATGCTGATGGCCGACGTCGCACATCGCGCCCCTGCCCTGCCGCAGACCGGCTTCTCCGGCTTCGCCGACCGTTTCCGCGACAAGCTGCCGGCGCTGCTTGCCGTCATCGGGCTCATCGGAAGCTGGCAGTTCGTCGTCTGGGCCTTCTCGGTCCCGACCTACATTGCGCCCGGACCGATCGACGTGCTGAGATCCTTCCGCGACGACGGCTGGACCCTGTGGAGCAATTTCTGGCCGACGCTGTTCGAGGCCGTGCTCGGCTTCATCTTCGGCAACCTCATCGCCATCTTGCTGGCGATCTGGTTCGTCCATTCGCGGACGGCGGAAAGGGCTTTCTATCCGATCGCCGTCTTCATCAACACCATCCCCATCATCGCGGTGGCGCCGATCCTCGTCCTGATCTTCGGCAGCGGCTACCTGCCCAAGATCATCATCGCGGCGCTGATCTGCTTCTTCCCGACGCTGGTCAACATGGTGCGCGGCCTGAAGGCGGTCACGCCCGCCACGCTGGACCTGATGCGGGTTCTGTCGGCCTCGCAATCGGAGATCTTCTGGAAGGTGCGCATCCAGAGTTCGCTGCCCTTCCTTTTCGCCGCCCTGAAGATCGCCAGCACCACCTGCGTGATCGGCGCGATCGTGGCCGAGTGGATCGGGTCGAACTTCGGCCTGGGCGCGCTCATCATCGAAGCCACCTACAATTTCCGCTCGCCGCTTCTGTACGCGACGGTCTTCACGGCGGCCCTGCTCGCCGTTCTGCTCTTCACCCTCGTCTCGATCGCCGAGACACGCCTCATCAGGTGGAAGGCGTCCGACGTCCACTGAGACGGGACCGCCTGGCGAACCATAACCGGAGGAACACCATGGGACTCGTGACCATTCAGGAAGCCGCACGCGAAGCGAAGGTGGCCGACCGCTCTGACGTCGTCGTGGTGGGCGGTGGGCCGGCCGGGATTTCGGCGGCGGTGTCGGCTGCACGCAACGGCGCGAGCGTCACGCTGCTCGAGCGCTATCCCTATCTCGGCGGCCTCGCCTCCGGTGGCATGGTGCTGGTGCTGGACGACATGCACAACGGCGAAGAGGTCACCGTGCGCGGCATCTGCATGGAGATGATCGACCGCATGCGGTCCTGGGGCCTGTGCGTCACCCCGCCGGAAGAGGATCTTAAGCCCGGCGTCCGCGAAACGGAGGCGATGTGGCGCAAGTGGGCGCGCTGGGGCCTGTTCGATTTCCATACGCAGACCATGCCGCACCCCGCCTGCTTTGCCGCCGCCTTCGATCCCGATGCCTTCAAGCGCGCCTCCTATGCCGTGATCGGCGATTCCGGCGTCAAGCTGCGCGCGCATTCCTGGTTCTCTTCGGCCATCGTCGAGGACGGAACCATCAAGGGCGTGATCTGCGAAACCAAGGAAGGCCGCCAGGCGATCCTCGGCGACGTGGTGATCGACGCGACGGGCGACCTCGACGTCGCGGCGAGCGCCGGTGCGAAGTCGCAGGAGAGCTCCTTCATCCTGACAACGGTTTCGCGCTGGGGCGGTGTCGACACCGATCGCGCCGAGGCTTTCCAGTTCGAAAGGCCGGAAGAGTTCGCCAAGCTCGACCACGAGGCCAAGCGCATCATCGGCGGCTGCTGGAATTTCTGGTGGCTGAAGACGCCGCTGCCGGGCATCGTCTGGCTCAACTGTCCGCACGTGCCCAAGCTGCACGGGCTGAAGGTGGCCGACCTGACCGCCGTCGAGATCGAAGGCCGCGCCCGCATGGAGCGCCTGATGACCTTCGCCCGCGAGAACATGCCGGGGTTCGAGAAGGCCTATGTCGTCGACTTCGCGCCGCAGACCGGCGTGCGCCAGACGCGCATGCTGGAAGGCGAATACGTCGTGACCAAGGACGACGTCATGCAGCGCCGCCACTTCGCCGACACCGTCTGCCGCGGCCGCGACTATTACACCCCCTACCGCGCCATGCTGCCGCGCGAGGTCGATCAGCTGATCGTCGCCGGCCGGCACTATTCCGCGACGCCGCAGGCGCAGAAGTCGAGCCGCGAGATACCGCCCTGCATGGCCATGGGCGAGGCGGCCGGCATCGCCGCCACCGTCGCGCTCAACGCCGGCGTCAAGGTCCGCCACGCCAACGTATCCGCCATCCAGCGCCAGATGCGCGCTCAGGGTGCCGATCCGGGCGACGTCCCGTCGGAAAACGCGATGCTCCTGGAGGCCGCTGAATGACCCTTCTTCCGCTCGACGGCATCAAGGTGATCGACTTCACCCAGGTCATGATGGGACCGTGCTGCACCCAGATGCTTGCCGACTACGGCGCCGAGGTCATCAAGATCGAGAAGGACAAGATCGGCGACCTGTCGCGCTGGTCTCTCGGCTCGGATCCCGACGGGCTGAACAATCCCGTCTTCTCCTCGCTCAACCGCAACAAGAAGAGCGTCGCGCTCGACCTCAAGTCTGACGAGGCGAAGGCGCAGGTGCTCGCGCTTCTCGACGGCGCCGACGTGGTCGTCAGCAATTTCCGTCCGGGTGTCATGGAGCGGATGGGCTTTGGCTACGAGGAACTCAAGGCGCGCAACCCCGGCATCGTCTTCGCCATCGGCTCCGGCTTCGGGCTCGAAGGCCCCAACGTCCACAAGGGTGGCCAGGACGTTCTGGCCCAGGCCATGACCGGCGTCATGGCGCGCAAGTCCGACGCCTCGTTGCCCACCGCGATCTACTCGACCGCTCTGTGCGACTATTCCGCCGGCATGCATCTGGTGCAGGGCGTGCTTCTCGCTCTCCTGCAACGCCAGAAGACCGGGGTCGGGCAGGTCGTTTCGGTGTCGCTCTACAACTCCATGCTCGCCATGCAGATGCAGGAGGGTGCCGCCCAGATGATGCGCGGCAAGGATCTGAACTGGGGCGCATTCCCGCTGACCGGCGTGTTCGAGACCACCGACCGGCCGATCGTCATGGTCGGCGCCTTCAAGCAGAACCCGCTGCGCGACATCTGCGAGGCGCTTGAGATCGACGACCTCTCCGTCGAGGAACGTTTCGCCGATCTCGACCGCCAGATGGAGCACAAGCCAGAGCTCCAGGCCGTGTTCCGCAAGCGCTTCGCCGAGATGGGCTGCGATCACTGGCTCGCCCGACTGGAGAAGGTCGACATCCTCTGCGCGCCCGTGCGCACGCTTGCCGAGGCGCTGGAGGACGAGCAGACGCTGGTCAACCGCATGATCCTCGACGCCGGCCACACGCCCTCCGGCCCCATCCGGCTGATCGGCAGCCCGATCGACATGTCGGCGGCCCCGGTGGCGGTCCGGCATGCGCCGCCGCGTCTTGGCCAGCACAATGACGAGGTGCTCGGCGCCGTGGCCGACGAGCGTCATAGGGGGGCGGCATGAGCGTCCGGCTCAACATCGCCGATCGAGTCGCGCGCGTCGTCATCGATCGCGCCGACCGGCTGAACGCAATCGATGCGGCGCACGAGGCCGAACTCGAGGCTGCCTGGCGGGAACTCGAACGCCGCGACGACATCTCTTGCGTGGTCCTCACCGGTGCGGGCGAGAAGGCCTTCTGCGTCGGTGCCGACATGAAGGATGTCGGCAAGTCGGGCCTCGAGTACTGGGCGGACGCGCGGCCATGCGGCTTCGGCGGCATCGCCTACCGCCGCACGCTCGACATCCCGGTGATCGCCCGCGTCAACGGCTATGCGCTCGGCGGCGGCTTCGAGATGGTCCTCGGCTGCGATATCGTCGTGGCCTCGGAGAAGGCGCAGTTCGGCCTGCCAGAGGGACGGGTCGGACGCATGCCGCTCGATGGCGGCATGGTCCTCCTGCAGCGCAAGATCCCCCACAATCTCGCCATGGGCGTCATGCTCACCGGTCGCCGTTTCTCGGCCGCCGAAATGGCAAGCTTCGGCATCGTGAACGAGGTCGCGCCGGCCGACCAGCTCGACCAGGTGGTGGATCGCTGGGTGGCCGACATCGTCGCCAACGCGCCGCTGTCGCTGCGCGCCATCAAGCAGACGGTCAATCGCACCGGCCACCTTTCGCCGGCCGAGGCCCAGGCGCTGCGGACCCCCGCCCTGGTGGCTGCGCTCGCCAGCGAAGACGCCACTGAAGGCGTGCGCGCCTTCAACGAAAAGCGTGCGCCGGTGTGGAAGGGACGTTAGGGTCGCACTGACCATCCATTGAGGAAGAGCGACCCGACACAATGCATGCCGCCGTCTTGCGCTACTTCGTCGCCGTGGCGCGCGCGGGCTCCATCCGCAAGGCTTCGGAGGAACTGCACGTCGCCAGTTCCGCCGTCAGCCGTCAGATCCAGAAGATCGAGGACGAACTCGGCACGCCGCTGTTCGAGCGGCTGCCGAGCGGCCTGCGCCTGACGCGCGCCGGCGAGATCGCGCTGCGCCACGCACGCGAGACGCTGCACCAGTTCGACATCATGCGCGGCGAACTGGGCGACCTGAAGGGCAAGAAGACCGGTCGCGTCCACGTCGCCTGCCTCGACAGCCTCTCGGTCCAGTTCCTGCCCGAACGGGTGATGATGTTCCATCGGTTGCATCCCGCGATCGACCTCAGGATACGCAACGACAACTACAGCCAGATCTTCGGCTTCGTCGCCGATGGCGATGTTGACGTGGGCATAACCTTCGATCTCGCCCGCCCGGAAGACATCCGCCGCGTCGCGGGCGTGCCGATGCCGCTGATGGCAATGGTATCGCGCAGCCATCCTCTGGCGAAATCGAAATCCGTCACCCTGCAGGAATGCGCGCAGTTCAACCTGCTGCTCCAGCTCGACAACGAGGTGATGAGCTCGATGATCTCGATCGAACTCGCCGCCCTCGACCGCACCGGCCGCACGCTGGTCGCCACCAACAACCAGATGATGCTCAAGCCGCTGATCCTGGCCGGCGTCGGCGTCGCCTTCTTCACGCCGATCGGCCTGTTGAACGAGTTGCGCGAAGGCAGCGTCGTGGCTCTGCCCATCGCAGGTTCGCGGCTCCAGGAGCTGGAGATCTCCGTCATGGTTCCTCGCAACCGCCCACTCACCGGCGCCACGCAAGCGTTCGTCGACTTCATAGCCGCCGAACTGGTCGCCTACAGCAATGACATCCACGAGGTGCTGAATCGATGAGCGTTTCCGTCGCCGTCGAACGCTATCTGCCAAGGCCGGGACATGCGCCCGCGTTGCGCGACGTCGTGGTCACGGCCAGCGCCGACGGCCTGGCCGTCACCGCCAGCAGCGTCGCCGGCCCTGGCCTGCTAGCGCTGCCGGCGCCGGTCAACGCCCACGACCATGGCTACGGGATCCGGCCTTTCGACTTCGGCGGCCTGGACGATGCGCTGGAACCCTGGATCCCCTTCATGCGGCTCCGTCCGCCAACGGATCCTCATCTGGAAGCTCTGGTAGCCTTTGGTCGCATCGCAAAATCGGGTTGCGGCGCGACCATGCACTGCCACAACTCTCTCAACGTGGCGACGTTGGTCGACGAAGCGGGCCACGTGGTTCGGGCGGCGCACGACGTCGGCATCCGGCTCGGCCTGTCCTGCCCCCTCCTCGACGACTCGCCCTTCGTCTATGGCGGCCTTCCGCAACTGCTGCCGGGCCTTTCCGCTGCCGACCGCGCGCGGGTCGAAAGTCTCGCGCCGACTTACGCGCCGATTGCGGAACAGCTTGCCGCTGTCGACGCTATCGCCAAGGCGCATGGCTCCGACATGGTCGACGTGCAGTATGGCCCGATCGGTCCGCAATGGGCGAGCCACGCGCTCCTCGAAGCCATTGCCGACGCATCGGCGCGGACCGGCCGGCGGATTCACATGCACCTGCTTGAAAGCCCGCGCCAGCGCGCCTGGCTCGACCAGCGGTTCCCACAAGGCGTGGTCAGGTTCCTCGACGACATCGGCTTCCTGTCGCCACGGCTGGCGGTGGCGCACGGCGTGCAACTCCGCCCCGACGAATGCGAGCTGCTGGCAGAGCGCGGCGTCATCCTTGCCAGCAATCCCTCGGCGAACCTGCGACTGCGCTCGGGCGTCGCGCCACTCGAGGCGATCCACGCCGCCGGGCTTTCCTACGCCATCGGCCTCGACGGTACGGGCTTCGACGACGACCAGGACATCTGGCGCGAGATGCGCCTGTTCCATCTCCTGCACGGCGGACGCGGGCTGGAACCAGCGATCCCGATGGCCGAGATCTTCGACGCCGCAATCCTGCGCGGTGCCGCCGTGGTCAACCAGGCGCCAGCCCGCGATCTCGTTGTCGTCGACTACGCCGCCGTGGTGGAAGACGCCATGTTCGATGACCTCGACGAGTCGCGGATGCTGCTAGGAAGGATGACGGCCGGCCATGTGCGCGGCCTCGTCGTCGGTGGACGCGCGATTATCGAGGACGGTCGGCTGACGTCGGTCGACTTCGAATCCGCCCGGCGCGAATTGGTCGCGCAGGCGCGCGCTGCGGCTCCGAACCTGAAACACCAGCGCGACAAAGCTCGTTTCCTGTCGGAAGTCGTCCGGCGCCACTATGCGGACTACGCCGGCTGATCCTCTGTCTGCAGGGGCCAGCCGGCGACCAGCGGATGGTCGAGTTCCGTCTTGCGGGTCATGTCCCACCCGCCGGGCGAATGCCAGCCAGTCACCTCGTCACCGAAGAAGTCGCGATTGACCGCTTCGAACGGCTTGTGGTGCGGCTTCATCTCGCCGTCCCAGACGATCGCGTCCACCGGGCAGATCGACAGGCAGAGCCCGCAATTGATGCACTCGTCGGGATGGATGTAGAACATCCGCCCGCCTTCGTAGATGCAGTCGACGGGACAGGCGGCTGTGCAGGAGCCGTCCTTCACGTCGATGCAGGGTTCGGTGATGATGTAGGCCATCGCGCCTGTCCGGTCTCCTCAACGTAAGGAGTGTTGCAGCCGTGGGCGTTCCAAACAATCATTGATTATCGCCCTCCGCGTTGCCGATCGGGCAACGTTGCAGGACGCGCCGACGATCAAGGCTCCTCGTAGCCGGTCATTTCGAGATAGCCGCGGCCGTCGTGACTGCCAGATACCACCACCGGCCCCTCCCAGTAGGAAACGGTCAGGTCCATCCAGGCCTGGCTGTTCAAGGCGACCACCGTCACGTCCAACCCCCGATCCGCCAATGTAACGTGCCAGCGCGTCGGCACGTCGCGGCCAGCGACCCGGCTCACCTCAAGAGGCGTCGTCACAAGCGCGCCGTCGCCATAGGGCGTCGTCGTTCCGTCGGCCTCGATCCACGTGGCCGATGTGAAATCGCCGCCGGCCTCGTCGCGCAGCCGAAAGCCCATAAGCTTGTCGCCGCTCGCAAAGGACAGCGAGAACCAGTCCCAACCCGACTGGTTCTCGCCAAGCGGTTGCGACGACCATTCCCGGTCGAGCCAGGCGGTGCCGCGCACCGGCACCTGCCCCTCCGGCAATGTCAGCGTGCCTTCCACCTCGAAGAACGGTTGCGAGTAGTAATGGCTCGCCTGGCCGGCCGCAGACTTGACCGAATAGCCGTCCTGGCCGTGGAAGACGAACGGACCCTTGGCGCGCATCGTGACGTCATAGGCGAAGTCCTTACCCGTCGCCGACAATTGCACCGCGCCCAGGAGGTCTCCCGCCATCCGCCAGTCATCGATCCAGGCCTCGAAGGGCGCTGCCGTCACGCCGGCTTGCCCGGTCCCGCCGCGTCCGAAGCGCTCGGCGGCTCTATGCAAAGTCGCGCTCGTCACTGCTGCGTGGCCAAACCAGATCTGCGGGCTGTCCCACCCTTCCGCCTCCCCCGGCTTCAACGCGGAGCGGAAAAGCGTCCATTGCAGGCCATAGGCAGTGCCGTCGGGGGCCGCCAGGTTCGCCGTCACGTACCACCATTCGATCCGGAAATCGGGATGCGCGCCGTGATCCTGCGGGAATGAGAAGGCGCGCCCGGACTGCGGCATGGCGAACCCGTCGGCATCGCTTCCGAGCCCGGCGAAACCTTGCGCGAGGGCCGCACCACCGCCGACGAGCCAGAAAAACAAGACGAGCGAGCGGAACTTAGCGTTCATGGGCAAAGACCTTGAGAAGGCTCGCAGGCGCCATGCGCGCCAACCGCCACGCCGGCCAGGAGGCGGCCGCGAGCGCGGCGAAGAGCGTCAGTAGGACGAGCCGGGCATACTCCATCGGAAACAGATACATTGGCAGGCGCCAGCCGAAGGCCTCGACATTGACCACGGCAAGCAGCATCCAGGCGAGCAGCAGGCCAAGCGGAATGGCCAACACCGCCGTCAGCATTGCGAGAAGCACCGTGCGCAGCACTTCGAGCCATGCCAGCCGGCGTTGCGTCACACCCATGGCCCAGACCGGGGCAAGCTGTGGCAGGCGCATTGCCGCCAGCGTCAGTAGGCTCATCAGGATGGAAAAGGCCGCGACCGCCAGTGTCAGCACGTTGAGCGCTTCGGTGACCGAGAAAGTGCGCTCGAACACCGACAGCGAAAACTTCTTGATGGCAGCCTGATCGATGATGGACGACGACGGCAGCCCGAATTCCTCCACCAGCGCTCGACGAAGCGCATCGGCATCCTCCGTCCGCAGCCCGAACCGCGCGGGCGCGACCGCCGGATGGGCCTGCCGGAACAGGCCCTCCCCAACAATCGCCTGGCCGATCGGATTGCCGTAGTCGCCGACGATGCCTGCGATGGGCAGCGTTGCGCCCGGCGCAACCGCCAGGCGGTCGCCGAGCCGAAGGCCAGCGCGTCGGGACAGCTGTTCGTTGACGATCACCGCGTGGCCATCCGCCACCTTGTCCCAGACATCGGCCTCGGCGGCGAGAAACCGCCAGTTCTCGCGATAGGTCGGTCCGACACGCGCGCCATAGAGTTCGGCGGGCAGCCCAGCGAGTTCGATCTCCACGGACAGGATCGGCAGGATGGCGTCGGCGCGCGCTTCAAGGAAGCGTCCCAGCGCCGCGCGGTCCTGAACGCCCGCCGCATCGACATAGAGTTCGGCCGACAGGCGCTGGTCGAGGAATCCAACGAAGGTGAGACGAAAGCTCGACACCATGGTGGAGACGCCGACATTGGCGGCCATGGCAAGCAGCAATGCCATCAGCGCGAGGCTGAGGCCGGGCAACTGCTGGCGGCTGTCGGCCCAGAACCACTGCGGCAGAACGCCCGACGGCCAGCTTTGACCCGTCTTCAACAGAACGGCGAGGCAGAGCGGCAAGGCCAGGGCGCCTCCAAGGAACAGGCAGGCGAGGATTGCGAACCCTCCGGCCAATCCGGTGTCCTGCGAGCCAAGCAATCCAGCCAGCACGAAAAGGCCGAGTGCCCCTGCCCCCTGCAGCAAGCGCCCGCGCCCCGAGGCGACGGCCCAGGCTCGCCCGCCGGCACTCGCCAGCACTGGCATTCGCGAAAGCCTCCACAACGCGCTGGCCGCAGCCACGAGCGCACCGCCCACGGCCATGGCCAGGCCCGAGAGCCACCAGGCCGGGCGGATCTGCAAGGTGCCAGCAACGTCCGCGCCGTAGAGACCCCGGATCGTCGCCGCGACGTCGGGCAGCAGGACGGCGGCGACGAGATAGCCGAGCACGATCCCGATCGCCCCCGCCAGCGTTGCCAGCACGACGAGTTCGAGCACCATCAGCGCGATCAGCCGGTCGAGGGGGACGCCGAGCGCACGCAGCGTGCGTACCATGCCACGCCGCTGTTCGAAGGCGAGCCCGATGGCCCCATGCACGATGAAGATGCCGACCGCGAAACTCAGGAAGCCGAAGGCGGTCAGGTTGAGATGGAAGCTGTCGGTGAGCCGGCCGACGTCGCTCGCGCCGTCGGCCCGTTGCAGGACAAGATCCGGCGCCACCTCCGCCAACGGCCGCTGGTGCATCGGCTGCGCGGGAGCCAGGAGGAACCGGTTGATGAGGCCGGGACGATCGAGCAGTCGCTGAGCGACGCCGATGTCGGCGATCGCCGTTCCCGGCGCGATCGACACATCCGCGATCACAGGGTTGGGTAGTTCGGCCCGCAGCAACTCCGCAACTCCGGGACTGGCCAGGAGGGTCTCCGCGCCCAGAAACCCGCCGAGATCCCTGCCGGCGAGTGCCGCGCTCGCACCCGCACCGGCGGGCGCGGTCAGGGGGTCGATCCCGACGAGCCGCAGCGTGACCGCACCCACCCGAAGCCGCCCTTCGACGACCGGGCTGACCAGCCAGCCAGCACGGCGCAGCGCTACGAAGAGTTCCTGCGGTACCGTCTCGCCCGTAGCCGGCAGCAATTGGTCGAGACTGCCCTCGCCCAGCGTTGCGGCCGCCGAATCATAGCTGGCGCGCGCCTCCGCGTTGATCGCCTGAACCCCCGACCATAGCGCGGTCGCCAGCGCGAGGCCGACCACGAGCGTCAGGAACTGGACTCGATTGCGCGCCCAATGCGACGCCAGAGCAGCAAGCGTGGCCGCCGTCATGCAAGCCGACCCTGGCTCAGATGGGCTTGTCGTCCAAGCTTGGCCGCCAGGCGCGGCGAGTGAGTCACCATCAGGAGCGCCGCGCCGGTTTCCGAAACGAGGGCCAGGAATTGGTCCATCACCTCGTCGGCCGTCTTCTCGTCAAGATTGCCTGTCGGCTCGTCGGCTAGAATGAGCCGGGGGCGGGCGGCAAGCGTGCGCGCAATCGCCACGCGCTGCTGCTGTCCGCCCGACAGTTGCTCGGGGTATTTTCGCAGATGCGGCTTAAGCCCCAGCGCCTTCGAAAGCCCGGCCAACCTCGTCCTGTCCGGCGTGCCGTTGAGCCGCGCCTGAAAGGCGATGTTGGCGGCGATGTCCAGCGAGGGGATCAAATTGAACTGCTGGAAGACAATGCCAACCTTGGTTCGTCGCAAGGCTGCGCGCCCACGATCATCCATCCCGGTCACGTCCTCGCCATCGAGAAGGATGCTTCCGCCATCGGCCCGGTCCAGCCCCGCGACCAGATGAAGGAGCGTGCTCTTGCCGGAACCGGATTCGCCCGTCAGCGCCAGGCTCTCGCCCGCTTCGAGCGCAAATGTGACGCCGCGCAGGACCGGGACCGGCGCCTCTGGTCCAGGAAAGGACTTTGTCAGGCCTTGGATATCGAGAAGCATGCGTCACAGCTATCGCATGCAGCAACAATGAAAAGCCTTGGCGGGCAAATTTCTTCGGCGGCAGGATGAGGCTTTGGACCGATCTGGCCGAACACGACCCGAAGTACGTCAGGCGCCGCGCGGCGTTGCCAGCCAGATCACGTGGCGCGCTCCGCCTCCCCTGCGACCGGCCCGGACCTTGACGTCCTCGACCAAAAAACCGGCCTTTCCGAGACGGCGGGTGAAACCGGTATCGGGGGCCGAAGACCATACCGCCAGAACGCCGCCCGGACGCAACGCCGCACAAGCCGCTGCCAGCCCCGCATGATCGTACAAGGCGTCGTTGGCCTTGCGGCTGAGCCCCTCCGGCCCGTTGTCGACATCGAGAAGGATGGCGTCGTACAGCCCTCTCGCCGACCGGATCAACGCGACGACATCGGTCTCGCGAATGATGACGCGCGGGTCGTCGAGGCACCCTTCGAAGACACCTGCCATCGGCCCCCGTCCCCAGGCGACGACCTCTGGCACCAGTTCGGCCACCGTCACGCGTGCGTCCTTGGGCAGCTCGACAAGCGCCGCGCGCAGGGTGAAGCCCATGCCGAGCCCGCCAATGAGGAGATGCGGCGCGGCGCGGCCGCCGATCCGCGCGCAGGCAAGCCGCGCCAACGCTTCTTCCGAACCACTCAATCGGCTGTTCATCAATTCGTTGGTTCCAAGCATGATGGAGAACTCGGTGCCCCGCTGTTTGAGCCGAAGTTCGCCACCGCCGGGAACGCGGGCGCTGTCAAGTTGGATCCAGGGTATCATCGACCTTCCATAGTCCGCCGCGCCCGCTGCGACAACGCCGCTGTCGTCGAACCGAGAAAGGTAGCGGCCGGATTTCGGCTTGAACGGCGACGGCCAACTCGTGCTAATGCGCCAGGTGAAACAAGTCCGCCGGCATCCAGGGATCACCGGCCGCTTCGGGAGGCGACACGACGTGCAGGAATTGGAATGCGTGCGGGAAGGCGGTGTCCTATGCCTGACCCTCAATGTGCCTGGCAAGAAGAACGCCCTGACCGACGGGCTGCGCGCCGAGTTGCGAAAGGCGATCGCGGACGCGCAGGACGATGCATCCGTGACCGCCATCCTCCTCAGCGGCGCGGACGGCAGCTTCTCGTCGGGCGGCGACATCTCGGCCATGACGAGCGACCCAGAGGTCGCCAGGCGGCGCATGACGATCCTGCACGACATCGCGCGCCTGCTGATCGCCGGGCGAAAGCCCTCGGTCGCGGCCGTGGCCGGACCAGCGTTCGGTGCCGGCTTCTCGCTTGCACTCTGCTGCGACGCCGTCATTGCCGACACGAGCGCGAAGTTCTGCGCTTCGTTCGGCCGCATCGGCCTGCCGCCGGACCTCGCGCTCGGCTGGACCTTGCCGGCACGCATCCCTCGGGCGAAAGCGCGCCAGTTGCTCCTGTCGGGTCGTATCGTAGAGGCCGAGGAAGCCGGTGCGCTCGGCATCGCCGATGAGGTCGTCGACCCCGCGGCCCTTATGGATGCGGCCCGACGCTGGGCGGCGGACATGTCGGCGAACCTGCCGGGACCGAAGGGGCACCTGAAGGCGCTGCTCGCCCTCGACACGCTCGATCGTCTGCTTGCCGCCGAAATGGAGGCCTACATCGCCTGCCTTGCCTCGCAGGAACACCTCTCGGCCCGCGACGCGTTCCTGTCCAGGGGCAAGGCCAGGAACTGAGAGTAATCAGCCGCGTCGTGGCTGGCTATCGACCTGCGGTTCCATCTGTTCCGTTTTTCGCCGCACGATATCCTCGATCGGTTCAGGCTTGTGGAACAGGTAGCCTTGCCCGAGCTGCACATTCATGTTGGCAAGGATTCCAAGTGTGGCCTCGTTTTCGATCTTCTCGGCGATGACGTCGTAGCCCAGCGAGCGGGCGACACGGCTAATCGACCAGACAATCTGACGGTCGAAGCGGCTGGTCGGCAGGTTCTCGATGAAGGAGCCGTTTATCTTGAGGCTGTCGACGGGAAACCGCCTCAGATAGTCGAAAGACGAGAGCCCGGCGCCGAAATCGTCGAGGCTGATGCGGCAGCCATAGCCCCTCGCCTGTCGGACGAAGCGTTCCGCCGCTTCGAAATTGGTGACAGCCGCAGTTTCAGTGATCTCGAATACGACACACACGGGACTGGCGCGGCTATCCTGGACGAGGCCGTGGACATAATCCCAGAGAGTGGGATCGCTCAGCGTCTGCGCCGACAGATTGAAACCCACCGTCAGCCCACCAGGCCGCATCATGTGCCCATGGTCGCGCAGGGCCTTGGCGATGATCCAGCGGTCGAGCGCGGCGGCACGCCCGAAACGCTCTGCGGCGGGGATGAAAACCCCTGGGGGCACGCTGTTGCCTTGCCGGTCGACGAGGCGTGCCAGGATCTCGAGCTTCTCGCCCGGTTCGGTGGGGTTGGCAAGCGAGCGGATTTCCTGGCCGTAAAGCCTGAGGCGGCCATCCTCCTTGGCGTCGGCGATGTCCCCGACCAGCCGCGCCGCGGTCAGCCGGGACACGAGGCGACCATCGTCTTGCGTATGCGCGATCAGGCAGTTGCGGCCAGCCGATTTGGCGGCGTAGCAGGCATCGTCCGCATGGGCGAGCACGTCAGGCGCGTGCAGCCCTCTTTCGGACACCACGATGGTGCCCACGCTGGCACCAAGGCGGCGGTAGTTCGCGTTGCTGCCGAGATCGGCGCCGCGGATGGCCGCAAGCACGGCCTCCGCGTGCAACTGGGCATTAGTGTCGCCGGCACAATCGACGATGGCAGCGAACTCGTCGCCGCCCAGCCGAGCAACGACCGATTCGGCCGGCAAACTGTCGACGATGGATCGCGCGATCAGCACAAGTGCACGGTCTCCCGCTGCATGGCCGGCAAAATCGTTCAGCGCCTTGAAGTGATCGAGGTCGATGTAGAGAAGCGCGAAAGGCGAAACCTCCGCCATCACCACGCGCGTTTCGAGCGCCTCCTCGAATGCCGAGCGGTTGAAGAGGGAGGTAAGCGAATCGTGGCGCGCCGCATAGGCAAGTTCGCGCTGCGTTTTCTGCTCGTCGGTCACGTCGAGCAAGGTGTGGACGAAGCCGCTCGCCCGCCCGTCTGAGCGCGTGATTGCGTTTGTCGTGCAGCGAACGAGTATGCCTTGCCCGTCAGCGCCTGGAAGCACGATCAGTCCGGCCGCTTTTGCATCGAATTCCGCCAGGCCGCTGACCGGCCCATACCGTGAAAACAGTTCCTCGCTTTGCCGGCCGATCAAGCTGTCCGATGCAAGTCCCAGCATGTCCGAGGCAACCGGGTTGGCAAAGGTGATGCGGCCCTCGCGATCGGCACTCACGACACCATCGCTGATCGAGGCGAGCGTTACGCGCAGCCGGTACTCCTCGATCCGTAGCGCTTCCGCCGCCATCACCTCCTCGGTCACGTCGCGTACCGTGCCGACAACGCTGCCAT
Organism: Mesorhizobium sp.; assembly: GCA_051860465.1. Classification (GTDB taxonomy): domain Bacteria; phylum Pseudomonadota; class Alphaproteobacteria; order Rhizobiales; family Rhizobiaceae; genus Aquibium. The sequence goes on from JBHYDY010000014.1 coordinate 16,931, forward strand.
GCGGTGCTGGATCAGCGGAAAACCGAGCGAGTGTCTCGAGGTGCCTCACCTCGCCGTCCGGACGCACGATACGGTATCGCATCTTTCGATCGCCATGCTCAAACAGCGAAAGATCAGCATGGGTTGCGACCGCCTCGTCTCGGTCCTCCGCATGCAGGAAGCGAATCCAGGTCTTGCTTGGAACCGTCCCCTCCTTCGGCGGCAAGCCCATGATCAGATGCGTATGGGCGTCCCAGAAGCTGACTTGCGTCCCGATATCATAGTACCAGATACCCGTGCGGCTGGCCGAAAGCGCCAGCGAGAAGCGTTCCTTGACCGCCGAAAGCGCCGACTCGGATGCCTTCTGGTTGCTGATATCGGTCTGCACGCCGACGACCCGCGAGGGGTTTCCCGCTTCGTCGCGTTCGACCACGCCGCCGCGGTCGAGCACCCAGACCCAATGACCTGCCTTGTGGCGCAGCCGCATCTCCACTTCGATCAGGGGGGTCTCGCCGCGCAGGTGTCGCTCGCCGTTGGCAATCGACTTCTCGCGATCCTCGGGATGCATCAGCGTGACCCAGAGGTCGCCAGTTTGCTGCAACTCTCCAGGCTCATAGCCCAGCATCCGGAACCAGGTGTCGGAATAGAGACAAGTCCCGGTGCGCAGGTTCCAATCCCACACGCCGAGACCGGCCCGCTCCAGTGCATGCGCCCAGACATCCGTACCGAGGGATTGGGACTCGTCGGTCACCCCCATATCGTGCTCCCGGCATTTCGCCTTATCGTTGCTCGGGATCATGGTTGATATTCAAGAATGTCCGGTTAATTGCACCGCATTGCTATAAATCGGCAAAGTTGAGTGGAATGGTGGGAAGCGGACGAGACACGTAAGCTCGCTCGCCCGTCCGCGCATGGAGAAAGGGGGCGGCGGTATCCACAGATAAAATAATCACCGTTCGAAAGCCGGAAGCCGGTCAACCGGTCTTGCGCAGCGCCCCTGTCCGCACCGCTTCGTTCGCCCACTCGGTCGAGGCCTTGATGCCCCCGAGCGGGAAGAAATGCACTTGCTCGATGAGACTGCCGGGGTTGGCGGCCTTGTGGGCGGCAAGGTCGGCAATGACATCCGTCGGTTCGTAGGGCATGACGAGCTTTCGAATATCCATCGCGCGGCGCTGAAGCACCCTGATCGATGGTCCGACGCCGCAGGCCATGGCAAACTTGATCAGCGTCTGCAGCTTGGCCGGACCGGCAATGCCGACATGGATCGGCAGCGAGATGCCCGCAGCCTTCAGCCGCTCCGCCCAGTCGATGACGGGCTGCGCCTCGAACGCGAACTGCGTCGCAATCGCCATGGCCGCATCCGTTCGCTCGGAGAAGGCTTGCTTCCACTGCAATGCGGCATCGACCTGTTTGTACGAACCGTCCGCATCGATGTCCTTGTTCCCCTCGGGATGACCGGCGACGTGGAGGCGCTTGAACCCGTGCTTGTCGAACAGCCCGCTCTCCATGAGGTCCATCGACGTCGTGAGCTCACCATGCGGGTTGGTGACGCCGCCCGCCAGCAACAGGGCCTGGTTCACGCCCACGTCGCGATAACGCAGGATCCAGTCCTCTAGCATGGCCTTGTCGCGGATGATGCGGGCTGGAAAATGCGGCATGACCGGATAGCCGTCACTGGAAAGCCGCGCCGCGGTCTCCACCATCTCCTCGATCGGGGTGCCTTCGATATGGGCGATGTAGACCCGGGTGCCCTCGGGCAGAAGCACCTTGAAGTCGTCGACCTTGGCCGCCGTGCGAGGCATGACTTCGATCGAGTACCCTTCCACGAAACCGCCGAGCAGAGCCTCGGAGCCGGCAGCGGGCGTCTCGGGCGATGCTTGCTTGAAAAAGGCCATGGTCTTCCTCCCTTGATGGGTCATGTATACATGACAGGGCAGCGCACCCGCAAGCCGACTGCGACATACGGCGACGCATTCCAGCAAAGCCGACACCAATTAGAGAACTTGCTGCTACGAAACAGCCTCAAGTCCGTATCGAGTGGAACGGATGCATACACATTAGCGCCGCATAGCCCGCGATCGGATCAATAGGACATCCCGTCCACTCGGCTGGACAATGGCCCCATATGCATGCGCGGCTATCGTGTCGGTGCGCCATCGGATGGACAAAAAGCGACGGGCGGCGGAATGATCCGCCGCCCGTACGCGTTCCTGCCATTGGCACCGGCGCGAAAAGCGCCTCGCCCTTATGCTGTTGCCTTCGTGCGCCAGCTGTCGGCGTAGTTGGTGCGCGCCTCGGCGGCGTAAGGCGTCTGCGAGACGCGAACGCGGATTTCGGTCTGCTTGTGCTTCTCGGCCGACGTCTTGCCGGTCTGCTGCGGCTCGCCCCACTTCATCGTCAGGACGTCGCCGATCTGGACGTCCTGGTCGACGACGCCCAGCGAGAGCATGCAGCGCTCGTTGTAGGAGTAGCCGTTGAACATCGACATGCCGACCATCTTGTCGCCATGCATGACCATGTCGGCGCTCGTGGAGGCATAGTTCGGCTGCGGGAAGTCGATCCACTTGAAGTGGTCCTCGCCCGGCTTGAAGGCCGACGCGATGACCTTCACGACGTCCTCGGCGTTCCACTCGAAGGTGACCTTCTTGCGGTTCTTCTGACCCTTCATCTTCAGGAGCGCGTCCTTGCCGATGAAGTCGTTCTTCTTCCAGCCGATGTAGAAGTCGTAGCCGAGTTCGAACGGGTTGACGTAATAATCCTCGATGTTGGCGGACACGAAAGAGCCGCCGATCGCGCCCGAGGCCTCATAGCTGTCGGCACCGAGCCACTCGCGGTAATCCTTGAGCATGCCGTCACCGGTGTAGATGCCCGGCAGCGGCGATGGGATCCAGCCGGATTCCAGCGTGTTGGTGGAATAGGCCCGGCTGCCGCAGCGCACGAGATTGACGCCAGCGTCCTGTGCGGCCTGGAGAATGGCCGCCAGAATGTAGCTCTTGTCCTCGTAGGGACCCCAGATCTCGAGGCCAGGTGCACCGGACATGCCGTGGCGCAGCGCCTGCACCTTCTTCGAACCGATATTGATCCAGTCGACGTGGAAGAACTTGATCTCCTGGATCGGTCCGCCGTTCATCTTCTCGAAGATCTTCGGCGCGTCGGGCCCCTGGATCTGGTAGCGGTAGTGGGTGCGCAGCACGCGCTCGCCCTCGGGCCGCGACGGCGAGCGGGGATCGTGCTTGATGCGAACGTTCCACTTGCCCCAGGCGGCGCAGAACATCAGCCAGTTGGAGGTCGGCGCGCGGCCGACGAGGACGAACTTGTCCTGGCGCTCGCGGAAGATGATGTGATCACCGATGACGTGGCCATTCGGCGTGACCGGCACGTAGTGCTTGGCGCGGTTCAGGTCGAAATTCCCGAACGCGTTGATGCCGTGATAGGCGAGGAATTCCTCCGCCTGCGGGCCTTCCACGATCAGCTCATCCATATGGTGCGTCTGGTCGAAAAGCACCGCCGACTCGCGCCAGGCGCGCTGCTCGTCACGCCAGTTTGTGAACTCCGGCGCGACAACCGGGTATACATACATGCCGACTCTCGAGTTGCGGAGCAGCTCGACGGGGTTGCCCGCCTTCTCCAAAACCGCCTCTAGACTGAATCTGCTCATCTGGGTTCCTCCCATGGTTCATGATGTCGTGTATACATGATCTGTGGCCCAGCGAGCCGGAAATTGCAAGAGCCGAGTCGCGGTGCACGTCTACCGCAAAGTTCGGTGGCGTGAGAGACATCCCGTCCAGCGTCGGTCGAACCGCTTCCCGCAAGCTCCCCACGCGTCGCCGTCCTATTCCGCTGCCTTTACCACCGGAGGCGTGCCGTGGGTGTGGAAGCTCTCGATGGTCTTGAGGCCCCAGGCCTGGCCCTTCCGGCGATCGGCCTCGGTCCAGACCACCGTCTGCCAGTCGGGATCGAGGATCAGTCGCGCGCCGGCGTTGGCGATCTCGACCCGGTTGCCGGCCGGCTCCCAGACGTAGAGAAAGAACGTGCCCTGGATGGCGTGCTTGTGCGGACCGGTCTCGATGAACACCCCGTTCTCGAGGAAGACGTCGGCCGCGCGCAGGATATCGTCGCGATGATCTGCGGCATAGGTGATGTGGTGGAAGCGCCCGCGCGAGCCCGAGTGATCCTCGGTACAGGCCATGTCGTAGCCCTTGTTGTTGACCGTGAACCAGCAGCCGCCGATACGGCCATTGTCGAGCTGGATCAGTTCGGTCACGCGGCTGCCCATGACCTCGACCATGAAGTCGCGCATCTTCGACACGTCGGTGGCGAGGAGGTTGAAGTGATCGATGCGGCGCGGCGATGCTCCACGGCCATGGAAGCGCTGCGCGACGTTCTTCAGCGCCGGCTTCTCGCCTTGCGGCGCGTCATACTTGACTGTTTCCCAATAGAGTTCGAAGACATGCCCATCAGGCGAATGGAAGCGATAGCTCTGGCCATGGCCGAGATCGCCCTTCGTCCAACCGATGCCAAGGCCCATCTTCTCGATGACGGCCACCCGGCGATGAAGAGCTGCCTCAGACGAGGTCCGGTATCCGCAATGCGCCATGCCCGTGGTGTCGGATTTCGTCAGCTTCAGCGAATGGAACTCGTAGTCGTCCCAGGCACGCAGATAGACGGAATCCCCTTCGCGTCCGCTTTCGGTCAGCCCATAAACCCTGACGAAGAAGTCGAGGCTTTCCTCGAAACGGTTCGTCAGAAGTTCGATATGGCCGAGATGCGCCACGTCGAAGCACGGTTCGCTCATTGTCGTGTCCTTTCCTGTTCGCGCCACAGGCGCTCGCGTTGCTAGTCCGCTACGAGGTTGAGACCGACAAAACGGTCCAGCGTCTCGCGATCGGCGAGGAGATCCCGCGACTTGGCGCGATGCGCGATCACGCCGCGCTCGATCACCACCGCATCCTCGGTCAGGTCGAGCGCAACTTCGGCATGTTGCTCGACCAGCACCAGCGCCATGCCCTCGTCCCTGGCCATGCGGCGAATGGCGGCGGTCAGTTCCTCTACGATGATCGGCGCAAGCCCTTCCAGCGGCTCGTCTAGCAGCAGCACGTCCGGATTGGTCATCAGCGTGCGCCCGATCGTCAGCATCTGCTGTTCGCCGCCGGAAAGCTGGTTGCCCATGTTGCCCTTGCGCTCCTGAAGCCGTGGAAACAGGCCGTAGATCGAGGCGAGATCCCAGCGGCCCGGCTGCGCGGCGACCGTCAGGTTCTCCTCCACAGTCAGCGACGGGAAGATGTCGCGCTCCTGCGGAACCCAGCCGATGCCGCGACGCGCGCGGTGGTGAGGGGCAAGCATCGAGACGTCCTTGCCATGGAACCTTACCGCACCGCCGGAGAGCGGGAGGATACCCATGATCGTCAGGATCATCGTCGTCTTCCCGACCCCGTTGCGGCCCAGCAGCGCCAGGCTGCCGCCGACAGGCAAGGCTACCGAGACGTGGTCGAGCACGATGCCTTCGCCGTAGCCGGCGCTGACGTCGGAAAGTTCGAGCAGCGGTTCACCCATGATGCGCCTGCCCCAGATAGACGTCGCGCACACGCTGGTCGGTGCGGATCACGTCCGGTTCGGCGTCGACGAGCACGCCACCGGAAACCAGCACGATGATACGGCTTGCGAACCGGAACACGAGGCTCATGTCATGCTCGATGAAGAGCACCGAGATGTCGTCGGGAAGGGCCGCGATGACCGAGAAGAGCTCGGCACTCTCGCCCTTCGGCACGCCGGCGGCGGGCTCGTCGAGCAGAAGCACCTTCGGCCGCGTGGCGAGCGCGAGCCCGATCTCCAGCAATCGCTGCTGGCCGTAGGCGAGCACACGCGTCGGACGCGTGGCGACGTCTGTAAGGCGCAGCTGCACCAGGATGTCCCAGGCCTCCGCGATCACATCCTCATGCGAGGCGAGGCTGCGCCAGAACTGGCCGGCCATGCCCTTGCGCTCGGTGACCGCGAGCGTGATTGCCTCGATCGGTGTCAACGCTGGAAACAGCTGGTTGATCTGGAAGGTGCGTGCAAGCCCCGCCTTGACACGGGCGGCCCGGTTCAGCCGCGTGATGTCCTGACCGTCGAGCAATACACGACCGGAATCGGGCGTCAGCTGGCCGGTGATCAGGTTGACGAGCGATGTCTTGCCCGCACCGTTGGGACCGATCAGCGCATGCCGCGCGCCGCGCGGCAGAGTGATCGAGACGTCGCGCGCAACCTCCAGCGAGCCGAAGCGCTTGCGAAGGTTCTCGGTACGAAGGGCGAAGGTCTCCGTGCTCATCGCCGGACCCTTTGCCAGAGTTGGGTCAGAAAACCGAGAATGCCCTTCGGCATCACCAGGACGACGATCATCAGGAGGATGCCGATCCAGAAGTACCAGTATTGCGGGTTGATCCCGGCAAGCTGGTCGCGCGCGACCATGAAGATGATCGCCCCGATGATGCCGCCATAGAGGCGACCGGTGCCGCCGAGGATCAGCATCACCACCACGTCGGCCGAACGCTGGAAGGAGAGAACGTCAAGCGCCACCTGCGAGGTGGTCTGTGTCAGCAGCGCCCCCGCCACGCCCGCCATGCCGGCCGAGATCGTGTAGATGACCTGCAGCCGGCGCTGATGCGGCGCGCCGATGGCCGGCATGCGGTTCAGGTTTTCCCGGATGCCGCGCAACGAAAGGCCAAAGGCCGAATTCACGATGCGACGCGCGATCAGAACACCGATGAAGAGCACCACCAGCGTGTAGGAATAGGCCGTGTAGCCCCACAGGTCGTAGTCGAAGGTGCCGAAGATCGGCCACACCGAGACGCCCTGCAAGCCGTCCGTACCGCCGGTGAGCCAGCTCATGGAGTTGGCGAGTTCCATCGTCAGCAAACCAAGCCCGAGCGTGATCATCAGCAGTGCCAGATGCTGAACGCGCACGATGAGGAAGCTGACAAGGAAGCCCACAAGGGCCACGAAAGCGCCGGAAAACAGGAGGCCGGTCAGCGGCTCCCCCCAGCCGGTCTTGGTCAGCAGGCCCGCGGCATAGGCGCCGAGGCCGAAGAACATCGCATGGCCGAGCGTGATGATACCGGCATAACCAAGGATCAGGTCGACGGAGAGGACGAAGAGTGCGGCAATGGCGATCTGGCTCGCCAGCGTCAGGTAGGTGGGAAAGAAGAAGAACGGGATGAAGACGGCGAACCAGAAAGCGATCTCGAACGGGCTCCAGCGGCCCTGGCGCATGATCCAGGCCTTGGCGCCGTCAAGATTTGTGTTGTTGTTCGCGGACGTGTCGGACATGGCCTCAGCGCTTTCCGAACAGGCCAAGCGGGCGCCAGAACAGGACGCCCACCATCAGGAGATAGATGAGGAAGGAGCCGAGCTCCGGTACGAAGTATTTTCCCGCCACGTCGGCGATGCCGAGCAAAGCCGCAGCAACGAAGGACCCGCCGATGGAGCCTAGCCCGCCGACGGCCACGACGATCAGCACGTAGATGAGGTAGTGGAAGGCGAACGTGGGATCGAGCCCGACGATCTCGATGGCAAGCGCGCCGCCGAGGCCGGCAAGGCCGCAGCCGAGCGCGAAGGTGATGGCGAAGATGGTGTCGACGTCGATGCCCAGCCCCTGTGCGACGCGCTGGTTGTCGACGGCGGCGCGCACCTTGGCGCCGAAGCGGGTGAACTCCAGTCCGAAGACGAGTGCCGCAGTGACGATGAGCGCGACCACGATGAGAAAGATGCGGTAGATGCCGAAGCGTAGTCCACCGATCTCCACCCAGCCACGCAGCATGTCGGGGATCTGGATCGGCTGCTGGCCGGTTCCGAAGAGGAAGGTGGCGATCGAGGTCGCCACGAAGACAAGCCCGACGGTGAACAGCACCTGGTTCAGCTCGCCCGACCGGTAGAGCCTGCGAAACAGGGTGCGTTCGCAGACGATGCCGACCACCGCCGCCCCGAGGAAGGCGGCAGGCAGCGCGACGAAGAAGGAGAGCCCTGCCTCGCGTGTCACCACGAGAGCGAGGTAGCCGCCAAGCATGCCGAAGGCCCCATGCCCAAGGTTGACGAAATTCATCAACCCAAGCGTGACCGACAGCCCCACCGACAGGACGAACAGAAGCATCCCGAAGGCGAGGCCGTCGAACAGGACGATCAGGAGATTGCCGGACACGTGAGCGCCGATTTTCGATTCGAGGTCAGGAACTTGGCGTCAGTTGCTCGTGCCGTGCAGCGGATCCTTCACGCTGTCGATCGTGTCGATGATCACGTTCTGGAGCTTGCCGTCGACCTCCTGCACCTCGCGGATGTAGACGTTCTGCACGATGTCGCGCGTTTCCGGATCGATCGAGATCGGGCCGCGCGGGCTGTCCCAGGACATGCCCTTGGCGGCCTCGACCAGCGCATCGCCGGACACGTCGCCCTGCGTCTTCTTCAGAGCCTCGTAGATCAGGTGCATGCCATCATAGCCGCCGACGGAGAACAGGTCCGGGCTGCGGCCGTTGTTGGCTTCGCGATAGGCGGCGACGAAGGCATTGTTCAGCGGCTCTTCGCGCTCCAGCGTATAGTGGAAGGTGGTCACGATACCGAGGGCGTTGCTGCCCATGCTCTCCAGCGCCTCGGGATGCGTGAGTTCGCCCTGGCCGAAGATACGGGTGGCCGGCGGGGTGAGCCCGCGTTCGGAAAGCGCCTTGCCGATCGCCGCCGGCTGCCCGCCGCCAGGAACGAAAATGTAGACCGCTTCGGGATTCGCATCCTTGACACGCTGCACGAAGGCCGAGAAGTCTGGGTTGGCGACCGGCGTCTTGTCGGAGCCGATGATGGTGCCGCCGGCCTCAGTGAAGCCCTTCGCAAACGACTTCTCCGCGTCGTGTCCCGGACCATAGTCGGCGACCAGCGTATAGGCCTGCTTAACGCCGCCCTTTTCGAAAGCCCACTTTCCGAAGACATAGTTGACCTGTGGAATGGTGACGGAGGTGCGCACAATGTAGGGCGACTTCTCGGTGACGACGGACGTCGCGGCGTTCATCACCACCATGAGTTTCTTGGCCTGGGTCGCGACATCGGCAGCACCCAGCGCTTCGGGCGTCAGCGCGAATCCGGCGATGATGTCGACACCGTCGCGCACGACGAGTTCCTGCGCCAGGCGCTTGGCGACATCGGGGGCCGGGCCGCCGGTATCCTTGCGGACGATTTCGATGGTCTTGCCATCCACCATGTTGCCGTTCTGCTGCATGTAGAGCTTGATGCCGGCATCGAGCTGGTTCGCAGCGTCGGCAAAGGGCCCGGAATAGGGCAGGATCACCCCGACCTTCACCGTTTCCTGTGCATGCGCGCCGATGGACCAGGACATACCTGCGGCCACGGCAAGGGCGAGCGTCGTTTTCGTTGGCATCTGTTTTCCTCCCAGAATGCAGCTTAAGCAGAGAGCCAGTGTATACACAGCACAGCCGAAATCAATGGGGCATCGGCGGGAGGGCCGCGAATTCGGCAGACCCCACGGTATCGCCCCGTTGCGCGGAGCGCCCGAAAATCAAGCGAAGAGACTCGGCTGACAGCAAGTTGTAGACCTCGAAGCACTTGCCGGCGGCATAACGAAGCGCTCGCGATGCGATTGTACGGACCGGCGATGGTCCCGACACGAACGCCCAATGTGTATACACATTCATCGTGATACGAGGAGCCCTCGCTTCGTAGCGACAGACCAGTTCGAATGGATATGGCGTAGTCAGGCGGTTTTCGCACGGCCGGTCATGAGCCGGTTCAATCGACACATGAAGTCGTTCAACGAATTGATTAGGTCGCCTTCGCTGCTTCCTGAACCGGGACAACGTCCACGGCGTGCGTGCTGGACTGCGGACCCGACGTCCGCATCGTGCCCTTGATCGGCGAGACGTCGAAATAGTCCCTGCCCCGCGCTACCACCACATGGTCTTCGCCTGCCGAAATCGCGTTGGTGGGATCGAACTCGACCCAGCCGAGTTCCGCGCCGCACCAGGCGCGCACCCAGGCATGCATGGCATCTGCGCCTTCCAGCCTTTCCTTGCCTTTCGGCGGGATGGTGCGAAGGAAGCCACTGACATAGCCGGCCGGGATGCCGATGCCACGCAGGCAGGCGATCATGACGTGGCTGAAATCCTGACACACGCCGTGGCGGCTTTCGAATGCCTCGAGCATCGGCGTTGACACCGTCGTCGCCTCCGGATCGAAACGCATGTCCTCGTGGAGCGCCAGACCGACCGCTCTGACGATTTCGAGCACGCTTGGGCGGCTGCCGGCGACGTCGCGGGCAAAGTCGGTGGTGGCCTGTTCAATCGGTACACGAGGCGAGGTGCCGAGGAAGTGGTGCGGTGACGATCCATCCACATCGCGCCAGGCAAACAACTCGTCGGCAAGCCTGTCACGCGAAGGGGAGATATCGAGGATTTCGCCGGCTTGGCGGCGTTCGATCCGCGACTGCATCGTATAGACGATCTTGTTGTGCGGACGATCGAAGCCGACCTCCACGCAGGCGTTTCCGAAGAAGTCGACGAAGTTGATCCACTCGTCGGGCTTGGGGACGATATTGAGCGAGCCTGCCACCAGCCGCTGCTCGCCTGGAACATCCGCCGGCAGAAGCCTTGCGATATGGCGGCCGGCATCGGCCGAGAAGTCGTAGCGATAGGCCATGCGTAGACTGACGTCATAAAGCATCGGTTGACCGCCTCTATCGCATGTACTTGGCGGAGAAGGCGTCTGACAGGGCCGCAATATCGGCGCCCAGCGTCTCCAGCGCCGTCGTGCCGAGCGTCTCGGGCAGTTGCAGTTCGAGACCCGTCCTCAGTTTCAGCAACGCACGGCGTAGCGGTGTCAAAGGCTGGTGCGGATCCTGGCCGGGCAGGTAGTCGAGGTGGCCGGCGATCTCGCCGAGCTGGAAGATCACCGAGCGCGGGTTGAGATTGTCGAGCGCGAGGAGATCGACCACCGTGGCGCGGTTGGTCGATACGGCATAGCGGCGCCGGTGCGACATGACGCTGTCGCCGATTTCCACCGCCATGTCGAGGCTGCCGTCGGGCGCTTTCTCGTCTGCTAGGACAGCAAGAAGGCCCGCCATCGACAGCGAACGCTCCAGCGAGCGGCCGATGGTGAGGAACCGCCACCCGGCGAAATGATACATGTTCTCGTGCACGAGGCCGGAAAAGCCGGAAAGCTTGCGCAGGAGGACGCTCATTGCCCGGGACATGTCGTCACCTGGCTCGACCTTGTCCTGCATGGAGCGCACGGTTTTGGCCAGGTCGGTCAACGCCATCCACCCGTCGGACGAGAAACGGTCGCGCACATGCCCGGCAGAGCGCGCAGCCGACGCAATCGTCGCGCCCAGCGCCGTCGGCATCCTGTCGGTAAGCGTGACGCCGAGCTCTTCCAGATGCGCCGCACAGAGCGTCAGGAGGGGGGTGTCGGCGGTCGACGATTCCGCCAGCCGCACGTGATAGGCACGCATGACGCGCACGAGGTTTTCGGTGCGCTCCACATAGCGGCCGAGCCAGAAGAGATTGTCGGCCGCGCGGCTTGGCAAGACGCCAGGCTGCTGGCGTGCAAAGGCCTTGTCCGTCGCAGCATGCATGGTGTCGGCGGGTACCGGCTTGTCGCTGACGATCCACACATCGGCAGCCGTCCCACCCTCCTGCAATGCCAGCGCCGCGGATGCCGCCGTGCGGCCGATCCGGGCAAAGCCGCCCGGCATGACCTTCCAGCCGTCGCGGGTGCGGGCCAGGAAAACGCGCAGGCTCATCGGCCGCGGCGCGAGCCGTCCATCGACAAGAGCCGGGGTCGTCGAGAGCGTCACGGCCTCCTGTCCGACAAGCTGGCCGGCGCCATGGTCGATCCAGGCCTCCACCGTTTCGCGCATCTCGCGCGTGAAGGCGCCGCCGACTGCCGAAACGTCGTCGAGATCGAAGAGGAGACGGGTCGAGAAGGCCTTGCCGATGGTCATGCGCCCGGCATTGGCCTTGACATAGTCACGCTCGGCCGCCTGCCCGCACCACCAGGTCGCCACGTTGGCCAACTTGAGCGGCTCGCCGAGCAATGCCCGGCAGATGCGCGGCATGAAGGCGAGGAACGCACGCGCCTCGACGACGCCGCTGCCCAGCGCGTTGACCATGGTCACGTTGCCGGCGCGGACCGCGCCAAGCAGGCCGGGCGTTCCCAGCCGCGAACCCTCGTTGAGTTCCAGCGGATCGGCCCAGGCCGCATCGAGACGACGCCAGAGCACGCTGACCGGCTTCAACCCCGCAATGGTGCGCACCATCAGTTCGCCATCGCGAACGGTCAGATCCTCGCCTTCGAGCAGCATGAGCCCGAGATAGCGGGCAATGTAGGCGTGCTCGAAATAGGTGTCGTTGTGCTGCCCCGGAGTCAGGATGCCGATGGGGCTGTCGTCGTTTTCCCTCAGGTCCTGAAGCGTGTCGCGAAACGTGCGGAAGAAGCCCGCGAGGCGGTGGACGTTCGCCCGCCCATAGAGGTCGGAATAGACGCGGGCGGTGGCGATCCGGTTTTCCAGCGCGAAGCCCGCACCCGACGGCGCTTGGGTCCGGTCACCGAGCACCCACCATTCACCGTCCGGACCACGCCCGAGATCGAAGGCGAGATAGTGCAGAAAGTGGTTGGATCGAGGGACGACTCCGACCAGCGGCCGCAGCCATTCCTGATTTTCCGCGACGATGGCCGGCGGCAGGTGCCCGTCCTTGACGAGACGATTCTCACCGTAGAGATCCGCCACCAGCATTTCGAGCAGGTCTGCGCGCTGGACGAGCCCCGCCTCGAGCGCCGTCCATTCGCTCTCGTCGATCAGGACGGGAACATGACTCAGCGGCCAGTCGCGTTCGATCGCCTGATCGCGACTGTACTGGCGGTAGAACACGCCGGCATCGCGCAGGTACTGGTCACCGCGCGCGATACGCTCGCTGAGTTCCCGCGGCTGCATCGCCGCAAGCGCTTCCAGGAAACCCCGCCACACGGGCCGTATGGCGCGATCGGCACCCAGTAGCTCGTCGGGAATCGTGTCGGATGTCCGGTAGCCGGCGAGCAGCTGGGCGATCGGATTCTGGCGGGCGGGTTCGACCTTTGCGGCCATGACATCAGATCCCTGGCGCGCGCCTGAGGTCGAGCGTCATGGGGAACTCGGGATGCGGCGTTTCCGGCTGGGGCATGTAGGCCCCCGGGGTGTGGCCATGCGCCTCGAAGCGCGCGAGCCGTCGCGCCTCCGCCTCGTTGGCGTTGACCGGAAAGGTTTCGTAGTTGCGGCCACCCGGATGCGCGACATGGTAGACGCAGCCGCCAAGCGCCCGGCCGCTCCAGCTGTCGAAGACGTCGAAGGTCAGCGGCGCGTTGATCGGCAACACCGGGTGCAAGGCCATGGCCGGCTGCCAGGCCTTGAAGCGGACCCCGCCGACAGACACGCCACCCGTCGAGGTCTTGGCCAGCGGCACGCGGCGGCGGTTGCACGCGACGAGATAGCGCTCGGGATCGGTAGTCGTCAGCTTCACCTGCATGCGCTCGACCGAACTGTCGGTGTAGCGCACTGTGCCGCCGATCGCGCCGGTCTCACCCAGCACGTGCCAGGGCTCCAGCGCCTGGCGCAGTTCCAGGTGCACGCCCTCCACCTCGACCTCGCCGCAATAGGGGAATCGGAACTCCGCCTGCGCCTCGTACCATTCGGGCCGCAGCGTGAAGCCGTGGTCGGACAGGTCGCGCAGCACGTCGAGGAAGTCCTCCCAGACGAAGTGCGGCAGCATCAGCCGGTCGTGCAGCACGGTGCCCCAGCGCACCGGCGTTCCGGTGAGCGGCGCTTTCCAGAAGCGGGCGATCAGCGCCCGGATCAAGACCTGCTGGGCCAGGCTCATGCGCGGGTTGGGTGGCATCTCGAAGCCGCGGAACTCGACCAGGCCGAGCCGACCCGTCGGGCCGTCGGGCGAGTAGAGCTTGTCGATGCAGATCTCGGCTCGGTGGGTGTTGCCGGTGACGTCGATCAGGATGTTGCGCAGGAGGCGGTCGACCAGCCACGGCAAGGGCGGCGCAGCTTCTCCGTGGCTCGGAATCTGCGACAGCGCGATTTCCAGTTCGTAGAGCGAATCATGGCGCGCCTCGTCCATCCGCGGCGCCTGGCTGGTCGGACCGATGAACAGGCCGGAGAACAGGTACGACAGCGCCGGGTGCCGCTGCCAGTGAAGGATAAGGCTCTTCAGGAGGTCCGGCCTGCGCAGGAACGGGCTGTCCATCGGCGTCGCACCGCCGACGACGACGTGATTGCCGCCGCCCGTGCCAGTATGCCGGCCGTCGATCATGAACTTGTCGGCGCCGAGCCGCGACTGGCGCGCCTCCTCGTAGATCGCCTCGGTGGTGGCCACGCAATCATCCCAACTGGACGCCGGGTGGATGTTGACCTCGATGACGCCCGGGTCCGGCGCGACGCGGATGACATTCATGCGCGGATCGACCGGCGGCGCGTAGCCCTCAATATGGACCGGCAGCCCGAGGTCGCGCGCAGCTTCCTCCGCCGCCGCCACGAGCTCCAGATAGTCCTCAAGCCGTTCGACAGGCGGCATGAACACGCAGAGCCGGCCGTCGCGCGGCTCGACCGAAACCGCGGTGCGCACGGCGCCCTCGAGTTCGCCCGCGTTCTGCTCGACGCGTGTCTGACGCGCTTCAGCGGCGGTGAAGGACGCTACAGGCTGAGTAGACCCGCCAAGGCCGTCATTGCCCAACCCCACCCCTTCCGACGTTTCGGGGCGCCCGGCCGCGGCGCCACCGAAGCCGAAAGTTTCCGGCAGCGGCGCGCGCTGTTCGGTCGGATCGGCGGGATTGACGAAGGGATAATGCGACGGCGCGATCCAGGGAAGCGACCCGAGCGGCAGGCGATAGCCGACCGGGCTGTCACCCGGCACGAGGAGAATGTAGCCCCGCCGGCTCTTCCATTTCTCCGACCGCCAGCGATGGCCGGATGCCTTGGCCTGCCAGCGCTGGACCGGCAGCACGTAGCCGGAAGGCTCGGTCAGGCCGCGCTCGAAGACGCGCGCCATGCGATGCCGCTCTTCCGGATCCTTGAGCCGCGAGTTCTCCGGCGTAACGTTTTCCGGCAGGTTTGCTTCCCGAAGCAACCACTCCCCCGGATCCTCGAAGGCCGGCAGAACATGGTCCTGCTCAATGCCGAGATGCCCAGCGATCCCCTGCAACAGCGCTTCGGCCTGCTGCTTGGTCACCTCTCCGATCCCGCCCTCCGGGGCGATCAAGGCCAGGTCGTTCCAGATGGGCTTCCCGTCACGGCGCCAGTAAAGCGAGAAAGTCCAGCGCGGCAGGGTTTCGCCCGGATACCACTTGCCCTGGCCGTAGTGCAGGAAGCCGCCTGGCGCGAAGCGATCGCGAAGCCGCCGGATCAGCTTGTCCGCAAAGAAGCGCTTGGTGGGACCGACGGCTTCGGTGTTCCACTCGGGAGCCTCGAAATCGTCTATCGACACGAAGGTTGGTTCGCCGCCCATGGTCAGCCGCACGTCGCCGGCCTGAAGCGCCTCGTCGACCTTGTGCCCGACAGCGTCGAGCGCGGTCCATGATTCGTCGGAAAAGGGCTTGGTGATGCGCGGGTGTTCGGCCACCCGCGACACCGTCATCTCGAAGTCGAACTCGGTATTGGCCTGTCCGAAATAGCCGCCCGAGATCGGAGCGGCGTTGCGGTAATGCGGCGTAGCGGCCAATGGAATGTGGCTCTCGCCCGTCAGCAGGCCGGAGGTCGGATCGAAACCGATCCATCCCGCGCCGGGCAGGAAGACTTCCACCCAGGCGTGGAGGTCTGTGAAATCGTGCTCGGTTCCCGCTGGCCCGTCCAGCGCGACGAGATCGGGTTTCAGCTGGATCAGGTAGCCGGACACGAAGCGGGCCGCAAAGCCGAGATGGCGCAGGATCTGGACGAACAGCCATGACGAATCCCGGCAGGAACCGGTCTCGACCGCAAAGGTCTCCTCGGGCTCCTGCACGCCAGGCTCCATCCGGATGACGTAGCCGATTTCGCGCGCGAGCCGGGCGTTGAGATCGACGACGAAATCCACGGTGCCCTTGGTGCTGCGATCGATCGTGTCGAGAAAGGCCTGAAGCCTCGGCCCCGCCGGGTCCGGCCTGCGATAGACGTCGAGATCGGCGCGGATCTCCTCCGGGTATTCGAAGGGCCAGTTTGTGGCGCTCTCCTCGACGAAGAAATCGAAGGGGTTGTAGACCGTCATGTCCGCGACGAGGTCGACTTCGATCCGGAACTCCGTCACCGGCTCCGGGAAGACGAAGCGAGCGAGCCAGTTGCCGTAGGCGTCCTGCTGATGGTTCACGAAGTGCCCGGCAGGCGTGACCTTCAGCGAGTGCGAGATGACGCGGGTTCGGCTGTGCGGCGCCGGGCGCAGACGGATGATCTGTGGGCCGAGCGTGATGGGGTTGTCATAGCGATATGCGGTGAGATGATGGATGGCCGCCTTGATGGACATGATATCCCTGCCGTTGATCTTGGCGGAGTCGTTCCACATTCCGGTGCGATGCACAATTCGTATTGCCCGCAGGGAGCCCGATTCCCCGATCTTTCGGATTTTGCCGGCGCAGATCCCCCGTTGATCGCCACCCGGGCCGCGTCCCACGCTTGTTCGACGCTCGGCGGAATGAACCGGACGGGGCGCGACACGCTTCAGCCCATGATTATCGTTCTGCGATGGGCACATTGCAAACTGCAAAGCCCCCTCGCCGCGTTTCGCGAAATCTGGTCCGGATCGCGTCCACAAGAGACCTTGGATCTTTGATATCGTTGAGTTTTTCAAACTGGCACGGACGTTGCGGAGCCCTTGGCATCACGGGGCAAGCTTTTGTGCGCCCGTACCGCGAAAGACGAGAGACGATCCAAGATGCAAGCCCGACAAACCATTCGCTGGAAAGGCCACCTCAGCATCCGAGATGGTGCCCGCTCGGCCCGCGACTTCCTTGAAGCGCTGTCCACCAGCACAGAAGTGACGGTGGATACGAGCGAACTTCAATCGGTGGACGTCAGCCACCTGCAGATCCTGGTCGCCGCGCACAATTTCGCGCGCTGCCTCGGCAAGTCGCTGGAGGTCGTGGCTGCGCCGGGCGGCTCGCTAGACGAGGCAATGCGCGGCGTCGGCCTTTCCAACCCACTCGACGCTCGCCTCATCCACAACGGTGGCGCCTGGGCCGGCATTGCCTTCAACGAGCAAAGGGACGCGGCATGAGCAAGACGATCCTCACGATCGACGACTCCTCTTCCGTGCGCCAGATGGTCAGCCTGACGCTCGCTTCGGCAGGGTACGCCGTCATCGAGGCCGTGGACGGAAGCGACGGGTATGACAAGGCCACCTCCGCGCCGATCGACGCCATCCTCACCGACCTCAACATGCCGATCATGAACGGGCTCGACTTCGTACGAAAATATCGCACGCACCCTTCCAGCCGCGGCATTCCGATCGTCTTCCTGACCACGGAGTCCGACGAGAGCTTCAAGCAGCAGGCCAAGGCGGCCGGCGCAACCGGCTGGATCGTCAAGCCATTCCGTCAGGACCAGCTTCTGGCCGTCGTGAAGAAGGTTGCAGGCGCATGACCATGACCGATGCAAACGAAACCTTCCGCACCGAGGCCGCGGAGCTTCTGGAAATCCTCCAGGCCGGCCTCATGGAACTGGAGCAGACGCCCGGCGATCTCGGGCTCGTCGACAGCGTTTTTCGCGCGCTCCATACCATCAAGGGCTCCGGTGCGATGTTCGGCTACACGGCCGCCGCCGCCTTCGTCCACGAATTCGAAACCGTGTTCGACAGCGTTCGCAAGGGCAAGACGCCCGCGAGCCCCGCCCTGATCCGCATCGCGCTTGGCGCATGCGACCATATCCACATGCTCGTCCAGTCACCTGACGTCAGCTCCGACGGGGGCGAACCGATCCTCGACGCGCTACGCCAGTCAGTTGGCGACGGGACGGAACAGCCCATGGAGGTCGCCTCGGAATCATCGGCCGCGCACTCCGCTTCCGGCTGGAAGGTCCGCTTTCGTCTGCCATCGGATTCGCTGGTTCTCGGCACCAACCCGATCCTCCTGCTGGAGGAACTCTCCGCTTTCGGTCCGTGCGACATTCGCGCGCTCCTCGGCGGCGTTCCGGAACTCGGCGCCCTGGATCCCGAGGCCTCGTATCTCGGCTGGGAAGTCACGCTTCGAGCCGACGTGACGCGCGAAAGCATCGAGGCCGTCTTCATGTTCCTCTCCATGTCCGGCGACGACCTCGTGATCCAGCCGCTCGATGCAGATGCGTCCATCACGACCGGAAGTCACGACGACGGTGAGAGCGACAACATCGACACGGTGGGGCACGCCGTTCCCTCCAATCCACAGGGGACGGCGACCGGGGCCGGAAGGGGCGATGGCGGGAATGGGACTATCCCCGCCCGCTCCTTCCGGGTCGACAAGGCGGGCACGTCGCTGCGCGTGCCCGCCGAACGGCTGGACTCGCTGATGGACCGTGTCGGCGAACTGGTAATAGCGCAGGCGCGGCTCAGCCAGCTCGCCTCGATCTCCACGGACCAGAACCTGAAATCCGTCGCCGAAGACATGGAGCGGCTGAGCGCCAGCCTGCGCGATACTACGATGGGCATTCGCATGGTGCCGATCGGCTCGCTGTTCGGGCGCTTCCGCCGCCTTGTGCACGACCTTTCGCACGATCTCGGCAAGGAGATCGAATTCGTGACCCACGGCGAAGAGACAGAACTCGACAAGACCATGATCGAGCAGTTGGCCGACCCGCTCGTACATTTGATCCGCAATGCCGCGGACCACGGGCTTGAAAGACCCGATGTCCGCCTGGCCAATGGGAAGTCCCAGGCGGGCACGCTCCGGCTCTCGGCCGTCTATGCGGGTGCGGAAGTCGCAATCTCCATCGCCGACGACGGCGCCGGACTGGATGCCGAGCGCATCCGGGCAAAGGCGGCGGAAGCGGGTCTGATCACCGTAGACCAGGCGCTCACGGAAACGGAGCTCTTCCAGCTGATCTTCCATCCCGGCTTCTCGACCGCGAAGGAAGTCACCGCGCTGTCGGGCCGGGGCGTCGGCATGGATGTGGTCAAGAAGACCATCGAGGGCCTGCGCGGGAGCATCGAAATCGCCAGCAAGCCTGGCCAGGGCACGACTGCGACGCTGCGCCTGCCCTTGACGCTCGCCATCATCGACGGCCTGCTCGTGCGCATCGGCGACGGCTGCTACACGATACCGCTTGCCGCCGTGGAGGAATGCGTCGAACTTCCGCCGGAAGCCGACATCGCCTCGAAAGGTCGCAGCTTCCTCAATGTTCGCGGCGCGCTTGTGCCGTTCCTGCGGCTGCGCGACCTCTTCGGTACCGACACTCCCGCAGATCTCTATCCAAAGGTGGTGATCGTCTCGTCCGGCGAAACCCGGGTCGGACTGGTCGTCGACCAGATCATCGGCAACAACCAGACGGTCATCAAACAGCTTTCGACGCTTCACAGCGGGCTGAAGAACTTCTCCGGCGCGACCATCCTCGGCGACGGCTCCGTCGCCCTCATCCTCGACGTGCTCAACCTCGTCGGATCAGGACAGGACAGCGACGACAGCACAAAATCAATCGGGAGGGCAGCATGAACGCCACAGCCACCACACGCACGGCCATGCGCGCCCTGACGATGCGGCTCGACGACGAGATCCTGGCCATCGACGCCGAAAGCGTCCGCGAGATCCTCGAAGTCGTGCCAATCACCCGCGTTCCGAATGCCTCGGAAGCCGTCTTCGGTCTCATCAACGTGCGCGGCAGCGTCGTCCCCCTCGCCGACTTCCGGGTCCTGTTCAGGATGGATCGGCGGGAAGCGACCGAAGACACCCGCATCGTCGTGGTCGAAGTGCAGTTGGACGGCGAACGCCTCATTGCCGGCCTTCTTGCCGACAAGGTGCACGAAGTCGTCGACCTCGACGAGTCGGCACGCGAACCCGTGCCGCGCGTCGGCATGCGCTGGCCGCCCGAATTCATTCGCGGCATCAACCGGCGCAACGATGCCTTCGTCATCATCCCCAACGTCGAGAAGATTTTCGCAACACTCGCCGCGGCCTGACCGCCATTTCATAGAAAGACCTACAAGATGTCCAAGACCGAGATCAAGAAGCGTGGCGCACTCCAGTCGATCGCCGCAAAGATCATACTCATCCAGTCCGTGTCCTTCCTGGCGATCGCCGCCGTTGGCGGCGCAGGTTACTACGGCCTCAACGAGATGCACGACAAGATCGTGACGATCTACGCCGACCGCGTCGTGCCCATGCAACAGTTGAAGGACATGTCGGATTCCTATGGCATCACGATCCCGACAGGGGCGGTGAACCTGAAGAACCGGGTTGCTGACTGGCAGACCGTTCAGTCCGGAATTGCCGATGCCCGGGCGTTGATCAAGAAGGACTGGGACGCCTATCTGCAAACCTTCCTCACCGAAGACGAGACGGTGATTGTCGAGCGCCTGAAGCCGCATCTCATGACAGCCGATGCCGCGATCGACAAGCTCGACCGCATCATCGTGGCGCGCGACGCCGTCGCTCTCGATGCATTCATCGCCAACGAACTCTTCCCGGCCGTGGAACCGGCATTGAAGGAAATCGTCGAGCTCAGCGCCTATCAGAACCGAACGGTGGCAAGGCTGATGGACATCTCGGAAGAGCTCTACCAGATGCTATCCAAGCTGATGATCGCGCTCGGTATCGGTTCGACCTTGGCAGCGCTCGGCTTCTCCGCCTTCTTCACCCGCAGCGTCAAGCGCAACCTGACCTCGGCCGTCACGCTCGCCAACTCGGTTGCCGCGGGCGACCTGGCCGCCACAGCGGAAGTTCGGTCGAACGACGAGATCCGTGACCTTGTCGACGCGCTCAACGACATGACCGCCAAGCTGCGTTCGGTCGTCGGCGAGGTCACCACGGCCGCCCGCAACGTCTCCTCCGGCTCCGAAGAGATGTCGGCGACGGCCGAGCAGCTTTCGCAGGGCGCAACCGAACAGGCATCCTCGACAGAGGAAGCATCCTCCTCGATGGAGGAAATGGCGTCGACCATCAAGCAGAGCGCCGACAATGCCTCGCAGACGGAGAAGATCGCGCGCCAGTCCGCCGCCGATGCATTGGCGAGCGGCGAAGCGGTCAGCAAGGCCGTCGATGCGATGCAGACCATCGCCACCAAGATCATGGTCGTGCAGGAGATCGCGCGCCAAACCGACCTGCTGGCGTTGAACGCGGCGGTGGAAGCTGCCCGGGCCGGCGAGCATGGCCGCGGCTTCGCGGTGGTGGCGTCGGAAGTGCGCAAGCTCGCGGAACGCAGCCAGGCCGCGGCCGCCGAAATCTCCACGCTGTCCGGCGACACGGTCAAGGCGGCGCAATCGGCCGGCGAAATGCTGAACCGGCTCGTGCCCGACATCCAGCGCACCGCGCAGCTCGTCGAGGAGATATCGGCCGCCACCCGCGAACAGAATGCCGGCGCGTCGCAGATCAACGCCGCGATCCAGCAGCTCGACAAGGTGACGCAGCAGAACACCGCCGCGGCCGAGGAGATGGCAGCCACCTCCGAGGAACTGGCGAGCCAGGCCGAACAACTCCAGTCGTCGATCGCCTACTTCCGCATCGACGGGACAGACGCCGCAAAGCACGCCAGCCAGCCAGCCGCCAAGCCGGCGTCCACCCCGCGGTCGGCCTCCAGCGAAGACCGCGACCTGCGAGAGGCGATTGTCGCGCGCGCGCCGCATCTGTCATCCCGCCGCCAGCAGAAGGGTGGCTTCAGCCTGGAACTCGAAACGGGCGGCGATGCCCTCGATGCCGAATTCACCCGCCGCAGCGCAGCGTGACACAACGCCGGAAGGACAGGACCATGAGCGACGACAGCAATCTTAACCAGCGTCTGGGTTTTGTCGGTCTCGACAAGGAAGCACGCGCGACATTGCGCGGCCTGCAGCCTCTCCTCAACAAGGAAGTGCCGGCGGCACTGCAAACCTTCTACGAGAAAGTCCGCAAGACACCGGAAATGCGCAGGTTCTTCCAGAGTGAGGACCACATGGAAGGAGCTTCCAACCGCCAGGAGGCACACTGGGCATTGATCGCGGAAGGCGATTTCGGCCAGGACTACAACGACGCGGTCAAGAAGATCGGTCAGGTCCACGCACGTATCGGTCTCGAGCCGCGGTGGTACATCGGCGGCTACGCAATCGTCACAGATCATCTGCTGAGCGCCGTCGTCGACGAAGTGTTTCCAACCGGCTTCCTCGGAACCCGGAATACTAGAAAGCTCGATCAGGCCCGAAAGTCGATATCCAGCTTGATGAAGACGGTCATGCTCGACATGGATCTTGCGATCTCGGCGTATCTAGACACGCTGGCAGGGCAACTGGCGGCACGACAGAAGACGGTGATTGATGCACTCGGCGCCGGGCTTGAATCCCTTGCCGCAGGCGATCTGACCTGCGTTATCGAAATCGATTTTCCGGAAGACCAGATGCGCCTCAAGGACGACTTCAACAAGTCGGTCCTATCGCTGCGCTCGACTGTCGACCGCGCTCTGTCTGCTGGTGCCAATGTCCTGTCCGGCAGCCAGCAGCTGTCCGCGACCGCCGAACAGCTCTCGCAGGGTGCGGCCGAACAGGCTGCTTCCACCGAGCAGGCTTCCGCCTCGATGGAGGAAATGACCTCCACCATCAAGCAGAGCGCCGAAAACGCCTCGGAAACCGAGAAGATCGCCCGCAAGTCGGCCGCCGACGCCGTCGCCAGCGGCTCGGCCGTCGAAAAGGCGGTCAGCGCCATGCAGACGATCGCCTCCAAGATCATGGTCGTGCAGGAAATTGCGCGACAGACAGACCTGCTCGCGCTCAACGCGGCGGTCGAAGCTGCCCGTGCAGGCGAGCATGGCCGCGGATTCGCCGTGGTTGCCTCGGAGGTGCGCAAGCTCGCCGAGCGCAGCCAGGCGGCGGCGGCCGAAATCTCCACGCTTTCGTCGGAGACCGTCAAGGCTGCACAGTCGGCAGGCGAGATACTTGGCCGGCTGGTGCCCGACATCCAGCGCACGGCGCAATTGGTCGAGGAAATCACGGCGGCAACGCGCGAACAGAACGTTGGCGCGGCACAGATCAACGGCGCGATCCAACAGCTCGATAAAGTAACCCAGCAGAACTCTAGCGCGGCCGAGGAGATGTCCACCACCGCCGAGGAACTGTCGATGCAGGCCGGCGAACTCCAGAACGCGATCGCCTACTTCCGGATTGGCAACGATGGCGAGCGATCGCTGGACCGGGCAAGACCAGCCAGCCAAACAGCCAGGAAGCGCGAGGACAGCCTCAGGCAGGCTGTCGTGGCGGCAGCACCCCGTACGAAGCGCACGCGCCGGGACCATGCGAAGGGCGGCTTCGACCTCGAACTCGATGCCGGTGCCGACGAACTCGACGCCGAGTTCACCCGGCGCAATGCAGCGTGACGGGAGCCATAATCATGTCCGGAACATCACAGTTCGTCACGCTCGGCGCGGCAGAGGAAATCTATGCCGCGCCAGTCGAAAAGGTCCAGGAGATCCTGGAGTTGAGGCCAATATCGCGGTTGCCCAATGCGCCCTCCAACCTGCTCGGGATGATCGACGTGCGCAGCGAAGGCATACCCGTGCTGGACCTTCGCTCCACGCTCGGCTTACCCATGGCCAGAGACGACGAGAACACCCGCATCGTCGTGCTGCGATTCACCGCCGACGGCCGGGATCTGACGCTGGCGCTTAAGACCGACAGGGTCTTCGAAGTGACCGTGCTCGACGACGATACGCTTTCCCCGCCACCGCCGACCGGGCGGCGCTGGGACAGCCGCGTCATCGCGGGAATAGGACGGCGCAACGGCGCCTTCGTCACGGTGCTCGACCTCGACCGCCTCTTCTCTCTCTCGGACGTCGAAGGTCTCGACGCGCCGCTCGCCAACTGAAGCGCAAAAGAGCTGGGCCGCGGACCCGGCAGCCGGAGACCAGGATGCTTGCACGAAAACAATTGCCGGACACGGAAACGGATTCGGCGCAGAGTCTGTCGAACAAGGACTTCGAACGACTGGCGACCTTCATCGGCGACAAGGTCGGCATCAGGTTGCCGCCCACGAAGCGGCTGATGGTGGAAGGTCGCCTGCGCAAGCGCCTGCGCGCCCTGAACATTCCCGACATGCAGACCTATTGTCGGCTCGTGATCGAGACCCGTACGCTGGACTCGGAAGTCACGCACCTGATCGACGTCATCACGACGAACAAGACGGATTTCTTCCGCGAGGCGGAGCATTTCGACCTGATGCGAAGCCGGCTGGTGCCAGCGTTGCTCGCCGAGAGGGCAAAGGAACGCATGCCGCTGCTGAAGATCTGGAGCGCCGCGGCATCGACCGGCGCTGAAGCCTACACCGCTGCCATGGTGCTGCACGACATGAACACGAAGCGGAATGCCTTCCGCTTTGCCATTCTCGGCACAGACATCTCCACTGCGGTGCTCGAACAGGCGCGCTCGGGCATCTACCCCTCCGACATGATGGCACCGGTGCCGAAGGATCTGCGCGCCCGCTACGTCATGGAGCCGGTCCGCAAGGCCCTGCGTCCTGAAGTGAGGATCGTTCCCGAACTGCGCAGCCTCGCCTCGTTCGAGCGGCTCAACCTGATGGACGAGACTTATCCCTTTGACCGCGACGTCGACATCATCCTTGTGAGGAACGTGCTGATCTACTTCGAGAAGGAGGACCAGAGCGCTGTCGTGAAGCGTCTGGTCGGGCATCTGCGGCCCCGCGGCTACATCCTGCTCGGCCATTCGGAGTCGATGGTGGGAAACATGCCGGGCCTGACGCAAATCGCACCAGCCGTGTTCCAGAAAGTCTGAGGCCAATCATGCGTGACGGCAATTCCGAGACAAGCCGCGTCAGCGACAAGATCCGCGTCCTGATCGTCGACGATTCCGCTTCAGTGCGCCAGGCACTGAGCGACATCATCAATGCCGACCCGGACCTGGAGGTGATGGCAACCGCGGCCGATCCCTATATTGCGGCGGAGCGCATCCGCGCGGAGGTACCCGACGTCATCTTCCTCGACATCGAACTGCCGCGCATGGATGGGCTGACCTTCCTGCGCAAGATCATGTCGCAACGTCCGCTGCCGGTCGTCGTCTGCTCCAGCCTCGCACAGGAGGGTTCGGAGACCTTCATGCAGGCCCTGGAGGCCGGTGCGGTCGAGGTGGTGATGAAGCCGCGGATGGACGCGGCCAACTACCTTCACGAATCGCGTATGCGCATTTGCGACGCGGCAAAGGCC
Source organism: Mesorhizobium sp. (assembly GCA_051860465.1). Lineage (GTDB taxonomy): Bacteria > Pseudomonadota > Alphaproteobacteria > Rhizobiales > Rhizobiaceae > Aquibium. The sequence continues at coordinate 42,243 of JBHYDY010000014.1, forward strand.
GCCGCGCATGCGCGGCTGCGGACACTGCGCCGGCCCGCCCCGACCCTGACGGTCGAGCCCAAGCTCAAGGCAGACGCAATCATTCCGCCGCTCTCGGCTGGACGGCTGGCCGCCCTGCGCGCCACGCTGCCCAAGACCGATCCGATCATCTGCATCGGTGCGTCCACGGGCGGCACCGAGGCGCTCCGGACCGTTCTGGAAGGCCTTCCCGCCTCCTGCCCGCCGGTGTTGATCGTGCAGCACATGCCCGAAAAATTCACTGGCACGTTCGCCCGGCGTCTGGACGCGCTCTGTCAGCCGGCGGTGAAGGAAGCCGAGCAGGGCGATGCAGTGATCCGCGGTCGCGTTCTCATTGCGCCGGGCAACCGGCACATGCTCCTGCGCCGCACCGGACGCAGCTATGTCGTGGATATCGTGGAAGGGCCTCATGTTTCGCGCCATCGTCCGTCGGTCGACGTCCTGTTCCGTTCGACCGCGCACAATGCCGGAGCAAACGCACTCGGCGCCATTCTCACCGGCATGGGCGATGACGGCGCGGCCGGGCTGCTCGAAATGCGCGCCATGGGCAGCTTCACGATCGCGCAGGACGAGGAAAGCTGCATCGTCTACGGCATGCCGAAGGAAGCGGTGGATCGCGGAGCCGTTTCGGTGGTGTTGCCTCTCAATGCGATCGCCGCCGAGATCATGAAGCAGACGCGCGTCGGTGACGCGCGAAAGGTCGCACGATGAACGCGATCACAGGCGCAATCGAACCGGCCTTCGCGTCGATCATGGGAGACCTCGCCGATATGCGGTCGGCCGTCGATGCCGCCGTGTCGAGCGCGGGAAATCGTCTCATGCGGTGCGCGGGAGACATGAACCGGAATTCGGCACTGTTCGAGGCGCTGCCGCGCGAAATCCGAAGTGCGGAGATGGATCAGGCGTGCCGCGACATCTCTTCGATCGGCGACCGGGCCCAGGAGATCACCTCTGCCTTCGGACGCGAGCGGGAGACGATGAACGAGCTTTGGAGCGCCCTTACGGCATCGGTCTCACCGATCGCCGACCTGCAGCGCAGTGTCAAGATGATCGGCATCCTGTCGGTGAATGCCCGCGTGGTCGCGGCCGAACTCGGCCAGGTCGAGGGCTTCGAGGTCTTCACCATCGACATCGACCGCCTGTCTCGCGAGGCCGGAATGACCGTCAGCCGTTTCTCGGACCTGTTCAGGCGTCTGCGGACTGACCTGCGGGCAGTCATCGAAAAACGCCAGGCTTTCGAAAGCTCCCACTCCGCCACGCTGACCGGCCTCGGGGACAAGTTGGCCGCGCATCTGGAACGGGTCGAGGGGCGGCGGCGATCGGCCGCCGACATGGGTCAGCGCACGAGCGAGACTGTACGACAGATTTCGGCCCGCATCGGCTCGGTGGTACTGTCTCTGCAGTCGGGCGACCGCATGCGCCAGCGCATCGAACACGTCGAACAAGCCCTTTCGGACGGTCACTCCGCGGGGATGGATGCCAACGATGCGGCGGGGCCGCGGGGAAAGCACTCCCTTACGATCGCCAGTCTCCAGGCTGACCAACTCGTTGCCGCCGTCGACGAGTACGACGCTGACATGGCCTCTGCCGAGGACGCGCTTGCTGGTCTTGCCCGCGACGCCCTCGACATGGTGCGTTCGGCGGCTTCGCTGGCGGGCAGGTCGAAGGGCGCTGACGACGGTCCCATCGCGGCACTGGCAGAGGAATTACAGCAGGCGATCTCGCTGCTTCGTCGCTGCGCGAGCGAACGCACGGAACTCGATGCCCTGGCGGAAAGAATGGCGAGTGCCGTCGCCGAGTTGCTCGCGCATGTCGAGGTCGTGCAGAATGTCGAGGCGGAGATGCGTATCCTGAGCCTCAACGCGACCGTGAAGTGCGCCCAGCTCGGCGGCCGCGGTCGCGCGCTCAACGTCGTGGCCCAGCAGTTGCGCGACCTGACGATGGAGACCGTGGCATCGGCCGAGGCAGCCGTGGAGGCATTGCGCGCCTGCGCAGGCGTGACGGCCAGGATCCGGGCCGACGCAAGCGGCGATCTCGCGCGCGAGATCGGGGGGATCGAAGCCGTCGCGCAATCCGCAGTCGAACGTATCACCACCATCGAGCAAAGAACCAGCGCAGCAATCCAGACCCTCGAAACGGAAGGACCCGATATGGCAAGGACCCTCGCAGACGCAGCCGGAGACATCAGGGCCGGGCGCATGCGCGCCGCCGAACTCGCCGATCAGGCGACCCGTCTTGCCGGGTCGGACGACGATCATTCGCATATCGACGACGATGAACTCGTCGCCGCCCTGCTCGAGACTCTCGAGAAGCTCCGCAGGAGCTACACGATGGAAGACGAGCGGCGCATCCACGACGCCTTCGCCGCGCGCGTCGCCGAAAAACGAGCGGCCATGGGGCGGTAACGATCCGGTTGCCGGCTTTGGTAAAAGGCCACGTGGGCGGTTTCGCCGATCCTTAAGAGATATACGTTAGAACCTGCCCGATGTTGCCCGTGAGGGCATGCAGGGCGGGGAAGACAGATGCAGTGCCAGGCTGCGAGCGAAAGAGACGGGTCCAAAGGGCGGCTTCCGCTCGTCCTCGTGGTCGAGGACACGCCCTCGTTGTCGGCCACCTATCGTGCCATCCTGGAAAAGCAGGACTTCGCGGTGGAGACCGCGGCAACCGGCGCCGCGGCGCTCGAACGATTGGCTCGCGAGGCTTTCGATGCACTAGTGCTCGACGTGCGGCTGCCGGACATGACGGGGCTCGACGTGCTCGATGCGATGCGCGAACGCGGTGACGAAACGGAAGCGGTGGTCATTACCGCCGATGGTTCCATCAATCTCGCCGTCGACGCCATGCGTCGGGGTGCCTTCGACTTCATCGTAAAGCCTCTCAATGCGCATCGACTGGCCGTTACCGTCGCCAACGCCACGGAACGCGCCCGACTGAAAGCAGAAGTTTCGATTCTAAAGCGCGAACTTGCTGAGGAAGCTGGCTTCTGCCGCTTCATCGGGCGTTCCGCAGTCATGCAGACCGTCTACCGCATCATCCGCAACGCCGCCTCTTCGAACGCCACGGTTTTCGTCCTCGGCGAGAGCGGCACCGGAAAAGAGCTCTGCGCCGACGCCATACACCGTTCATCCAAGCGCGCTGCCGGGCCGTTCGTGACGCTCAACTGCGCCGCAATTCCCAAGGATCTTCTCGAAAGCGAGATTTTCGGCCATGTCCGCGGCGCGTTTTCGGGCGCGACCGCGGATCGCAAGGGCGCGGCACTGTCGGCCGACGGCGGTACACTGTTCCTCGATGAAATCTGCGAGATGGACATCGCCCTTCAATCCAAGCTCCTGCGCTTTCTGCAGAACAAGGAGGTACAGCGGCTCGGCGAAGACAAGGTGCAGCGCTCCGACGTGCGCATCGTCTGCGCGTCCAACCGCGACCCGCTGGCCGAAGTTCAGGCGGGCCGTTTTCGCGAGGACCTCTTCTATCGCCTGCATGTGATACCGATCGAACTGCCGCCGCTGCGCGAGCGCGGCGAGGACATCATCGAATTGGCCGAATGGTTCCTTGCCCGATTTTCAAAGGAAGAGGGCAAGGAGTTCAGCGCTTTGTCGTCAGATGCTCTGGTAGCGATACGGCGCCATTCCTGGCCGGGAAACATTCGTCAACTCGAAAACCTGATGCGACGGCTGGTCGTGCTGAACGAGGGAACGACAATCGAACTCCACATGCTGCCGCCCGACATCCGGGCAGGGGCGGCAATGGCTGCGCCAGGGATCCATGGTCCCGCCACGGATGCGCGCCGCCCTCTGGCATCAACGCCTTCGCTCGCCGGCCCCGTCGTGGACGAGCAACCTGTCGGGCCGCTCGAAGCGACCATCCGCGAAGCGATCGAGCGCGCGATCACGGCCAGCGGTGGCTCGATCCCGAAGGCGGCCCAGATGTTGGACGTCAGCCCTTCGACGCTCTACCGTCGCATCGAGGCGTGGGAAAATGCGGCGCAGTAGCGGCCTTAAAAGCCGCTCTGCGACATCATCGACACATGTGCGGCAGCGACCCTCCAGCCATCGGCGGTACGCACCCAGCTCTGCATCTGCCGTCCTACCTCGCCCGGGAAGTCGTCGCGGTGGAAGAGCGTCGACGCGATGGCGAAGTCCGTGCCGTAGGTGGTGATGACGGTGCGCGACAGCCTCCGCGCGAACGGCGCCTGCACCTTGCGGAAGGCGCGAATCTCGTCATGCCCGTGCTGGACCTCGGCCACGCCGTAGCGGATCGTCTGCTCCGATGGCAGGAACATCGCCTCCAGCGTCGCATTGTCGTTGGCCAGTAGCGCCGTCTCGTAGGCTTCGAAGATGGCGGTTACCTGAGCGACCGTTTCTGGATCATTGATGATCATCTTTCAGCCTCCCTGTCTGCGCGCCAGCATCCGGTCGCGGAGCCGTCCCAGAAACGGGATCGTCTCGAACTGGTCGGGCCTGACCTTCTCCCAGGTCACGCCGGCCGGGCGTGGCATGCCGTTGCGCGTTTCGATCAGCTCGGTCTCCGTCGCGATGAAGTCGAGGGGACTGTCATGCGCCTCGATCACGACGACGTCGTCCGGCACCAGCTGAAGCGAGTGAACCGTTGTGGCGATTGGCGTCGCATCGCCGACGATACCGAGTTCGCGGAAGATGCCGGTCTCGAGATCGGCGAATCCGGCCCCCTTGCCGGTGCGCCCTCCCCCGCGCCCGACGGCCACGGAGCCGACGACGCAGAAGTCGAGCGGCTCGACATCCTCGAACTCGATGCGCTCGCCATGCTGCATGAAGCCCTGCGCGGTCGCCGCGAGTTCGAACGAGATGCGGTCGGCCTGGAGCCGCTTCGGATCGAGCCGCAGATAGGGGAAGTCGTGCGTCAGATAGGGCACCGGTGTGTAGACCGTCTTGCCCTCGTAGAGCGCGCGGATGCGGATCGGGATCTGCGGATGGTCGGGATTGGTCTTCACCGTGCGCGCCGCCTTCCAGGCGTCCGTCTGAGCAAGCCGCCAGGCCGCGACGTCGGCGCCGACGAAATTCGGTATCATGCTCCAGGCGGGTCCAACGGCGACGCCGTGCTCTTCAAGCATGCGCCAGACATCGTGGCGGACGATGTCCTTCCCCGGATTGCGTCCGGCCCAGCGTCCTTGCTCAGCCATGCACGAACTCCCGCGCGAAAGCGGTCTCCAGCGCCGCAAGCCTCGCCGCCCAGCCGACGATGCCACCCTGCGCCACGATCATCTCGATGGCCGAGGCCTTGAACTCGGGAAAGTAGCTTTCAGTCGCCTCCTCGATCAAAAGGCATTCGTATCCGCGATCATTGGCCTCGCGCATCGAGGTCTGGACGCAGACCTCGGTCGTGACACCCGCAAAGACGAGTTGCGTGATGCCCCGCGCCTGCAGCGTCTCGTGCAGGCCGGTGGCCCAGAACATGCCCTTGCCGGGCTTGTCGATCACCAACTCGCCCGGCATAGGCGCGAGTTCGGGCACGATCTGGTTGCCGGGTTCACCGGCCACGAGGATGCGCCCCATCGCGCCCTGGTCGCCGATCCTCAGACCCGGCTTGCCGCGCAGCCGCTTGGCCGGCGGGCAGTCGGAGAGATCGGGGCTGTGCGCCTCGCGGGTGTGCAGGACCGGCAGCTTCTGGCCGCGAAACAGCGACAGCAGAGCCGCCACGGCCGGAATGATCCGGGTCAGCCGCGACACGTCGTTGCCGAGCACGGCGCCGAAGCCGCCCGGTTCGATGAAGTCCCGTTGCATGTCGATGACGACCAGGCAGACTTTCTCCGGGTCGAGCGTGAAGGGATAGGGCCGCGCCTCGACGGTGATCGCCATGTCAGTGCCCCGCCATGTGTTGGCCGATGGTGTTGCGGTCGGTCTCGCCGATCGGCGCGACATAGCTGATCGTGCCGCCCGACATCACCGCCACCCGGTCAGACAATTCCAGGATCTCGTCGAGGTCCTCCGAGACCAGCAGCACGGCTGCTCCCCGGTTGCGCTGTTCCATGATCTGGCTTCGGATTTCGGCCACCGAGGCGAAGTCGAGCCCGAAGCAGGGATTGGCGACGATCAGCACGTCAACCTCGCCGGAGAGTTCGCGTGCCAGCACCGCGCGCTGGACGTTCCCGCCCGACAAGGCCTCTATCGGCGTGTCCGGCGAGGTCGTCTTGACCCGGTATCGCGCGATCAGATCCTCCGCCTTGCGCCGCATCGGCCCCGGCGAGAGCCACCAGCCAAGGCTCGTCATCGGCGGCTTGTCGAAGGCGCGAAACGCCATGTTCTCGGCCACGCTCATACGCGGCACGGTGGCGTTCTTCAGCGGCTCCTCCGGCAGTCCGTAGACCTTGAAACGGTCGAAGTCGGAGCGCTTCGGCTCGAACGGTTTGCCGTGGATGAAGACGCGACCGTCCGACAAGGGCCGCTGGCCGGCCAGCGCCTCTACCAGCGCGCTCTGGCCATTGCCCGAAACTCCGGCAATGCCGACGATCTCGCCCGCGCGGATCTTCAGATTGACCCGGTCGATCGCCAGCCGCCCTTCCTCGTCCTCGGCGCTGAGGCCGGCAAGTTCGAGCACGGCGGCTCGATCATTGTGCATGACCCGCTCGGCGCGCTCGCGCACCTCGGTGTCGCCGATCATCATGCTGCTCATCTCGGCGACGGTGGCCGTGCGAGCATCGCCCGAGCCGGTCAGCCGGCCACGCCGCAACACGGTGAACGAGTCGCAGAACGCCTTCACCTCCCGGAACTTGTGGGAAATCATCAGGACGGTGATTTCGCCCCGCGCCGCCATCTGGCCGAGCAGCCCCAGAACCTCGTCTGCCTCGCCCGGCGTCAGCACCGAAGTCGGCTCGTCGAGGATCAGGAAGCGCTGGTCGAGATAGAGCAGCTTCAGGATCTCGAGCTTCTGCTTCTCGCCCGCCGATAACGTCGACACCTGTCTGTCGAGCGGCACCTGGAAGGGCATGCGCGCCATGAACGCCTGGAGCTTCGGCATCTCGGCCTTCCAGTCGATGATCGTGGGCGCGTCGGCCCGCGCGATAACGAGGTTCTCGGCCGCGGTGAGGCAGGGCACCAGTGTGAAGTGCTGGTAGACCATGCCGATGCCGAGGTCGCGCGCGTCGCGCGGGCTCTTCACCTCCACCTCCCGTTCGTCGAGCAGCACCGAGCCCCTTTCGGCGGAGTAGAACCCCATGATGCACTTGACGAGCGTCGACTTGCCGGCGCCATTTTCGCCGAGCAGCGCGTGGAACGAGCCCGCCTCGACCTTGATCGACACATTATCGAGCGCCACCAGCGGTCCGAAGATCTTGGTCATGCCGGCCGTCTCCAGCGACGGCGCGCGTTTCGTTGCGATTGCGGCATGCGGCAAGGATGGAGCGGCGGGGTGTTCGGCAAGGCTCACGGCAAAGCCTCCAGGAAAGCGGACGAGGTGGCGACCGCGCCGAACACGCCTCCCTGCATCTTGATCATGTCGATGGCGGCGAGATGGTTCTCCACCTTCGTCGCCGCGCAGCAATCCTCGAGCAGAAGGCACTCGTAGCCACGGTCGTTGGCGTCGCGCATGGTGGTATGGACGCAGACGTCGGTGGTCACGCCGGTAAAGACGATGTTGCGGATCCGCCGTGTCTGCAGCACGAGGTCGAAGTCGGTGGCGAGGAACGTCCCTTTGCCGGGCTTGTCGATGATCGCCTCGCCCGGTTCCGGCTGCAACTCGGGAATGATCTCCCAGCCCGGCTCGCCGCGCACCAGGATGCGCCCGCAGGGGCCCTGGTCGCCGATGCCCGCGCCGATTCGCTGCGACCGCCAGCGCTTGTTGGCCGGCAGGTCGGAGAGGTCCGGTTTGTGGCCCTCTCTGGTATGGATGACGAAGTAGCCCTTGGCCCGCATCGCAGCCAGCACGGTCTGGATCGGCCCGATCGGAGCGCGTGTCAGGGATATGTCGTAACCCATTGAATCGACGTACCCACCCGGCGCGCAGAAGTCGGTCTGCATGTCGATGACGACGAGCGCCGTGTTATGCGGCCCGATGTCGCAGTCGTAGGGCCAGGGATAGGGATCGGACGCCACGGTCACGGCGCCCGGCACGCGGGCATTCTCGATGCGTTCATCGACAAGGCTCATGGTCAGGTCCTCACTTGACGATCGACAGTTCGCCGGGGGCTTCGCGCGCCGCACTCTTGGAACGGGCCGAGGCGATCATGATGAAAAGGGTCAGGATGTAGGGCGCGGCGTTGAAGAAGTAGTAGCCCTGGCTGATGCCGATCGACTGCAGCGAGGGTCCAATCGCACCGGCCGCACCGAAGAGCAGCGCCGCGAAGACGCAGCGCACCGGGTCCCAGCGCGCGAAGATGACCAGCGCCACCGCCATCAGGCCTTGGCCGGACGACAGGCCCTCGTTCCAGCTGCCGGGATAGAAGAGCGACAGGAACGCCCCGCCGACGCCAGCCAGGAACCCTCCGGCCGCGGTCGCGAGCAGTCGCACGAGGTCGACCGAAACGCCCATTGCCTTGGCAGAGGCTGCGCTGTCGCCGGTCATCCGCAGGATCAGGCCCCAGCGCATGTTGCGGAAGGCCCACCACAGAAACACCGCGAGCGCGATCCCGACGAAGAACAGGGGATTGACCTGAAGCGCCTGCGCAACGGAGGAATTGCCTGTCCAGTTGCCAAGCGGGATCGCTTCGAGACGCGGTGCCGACGGCTGGATGTAGGGCTTGCCGAAGAAGAAGGCGAGCCCGGTGCCGAAGCTCATGAAGGCGATGCCGACGGCGATGTCGTTCACGCGGGGCAGCTTGCAGATCCAGCCGTGCATGGCACCGAGCACGAGGCCGGCGCAGCCTGCCATCAGGACGCCGAGCCACGGGCTGCCGGTGGTGTAGGATCCCGCATAGGCGACCATGGCGCCGAGCACGAGATTGCCCTCGTGGCCAAGATTGATACGGCCCGACTTCTCGGTCAGGCATTCGCCGAGCGCCACGAACATGAAGGGGGTCGAGACGCGGATCGCGCCGCCCACCATGGCGATCATCACGATGAAGAGGTCGGCGCCCGTCATGTCCGGTCTCCCGTCGTCTTCGCTTGCAGGAAGGAGATGCGCCCGTAGAAGGTCTCCGACACGAGCAGCACCACGAAGATGATGCCCTGGAGCACGAGCACGGTTGCGTCGGGCATGCCCATGCGCCGCTGGATCAGCCCGCCGGAGGCCGCGAGCGCGCCGAACATGATGGCGACCGGAACGACCGCGAGCGGGTTCTGCCGCGCCAGGAAGGCGACGAGAATGCCGGTGAAGCCGTAGCCGGCCACCAGCGAGGCATTGGCCTGACCGTGCACGGCGGCGACTTCGTAGAAGCCGGCGAGCCCCGCGCAGGCGCCGGCGATGGCGCAGCAGGCCACCACCAGAAAGCCGACCGGAAGCCCTTGCGCCTTGGCGGCTCGCACGTTCCCGCCAGTCATGCGGGCCGCGAAGCCGAAGGTGGTGCGCGTCATCAGGATCCACAGCACCACGGCGAGGATGAGACCCGCCGCTAACCCCCAGTGAACCGAGGTACCGGGCATGGAGCCTATACGGTAGGCATCGCCGATCGGCATCGTTGACGGTTTGTTGGCCGACGCCGGATCGCGCAGCAGGCCCTCGACGAAGAAGTTCATGATGGCGACGGCGATGTAGGACAGGAGCAACGACGAGATCGTTTCGTTGACCCCGCGGTAGTGGCGCAGCCAGCCGGCGAGCCCGATCCACGTCGCGCCGACGAGCATCGCCGACAGCGCCATGATCGGCAGCGTGAGATATGGGGCAATGCCGCCGGTGACGAGCGGGATTGCGACGGCGGCGGCCGTGAAGCCTCCGAGCACCAGCGCACCTTCCGCGCCAATCAGCGTCAGGCCGATCCGGGCCGGAATGGCGAAGGCTAGCCCGGTCAGGATCAGCGGGGCGCTGCGCTGGAGCGTGTTCTGGATGGAGAAAGAGGACCCGAACCCGCCGGTCCAGATCAGGCTGAAGAAGGTCACGGGCGACTTGCCGAGCGCGATCAGGAAGATGGAGAAAAGTAGAGCGGAGGCGACCAGCGCACCGAGCGGGATGACAAACGCCTCGACGACGCGGGCCGATTTCGGGCCGAGGCTGAAGGATCGCATGGCAGGTGGGGAGACGACGGCGGTCATGGCGCACTCCGTGCTCGATACGGAAGTTCGGGCGGCGACCTCGCCGCCGCCCGCGGGCATCACCTCAGGTGATCGAGCCCTGGACGCCTTCGAGAAGGTAGTTCATGCCGTCGAGCACCGGGGCGTAGTTGTCCATCGAGCCCTCGATGACCACGTTTCCGGCATTGTCCTTCAGCGGTCCGACATAGATCGGCTTGCCGGCAATCAAATCCGCGATCGCCGCCTCGGCCGCCTTGATGCCTTCCGGCGAGGCGCCCGCGCCAAAAGCCGAGTTGCGCAGCATGTCGTTGTGATAGCCGCCGGCGATGAAGTTCGGCAGCGGCTGGCCGGCGGCGAGCGCGTCGGCATAGATCTTGTAGATCGTCTCCCACTTGTACTCCGCGCCGGTGATGAAGCCTTTCGGCGCCAGCGGCGCCTGGCTGGCATTGTGACCACAGCTCTTCACGCCGCGCGTTTCGGCGGTCTCGATGACAACCTTCGGCCCGTCGACGTGGCAGGTGATGACGTCGCAGCCGGCATCGATCAGCGCGTTGGCGGCCTCGGCTTCACGCACAGGCATCGACCATTCGCCGGTGAAGATCACCTGAACGGTCGCGTCCGGGTTCACGCTTCTGGCGCCGAGCAGCACCGAGTTGATGTTTGACAGCACCGACGGGATCGGCTTGGCGGCCACGAAGCCGATCTTGTTGGATGTCGTCGACAGGCCGGCGGCGACGCCGTTCACGTAGTGCGCCTGGTTTAGATAGCAGAAGTAGCTGCCGGCGTTCTTGGGGTCTGTCGCCTCGTTCCAGAGCGGCGCGGCGTGACGGAATTCGACGTTCGGGTACTTCTTCGCAGTCTCGACCACGAAGGGATTGTAGTAGCCAAAGGAGGTAGCGAGGATCAGGTTCGCGCCGTCGAGGTTGATCATGGATTCCATCGACTGCGAGACGGCGTCCGTCTCGGGCACCTTCTCCTCCTCGATGACGGTCACGCCCGGCACCTGCTTGAGAATGTCCATGGCCACCGCGTGGGCCTGGTTCCAGCCGAAATCGTCACGCGGACCAACATAGACCGCGCCGAGCACGATCGGCGTCTGGGCGCGGGCGAGACCGAGAGGCAGAGCGCTCGCCGCCAGACCGGCTGCGCCGGCCTTGAGCAGGGAACGACGGGATAGTATCGACGTCATGAGAGGCTCCAGGGTTTGGGTGAATGGTCGCTGCGAGTGATCCGGGCCGTCCGGCCCGGAAGGTGGTGAAGCGGGAATCTGTCAGACCGCATGGGCGCGCGCTCCCATCGGCTGCGGCTTGTCCTTGTCGCGCAAATAGCCGCGCCAACCGCCGAAATGAGAGATGTCGCGGGCGCCTTCGAGACCGAAGGGCTCGCACAGGAACCCCTTGACCAGGCTCCCGTCGTCGAGGACCAGGCTGCCGATCGCCAGCGGTGAGGGAACCCCCGCCATGAAATCGCCGAAGACCGCGCGCGGCAGCGCCCAGACCTCGACCTCGATAGCCGCGCCGCCGCCGCGCTTGCGCACCATGCCAGGCCGGAACGGCGGCCCGCCCGCCAGCGCATGGAGCGCATACTCGGGCACGGTGCGGCAGGCCCTGAGGAAGCGCGCGCCCCGCGACGTGAGTTCGGGGTTGAGCGGCAGGCCGGACATATGCGCGCCGCAGACCGCGATGGCGATTTCGTCGGCCTCGACGACGTTGGCGAAGGGCCGCGCGCCCGGGCGTGGCCAGCCGGTCGCGCCGAGCGTTCCCGCCTCGATCGCCATGGCGGCGGACGCCGCCCGGTGGTCGTCGCCCTTGCGGGCGAGCACGGTGAGGTTGCCCGGCCTTCCGTCGCCACGCAGACCAGTGGGAACCGCGATGCCGCAGAGGTCCAGCAGGTTGACGAAGTTCGTGTAGGTGCCGAGCCGCGAGTTCGGGCCGATCGGGTCGGCCGCGATCTCGGCCAGCGTCACGACGGTCGGGATGGTCGGCACACAAAGCAGGTCGACGTCCTCCATCAACTCGTCGCACCGCCGGGCCAGCGCCTTCAGCCGGTACATGCCCTCGAAGGCATCGACCGCCGTCAGCTTCAGCCCCGGCTCCAGCACGGCGCGCGTGGTCGGATGCAGGGTATCGGGCGCATCGATGAGCCGCTTGCCGACGGCCGCCACACGCTCGGCCAGCCAGGCGCCCTCGTAGAGCATGCGGGCGACGGCCTGGAACGGCTCGAAGTCGATCTCCGTTACCGAAGCACCAGCCGTCCGCAGCCGAACCAGCGTCTCGCGAAAATGATCGGACTGCGCGCTGTCACCAAAGGTCTCGAGCGTCGCTTCGTCGGGTACGCCGATGCGGATGCCCGGATGCATGGCGGTCAACGGCCGTACCGGAACCGGCCGGGAATAGGCATCCTGCGCGTCGAAGCCGGCGGCAACACCGTAGATTTCGAAAGCCTCCGCCACAGTCATCGCGAAGATCGAGATCGTGTCGAGCGTGCGGCAGGCAGGCACGACGCCGCTGCTCGACAGCGCGCCGAGCGTCGGCTTCAGCCCGACGATGTTGTTGAGCGCGGCCGGCACGCGCCCGGACCCCGCCGTGTCGGTGCCGAGCGAGAAGGCTGCGATGCCGCGCGCCACCGCCACCGCCGATCCGGAAGAGGAGCCGCCTGGCACGAGGTCGGGGTCGATGGCATTCCGCGGCACCGGATAGGGCGAACGCACGCCAACGAGACCGGTCGCGAACTGGTCGAGATTGGCCTTGCCAAGAAGGATCGCCCCCGCCGCCTTCAGCCGCGACACGACGAAGGCGTCTTCGTGTGGAACGTAGGTGAAGTCCGGACACGCGGCGGTGGTCGCAAGCCCTGCCACGTCGATGTTGTCCTTGACCACGAAGGGGACGCCCCACAGCGGCCGTCCATCGGGCGCACCCAGCGCGGCGGCCGCGGCGAGCGCATCATCGCGCGTTTCCAGGATCAGGATCCCCGGATCGCCCGCGGCCTCCAACCTGCGGAACGCCTCCGCCACGACGGCCTCTGGCGAGACGCCATCGGCATAGGCTCGCCGAAGTTCGGTGAGCGTGAAGGGCAGGCTCTCGATTGGGGTTGCTGTTTGCATGACGCGTCAGCCGCGCGCCACGAAGACGACATCGCTAAGCGTGCCTGAGCAGAGGATATCGAAGGAGGAAAGGGACATCGCGGCGCCTCTGCATGCACGAAAACCGACTTCCGACGACGTTGCAGATTTTGCCGTTCGCGAAAACTGCTATAAATTCACCATCCCGGTGCATATTCAGCACCACACCTGTCAAGGATCTGGTTTCTTGAAGCATTTGCAGGATTTCAGGCTGATCGAGGCGGTCGCGCGCGCGGGATCGATGCGCAAGGCGGCCGAGGACATGAACATCACCGCCTCCGCGTTGAACCGGCGTGTCAACCGCTTCGAGGATGAGTTCGGCGCCGAACTCTTCGAGCGCCTTCCCAGCGGCGTTCGCCTCAACCCGGCGGGCGAACTCCTGTTGCACCACTACCGCGCCACGCTGTCGGACCTGTCGCGGGTGCAGGGTCAGGTCGCCGACCTGTCGGGCGAACGGCGCGGCCATGTCTCGATCGCCTGCTCACAGGCCTTGCTGCCCTATTTCCTGCCGCAGCAGATCGCGCGCTACCGACGAGAGCATCCGGGTGTCACCTTCACGGTCAACATCCGCGACCGCTCGCAGGCCGAACTGGAACTGGCGACGTATTCGAGCGATTTGGCGCTGGTGTTCGAGCCGGTCTATCTCGTCGACTTCGAGGTTATCCAGGCGGTGCCGCAATCCGTCAACGTCGTGATGGCTTCGGATCATCCCCTCGCCCGAAAGCCGGAACTGCGGCTGCGCGACTGTCTCGACACGCGCCACGTAGCGCCCTCGGTAAAGTACGGCGTGCGCCACCTGCTCGACTTCGCCGCCCGGCGAGGCACACGCCGCGTGTCCCCCGTCGTCGAAACCGAGAGCTTCGACCTGATCCGACACTACGTGCTGCACGAGAAGGTGATCGGCTTCCAGATCCCGATCGGCCTGCGCGAACCCGGCGACGGATCCCTGATGTTTCGCCCGATCTCCGAACGCGACCTGCCGCCCGGCAACCTGATCCTCGGCCAGATGCGCGGCCGCACCCTCCCCGTCGCCTCAGCCCGCTTCGCCATGCAACTGGCAACCGCGCTGAAGGATGCGACCGGAGAGGCGATGCAGTGAGCCAACGCGAATCGGGATACGAACCAACGTCCGCAAGTCCTTGGTGTGATTCCGTTTTCCTGCCAGCAACCCGCGTCGCATTCTCATGTGACGCTTGAGGTCACGCCGTGGCAGCCGCCTTCAGCCCCAGTTCGGCGATCATCGCGTCGCGCATCACGAACTTTTGCGGTTTGCCGGTGACAGTCATCGGCAGTGAAGCCTTGAAGCGCACGTGGCGCGGCACCTTGTAATGCGCGATCTGGCCACGGCAGAAGGCGCGGATGTCCTCCTCGGTTGCCGTCTCGCCCGGATGCAGGACGATCCAGGCGCAAAGTTCTTCGCCATAGCGTTCGTCGGGCACGCCGAACACCTGCACCTCGGACACCTTTGGATGCCGGTAGAGAAATTCCTCGATCTCGCGCGGATAGACGTTCTCACCGCCGCGGATCACCATGTCCTTCACACGCCCGACGATGTTGCAGTAGCCGTCGCGGTCGATCGTCGCGAGGTCGCCGGTGTGCATCCAGCCATCGGCATCGATCGCTTCGGCCGTCTTCTCCGCTTCGTCCCAGTAGCCCTTCATCACCGAGTAGCCGCGCGTGCATAGTTCGCCCGATTGGCCCACCGGCGCCGTTTGACCACGCTCGTCGACAATCTTCACCTCGACATGAGGGCCGATGCGCCCGACGGTCGCCACCCGCTTGCCGATCGGATCGTCAATGTCGGACTGGAACGAGACCGGGCTCGTCTCGGTCATGCCGTAGGCAATCGTCACCTCCGGCATGTGAAGATCGGTCACGACACGTTTCATCACCTCGATCGGACAGGGCGCGCCGGCCATGATCCCGGTCCTGAGCGAGCTCACGTCTTGGCGCTTGAAATCCGGGCTGTCGAGCATGGCGACGAACATGGTCGGCACGCCGTAGAAACCCGTGCATCGCTCGGCGGCGATCGCATCGAGAGCGGACGCCGGCTCGAAGCCCTCGCCGGGAAACACCATTGTAGCGCCCTTGGTCACGCAGCCGAGCGTGCCCATCACCATGCCGAAGCAGTGGTAGAGCGGTACCGGGATGCAGAGCCGATCAGTCTCCGTCAGCCGTATCGTGCGGGTGACGATATCGGCGTTGTTCAGGATGTTGGCATGGGTGAGCGTCGCGCCCTTCGGCGCGCCGGTCGTCCCCGACGTGAACTGGATGTTGATCGGGTCATGCGCATGGAGCGTCGCCGTGACGAGGTCGAGCCTGTTTCGCTGCGCCGGACCGGCCAGTCGGACAAGATCGCTGAACGACAGCATCCCGGGTGACCGCTCCGATCCCATCCGTACGACGGTCCTCAACGTCGGCAGGCGCGCCGCGACCAGCCGGCCGGGTGTGGCTTCCTCGAGTTCCGGCGCAAGCGTGCGGATCATCCCCAGATAGTCGCTCGACTTGAACCGCGCAGCGGTTATCAACGCCTTGCACCCCACCCTGTTCAGCACGAACTCGAGTTCGGAGGTTCGATAGGCGGGGTTGATCGTGACGAGCACCACGCCGATCCGCGCGGTGGCGAACTGCGTGATCAGCCATTCCGGTCGGTTGGGCGACCAGATGCCGACGCGGTCACCCTTCTGGAGCCCGAGCGCCAACAGGCCTGCGGCGACGTCATCGACCTCGCGCGCCAATTCGCTCCAGCTGAAGCGCATGCCCGCGTCGCGGAAGATCGCGGCGATGTGCGGCCCGCGCCTTGCGGCCGTTTCGGCGAACACGTGCGGGATGGTCTTCGTCACCAGCGGCGTCGACCGATCGCCGACGACGTGGGAGACGCCCCCGCGCGGCTTGCGCAAGGCAGGGTCGGCCGTCGGCGGTGCCTGGACGCCGAGCAGGCTCGCTGACAGGCTTTCGCCGAGCGATTGCGACAAGGTGCTCACGATGTCCTCCCGTTCGCGACCGCGCCCGCCGTTACATTGTCCTCCAGTCACCGATGCGCTCGAAAGCGGCGGCGGCACGATAGATCGTGCTTTCCTCGTAATGCTTGCCGATCAGCATCATGCCGATGGGCAGTCCTTCCGACAGCCCGACAGGGATGGTCATGGCCGGATGTCCGGTCGCATCGAAGGGGCAGGTGTTGCCGATCATCTCGAAGGCGCGCTGGATATAGAGCGCCAGCGATGCATCGGCCGGCGGGATCTGCTGCGCCTTGATCGGCATGGTCGGCATCAGGAGCAGGTCGTACTGGCCGAGTGCGGCATCATAGGCCGCGCGCAGCCGCCGAGACAGGTTCTGCGCCTTTGCATAATAGTGGCCACGATGATGCTTGAGCATGAACTCGCCCACGAACATCGAAATCTTCAGGCTCTTCGACAGTTCGTCGGCGCGGCTGCGCCAGTTGGAGTGATAGTCGAGCAGGCTGGTAACATAGAGCCCCTTCCATCCGGTCGCGAAGCCGTTGCCGTGCATCATGATGTCGGTCAGGCCTTCCAGCGCGATCGGCGTCCAGATCGCCTGCCCCTGAAGGTGCATCGGCACCGAGATCTCCTCGACGGTCGCGCCGAGTTCGCGGTATCGCGCCGCTGCCACGCGGACCTTGTCGTCGACGTCGGCTTCCGAATTGGCCAGCCCGAAACCCTCGCGGACGATGCCGATGCGCATGCCCGAGACGCCTTGGCCGAGCGCCTGCGTGTATCGGTCGATGCGCGGCGCATACTGGCGCGGGTCGAGCCCATCCTCGCCGGCGATCACCTCGAGCAGCAGCGCGTTGTCGCGCACGTTCTGCGTCATCGGACCGGCATGGTCGATCGTCGGCTCGATCGGCATGATACCGGTGTAGGGGACGAGCCCGTGCGTGGGCTTCATGCCATAGGCGCCGCAGAACGAGGCCGGCATGCGGATCGACCCGCCCTGGTCGCCGCCAATCGCCATGTCGACCTCGCCGGCCCCCACCAACGCGCCCGAACCCGACGAAGACCCGCCGGCGATATAGCCCATCTTCCAGGGATTGTGCACCGGTCCGGTCGCATTGGTGTGGCTGCCGCCCGAGAGGCAGAAATATTCGCTGTGCGCCTTGCCGACGATCGTGCCGCCGGCGTCGAGGATGCGGGTGACGACAGTGGCGTCGACGTCGGGCGTATAACCTTCGAGGGTCGATGCGCCGTTCATCATCGGCACGCCGGCCAGGCAGACATTGTCCTTCAAGACGATGGTGCGGCCCGATAGCGGCCCCGAATGCGCCCCGCGCACCTCCGACTTCACGTACCAGGCGTTCATCGGGTTCTCGGCCGCCGACGGACGATATCCCGGCGTGCGCGGATACTTCACCTGCGGCAGGTTGTCGGGCATCGAGGCGACGACGTCGTAGGCCTCGAACGACCCCTCCATCAACGTCATGTAATCCATGAGCTCGCGGTCTCCCATGGACATGTGGAGGCCGCCGACGAGGCTGCGCATCTGCTCCAGCGTGGGTCGCCTGACGTGCATGGGGTACTCCTTGGGTAGATCGGTTGCGACCGGTTCCGACCGGCGCGGCATCGCCGCGGGCATCGCGGCCGGAGGCGCGGTGTAGGTGGACGATGAATACGCGGTCGCCATCGCGGCCGATGCCGGCCGGCTCGCCGACGCAACGGGCGAAATCACCGCGTGGGCGGGCATGGCGGGGTTGCTGGCGGGTCCGAAAGTCGGCACGCTCGACAAGGACTGCGACGGCGCCCCGGTGGGACGGACGCCCGCCGCCTTCGCCGGGGCGTGGCCCGAAGGGCCATGGCCGCCCCCAGCCCGCGTGCGCCGGACCGATCCGAAGCCCAGGAACTCCTCCACCTGGCGAGGGTCCTTCAGCGCAGCGGCGTGAATTTCGCCAGTAACGCGCCCGCGCTCCAGCACGACGACGCGGTCCGACAGCGTAGAGATGAACTCGAAGTTCTGCTCGACCAGCACGACCGTCAGGCCTCGGCTCTTGCGAAGCCTGGTCAGCGTGTCCTCGATCTCCTCTATGATCGACGGCTGGATGCCCTCGGTCGGCTCGTCGAGGAGGAGCAGCCATGGATTGCCCATCAGGCAGCGTGCCAGCGCCAGAAGTTGCTGCTCGCCGCCCGACAGGGCACCCCCATCCCGGTCGAGCAGGCGTGTCACGCGCGGGAAGTCGGCCAGCGCGCGCTCAACCGCTTCGGCCTCGTCCGTGCCGGTGTCGGCATGCCAGGCCATCCGCAGATTGTCGCGCACGGAGAGCTTGGGGAAGATGCCCCGTCCCTGCGGTACGTAGCCGATTCCGCGCTGCGAGCGTTGGTGCGGCGCAAGCCCGGTGATGTCTTCGCCATCAAGCCGCACCGAACCGCCGGTCGCAGGTATGAACCCCATGACCGTTTTCAGGAGCGTCGACTTGCCCATGCCGTTGTGGCCGAGAATGCCGACGATCTCGTCGGTTGCCACCGTCAGGTCGATTCCGTGCAGCACCGGAATCCGCCCGTAACCGGCGGTCAGGCCGCGAATCTCGAGGGCTGGGCGCTTGTCGCTCATGCTGCGAACTCGTGCAGGTCGACCATCCTCACCCTCTCTTGCCGAGATAGACGTCGCGAACGCGTTGATCGCTCATCACTGCCTCGACGGAATCCTCCATCAGGATGGCGCCCTGCGAGAACACGGTGATCTTTGCTGCGATCGAACGGATGAACTGCATGTCGTGCTCGACGATGATCAGCGCGGCATCGCGGTTGATCTCGTGGATGATCGCCACCATGCGCTCGACTTCCTCGCCGGTCATGCCGGCGGCCGGTTCGTCCAGCAGCACCAGCCACGGCCGCGCGGCAATCACGATGCCGAGTTCGACGCGCTGGCGCTCGCCATGGGCGAGCCGTCCGACGGTCGCGCGTGCGATGTCGCCGAGGCCCAGCCGTTCGATCACTTCTGCCGTCGTCCGGTCGGCCTCCTTGGTCCCGGTCAGACGGTAGGCGGACAGCCAGATGTTCTCGCGCACGGACAGCCCGTCCATGACGCTCGGCACCTGCGTCTTGATGCCGATGCCCAGGCGCGCCACGAACTGCGGATCCCACCTGGTCGTCTCGACGTCGTCGATGAAGACCTCGCCCGACGTCGGCTTCAAAATGCCGGTCAGGCAGCGAAAGAAGGTCGTCTTGCCGGCGCCGTTTGGCCCGATCAGGCAGCGCAACTCGTTGCGCCGCAGCTTGAAGGACACATTATCGACGGCGGTCACACCGCCGAAGCGCATGGTGAGACCACGGGTCTCCAGGACGACGTCAGCCATCGACGCGCCCCCTGCCCCGCCGGCCGCGCCGAACCGCATTGGGACGGTTCCGGCGCGACGCGTTCCCAAAGGCCGTCATCAGCGACGGCACAACGCCCCGCGGGAGAACCAGGACCACGACCACCAGGATCAGGCCCATGATCAGCACATTGTCGACGGCGGTCTGCTGGCCGAGCGCGAACTTGAGATAGCCGAGCGCGGCCGCACCCAGCACCGGGCCGACCAGCGTTCCGAGCCCGCCGACAATGCACCAGATGATGATCTCTGCCGATTGTCCGAGCGAGAACAGCCCCGGCGTCACGATTTCGGCCCAGGAGGCGTAGAGCGCCCCGGCGAGCCCGGCGATGCCGCCGCCGACGGCAAACAGCACCGACTTTCGGAAACGGGCGTCGTAACCCATCAGTTCGACCCTGCTCTCGTTCTCGCGGATCGCCACCGCGATGCGCCCAAAGGGGCTGGCGAGCAGCAGCCTCACCAGAACGTAGACGACGAGCAGGATGACGAAGGACACGTAGTAGAGGTCGGAATCGTAGATGTAGGCCGAGGGGTCGCCGGGCACGTTGAGCGTCTGGTAGCCAGGCATGCCGTTGAACCCGCCGAGACGCGCCGTTCCGATCTGGTATTCCGGCCCGGCCGTCGTGTTCATGAAGCGGAAGAAGATCAGCGTCACCACCAGCGTGATAACGCCCATGTAGACATCCGTCAGCCGGCCGTAGAACATCATCGCGCCCAGCAGGAAGGCGAAGACGAAGGGCACGGCGATGGCGATCAGCATCGGCATCGTGCTCTCGCCGATGTTTGCCGCCGACACCGCATAGGCATAGGCGCCGAGGCCGTAGAACGCAGCCTGCCCGAAGCACAGGATGCCGCCGAAGCCCCAGACCAGTCCGAGGCTGAGCGCCAGCAAGCCGTAGATCACCAGCAGTGTCAGCGTATAGTAGTTCAGGACGACAGGCGCCAAGAACATCAGGACGATGCCCGCCAGCACGACCCATGCGGCATCGCGAAGCTTGATGGCTTCCATCACAGGCGTCCCTTGAAGAAGCGTCCGGTAATGCCCTGCGGCAGTAGACGAAGCAGGATGATGGCCGCGACAAGAAGCGCCACTTCACCGATCACCGGGCCGGAGAGGAAGGTGAAGGTCTGCGAGACAAGGCCGAAGACAGTGGCGCTGGACAACAGGCCAAGCACGATCGAGGCCCCTCCGGAAATGACGGTGATGAAGGCCTTGGCGATGTAGGCCGAACCCCAGGTCGGCACGAGGCCGACCAGCGGGGCGAGCACGCCGCCCGCAAGCCCGGCGAGCGCCGAACCGACGAAGAACGTGCTCATGTAGACCCGGTCGGGGCTGTAGCCGAGAGCGGCTGCCATGTCGGCGCTCTGCATGGTGCCGCGAGCGACGAGCCCCAGCCGCGTTCCGCGCAGGATCGCATAGGCCGCGACCAGCAGAAGGATCGACACGATGATGATGAAGAAGTTGTAGCCGTTGATCTGGTAGGCGCCGAGCGTGAAGCCGGCGATCGGCGTCGACACGCCGGTCGTCGTGTTGCCGAAGATCATGACGGCAGCGCCTGTGAAGGCGAGGCTCAGCCCCCAGGTGGCGAGCATGGTGTCGACCAGCCGCCCGTATAGGAACCGGATCACCAGCCGCTCCACGATAAGGCCGATGATGCCGACCACAAGCGGCGCGACGATCAGCATCGCGATGTAGACGTTCACGCCGGCCTGCACAGCGACGATCGTTGCGTAACCGCCCATCATCATGAACTCGCCATGGGCGAGGTTGATGACGCGCATCATCCCGAACACGACCGCCAGCCCGGCGCTGATCAGAACCAGCACTGCGATCGAGTAGAGGATTTCGATGATGAAGACGGCAGCGAGGTCCATGCCGGTCCCAGGGTGCGAGTATGTCGGAGGGCCGGCGCGCGGCCTGGCAGAACACGCGTCCCGGCAGTGCCGGAACACGCGGGCCTGAGGCGGTGGCCGGCGCGCGGGATGCGCACCGGCCGGGCGCTGGTCAGATATTGATCTCGTACTGCTGGTTGTCGTCGGGATTGGCGACCAGGTCGCACACGAGCTGCGTGTCGATCGGCTCGCGCGCGCCGAAGCTTTCCAGCACGTTCAGCTTCTGGCCACGCATTTCCATCAGGTGGACGTCGAGTGTGGCGTGATGGGTCTTGGGGTCGATGGTCACCTTGCCGGCCGGTCCGTCGAGCGACAGCCCGCTGTCAAGCGCCTCGATCACCTTCGCCTGCTCGACCGATCCGGCCGCTTTCACGGCTTCGGCCCACAACAGGATGCCCTGGTAGTTGGAAACCGCCAGTTCGTGGATGTTGGGAACGGTCGCCGCGCCATGCATGTCGGCCCAGGCCGTGGTGAAGGCCTTGTTGGTCGGCGTGTCGAGCTCGGGCGAGTAGTTGTAGCAGACCACGATCCCGTCGCCTTCCTCCGGCGTCAGCACAAGGTGCTCGGAGCCGACGCCCAGCGTCGTGGACGCCAGCGGAATGCGCGACTTCATGCCCGATGCCGCCCACTGGCGGTAGAAGGACAGATGCGCCCCGCCGACCAGCGCCGAGTAGACCATGTCGGGCGCCGCCGTCTGGATCTTCGTGATGGTGGAGCCGAAGTCCGACACGTCGAGCGGAAAGAAGTCGACGGCGACCGTCTCACCGCCATTGTCCTTGAAGTACTTCTGGATCCAGCGGGCCATCAGCTGGCCGTAATTGTAGTCGGCGGCGAGGATGTAGACCTTCTTGCCCCACTTCTCCATCGTGTAGGGGATCTGAACCTCTGTCGTCTGCGCCGGCGTAACGCCGGTGACGAAGCAGTTCCTGTCGCACACGCCGCCTTCGTACTGGATGTTGTAGAAGTAGAGCGTGTTGGCGCGCCGCAGCGTCTGGCGGATCGCCTCGCGCGAGGCCGACAGGATGCCGCCATGCACGACGTCGACCTTGTCCTGCCGCGTCAGCTGCTGGGCATACTGGGTGTAGAGCGCCATATTGGACTGCGTGTCGTAGCCGATGTGCTCGACCGGCCGGCCAAGCAGGCCCCCGCCGTCATTGATCTGCTTGACCGCGAGTTTCACCGCCATGTCGATCGGCTTGCCGTAGGCGTCGAAGATGCCCGAGATGTCGAACACCGTACCGAGCTTGATCGGGTCGGCGGCAAACGCGTTGCGGATGAACATGGGGCTCGCCAGCGCGGCCGAACCGGCGGCGGCGCCCTTGAGGATGGTGCGTCTCGAAATCGTCATTGTCATTCCCCTTTTCTCGTTTCGGCATGTCGTCCGGCGCGCCGGTGAAGCCACGTCCTGTGGTTTGGTCGATCAGTCCTTCTTGCGAACCGGCGAGCGGTTGATCGCATCGAGCGCGCGGGCGCCGAGATTGTGGTCCATCTCGACGCCGATCTCCTCGCCGAGCTTCTTGATCATCGGGAAGCCGATGGCCATGCCCATGATGGAATCGAGCGCTGACTGGAAACCTCCCTGCCCGCCGGTGCCGCCGTCGCCGCCGCCGCCGCCCATCGGGCCAAGGCCCGAGATGTGGTTGATGCGGATCGAGTCGATCTTCTCGACCGGCTTCATCATCTGGGAGGTGATCTCGGGCAACATGTCGAGCTTGTGCATCTCGAGCCGCAGCCGGAGGATCGGTTCGCTCTGGCCGTTCTCCGCTTCGATCATCGCGGACCTGCCTTCGGATTCCGCGATCATCCGGTGACGCTCCGCCTCGGCCTTGACCTGCGTCGCATTGCTCTCGGCCTTGGCGAGCGAAAGAATGGTGTCGACCTGCGATTTGACCTTCTGATCGTCGACCTCGGCATCCTCGCGCGCCTTGAGCAGCGCCAGCTGGCGACCACGTTCCGCCGCCATGACGTCGCGTTCGGTCTGCACGGCTTCCTGCGCCTTGACGAGCTTGGTCTTTGCCGCCTCGAACCCGGCTTCGGCGATCTGTTCCTCCCC
The DNA here is from genome assembly GCA_051860465.1 of Mesorhizobium sp. GTDB lineage: Bacteria > Pseudomonadota > Alphaproteobacteria > Rhizobiales > Rhizobiaceae > Aquibium. Next base: position 65,783 of record JBHYDY010000014.1, read on the forward strand.
GCGCTTTGCCGCGATGCGGATGGAATTGTCGATCTTGGCGGTCTCGACGGCGAGCAGGGCCTCGATCTCCTGCTTGCGAAGCACGAGGTCGCGCTCGATCTCCGCCCGCTTGACCTCGCCAGCCTTGGCGATCCGTGCCTCCTCGGCAATCCGCTCGGCGGTGGTCCGCGCACTCTGGATCTCGGTGTCGAGGTCGATGCGGCGGCGTTCGAGGTCGAGGCGCTTGGATATCTCGGCCTCTTCCTGCTCACGTTCGATCAGGAGCCTCTGCCGTGTCTGGTCGAGCAGCCGGCGGCGGATCTCCACGTCGGCTTCGGTCTCGATCTGCACCCGCGCCTTCTTGTTGTGGCTGACGAGTTCGGCAAGCTTGCGCATGCCGACCGCGTTGAAGGCGTTGTTCTCGTCCAGCGCATTGAACGGCGTCTGGTCGAGCCGCACCAGCGATACCGAGTCGAGCATCAGGCCCGAGCGTCCGAGATTGGGCGTGAGTCGCGCCGAGACGGCCTCCACGAAGGCATCGCGCTTCTCGTGCAGCTCGTCCATCGATCGGCTGGCGACGGCCGATTGGATGGCGTCGACCAGCTTGCCCTCGATCAGCCCCTGCATCTCCTCCTCGCGGAATGTCTTGGAACCGAAAGCCTGGGCAGCTGTCGCCACCCCTTCCTCGGTAGGCTCGACCCGCACATGGAACTCCATGGCCACGTCGACGCGCAGACGATCCTCGGAAATCAGGGACGCGGCACCCTGCCGCTCGATCCTCAGCCGGGTCGTGCGCATGTTGATGCGTTCGATGCGATGCAGGATCGGCAGAGACAACGCACCGCTGTCGATCAGCACGCGCCGTCCGCCAAGGCCGGTGCGCACCAGCGCCGTTTCGCGCGTCGATTTCGCATAGAAGCGGTTGAGGAACAGCACGCCAAGCACGATCGCGACGACCAGAAAGACGAGCGCCAAAAACCAGGCCACGCTTACCTCCGTTTCCATGGGAGCAGGATCGGCGCGCCAAGCACGCGATTCCTCGAACTGAACAGGAAGCTATCCCAGGAACATTTTCCGTTTCAAGCTTTTTTGCGGCTCGCGCTGAAAATTTCTCGGATGCGCGCGCCGAGCGCGGTCGCTTCAGATGAGCCGATCGAGGACGGAGAACAGGAGCCCGTCGGCACGCGCCAGATAAATCGGATTGTCCTTGCGCTCGTTCGAATGGAACGAGCCTCCTCGCGCGCTCCGCCATCTGACTGGCACGCCACGCTGCTGCCTGGCATTGATCATTGCGGCGTAGAAATGCAACCCCTCGTAGATCGACTGTCCGAGCGCGTTGAGGACAGGGGCGTGGTCGCGATGCAGGCTGCGGTAGCGCTCGACGAAGGAGAGATTCGCGTCGGTCTTAAGTCCGGCGAAGTAGGAAGAGGCGGCGTAGAGCCGGCGCGTGTAGTCCGCCCCCGTGGCCAGAAGGACGTTCTCCTCGATCGCCGTGGAGAAGCGCACGATTGAACGGTCCAGGCTCATCGCCCCGAAGACCCGATTGAACTCGACTGCGTCCTGGCCGATCAGCGACAGAAGGACGATGTCGGGCTTTGTCGCCGCGACTTTTTCAACCAGTTCGACGGGTTCCTCCAGGCCGAACGGGACATAGGTCTCCAATACGACTTGTCCGTCGGAGGCCGCGATGCAATCCCGGGCAAAACGGTGCGAGGCACGCGGCCATACGTAGTCGTTGCCGACAAGCGCCCAGCGCCTGACGCCCAGAGAGGCCGCGAGATGACGGATCGCGGGCGCGAGCTGCTCACGCGGCGTCTCGCCGATCGTGAAACAAGCCGGCGCCTGCTCGTTGCCCTCGTAGAGTGGCGTGTAGACATAGGGAACACGGCCATCGAGCGCGACGTTGAGGCGTTGGCGGACGGAACTGACATGCATGCCGACCACGGCATCGACGCTACCGTCCTCGACGAGGTCGTTGAGCTGATCGACGGCGGCATCGACGACCGAATCATCGGCATCGAGGAAGACGAGTTCCACCTCGCGGTCGCCAATGCCGCGATCTCGGTTGATCTCATCCAGGGCAAGCTGGGCGCAGGAAATGCAGGAAGGCCCCCAAAGCCCCGCGGACCCGCTCATGGGAATCAGGACCGCGATGCGCGTTCGCCGGCGGCCCCCAAACGACAACCGTCCACGCTGGCCGAACCCGAGGACCGGGCCATAGCCTCCCCCGTTCCCGCCATAGCGCAACGCCGAGCGATCGATCATTCGGGTTCCAGCCCCTATGTGTTCCCGACATGTTGTTTTTCTTTTCCGAATTAAGTATCTGAAGCATCAGACGAAGGCAATCGGCTCGGCGACGATTCGTATGCCGGCAATCGAAGCCGACCTCCGGGAGAGGAACGTGTCCGAACGATCGCTGAGCGACTACTTGGCCTATATCGTGGCCCAGACGCATCGAAAGCTGCATGGCGACCTCGAGCGCGAGCTTCAGGCGGAGGGCGTGAGCGTAGAACAGTGGCGCATGCTGGAAGTGTTGAGCGGACGAAACGGCCTGTCGATGGGCGAGATCGCCGATCTCGTGCTGATGAACCATCCGGCACTGACCAAGATGACCGACAGGATGGTCGCGCGCGGCCTCGTGCATCGCCTGCCCGACCCGCAGGACCAGCGCCGCGTTCTGGTGACCATCACCAAGCTGGGATTCGAGTTGTTCGAGCGCGTTCGCGAGCGCGTCGAGGAGCAGAACTCCGCGCTCGAAGAACGCCTCGGCCACAAAGAATCTGCCGCGCTTCGCAGACTGCTCGGCAGTGTCATCAATCTCGGCGAAGCAGGCCGTTAGCACGGCGCCGTGGCGGGCCCAGGCAAGGTATCCGGCACACCTTCGTTCAGGGCATGTAGCCGCCGCCGTTCACCCACAGCACCTGCCCCGTCATGTAGGCGCTGTCTGTTCCAAGCAGGAACCGGATCGGGCCGACCACGTCGTCCGGGTAGGCCAGCCGCTTCATCGGGACAGCGTTGCGGTAGGCCTCCAGGCTGACGACACTTTCGCCATTCTCGTCCGACAGTCCGGTGCCCCCGCGCAGGAATGCCGTGTCGACCAAGCCCGGCGCCACCGCATTGACGCGGACCGTCAGCGCCCATTCCTGCGCGAAGGTCTTGGTCAGCGCGACCACGCCGGCCTTGGCCGCGGCATAGGATCCGTAGCCTGGACGAACGAACTGCGCGAGACCCGATGCCACCATCACAACGCTGCTCCCCTCCCCCATCAGCGGCATCACCGCCTTGGTGGACAAGAAGGCGCCGCGGAGATTGCCGCCGATCACATCGTCGAAATAGGCGGCCGAGGTTTCGGCGAGAGGCTGGATGCGGCTGTTGTAGCCGGCCAGGTTCACGAAGCCATCGAGGATCGGAACCCGGCCTGCGAGGTCTTCGATCGCCGCATCGATCGAATTCTCCGAAAGCACGTCGATGGCAATCGATGGCACGCCGGGCGCATACCGCTCGAGCGAGGCCGCAAGGTCGAGAACGATGACATCGTCTCCGCCATCTATGAGCGTGTTGACCAACGTGCGGCCGATCCCGCCTGCGCCGCCGAGTACGGCGATCCTGCGAATGCTGTTCATCGATCGTTCCTCATGGGCAGGGAGCGAAGGTAGGAAATGATCTCCGCCTCGGAGACCACGTCGGCATATTTGGCGTTCATGTCGAAGAGATTCGACTCGTGCGGCGCGGGATGCCGGTCTCCGCAGGCCTCGCGCACAACGCTCGTGGTGAAGCCGTAGGACATCGAATCCACGCAGGAGGCGCGCACGCATCCCGACGTGGTGAGCCCGGTCAGGATAACGCTGTCGATACCCATCGCCGTCAGCGTGGAAGCGAGCGACGTGCCGAAGAAGGCGCTCGGATACTGCTTGGTGATGACGATTTCGTCCGGACGAGGCTCGAGCCCCTCGGCGAACTCCGCCGTCTTCTGGCCCTTGACGAAGGCCTTGAGCGGCTTGGCCTTCTCAAAGAACCGGCCGCCGTTTATCCCGCCGGGCTGGTAGCTGACCTCCGTCAGCACCACCGGTACGCCGACCTCGTGCGCGACCTCGCGGACGCGCAATGCGGACGCTAGGGCTTCGTCCACGCCAGCGTAGAGATCGCAATCCTTGTCGAAATAGGCATGCGCGAAATCGACCAGGATCAGTGCCGGCTTCTTGCCGAAGCCGGTGCGGTTTCCGTAGGCCTTGGCGTAGTTTGCGTCGAGGTCCTCACTCATTGCGCGTCTCCCTGGTTCCCAGCCTCAGACCTGGGCGTACTTCTTCTCGAAGTCCCATACGTCCTCGAAGCCGATGAGCTTGTTGAATTCGGCGAACGAATAGAGATCGACGGCATCGGTCGACTCCCCGTGCTTCAGGAGGTCGCCATAGGCCTTCTCCAGCGCGGCGCCGACGGCGAGGAACCCGACTGCAGGGTGGATCGCGATCGAATAGCCCATCTCGTGCAGGGTCTTGGCCGAAAGCAGCGGCGTGCGTCCGCCATTGACCATGTTTGCGAAGAGCGGCGCGTCGATCTCGTCGGCCACGCGCTTCATCTCGTCGACCGTTTCGGGCGACTCGACGAACACCACGTCCGCGCCCGCCTTGGCGAAGGCCTTGCCGCGCCGGATCGCCTCCTCGATGCCAAGCCCGGTGCGCGAGTCCGTGCGCGCGATGATCAGGAAATCATCCGACTTGCGGCTGTCTGCGGCCACTTCGATCTTGCGCACCATGTCTTCCAGTGGAATGACCCGGCGGTTGGGCGTGTGGCCGCACTTCTTGGGGAATTCCTGGTCTTCCATCTGCATGGCGGAGACGCCGGCATCCTCGTAGCCGCGCACCGTGTGGCGGACGTTCAGGAGCCCGCCGTATCCGGTATCGGCATCGGCGATGACCGGCTTGGAGGTCATCTTCACGATCTGGGCGATGCGCTCGATCATGTCGCGATAGGTCGCGATGCCGGCGTCTGGCTCGCCGAGATAGGACGCGACGGTGCCGTAGCCGGTGACGTAGAGCGCCTTGAAATCCATGCGGTCGGCGATCAAGGCCGAAATCAGTTCGAACACGCCCGGAGCCAGAACGAACTCCTTTTTCTTCAGCGCAGCCTTGAGTGTGGGATCTGCCATTGTTTTCCTGTCCTTGGGTCTTTTCTTGTCAGTGATTGCGCAGGAGCTGTCCCAGCCCCCCGAAACGGTCGTCGATGCCGGTTGCCCTTAGCATCGCCCAGAACGTCGCCTGGTTCGACGTGACGACAGGCACGCCGAGAACGGTTTCGAGCTGTTCGATGAGGGGCAGTGTCGGAAAGTCGGTGCAGGTGATCAGGAGCGCTTCGCTGCCCGGCACGAAAGCCGCGCGCGCATGGGCTGCAACCTGCTCGATCGGCGTCTCGGCGATGCGGACGTATTCCTGTGGGCCATTGGCGCCGATGCCAAGGCCGATGAGCCTGTCCACGACGAAGCCGTTCTCCTCTAGGAAATGCGTCTCGTGCTCGTTTAGCCGATCGGCATAGGGCGTGGCGACCGAGAGACGCGTCACCCCCAGTGTCTTCAATGCAGCGATGATGGAAGCGGAGGTGGTGACGGCCTTCACGCCCGTCCGCGCCGTCAGTTCGTCGGGAAGCGCATTGACAGGATTGATCATTGAACCGGCGGTGCACGCATAGGCGATCGCGTCGACCCGAGCCTGCTTGATCACCGCAAAGACCTCTACGAGGTCGTCAAGCAACGCCTTCTTGCCAGCTTCGCTAGTGGTGTCCGCGTGCAACTTCATGCGATGGGTATGAAAGGAGACGCCTGTCGGCATCATGCGCGTCCATTCGGCCTCGTTCACCGTATTGGTGGGCGGCACGATCAGGCCCAGCTTGGCTCGCGGGCTGTAGACTGACTGGTGACGGGACTGCATCGCTGTTTCCTCGTGTCTCCGATCCCGGAGATTCACCTACTTGTTTGGATGAACTGACACAAGGCAAACTCCTTTGTCCATACCTTTTTGCCGATCATGCGACCCTGGTGCACGTTCGGAGAGTAACGACAGAAGTATGCTTGATCTTGCGCAAGGCGCGACGCTTGGGCCAGATACGACAAAATTGTCCATACGTTCGCGACGATAGACAAGGCGAGTCGAAACCCATGGCTGACACGATCAACGGCACGGCCGAGAACCCCGGCGACGGCCCCCGTTACATGCGCATCCAGAAGGTGCTGGAAGACCGCCTGACCAGCGGCCTTTACCCGGCCGGGTCGCTGATGCCAACGGAAATCGAGCTCGCGGCCGAGTTCAACACCTCCCGCTTCACCATCCGCGAGGCGTTGCGGTACCTGCGCGAACATGGCTATGTCGAGCGGCGCCAGGGCGTCGGAACCCGCGTCATCTCCAACAGCCCGCATTCGACCTTCTTCAAGTCCTTCGGCTCGCTGGAGGAGCTGTTCCAGATCGCGGTCGAAACCTACTACGTCATCCTCTACACGAAACGGATCATGCTCGATGGCGAGCTTGCGGAGCTGGTGGGCGGCTTGCCGGGAGAGGAATGGTTCGAGGTTGCCGGCGTGCGATGGACCAAGCCCGGCGGTACGCCGATCTGCTACATCCAGAGCTACATTCCTGGCCGGTTCGAACACCTCATCCCCCTGCTCGAAGGCCATCAGGGGCCTTTCTTCGCTCTGCTCGAGCGGCATTCCGACGGCATGATCGAGGAGGCCGTGCAGGAAATCCGCGCCTTGCCGATGCCGGCCGACATCGAGCGGCAGCTTGGCTTGGCGAAGGGCTCGTGGGCACTGCAGCTGTTGCGCCGCTATCTCACCGACTCCGGCGTTCTGATCGCCTCGTTCAACTGGCATCCGGCCGACCAGATGGTCTACATGATGCATATCCAGCGGGCGAAGCCGGCGATCGAGTAGGTCGTTATGGCCCCTCGGCCCGATCATCCCACGAAATGCGGCCGATAGCCCGCGCCCTCTCGAGAAATCGTCATGCCATGCGCGCCCCTGATATGCGCTGGCACCAGCAGCGCACCGGTCTCGGCCGCCCGATTTAGCAGCGCCAGACGGGTCGCAACAGCCTGCTCGCGATCGGAGCAAAAGGCGCTCGCCCAGCTTGGCTGGTACACCTGAACCGGCGAATGCACGGCGTCGGCGCAAAACAGCGCCTGCCCGTGCGAGCGGCAGTCCAGACAGAGCCCGACCTGTCCGGGCGAATGCCCCGCCATGGTCTCGATGCGCATGCCGCGCGAAAGTTCGAAGCCGTCCGTCACGGTTTCGGACAGACCAGCCTCGATCACCGGCAGCACCGAATCCGTGTAGGCGCCGTGATTGTGCATGCCGGGCTCGCGGGCCTCGGTCGCCTGCCATGACGCCAGTTCGGTCTCGCCGATCAGGTAGCGGGCATTCGGAAAGGTCGGCACCCAGCGGCCATTCTCGAGCTTGGTGTTCCAGCCGACATGATCGGCATGCAGATGCGTGCACAGCACCACGTCAACCTCGTCTGGTGAGACACCGGCAACCTTCAATCGGTCGAGAAATCCGGTCCCCTGGCGCCGGTGCCAGTCCGCGCGGCGCGGCCGCTCCTTGTGCTCGCCAACGCAACTGTCGATCAGGATCGTCAGGCCTCCCGCCCTGAGGAGCCAGCTCTGCACGCCAATCAGGATGTCGCCTGTGGCGAAGTCGACATGATGCGGCGCAAGCACCGGCTCGAGATGCCGGATCGCCTCGATATCGGCGCCCGGCAGCAGGAAGGACAGCGGCAGCGCGAAGGGATCGAGATCGATGATTCTGTGAAGTGTTGCACCGCCTAGGTCGAACATGATGCGTTCCTACATGATCTGGGGCTTGTCGACATGCGTCGAGCGCGCACCGGCCGCCGCCTCATCCACCGGGAGCGCCTCGTTCCAGAGCCTGGCGATGTAGCGGTCACCGGTCAGGCCATTCGAGGCATCGGAGCAGAGCCAGAGGATCGCACGGCGCATGATCGATGGCGGCAGCAGATTGCCGTCGGCGCCCTTCTTCCCCGGACCAGCCGGCAGGAGGTCGGTGTCGGCCGCCCCGCCAGGAAGATAGACGTTGACGGTGACGCCAGTGCCTTCGAGATCCTGTGCCCAGACGCGCGAGGCTGCCTCCAGCGCCGCCTTCGACGGGCCGTAGGGCGAATAGCCCTTGCGCACCATGGTCTGGTCGCTGGTCGATACGTTGATCACCTTGCCGGAACCGCGTGCCACCATGCCGGGCACGGCCGCGCGGGCCATGTTGAAGGCACCGGTCACATTGGTATCGATGATCGCTTTCCACGCGTGGGGCGCGGCTTCCCAGAACCGTGTCGGCTCGACATTGAAGCGCTCCGATATGAGCCGCATGCCGACGCCGGCATTGTTCACGAGGACGTCGACCCTTCCAAACCGGGCGACCGTCTCGGCCACGACTGCCTCGCAGGCCGCGTAGGAGCAGACGTCGGCGACAACGCCCAGCACATTGTCCGCCCCCCCGACCGCCGCGGCCTTCGCCACGGCTTCATCCAGCGCACCGCCCGGTCTGGAGCCGGTCAGCACCACCTTCATGCCTGCCGCGGCCATCTCCAGCGCCATTTCGAGACCGAGCCCGCGCGAGGCGCCCGTGACGATCGCGACACGTCCGGGAAGCGACGGATCCGCCGCCATCACGCCGTCTCTCCCGAAAGCCCCATGCGCGGAAACGTCCGCCGTTCCTGGGCGATGATCGTCGACTTCATCTCGGTGAACATGGCGCGCGAGCCTTGCGCGCCCTCGCGGCCGAGGCCCGACTGCTTGTAGCCGCCGAAGCCGGTTCGCAGGTCGCGCACGATCGGCGTATTGACCATCACCGTACCGGTGCGCAGCGCAGACGCCGTTCGCATGGCGCGCTTCAGGTCCTCGGACCAGACATAGCCGACAAGCCCGAACTTGCTGTCGTTGGCCTTGGCGACCACCTCGTCTTCCTCGTCGAAAACCTGCAGCGTGGCGAAGGGACCGAAGATCTCCTCCTGGCAGATGGCAATCGAGTTGTCGGGCGCCAGCATCGCCGTCGGCTCGAAATAATAGCCTGCGTTGAAGCCGGCGTGACGATGACCGCCGGTCAGCAGCGTTGCGCCGTCCTTCACGCCGGTCTCGGCGTAGCGGCTCATCCGTTCCCGCTGCGAATGATTGATCATCGGGCCGATCTCGACACCGGGCGCCAGCGGATCGCCGACGGACAGGGTCTTCGTGCGCGCAGCGAAGCGCTCGATGAAGGGGTCGGCAATCTTCCGCTGGACGAAGATTCGGCTGCCGGCAAGGCACATCTGGCCGTTGTTCATGAAGGAGCCGATCAACGCGCCGTCGAGCGCGAGGTCGAGGTCGGCATCGGCATAGACGATGCTTGCCGACTTGCCTCCGAGTTCCATCGCCCCGCCCTTGATCCCCTTGGCAAGCGAGGTGAGGATGGCGGTCCCGGTCTCGGTGCCGCCGGTGAAGGAGACCATGTCGATGTCGGGATGCGAGACCAGCGACACGCCGGTGACATGACCGCGACCGTTGACGAGATTGAGCACGCCCTCGGGCAGGATGCCGGCCTGCGCGATCAGCGCGAAGAGACGCGTCACCGTCAGCGGCGTCAGTTCCGACGGCTTGACCACGCAGCAATTGCCGAAGGCGAGCGCGCCCGCGATCTTCATGGCGGTCAGCCCCAGCGGCATGTTCCAGGGACCGATCAGGCCGCACACCCCGATCGGCTCGTAGGTGACGAGGCTCATAAGCCCCGGCTCCTGCATGAACACGTCTCCGCCAGCCTGGTTCACATACTCCGAGAAGAAGCGGAAATTCTGCGCCGCGCGGGTCACATGCATCAGCTTGGTCTGGCCGAGCGGGATGCCGGTGTTGATCGTCTCCAGCGCCGCCAGTTCGTCCGCATGCGCGAGGATCAGGTCGCGGATCGCCATCAGCGCCTTCTGCCTGTCGGCAATGCTGGCGCGCCGCCATGGTCCGTGGTCGAAGGCCTTTCTGGCAGCGGTTACCGCACGATCAACTTCGCTGGCATCGGATTCGTACAGGATGGCGATCTGCCGCTCGGTCGAGGGATCGAGGACGGTGATCGCCTCGCCCTTCTCCTCGACGAAGCGTCCGGCAACGAAGCCGGTGACGCGGACGGGGTTTTCAGACAGCGCTTCGCGCGTTGCAATCACTTGGGTGCTCCCGTTTTCTTCGGTCTCTTGCGGCGCGCTTCAACGGCCTGTCTTCGGCGCGACATCGCGCGGTCTGGGCTTGGTGGAAAGAATGTGGCCGGCCATCGCCGTCGTCGCCCATTCGCTGTTGCCCTGCGCAAGCGCGGCAATGATGTCGCGATGCTGCTCGTTGGATCGCCGGATGTTGATGCTCTGGTCCCAGACGAACTGCTTGATCAGCACCAGCGGCAAGGAAACGGCCTGCGCGGTCAGAAGCTTCAGCTGCCGGGAGCGCGCCGCGTTGACGATGATCGAGTGGAATTCCGAATTGAGGGTGACGAACGCATTCGCCGCCTCGGCGCCGCCGGCTGGGTCGATCCGGTCGATCTCCACGACCAGCCGCTCCAATTGGCGGATTTCTTCGTCGGTGATCTTCTGCGCCGCCACGCCCGCCGCATAGCTTTCGAGCCGGGCGCGCACGTCGAAGATGATCACCACCTCCTCGTAGGAGAAGTCGGCCACGAAGCGGTGCCTGTTCTCGGCGATCGCCAGCCCCTCGCCGACCAGCCGGCGCAGCGCCTCGCGCACCGGCGTCCGGCTGGTGCCGGTCATGGCCGAAAGCGGCTCTTCGCGCAGATGATCCCCAGGTTTCAGCTCGCCCGTCAGAATGGCACGGCGGATCAGTTCATAGGCACGCTCGACGGGCCGGCTGGACTCCGCCCGCTCGAGCTGGCTGACGATCTCGGGATCGACGAAGATCAGGCTTCCTTCGCGCCGAGGCGCCGCATTGACCGTCATGCCGGTTCCGGATCGATGTGGCTCTCGTGATTCTTGAGATACCATTCCGCGATTTCCTCCCTCGTCGCGAACCACACCCCGTCGAACTGCTTGGCGTAACGGATGAAGTCCCGCAAGGCACGAATGCGGAACGGCTGTCCGATCACGTGCGGATGCAGCCCGATGTTCATGAACCGGCCGCTGGTTGCGCTTTCCGCATAAAGCCAGTCGAACTGCTCCTTGAACATCATCAAGCCGGTCTCGACCGTCAGGCCCTGACGCAGGAACGAGAAGTCGTTGACCTCGGACGTGTAGGAGACCGAGACCATAGGCTTGCCGCTGCGCGTCTTCACCAGATAGGGCTGGTCGTCATTCAGCAGATCGGTGATGAAGATCAGCCCCTCTTCCGAGAGGATGTCGATCGTGTTCAGCGTCGAGCGCAGCGATGACGACAGCCAGCCTTTCGCCTTGCGGCCGACAGCCTGCTCGTAGACGTCGAGCGTGCGCTTGATGACGGCACGCTCCCTGTCCTCGTCGAACATGTAGTCGGTGAGGAGTTCGTCCTGCACGTAGTTGTGCGCCACGATCTCGAAGCCGCGCGCGAGGGCCGCCTCGATCACCTCCTTGCGCTCGATGGCCATCTTGGCATTCATCGTGCAGCTCGACTTGACGCCCTCGGCGTCGAAGACGTCGAACATGCGCCACACGCCCACGCGCTGGCCGTACTCGCGCCAGGTGAAGTTCGGGTTGTCGTAGACATTGCCGGGCAGATCGCCCCCGACGATGCCCGGACCGCCGGGATAATACTTCTTGTCAGTGGGCTGGACCTTGTCCCAGTACTCGAAATTCGTCGTGAGAATGACCGCCAGCCGTTTGCCGTCCGGCCATTTCAGTGGCTTGCGTTTCGGCAGTGGGACGAAATCGTAATGCATGTCCAGCCCTCGCCGATCAGTACTTCGCCAGAAGCGAACCGAAGCCCTGCACCTTGTCGTCGATGCCATTCATCCTGAGTGCGTGCCAGTAGGTCGCGGTGTTGATCGCAATCACGGGCTTGTCGAGCCAGAATTCGGCGATCGCGCCGACGCGGGCCATGGCCAGGTTGGTGCCGGCCTGGACGATCGCCTCGACCGAGGGATCGTTGACCTCGATGATGGCGTCGCGCAGCGTCTGTTCGGATTCGTGGGCGATCAGCATCGGGCTCTTGCACTTCAGGCCCTTCACGGTGACGACCTCGTAGCCGCAATCGGTGAAGAACTTGCGCACCTGCTCGTCCCCGATCGGCATGTAGGGCGTGACCACGGCAATGCGCTTGATGTCGCCGAACTTCTTCAGGGCCGCCTGGCAGGCGTCCGAGCCCATCGCCACGTTCATGCCGGCGCGCGCCTCGACCTCCGCCTTCAGCGAGTCCGCGCGGTCCTTGCCGTCCCAGAAGGTCTCGGCCGACATGCCCATGATCATGGCGCCGGGCGAGCAGGTCTTGACCGCGTCGATGGCGTTCATCGTTTCGGCACGGATGCGCATGACGAGTTCGTTGAAGTCCTCGTCCGAATGGACCGGATCATCCGGAATGATGATGCGCGAGAAATGGTTGGTCACGCCGACGGGGCGCATGGAATCGAATTCGGGTTGAACCGACGTATTGGTGGACGGCGCGATGACGCCGAACTTCATCCGGTAACCGAGACTGTCGACCATGGGAACGTTCCTCGAGTGTTGGTTTCTTGGAAAGGCTGACGTTACGCGACGGCTTCGAGGTCGCGCAGCGACTGGATCATCGAAGACTTCAGCAGAAAGTCGCGGTGCTTGCGCGGATCGGCCACGATCGAGCGCATCTCGTCATGATAGGCGCGGCGTTGGGCCGGGTCCGTCTCGTTCATCATCTGCCGGTTGCGCAAGGTCTGTGCCTGTACCGCCTCGAGCGTCACCTTTCGCCGCTGGCGCTCATAGCGCCCCATGAGGTCCGTCGATGCCTCCCCCTTGATCACCTGCGCGAGCTTCTCGGTCAGGTTGATGGCGTCGTGGATGCCGCCGTTCATGCCCATGCCGCCCAGGGGATTGTTCACATGCGCCGAATCGCCGGCCAGGAAGATCCTGCCGCAGACGAAGTTCGCGGCGACACGCTGGTTGACCCGATATGCGGTTGCATGGACGATGTCGTAGCCCTTCTCGTTGGGGCAGAGAGCCTGCAGCCGCGCCTGCATGGTCTCGGGATCCTTGATCTGCTCTTCGGTCTGATTCGGATCGGTGGGCAGGAGGACGCGCCAGAGAGCCGGGGTACGCAGCAGCACCGCCCATTCGGTCGGGTCGGTCACGTAGGCGATGGGCGCGAGATCGGGGATCGCCTCGGCGAAGTCGAAATGTGTCGACATCGACAGGAAGATTTCCGGGATTGTCATGCCCTCGAAGGGAATATCCAACGATTTGCGGATCGGGCTGCGCGCGCCATCGGCGGCGATCAAGTAGGACGCTCGCATGTCCTCGGTCGATCCGTCCGGCCTGCGGACGGAAAGCGTCGCGCCGGTATCGTCCTGGCTCGCGCCCAAGGCTTCCGCCTCATAGATGATTTCCGCGGAGTCGCGCTTCTCGATCCAGTCGCGCAGCAGTTCCGTCAGTTTCCACTGTTCGCACTGCAGGCGATAGGGGTGGTTCGTGTCCTCCGTCAGCATCCCCAGGTCGAAGGTCGCGACGACGCCCTCGGCACGATCACGGAACTGCCATTGAGGACAGATCAGCCCCTGTGCGACGAGACGCTCGCTGACGCCGAAGCGCTCCAGCATGTCGAGCGTCGGGGGATGGAATGTCGAAGCCCGCAGGTCTTTCGGCAATTCCCGGCATTGTTCCACGATCGTGACCGGAATACCGGCCTCGGTCAGAGCACACGCGGCGACCAGTCCGACCGGCCCTGCCCCCGCAATCAGAACCCGTTCCCTGTCTGCACTCATACCCACTGGCCTCTTGAATGTTCCGCTTGACAATGCCGAAGCACCATTTCAATGTGTACATATTGTCAGGACATATCAACTGAAATTTTTGGTGAATGTCACGATGACGAACTGGACCGCTGGACAGAGGCTGCCTTCTGCCGCAACGGTCATCGGCTTGTGAGAACCAGGCGGAAAAAGAGGCCTTTGAAGGCCCGAAGCCATGGAATACAGGGGTTTTCGCGCAGTCGTCCTGTGCGATACCGCGAGAGCGGGAACTGAGCCGGGATCAGCGATCCCAATGAAGCAAGGGACGGCGCGCTGCGTCGCAGGGAACCGCCAAGAGCGGTGCTGGAGGGCATTTGCATCGTACACTGAAAACCGATCGCAGGGCTTTGTATCCAAACCGCGATCCAGGATTCAAATCATTGTATACAACGCATTGGCCTTCCGTGGAGGACGCCCCATGTTGCTGATTCAGCAATTCGTCAACAGCATCATGCTCGGTAGCGTCTATGTGACGGTTGCCGTCGCCTTCACTCTGACGATCGGCGTGCTCAACTTCCTCAATTTCACGATCCCCACCCTGTTCATGCTTGCCGGAATGGTTGGATGGGCGCTTGCCCATTGGGGTTTGCCGTTCGGATTGTCCGGACCAATGACTTGGCCGCTCGCGCTGTTTTTCGGCATCTGCGTCGCTATCCTGGCGTCGCTTGTCGTCGAGCGCTTCACCTTCCGCTACCTGAAGACCAAGTACGGAGACTCCACCGAGCATGCCATTCCGCTCGTCTCCTCCCTCGGGTTTCTGCTGGTGCTGGAGAACCTGGTACGCATCGGCTATGGCACCGACGCCCAGCGCTTTCCTGGGCCGAGCGCCGACCTGACCATGAACATTGGCGGCATCTTCGTGCGCACCCCCCAGCTGGTCAGCCTCGGCATTGTCGTCCTGATCGTCGTCGGCCTCACGTGGCTCCTGAAGAAGAGTCGCATTGGCCGTGGGCTGCGAGCGATTGCCGAGAACCCGGACGCCGCCAACATCCTCGGTGTCGACACCAACCGCGTGGTGCCGGTTGTCTTCATGCTGACAGGGCTCCTGTGCGGGCTCGCTGGCGCGCTGTTTGCGGTCAACTATGGCGAGGTCTCGCCGCAGATGGGCGAGGACATCGGCACCAAGGCCATCGCCGGCATGGTGGTCGGTGGGCTCGGCTCCATCTGGGGCGCCGTTCTGGGTGGCCTGATCGTCGGCCTGACCGAGATGATGACCATTCACTTCTTCGGCGCCGACACGGTGCAGGTCGCGGTCTGGGGCTTGCTTTTGCTGACCCTCCTGCTGCGACCGCAGGGCCTCTTCGGCCACCATTCGATCGGCAAGGGGAAGCTCTGACCATGAGCGGCTACTGGGCAGGCATACTCTCGATCCTCGCGATCAACGTCATCTTCGCCTACGGCATATTCCTGCCGGTGGCGACGGGACAGCTCAATCTCGGCGGCGCCGGTTTCCAGGCGCTCGGCGCGTACACCGCGGCATATCTCTCGGCGGTGTTTGGCTTGCCGGTCCCCGTGACTGTCGGCGTCGGCATGGTGGTTGCGGGTGTCATCGGTTTCCTGATCGCCTTTCCGATCCTGCGGACCCGCGGGGTCTACCTTGTGCTGGCAACTTTCGCCTTCGCGGAGGTTGTCGCAGGGACGATCCTCAATTCCGAAACGCTCGGCGGCGCCATGGGCATGTCGGTTCCAGCCTTCATCGACTGGGAAGTTCCGGTTATCGTGGCCGGCTGCGTCTCGCTCTTCGTCTTCTATCTCATGTCGACCCGTTTCGGCCTGACGATGCGCGCCACGCATGACGACGAGGTCGTGACCGACCTGATGGGCGTCAACATTCGCATGGTGCAGGTGTCCGCCTTCGCCATTGGCGGGGCGCTCGCGGGCCTGGCGGGTGGCCTCTATGCGCACTCCTTCTCCTTCGTGGAGATCCAGAGCTTCAACGCGCTGATCTCGATCTACGTGCTTTTGTACGTGCTTTTGGGCGGCACGCAGACGGCCTGGGGTCCGCTGGCGGGCGCGGCCTTCTTCACACTCCTGCCGGAATTCCTGCGCTCTTTCCTGCCGACGGTGAAATCCGCGCTCGCAGCGCTCGTCGGCATCGAAGGTCCTGTAGGCCCACCCGACGATTC
This sequence comes from Mesorhizobium sp., assembly GCA_051860465.1. Lineage (GTDB taxonomy): Bacteria > Pseudomonadota > Alphaproteobacteria > Rhizobiales > Rhizobiaceae > Aquibium. The sequence continues at coordinate 81,794 of JBHYDY010000014.1, forward strand.
ATGGCGTTTCGTGATTCTCGGTGCATTGACCATCGCCATGATGGTGTTCCGCCCCGAGGGTCTGATCACCCGCACGATGATCGAGCGATTGCGTTTCCGCCGCTCCCCAGCCAGGAAGGAACAGGTGGCATGAGCGAGCCCCTGCTTTCTCTCCACTCGATTTCGAAGAACTTCGGCGGCCTGGCGGTCATTTCCGACGTATCCTTCGAGGTGCCGCAGGGCTCTCGCACCGCGCTGATCGGCCCCAACGGCGCCGGCAAGACGACGATCTTCAATCTCATCTCCGGCGTCTTCTCTCCGTCGGAGGGGGAGATCCGCCTGGAGGGCCAGCCGATCGACGCCCTGCCCTCGCGCTCGCGGATCGGGTTGGGGATCGCCCGCTCCTTCCAGAACATCCGTCTCATGCCGCATCTTTCCGTGGTCGAGAACGTGATGCTTGGCCAGCATTCGCGGGCCGGCAACCTCGTCGGGATGCTCACGCCTTTGTCGCTGTTCGGCCGATCGAAATTCCGGCGCGAGGCAGAGGATCTGCTCGACCGGATGGGCCTCTCGACCTACCCCGGAGAAGTCGTCGCAACACTGCCCTACGGCATCCGCAAGAAGATCGAGGTGGTGCGCGCGCTCGTCGCGAAACCCAAGATCCTCCTGCTCGACGAGCCCGCGGCCGGCCTGAACACCACCGAGACGGCGAACCTGCGCGACTTCCTGATGACCATTTCCCAATCGGGTGTCACGTTGCTCGTCGTCGAGCACGACATGAGCCTGGTTCGCAGCCTTTGCGATCATGCAGTCGTGCTGAACTTCGGCCGCAAGATTTATGACGGCTCGACAAGGACCGTGCAGGACGATCCGGCAGTTCTGGAGGCATACCTGGGAACCCGTCAGGCGGAGAAAACCATAACGCATGCGGAGGCCGACAATGTTGCTTGAGGTCTCCGGTCTAGACGTCCGCTACGGGCGCACCCACGCGGTCAAGAACGCCAGCATAACCGTCGATGAAGGCGAGATCGTCACGGTTCTAGGCGCCAACGGCGCAGGCAAGACATCGCTCCTGCGGGCCTTGCAGGGTGCGGTTAGACCCGCTTCCGGCCGCATCGTCTTCGATGGCAAGGATCTGACGGGGGCAAGCCCCTCCGCCCGCGTGCGTGCTGGCATGATGCTCGTCCCGGAAGGGCGCCAGATTTTCGTCTCCATGACGGTTCATGAAAATCTCCAGATGGGCGTCTACCTTCGCTCGGACCGCGATGCGGCGCGCGACATCGAGGCCATCTACGATCGCTTCCCGAACCTCGCCGATCGCCGCGACATGAAGGCGAGCGTGCTGTCCGGCGGCGAGCAGCAGATGCTGGCGATCGGCCGCGCGCTGGTCGGCCGGCCGCGCCTGATGATGCTCGATGAACCTTCGCTTGGCTTGTCTCCGCTGTTCGTCTCGCGCCTCTTCGACCTGATCGTCGAGTTGAACAAGTCCGGCATCGGCATCCTGCTCGTCGAGCAGAACACCACCATGGCGCTCGAGGTAGCGGCGAGAGGCTACGTGCTCGAACTCGGCTCCATCGTGCTCGAGGACACGGCCGAGGCCCTGGCTCGAAATCCGACACTGACCGAGGCCTATCTCGGCGGACACCAGAATTCGCCATCAAACGCGGTTGGAGAAAACGCGTGAACGGCGAACGGAACTGAACAGAAAAACGAAACGATCCAAGAGGAGAACCGCAATGAAAGTTAGATCGATAATCGCCGCCGCCGCGCTGCTGCTTGCAGCGGGCACCGCCTATGCGCAGGAAACCATCAAGATTGGCAACATCGTTGTGACCGCTGGCCCGCTCAAGGGTCCAGGCGAGCCGACGCTGACGGCCATCGACATCGCTGTCGAGGAGATCAACGCCGCTGGCGGCATCAACGGCAAGCCCATCGAGATCGTCCGCTTCGACACCGGCTCCGATCCGAAGCAGGCTTCGGTCGGCGCCCGCAAGCTGATCCAGGATGATGGCGTGCTGGCCATCGCCGGCCCCTTCTCGTCCGGTGAGTCGGCTGTGGCCCTCAACGATGCCGAACGCCTCAAGGTACTCATGATGCCGACCTCGGCTTCGGCTCCGGGCCTGACCGACGGGCGCACCTACGGCTGGCGTCTGACTGAGGACGAGACCAAGCAGTTCGGCCGCCTCCTGAAGTCGATCAAGGCCAATGGCATCAAGGCCGACACGGCCGAGATCGTCTACATCTCGGAAGAGGTCGTCTCAAACGCCGCGGGCACCAAGCTCTATCCAGCTCTGCTGGCGCAAGCCGGCATCAAGCACGGCGATCCGATCGCCGTGCAGTACAAGAGCTTCGACATGTCCGCGCAGGCCGCGCAGATCATGCAGGCCAATCCCGACCTCGTGGCCATCGCCGCGCTGCCGGAATCGGCTTCGAAGGTCATCAAGGAACTGCGCCGCCAAGGCTTCAAGGGCCGCATCATCGGCTCGCAGATCTTCGCCGATCCGAACGTCGTCGAACTGTTCGGCCCCGAAGGCGATGGCACGCTGCTCGTCGCCGGCTTCTGGAAGGGTCGCACCGAGGCTTCGCAGGCCTTCAACACCAAGTTCGTCGAGGAGACCGGCAAGCGCGGCATCCACAAGCTCGGCGCCCACCATTCCGACGCGCAGGCCTACGACACCATCTTCCTGCTGAAGCAGGTGATGGAGAAGGCTGGCGTAACTGGTGACCCGGCCAAGCTCTCGGAGGAGCGCGAGGCCATCGTCGCCGGCATGGAAGGCGTTCGCTTCTCCGGCATTCTGGGCGACGACATCTGCTTTGCCGGCCACGATGCCGAACTGCCTGGCTACATCATCGAGATCAAGGGTGGCGAATGGACCAAGTTCGACGAAGCCCCCGCGGACAAGTGTGAGTAACAAGGAACAAGAAACTGGCTTGATCGACTGCCGTGGCGGCCGGTTCCAACCGGCCGTCACCTTTCCAGTTCCGACGAAGAAAACAAAGGGAACGAGACCATGCTGAAATCGCTCGCCTTCGCGGCGGCCATCGCCGTAACGACCGCCTCCGGCGCCATGGCGCAAACCATTGGACTGGCGACGACCCAGGGCGGCGCCACCGAACAGATCGCGACCGCGATCGCCAAGACCGTCTCGCAGGCGACCGACCTTCAGGTCCGTCCGCAGATGCTGGCGAACACATCGCAGTACATTCCGCTCGTCAATGACGGCCGCGTCGAGTTCGGCATCGCCAACTATCCGCAGACCTACTACGCGCTCAAGGGCGAAGGCATGTCGGAGGGTCAGCCGGCCCCGAACCTCAGACTGGTCGCATCGCTGATCCCGTTCAACGCGGGGATGATGGTTCCGTCCTCGCTCGGCATCAAGACGCTGGATGGCCTTAAGGGAAAGCGTGTTCCTCGCTTCCCGGCGAATTCGCTTGGCGACTACATCATCCGCGCTTCGCTCGCCACGGCTGGGCTGACCTATGACGACGTCACCAGCGTACCGACGGCGAACTTTCCCGCACAGTTCCAGGCTTTCAAGGACGGTGCAACGGACCTGACCATCGCCACGGCCGGTGCGCAGTACACCTTCGACTTCGAGACCACGCTGAAAGGCGTCACCTTCCTGAACTACAAGGAAGGCGACGAGAAAGTGCTGGCCGCCGAACTGCCAGGCACATTCCTCAAGCCGGTCGGCTCCTACAAGGTGCCAGGCGTGAGCGAGGACACCGTGATCTTCGCATACGACTACACTTTCTTTGCCAATGTCGACGTACCGAACGAGATCGTCGCGAAGGTCGCGAAGGCCCTTTTCGAGGGCGAGGCCGCGCTGAAGGAAACCGGTCCCATCTGGACGGAATACGATCCGGCCAAGATCGGCAAGGCGGGCGCACTGGAGTACCATCCCGGCGCGATCGAGTTCTACAAGAGCGTCGGCATCTGGTCCGGCGACTGATCGACCTTCATCGAAGGGTAGGTTGAGATGAGCGCCGACGTTCGCAGTCCGCTTCGCATAGTCCCGGCGGTTCTGTCTGTTCTGGTGCCGGCAGGGTCGATCGCATGGATTGCATCGGTTCCCCAGCGTCTCGGCATTCTCATCTATCCCGAACAGATCGCCGCGCTCATGCTGGGCGCGGCGCTCGCCGTGGTCTTCTTTCGGGCCTGCCAGGAAGGCCGCGGGCTCCTCAACGTTATGGACGCGGCGCTGGGCGTCGCGGCCTTCGGGCTTGGCCTCTTCGTCTTCATCCGCTTCCCTGTCCTGTCCGAGGGCTCGTTCCGGCATCCGACGGAAGCGCTTCTGCTCGGCATCGCCACGACGGTGCTCGTGATGGAAGGTCTGCGCCGGGTCATCGGCTGGGCCTTGATCGTCATCTTCGTCGTGATGCTCCTCTATGCTCTTTTCGGCGACTGGGTGCCCGGCGCGCTGACGGGCCGGCCCCAGCCTCTTTCCGACATCCTGCGCTTCCTCGGCACCGACTCGACCGCGACCTGGGGCCAGGCGCTGCAGATCGCCGCGTTCGTCGTGGTTGTCTTCGTGCTGTTCGGCGGCCTGCTGCTGGCCGTCGGCGGCGGCGACTTCTTCACCCAGCTCTCCCTGCGCGTCGCCGGCAACGGTCCGGGCAACACCGCCAAGGTCGCGGTGACCGCATCCGCGCTGTTCGGCTCGATTTCGGGCAGCGCCGTGTCGAACGTCATGTCGACCGGCGTCATGACCATCCCGATGATGAAGAAGGCCGGCTTCAAGCCGCAGCAGGCCGGCGCGATCGAGGCCGTTTCCTCGACCGGCGGCCAGTTGATGCCCCCGATCATGGGCGCGGCCGCCTTCCTCATGGCCGAGCTCCTGCAGGTGCCCTACCGCGATATCGTCATCGCAGCCTTGCTGCCGGCGATCCTCTACTACCTGTCCGTGTTCGTGCAGATCCATTTCATCTCTCACCGGGACCGCATCCCGTCGATGAAAGACCTCGACCGCACGCCGATGGCCTCCGTGCTCGCGCAGGGCTGGCTCCCCATGGTCGGCATCACTGTCCTGCTCGTCTCGATCTTCAGCTTCAACATCCGCGCCGAGCTCGCAGCCATATGGTCGATCGTGGCCATGGTGGCGCTCGGCCTTGCCACGTCGTTCTTCGGCCCCGAGGAACGGCGACTGTCGCCACGGCGTCTGCTTGCGGCCATCGTGAAGACCGGCCAGTCGACCTGCGACATCCTTTTGATCACCGCGGCCGCCGGCATGATCATCGGCCTTCTAACGACAACGGGTCTCGGCTTCGCGCTGTCGCTCTACCTGCTTGAGTTTGGCGGCGAGAGCCTGTTTGCGCTTCTGGTGGTCACGGCATGCGTCGGCGTGGTGCTCGGCATGGGCCTGCCGACCACCGGCGTCTATCTCCTGATGGCGTCGCTTGCCGCCCCGGCCCTGACGCAGCTCGGCATTGCGCCCATGCAGGCGCACATGTTCGTCTTCTACTACGGCATGCTCTCGATGATCACGCCTCCGATCGCCATGGCGTCTTTCGCCGCCGCCAGCATTGCCGGCGCGCCCCAGCTCAAGACCAGCTTCGAGGGCTTCCGCTTCGGCTGGATCGCCTACCTCCTCCCCTTCTTGTTCATCTACAAGCCCGGGCTCCTGATGGTCGGAAGCGCGCTCGACATCGCCTATGTCTTCGTCAGTTCGGCGGCAGCACTGGTGCTCGTCACCGGCGGGCTTGTCGGCCACGCGCTGCGCCCGCTCGGATGGGCCACGCGCATCGTCTGGACCCTCCTCGGCCTCGCCATGATTGCACCGATCCATGAGCTCGGCGGCTGGACCCTCGAATATGCGGTGTCGGCGTTCGGGTTTGCGTTGCTCCTGTTCTACGCCGTCGTGGGGCACGGCGAGACCGTCCAGGCGGCGCACGGTGAAGCGGGCGGCCGGATCGTGCGCTGACCTCAATAGGTCAGGCTGACGCCAGCCCTGAACACCTCGCGGCCGCGCGTCCCCAGGCGCGGCAAGCGCGTGTCGATGGAACAATCCTTCTCCTGTCGTGTTCCACGTCCATTCGCCGACCGCAGGTCATGCGCGACGACATGCTTTGACGCGCCCGCACGGTCGTAGGCATTGCAGAAGGGGGACGGCACTTGACGAGCCATGGTCGCGCCGGATGATCGTCTGGCTCAAGTTCCTCCACATCGCCGCCGTCTGCGTCTGGATGGCGGGTCTGGTCAGCCTGCCTGGCCTCTACGTCAAACGCGCCAGCACGGGGCAGAGCGAGCGCCTCTACGGCCTCCAGAGAACGGTGCGCTTCACTTTTCTCCAGTTGATGTCGCCCGCCGCCTTCGTGGCCATCGCCACGGGCGCGGCGCTGATTTTCGTCACTGAGGCCTTCCAGCCCTGGCTGTCGGCCAAGCTCGCGCTCGTGGCCGTTCTCGCGCTGATTCACGTCCTGACCGGGCTCGTCATCATCCGCCTGTTCGAGGACGGTGAGGTCTATCCCGTCTGGCGCTTCGTCACCGTCACCGCCATCACCCTGGCATTGATCGTGGCCGTGCTGGCGTTGGTGCTGGCGAAGCCCGGAATCGACTGGCGCGGCCTCGTCCCGGCCGTGCTCACCGAGCCCGGCGGGCTTCGCCGGCTGGTCGAGGAGTTCATTCCTTGGATGATACCATGAGGCCGATGCCATGATGGAAAATCAGCTTTCCGCCATGCCAGCCGGCAAGGCCTGTCAGGCCGCTCGCGAGCAGCGACAGCAGAAGTCCGTGCGGCAGGACGTCCGCCGGATCATTGAGGCGCACGCCCCAGTTCAGCCCCGCGACCGCGATCAGCGTCATGGCGGCCACGCCGTGCGACCAACTGGCCACGCGGCCGCGGATGCCGCTTACCAGAAGCAGCTCCGCCGTTCCGGCAAGGGCTGCCACCAGTCCTCCGAAGAAGGCGAAGCCCGAGGACCACAGTCCGACCCGAAGCCAGAAGGGATCTGCCGACCACCAGTAAAAGATGTCGATCCCCAGCGTCCCGATCACCAGCGCGATGGGAAAATGCACGCTCATTGCGTGGATCGGATGCCCGGCGATGGCGACTGCGGACGTCACGTCCAGCTCGTCGATGGCCGCTTGAACCGGGTTGGATTTGTCGTTGCTGTCGGGCATGCGGGTACTCCTGTTCGGGCAGAAAGCCGCAGCCGGTCCTTCTTGTTCCCCGCCATCATGCTTGCCGTGCCGTTGTTGCTTGCGGGCTGCGCTGGCGATACCTCGGCGCTGGACCCTGCCGGGCCGGACGCCCGCGCCATCGCGCGTCTGTGGTGGGTCATGTTCTTTTCCAGCATCGTGCTGTTTGCCTTGGTCATGGGCCTGTTTGCTCTCGCCATGTTGAGGCCAGGCGTCGGCGCCCGGCTGTCGGAAAGGCGCTGGATCCTGTGGGGTGGCCTCTGGATGCCGGTGCCGGTCCTGATGGCCCTGCTTGTCGTCTCGCTGATCCAGGGCGAGCATCTGCTGGCGCGCGAGGGCACAGGCGATGCGTTGCGCATCGAGGCGCACGCGCGACAGTGGCTTTGGGAGTTCCACTACTTCGACGCGGAGGGCCGTCCCGTAACCGTCGACGAGCTGCACATGCCCGTCGACCGGCCGGTCGACATCGTCACCGTGAGCGAAGACGTCATTCACAGCCTCTGGGTCCCGGCGCTTGGCGGCAAGATCGACGCGGTGCCCGGCCATCGCAACCGTGTGCGCCTCATCGCCGACCGCACCGGAAGCTTCGGCGGCCTGTGCGCCGAATATTGCGGCACCGGTCACACCACCATGCGCTTCCGGGTGTTCGTGCACGAACCGGAAGCCTTCCGCGATCTGCTCGAAAGGGGATTTTCCGAATGACGCAGCCGCGACGAAGCGAAGCGCTCCGCCTGCACAGGCAGCTCACGGCGATCTGGGGCACGGGGCCCGGCCTCGCCCGGCTGGCCGCCGTCAACCATTCGGTGATCGGCAAGCGCTTCATGGCGACGGCGGCGATCTTCTTCGCAATCGGCGGACTGCTCGGCATGCTCATTCGCACCCAGCTCGCCTCGTCCGAAAGCCCCTTCATGGAGGAAGGCCTCTACGCTCAGGTCTTCACCATGCACGGCACGATCATGATGTTTCTCTTCGCCATTCCCATGCTGGAAGGCCTGGCGATCTATCTTCTGCCAAAGCTGCTCGGCGCCCGCGACCTCGCCTTTCCCCGCCTCACCGCCTACGGCTACTGGTGCTATCTCTTTGGCGGCACGATGCTGCTTGCGGCCCTCGCCTTCGGTGTAGCGCCCGACAGCGGCTGGTTCATGTACACGCCGCTCTCCTCGCGCGTCTTCTCGCCGGGCATCAATGCCGACGTCTGGCTACTTGGCATCACCTTCGTGGAAATCTCGGCGCTGGCGGCCGCCGTGGAGATTCTCGTCAGCATCCTGAAGCTGCGTGCGCCCGGCATGTCGCTCGCGCGCATGCCCATCTTCGGCTGGTACATGCTGGTCACGGCCGGCATGATGGTCGTCGGCTTCCCGCCGCTGATCCTCGGGTCCATCCTGCTGGAACTCGAAAGGGCCTTCGACCTGCCCTTCTTCGACCCCGCGCGCGGCGGTGACCCGCTGCTCTGGCAGCACCTCTTCTGGCTGTTCGGCCATCCCGAGGTCTACATCATCTTCCTGCCGGCGGCCGGCGCCATCTCCACCTTCCTGCCGGTCTTTGCCGGCAGGCCGCTGGCCGGCTACCGTGCCGTCGTGGTGGCCCTCATCGCCATGGGGTTCCTCTCGCTCGGCCTGTGGGTTCACCACATGTATCTCGTTGGCATCCCGCATCTGGCGCTGAGCTTCTTTTCCGCCGCGAGCGCACTGGTTGCCATCCCCGCCGCCGTGCAGATCTTTGCCTGGCTGGCCACCCTCTCGCATGGCCGGCCGCTCTTCTCCCTGCCGATGCTTTATTTTTTCGGCTTCCTTTTCATCTTCGTCATTGGCGGGTTGACGGGGGTCATGGTGGCGATGGTCCCCTTCGACATCCAGGCGCATGACAGTCATTTCGTCGTGGCGCACCTGCACTACGTGCTGGTCGGCGGCTTCGTCTTCCCCATCCTCGGCGCCGCCTATTACTGGGTGCCCCACATGACCGGCCGAATGCCGGTCAACCATCTGGCGAAACCCGCCTTCTGGATGATCTTCATCGGCTTCAACGTTACCTTCTTCATCATGCACCTGACCGGACTTCGGGGCATGCCGCGCCGCGCGCATCTCTATCCGGCGGAACCGGGTCTTGAACTGTTCAACTTCATCTCCTCGGTTGGCTCGTTCGTCATGGCGATCGGCTTCGGTCTTCTGCTGCTGGATTTCGCGCTGCATTTCCGCTTCGGGCAAGCCTTCCGGCGCAACCCGTGGAAGGCCCGAACACTCGACTGGGCCATGCCGACCCCACCGCCCGCCTACGCCTTCGCCTCATTGCCGCACGTCGAGGTCCGCGCCGACACGCTGCATCCCGACAGGATCGGCGCCGAACTCGCCGCCGGTCACGGCTATCTCGGCTTCGTGCGGGAGGATCGCATGGAGACGCTCGCGGTCGAGGCGATCGGCGGCGGCGTCGAGCAGGTGGTGGAACTGCCCCGACCCAGCTACCTGCCGCTCGTCACGGCGCTCGCCACCGGCGTCTTCTTCCTTGCCATGCTCTTCAAGGTCTATGTGGCGGCCGCGCTCGCCCCGTTGCTGGTGTTTGGTCTCTTCCTTCGCTGGACGGTCGGACGCGGTCGCCGAAGCGACACGGGGCTGGAAGACATCGGCCGGGGGGTGTCGGTGCCCTCGCATTTCGAAAGCCGCAGCGCACCGTCGATCTGGGCGATGATGTTTGCGCTGACCGCCGACGCAACGCTTTTTGCCTCGCTCGTGTTCGGCGGTCTATTCTTGTGGATCTCGGCGCCGGGCTGGCCAACCGCGGTCATGCCTCAGCCTGATCTGGTCGCCACCCTCGCCATGCTGGCCGTGGCAGGTCTGGGCTGCCTGTCGACCTGGCGCAGCGTACCGTCAGGCGGTGCCGGCCGACTTGCACCTCTGGCGTTCACCGCCATCCTCCACCTCGGCACGACGATCTTCTTCGTCTGGTCGGCGTTTGCCATTGCCGATCCCACCGAACACGCCGCCGCGGCGACGGTCTTCTTCGCGCTATGCTATACCGCCCTGCACACGTCGATCGGCCTGGTTTTTGCCGGTTATGGCCTGTGGCGCGTCGTCACCGGCTGGGTGTCGCCCGCCAGGCTGCTCGACCTGCGCATCGGCTTTCTGTTTCACCTCTATGCCTTCGCGGCGGGTGCGATCACCCTCGCCTTCTGGTGGCTGATGGCGACGCTTGGCGGAACGGGGATCCCGGCATGAAGCGCCCGGCACGCGAAATCAGGCCGCTGGTCCTCGTGATCTCCGGCTTCCTTTTGTGGAGCGCGGCCTTCCTCGCCATCTATGGGGCGCAGGCCACGGGCTGCGGCCTCGGCTGGGATACAAGGATGCTGCTTGGTCCCGTGTCCATCCAGCGCGCGGTGCTCCTTGGCCTCTATGCCCTGGTGCTTGCCGGCCACGCAGCAATCCTTTTGCGTCTCGGCGCGGGCCGACCGATGGCGGTCAGCGCCGATGCCGAGACGGTGGACTTCATGCGCGTGGCGGCTAGGCGGCTGGCGCTTGTTTCATCGGCGGCTTCCACCCTCTGCTTTGGCGGCGTGTTCTGGCTGACCGGCTGCTAAGGCATGCAGGCGGCGCTGTGCGTTGATTCACTCGGCCATGTCGCCAGGCTCTCCGGCGATCCCGTCAATGCCGGTTTCGTGGTTCTATCCGCCATACGCCCGGCCTGCCGCCTTGGCGCAAATACCGCGCCGGAACCCAGCAGCGCCATGGCGCGGAACGGACGTCACACGATCGCCCGACGCGTCAGGATGCGGAATGGACGAACAGTCCTGTTCGCTGGCAAGTCCGGATCACCCTTTCGTAGGCTCGGGCAGGCTTTCGCCTGCCTCGACACGCCGATTTCAGCAAACCGCCGCCACTCCCCTTTCAAAAGAAGTCCCCTCGCCCGTTCATTGCAGTGCATACTTCGGCGCCGAGGCCAGGAAGCGGCCATAGGCAGACGCGTCAGGATACGAAAACTGCTCGGCAAGCGGGTTGGCGCGTTTGGTTTCGCGCGCGCCCATATCGGCAAGCAGTTCATCGAAGTGACGGAAATGAAAGGGGGCGGAGCACAGGCCGCCATAGACCTGCGCGGCGGGACGTTCCTTATGTCGCCAGTGAAGCATCATCTCGATGTTCTTTTCCATCATCGAACGCGTCGGCTGCCGCGCAAGCGTTCCGTCGGCATAGCGAACCAGCCAGTTGGCAATCATTTCCGCCGAAAGCACGGTGCAAAAACTGGAATTGAAGCCGACGAAACCCATTTCGGGCAGATCCGGATTCACGGCGAGCCGATAGGTGCGATACTGCCCATCCTGCTCGACCAGTTTGTCGCGGTACTCCTTCGGCAGGTACGGAATGCCGAGCTTCCACCCAACCGCGAGAATGGCCATGTCGCAACCGATTTTCTCGCCGGTGTCAAGAATGACGCCATCACCGTCATAGCGCGAGAAGGTGCTGCGGATCGGACGGATGGCGCCACTTTTGAAGCAATCGAACATGCCAGGCGTCACCAGCGGCAGTGAGCATGAAGCTTCCTTCTCGATCGGGGTATCGGGCACCATGTCCCATTTCTTGAGGCCAAGTTGCAGCTTGAGCAACGTCTCCAGCCCGCGGAAATTTGCCCAGACCAAGGGTTTCGTCACGACGGACAGGACGCGGCCGAGAACCGAGGGATTCCAGCCGTTGAACTGGACTTCCTGGGCGCGCATGTAGAGCAGGCGCTTGAAGTTGATGCCGCCAACGAAGTACGGCACCCGCCAGACGTTGTGGCGATACACCAGCGTGACCGATTTCGCCCCGCGTTTCGCGGCGCTTACCGCGATATCGGTTGCCGATTTCGACCCGCCCAGCACGACGACACGTTTGCCGCGTATCATTTCCGGGTCGGTGTACTCCGAAGAGTGGAGCACCTGTCCACCCTTGGCGATGAACTCTTCCTGTCCCGGATGAGCGATGATGTTCTTGTAGGAAAACTGTCCCGTACCGATGGCAACGAAATCCACATCCTGCTTGCGCATGCGACCGGCGCTTTCGAGTGTCAACGTCCAGCCCGGCTTGCTATCGGCGCGACGATCCATCGACACGACATTGGTATTGAGCTGAAACAGCCGCGCCAGTCTGTGCTTTGCCGCGTAGGAATGCAGGTAGGCATGCACCTGCGGACCTTTCGGCCATTCCGGATAATCGGATGGCATCGGATGATCAGTGTAGCAATACAGGTCCTTGGGCGATTGCGTCTGCACGTCGGGATAGGAGCGCGACAGTTCCCACACGCCTCCGAAATCGTGGCTGCGTTCATAGCCCAGAACACGGTGTCCCTGTGCATCGAAGGCTTTCGCGGCAGCAAGCCCGCTAACGCCCCCGCCGATGACGGCGACGGTTTTTCTGTGTGTCATCTCTGCACCCCTACTCAGCCGGAGGAGGCAGGAAATCGACCTCGTGAAGGGCGGACAGCCGCACGAGTTCGGCCGGATCCGTCACGCCATCCAGCGCACAGAACAACTCAAACAGCTTGCGCGCCGGAGCCACGCCGAAGATGGTCTTGGCATCCTTGCCAGACCGGTTGAAAATGCCATGGGCGATGCCCATCGGCATTCGCACCGTATCCCCCGGTCCCGCCTTGTGGACATCCGGGCCGAATTCCACCTCGATATTGCCTTCGAGCACATAGATGTATTCGTCCTGTGTGGGATGGATATGTGGAGGAACGAAGGTGCCGTCGGGGATGTGGGCGTGCCAGATGAAGGCCGCGTCTGTCAGAAGCTTGGGGGTATAGGTATGACCGACGACGTTCCACGCCTTGCCTTCGATGCCGTCGCTCGCACGCGTCAATCCGGGTGATGCAGTCATTGTGATGGTTCCCTCATTTTTTTGTTGCGAGGACAGGCTAGGGCAATCACGAAGACACCATTATCCGAAATGCGCATATTTTTTCGGTGTGGCAGGAGGTGTTTGATTTGAGCTTGAAGTAGCCTACGCTGGGCCAATGGACAGCATCAGCTCTGGGTTTCCCGTTGAACCACTTGCCGCTTTTCCGCTGTTCGGAACGCGGGAGGTCGATGTTGCCCGCGATCTGGTCGGTCGGACTTTTTGCCCACACCGACTTGAAGTTCCGCGCCACGCCCTTCCTCGCTTCGAGACACGTCACAACCATGTCGCCGGCGAAATGCTTTCGCTCAATCACCTGGGATACGGTGCCGAGGTAGACATCACCCCGGGAAGGCTGGAGCATTTCTATCTCATTCAGATCCCGCTGGAAGGCACCGCGCGGATCACGAACGGAACACGCACGTTCGAAGTCGGTCGCGGCGTCGGCAGTATCCTGAACCCGACGCTGCCCACTCGGATGGTCTGGAAGAATGGCTGCCGCAAATTCCTCGTCCAGATCAACGGCGGGGAACTATCCAGACTCGTGGACGCCCTTCTGGGGCTGTCCTCTCCTGTCCCGATTGTTTTCGAACCCCGTGTCGACATCGCAAGACCGGAGATGAACGCCTGGTTGGGGCAGTTGTCGCGTTGCGTGAAGGCGGCTGAAGCAAACCGCGCCTTCGGGTCGAGCGGCTACCGGTTTCAGCGCGTCATCGAAGAAGAGCTTGTCCTGGGGCTGGTGCAGGCCCAGCCCAGTTCAATCACCCATTTCCTCGAAAGCCCCTGCGCGCGGCCCGCTGGCGCGGCGCATGTGCGCAGGGCGCGAGCCTTCCTCCACGACAATGCTGCCCAGGGCTTTGCCGTAGCGGATCTGGTCCGTGTCGCGGGATGCGGACTGCGAAGTCTTCAGATGGGATTTCAGGCAGCTTTCGGTATCACGCCCCAGCAGTACGCGAGAAGGGCGCGCCTTGATCTGGCACATGCAAGGCTGCAACTCGCTGCCTCCGGCGACACGGTTGCGGGCATCGCTCATGAAACCGGTTTCGCACATCTCGGCAGGTTTTCTCAGACCTACCGGCAGGTCTTCGGCCAGAGCCCGTCAGTGACGCTGCAAACGGGAAAGAGCGTTCATTTTGATTGTTACGGTCTGCGCTGACCTCAAACTTCAGGCGTCTCCATAGCAGGCTCCCGAACACAGGCGTCCGTTTCGCCATGGACCTTTGCAAGTGGACGAAGACCTGAGCGCGCGGAACGGCTTCGAAAGGATCGAGACACCTATCGGCGCCACGGTGGAGAGACCGCGAACGGGACCAGACCGGCCGCCTTCCGCACCTTGGCGAGGCGGCCGATGGGTAGGCTAGCGCGGCGCTGGTATCGGCGGTGGCTTCCACCCCCTGTTTGGCGGCGTGATTTGCCTGACCGGGTGCGGAGGCGCACCAGCAAAGACGGGATTGCTCAAGCAACCGGCTTCACCTCGAAGACGATCTCCGACGTCACCTCGAGCGCCCGGTCCTGGCGGACATCGATGCCAGCCGGACCCACATGGGCGGCGAGCACCTCGTCACGGGCACGGATGAGTTTGGCGATCTCGTGCTCGTGCGCGGCGAAGATCGCGGTCAGCCAGCGGTTCACCAGGTAGGACGGACGCGGCATCTGCACGTCGAAGCGGGGCAGCAGCGCGATGGTCGCCTCCGCGTCGAGCCAGTCATCGCCCACCACCCACTGGTTCACGGTGAACAGCCGCAACGCCCGCCCGTGCGCGTCGACGCCAACCGCCGCGAGATGGTGAATCGGGCCATCGACCCCGTCCGGCCGGACGAAGCAGTGGAAGTGCCCGTGCTCCAACGCGCCCTCTTCCGACGGATGGCAGTGATAGAACCACTGTGCCCCACTGGAGGGATCGAAGACATCGCCGGGCGGATAGTGATCCCAGGCAGCGATGGACGACGTCTCTCGAAACGTCTCGGTGAGCACGCTGAAGCCGCCCTTGGCGAGGATGGTCTCGCAGAAGGCGATCTCGGCCAGCGCGTGCTCCCGGCCGTCAGCCATCGGTCTTGTCCGGCAAGGGCGCGGGAGGGGGCGGAGGCGCAAGCTTCGCCGGCTCGGCCGGGCGCGGCGCGGGTGGCGGAGGCGGTGCTAGCCTTGCCGGTGTAGGCGGTGGCGCCGCGGGCGGGGGCGGCGGCGCCAGTCTTGGCGCGCCCGCCGCGCAGGGCGCCGCAGCGGCACATGGCGCAGCGGCAGCAGCAGGCGCGGACTGCGTCTGCTGCTGGACTCGCGGCACCGGGTGGCGTGCATGATCCACCGCCACCGCGGCTGTCGCGGCCGCGAGCGCGGCGCCGAAGAGAAGCGTGTTCCTGGCGGTCATTTCTTCGAAAACCCGTCGAGACCAAACAGAGGGCGCGCGGCAACGCCCACGAAGGAGCCCGCAAAGGCCGCAGCAAACCACAGCCAGCCGTGCAGGCTGCCCGAGGCGATGCCCGAAAACAGCGCGCCTATGTTGCAGCCGAATGACAGCCGCGCGCCATAGCCCATCAGCACCCCGCCGATGGCGGCCGCAAGCAGCGAGCCGATCGGCAGTTTCGCCTTCGGAGCGAACTTCCCAGCCAGGCTCGCCGCCAACCCCGCGCCGAGGATGATGCCAAAGTTCATCACCGACGTGATGTCGGCGAGCACGCTGGAGGCGAGCGCGGTCTGCGGTCCCGGCCAGGTCCAGAAGGCCCAGGTCTCGATGGGGACGCCCGCCGCCTGCGCGACCTTTGCGCCCCAAAGGCCGAAGCCGAACGTCACCGACCACGGATGGCCCGCAAGCAGCAGCGTCGCGATGTTGAGCAGGGCGAGAACAAGCCCGGCACCGACAAGCGGCCAGGGTCCCTTGAGAAGCCAGTTCCAACCCGCGCGCGGCGGCGTCGCCTCCCACTCGATATTGCCATGCGCCCGCCGTTCGACGACCGCCGAGACGAGCGCGACGAGACCAAGCCCGATCAGGGTGGCGAGCACCGCGTTCCCGGTCGACAGTTCCTGGCCGAGATCGATCACGCCCAGCGAGGGCCGTTCGAGCCACCAGGGCAGATGGGCCGTGCCGACCACCGCGCCGACGATGAAGAACACGAGCGTGACCAGCATGCGTGCCGAGCCGCCGCCCACGGTGAACAGCGTGCCCGAGCCGCAGCCGCCGCCAAGCTGCATGCCGAGGCCGAACAGGGCCGCCCCAAAAAGCACCGAGACACCCACCGGCGCAAGCGCCCCCACCAGCGGCTTGCCGCCAAGGCTGCCCGCCGCCAGAAGCGGGATCATCGCCACGGCCGCGATGCCGATCATCAGCATCTGCGCGCGCACCGCCCGGCCGCGCCGCTCCACCACGAAGCGGCGCCAGCCACCTGTGAAGCCGAAGGAGCCATGGTAGAGAGCCGCGCCCAAGAGCCCCCCCACCAGGAACAGCGCCGCCTGGCGAAGGTCGATCAGACCGGCAATGGCGGCAAAGCCGAGGATCAGCGCGCCACCCGCCACGAGCGCCGGCGCGCGGTCAATAGCCGCCGGCGGTGCCAGACTCGGGCGGTCGGATGACGTTCGATCGAGAGATATGTCGGTCATGGTCGTTTCGGCCACTTGTCTCGCTTGCTTTACAACGCCGAATGTCCGGATCGCTCCGGACATTCGCATGCGTTCATGACGTCTGTCGGAACGGGGTGGTTCAGGTGCCCGAGCGGTTCTGAACCGGACGCGCGGGATCGGCGGTCCACTCAGCCATCGAACCGTCATACATCGACGTGTTCTTGTTGCCCAGGACCTCGCTCAGGCCGAACCAGGCGACCGACGCCCAGTGGCCGGTGTTGCAGAAGGCGATGTTCTTTTCGTCCGCGGCAAGGCCGACGGCCTCCGACAGCATCTTCACCGTCTCGGCACGGGCAAACAGCGCGTACTCGGCGCTGTAGAGATCGCTGTGCTCGATGTTGACGGCGCCGGGAATGGTGCCTTCGATGCGCACGACGGGGCTCTTCGACTTGCCCTCGAACTGCTCGGCCGGACGGCCGTCGACCAGCGTCATGCCGGCCTGGAGCGCCTCCGCCACCTCCGCGGTCGTGGCAAGCAGTTCCTCGCGCAGTTCATATTCGAACGCCACAGGTTCGGCCTTCGCCGGCTCGGCCGAACGGGCGCCGCCAGCGGCGTCGTACTGGCGCCAGCCGCCGTCGAGGATGGAAACCTCGTCATGGCCGAGATACTTGAAGGTCCAGTAGATCCGCGTCGCGCCGCCGAACTCGCTGGAATCGGTGCCCCATGGCACGATGACCACATGATCATCGGCATCGATGCCAAGGTCGCCGATCAGCTTGGCGACCTGCTCGACCGGCGGCAGCATGCCGGGCACCCCGTTCAGCTCCGTGCGCCAGCCGGCGGTCGAATAGGGAGCCACGACCGCGCCTTCGATGTAGGGGTTCGCGCCGAGATCGGTTTCGGCGATCTTGTCGCGGATATCGAGCAACACGATTTTTTCCTGCCCGGCATTGGCCTTCACCCATTCGGCATCCACCAGCGGACGGATATCGGAAGCGAAGGCGGGCGCGGCAATCAAGCCGAGCGTGAAGGCCAGTGAAGTGATGCGCATGGGCGTGTCTCCCGAATTGTTGTGGCGAACGTCTCTCACGACGACGTCAATGACGGTTTTTTTAGCCTCCCCGCCAAACGAAGTCAGGGCATGGGCGGTCGTTCGGAAGCCGGGTCTTCGAACACCATTCCGATTCTGAGCCACTGCGGAGAAACATATTTCGTCCCTGCGGCTCGCGACCGTCACATTGCCAGCCGCGCCCTTTGGGCCCATCCGATACCGACCGAGGAAACCAATTCCTTTTGTCGCGCGAATTCCCTTTGGAGCGCCGATGCTCTAAGCCCCGGGATACACTTCGCAAGGATCGACGCCATGGCCACATCCCTCTTCGCCGAACTCGTCGCCTTCGTCGGCGGCGTCATCGTCAAGATCCGCCACCGCGGCCAGGGCGCCCTCGCCCAGGCCTTCGGGGACCGTCCAGCCATTCCGCCCGCGCGCCCCCAGGGCACGATCCCCACCTTGAAGATGCCCACCGCTCGCGGCTGGGACGCCGGTCGAACCCCGGTCGCCGCGCCGGGGTTGAAGGTCAATGCCTTCGCCGCCGGTCTCAAGCATCCGCGCTGGATTCACGTCCTGCCAAATGGCGACGTCCTGACCGCCGAGGCACTGTCGGTGCCCGGCGGCATCAGTTCGGTCTTCGATTATGCGATGACGGCCACCATGCGCCGTGCCGCCGCGCTCGGCGACAGTCCCAACCGCATCACGCTCCTGCGCGATGCCGACGGCGACGGCGTGGCCGAAACGCGCCACGTGCTGCTCGACGGGCTGAACCACCCCTTCGGCATGGCGATGCTCGACAACACGCTCTATGTGGGCAACACCGACGGGCTGGTCGCTTTCCCCTATTCCGACGGCGACATGCGCATCGACGCGCCGGGCCGCCGCCTCGCATCCTACAAGCCGGCGGGCCACTGGACGCGTTCGATCCTGCCTTCTCCCGATGGCAGGCGGCTCTACATCGGCGTCGGCTCGCTCTCAAACATCGCTGACCAAGGCGTGGAAGCGGAGGAAGGCCGCGCCGCGATCTATGAGTACGACATCGCCACCGGGACGAACCGGATCTTCGCATCCGGCTTGCGCAACCCGGTCGGCCTCGCCTGGGAGCCCTCGACCGGCGTCCTCTGGACCGTGGTCAACGAGCGCGATGGCCTTGGCGACGAGACCCCGCCCGATTATCTCACCTCCGTGGTCGACGGCGGCTTCTATGGCTGGCCCTACTGCTACTGGGACCGCATCGTCGACGACCGTGTGCCTCAGGATGCCGCCATGGTCGCAAAGGCGCTGACGCCCGATTTCGCTCTCGGCGGACACACGGCTTCGCTCGGGCTCTGCTGGATGCCGGCCGGCACGCTGCCCGGCTTCCCGGATGGCATGGTGATCGGTCAGCACGGATCCTGGAACCGCTCGACGCTGTCCGGATACCGCGTCATCTTCGTGCCGTTTGAGAATGGCCGGCCCGCCGGACCCGCACGCGACATTCTCTCGGGCTTCCTGTCACCCGACGAGAAGCACTCCTACGGCCGGCCCGTCGGCGTCTCCATCGGACCCGACGGTTCCCTGCTCGTGGCCGACGACGTCGGCGATGTCCTGTGGCGCGTCACCGGCGCTTGAAACGGCGCGGAACCAAACGCCCGGCACGAGCCGGGGCCTCAGGCGCTCCGGTCACTCGTCGGTGTGATCCCCGAGCCCGAGGCGCTTGAGCTTGAGATAGAAAGCCTGGCGACTTAGCCCCAGCGCGCGGGCAGCGGCGGAGCGGTTGTTGCCGGTCAACCGCAACGCGGCCTCGACACACATCTTCTCGACCACGTCCGTCGTGGTCTGCACGAGATCCTTCAGCGGTGTACGGCCGACAAGGTCGGTAAGTCCGCTGAGATCGAGGCTCGTACTTGCATCGCGTGCACCCGTCACGTCAGACTTGATCCGCAACACCAGACCGAAACAGGGAAGGCTCCCCTCCGACACATGGACCAGCATGGCGTCGACGGGAACTGCCGGGGTCGACAGCCCTTCCAGCCAGAGTCCTTCCACAGCGACACGTCCTTGACTGACGGTCGTCTCCAGCAACGTGGACATGTCCGGATCGGTTTTCGATTTCAGGAACTCATCGATCCGTTGCCCGATCGCCAGCGGCGCTGCCGGCGCCCCCACAGCCGCCAGGAACGCATCGTTCGTCCAGACCAGGGTTCCACCGCGATCGACGAGAACGACGGGATCAGGGCTTTCGCGTATCAGCTGCGGCAATGAGGACGCTATGCCATCGGCCGTTTCGCCATCGTCCGCCTGCAGGAAGCGCGCCACGACCAGCCCGCGTTCTTCGCCGCGAGATGGCTCAAGCGTGAGGATGACGCGCTCTGCCTCGGAATGCTTCGGGACGGCAATCATCCGGTCGGGCCGACCGGAGGACAAGACGCCGCGCAATCTGGTGCTGACTTCAGCCCGCCAGGCGGGGTCAAGCATGTCGATCAGCCGATACCGGCGCAAATTGTCGGGACTTTCGCCCAGGATGGCTGCCGCCGCGTGGTTGCCGTCGCGGATCTGGCCCGTGCTGCCATCCAGCACCAGCATGGCGTCGGCTCCGAATTCCCACAACGACCGGAAGAGGTTTTCGGATGACCAGGCGGCTCGTCTGTGCATGCGGGAGGGCGAACCGATCAGGATGACGTCGCCTTCACGTCCCGATGCAGCGGCGGCGTAGCGAACCCGGACTTGTCCATAGGGTGATGGATGCACGATTTCCTGGCTGTCGGCGCGACTTTCCGCACGGGTGGTGGCGAGAAGCGATTGCGCGGCAGCCGCGCTCTCGGGAACGACGAGATCGCTGAAAAGACGGCCTCTCCACGATTCAGTATCGAGCGGCGTGTCCAGATCGTTCGATATGGTGACGTCGCGGACGCGATCTTGCGGATCGACGACGACGGCAACCTCCGCCACGAATGCAATCATCCGCGCAATGACTTCGGGATCGGCCTCGCCGAGGACCCGCTGGAAACTCTCTTGTCCCGACATCGCTTTCCTCGCGGGAGGCGCCATGTGCCTCATCGCGCACGCTGTGGCCGCATGGCCTGCGAGGCGTCGTTGTCATCGCTCCGGACACTGGCCGTTGTCAACACATTCTATTGCCTTGCCACGTGGGCTTGCCTAGATTCCTCTGTCGTCATGCGGGGGAGGAAGTCATGAAGGCCGTTTTGCGGAGCCGTCCCATCGCGCTTTCGACAAGCATCGGTTGCGCGTGCATCCACCGGTCGGGGGCTTGAGCGGTGAGGCCAAAGGTCGACCTCACCGCTTGCGACACCGAGCCGATCCATCTCATCGGCGCCATCCAGCCGCATGGTGCGCTCATTGCGGCGGATGAGGAGACATTGCGCATTGACTACGTCAGCGCCAACAGCGCCGAGTTCCTGGGATATGAGCCGGCCGAACTGTTGGCGAGGCCGTTGTCGATCCTGCTCGGTGACGCGCAGTTGGCCGAACTCGTCGCCAGAGCCCAGCCTCCCCTTGTCCCTGACCTTTTGAGACCGTGGTTTCTGGATGTTCAGGGTCGCGACGGTGTCCGGAGGCTGGAATGCTTTCCGATCCGCCATGACGGACGCATCATCCTCGAATTCGTCCGATTCGAAGCGGGACCGGCACTGGTCTGGGAAGAAGACCTGCTTCGCCAGCGAATCATCTCGGAACTCATCAAGCCCGACACACTGACCGAACTTGCGCGGGCAAGCGCGCAGATCCTGCGCGATGTCACCGGCTTCGATCGGGTGATGATCTATCGTTTCGCCAGTGACGGCCACGGTGAGGTGATTGCCGAGAGCACCGTCCGCGACGACAGCTTCCTGGGCCTCCACTACCCCGCCTCCGACATTCCCGAACCGGCCCGCAGGCATTTTCGCCTGAACGTCATTCGGTCGATACCCGACATCATGGCGCCTCCAGTGCCCATCATGACGCATCACGGCATGATCGCGGATGCATCGCATGGTGCTGCAATCGACCTGACCTATGCCAAACTGCGCGGCGTTGCCCCCGTCCATGTCGAGTATCTCGGTAACATGGGCGTCGGCGGATCCATGTCCATCTCGCTGATCGCCAATGACGACCTGTGGGGCTTGGTCGCTTGCCACCATTATGGTCCCCTGTACCTTCCCTGGAGCCGTTTCCGCTTCTGCGAACTTCTGGGAGGCACGATCTCGGCGCTTTTGCAGAGCCTGGAGAACGCGACCCAGCTACACCAGAGTATCCGGGCCGAGCGCACGGCGTTCGACATCGAGCGCGCCGCGCGCGGAGGCCAGCCACTGGCCGAACTCATCGCACGGAGCTCCAAGGAACTCATGCTCCATGCCGGTGCTCAGGGCATGGTCCTCAGCCTCGGCGGCACGATCAGCCGTTTTGGCAGGACGCCCGAGCCTCTGCCCGAATTTCGGCGGCTCGGCCGCGAGCCCGTCGATGGCGTGGCGACATTCGACAACGTGCCCTCCGCGCTCGGCCTCGACCCCATCTACTGGAGCATTGCATCGGGCGCGGCCTTCCTGGAACTGTCCGATGACGGCGAGGACTACCTCGTGTTCCTGCGCGAGGAATTCGAGCATACGATCAAGTGGGCCGGCAAACCTGACAAGCTGGAGAAGCGCCGGGTCGATGGCACAGTCCGCTTGTCGCCGCGCGGATCCTTCAACCTCTGGAGCGAAGAAAGGCGCGGCCGCAGCAAACCCTTTTCCGACAGTGACCGGGAGGCATTGCGGATCCTGCGCAGGGCGCTCTTCGCGCTCAACAGCCTGGACCGCGAGCGCGCAGCGGTGATCGCGCAAAAGCAGGCGGAGGCGGAAGAGGCTCGCCTGAAACTGGTCGTTCTGGATGCCGCGCGTCGCAGTTCCATGGGCGAGCTCGCCTCCGCGCTGGCGCATGAGTTGAACCAGCCGCTCGCCGCCGTCACCAACTATGTCAACGCATGCCGGCAGGAATTGCGCAACTACGGGATCGAGATCCCGACCGAAGTGGCTGGTTTGATCGAGCGCGCCGTCGGGGAATCGCTGCGCGCCTCCGAACTCGTAAGGCGGTTGCGCAACTTCATCGCGCAGGGCGAGATCGTCACCGAGCCGATCGACTTGAAGCAGGTCGTGCGCCAAGGCGTGGAACTCGCGTTCGCGGCCTCCCCCGACCCGACGCCGCGTCTCGAATTCGACCTGGAAAGCCTGCCGCCGCTTGTCCTGGCCGATCCGATCCAGATCGGTCAGGTCGTGCTCAATCTCGTTCGCAACAGCCTGGCGGCGATGCGCGAGAGCGAGGTCCGCACCCTGGTGATCTCAGCCCGTCGCAACGGGGCGCTTGTCGAACTGGCGGTGCGCGACACCGGCCATGGCATTCCCACTGAGATCGCCGGCCGCCTGTTCGAGGCGTTCCAGCCGTCGACAAGCAGCGGCATGGGCCTTGGGCTGTCGCTGTGCCGGTCGATCGTCGAAGCGCATGGCGGCCGCATCTGGTCGCGGCCCGTGGCGCCGGGCGCCGAGATCGTCTTTTCCCTTCCCGTCAGGAGCACCGGCCATGCCCTGGCGCAATGAACGGCTGCGCGTCCATGTCGTCGACGACAACCCATCCGTTCTGGACTCGATGCGCGCCTTGCTGGTGGCCCACGGCCAGGACGTCGTGCTGCACGGGTCGGCCGAAGCATTTCTCGACAGCGGGCAACGTACCGCCGCCGAGTGCCTGCTGCTGGATCTGCGCATGCCCGGGATGAGCGGGACCGAGCTCCAGCGCCGGCTTCGCGACGGGAACGATCCGATCCCGATCGTCATGCTGACGGGCCATGGCGACGTCCCCGTCGCTGTCGCCGCCATGAAGGCCGGCGCGATAGACTTCATCGAGAAGCCGGGCACGGAAGCGCAGATCCTCGCGGCGATCACGCTCGCGGCCGACACCATCGCCAATCGCCAGCCCGCCCCGCTGCCGGCGGGCGAGATCGCGGAGCGTCTCGCGCGGCTGACGCATCGCGAGCGCGAGGTGCTCGATCATCTCGTCATCGGGGAAACCAACAAGGCCATCGCCGATCGCCTGGGGATCAGCCAGCGGACCGTCGAGATCCATCGCTCCCGCATCCGCGAGAAGCTCGAGGCGCGTGGCCTGTCCGATCTCATCCGGATGATGCGTTGAGTCCCTGGCGCGTTCCGCCCGATACAGGCGCGTATCCGGCATACGTAGTTTCCACGTAGGCGTTTTTCCGAAATGGAGCCGTGGCTCCATCCGCCGTACTGTGCGAAATCGGAGGAACCGTTTTCAGCGCTTCCCGGCATGATCCGGATGCGCAGGGGCGGAGCAGCAGGGAGAAGATGCCGTGGACGCCTGTCATGATGGCAACGGCAACGGCCGCATGGACGGAATAACCTTTCGTCCGGCCCAGCGGCGCGTGGAAGTGACCTTCACCGAAGAGCAGTATGCCGCCCTCGAGGGGTGGCGTTCGGCCAACAGGGTCGGCGACCGGTCGGAAGCGGTGCGCGAACTCGTCCGGCTCGGACTTCTGGCCGAGATCGCCAGGGTCTATCGTCTCGTCGTCGGCGTGGCGGATGCAGACGAAGGCGCCGACGGCGGCTTCGAAACCCGCAGCTGAGTCCGGCGCGGATCCTTCGCGCTGGGCCTCCGTTTCCGCTGCATCGTCCGACGCGACTTGCGCGGCGCTCCGCCTGCGCTACCTATGCAATGTCAAATCAGCCGACGGAGCCGCCCCATGCCGGACTGGTCACTTCTCGTCTTCGTCCTGCTTTGCGTCGCAACGGCTGCATCCGGCGCGATCTTCAAGCCCGGCGCCTGGTACGAAGCGCTGGCAAAGCCGTCCTGGACACCCCCGAACTGGCTGTTTCCCGTCGTCTGGACCCTCCTCTACATCATGATCGCGATCGCCGGATGGCTGGTCTGGCGAATGAGCGGTTTCGGCGCCGCTATGATCTTCTGGGGTCTCCAGCTCGTGCTCAACGGCGCATGGTCGTGGCTGTTCTTCGGGCAGAGGCGCATGGACCTGGCGATGGTCGATGTCGCCTTGCTCTGGTCGTCCATCGCGATCTTCATCCTCCTCGCCTGGCCGGTGTCGATCTGGGCCGCACTGCTTTTCGTGCCCTATCTGGTGTGGGTCTCCATCGCCGCGATGCTGAACCTGACCGTCTGGCGCATGAACCCCCAGGCGGCCTGATTCTCTCGGGCGATCAGGCCGCCGGCACCAGAGCGAGCACGGGGTAGAGCCGGCGTTCGCCCAGTCCCAGGCAATCGAGGACACAGGCCGCGATATGCGGCGCGTTCAGCCCGGCGTCTGCGTACATGGCGTCCGGCTTGTCGTGTTCGATGAAGCGATCGGGCAGCGTCAGCGTGCGAATGCGCAGGCCACGATCCAGCACCCCCTCCGCCGCAAGCAGATGCAGCACATGCGCGCCGAACCCGCCGGTCGCGCCCTCCTCCACCGTGATCAGCACTTCATGGTCGCGCGCCAGCCGGAGGATCATGTCCCGATCCAGCGGCTTGGCGAAGCGCGCGTCGGCGATCGTCGTCGAGACACCGCGCTGGGCAAGCGTGTCGGCTGCCGCGAAGCATTCGCCGAGCCGGCCGCCGAGCGACAGGATCGCCGCCGTCGTGCCTTCGCGCAGGATGCGCCCGCGCCCGATCGCCAGCGCTTCGCCCCGCGCCGGCAGGGCGACGCCGCGGCCTGCGCCGCGCGGATAGCGGAAGGCCGAGGGCCGGTCGTCGATGCCGTGGGCTGTCGCAACCATGTGCATGAGTTCGGCCTCGTCGGCCGCCGCCATCACCACGAAATCGGGAAGATTGCAGAGATAGCCGAGATCGTATGACCCCGCATGGGTCGGTCCATCCTCGCCGACCAGCCCGGCCCGGTCGATCGCGAACCGAACCGGCAGGCGCTGCAGCGCAACGTCGTGGACGATCTGGTCATAGGCGCGCTGCAGGAAGGTCGAGTAGATCGCGCAGAAAGGCCGCATCCCGGCGGCCGCCAGACCCGCGGCGAAAGTCACACCGTGCTGCTCGGCGATGCCGACGTCGAAGAACCGGTCGGGAAAGCGCTTCTGGAAGCCCTCGAGGCCGGTGCCGCTGGCCATGGCGGCCGTAATCGCCACGACGCGCGGGTCGGCCTCGGCCTCGGCGACCAGGGCGTTCGCGAACACCTTGGTGTAGGTCGGCGCGCTGGCGGGCGCGCTCGCCTGCACGCCCGTCGCCACGTCGAAACGCCCCACGCCGTGATATTTGTCCACCGCCTTCTCTGCTGGCGGATAGCCCTTGCCCTTGCGCGTGATGGCGTGGATCAGGATCGGCCCGTCGGCGCGCGTCTTGACGGTGCGCAGCACCTCCAGAAGCGTTCCGATGTCATGGCCATCGATCGGCCCGACATAGGAAAAGCCGAGATCCTCGAACAGGCAACCGCCGGAGACCAGTCCCTTGACCAGACCCCTCGCCCGTTCCGCGCCCCGGCGCAGAGGTTTTGGCAGCCGCGACACGGCCCCCTTCGCCGCCGCCTTCAGATCCTGGAATGGCTCGCCCGCGTAGAGCCTGGCGAGATGCTTCGACATCGCGCCGACCGGCGGCGAGATCGACATGTCGTTGTCGTTGAGGATGACGATCAGCCGCTTGCCGAGGTGTCCGGCATTGTTCATCGCCTCATAGGCCATGCCGGCCGACAAGGCGCCGTCGCCGATGACGCAGATCACATCGCCGACGTCTTGCCCATGCTCCCGCGCCACGGCGAAGCCGAGGCCGGCGGAGATCGACGTGGACGAATGCGCCGCGCCGAACGGATCGTACCGGCTTTCCGAGCGCTTGGTGAAGCCCGACAGGCCACCGCCCTTGCGTAGCGTCCGGATGCGGTCGCGCCGGCCTGTCAGGATCTTGTGCGGATAGCATTGATGGCCGACATCGAAGATCAGCCTGTCGCGCGGTGTGTCGAACACGGCGTGGATGGCCACCGTCAGCTCGACCACGCCGAGCCCTGCCCCCAGATGCCCGCCCGTGACCGATACGGCCGCGATGGTCTCCGACCTGAGTTCGTTCGCCAGGCGCTCAAGCGCGTGATCGCTCAAGCCGCGCATGTCTTCCGGTTCGCGAATGCCGTCCAGCAGGGGTGTGGCTGTCCTGTCCATGCTTGCCTCCCTTGCGACGCGCCTGGACGCGTCGCCTGGTCGGTGTCGCCAGAAGTTCCGCGGATGGAACCGCCCGCACCGACTGTCAATTCAGATTGACATCAAGTGCAGTCAATGTCCATTGAAATTCGACGATGGCCTACTGGCTCGCCGCGGCCGGCTCCGCGGCCTCTTCCTCGCCGGACCCGGCTGCTCCCTCTGGCGAGAACTGGGCGATATAGGCGATCACGTTGGCGCGCTCGTCTTCCTTCTTGAGGCCGGGGAAGGCCATCTTGTTGCCGGGGATCGCCTTTCGCGGATCTGTGATGTATCTGTCGATCTCCTCGACGGTCCAGACCAGCCCGCCCTCGCCCGCGGCGAGCATCGCCTTGGAGTACTTCTTTAGGAAGCTTTCCTCGGTGCCGGCCGTGCGGCCGATCACGTTGTTGAGACTGGGACCGACCGGCTTGTTGGTGTCGCCGATGCCGTGACAGACCGCGCACCGTCTGAAGAGCGTCTCGCCCTTCGCAAGATCCTGCGCGATTGCCGTGGCCGGTGCGGCCACCAACACGGCGCCGGTGATCCCAATGCGGATGAAACTCTTCATGTTGATCCTCCCAGATGATGAACCCTTCGACCTAAACACTTAGGCAAGGCGGTCGAGCGGTCAAGGCGAAGACGTCCACCCATGTGGACAGTCGTCACCTTCAGGATGACAATTATCATTGATATCGCGCCGTCGCCATGCTTTGAATATGAAAAAGGGGAGCGAAGTTGACATATTCCTTCGTAAATCAATCTGGACTATCCCCGGTCAGCTATCCGTTTTCCGCGATCGTCGGCCAGGATGAGATGAAGCGCGCGCTGATGCTGGCGGCCGTCGATCCGACCATCGGCGGCATTCTCGTGTTCGGTGATCGCGGGACAGGCAAGTCGACCGCGGTTCGTGGCTTGGCGCGACTCCTGCCTCCGATGATGGTCGCGGGGGACTGCCGATACAATTGCGATCCGGCCGAGCCGGCAAAGCTCTGCCCCGCCTGCCGCTCCGGCGGGCTTGCAAGGCGCGGGCGCAAGGTTCCGGTTCCCGTGATCGACCTGCCACTCAGCGCCACGGAAGACCGTGTCGCCGGCGCCCTCGACCTCGAAAAGGCGCTGGCGCGCGGGGAAAAGGCCTTCGAACCCGGTCTTCTGGCGGCGGCCCATCGCGGTTTTCTCTACATTGACGAGGTCAATCTGCTCGAAGACCATCTGGTTGATCTGCTGCTCGACGTGGCGGCCTCGGGCGTCAATCTTGTCGAGCGCGACGGGCTGTCCGTACGCCATCCGGCGCGCTTCGTGCTCGTCGGCAGCGGCAATCCGGAAGAAGGCGAGTTGAGACCGCAACTGCTCGACCGGTTTGGCCTCTCGGTCGAGGTGACATCACCGAAAGAAGTCGCCGAGAGGATCGAGGTCGTGCGCCGGCGCGACCGCTTCGACCGTGACCCGGACGGGTTCTCCCGCGACTGGGAAAAGGCGGATGGGAAGCTTCGTGCTCGCATAGCCGCCGCCAGGCGGCGGCTCGACACGATCGAAACGCCTGATTCGGCCCTCGAATGCGCAACCCGCCTCTGCCTTGCTCTGGGCGTGGATGGCCTGCGCGGCGAACTCACGCTGCTTCGAGCTGCCCGCGCGGCAGCGGCCCTCGACGGCGCGAAAGCGATCACGCAGGCCGCGGTGGCGAAGGTTGCTCCGTCGGCGCTGCGCCACAGGCTTCGTCGCGATCCGCTGGACGAAGCAGGGTCCACGGTTCGCATCGAGCGCGCGCTGGCCGAGCTCGGCTTGCCATGATCGAGGGGGCCGAACCGCGCGCGCGCGGAGCTTCGCAAGGAGCCGATCCGTGGGCGAGCGCTGTTCTTGCGGCGTTGTTGTTGGCTACCGATCCGAATGGCCTCAAGGGTGTTCATGCGCGCGCGCGGGCCGGCCCGGTGCGCGATCGATGGCTTGCATTCGCCACGTCGCTGTTTCCCGAAGGCGCGCCCCGTCGCCGGTTGCCGGCCGGCTGCGATTCCGCAAGGCTTGCCGGCGGCCTCGACGTTGCGGCGACCCTCAGCAGCGGGCGCCCGATCCTCGACACCGGCCTGCTGGCCGCCGCGCATGGCGGGTTGCTCGTTGCAGCGATGGCCGAGCGGCTGGAGAGCACCCAGACGGCCGTCATTTGCGGCGCTCTCGATCTGGGCGCGGTCAGGATCGAGCGGGACGGGTTCTCGACCAACCTTCCGGCGGGCTTCGTGTTCTTCGCGCTCGACGAGGGAGCGGAGCCAGACGAAACGATACCGCCCGCCCTTGCGGACCGACTTGGGCTGGTCGTCGATCTCTCGCTCGTGTCCAGTCTGCCGGCTACCCCGGACGAAACCGCCATCGAACGCGTGAAGCTGGCCCGGAAGCGGCTCCCGGCAGTCGACCTGGACGATGATATGTTTGCCGCGCTTGCGCAGCTCACCGCGGGCGTCTCGCCGCGACGCAGCCTCTTTCTCCTGTGTGCCGCCAGGGCCTGTGCCGCGTTGCGCGGTTCCCTCCGGGTCGAGCCCGAGGACGCGGCGCGCGCGCTGGCCCTCGTGCTCGGCGCCGAGGAGATCGCGGATGCCTTGCAACACCAGCAAAGGCCGGAACCGCCGCCGCAGGAACCGCGGCAGGGAGAAGAGCAAAAGCCGGAAGAAGAGGCGGCAAGCGACGGGGCGATGGCGGATGTCGTGCTGGAAGCCGCCGCCGCGCTCCTGCCACCGGGCCTGCTCGAGGCGGCAGCCAGTGGGCGCGGGACGCAGCGCGGTCGCAGCAGTGGCGCGGGGGCGGTCGCGAACGCGGGACGACGCGGGCCCGTCGTCGGCAACACGCCGCGACCGCCTTTTCCCGGCGCGCGGCCCAACGTGCTCGCAACGCTGAGGGCCGCTGTCCCCTGGCAGGCGATCCGCCGACAGACAGCACAGGACGCTCACCAGGCGAACGGTGCGCGCGCTCCCTCCGACCATGCCGTCATCCGCGTGCTTGCGTCGGATTTTCGCTACCTGCGGCGACGCGAGCCTCAGGGCACGACGGTTCTTTTCGTGGTCGACGCCTCGGGGTCGGCCGCTGCCGCTCGGCTCGCCGAAGCGAAGGGCGCCGTCGAACTGCTTCTCGCTGAAAGCTACAGGCGCCGCGACGAGGTGGCCTTGATCGCCTTTCGCGGTTCGGGTGCCGATATCATCCTGCGACCAACCCGGTCCCTGGTCAGGGCAAAAAGAGCCCTTGCCGGCCTGCCGGGCGGCGGCGGTACGCCGCTTGCCGACGCGATCCTCGCAGCCGCGACGGTGGCCGAGGGCGTCGGACGCGCGGGGCGCCAGGCTTTGACGGTCTTTCTCACCGACGGACGTCCCAACATCGGCTTCGGAGGGGTTCCGGGTCGGGTCGGCGCGCTGGAGGATGCCGAACGCGCGGCCTTGCGCTTCCGGTCACGCAACCTCAGAAGCCTTGTCATCGACACGGCCGCGCGCCCGCAACCGGCACTCGCCGCGCTTGCCGGACGCCTTGGGGCGGAGTATCAGCCGTTGCCCCGAGGCGACGGACGGGGCATCTCTCGGACGCTCGCCGGGCGGCTCGCCGGCTGAAGGATCGCCTTGATGGACCGGCCGGACTGGAACCGGGAAGGCCGCGACTGGCCAAACCGCACGGCCAGCCGCTTCGTTTCGGCTGCCCGCCTTCGCTGGCATGTCCAGATCATGGGAGAAGGTCCCGTTCTGGTTCTTCTCCATGGAACCGGCTCCGCCACGCACAGCTGGCGCGACCTCTTGCCCCTTCTGGCCGAGAATTTCACCGTGGTGGCGCCCGATCTGCCGGGTCACGGCTTCACCGCGATGCCTCCGCCGGCCGGACTGTCTTTGCGCGGGATGGCCGTTCGCGTTGCCGCCCTCCTGGCGGAGTTGAAGATCGAGCCGGCCGTCGTGGTCGGCCATTCGGCGGGTGCTGCCATTGCCATCCAGATGGC
Organism: Mesorhizobium sp.; assembly: GCA_051860465.1. Taxonomy (GTDB): domain Bacteria; phylum Pseudomonadota; class Alphaproteobacteria; order Rhizobiales; family Rhizobiaceae; genus Aquibium. The sequence continues at coordinate 112,464 of JBHYDY010000014.1, forward strand.
CATCGAATCCCTGAGCACACCCGGCCTGATCGTTTCGATCAATGGCGCGCTGAAGCCCATTCGCCGCGCCGGGCTCTTCTCGCCGCTCGCCAAGCTGCTGTTCCTGAACCCGCTTGCACCGCGCCTGTTTTCGTGGCGGGCTCGGGCGCCCGGCGCGACGTTGCGTCTGCTGGAGAACACCGGCTCCCGAATCGATGCACGCGGCGTCGCCCTCTACGAGAGGCTGTTCCAGTCGTCCGGCCACGTCGAGGCGACGCTCGGCATGATGGCATCATGGAACCTGGACGACATGCCAGCCCGGCTGCGGCGCCTCGATACGGCGTCGATCTTCGTCTCCGCCGCCGACGACAAGGCGGTACCGGCGTCGGACGCGGCGGAATTCGCCATCATGGTGCAAAATAGCGAGGCGCTGCGCCTGCCCCGCGGTGGACATCTGGCCCACGAAGAGAACCCAGTCGAGTTCGCGGCACTTCTCACCGGGCGTGCAAACAGTCACGGCCTCCTCTGACGATTCTCTTTGTCATTCTTCGGGACATGCCGTAGTGTCCACTAATGTTGACACGCCCGGATCTGAACCGTCCCGTCGAACGCGCTGATCGAAGACCCCATGCGGTCGTCATCGGGTCGGGTTTCGGTGGTCTTGCGGCTGCCATCCGGCTCGGCGCGCGCGGCTTCCGCGTCACGGTCCTGGAGCGGCTGGACCGGATCGGCGGGCGCGCCTCGGTGCTGAAGCAGGACGGCTTCACCTTCGATCGCGGCCCCACCATAGTGACGGCGCCGTTTCTGTTCGAGGAACTCTGGACGCTTGCCGGGAAACGCATTGCCGACGACGTCGATCTAAGGCCGCTCGACCCCTTCTACCGCATCCGGTTCGACGACGGCTCGCATGTCGACTGCTTCCGCGATACCGACGCCATGCGGCGCGAGGTGGCGCGTGTCGCGCCCGACGACGTCGCCGGATGGGAGCGCTTCATGGTTCTCGCGCGTGAAATCTGCCGCATCGGCTTCGAGGAACTCGGGCACAAGCCCTTCTCCTCCTTCACCGACATGCTGCGCATCGCGCCGGACCTGATCCGGCTGCAGGGCTGGCGGAGCGTCCACGGGCTCGTGTCGACCTTCGTTCGGTCGCCGAAGTTGCGCACGGTCCTCAGCTTCCACCCGCTTCTGATCGGCGGCAATCCCTTTCGAACCCCTGCGATCTACTGCCTCATTCCCGACCTTGAACGACGCTGGGGCGTGCACTACCCGATCGGCGGCGTCGGCCAGCTGGTCGACGGGCTCGCGAGCCTAATCGAAACGCTGGGGGGTACGGTGCGCACCAGCGCCGACGTCGCCTGTATCGAAACCGAAGGCGCTCGTGCAACCGCCGTGCGGCTTGCGACCGGCGAGCGCATCGCCGCCGACCTCGTCGTTTCCAACGCCGATACCGCCACGACCTATGGGACGCTGCTGGACAAGGCGACGCCGCGGCGTTGGAGCGACCAACGTCTTGCCCGCGTCCGTCATTCGATGGGGCTGCTCGTCTGGTACTTCGGGGTCAAGGGGCGCTACGAGGACGTGGACCACCACACGATCCTGCTCGGGCCCCGCTACAAGGAGCTGATCGAGGACATCTTCGAACGCAAGAAGCTGACGAAGGACTTCTCCATCTACCTGCACCGGCCGAGCGCGTCGGACCCGAGCGTTGCGCCGCACGGCTGCGATACCTTCTACGCGCTGACCCCGGTTCCCAATCTCGAAGGCGGGATCGACTGGTCGGTCGAGACCGAGCGTCGGCGCAAGGCGATCGAGGTGAGGCTTGAGCAAACCATCCTCCCGGGCCTCTCACGCCGGATCACCAGCTCGCATGTGATCTCGCCGGTCGATTTCCGTGATGACTACCTCTCGGCGCAGGGCGCGGGCTTCGGCTTCGAGCCGGTGCTGACGCAGAGCGCCTGGTTTCGCCCGCACAACAGAAGCGAGACGGTGGACAACCTCTTCCTGGTCGGCGCCGGAACCCATCCGGGCGCCGGACTGCCCGGAGTCCTGTCCTCCGCCAGAATCCTCGACGGAATCGTGCCAAATGCCAACGCCTTTGTTCACTAGGCTCTATTCCACACCCGCCGACTGCGCGGCCTGCCGTCACGCGATCAGGCAGGGGTCGAAATCCTTTCATCTTGCCTCGCTTCTGCTTCCGGTAGAGCTCCGCGAGCCGGCCTATGCGATCTATGCTTTCTGCCGCATGGCGGACGATCGGATCGACCGGGAGGATGGCGGGCTCCGGGCCGTGGAAGACATGTCGCGACTATTGGACCGGGTCTATGCGGGACATCCAAGTGAAAACACCATCGAACGCGCTTTCGCCGACGTGGTGACCGCATTCGCCATTCCGCGCGCTATTCCCGACGCATTGCTTGAAGGGCTTGGCTGGGACGCACAGGGCCGCCGCTACGAGACCGTCGCTGACTTGCGCGCCTATGCCATGCGGGTTGCAGGCTCGGTCGGCGTGATGATGACGCTGATCATGGATCGTCGCCAGCCGGCCGTTCTCGCGCGTGCCTGCGATCTCGGCATCGCGATGCAGTTCACCAACATCTGCCGAGATATCGGCGAGGATGCCGCGGCCGGACGACTCTACCTGCCGCTCGAGCGAATGGCAGCGAATGGCATCGAGCCGGAGCGATTCCTTCGACAACCGGCCTACAGCTCCGGCGTACGCGCCGTGGCGCTGGAACTCCTTTCGGAGGCCGAGCGGCTGTACGACAGCGCGCTCGCCGGCATCGCCGCGCTCCCCGTTTCGGGACGAACGGGGATAGCCGCCGCCCGGATGCTCTACCGCGAGATCGGTCGTGGCGTCGCGAATGGCCTCGATCCCGTCGCTGGCCGATCGGTCGTGTCGCAAGCGCGCAAGCTTGCGCTGGTCGCGGAAGCGATATGCCAGCGCTATCCATCATCGCCGCCCTCGGCGTGGCCCGCCCTGCCCGAGGCGCGGTTCATGATCCAGGCGGTGTTGACCTCGCCGCCGCCGGCCCGCAACCGGCCCATGCCGCCATGGTGGCGGGTCGAGGCTAGGGCGACCCGCATGCTGGAACTGCTTCATTCCTTCCAGCGCGCCCCGGGTCGCTCCGACGCGCTGCGCGAGGCGCGCGGCGGCAAGCCGTGAGAGCGTCGGTGAGCTCGGGCGTCATCATCTTCCTCGAACTGACGCTCGTGCTCGGGCTGGCACTGTTTTTCGGCGTACGCGAGCTGCGCAACATGCGACGCTACGACCGGGAACGCGCCGAGCGGGCACGTGCTGCCCAGCAGGCCGAAGCGGCGGCCGCTGAAACTCCTCCCTCGCATGATGGAACCGGTCCACGCGAATCCAAGCACGGGTAGGCGAGCCGTCGGACGGCGCACGACAAGAAGCCCCGGTTCGTCGACGTCCGCCTCAGCCGCGCCGGGGCATGCGAAACGGCAGGAGCATCCGCACCCATGGCGAGGCGAAGCGGTCGAGATCGACGCTTTCGCTGATCGTCGGCTCCATGCTCGCGGACGGCCCGGAAAGACACCCTGTGCGGGTGTAGAACGGCGTATCCTCGAAGGTTCGGACATTCGCCGGTTCGGCATGGGACCGCAACGACCGCCGGACGCGCCACAAAGTGCCGGGCAGAGCCCGGACCGGTTCTCCTTCGACCGCATCGATCCTGCCATTCTGCCGATAGGCGAGCGCCAGCGAACGTGAAGGACCGCGGCGCGGCTCGAGGTCGTAGAAGATCGTCGTATCCTTCGCGCCAGCCGTTCGCGACCAGGTCCAGCTTCGGAAGGCGTTTTCGATCGGCTCGTCGCCGGCGTTGATGTCGACATAGGCCGAGCCGCTCCAGGAGAGCCGGGGCAGGTCGAAGTCAACGGTGACGCGCGCGCGCGGCGCGACGGGACGCCACCGGTGTCGTCCGTCCTCGTCGAGATCGTGTACCGCATGGAAGATCGGACCGGGGTCGATCGAGATGCGCCCGACCATGCGGCGTGGCAGCGGAAAGGCCCACTCGTCGATGTCGACGACCAGCCGCCCGACGTCCCAACGCAGGCCGCTCGGGCCGATCGACAGGCGATCCGGCTGGCGTTCTATGGATCTGGCAGCTCGCTCTGTCATGGCCCACCGCCCCGGTCCTGCCCCGTAGAGAATGGCGTTGATCGCGACATGATCGAGCGGATCGGCCCTGCCGCGCCGCCGCGCCCAGGCATAATAAGGCGAGAAGACGCTGCCGACGAAGGCGATGACCGTCAGCGCGTGGCGGCCATCGTCGCTCGTCGCATCGACATACCACCAGGAATAGCCACCGTGCGGGACGTCGCCGTCGAAGCGAAGTCGCGGATCAGGAGATCTGCCGCGTGCCAGCCCGACAGGGCCGCCATCGGTAGGCCCGGTCCCGGATGAACCGTCCCGCCCGCCAGATAGAGCCCCTTGATGCGGCTCCTCGCCGTTGGACGCTGGAAGGACGCCGCCCAGCCGTGCGAGGCCCGGCCGTAGAGAGCGCCGCCCGTCGCCGGAAAAAGCCGGTGGAACGCCGTCGGCGTCGTCACGCCCATGTCCTCCACCGAGAGTCCCAGGCCCGCCTGCGCGAGCCGTCTCTTCGCCGCCTCGATGCATGTCGCGATTTCCTCCTTGCCGAGCGGCGCGGCGCCGGCTTCCGCGGGTGCGTTGATGATGGCAAACAAACGTTCGGCACCGCCCGGCGATTTGTCGTCGTCTCCACGATCCTGCGCGCAGAGGTAGACGGTCGGATCGGCGGGTAGCCGCCGTCGCCGGAAGATGGCGTCGAACTCGCCGCGGTAGTCCGCCGAAAAGAAGACGCCGTGCCGGACCAGCGGAAACGACCCCGCATCGGCAACCATGGACAGTGTCAGTGCCGACAGGGAACGTTCGGCTGGCGAAAACGGTGCAACCGCGCCGCGCGCCGCTTCGCCCAACAGACCTTCCGCCAGCGCCGCCGAATCGCCGTTGAAAACGACCGCGTCCACCGCGATCTCGTCACCGTCCGCGAGACGGACGGCGCAAGGCCTGCCGCCGCTTAGCACGATCTCGCTGACGGTCGCATTGCAGCGGATCCTGGCACCCGATAGGCGGGCGCCTTCGGCGAGGCCATCGGCCAGTCGGCGCATGCCGCCATCGACCATCCAGACCCCGGCCTGCTCGACATGGGCGACCAGCATCAGCGGGCCAGGCGCGGCAAAGGGCGAGGAGCCGCAATAGGTGGCGTATCGTCCAAACAGCTGGCGCAGGCGCTCGTCGCGAAAGTGGGACGACACGACCTGCCAGAGTGATGAAAAGGCCCGGATGCGGGCGAGCGCGGCCAGTCCGCCGACGCCGCCCGACGCGATGAGTTTTGGCATGCCGGGTTCAGGCTCGCGCATGAAGGACGCGTCGAGGGTCTCGAACACCTCGGCCGTGCGGGCGCAGAAAGCCTCGTAGGCCTGCGCCTCGCGGGGGCCGGCGAGGACGCGGATCGCGTCGGAAGAGCGCTCGACATCGGCATGGAGATCGAGCCGCGATCCGTCCGGCCACCAGTGCCGCGCGAGGATGCCGGCCCGCGTGGTCGGCACCAACGCAGTGAAATCCTGCCCCGCTTCGGCAAAGACCTGGCTGAACACGTCACGCATGGTGAGGACGGTCGGGCCGGAATCGATGTGCCGCCCGGCCGCCTCCATCACGCGCAGCTTGCCACCCGGCATGGCTTCCTTCTCCAGCACCGTGACCACGAAGCCGCGCGCCGCCAGAAGCATCGCGGAAACGAGCCCGCCGACCCCAGCGCCAATAACGATGACACGAAGTGCGGCGGGGCCCGCGGGTTTCTGGACGAAGTCGGTTGCCATAGCCTTGTGTAAACTATTTTTTACAGGCAATGTAGTCCAATAATCGTTACACAGGAGAGGTGCCGCCATGCCCGAAGACAACGCATCGCACCGGATCGAGGAGAGCCTGCGGCAAGCCTTGGCACGTTCCTGCGGAGCCGCGGCGCCGCCGAAGCTCGCCGCCGCCATGCAACATGCAGTGTTCCCGGGGGGCCAGCGCATCCGGCCCCGCCTGGCGTTGTCGATCGCCGCAGCCTGTGGAGATGACCAGCCGATCCTGTCATCCGCCGCCGCGGCCGCCATCGAAATGCTGCACTGCGCATCGCTCGTCCATGACGACATGCCCTGCTTCGACAATGCGGGAATTCGGCGCGGAAAGCCGTCGGTTCACGCCGTCTATGGCGAGCAGATCGCACTGCTGTCGGGAGACGGGTTGATCGTGCTCGCCTTCGAGACGGTGGCGCTGGCGGCGATCGCCGATCCTTTGCGCTCCGCCGCGCTGGCCATTGTGGTCGCCAGGGCAGTCGGCGCGCCGAACGGTATCGTCGCCGGGCAGGCCTGGGAAAGCGAGCCCGCTCCTGATCTCGTGGCCTATCAGCGCGCCAAGACCGGCGCTCTGTTCGCCGGCGCCTCGATGGCGGGCGCCGCGGCGGCGGGCCATGTGGCCGAGCCATGGGGCGCGTTGGGCTTTTGCCTCGGCGAGGCCTATCAGGTTGCCGACGATATCCGCGACGTGCTCTGCACGGAGGCGGAGATTGGCAAGCCGATCGGCCAGGACGAAGCGCTCGGGCGGCCGAACATGGTGCGGCAGTTCGGCGTTGCGGGGGCCGCGCGGCGGCTGAAGGATCTCGTCGAACAGGCTGCGGATTCCGTGCCCGACTGCCCGGGGCAGGCAGCACTCAAATCCCAGATCCATGCCCAAGCCTCGCGTTTCCTGCCGCGGGAGGCAGCGCGGGTCGCTGCATGACCGCGCCCGCGCAGCCGGGCGATGTCCGGACCCGGACACCTGGGCTCGTCCGGGCGGAAGACCAGCCGCGTCCGTCCGCCGGTCGGGCCGGGTCGGCCAGCCGTGGCTTGAGCCTCCACGATATGTTCCAGGACTGGAAAATTCTTCGGATTGCAAATCCGCGCTTCCGACGCTTCGCTGCCCGCTTCCTGTCCACGCGCTTCATCGCGCGGCGCGCCGCGGGGGAACTTTTCGATCTGACGGCAGGCTTCGTCTATTCGCAGGTCCTTGCCGCCTTCGTGCGCCTGCGGCTTCCAGAGTTCCTTCATGCCGCACCACGCGATCTGCACGAGGTCGCCGCGCGAACGCTTCTGGCCCCGGATCGGGCAGAACGACTGCTAGACGCAGCTGCCGCCTTGAAGCTCGCGAGACGTCGCCGCGACGGGCGTTGGGTATTGGGCGATCTGGGCGCCGCGCTGGTGAACAATGACGGTGTCATCGCCATGATCGAACACCATGGGCTCCTCTACGACGACCTCCGCAACCCTTTGGACCTGCTTGCCGGCGATGGCGAGACGTCGCTGTCGCGGTTCTGGAGCTATGCCGCGCGCCAGCCCGCCGCTGCGGACGAGGCAATGCATTACTCCAGGCTGATGGAAGCCTCGCAGGCCTTTGTCGCCGAAGAGGTGCTGGACGCCTTGCCGCTGTCGCGACACCACCAACTGATGGATGTCGGTGGCGGCACCGGCGCCTTCCTGGCTGCGATGGCAGGCCGAGAGCCGCGCATAGGCCTCATGCTCGCCGATCTTCCCGATGTCGTTGCGCTGGCTCGCGACAGGCTCGCCACACAGGGTCTCGCCGCCCGTATCCGGCTTTACGGGTTGGATGTGTTCCGCGAGCCGCTGCCACAGGGCGCCGACATCATCACGCTCAACCGCGTGCTGCACGACCACGACGATGGGAACGCGCTCGCGATTCTCCAGGCTGCCCGTCAGGCGTTGCCGCCCGGCGGCTCTTTGGTCGTCGCCGAGCCGATGGCCGGAACCCCGGGCGCCGAGCGTGCGGGCCATGCCTATTTCGGCTTCTACCTGCTTGCCATGCGACAGGGGCGCGCGCGCCGGTTCGACGAAATCGCGCAACTGGCCGGCGCGGCCGGCTTCCGCGACATCCGCGAGTGTCGGACCATGACGCCCCTTCTCACCAGGGTGCTTCGCGCACAGGCCTGACACTGAGATGTGTATATTCTAATTGACAACCGATGTTGTAAATATAAGATGACAGCCATAGCAGATCGCCGGATCAAGCCGGCGGCGAGGAGGACGAGATGCGGTCAAGAGCCGTCGTTCTCGAGAGCCCTGGGCATATCGCGCTCGCGGAACTCGATTTAACGGACCCCAACCACGAGGACGTGGTCGTCGAGGTTCAGCACAGCGGCATCTCGACCGGTACCGAGAAACTCCTGTTCACCGGCCGCATGCCGGAGTTCCCGGGAATGGCCTATCCACTTGTCCCCGGATACGAGACCGTAGGGATCGTCGCCGAAGCCGGGCCTCAGTCGACGCGGCGCGTCGGCGACCGGGTCTTCGTGCCGGGCGCCAATTGCTATGGCCCCGTGCGCGGCCTGTTCGGCGGCGCGGCATCGCGTATCGTCGTCCCCGGACGGCGCACCTTGCCCGTCTCGCCCGCCATCGGCGACGAAGCCGTCCTGCTGGCGCTTGCGGCCACCGCCTGGCACGCGGTCTCGCCCGACCTCTCCCGCCCGCCGGAACTGATCGTTGGCCATGGTGCGCTTGGACGCCTGGCCGCCCGCATCGTGCTGGCCACCGGCGGCCGGACACCCACGGTATGGGAGACCGATCCCGCCCGCCGCTTGGGCGATTTTCCCTACACCGTGGTCGCTCCGGATGCCGATCCGCGCCGCGACTACCATCGCATTCTCGATCTTTCAGGTGATGCCGGGATCTTCGACAGCCTCATAGCGCGGATCGCGCGCGGCGGAGAGATCGCACTTGGCGGCTTCTACGCGGAGCGGGTCTCCTTTTCCTTCCCGCCGGCCTTCATGCGGGAGGCGCGTTTCCGCGTCGCCGCCGAGTGGCGCCCGAGCGACCTTGAGGCCGTCTCGGCCCTTATCGAAGCCGGACGACTGTCGCTCGACGGGATCATCACCCATCACGCGCGGCCAATCGAAGCCGAGCACGCCTACCACACCGCCTTTGGCGATACGTCATGCCTGAAGATGGTGCTCGACTGGAGACACGCCGCATGAATGCTCCCGTGAAGACACCGGAAGGCGGGCTGCTTGCCCTGGTCGATGCCGTACGGGCCGAGGCGGCACTGGAGCCGGATCCCGTCCATACGGGCGAGGTGAGGAAGGAAACGCAGATCATAGCGATCTATGGCAAGGGCGGCATCGGCAAGTCGTTCACGCTGGCCAATCTCTCCCACATGATGGCGCAGCAAGGGAAACGCGTCCTCCTGATCGGATGCGATCCGAAGAGCGACACGACTTCGCTCCTGTTTGGCGGGCGGGCCTGCCCGACGATCATCGAAACCTCGTCGCGCAAGAAGGCCGCGGGCGAGGATGTCCAGATCGGCGACGTCTGTTTCAAGAGCGGCGGCGTCTTCGCCATGGAACTTGGCGGCCCTGAAGTCGGCCGCGGCTGCGGCGGGCGCGGCATCATCCACGGCTTCGAACTGCTGGAAAAGCTCGGCTTCCACGATTGGGGCTTCGACTACGTGCTGCTCGACTTCCTCGGCGACGTGGTGTGCGGCGGCTTCGGCCTGCCGATTGCCCGGGACATGTGCCAGAAGGTGATCGTCGTCGGCTCCAACGACCTGCAGTCCCTCTACGTCGCCAACAACGTCTGCTCGGCGGTCGACTATTTTCGCAAGCTCGGCGGCAATGTCGGCGTAGCCGGCATGGTCATCAACAAGGACGACGGCAGCGGCGAAGCCCATGAATTCGCCAAGGCGGTCGGCATCCCCGTTCTGGCATCCATCCCCGCCAACGACGACATTCGCAAGAAGAGCGCCAACTACCAGATCGTCGGCTATCCTGGCGGCGAGTGGGGATCGCTTTTCGCCGAGCTCGCCGAGAACGTGGCCACGGCGCAGCCGCAGCGACCGAACCCGCTCACGCAGGACGGCCTGCTCGGCCTGTTCTCCGCCAGCGACACGGGCCGCAACGTCGTCCTTGAGCCTGCCTCCCAGGCCGACATGCGCGGCGGCATCGCGATCGAGCGTCCGTCCCTCGAAATCGTCTACGACGAGAGCTGAGCGGCGTTCGCCATGGAAATCCACCCCCACAGCCCCGACAGCACGACGGACGCCACCGACCAGGAGGTCGTCTACGACCGTGCGTCCGAGGCGGCCCTCGACAACCCGCCGGTCGCATCCTCCCGCGATCCGGCGCCGGCTGTCCCGTCGACATCCTCCGCGGTCGACGGCCAGGGTTGCCATGGCGGCAAGGCCGAGCTGACCCGCGCGGCGATGGCCTCCGGCAACGCCGCGTTGATGGAACGGCTGAAGACCGACTATCCGCAGGGGCCGCACGACCAGCCGCAATCCATGTGCCCGGCCTTCGGCTCGCTTCGCGTCGGGCTGAGGATGCGCCGCACCGCGACCATTCTCTCCGGCTCGGCCTGCTGCGTCTACGGGCTAACCTTCACCTCGCATTTCTATGGCGCCAAACGCACCGTCGGCTACGTGCCGTTCAACTCGGAGACCCTGGTCACCGGCAAGCTCTACGAAGACATCCGCGAGGCCGTGCACGGGCTCGCCGATCCAGCGCTCTACGACGCGATCGTCGTGACCAACCTCTGCGTGCCGACCGCGTCGGGCGTGCCGCTCAGGGCGCTGCCGAAGGAAATCAACGGCGTGCGCATCATCGGCATCGACGTGCCGGGCTTCGGCGTGCCGACCCATGCGGAAGCCAAGGACGTGCTCGCCGGCGCCATGCTCGCCTATGCGCGCCGTGAAGCCCAGTCCGGCCCTGTGCAGGCGCCCGCCGGCGGACGCAAGGAACTGCCGGCCGTCGCGCTGCTCGGTGAGATGTTTCCCGTCGATCCGGTCACCATCGGGCGCATGCTCGAGCCGATGGGGCTGGCCGCCGGTCCGGTCGTGCCGACGCGCGAATGGCGCGAGCTCTATGCCGCGCTCGACTGCGTGGCGGTCGCGGCGATCCACCCGTTCTACGCCGCCTCGATCCGCGAGTTCGAGGCCGCCGGCCGGCCGATCGTCGGCTCCGCGCCGGTAGGCGTCGCCGGCACTGCGGCCTGGCTCGACGCCATTGGCGAATCGTGCGGCGTTTCTCGCGCAAGGATCGAGGAGACCAAGGCGCCGATCCTCGCCGCGATCTCGGGGGCGCTTGCGACCGCGCCGGTCAAGGCGCGCATCACCCTGTCGGGCTACGAAGGCTCCGAACTGATCGTCGGTCGCCTGCTCAAGGAATCGGGCGCCGACCTGCGCTATGTCGGCACCGCCTGCCCGGCCACCCGCTGGAACGCCGAGGACGCTGCATGGCTGAGCGCCAACGGCGTTCACGTCGAGTTCCGGGCGTCGCTGGAGACCGACCTCGCCGCCGTCGACGGGTTCGAGCCGGAGCTGGCGATCGGCACGACGCCGGTCGTGCAGCACGCCAAGCAGAAGTCGATTCCCTCGCTCTATTTCACCAACCTGATCTCGGCCCGGCCGCTGATGGGGCCGGCGGGCGCCGGTTCGCTGGCAGCGGTTATCAGTGCGGCAGTGGCCAACACGGGACGCTTTGAGCGCATGTCAGCCTTCTTCGATGGCGTCGGCGAAGGCCATCGCGCCGGGATCTGGCCCGACGCCGCCCATCTGCCGCCGAAGGAAAGACCGGTCGCGCCGAAGGCGCTTGTGGCCGCCAAGACCTCCGTCAGGATGGAGGACTTCTGATGCTGATCGCCGATCATGACCGGGCCGGCGGCTACTGGGGCTCCGTATACGTCTTCAGCGCCATCAAGGGCCTGCAGGTGATCATCGACGGGCCGGTCGGCTGCGAGAACCTGCCGGTGACCGCGGTGCTGCACTACACCGACGCCCTGCCGCCGCACGAACTGCCGATCGTCGTGACCGGGCTCGGCGAGGAAGAACTCGGCCAGACCGGGACCGAACAGGCGATGAAGCGCGCGCACGGGACGCTTGATCCCGACAAGCCGGCGGTCGTCGTCACCGGTTCGATCTCCGAGATGATCGGCGGCGGCGTGACCCCCGAAGGAACGCGCATCATGCGCTTCCTGCCGCGCACCATCGACGAGGATCAGTGGCAGAGCGCCGACCGTGCGCTCCTGTGGCTGTGGAAGGAATTCGGCCAGAAGAAGAAGCCCAGGAAGGCTCCGACGCGCTCGGACGGCGCGAAGCCCCGGGTCAACATCATCGGACCGATCTACGGCACCTTCAACATGCCGTCCGATCTCGCCGAGATCAGGCGCCTCGTCGAAGGCATCGGCTGCGAGATCAACCTGATCTATCCGCTCGGAACAGACATTTCCGAGACGCCGAAACTGGCGGAAGCCGACGTGAACGTCTGTCTCTATCGCGAGTTTGGCCGCAAGCTCTGCGAAGCGCTGGACAAGCCCTATCTGCAGGCGCCGGTCGGCCTTCATTCGACGACGGCATTCCTCCGCAAGCTCGGCGAGCTGACCGGTCTAGACCCGGAACCCTTCATCGAGCGCGAGAAGATGACGACGCTGAAGCCCGCCTGGGATCTCTGGCGTTCGGTGACGCAGGACTTCTTTGCGACGGCAAGCTTCGGCATCGTCGCCTCCGAGACCTATGCGCGCGGCATCAGGCATTTCCTCGAGACCGACCTCGGTTTTCCCTGCGCATTCGCGGTCGCCCGCAAACCCGGCGAAAAGCCGGACAACGAGACCGTTAGGACCCTCATCAGGGAGAAGCAGCCGCTGGTCCTGTTCGGTTCTTTCAACGAGCGCATGTACGCCGCCGAAGCCGGTGGTCGCTCGTCCTACATTCCGGCCTCGTTTCCCGGCGCGATCATCCGCCGGCACACGGGCACGCCCTTCATGGGCTATTCCGGGGCGACCTACCTCATTCAGGAGATCTGCAACGCGCTGTTCGATGCGCTGTTCCGGATCCTGCCGATGGCGTCCGACCTCGACCGTGTCGAGGCGACGCCCTCGCGTCTGCATCGCGAACTTGCCTGGGACGAAGCCGCGCGCGTCGCGCTCGACCGGGCCGTCGAAAACTATCCGGTTCTGGTGCGAATCTCCGCTGCAAAGCGGCTTCGCGACCGCACCGAGCAATCCGCCCGCCTTGCCGGCGAGCATCGGGTAACGACCGAGCGGATCACGTCCGCCCTGGTCGATGCCTTCGAGCCGGCCTGAACGACGGACAACAAAGGGAGAAGCACAATGGCAAGCATCGAGATGAACGGCCACCATCCGCACCGTGATCGCCGCCGCGCCGAGCAGCGCGAGTATCGGCTGATCTGTGTTGCCGCCTATCCGCTGTTTCTCGCCGCGGTGATCGTCCAGCGCGCTCTCGCGCTCGTCGGTGTGGTCGACGCCGGTCCCGCGCCGCGCCGAAATGTGTTTTCGGCGGCCCGAGCGGCCACCGCTTCCTGCATACCGTTCGCCTTCCGGTGAACGAAAGAGCTTCCGGCCGGGACACCGGTCGGAGGATGCCGCCGGCCTGCGGGCCTACGGCAAAGCCGCCGCCCGGATGCTCCGGACGGCACATGGCCGAAAGGCCGAACCGAAGGAGGTAGCCATGGCTGCAACTGACGGGTCCCTGTCGGGACTCTCCGAGGCGGAAGCCAGGGAATTCCACTCCGTGTTCATGAGTAGCTTTATCGGGTTCGTGATCGTCGCGGTCATCGCTCACATCCTCGCATGGATGTGGCGGCCGTGGCTTCCCGGCCCGGAGGGCTACGCATCGCTCGAGGACGGCATCGCGCCGATCACGAGTGCCCTCCTCTCGCTCGTCGCATAAGGGGGAAGAACCGATGTGGAGAATCTGGTTGCTGTTCGATCCGCGCAGGTCGCTGGTCGCACTTTTCACGTTCCTGTTCGTGCTGGCGCTGGTGATTCATTTCATCCTGCTCAGCACCGACCGCTTCAACTGGCTGGAGGGACCGCGCGCTGCGGCTTCCGCCACCACGGTGGAGCTCGTCGTCGACGTCGCCTGACAGGGCAACGCCGAAACGGCACCGCGAATGACGCGGGCGGCTTCCGTGCCGCCCGCGCCGATCCTTTCGGCGGCGCCTGTGCGCCGCGCAACCTGCGCCCTGATGGGGGAGGCTCGCGATGGCAATGCTGAGTTTTGAACGCAAGTACCGGGTCAGGGGCGGAACCCTTCTCGGCGGCGACCTATTCGATTTCTGGGTTGGACCCTTTTATGTCGGCTTCTTCGGGGTCACGACCATCTTCTTTACCGCGCTGGGCGTAGCGCTCATCGCCTACGGGGCCGCGCTCGGGCCGACATGGAACATCTGGCAGATTTCCATCAATCCGCCCGCCGAGGAATACGGCCTCGGCTTTGCCCCGCTCAAGGAAGGCGGGCTCTGGCAGGTGATCACCATCTGCGCGACCGCGGCCTTCTGCTCCTGGGCGCTGCGCCAGGCCGAAATCGCGCGCAAGCTCGGCATGGGCCTGCATGTGCCCTTTGCCTTCGCCTTCGCGATCCTCGCCTACGTGACGCTTGTGATCGCACGGCCGATCCTGATGGGAGCCTGGTCGCACGCGTTCCCCTATGGGATCTTCACCCATCTCGATTGGGTTTCCAACACCGGTTACGCCTACGGCAACTTCCACTACAACCCGGCGCACATGGTGGCGATCACCTTCTTCTTCACGAACTGCCTGGCGCTTGCGCTGCACGGCGGCCTCATTCTCTCGGCCACGAACCCGAAGAAGGGACAGACCGTCAAGACCGCCGAGCATGAGAATACCTATTTCCGCGACACGATCGGCTACTCGATCGGAACCCTGGGCATTCACCGCCTCGGGGTCTTCCTTGCCATCTCCGCCTCGTTCTGGAGCGCGGTCTGCATGATCATTTCGGGCCCGCTGTGGACCGAAGCCTGGTCGGAATGGTGGGAATGGTGGCGTCGAATCCCGGTCTGGAGCTGAGGGAGGCCAACATGATCGAGAACCAGAACATCTTCAGCCGTGTCCAGGTCCGAGGCGGACCCGATCTCGGCGTCCCCATCCCGGCCGGCGTGTGGAACCGGGAGAGGCAAACGTGGTCCAGCCACTGGCTTGGAAAGATCGGCGATGCGCAGATCGGTCCGATCTATCTCGGCTGGCTCGGGCTTGCATCCTTGATGTGCGGCTTCATCGCCATCGAGATCATCGGCCTCAACATGCTGGCCCAGGTCAACTGGGATCCGCAGGAGTTCATCAAGCAGTTCTTCTGGCTGGCGCTTGAACCGCCGCTGCCCGAGCACGGACTGCGCATCCTGCCGCCCCTGAAGGAAGGCGGCTGGTGGTTGATGGCAGGCTTCTTCCTGACTGCCGCCATCCTCTTGTGGTGGGCGCGCATGTATCGTCGGGCTCGGGCGCTGGGCATGGGCACCCACATCCCCTGGGCCTTCGCCTCTGCGATCTGGCTCTACCTGGTGCTCGGCTTCATCCGGCCGCTGCTGATGGGGTCCTGGAGCGAAGGTGTGCCCTTCGGCATCTTCCCGCATCTCGATTGGACGAACAACTTCTCGCTGACCTACGGCAATCTGTTCTACAACCCGTTCCATGCGCTCTCGATCGCTTTTCTCTATGGCGCCGCGGTGCTGTTTGCCATGCACGGCGCCACCATCCTGGCGGTCAGCCGGCTGGGCGGCGAACGCGAGATCGAGCAGATCGTCGATCGCGGAACCGCCTCCGAACGCGCCGCGCTGTTCTGGCGCTGGACGATGGGCTTCAACGCCACGATGGAATCGATCCACCGCTGGGCCTGGTGGTTCGCGGTGCTCTGCCCCCTCACCGGCGGCATCGGCATCCTGCTCACCGGCACGGTTGTCGACGACTGGTTCGCCTGGGGCGTGAAACACGGCCTCGCCCCCGGGTGACGGAAAAGTCGGGCCGTCGTCCACGGCCCGACGCGAAGACTGGCGCGATGGCGGATGGTGCCGCCGCGCCGGAGCCGGGACGACCGGCCCCTCCTGTTCGTCTCGCGCGAAACGGGCCCGACCTCGCAAGAGGCCGGGCCCGGTTCATGTTTGGACCTGGCGGATCTGTGCCAGGCAATCCAATCGGAGCACACCCCCAATGGCCCCGGTCAGCTCGCGCATCTCCGGTCGGCGGATGTCGGGCGCCACGATACACGGTCAGCCGGAAGGATCGGACGGGCAGGACGGGCGAAGGGACGGAACGGGGAATGACAGAGGGCGCCCGGGGAGATGGCTGATGTCCGGGCCCCTCGGGCGGCCGGACGCGGCCGGTCAGTCGCGAGACGACAGGCCGAGCTCCGCCCAGCGGTCGAGGTAGATCCGGAACCAGGGCGTGAAATCTCCCGCGTTCCGCTCGATCGCGGATCGCAGCCACCCTCGGTCGCGCCAGGCGACGGACTGCACCTCGCTCGGATCGAAGCGATCGAGCGGCAGGGCGCTGGCGCCGAAGGCGGCCGATGCGGGCAGGTTGGCCTCGAAGACATGGACATGCTCGTTTTCGACCATGCCATTACCGACATTGGCGCGATAGTCGACCACGCCACGCGCCGTCAGCGGCAGCGTGAAACCGAGTTCCTCGCCGAGACGGCGCCGCGCGCAGGCCGCCGGTGCCTCCCCCCAACGCGGATGGGTGCAACAGGTATTGGCCCATTGTCCGCCGGAATGATATTTGCCGAAGGCGCGGCGCTGGATCAGCAGCCGATCATCGGCGAAGACGAAGATCGACACCGCGACGTGCCGGAGCGCACGATGGTGGGCCTCCAGCTTTCCGACTGGTAAGAAGGCGCCATCGTCGCCGATCGCGATGATGGTTTCTTCCGCGCCGATCGCGGCACTGGTCTTGTCGTCGTTCTCGAGACGCCTATCCCTTGCGATCGCGGCCATCGTCATGGTCTCCATGCTCGTCCCTGCTCGCTCGCCGTCAGGCGACTTTCCTTGCGAGCGCGCAGTGAGACCAGAGCGTCGAGAGCGCCGTGGCGAGATGGTCGATGTCTGCGTCGGTGTGGAACGGCGT
>JBHYDY010000015.1:0-126084 GCA_051860465.1 Mesorhizobium sp.
GACGTGACGGGCGTGGTGTCGCTGCCGGAAGGCACGGAAA
Source organism: Mesorhizobium sp. (assembly GCA_051860465.1). Taxonomy (GTDB): domain Bacteria; phylum Pseudomonadota; class Alphaproteobacteria; order Rhizobiales; family Rhizobiaceae; genus Aquibium. Next base: position 41 of record JBHYDY010000015.1, read on the forward strand.
TGGTGATGCCGGGCGACAATCTGGCCGTCGACGTGACGCTGATCGTGCCGATCGCCATGGAGGAGAAGCTGCGCTTCGCCATCCGTGAAGGCGGCCGCACCGTCGGGTCCGGTATCGTCGCATCCATCGTCGAGTAATCGGCGGGAGCCCCGTGCTCCACAAGGTCTGACACCGGAAGGGCGCCCACGAGGCGCCCTTTCTGCATGTGGGTGTCCGCGCCGTCCGTCGGCGGGGAGGGGCGTGCGCCTCAGGCAGCTTCCTTGTCGCCCACCGGATCGGCCCAGGCGTCGTAGGCGTAGACCCAGTCCGCATTGCCGCCCTGCCGCAGCCAGTCGTTGGCGAGCGAGCCCTGCTGCACGCGCGCGGTTCGGTCGCACCGGGCCGCCTCGTAGGCGGCGAGCGCGGAAGCCACGTCGCGATTGGCCTCGATCGCCCGCGCCAGCACCACCCCGTCCTCGATCGCCATGCAGGCGCCCTGCGCCATGAAAGGCACCATCGGATGGGCGGCGTCGCCCAGCACCGTCGCGCGACCCTGCGACCATCGCGGCATCGGATCGCGCACGTGCAGCGCCGAGCGGGTCACGGCGTCGCAGGCGGCCAGAAGCGCTCGCGCATGCGGGTGGAAGTCGGCATAGGCCGCGCGCAGCTCCGCGACGTCGCCGGGCAGGGTCCAGCCTTCCTCTGTCCAGCCGTCGAGCGGCGTGGTGGCGAAGACGAAGATCTCCGCGCCCCGGCGCAGCGGAAAGCTGACGATCTGGCGATCGGCCGTCTGCCCCCACCATTTCGTGAAGCTGTCGAGGTCGGGAATGCCGGCCAGCCTTTCGCGCGGCACGGTGCCGCGCCATGAGACCAGCCCCGTGAAGCGTGGGTGGTCGGGGCCGAACAGCGCGGCCCGAACCGCCGAATGGATGCCGTCGGCTCCGATCACGAGGTCGCCCTCGACGCGCGAGCCGTCGGCCAGCACCAGCGCAGCGCCCTCCGCGTCCTGTTCGACGCCGGCGGCCCGCGCGCCTAGCGTTATCGTGCCGGGCGCGAGTGCGGCGCGCAGCGCATCGAGCAGGTCGGCGCGGTGGATGGTGAGTTGCGGGGCGCCGTACCTCGCCTCGGCGGCGGCCGACATCGTCAAGCGCGACGTCTCCTCGCCGCTGTCGCCGGTGCGGCTGATCCGGAACTCCGGCCGCGCCGCGGTCTCTTCCAGCGCCTGCCGGATGCCGAGGCCATCGAGCGCGTGGACGGCGTTGGGTGTCAGGTTGACGTCGGCGCCGATCTGGCCGTAGGCGCCGGCCTGCTCGCATATCGTGACGGAATGCGAAGCCTTCTGGAGCGCCAGCGCGACCGTCATGCCGCCAACGCCTCCGCCCGCAACGACGATCCTCATGCCAGCCGCCCTCCATCGCGAATTGGTCAAATATGAACAAACTGTTCAAAGTGAATCGTAGGCTGCTGGGTACCGGCTGTCAATCTCGTGATCGTGGCCTGTCTCTGCCATCCCGCGAACGAACAACGAAGCTTCTTGACACGCTCGCATCCCTGCCGCATCATATTATGAACAGTACGTTCATATGTGAACATGTCTAGCGAGAGCCGCCATGGATGCCTTCAAGGACCGCCTGTCACAACGCGCCCGAGACACCAGCCGACCGGCCCTGGCGCACCAGTCGAGCGGACGGGCTCTGACGCAGGCCGAAACGGGCTTTGCCGCCGCGCTCATGGACATCTACCGGACCGGAGCCCATGATTTCGGCGCGGTCGCTGCGGAGTTGTCCCGCCTTGCCATTGAGGCGCCCCGTTCCGGCTCCGTCGAATGGTCTGTCGCGCTCCTCGAGGACGAACTGTCCGCCATCAACGCCGAACTCGACGCTGCCTATGCGGAGCATGGCTATGGCGCTTGAATACCGCGGCGTCAGCAAGGATTTCGTGACCAACCCCGACAATCCGCTGACCGCCGTCCGCGACATCAACTTCCGCGTCGAGGAGGGCGAGTTCGTCTCCATCGTTGGTCCTTCCGGTTGCGGGAAGTCTACGATCCTGTCGATGACGGCGGGTCTCTACCAGCCGACTCGAGGCGAGGTACTTGTCAGCGAAGAGCGCGTCGTGGGACCCAACGCCCATGTCGGCTTCATGCTCCAGAAGGACCTTCTCCTGCCATGGCGCACAATCGTGGCCAATGTCGAGTTCGGGCTTGAGGCGAGGGGTGTTGGAAAAGCGGAGCGGCGCGAACGCGCCATGATGGAGTTGCGCCATTGCCACCTCGATGGCTTCGAGAACCATTTCCCCTACCAGCTCTCCGGCGGCATGCGCCAGCGCGCCGCGCTCGCCCGTACGCTGGCGATCGATCCCGAGATCATCCTGCTCGATGAACCCTTCTCCGCCCTCGACGCGCAGACCAAGCTTCTGCTGCAGAATTCCTTCGGCGGCACGATCGCTGCGGCCGGCAAGACCACGCTGCTGATCACCCACGACCTTGCCGAGGCCGTGCTGATGTCCGACCGCATCCTCGTCCTTTCCGAGCGGCCGGGAACGATCGTGGCCGAGATCAGGGTCGACCTTCCGCACCGCGACCAGCCGCTGAAGCGGCGTGTCCTGCCGGAAGTGAGCCGATATGCCGCCGAACTCTTCGGGCACCTGAAGCTCGAGGAAAAGGCGCTGTAGCCACCAGACAACGTCAACAAGACCAGGGGAACTCCATGAAACACTACCTCCGCAGTGCCGTCGCCGCCATCGCGATCGCCTTTTCGGCGACCGCCGCCTTCGCCGACCAGGCCGTGACCTATCTTTTTCCGGCGCCTGACTTCCTGCCGGCCTTCGCGCCGTTCCAGCTGGCCAAGGGCAAGGGCTACTTCAAGGAGGCGGGCCTCGACGTCACCTTCCAGGTCGGCAAGGGCGGCGCCGACGTGGCGACGCAGGTTGCCGTCGGCAATGCCGACATGGGCGGCGGCATCGGCGACACGCCGATCATCGTGCGGGCCAACGGCCTCGACATCCGCGGCGTGGCGCTGCTGGGCGGCCGCGGCCTGACCCAGATCGCCTGGCGCAAGGACCGCGGCATCACCGGCCCGAAGGACCTCGCCGGCAAGAAGATCGGCGTCTTGGCCTTCCAGGACACCACCTACTACAACCTGCTCGGCGTGCTGGCCTCGGAAAGCCTGTCGAAAGGCGACGCCGACATCCAGGCTGTCGGTCCCGGCGGCATCATCCAGTTGATGATCTCGGGCGACCTGGACGCCATGTCCGGCGTGCCGGAGTGGATCGCAGCCATCCGCGCGGCCGGCGTCGAACTGGACGAAATGCCCGTCGACACCGTGTTCCCCGCCATGGCGCAGGCCATCATCGCCTCCGACAAGACCATCGCCGAGCGTCCCGAGATGGTGAAGGGCTTCGTCGGCGCGGTCATGAAGGGCATCAACGACATCACTTCCGATCCGGCAAAGGCCGCGGCCGACTATGTCAGCTTCATGCCCCAGCACGCAGGCAAGGAAGCCCAGATCGAGGGGATCATGCGCGCCTATGCGAGCCTGGTCTACCCGCAGGGCGAGAACCAGCCGCTCGGCACATTCGATCCGGAGCGCATCGCCAAGGTGCAGAAGTTCTACGTCGACAACGGCATCGTCCAGACCGCCGTGCCCGTCGAGGACCTCTACACCAACGAGTTCATCCAGTAATGACTGTCGCTGCTCAGCAGGCCGGGACCAGCGTCCCGGCCGGCGTCAAGCCCCGCCGGAGCTTCTCGCTTGCCAGACACGGCACGCTGCTTGCCAGCCTTGGTATTCTCGCGGCCTTCCTGCTGGTCTGGGAGTTCCTGCCGCCTGCGCTCGACGTTCCCAAGTTCATCATCCCGACGGTGTCCGACTGTCTTGTCGAGTTGAAGCGCATGTGGTTCCAGGAACGCCTGTTCAGCCACACCATGTCGACGGCGCTGTATACGGTGCTCGGTTTTGCCATCGGCAGCGCGCTCGGCGCGGTCATGGGCTACCTGCTCGGCATGTCGGCCTTCTGGGAAAAGGTGCTGTCGCCTTACATCCTGGCATTGCAGATCGCGCCTAAGGTCGCCTTCGCGCCGCTGTTCATCATGTGGTTCGGTTACAACGCCATGCCCAAGCTTCTGGTCACCGTGCTGATCGTGTTCTTCCCGGTGATGGTGAACGTGCTGCAGGCCATGCGAACAGTCGACCGTGACCTCGTCAACCTCGCGCGCGCCTACAAGCTGTCGCGCTGGGGCATCTTCCGCAAGATCGAGATGCCGTCGACGTTGCCCAACCTGATGGCCGGTCTGCGCATCGCCTCGACACTTGCAGTGATCGGCGTGACCGTGGGCGAACTCGTCGGCGGCAACACCGGCCTCGGCTTCCTGATCTCCTATGGCGGCGGCCAGGCCAACGCGGCGATGGTCTTCAACGCCATTCTGTTCCTGACGCTGATCGGGATCGTCCTCTACACGGTGCTTGCCCGCATCGAGGAGAAGATCCTGCACTATCTCCCCAAAGCAGAACACTGAGCGGCCAATCCAGGAGACGACGATGACCGTCATCGACAAGAAAACGCTGATCGAGGACCGGGTGAACCAGGGCCTGCTCGGCCAGTGGTACCCCGTCGCCAAGTCCGTCGAGGTCAAGGCGACCAAGCCCTATGGGGCAAAGCTGCTCGGCCAGAAAGTGGTGCTGTGGCGCGACCAGACCGGCGCCATCCGCTGCATCGAGGACTTCTGCCCGCATCGCGGCGCGCCGCTTTCCTATGGCGAGGTCCACGAGGGCAACATCGGCTGCCGCTATCACGGCGTGATCGTCGATGGCGACGGCGTGGTCAAGCGCGTGCCTGCCATGCCCGAATGCGCGCTGGAGGGCCGCAAGGCGCTGAAGAGCTTCGAGGTCACCGAGGCCAACGACGCCGTCTTCGTCTACATGCCGTCCGTCGAGCAGCCGACGGCGCCCGCGCTGGTGCTGCCCAGGGAACTCACGGGCGACGACTGGACCGGCTTCCTCTGCACCTCCGTCTGGGAGACCAATTACCGCTACGCGCTCGACAATCTGGCCGACCCCATGCACGGCTGCTACCTGCATTCGGAGAGCTTCACGCTTGCCTTCGGCTCCAAGCAGGACCTGATGCAGCTCGACAAGACCGACGCCGGCTTCCGGGTGAGCCGCGTCGGCCAGGTCGGCGAGAATTTCGACTGGACCGAGTTCGAGATCCATCCTGGCAACATGTTCTGCTTCCTCGACATACCCTATCCCCCGGCGGCGGGACCCGGCGGCTTCATGCGCATCGTCGGCTTCACCACGCCGGTCGACGAGCGCACCTGCAAGGTGTTCTTCTGGCGCCTGCGCCAGGTGTCGGGTCTCGCGCGCGAAAGCTGGCGCTTTCTCTACAGGGCAAAGCTCGAGGAGAACCACTGGAACGTGCTCGAGCAGGACCGCGTCATGCTGGAAGGCATGCCCGACGATGCCCGCAAGCGCGAGATGCTCTACCAGCACGATCTCGGTGTCAGCCGCGTCCGGCAATTGCTGACCAAAGCCGCCAAGAGCCAGATCGAGGCCGAGCTGGCACAGCAGGTCGCGGCCGAATGAGCCTAGAAGGCCGCCACATCCTGGTGACGGGCGCCGCGCGCGGCCTCGGCGCGACCATCGCGAAGGCGCTCGCCGACAAAGGCGCGCGGCTGGTGCTGGCCGACATCGCCGAGGACGAGGGCCGTGCGGTCGCCGCTTCGCTCGATGCCGCCTTCCACTCGGTCGACCTCGGCGACCCGGCCTCGATCGAGGCGCTGGGCGCCGCCGTCGCCGCGTCGACCGCTGGCGGGCTGCACGGTCTGGTCAACAACGGCGCCATCGCCACCGGCATCGGCGGCATTGGCTTCGAGGACATCGAGATCGACAGCTTCGACCGCGTCATGCGCGTCAATGTCCGCGGCACCTGGCTCATGACGAAGGCTGTCGCGCCGCTGCTGCGGGCGAGCGGGTCGGGCCGGATCGTCAACGTCGCCTCCGACACCGCGCTCTGGGGCGCGCCGCGGCTTCTCTCCTATGTTGCCAGCAAGGGAGCGATCATCTCCATGACGCGCTCTCTCGCCCGCGAGTTCGGGCCGGACCGCGTCAGCGTCACCGCGATTGCGCCGGGCATCCTGACCACGCCCTCAACCGACTACGTGCCTGAGGCCCGTCATCGCCTCTACGCCGAGGGTCGCGCCGTGCCGGGTCCGCAGGCGCCGGAGGACGTGACCGCCACCATCGCCTTCCTGCTGTCGGAAGGCGCGCTGGCGCTCACCGGGCAGGTGCTGCCGGTCAACAACGGATTCGTCTTCACATGACCGGCGCGACCAATCTCACGATCCGCATGGTCGGCCCGGTCCAGCTCGCCGAGCGGGCAGGCTCTGGCCGGATCTGCGTCTTGCTGCACGGCATCGGCAGCAACGCGTTTTCGTTTGCGCCGCTCGTGGCCGAACTGCCGTCCGACTGGCATGTCCTCGCCTGGAATGCGCCGGGCTATGGCCGCTCCGTCCCGCTTGCCGGCGACTGGCCGCTGGCGCGCGACTATGCTGAAGCTCTTGCGGCCATGCTCGACGAAGTCGGAGTCCGTCGTATCACGCTGCTTGGCCATTCGCTGGGCGCCCTGGTGGCCGCATCCTTCGCCGCCGCAAGGCGCGACCGCGTCGACCATCTGGTGCTGGCATCGCCGGCGCTCGGCCACGGCATTCCGCGCGGCAACGTGCTCAGTGCCTCCGCGCAGGCGCGCATCGACGACCTCGGAATCGAGGGCCCGGAGGAATTCGCCGCTCGACGCGCCGCGCGCCTCGTTTTCGAGCCGGAGCAGAACCCCGCCCATGTCGAGGCGGTGCGCCGCGCCATGAGCCAGGTCCGGCTGCCAGGCTATGCCCAGGCGGCGCGCATGCTGTCGGCCGGCCGCCTGCTCGACGACATCGCGCAGATCACCGTCCCCACCGACGTCATCGTCGGCGCGGACGACCGCATCACCCCGTCCGACGGCGCGCGCTGCGCGCACGAGGCGCTGCGGGCGCCGTGGCGCGGACGGTTCGTCGACGTGCCGCGCGTCGGCCACGCCATCGCGCAGGAAAGGCCGGTCGAGCTCGCGCGACTGCTCGTCGCTGAGCCGGTGCCGGTTCGCTAGGAAATTGAGGATCACGCCATGACCGATACCATCCGGGTCGAAAGCCTCCGCGGCATCATGATGCGCGGGCCGGGCATCACCGCCACGCTGCCCTTCTACGAGGACATGTGGGGCCTGCGCCTCGCCCACAGGGAGGACGGCCTGGCGCTTCTGCGCGGCACGGGTCCCGAGGCCTATCTCTATGGCCTCAAGGACGGGCCGGTCTTCGGCATCGAATACATCCATTTCGCCATGCGCGACTGCGCCTCCATGGACGCGCTGTTTGCGCAGGTCGTGGCGCGCGGCGCCTCCGTCGTCGGCCGTCCCGCGCCCTTCGACGACTGGGTCGGCGGCTACGGCTTCGAACTGATCGACCCCGACAACCGCCGGCTGCGCTTCCGCGCCGAGGCGCGCCGGCATGACGAGGAACCCGAATGGGCAAAGCCCCGCAAGGTGTCCCACGTCGTCCTGAACTCGGCCGACATGGAGGGCGTGCAGCAGTTCTACACCGACGTGCTCGGCTTCCGGGTGTCGGACTATTCGGCCGACCAGATGGTCTTCCTGCGCTGCAACACCGACCATCACTCGATCGCGCTGGTGCGCAACGCCTATGCCAGCGTCAACCACGTCGCCTTCGAGATGCCGACGATCAACGAGTTCATGCGCGGCATCGGCCGGATGAAGCAGAAGGGCCACGTGCCCACCTGGGGACCGGGGCGGCATGGGCCGGGCAACAACCCCTTCGCCTATTTCGTCTCGCCCTCCGGCTTCTGCATCGAGTTCACCTCGGAGCTGCAGCAGATCGATGAGGCGACGCACGAGGCGCAGGTCTGGTCGCGCCACGATCCCGAGGCGATGGACCGCTGGATGACCGCCGGCCCGCCCACCCCCGCGCAGCGCGCCGTCATGCAGGGCCGGCCCGATCCGGGCTTTCCGGAAATGCGCATGGTCGAGGCGGGATGATGGACTACGGCTACGAGGGAGAGGTCGCGGTCGTCACCGGCGGCTCGTCCGGCATCGGCCTCGCCACGGTGCGCATCTTGCTCGACAGCGGCGCGAAGGTCGCCTTCTGCGCCCGCGACGAATCCAGATTGAGAGCCGTCGAGGCGGATCTGGCGGCGGAATTCGGCGCCGACCGGGTCTTCGCCCGCGCGCTTTCGGTGCTCGACGAGGACGCGGTGAAGGCTTTTGCGGGTGAGGTCGAGGCGCTGTGGGGCGGCTGCGACCTGCTCGTCAACAATGCCGGCCAGGGCCGCGTCTCGACCTTTGCCGAGACCTCGGATGCCGACTGGCGCGCCGAATATGAGCTGAAGCTGTTCAGCCAGATCCACCCGGCCCGCGCCTTCCTGCCGATGCTGAAGGCGTCGAAGGGCGCGATCGTCGCCGTCAATTCGCTGCTCGCCTACCAGCCCGAGCCGCACATGGTCTGCACGTCCTCTGCGCGAGCCGGCGTCCAGAACCTGCTGAAATCGCTCAGCATCGAGTTCGCGCCCCATGTCCGCGTCAACTCCATCCTGCTCGGTCTCGTCGATTCCGGCCAGTGGAGCCGGCGCTTCGAGGCGCGCGAGGATCATGGCCAGTCCCGCGAGGACTGGTATGGCGCGCTCGCCGCGCGCAAGGGCATTCCGCTCGGCCGGCTCGGCAATCCCGCCGAAGCGGCCGCGGCCATCGCGTTCCTCGGATCGCGCGCGGCCAGCTACATCACAGGCGCCCAGCTCGAGGTTTCGGGCGGGCTGTCGCGACACATCTGAGGCCGGACACTATGAAGATGGAACCCCTGGTGCAGGCCGAGACCGTCGGCGACTTCATCGCACGCTATCTGGCCGACGTCGGCGTCAAGGTCATGTTCGGCGTGATCTCGATCCACAACATGCCGATCCTCGACGCCGTCGCGCGGCAGGGCCGCATCCGCTTCGTGCCGGCGCGCGGCGAGGCCGGCGCCATGAACATGGCCGACGCCTATGCCCGTGTCTCCGGCTCGCTCGGCGTCTGCATCACCTCGACCGGCACCGCCGCCGGCAACGCCGCCGGCGCCCAGGCCGAAGCGCTGACCGCTGGCGCGCCGGTGCTGCACATCACCAGCCAGGTCGATCTCGCCTATGCCGACCGCGACCGCGCGGCGATCCACGACGTGCCACGCCAGCCCGAGATGCTGCGCGGCTTCTCCAAGGCGGTCTATCGCATGTGGGACGCCAATGGCGCGATCGGCGCGCTGACGGCCGCCGTATCCGCCGCGATCTCGGCGCCGACGGGTCCCGTCAGCCTCGAAATCCCCGTCGACGTCCAGCGCACCCCGGCCCGCGGCGTCGTGCGCATCCACCCGCCGCTGCCGCAGCGTCCCCGCGCCTCGGATGCCGTGATCGACGACCTCGCCGAACGCATCCTGCGGGCGCGCCGGCCCTTGCTCTGGCTCGGCGGCGGCGCGCGCGGCGCTGTGGCCGAGGCGACCGAACTGCACCGGCGCGGCATGGGCGTGGTCACCTCCACCAATGGCCGCGCGGTCGTTTCGGAGGCCTCGTCGGGAAATCTCGGCGCTTTCAACATGACGCCCGAAGCCGAGAAACTCTATGCCGGCTGCGACCTGATGCTGGTCGTCGGCTCGCGCCTTCGCGGCAACGAGACGCGCAACAACGACCTGCCGCTGCCCTCGCCCCTGCTGCAGATCGACGCCGAAGCCTCGCAGGGCGGCCGCAACTATCCCGTCGAGGTCTTCGCCCATGGCGATGCCGCCGACACGCTGGCCCGCCTGCTGGATCGACTGCCGGCAAAACTCGACACCGATCCGGACCTGTTCTTCGACATTGCCCAGGCGAGGGCGACCGCCGAAGGACGCATGCGCGACCAGATCGGGAACTATTTCGTCATCGCCGACACGCTGTCGGAGACGGTCGCCTCCGGCGGCCACGCCTGGGTGCGCGACGTCACCATCTCCAACTCCACCTTCGGCAACCGCTATGTGCGGCTGACCGACCCGCGCCAGGGCGTGCATGCGCTGGGCGGCGGCATCGGCCAGGGCGTGGCGATGGGCGTCGGGGCGGCGCTCGCCTCGGACGGCGTCAAGGCGGTCACGCTGCTCGGCGACGGGGGCACGATGCTCGGCCTCGCCGAGATGATCACCGCCGTCGATGAGGCGGCCCCGCTGGTCTACGTGCTGATGAACGACCAGGCCTATGGCGTCATCCAGAACATCCAGGACGCGCAGTACGGCAGCCGCCGGCACTATTCCAAGATCGCCGTGCCGGACTTCAAGCTCTTCTGCGCCTCGATCGGCATGCCGCACCACCGCGTCGACGACGTCGAGGCCTTCGGCGACGTGCTGCGGGCGGCACTCGCCGCCGAAGGACCACAGCTGATCGAGATCGACATGGTCGCGATCGGCCCCTTCGCCCAGAGCTTCGCCGGTCCCCCGGCCGGCGCGGCGGGCAAGGCGGACTGAACCGATGCGCCTCGGGCTGATCGGATACGGCAACATCGCCCGCACGCTGGCGGGGTACCTCGGCCCGTCGGGCATCGAGGCCGTCACGGTCCTGGTGCGGCCGGGCCGCGAGGCGGATGTACCGATCTCGTTCGCGGATGGCGCCATCCCCGTCGCCGCGGTCACGGACGTCGAGGCGCTGCTCGCCGCTAGCCCCGATTTCGTCGTCGAATGCGCGGGTCATTCGGCCGTCGAGGCCTTCGTGCCGCCGCTGCTGCGTGCGGGGCTCGACGTCGTCGTCGTCTCGGTAGGCGCACTGGCCGACGAGGCCTTGGCCGGGCGTCTGCGCGATGCGGCTGTCGCGGGCGATGCGCGTTTGATCCTGCCGGCCGGCGCGGTCGGGGGCATCGACATCCTTTCCGCGCTCGGTGCTGGCGGCGAGATGCGGGTGCGCTACACCGGCACCAAGCCGCCGAAGGCCTGGGCGGGAACGCCGGCCGAGACGATCGTCGATCTCGCCGCGCTCGATCGCCCGGCGGTGATCTTCGAGGGCACCGCGCGCGAGGCGGCGACCGCCTATCCCAGGAACGCCAACGTTGCCGCGACGCTCGCGCTCGCCGGCGCCGGCTTCGAGGCGACGCGGGTCGTGCTCGTCGCCGATCCTGCGGCACCCGGCAACGTCCACGAGTTCGAGGCCGTCTCGCCCGTGGCGCGGGTGGCGATGCGCATCGAGAACGCGCCGTCGGGCAACGCGAAGACCTCGCTCGCCACGATCATGAGCGTGCTGCGCGAGATCAGGAACAGGCAGGGGCCATGGGTGATCTGATGGACGCACAGGCGATAGATTTGCCGGACGGCCGCCTTTTCGTCGGCGGCGTCTGGGAAGAGGGGACCGGCGCCGAGATCGTCTCGATCTTTCCCGCCGACGGGTCCGTCAATCGCGTCCTGCGCGGCGCCTCGGTCGCCGACGGCGAGCGCGCCATCGCCCGCGCCAGGGCGGCGCAGGCCGAACCCGCCTGGCGCGGGCTGAAGCCGCACGAGCGCGCGCGCTTTCTTTACCGGATCGCCGACGGCATCGAGGCGAACATCGAGCGCATCAGTTTCATCCAGACCCGCGACACCGGCAAGACGCTGCGCGAGACGCGCGCGCTGGCGGCCTCGGCGGCCGGCACCTTCCGCTATTACGGCGCGGTTCTGGAAACCTCCGACGACCTCGCGACCGTGCAGCGTGGCGACGCGTTGACGCTCTCCATGCACGAACCGATCGGCCTCGTCGCCGCCATCACGCCGTGGAACTCGCCGATCGCGTCGGACGCGCAGAAGGTGGCGCCGGCACTCGCCGCAGGCAACGCCGTCCTCCTGAAGCCCGCCTCCTGGTCGCCGCTGGTGGCGCTCGAACTCGCCCGCATCGTGGAAGCATCGGGCCTCCCCGCCGGGCTTTTCTCGGTGCTGCCCGGCGCGGGCTCCGAGATCGGCAACCTGCTCGTCGAGCACCCCGCCATCGGCCGCGTCAGCTTCACCGGCGGCACCTCGACCGGCCGCGCGCTCGCCCGCAAGGCGGCCGAGAAGCTGATGCCGGTCAGCCTCGAACTCGGCGGCAAGTCGCCTACCATCGTCTTTTCCGATGCCGACATCGACGTTGCGCTGGCCGGCGTGCTGTTCGGCATCTTCTCGTCCACCGGCCAGAGTTGCATCGCCGGCTCGCGGCTCTTCGTCGAACGGTCCCTCTACGACGGTTTCGTCGAACGGCTGGTCGCCGCCACGCGCAAGCTGACGGTCGGCCATCCCTTCGATCCCGCAACGCAGGTGGCGCCGATGGTTCATGTCCAGCATCGCGACAGCGTGGCGACTTACGTGCAGATGGCGCGCGACGAGGGGGCCGAGGTCCTGTGCGGCGGCGAGGCGCCGCAAGGGCCGGATTACGACAGTGGCGCCTACTACCTGCCGACGATCCTGGCTGGCGTTCCCAACACGGCGCGAATCTGCCGCGAGGAGGTTTTTGGCCCGGTGCTCGTCGTCCTGCCTTTTGACGACGAGGCGGATGTGATCGCCCAGGCGAACGACAACGAGTATGGCCTGGCCTGCGGGCTTTGGACGCGCGATTTTCCCAGGGCCATGCGTGTCGGTCGGGCGATCCGCGCCGGCACCGTCTGGGTCAACACCTACAAGCAGTTCTCGATCGCCACGCCATTCGGCGGCGACAAGGAGAGCGGGCTCGGCCGCGAGAAGGGCCGCGAAGGCCTGCGCGCCTACATGACCCAGAAGAGCATCTACCACGACCTGACGGGCGCGCCGCACCCCTGGGCCGGGGAGGCGATCCGATGAGCCGGCGCGTCGCCATTGTCGGGGCGGGGCCGTCCGGCTGCTTTGTCGCGCAGGCGCTCCTGAAGGCGCGCCCCGAGATACAGGTCGACATTCTAGACCGCTTGCCGGTGCCCTACGGCCTGGTGCGCTACGGCGTGGCCGCCGACCATCAGGGGACCAAGAGCGTCACGCGCCAGTTCGCGCGGTTGTTCGAGCGCCAGGGCGCGCGCTTTCTCGGCAACGTCGCGATGGGCCGCGACGTGACGCTCGACGCCTTGCGCGAGGCCTATGACGCGGTCGTCGTTGCCACCGGCCTGTCGGCTGACCGCAGGCTCGGCATACCCGGCGACGACTTGCCGGGCATCTACGGCGCCGGGCGCATCACCCGCGCGCTCTATGAGCATCCCGACGCAGAGCCGCTGCCGGTACTTGGGCCACGGCCGTTGATCGTCGGCAACGGCAATGTCGCGATCGATCTCCTGCGCCTGCTCGCAAAGACCCCCGACGAACTCGACGGCTCCGATCTTGGTCCCGGTCCGACGGCATGGCTCGCGGGAAGCGGCATCGAGGAGATTACCATCCTCGGTCGCTCTCCGGCTTCGGCCGCGCGCTTCGATGCCGTGATGATCAAGGAACTCGCCCGCCTCGGCGGCGTGACGATCGCGATCGACGATCTCGGGACGGTCGAGACGGAGGATGGGCGGCGCACGCTCGAGGCGCTGGCCCCTCTCGCCGGCCATGGCGCCGGTCCGCGCCGCATCCGTTTCGTCTTCGCGCGCCGCCCCGTCGCGGTCGAGGGCGAGGGGCACGTGTCGGCGCTGCTCTGCGCCACGCCCGACGGACGGCAGGAGCGCTTCTCCGCAACGTCGATCCTCACCGCGATCGGCTTCGACGGCGAGACCGCGACGGCGCGGAGCGGCTCCGCCGTCAGGATGGCGCCGGGGCTCTACGGTGCCGGCTGGTTCGCGCGCGGCCCGCGCGGCACCATCCCCGACAACCGCGCCGACGCCCAGGCGCTCGCCTCCCTGATCCTCGCCGACCTCGACGCCATGCCCGCGACCGGGCCGCGCGGCGACATTCTCGCTTGCCTGCCGGGCGTCGTGACCTATGACGGCTGGACGCGCATCGATGCGGCCGAGACCGCCACCCCGCCGCCCGGCCGCTGCCGCGCCAAGATCGCCGACCGGGCCGCGATGCTGTCGCTCGCGGCCGGTGCGGACCAGAAGGAGAGCCATTGATGAAGATCGCCGTTCTCTACGGAACCGAAACGGGCAATGCCGAGATGCTGGCGGAGGATCTTGCCGGCGAACTCGAGGGCGACCATGAGGTCGTCTGCAAGAATCTGTCGTCCGTCGACCCCGCCGCCTTCGATAGCGGCACGTTCTATATCCTTGTCTCCTCGACCTATGGCGACGGCGACCTGCCGGCCTCCGCCCAGCCCTTCGCCAAGGCGGTCGAGGTGACGGCGCCCGATCTCTCCCGCATCCACTTCGCCATCTTCGGCCTCGGCGACAGCGAGTATCACGAGACCTTCAACGGCGGTGGCGAGAAGCTCGCCGCGCTCATGGCTTCGCGAGGCGCCGTGCAGGTGGGCGAGCGCGTCACCCATGACGCGTCCGGTCCCGACATGGCCGAGGACCTCGCCTTTCCCTGGGCGCGGGCCGTCATTGCCGAGGCAGCCAACCTCGTGGGCGAGGACGCCTGATGCAAGCCGCCGCGGTCCGCGAGGCGCTCGTTGCTCCCTGGCGGCACGGCGAGCATGTCGACCTGCGGGGCGTGACCGTCGACGGTCCGCTCGATCTCGCCGGGCTGGACCTGACCGGCGTCGACTTTTCAGGTGCGACCTTCCCGCATGGCATTGACGCCACGGGCGCGCGCTTCCTCGGCCTGGCCTGGTTCCGTGGCGCCGAACTCGCCGGGCCGGCGCATTTTGGCGGCGCCGTGTTCCACAACGACGCGCGTTTCGAGGATGCCCGCTTCGCCGCGGCCGCCGATTTCCACGGGGCCGAGTTTCGCGGCATAGGCCTTTTCGACCGGGCACGTTTCGAAGCGGGCGCCGACTTCGCCGGCATGGTCGGCTATGGCAACTTCTCTCTCCACGATGCCGCCTTCGCGGGCGTGACCTGCTTTTCCGGGGCTGAATGGCTGGGCGGCTTCTGGGCAGATGGCACAATGTTTCCGGCGCAGGCCGATTTCTCCGGCGTCGAGGCGCATGGCCGGGTCTGGGTCCGGCGCGCGCGGCGGGGCAACGCGCCGCTCAGCCTCGCCGAGACCGGCATCGCCTTCGGCTACACCTACAGCTGATCCGAGCCCCAGCCGCGATAGCCGAGCGCTTCCGAGACGGATCGCGCGGCGCGTTTCAGCGTCTCCTCGATCTTGCCGGCGGTCGGGCTTTCCGGCGCAAAGGCGCTGGAATGTCCCGTCACGTTGATGCCGCCAACGGCGCGTCCCTGGTGGTCGAGGACCGCCGCCGCCGCCGAGCCGATCTCAGGCTCGAAGAAGCCGACGCTCCAGGCCACGCCGCGCGCCCGGTCGGCCGAAAGCTGCTCCTCGAGAGCGGCGAGGCTGGTCCGGGTCTTGTCGGTATAGGCGGGCAGGTCCACGTCCTTGTAAAGAGCGTGTAGGGCGGCGCGCGGAAGCTGCGCCAGAAGAATCCGCCCGATCGTGGTGGCATGCGCCGGTAGCCGCGTTCCTTCGCGCACCATGCTCGCCAGATGCGAGTTCGGCGTCTCGCGCGCAAGATAGATGATCTCGCGGCCTTCGATGACGCCCAGATGCGCCGACAGGTTCAGGTCGTCCACGAGCCGGCGTAGCACCGGCCGCGAGACCTGCAGGATACCGCGCTCGTTCAGCGACTGCGCCGCGAGCGCGATCAGGCTGGTGCCGAGCCGATAGCCGCCCGAATCGGGAACCTCCTCGATCATGTCCTCCTCCGCCAGCGTGGCGAGGATGCGGATCAGTGTCGTGCGGTTGATCCCCAGCGCCTTGGCGGCATGGCTGAGGTTGCGGCAGCGATTGCCAGCGGCGATGTAGCGCAACACCGCGATCGCGCGGCTGACGGGCGGCACGCCATAGGCCTGCGGCTTCGCCTCGGTTGTCGCGTTGTCGGTCAAGCCTGGCTCCTCCCGCCGATGGTAAAATCCATGAACGCACTGTGCAATAGTGAACGGAATGCTGTCTTAGCGATTGCCGCAGATGGCTGCAACGTCATCCCTGCCGGCCGGGCGAGGGGTTGCTAAGGTACACGCTCAACTCGCCTTCGCCGTCTGCATCGAACCGTCCCACCCTAGCATGCGCGAGATCCTGCCGGCGGTGGCGACCAGGACGTCGCGCACGTCACCGTCGAGATCAGCGAGCGCGTCCGGTGTGTGTGGCGCCGTAACGTTGATGGCAGCGATGACCCTCCCGGTCATGTCGCGGACCGGTGCGGCGGCGGACACGATGCCGGCTTCGAAGTCGCCGGCATGGACGACGGCCTCCGTCTGGCGATCCTGCGCGGCTCGGGAGAGGATGGCGGGCAGGGCGGGTGAGCGGCCCTTGGACAGTCCCGCCGCATCGAGCCGGAACAGCGAGACGAGTTCCGCCTCTGCCAGATCGGCCAGGAGCACGCGTCCCAGTGTCGTGTTGCGGGCTGGCAGCCGACTGCCGACCTGCACAAGCGCCGCATTGTGACGATCGCCGGCGATGCGGATCAGATAGAGCACCGACGTTCCGTCCCGCACGCCCAGATGCACCGACCAGCCGGTAACGCCGCGCAGCTTCTCGAGTTCTCCCTGCGCGATTTCCACCACCTCGCGCGTGGCGAAATAGCCGTAGCTCAGCCGCATGACGCCGGGGCCGAGCGCGTAGCGCTGCTCGCGCTCGTCATGCAGAAGGCATCCCATCTCGGTGAGCGTATACACCGTGCGGAACGCCGCCGAACGCGAGATCCCGAGCGCCCGGGCGATCTCGGCCAGCGTGAGGGCGGACCGTTCCGGCGTGAACAGCTTCAGTGCGGTCAGGCCGCGCACGAGACCGGGCACGAGATAGCGGTCGCCAACGGTTTCGTCTGCCATCATGCCTCTTCCTTCCAATCCGCATGCAATCCTATAGGGTAAGATTCTGCTTTACCAGCAAAACACCACCTCGCCGGCAAAGTCAGTCGCGGGTAGGTTCACGTCAGTTCGACGCTCACCGCGAGGAAGGAACCTGCCATGACCGCACAATATCGGAACTTCGACACGCTTGCCGAGGCGCTCGCCGCCCACACCGGCCGCTTCACCGACAAGGCTTTCGACTGGAACGCCTTCCCGTCGAATGCTGGCTTCGCCGATCTCGCCCGCGCCCAGATGCGCTACATCGGCGCCGGCGGCTCGCCCAAGGTCGGCGACACGACGACCCTGAAGCCGGATCATTTCACGCTCAGCCTCATCTACAAGGAGCCGGGCAAATATGCCGCCTGCCACAGCCACGAGATCGAGGAGAGCTTCCTCATCATCGATGGCGCCCTCGTTGTCGGCTGGGAGAAGGACGGCGAGGTCGTCGAGGTCAATCTCGGTCCGAAGGACATGATCCTCAACGCCCGCGAGATCGGCCACGGCTTCCGTGTCGACGGCGTCGAGCCGGTGCTGATGACGATCTCGGTCGATGTCGGCAAGCCGCTGCCGCCGGTCTATCACTACCACCCGAAGGACCATGCCCCCGAACTCGCCCGCAGCTTCGGCGCCGAACCCGGCAAGACGATGAAGTTCGATCCGAAGGGTAGCCATCCGATGCAGCAGCTGATGTCGAAATACGTCGTTCGCCATTCGCTGCAGCCCACCATCTGGGAAAAGGCCGGCTTCACCCGCAAGGTCTATGTCGGCGCAGGCGGTCTGGCCAACGACAGCTGCCGCAAGGAGATGTGGGGCGTCCCGTCCCGCGTCGCGCTGAAGCCCTTCGTCCGCCCGGTCGAGGATGCGTTCCTCGTGCTCGAGGGGTCGCTGGTCGTCGGCTGGGAAGACGACGGCAAGACCGTCGAGGTCGAGCTCGGACCGCGCGATCTCGTCAAGACGCCCGCCGGCCAGAAGCACTGGATCCGCAACGACGGCGCGGGCGCCGCCACCGTCTGGCATGTCATCGGCACCGCCGAGGACGACGGCGTGACCTACGAAGCCGCCTGAACGCGCCACATCTGATTGACCGCGAGGGGGCGTCCGCTGGGCGCCCCCTTTTCCTTGGCCGGACATGGGCTTCTCTTGCTCATGCCGATCAACGCCGCGTTGACCGAGGTCAAGGACGCGACGTCAGCGAAAGCCTAAGCTTTTCCCCGACGAAACTTTTCCAGCAGCCGTTGGCGGAACGTTAGGCGTAAGGGCTGGTGTCCATTGCCTGAATCTCGAAAGAGGGCTTGCACTCCGTCCGACGCATGAATAAATGATCATATGTTAATTCGAATAGGAGATTCCCGTATGTCCCTCGATCGTTCCGTTCTTGCCTTCGCCGGTGTGATGGTGCTCCTCTCCGTCGTTCTGACGGTATGGGTGTCGCCACTGTTCGTCTGGTTCACCGTCTTCATCGGCCTGAATCTTCTGCAGTCCGCCTTCACCGGATTCTGCCCGGCGGCTTCCATTTTCAAGTGGTTCGGCGTGAAGCCAGGCTGCGCCTTCTGAGTTCGGGATGACCGCGATGCGCTTTGCCCTCCTGACCGCGGCCCTGCTTGCCGCCGCTCCCGCGGCGGCTGCGGGGTTGACCATCGAGCCGATCACCATCACCGAATGGAAGGCCGTCTATGGCCGCGTCGAGGCGCGTGATCTCGTGCCGGCGAGGTCGCGTATCGGCGGCATCGTCGTCGAACTCGTCGTCACGGAAGGCGACGAGGTGAAGGCGGGAGACCGCATCGCAACCGTTCGCGACGACAAGATCGAGTTCCAGATCGCATCCTATGACGCCCAGCTCCGCGCCCTCGAGGCCCAGCTCGCCAGGGCTCAGGCCGAACTCGAGCGTGGCCAGTCGCTGGTCGACAAGGGGATCGCCACGACTCAGCGCCTCGACCAGTTGAGGACCGATGTTGACGTCGCACTGAACCAGATCGCCTCGACGCAGGCCCAGCGTTCGGTTGTCGTACAGCAGGGGCAGGAGGGTGCCGTTCTCGCTCCCGCCGATGGCCGTGTCCTGACCGTGCCCGTCACCCGTGGCGCCGTCGTCATGCCCGGAGAGCAGATCGCTTCGCTTGGCGGCGGTGGCTTCTTCCTGCGCCTCGCCATCCCCGAAAGGCATTCCGCAAGCCTCGTCCAGGGCGCCAGCATCAGGATCACCGGCAACGGACAGGAACTCACCGGCCGAATGGCCAAGATCTATCCCCAGATCGACAATGGCAGGGTTATAGCCGACGTCGAGGTGGAGGGGCTCGACAGCGCCTTCGTCGACGCGCGTATTCTCGTCGAAGTTCCCGTTGGTGAGCGCCAGGGCATCGTCGTGCCGCGCGACGCGGTGACGACACGATCCGGCATCGACTTCGTCTCCGTGATGCGCGACGGCCAGTCGGTGGCGCGCGCCGTCGTGCTCGGCGATCCGCTGGTCGGCGACGCCGGGAGATTGGAGGTCCTGACCGGTCTGTTCGTCGGCGATGTGGTGGAGCTCCCATGACGCCCTCCGAGACACCGGAACGCCTGCCGCTCGGCATTGCGGGGGGCCTGACGCGGGCCTTCATCTCCTCCCCGCTGACGCCGCTCTTCCTGATCGCCTCCTTCGCCTTCGGCCTCATCGCGTTGATGACGCTGCCTCGCGAGGAAGAACCGCAGATTTCGGTCCCGATGGTCGACATCCGCGTGGATGCTTCCGGCCTAAAGGCGGAGGACGCCGTCAAGCTCGTCACTGAGCCGCTGGAGACCATCGTCAAGGGCATCGACGGCGTCGAGCATGTCTACTCGCAGACGCAGGACGATGGCGTGCTGGTGACGGCGCGCTTCATCGTCGGCACCTCGTCGGATGCCGCCGTCTTGCGGGTCCATGACAAGGTGCGCGCCAACCTGGATCGCATACCCGTCGGCGTTCCCGAGCCGCTGATCGTCGGCCGCGGCATTGATGACGTCGCGATCGTATCGCTGACATTGTCGCCGAAGCCGGAGGCAGCCGACGAGATCACGGCCAATGCGCTCACGCGGATCGCCCGCGAGGTTCGCACCGAAATCGCCAAGATCGACGACGTCGGCCTGACCTATCTCGTCGGAGACCAGGATGAGCGGATCCGCATTACGCCGGTTCCCGAAAAGCTGGCTCTTTTCGGGGTGACGCTGCAGCAACTGGCGGGCAAGGTGCAGAGCGCCAACCGCGCCTTCCCGGCGGGCCGCGTCCGCGATGGCGGCGATCAGCTCATGCTCGTTGCCGGCGAGACGCTCGGCTCGCCCGCCGCGATCGGCAATCTGCTCCTCACGGCCCGTGATGGCAGGCCGGTCTATGTCCGCGACGTTGCCGACATCAGCTTCGCCGAGGACGGGGCCGACACCTATGTCGCGACGATCACCCGCGGGGAGGGCGGTCTCGTGCGCGTCCCCTCGGTGACGATCGCCGTCGCCAAGCGCGCCGGTTCCAACGCCGTTACCGTCGCCGAGGAGATTCTTCACCGGGTCGCGGGTCTGGAAGGCCGCCTGATTCCCGAAGACATCACCGTCGAGGTGACGCGCGACTATGGTGAGACGGCCAACGAGAAGGCGAACGAACTCCTCTATCACCTCGGTCTGGCCACCGTGTCGATCATCCTGCTGGTCTGGTTCTCGATCGGTCGGCGCGAGGCGGTCGTCGTCGCCGTGGTCATTCCTGTCACGATCCTGCTGACGCTGTTTGCCTCCCTGGTGATGGGCTACACGCTGAACCGCGTTTCGCTCTTCGCGCTCATCTTCTCGATCGGCATTCTCGTCGACGATGCCATCGTGGTGATCGAGAACATTGCCCGCCACTGGGGCATGGGTGATGGTCGCGACCGCAAGCAAGCTGCCATCGAGGCGGTTGCCGAGGTCGGCAATCCGACCATCGTCGCGACGCTGACGGTGGTCGCCGCGCTCCTGCCGATGCTCTTCGTGTCGGGGATGATGGGTCCATACATGAGCCCGATTCCGGCCAACGCCTCGGCCGCCATGGTCTTCTCCTTCTTCGTCGCCGTCATGGCCACGCCCTGGCTGATGCTGAAGATCGCGGGCAACGCGCCCATGCCGGCCCATCATGATCATGCCCATGGCGGCATGCTCGGGAGAATTTACGCGGCAACGGCGCGGCCGATCCTGGCCTCCAAGGCGCGGAGCTGGATCTTCCTGATCGTGGTCGGCGTGCTGACGATCGGCTCGCTCGCCTTGTTCTACACCAAGGACGTGACCGTGAAGCTCTTGCCCTTCGACAACAAGTCGGAGCTTCAGGTGACGATCGACCTGCCCGAAGGCGCCTCGGTTGAAGCAACCGACGCGGTCGCGCAGGCCGTTGCGGCCAAGGTTCTGGATCTGCCGGAAGTGAAGTCGGTCCAGACCCACGCCGCGACGGCGGCCCCCTTCAACTTCAATGGTCTGGTTCGGCATTCCATTTACCGAACCGAGCCGCAGCAGGGCGAGGTCGCCATCAACCTCTTGCCCAAGGGCGAGCGGTCGCGCTCGAGCCACGCCATCGCGCTCGACATCCGCGAGCGCATCGCCGACCTGCCGATGCCGGCCGGCACCAGCCTGAAGGTCGTCGAGCCGCCGCCCGGTCCTCCGGTCATGGCGACTCTGCTGGCCGAGATCTACGGGCCGGATGCCCAGACGCGACGCCTGGTGGCCCAGAAGGTAGAGGCCGCTTTCCGCTCCGTTCCCTTCATCGTCGACGTCGACAATTCCTACGGTGAACCGGCAAGGAAGCTGCGCCTCACGATCTCCACCGACGATCTCGAATTCTTCGGGGTCGAGGAGGGCGACGTGTTCGACACGATCGGCATCCTGAATGGTGGCCAGACGGTCGGCTATTCGCATCGCGGCGGCGGACGCCAGCCCATCGCGATCCGGCTGGAACGGCCCAGAAGCGAGCGCACGCTCGACGAGCGCTTCCTGACGACGCCGATTCCCGCCAATGTGCTTCCCGGCGCGCGCGGCGTCGTGGAACTTGGCGACGTGGTCGAACTGTCTTCGGAAACGGCGTCCTTTCCGGTCTTTCGCCACAACGGACGCGCCGCCGAGATGGTCACGGCCGAACTCGCCGGCGATTTCGAGGCGCCGCTATACGGTATGCTGGCCGTTCATGAGGCGCTCGACGCGCAGGACTGGACCGACCTGCCGAAGCCGGTAATCTCGCTGCACGGCCAGCCTCAGGACGACTCCGTCTCGACGCTTCTGTGGGACGGCGAATGGGAGGTCACATGGGTGACGTTCCGCGACATGGGCGCTGCCTTCATCGTCGCGCTGCTCGGCATCTACATCCTGGTCGTTGCGCAGTTCGGCTCCTTCAAGGTGCCGCTGGTCATCCTGACGCCGATCCCGCTCACCTTCATCGGCATCCTCGGCGGGCACTGGCTGTTTGGCGCGCCGTTCTCCGCCACCTCGATGATCGGTTTCATCGCGCTTGCGGGCATCATCGTGCGCAACTCGATCCTGCTCGTGGATTTCATCCGCCATGCCGATGGCGCGAACAGGCCGTTGACCGAAATCCTGATCGAGGCCGGTTCGATCCGCTTCAAGCCGATCCTGCTCACGGCCTTGGCGGCGATGATCGGCGCCGCCGTGATCCTGACCGACCCGATTTTCCAGGGGCTGGCGATCTCGCTGCTGTTCGGGTTGGCATCTTCGACCATCTTGACCGTACTCGTCATACCGGCCATCTATCGGGTGCTGCGCACCTGACTCGCATGCGGCGGACCTGACGCTTCAGCGACGGTCCCCAGGGAAAAGCCCCGCCCGCTGAACGCCGGACGGGGCTTTTCTCGTTTGGCCTCGTGGCTCGGCGAATGGGTTCGCCTGGCCCGCTTCTATTCCGGGAAGACGATGGTGCGCATGCCGTTCATCAGGACGCGGTCCTCGAGATGGGCGCGCACTGCACGCGCGAGCACGCGGCGTTCGATGTCGCGGCCCTTGCGCACCAGTTCCTCTGCGGTGTCGCGATGGCTCACGCGCTCGATGTCCTGCTCGATGATCGGCCCCTCGTCGAGATCGCTGGTGACGTAGTGGGCGGTTGCGCCGATCAGCTTCACGCCGCGCTCATGCGCCTGGTGATAGGGTTTGGCCCCCTTGAAGCCCGGCAGGAAGGAATGGTGGATGTTGATGCAGCGCCCGGCCAGGTGCTCCGTCATCTCCTCCGACAGGATCTGCATGTAGCGCGCGAGCACGACGAGATCGACCCTGCGCTCGGTCACGATGGACAGCAGCCTCGCCTCCTGCTCCGCCTTCGTTTCCTTGGATATCGGCAGATGGTGGAAGGGTACCTCTCCGAAGGCGAGGTTCGGATAGGTTTCGCGCGGATAGTTGGAGACGATGCCGGCGATCTCCATGTTCAGTTCGCCCATGTGCCAGCGGTATAGCAGGTCGGCCAGGCAATGGTCGAAGCGCGACACCATGATGAGGACGCGCCGTTTCTCGTTCCTCGCGCGAAGCGACCAGGTCATGCCGAAAGGCGCGAGCACCGGCGCCAGCAGTTCGCGCGCCTTCTGTGCTCCGATCGGGGCGCTGGCGCCGGAAAACACCACGCGAGAGAAAAACTGGCCGGTGCCGTGGTCGTCGAATTGCTGCAGGTCGGCGATGTCGCCATCCATGTCGAAGATCGCCTTCGAAACGGCCGCGACGATGCCCGGCTTGTTGGAACAGGAGGCGGAAAGGATCAGAGGTTCGTCAGACAAGGTGATCTCCGTGGGTTCAGGTCATGTCGGGACGCGGTGGGAGGACCGCGACGCCGAGGCGGCTCAAAAGGCTCCGTCAGTGCTTGCTAGCAGCATTGCCAGCACGGTCGACACGGTGAAGAGGCCGACCACCGTCGCGATGATGAGCGCCGCGGCCGCCTTGGTCTCCAGCCCGTAGCGGCGGGCGAGGACGGGGTAGATCGTTAGCATCGAGGCACTGGAAAAGACTATCGCACAAGCGGCAAGTCCTGCCGGAACCCCTGGGATCATGACGAGCATCCCGGCGACCGCCAGCGGATGAATGATGAGCTTGCCGACCACGACCGGCCAGAGGTCCGCCGTGACGTCGCCCCGGTTGAGCCCCGCGACCACGCCGCCGACCACGAACAGGGCTACCGGCGCGGAGGCGCGGCCGAGCAGGTCGACCGACGTCGAAAGCAGCTCGGGGATCGGCACGTTGGCGAAGGACAGCGCTGTGCCGGCAAAGATCGCCCAGATCAGCGGCATGGCGACGAGCCGCCGCATGGTCCCGGCGAGCAGGCTCGCCAACGAGCCGCCCTGGTTGCGGCCGAGTTCGGCCAGCGTCAGCGCCAGCGGAATGATCAGGATGTTCTCGACCAGCATCGTCAGCGGCATTGCGAGGAAGGCCGGCGCGCCAAAGATCAGAGATGCGACAGGAAAGCCGATGAAACCGGTGTTGGAACCCGTACCGCCGAGCGCACCGATTGCGGCTGTCGTCAGGGGGCGCCGCAGGATGCGGCGCAGGAAGACAAACACGATGGCAAATGCGATCAACGATCCGCCGGCATAGGCGCCGAGATAGGGCAGGTTGATCGTCTCGCTCAACTGCTGGCCGGTGAAGGTGGAGAAGATGATCGCAGGCAGCGCGAAATTCACGACGAAGCCCGCGAGCCCGTCGATCTGGCCGGACGTGGCATAGCCTGTCCGGACAGCGAGGAAGCCGAGGCCGATCAGGAACAGGATCGGAAACATCAGCGGGAGGATGGTGGGCATCGGGCCGTTCAGGGGTTGGCCGTCGGCGAGGACTTGAACAAGCCGGCGTGCGGGGACAGGTCGGATGCTGCGTAAGGTCAGTTCCGGCCTCCGGCAAGAGGCGGGACGGCGAACTTGTCGGCGGCGGACAGGCAGCGAAGCAGCATCGGATCCTCCTTCCAATGGTCTGCGTGTATGCATCATGCCGATCGATCGTGGCAGTGTCAACCGGGCATCGCGCGCAGGACACCCCGGTTCGACACGTCGTCGGGTGGCGTCACACTTTCGCAGATTGATGGCGGAACCTCGAAAAAAGCCAGTTCTGCAAGAGCCTTCGCGCGAATCCGGAATCAATCTGCGAACTTGGCGCCAGCGCCGGGCACGGCGCGCGTGGCATCGCGGGGAACAGAGGAAACCTCGACCATGTATACAAGGAGCGGTTCACGCGAGGGACCTCGTTGCGAGGCTCAGCGCAGCCAGGCTCCGCATTGGGCAACGCAGGCCACCCACGGTCCTCATCCTGAGGCGCGAGCCCGCGCAACGGCCGCCCGCCACCCCGCACATCTGCGGGCGAGCCTCGAAGGACGCACCACGCCGAAGCAACGCAGCGAGCCTCGATGCCCGCGCCACCCACGTTCGTGCGTCCTTCGAGGCTCGCTCCGCTCGCACCTCGGGATGAGGACCGTCGGTGGCCTGCGCCTCGGGATGAGGACCGTGGAGTGACTGCACCCGGTCCGCCGCATCACCGATCCTTGACCGTCTCCATCGCCACGAAGGTCGAGGTCTGCGCCACGTGGGGGAGCGCAGAGATGCGTTCGCCGAGCACGCGCCGGTAGCTGGCGATGTCCTTGGTCCGCACCTTCAACAGGTAATCGAAGCTCGACGCGATCATGTGGCATTGCTCGATCTCGGGAACCGCCAGCACCGCCTTGTTGAAGGCGTCAAGCGCGGCCGAGCGCGTGTCCGAGAGCTTCACCTGTACGAAGGCGACATGACCTTCGCCCATGCGCTCGCGATCGACGATCGCCGCATAGCCGCGGATGTAGCCGTCGGCCTCCAGCCGCCGCACCCGCGCCTGCACCGGGGTCTTCGACAGGCCGACCCTGGCGGCGAGTTCGGCCATCGACAGCCGCCCCTCGCGCGACAGCGCCGACAGGATGTTGCGGTCGATACGATCCAGCTGGTCTGTCACGCGCTCGTTCCCGGTCCAAGGTGTAGAAAACGTCTATCGCAAATGGGTCGTTCGGTCTGCATCTCTGTCCTCTATGGACCGGCCCCCCGCCGAGGGAAATGATACAAGAGACCGGTGGGGCCTGGACAGTAACCATCCCAGACGAACGCCACGCCAGCCTAACGTCCTTCCTTCGGGGAACCGCCATGTCGACACGTCCGGACCTCCGCGCCGCCATCCGCGCCCACATGCTACCCGAAGAGGGTTCCGTCCTGGCGAGCCTCGTTGCTTCGGCCGGGCTTTCCCAAGCCCGGCGCACCGAAATCTCCGCCCGCGCCGCTGGTCTGGTGCGCACCGTGCGATCCTCCTCCGACCGGCAGTTGATGGAGGTGTTCCTGTCCGAATACGGCCTGTCGACGCAGGAGGGCGTGGCGCTGATGTGCCTGGCCGAGGCGCTGCTGCGCGTGCCCGACGCCGAGACCATGGACGACCTGATCCGCGACAAGATCGCCCCGCACGACTGGTCGGCGCATTCGGGCGAATCGGCCTCGATGTTCGTCAACGCCTCGACCTGGGCGCTGATGCTGACCGGCCGCGTGCTCGACGAGGGCGAGGGCGCCATCGAGCGCACGCTGCGGTCCATGGTCCGCCGCCTGGGCGAGCCGGTGATCCGCACCGCCGTTTCTGCCGCCATGCGCGAGATGGGCGAGCAGTTCGTGCTTGGCCGCACCATCGACGAGGCCGTCCGTCGCGGCCGCGACTTCACCCGCAAGGGCTATCTCTATTCCTACGACATGCTGGGCGAGGCGGCCCGCACCGAGGCCGATGCGCTGCGCTACCACCGCGCCTATGCCGACGCCATCGCCGCGCTGACGAAGACCGCGACCGGCAACGAGGTGCGCCGCAATCCCGGCATCTCGGTCAAGCTTTCGGCCATCCACCCGCGCTACGAACAGGCGCAGAAGGCACGCATGATGCCGGTCATGGTCGAGCGGCTGACGTCGCTCTGCCTCGCCGCCCGCGATGCTCGCATGGGCCTCAACATCGACGCCGAGGAGGCCGACCGGCTCGACCTGTCGCTCGACGTCATCGAAGAGACCCTGTCCAATCCGGATCTTGCCGGCTGGGAAGGCTTCGGCGTGGTGGTGCAAGCCTACGGGCCGCGCGCGCCTTTCGTCATCGACTGGCTGCACGCGCTGGCCGAAAGACTCGACCGGCGCATCATGGTGCGCCTCGTCAAGGGCGCCTATTGGGACAGCGAGATCAAGCGCGCCCAGACCCTCGGCCTTGCCGGCTACCCGGTCTTCACCCGCAAGCCCAACACCGACGTCTCCTACATCGCCTGCGCGCGAAAACTGCTCGGCATGACCGACCGCATCTACCCGCAATTCGCCACCCACAACGCCCACACGGTCTCCGCGATCCTGGAGATGGCCACGGACAACCATGCCTTCGAGTTCCAGCGCCTGCACGGCATGGGCGAGGCCCTGCACGAGGCGGTGCGCAAGACCGAGGGCACCCATTGCCGCATCTACGCCCCGGTCGGCGCCCATTCCGACCTGCTCGCCTATCTGGTGCGCCGGCTGCTCGAAAACGGCGCCAATTCCTCCTTCGTCCACCAGATCGTCGACGAGGACGTCAGCGCCGAAGTCATCGCGCGCGATCCTTTCGACGTCGTCGTCTCCCAGGGGCCGGCGCACAATCCGGCGATCCCGATGCCGTCGGCCATCTTCGGCGCGGGCCGCAAGGCCGCCAGGGGCTTCGACATCACCGACCCGGTCACCATCGCCGCCCTCGACGCCGCCCGCGCGCCCTTCATGACCGGCTCCGCCTGGACCGCGAGGCCGATCACGCCGGCGGCGGGCGAGGGCGGTCTCGCCCGCGTCATCGTCAATCCGGCGCGACCAACCGAAGCCGTCGGCACCGTCGTCGAGGCCGATGCCGCGCTCGCCCGCGACGCCGTCCAGATCGGCGCCGCCGCGCAGCCGCGATGGGCCGCCACTCCGGTCGCCGATCGCGCCGCGATGCTGCTGCGCGCCGCCGATCTCTACGAGGCGCACGCGCCGGAATTCTTCGCGCTCTGCACCCGCGAGGCCGGCAAGACGCTGGCCGACGGCATCGCCGAACTCCGCGAGGCGGTCGATTTCCTGCGCTACTACGCCGCCGAGGCGGCCAAGGCCGAGGCGGGGACCGAGGCGCGCGGCGTCATCGTCTGCATCTCGCCCTGGAATTTTCCGCTCGCCATCTTCACCGGCCAGGTGGCCGCCGCTCTCGTCACCGGCAATGCCGTCGTCGCCAAGCCGGCCGAGCAGACGCCTTTGATCGCCGCCCGCGCCATCGCGCTGCTGCACGAGGCGGGCGTGCCTGCCGACATCCTCCAGCTCCTGCCCGGCGACGGCCCGTCGGTCGGCGCGCCGCTGGTCGCCGACCCGGCGATCGCGGGCGTCTGCTTCACCGGCTCGACCGAGGTCGCCCGCGCGATCGAGCGCCAGCTCGCGCAATCGGCTTCGCCCGACGCCATGCTGATCGCCGAGACCGGCGGCCTCAACGCCATGCTGGTCGATTCCACCGCGCTGCCGGAACAGGCCGTGCGCGACGTGCTGGCGTCGGCCTTCCAGAGTGCCGGCCAGCGCTGCTCGGCGCTGCGCATCCTCTATGTCCAGACCGATGTCGAGCATAAGATCATGGAGATGCTGCGCGGCGCCATGGACGAACTCGTCGTCGGCGACCCGGCGCAGCTGTCGACCGACGTCGGCCCGGTCATCGACGACGAGGCGCAGGCCTCCATCGAAGCCTACTGCGCCGGCATGGAGGCGCGCGGCAAGCTGGTCGCGAAGCTTCAGGCGCCGGGCGAGGGGCGCTTCGTGGCGCCGCACATCGTCCGCGTCTCCGGCATCGGCGACCTCGAGCGCGAGGTCTTCGGCCCGGTCCTGCACGTCGCGACTTTCGAGGCCGACGCGATCGACCGCGTCATCGCCGAGGTCAACGCGATGGGCTACGGCCTCACCTTCGGCCTCCACACCCGCATCGAGGCGCGCGTCCAGCGCTTCGTCGACACGGTCCACGTCGGCAATCTCTACGTCAACCGCAACCAGATCGGCGCCGTCGTCGGCTCCCAGCCCTTCGGTGGCGAAGGCCTCTCCGGCACCGGCCCCAAGGCCGGCGGCCCCCACTACCTCCGTCGCTTCCGCCAGGGACCGTCGTGCCACGCGCCAGCCGTGTCGGGGATCGCGACGGCAGGTGAGGGCGTCGGCGCGGCGGAACTGCCCGTGACGGCGGCGATGATCGCCGAGCGCTTCCCCGATGCCGCCGCCAGCGACTGGCCGACCCGCGCGGACCGCATCGGTGCGCTGCGCAAGCTCCTGCGCGGCAAGGGCTCGGACGCCGTGGCGGCGGCGGCCGGCCTCGACGTCGGCCCCTACGATCTCCCCGGACCGACCGGCGAAGCCAATTCGCTCACGCTCGCCCCGCGCGGCCGCGTGCTCTGCCTCGGCCCGGATGCCGATCTCGTGCTGGCGCAGGCCGTGCAGGCGCTGGCCGTCGGCAACGCCGTCCTGGCCATCACCCCCGGCGCCACCGCCGCGCTCCAGCCGCTGCTGGGCAAGGGCCTGCCCGTCGCCGCCCTCGACGGCACCGTCGCCCCCGACGAACTGGCTGAACTCGCCATCGACGCCGTGGCCTCCGCCGCCGCGCCAGCCCGCCAGCGCGCGCTCCGCCAGGCGCTCGCGGGACGCGAAGGCCCGATCGTCCCGCTCATCGCCGAGACGCTCTCACCCGCCGCCTACGCCCAGGAACGCGCCGTCTGCGTCGACACCACGGCGGCGGGGGGGAACGCGAGTTTGCTGGCGGCGGCTTGATCAGTCGCGCGTTGCGTCGGAGACCCGACCAAAGCGCAGCAGGTTCCCGTGCGGGTCGTGGATGTAGAACTCTTCCATGCCCCACGGCCGCACCGCGATCGCCGTCAGCTGCGGCACACCACGCGCCTCGAACTCGGCGTGCCAGCGTCCGATCACACCGCCGCGCACGTAGATCGACGAGCGTTCGCACAGGCTTCGGTCGTCGGTCAGCCAGAAATGGATCTCCACCGCGTCGCGTCGCACGATCAGATAATTTTCCGCGCGGTACTGCTCGACGAAGCCGAGCAACGCGACGTAGAAGTCGGCTGTCGCGGCGATATCCACCGACGGCAGGATCGGAATGCACTCAAGCTGGTCCTCGGTCAGGGCGGACACGGGTTACGCCCCCTCGACCGCCACAAACCCCTCGAACTGCGGCGGCCCCATGTACAGCGGCTTGTTGTTGCCGGCGTTCCGGTGCGCGGCGCGGAACTGCTCGGATTTCGTCCAGGCGGAAAAATCCTCGTAACTCGCCCACACCGTGTGGGAGGCATAGAGCGTGTAGCCCTCGGCCTCGTTCGTCGCGCCGCGCAGCAGGTGGAAGGTCTGGAATCCCTTCATCTCCGACAGCGTCGAATCGCGGCCCTTCCAGACGGCCTCGAAGGCCTCTTCCGAACCGGTGTTGACCTTGAAGCGGTTCATGGCGACGTACATGGCTGGTCTTCCTCGTGCGTTCAGGCGTGATGGGACAGGCGAAACGGCGGGCAAGCGGAAGCACCCGCAGGGACGGGCGCGAGCGCGCGGCGGTCGAACCTCAGTTGGCGATGGCGTGGCCGGTGGTGGCGTCGATGCCGAGCAGCAGTTGCAGGCTCGGCCGCTCCTTCGTCAGGTCGGCGATGGTGTAGCTCTCCAGCACGTCGAAGAAGGCGCCGAGCGCCTTGCGCAGCGCGGCGTTCAGCGCGCAGCTGTCGATCAGCGGGCAGTCGGCCGCGTCGTTCTCGAAGCACTCGGCCATGGCAAAGCTCTCTTCCGTCACCCGCACTACGTCGAACAGGGTGATCTCGGCCGCCGGCTTGGCGAGCCGGACGCCGCCATTGCGTCCGCGCACCGTCGCGATCAGCTTGTTTTCGACCAGCGGCTGCAGGATCTTGAACAGGAACAGCTCCGACACCGTATAGGCCGCCGCGATCTCGGGAATGCGGCTCAGCCGGCCCTCGTTCGCCGCGCAATACATCAGGATCCGGATGGCGTAGTTCGTCTGACGTGTCAGCCGCATGGATCGTCCTCGCTCGCGTGGCCCGGGTGGCGGGACACTTCTTTAGAACAGTTCCAGACAATATGGTAGAGGGCGAACGAAGAAACATGATGCCGTTTATCATATTTCCTTGCGGGCGAAAGCAGCTCATGCGGGAATGCACCGCGTCGCCACGGTTTTGGCACGGGCCTGTTTAAACCGGCCGCGGCTTGCTCTAGCTAAACGTCTCCCCGCCGCGCCCGCAAGGGCCGGCTCCCGCCCGGACCGGAAGCAGCCCATGATCGAGATCGTCCACGAAAGCGCCATTCCCGTCAGCTTCGGCGACTGCGACCCGGCCGGGATCGTCTACTACCCGAATCACTTCCGCTGGTTCGACGCCACCTTTCACGCGCTGCTCTTCCGCTTCGGCGCCGGTCACGCCGCCATTTGCGCGGAGCTCGGCTCGATCGGGCTTGGCCTCATCGACGTCGGCGGCACGTTCCGCTCGCCCGCCGTCAACGGTGACCGTCTCGATCTCGCGGTTCGCATCGTCGAGTGGAACGCAAAGACCTTCCGTCTCGCCTATCGCGGCCTGATCGGCGGGCGGCTGGTGGTCGAGGGCTTCGAACTGCGCGGCGTCTTCGTCCGCGACGGAGAGCGCCTGCGGGCGGGCGAGGTCGCGCCGCTCAGGGCCATCCTCGAGGCCGGCGCGGCGAGGACGCCGTCATGACGCCCGCAGCACTCCGCCAGCTGATCCGCGTCCCCGACCGCCCGCGAAGCGCGCCGCCGGTGCTCGAGCGTACCGTCGCCGTTGCCGATGGCGTTGCCGTCGAGACGCTCTCGCTCGACCTCGGCGACGGCCGCCGCGCGCGCTCGTTTCTCACCCGGCCGGATACATCCGACGGCCGCCTGCCGGCCGTGCTCTACTGCCACGCCCACGGCGCCCGCTACGACATCGGCGCGGCCGAACTGCTCGATGGCCGCCCGAGCCTGCTCGGTCCCTGGGGACCCTTGCTCGCCGGGCGCGGCTTCGTCACGCTCTGCCTCGACATGCCGACCTTCGGCGACAGCGCCCATGAAAAGGAGGATGCGCTGTCGAAGGCGCTCCTGTGGCAGGGCAGGACGCTGATGGGCGAGATGCTGGCCGACCTCTTCGCCGGCTTCGACCACCTGGCCGCGCGCGACGACGTCGATCCCGACCGCATCGCCGCCTTCGGCCTGTCGATGGGCGCCACCCACGCCTATTTCCTTGGCGCCATCGAGCCGCGCATCGCCCGCGTCGCGCATCTGTGCTGCTTTGCCGACCTCGCAACCCTGATCCGCTCCGGTGCGCACGATCTGCACGGACACTACATGACGATCCCGGGCCTGCTCGCGCAGACGTCCTTCGGCCGGATTGCCGGCATGGTCGCGCCGCGCCCGCAGCTGGTCTGCACCGGCGACCGCGACCCGCTGACGCCGCCGGACGCCGTCGAAGCGGCCTTCACCGAGTGCCTAGCCGCCTATCGCGCGGCTGGTGTCGAAACGGCGCTGCTGAGGCTCGCCGAACCCGACATCGGCCATGTCGAGACGCCCGCGATGCGCGCGGCCGTACTGGCTTTCCTCGACGCCATGCGGTGAGCGGCCACCGCGCGGCCCGTTGCGATCTAAAGGATCCCGATCTCGTAAAGCGCGGCGTTCACCGCCTCCAACCGCGCCGCGTCGCCATGTTCGCGCTCGACGAAGGCGCGGCCTTCGGCGGACAGCCGTTGGCCGACCAGCGGGTCTTCGAACAGCCGCGACAGCGCCGAGATGAAGTCGGACGTCGTTTCCGCGCGCAGGAAATGGCGGCCGTCCTCGAGCGCCAGTCCCTCGACCGCCTTCGCTGTCGCCACCACCGGGCACCCGACCGCCAGCGCCTCCAGCACCTTGATGCGCGTGCCGCCCCCTTCGCGCAGGGGAATGGCTGCGCCCGCCGCCTCGCGATAGATCGGGGCAAGGTCCGGCGGATTGGCCGTCAGGCGATGCCCGCGGTCGGCCAGGAGCCGGACAAGCTTCGCCCGAGGCCCACGGCCGCAGACGTGCAGTTCCGCGTCCGGGAAGCGACGCAGCAGCTCCGGCATGATCGTGCCGGCGAGCTCGGCGATGGCGCGCCGGTTCGGGGCGTAGCCGAGATGACCGACAAACAGGACGGTGCTCCCGGTGCGCGGGCCCGTTTCTGGATCGGCGGTTCGGCACCAGTCCGGGATCGGATTGGGAACCACGTGGACCGATTTGGACAGCCCCGCCTTCCGCACCAGCGCGGCATCCTGGGTCGAACAGGTCCAGACCGCGTCGGCGAGAAGTGCTGCCTCTCGATCGGCCTCCTCCGCTTGCCGCAGCGAGCGCGAAAGCAGCATTCCGGCAATCGGTCTGAGCCACCGGGGATACCGCGCCACCCGCACGTCGCGGTAGAGCCGTCCTTCGACATTGTGGAAATCGACGATGATCGGCAGCTTGGGGAAGGCGCGTCGAACCGCACGCATGGCCTGGAGCAAGGCCACCCCCTCGAACACAATGAAGAAGGGCCTGCATTCCTCGATTGTCTGGGGAAGGCTGGCGAGGTCGCCGGGGTCCAGCCATGCCACGGTTGGGGTGTTGCGTTGACGGCCGCTGAAATCCTTTCGCAAAAAGATGCGCGTTCCGGCAAGCTGCCCCGAAAGGACTTGAAAATTGCCCTCGTTCCGGATTTCTGCACCTGAGACCCGTCCGTCTTCCTCAACCAGGTTCACTTGCAAGAATGGCACGTCCCGTCTCCGCTGGCATTCCACGCATCATACACCAGACCTGGCGCAGCAGGGATTATCCCGTCGAGAAGGGCGATCCAAAGAGCTGGGAGACGCTCAATCCGGACTGGCGCTACATGTTCTGGTCCGACGAGGACCTTCGCCGGTTCATGGCGACCGAGTTCCCGGAACTGCTGCCGATGTTCGACGGCTACGCGCGCCCCGTCCAGCGTGCCGATCTCGCGCGGTACTGCCTTTTGAAGCACTATGGTGGCGTTTACGCCGACATTGACACCATTTGCATGGCTTCCCTGGAACCGCTGGCCGGCGATCCCCGCGTGGTGCTTTGCGAGGAGCCGCGTATTCACCACTTCCCGGCAAGATGTCGCGGCATGCGGTCGCTCTGGTTCAACGGCACCATGGCCAGCCCGCCCGGCCATCCCTTCTGGGACAAGGTGATCGACCTTTGCACCCTGATGTATCCGCGCCGCGACTTCGACATCCTGGAGACGACTGGGCCGCTGATCCTGTCGGCCGCCGTCGAGCAATGGGAGGAGCCGGAGACGCTGTCCCTCAACTCGTCTCATCTCTTCGCCGGCATCACGGTCCACGGAAACGACGGCGCCGACCCGCGCTGGGGAGATTTCGCCGCCACGGTCCTGTCGGTCCATTGCTGGCAGGGGAGCTACTACACCAATCAGCCGCCGTCGTTCTACCAGCGAAAGCTCGCCCAGCTGCGCGAGTTGCGCAACTGGCTGCGGCGGGACGAGCATCTCACCTTGAAGGCGGCGAGGCGTCAGGTCGATCAGGCCATCCTGACGCTGCCGCTGCGACGCGCGGCCGAGCCGCCTTTCGTCACGGTGCTTATCCCGGCGCGCAACGCGGAGCCCTTCGTCGAGGAAAGCCTCGGGCAACTGCTCCAGCTCGACCATCCGCGCGACCGCATTCACATCCTTTATGGCGAGAGCGGCAGCAACGACCGGACGGCGGAACTCATCGCCGACCTCGTTTCGCGCCACGGCCGAGACTTCGCGTCGATGGCGTGCGTCCGGCTCGCCCGCGGCGCGCCGGAGTTCCCGCGCGACCGGCGCTGGGAGCCGCGCTACCAGCGCGCGCGCCGCGCCGGGATCGCCAAGGCGCGCAACGACCTGATCGACCACGCGTTGGGCAAGCCCTATTCCGACTGGTACCTGTGGCTCGATGCCGACGTCATCGGCCTGCCGCGCGACCTGATCGGCTTGCTGCTTGCGGCGGAGGCCAAGATCGTGGCGCCCGACTGCGTGATCGAGCCGGGCGGCCCGAGCTTCGATCTCAACGCCTGGCTCGTGGTCGGCAAGCCGCACCGCGTGGATCACTACCGCCACCTGAAGCATGGCCTGACCCAGCCGCCGATCGATGCCTGGTGGCGCCGTCACCTGCATGACCTGCGCTACCTTGATCGCGTGCCGCTGAACGGCGTCGGTGGAACCGCGCTGCTCGTCCATTCTGACGTCCATCGGGCGGGGCTGCGGTTCCCCGAGATTCCCTACGCCGACCTGATCGAGACCGAAGCCTTCGGTCAGCTCGCGTGCGATCTCGGCGTCACCCCGATCGGCCTGCCGAAAGTGCAGGTCCGGCATCATGCCAGCTGACCGTCCGCCCGCTCCACCGGATCTGTTCATCCTGACGTCGAGGGCATCGCCTCCCGCGCGGCTCCCGTCGGCGCTTGCGCAAGCCGCGACGCTTGTCGACGCGAGCCGTGTGCGCGTCATCGACGGCGCGATCCCGACCGACGCGATCGTCGGTGACCTCTTCGATGCGAAATCGGCGCGCCGCTGGAGCAAGCGCGCGCCGGTCCCCGAGGAAACTGCGGCCTATGCGACCCACAGAATGGCCTGGCAGGCCCTTGTGGATGGCGGCGACCCATTTGCGCTGGTTCTGGAGGATGATTTCGTGGTGATTGACGGGGAGGCGCTTCGCCGCGTTCTCGCCATCGCCGGCGATCTGTTGTCGGACGGACGCGACATCGTCAAGCTGTTCGACCTGCCGAGCGAATGGGAGCGGGGCCGTTCGATCTCGCGCATCGTCGGCGACATCGAGATCGTGAAGCGGGAAAATGTCCGCGCTGGGCTTGTCGGCTATCTGATCTCCCGCAATGGCGCGACAAGGTTCCTTACGCGCCGCCGGATCTTCCGGGTGGTCGACGAAGACATCAAGTACCACTGGGAACTCGGCCTCGACATCTGGTCGGTGCCGAAAAACCTCGTCGCGGACGGAAGTGCCGACCTCGGCGGCAGCACCATCGAGGGAGCGCGCAAGGCATCCCGCAGGCGTGCCGTCTGGCGCTCGCTTAAAGGAAATCTGTTGGCCGCCCACCGCAACTGGCGCTCCCGCGTCGGCTTCGACGACTATGTCAGGCTGCAAGGGCGGCGCGAGGCATGACCTCCCGCCTTGCGACGAACCGGTCCGCGACCTGCATTCCCGACGCCTGAGCTCCGCTTTCGTCTTCACACGTTGAAAAATGCTTCGATCGCAAGCCGCGACGGCGCTACCCGCCGCCAGCTGCCGCGTCGGCACGCGTCGATCGGACGCCGCTGCTTTATGGACGCGTCAATGGATTTATTGAACAGTTGTCGAAAAATGATGGACAAGAAAACAGCGAGCCGCTAGAAGCCGCGATGACAGGAGGAAACGGCGATGGCCAGGGCGGGGAAAGAGATCGACTCCAGGACTGCGATACTCGACGCGGCCGAAGAACTGTTCTCGCAGCACGGCTTCGGCGCGGTGGCGCTGCGGGAGATCGCGCGGGCAGCCGATCTCAACGTTGGTAGCCTGACCTACCACTTCGGCGACAAGGCGGGGATTCTCTCGGCGATCTACGAGCGGCACACCCGGCCGATGAACGCGCGGCGCCTGGAACTCATCAGCGAGGCGACCCGCATCGAGGATCGAAGCGCGCGTCTCACCGCCATCCTGCGCGCCTATGTCGTGCCGGCCTTCCGCTCATCCGGCGATCTCGTCGGCGGCGGCGCCCGGTTCACCAGGCTTCGCGCCATTCTCTCGGCCGAAGGCAGCGAACAGGCGAAACTGATCATCGCCGACGCCTTCGACGCGACCACGCGCGCCTTCATCGATGCCATCGCGGACTGCGTGCCCGGCTCGAAGCGCGACGACATCGTCTGGCGAAGCCAGTTCCTGCTCGGCTCGCTCTACTACACCCTGATCAATCCCGAACGCATATCGCGCCTGTCGGACGGCAAGGCGGACGGCTTCGACCACGACGAGGCGATCCGCCAGATCGTCGAGGCGAGCCATGCCAGTCTCTGGGCGCTTGCCCAGCCGCAGGCCAAGGGCCAGCCCGCCCGGACCGCTCGATCATCATGACCCATCAACACGGAGGAAAGACCATGAAACACTTCGGACTGACGACGGCTGCCGTCGCACTGGCGCTGGCGGCGACGCCCGTTCTGGCACAGGAGCGGGTTTCCATAGGCACGGGCGGTACCGGCGGCCTGTTCTACGTGATCGGCGCCGGCATGGCCGACCTGCTCAACAAGCACATGGACAACACCACGGCCCGCGCCGAGGTGACAGGCGCTTCGGTCGAAAACATCCGCCGTGTCGCCGCCAACCAGATGACCTTCGGCTTCTCCTCGTCTTCGACGCTCTATGAAGCCAAGACCGGCACGGGTCCTTTCAACGGCGACGCGCAGGCCGTTGCCGCCATCGCCTACCTCTACCCTGCCGTGCTCCAGGTCGCCACGATCGCCGACACCGGCATTGCATCCTTTGGCGATCTCGCCGGCAAGCGCGTGAACCTCGGACCTCCCGGTTCCAATGCCGCGGTGCTCGCCCAGCGCCTGCTGGAAGCCTATGGCGTGTTCGACGTCGGTAAAGCGCAGTTCCTGTCCTACACGGAGGGCACCAATGCGCTGATGAATGGGACGGTGGACGCGACGGTCGTGCTGGCAGGCGCGCCCACGGCGGCGCTCATCGATCTCGACGCTCAGCGCGACATGGTGTTGCTGCCTATCGAGGAGGAAAAGGTGGCAGGGCTGTTCGAGGCCTATCCCTTCTACCAGCCCTACGAGATCGCGGCCGGGACCTACCCGGACCAGACGTCTCCTGTGAAGGTCATCAACGATCCCGCGACGATCTTCACGAGCGAGGGCGCCGACGAGGGCCTGATCAACGCCATCACCAGCACCATCTTCGAGCATCTGCCCGAACTGGGCGAGGTGCATCCGCAGGCCAAGGTGATCGCGCTGGAAACGGCGACGCAGACGCCGATCGACCTGCATCCCGGCGCCAAGGCGTTCTTCGACCAGGCCAGGTGATCGGACGAACGCATGATCGGGGCACTCGAAAGGCTGCGGATCGATCGCAGCATGCTACGCTCGGACAGGGAAGCGGCCGCCGTGTCGCTTCTCTTCGCCGCGCTGGCCGTGGCGGTCACCGCACTGGTGATCTACGGCGCCTATTTCGGGCTCATCACGGCCCTGATCCTGCGCTCGCTCTTCTATTCGCTGGTCGCCGCGGGTGGGCTTCTCTTCGTCGGGCTCAACGCCCGCGCTGGCTGGGTCCGCCTGCTCTGCTACGGGCTGGCGCCGGTGGCGCTGGTCCCCGGCGTCCACCTCTGGCAGTCCTACATTGACATCGTCATGCGCGGCGCCATGGCGACGCCGCCCGACCTGTGGATCTTCGCCGGCCTGATGGCCGTCGTCTTCGTGCTGGTGCGGATGGCGCTCGGCTGGGCGCTGGTGGCGCTGATGGTCGCGGCACTCGCCTATGCCTGGTTCGGAAACCTGATCCCCGGACAATATGGCCATGGCGGCTACGACCTGTCCCGACTGGCCTCGACGCTGATGCTCTCCACCGAGGGCATCTACGGCCTGCCGATGGGCGTTGCGGTCGAATACATCTTCCTGTTCGCGCTCCTCGGCACCTTCCTGATGAAGATCGGGACCGGTGAGGTCTTCGTCGACATCGCGCGCGGCCTGACCGGCCGGATGCAGGGCGGGCCGGGATTGTCGGCCGCGCTGTCGAGCGCCATGCTCGGCACCATCAACGGCAGTGCGGTGGCCAATGTCGTCACCACCGGCACCTTCACCATCCCGCTGATGAAGCGCGTGGGCTACTCGCCCACGCTTGCTGGCGCCATCGAGGCGGCGGCCTCCTCGGCCGGCCAGATCCTGCCGCCGGTCATGGGTGCTGCCGCGTTCCTGATGGCCGAAATCATCGGCGTTCCCTATGCCCAGATCGCGCTGGCGGCCCTCGTGCCGGGTCTGCTCTACGTGCTTGCGCTGATGGTCGCCGTAAGGCTCGAAGCCGGTCGGCTGAACCTCCAGCCGGATCGCGACGCCGGCCTGGCGCTGTTGCGCGCGACGCTGGTCAAGCGCGGCTATCTGCTCTTGCCGCTCGTCGCGCTGGTCGGCTTTCTCGTCATCGGCTACTCGCCGACCCGCGCCGCCGTCATGGCGATCGTCGTCGGCCTGGTCGTCTCGCCCTGGCGCAAGGAGACGCGGATCGGGCTCGTCGGTCTGGTGCTGGTGTGCCGCGACACGCTTGTCTCCACCATGCCCATCGTTGCCGCCGTGGCGGCGGCCGGTGTGGTCATCGGTGTGCTCAACCTGTCGGGGCTGGGGCTGATGATGTCGGGGCTGATCGTCGATCTCGGCGGACAGAACATCTGGGCGATCCTCATCCTGACGGCGCTTGCCTCCTTCGTGCTTGGCATGGGCCTGCCGACCTCGGCGGCCTATCTGCTGCTGGCGGTGCTGGTCGCGCCGGCATTGACGCGGCTCGGCCTGCCGCCGATCGTGGCGCACATGTTCATCTTCTACTACGGTCTCGTATCGGCGATAACGCCGCCGGTGGCGCTCGCGGCCTATGCGGCGGCGAGCATTTCGGGCGGCGACGCCAACAAGACCGCGATGGAGTCGGTGCGCCTCGGCTTCGTCAAGCTGCTCGTGCCGTTCCTGTTCGTCACCATGCCGGGCCTGCTGACGATCGGTTCGGGCCTCGAAATCGCGCTGTCGGCGGTGCTTGCGGGGATCGGCGTCGTCGGCCTCACGATCGCGTTCGCCGGCTGGCTCGGACGTCCGCTCGCGGGTTTCGAACGGATCGCGATGGCCGCGGCGTCGCTTCTGGTGCTCTGGCCGACCGCGGTCACCGCCACGGATCCGGCCACGATTCTCGCAAGGCTTCTCGGCGGCGTTGTGCTGTGCATTCTTGCCTGGCGCGCGCTGTCCGCCGGGGCCGGCGCCGAACTCTCCAACCGACACGGGACGTCCTGATGCAGCCTGCCGCCTTGCCTTTTCATCCCTCGCCGAAGACACCGGAGATCCGGCTGCCGGCGGGCGCCTGCGACGCGCATTGCCATGTCTTCGGCCCGGTGGCACGTTTTCCCTTCGCACCGCAGCGCACCTATACGCCCGTCGACGCGCCGAAGGAGACGCTGTTTGCGTTGCACGCCATGCTCGGCATCGAACGCTCGGTGCTGGTGCAGGCGTCGTGCCACGGCACCGATAACTCGGCCATGCTCGACATGATCGCGGCGGGCGAGGGGCGCTATCGTGGCGTGGCGATGGTCAGGGCCGACATCACCGACGCCGAGCTTCGCGCGCTCCACGATGGCGGCGTGCGCGGCGTGCGCTTCAACTTCGTGGCCCATCTCGGCGAGGATGCCGACATCGTCGCCGTGCGCAGGATCGTCGACAAGATCGCGCCGCTCGGCTGGCACGCGGTGGTACATTTCGATGCCGTCAAGCTCGAGACGCTGGCGCCGGTGCTGAAGGAGATCCCGCTGACCATGGTGATCGATCACATGGGCCGCGTCGACGCGAGCCTCGGCGTCGATCAGCCGGCCTTCCACATGCTGCTCGACCTGATGGCCGACGAGCGCTTCTGGGTGAAGGTCTGCGGATCGGAGCGCGTCTCGCGCGCGGGTCCGCCGTTCCACGACGCGGTTCCCTTTGCGCGAACGCTGGTCGAGCGCTTCGAGGAGCGTGTGCTGTGGGGCACCGACTGGCCGCATCCCAACATCCGCAAGAACATGCCCGACGATGGCGCGCTGGTCGATCTGCTGGCGCTGATCGCACCGGACGAAGACCGTCTGCGCAAGCTCCTGGTCGACAATCCGACGCGGCTCTACTGGCCAGAAATGATCGCCTGATCAGACGCCTGGCGAAATTTCAGGACTCAACACATCAGCGGCGCCATGCTGGCGGCCGCGGGCAACGAGGGAGAGAACGAGCATGAGCAGGAAGACCGCACTGGTGGTGAGCGCCCATTCGGCCGACTTCGTCTGGCGCGCGGGCGGCGCCATCGCGCTGCACGCGCAGGCCGGGATCGACGTCACGGTGGTGTGCCTGTCCTATGGCGAGCGCGGCGAGAGCGCCAAGCTCTGGCGGCTGGACGGCATGACGCTCGACCGCGTCAAGAGCGAGCGCCAGCGCGAGGCCGAGAACGCCGCCAAGGCACTCGGCGTTGCCGACATCCAGTTCTGGGACCTCGGCGACTACCCGATCACGCTGACGCAGGAGACGCTGTTTCGCATGGTCGACGTCTTCCGCAAGATCCGGCCGTGCTTCATGCTGACCCATTCGCGCGAGGATCCCTACAACCGCGATCACCCGCTGGTCAGCCAGTTCGCGCAGGAGGCCCGCATCATCGCCCAGGCGCATGGCCACAATCCCGACGAGAAGGTCGTCGGCGCGCCGCCGGTGATGCTGTTCGAGCCGCACCAGCCCGAGCAGTGCCGCTGGATGCCGAACACGCTCCTCGACATCACGCCGGTGTGGGACCAGAAGCGCGCCGCGATCGAATGCATGGCGGGCCAGGAGCACCTTTGGGAGTATTATACCCGCGTGGCGTTGCAGCGCGGCGTGCAGGCCGCGCGCAATTCCGACAAGACGATCAAGTACGGCGAGGCCTATGAGGCGGTTTTCCCGCACGTGGTCGAGACGCTGGTGCCGACGGAGGGACGCTGATGGGCGGTGTGGTTGTACAGGCGATCGAGCGCACGCCGCTTGAGACCATTGACGGGCTGGCCGCATGCGGCGTGGCGACCGTCCACGAGGCGATGGGCCGGACAGGCCTGATGCGCGCTTACATGCGGCCGATCTATCCAGGCGCCCGGGTGGCCGGCAACGCCGTCACCGTGTCGGTCGCGCCAGGCGACAACTGGATGCTTCATGTCGCGGTTGAACAGTGCCGCGAGGGCGACATCCTCGTCGTCGCGCCGACCAGCCCCTGCGAGGACGGCTATTTCGGCGAACTGCTTGCCCGCTCGCTGATGCACCGCAAGGTGCGCGGCCTGATCATCGAGGCCGGCGTGCGCGACGTGCGCGACCTGACCGAGATCGGCTTCCCGGTCTGGTCGAAGGCGGTGTTCGCGCAAGGCACCGTCAAGGAGACGGTCGGCTCGGTCAACATTCCCGTCGTCTGCGCCGGCGCGGCTGTGAACCCCGGCGACGTGATCGTGGCGGACGACGACGGCGTCTGCGTCGTGCCGCGCGCCAATGCCATTGCGGCGCTCGCGGCCAGCCGCGTCCGCGAGGCCAAGGAGGCCGAGACCCGCAAGCGGCTGATGGCGGGCGAACTGGGGCTCGACATCTACGGCATGCGCGACAAGCTCGCCGCCAAGGGGCTGAAGTATGTCTGAGGGCGTGCGCTGCCTGTGGATGCGCGGCGGCACCTCGAAGGGCGGGTACTTCCTCGCCGACGACCTGCCGGCGGACACGAAAGCGCGCGACGCGTTCCTGCTGCGCGTCATGGGCTCGCCCGACCCGCGCCAGATCGACGGCCTGGGCGGCGCCGACCCGCTGACGTCCAAGGTGGCCCTGGTGCGGAGATCGGCGCGCGAAGGCGTCGACGTCGATTACCTGTTCCTCCAGGTCTTCGTCGACAAGCCGATCGTCACCGACGCGCAGAACTGCGGCAACATCCTTGCCGGGGTCGGCCCCTTCGCCATCGAACGCGGGCTGGTCGAGGCCCTCAACGGCGAGACGCCGGTCCGTATCTTCATGGAAAACACCGCCCAGACGGCCGTGGCCACCATCGCCACGCCGGGCGGGAAAGTGACCTATGCCGGGCAGGCCCGCATTGACGGCGTGCCGGGCACGGCCGCCGCCATTCCGATCGAATTCGAGGACACGGCCGGTTCCTCCTGCGGCGCGCTGCTGCCCACCGGCAACGCGGTCGACGTGATCGACGGCATCGAGGTGACGATGATCGACAACGGCATGCCTTGCGTCGTCATGCGCGCCGCCGACATGGGCATTTCGGGCCAGGAGACACCGAAGGAACTGGAAGCGAATTCCAACCTGCGCGCGAAGCTCGAGGCGATCCGCCTCAAGGCCGGACCGCTGATGAACCTCGGCGACGTCGAAAAATCCTCGGTGCCGAAGCTCACCATGGTCTCGGCGCCCGGGAATGGTGGCGCGAT
This sequence comes from Mesorhizobium sp., assembly GCA_051860465.1. GTDB lineage: Bacteria > Pseudomonadota > Alphaproteobacteria > Rhizobiales > Rhizobiaceae > Aquibium. Next base: position 43,064 of record JBHYDY010000015.1, read on the forward strand.
CTCGACACGCACCTTCATCCCGCACACCTGCCATTCCTCCATCGGCGTTCTCGGCGCCGTCAGCCTCGCCACCGCCTGCCTTCTACCAGGATCGCCCGCGGCCGAACTGGCGAACGCGGGCGAGGGGGCTCGCCGATCGCTGTCGATCGAGCACCCGACCGGCGAGATGACGGTGGTGGCGACACTCGACGCCGAGGGCTCCGTGAAAAGCGCCGCCATCTTGCGAACGGCGCGCAAGCTGTTCGATGGCGAGGTCTTCGGCGACTGAGGCCGCGGCGATACGGATCACCGTCACTGGCATTGGGGGCCGGAAACGCGGGCCCCTTATTCCACGAAAACCTGGACGCTTGCCGCCCGCCCCGCCGCGTCGATCACGGTCAGCGTCTGGAAGCCGGCACCATCGGGCGTCCAGGATGCCGTGCGGCGGCGGCCCGAGACCTCCACCGGCCGGCCGTTGGCCAGCCAGCGAAAGGGCGCGCGTCCACCGTTCAGCTTCAGCGCCAGCGGCATGACGTGGCCGTCGGCCTTTTGGCCGAGATCGACCCGCGCGCCTTGCGGCGGATAGACGATCTCCGGCGCGGGCTCGGTCGGGGCGCCCGCCACCAGCGCCTGGCTCGGCGGCGTGAAGCGGCGCAGCGCGTAGGGGAGGTCGGTCGCGGCGAGGCGCATGGCGCCGGCCGGCGGCCGGGGCAGGGGCGTGTGGCCGATCCCCGTCTTCGTGAAGGCGTCGAACAGAATCGGTGCTGCGGCCAGGTAGCCGGTCAGGCCCGGCACCGAGCCGCCGTCCGGCCGGCCGACCCATACGCCCAGAACGTGGCGGCCGTCATAACCGACCGACCAGGCATCGCGATAGCCGTAGGAGGTGCCGGTCTTGTAGGCGATGCCAAGCTTTGGCGCGCCTTGCGGCGGCGTCACGCCCGCCAGCATGTCCGTCACCTGCCAGACCGCCTGCGGCGACAGGATGCGCTCGGCTGCCGCGACGGGCTGGTCGGGAAAGAGCCGCAGCGGCGAGACGCGGCCGCCATTGGCGAGCCCGGTGTAGAGCTGGACGAGGCCTTCCAGCGTCAGTCCGGCGCCGCCAAGGCCGATCGCAAGCCCGGGCGCCTCTCCCGCCGGAAGCGATGGAGCCGCGCCGCCGCTGCGCATGCGCGACATCAGCCGCACCGGGCCGACCGCCTCCAGAAGCCGGATCGACGGTACGTTGAGCGATAGCTGCAACGCCTCGCGGACAGTCACGTCGCCCTGATAGCCCATGTCGAAATTCTTCGGCCGGTAGCCGGTGAAATTCGCCGGCCGATCCTCGACCATGGTCTCCTGCATCACCAGCCCGTCTTCGAGCGCCAGCCCGAAGATGAAGGGTTTCAGCGTCGAACCCGGCGAGCGCTCGGCCTTCGTCATGTCGATCCAGCCGCTGCTGCGCTGGTCGAAGGCGCCGGCCGATCCGACCCTGGCCAGCACGTCGCCTGTCGTGGCGTCGGCCATCACCATGGCGATCGAGACCTTCGGCCCGAGCCTTTCGGCTGCCTCGCGCGCGACGTCCTCCAGCGCGGCCTGAACGCCCCGGTCTATGGTGACAGCCTGCCGCCGAGCCCGCGGGTCTCGCCGCATCGCCTCGTCGGCGGCATGGGCGGCCAGCGCTGGCATGGGCCGGCGCGTGCCGATTACCGGTTCGGCGGAGGCGCGTTCCACCTCGCCTGGAACGATCACGCCCGCCTGCGCCATGCGGGACAGAACGCGATCGCGCGCGGCCTGCGCGGCTCGCGCGTTCCGGTCGGGGCGTCGGGCCTCCGGCGATTGCGGCAGCGCCACCAGAAGGGCTGCCTGTGGCAAGGTCAGCCGGTTCGGTTCCTGGCCGAACCAGGCCAGGCTTGCCGCGCGCACGCCCTCGATGTTGCCGCCATATGGCGCCAGCGTCAGGTAGCGCGTCAGGATCTCGTCTTTCGACAGGCGCCGCTCGATCTGCAGCGCCCGCAGCGCCTGGCGCAGCTTGGCCGAAAGGCTGCGCTCCTCGCGTGGTTCGATCAACCGGGCAAGCTGCATGGTGATGGTCGATCCGCCCGAGACGATGCGGCCCTGCGTCACGAACTGCCAGGCCGCGCGTCCCACCGCCAGCGGGTCGACGCCGTGATGGCCGAAGAAGCGCTTGTCCTCATAGGCCACCAGCATGCGCACGAATTGCGGATCGATCGTCTTCAGATCCACGGGCAGCCGCCAGCGACCGTCGTCGGTCGCGTAGGCGCGCAGCAGCGCGCCGTTGCGGTCGACCACCTCCCGCGACAGGTCCGTCGCGCGGTCGAGCGGCGGTGGATAGGCACGGTCAAACCGGTCGAGGGCGAGTAGCGTGGCGCCGGTGAGCGCGGCGAGGACGAGGGTGGCGATTGCCATACGCCAGGCAACCCCCTTCGAAGGCACGCCGCTGTTCGAGCCGTCGATCGTCGGCCTGCCGCTCACTCGCCCCGCACCTCCATCATCCCGCTTGCCGTGCGGGCCGACAACTGTGGACGGTACATGTCCTCGACGGTGGCTGCGGGATGCGTGTAGACGCCCGGCGTGACGGCGCGCACCACATAGGCCAGGTTGATGTCGCGGTCCGAGCCGCTGGCGCGGTCGAAGGCCGCGATGAAGCGGTCGTCGCGGAATTCGGTGTGAACGGCGTCGGGTTGCGGCAGCCAGTCGAAGTTGGACAGCGCAGCGGTGTCGACGAGGCGCGGATTGTCGATCTCGAAGCCAGCCGGCAGCAGGTCGGACACGAGGATCCGCGACGGCCAGTCGTTGAACTCCCGAACCTTGAGCACCACCACATAGCGCTCGTTCTGCGTGGCGTCGAAGACATTTGCCGGCTCCCCGGCGAGCGTATAGTAGGCGCGCTCGATCGAGAAACCCTCGCCGCCGGCCGGCAGCGGCTGTTCCGGCGCGGCCGAGACCGTCAGGATCGCGTCGACCGGTTCAGAGCCGCTGTTGACGATGGTCAGCGGCGCGGCTGTCACCTCCATCCCGTCGAGTCGACGGGCGAAAGCGCCCTGGTGCGCGGCGCCGTCCACGTCGAGGCGGATGTCGTCGCTCGACTGCTGGATCGCGCGGGCGGCAAGCAGCATCCAGGCCTCGTCCTGCGTGCTCGTCCATTGCGTCTGGTTGCGCACGCCCGAGACGTAGGTGATCATGCGCGGGATCAGCGCGGGCGCGGGACGGCTCTCGGCCGCCAGCGCCAGCATGGCCGCGCCGTCGCGCAGCTTCGAGCCATAGTCGGAGCGGTCGGTGTATCCGGCGGGCGCCGCCTGCGCGAGCCGGTATGCCGAGCCGAAAGCCGCCTCCGAGCGCACGGCGTCGCCATAGAGCGCCAGGCTCGCGGCAAGCTGCGCCCGAGCCATCGGGCTGGCGAAGGCCTCGATCTGCGTGTCGGAGTAATAGCGCAGGTCGGCCGCCGAGGCCTTGCGGTTGCGCGACAGGACGTAGAGCGCATAGGCGATCTCGTTGCCGCGCGCGCTGATGTCGGTGGTATAGCCGAGTGCGTTCTGGAGGTTCATCAGCGCCTGGCTCATGGCCTGTTCCGGCACCTCGAAGCCTTGTTCGCGGGCCCTCGTGAGGAAGTCGGTGACGTAGGCATCGAGCCACAGGTCGCCGGAGCTCGGCCGCCACAGGCCGAAGCTTCCCGAGGAGGACTGGTAGGTCAAAACCCGGCCGATCGCGTCTTCGATGCGCTGGCGAACGCCGGCGTCCTCATCGAGGCCGGCCGCCTTCGACAATTCGCTGACATAGAGGAGCGGCAGGGCGCGGCTGGTGGTCTGCTCGGCGCAGCCATAGGGGTAGCGGTCGAGCGACATCAGGAGCGCCGGCACGTCGAAGGCACTCATGCGCGAGACGTTGAGCGCGACCGAGGCGCCCTGCGGCAGCGATCCGGCGAAGAGTTCGCCGTCGAGCCGCAGGCTGCCGCCATTGGCCGCCAGCGTCACCGTCCGGCGCGTCGTCACCGGCATGACGCCGGGCCGCACGGGCACGGTCGCGGTGCGGTTGACGGTCATGCCCCCCGCATGGGTCAGCGCCACCAGCACCTCGCCGGTGCCCGGCACGTCGGCCGTCAGCGGCACCCTCAGGCTGGTCTTGCCGCCGGCCGGCAGGGTCACCGTCGCCGGCACGCCGCCCTCGGTTGACAAAAGCGAGCCGCCGGTCGAAAGCGCCAGGCGATACTCGCCCGCGGGACCGTCGGTGTTGGCGATTTCCACCAGAAGCCGCGCCTGGTCGCCTGGCGCCATGAAGCGCGGCAGGCTGGTGGAAACCACCACCGGGTCGCGCACGATCACGTCTTCCGAGGCGTTGCCGGTCGCGTTCCTGGACCAGGCGACCGCCATGACGCGGACCGTGCCGTTGAACTGCGGGATGTCGAAGGCGACGCTGGCGCGGCCTTCGTCGTCCACCCTCACGATGCCGGAGAAGAAGGCGACGAGCTTCTCTGTCGGCGGGTTGCCCTCCGGTCCCATGGCGCCGCCGTCGCCGCCGGTCCGCAGCCGCCCGAACGCGCCCTGCGACCCGTCGATCAGTCGGCCGTAGATGTCGCGCATCTCCAGACCCAGCATGCGCTGGCCGAAATACCAGGCCGTCGGGTCCGGCGCCTCGTAGCGCGTCAGGTTGAGAATACCGACGTCGACGGCCGCGACCGTCACATAGGCTTCTTCGCCGGGTGCAAGTCCGCTGACCGCGACAGGGAGTACGAGCGGCTGCCGCGGCTCGATGCGGGCCGGCGCCTCGATCGCGACGGAGAGCCTGCGCTGGCCGGGGTCGACCTTCAGCCATTTCAGGCCGATGGCGCGCATCGGCAGACGTGTCGCTTCGGCCTCGCCGGGACGGAACAGCGTCACCATCACGTAGGCGCCGGCGCCGAACGCCTCGGTCACCGGAACATCGATGGTCGCGCCGCCTTCCGGCACGGTCGTGGTGAACGACGACAGCACGCTTTCGGCGCCGATGGTGATCAGCGCCTCGCCGGCGAAACGCGGCGAGATGTTGAGCTTCGCCGTCTCTCCCACCGCATAGGCGTCCTTGTCTAGGGCCAGTTCCAATGCGTCGGGCGTCTCCGTCGAAGAGGCCTCGACATACCAGCCTGCTTCGAAGTCGATGCTGGTCGCCGGGCCGTCGGCGTCGGCCGTCTCGATCTCCAGCCGGTATCGTCCCCAGGTCACGGGCACGGAGATTTGCGGCTCGGAAGTCGCCGAAGCGTCGATCTCGCCCTCCTGGATGCGACTGGTCGTGGTGATCGGCTCGTAGCTCCATGAAGCGCCGCTGCGATACCACTGGTAGTGCCGGTCGAGCTTTGTCAGCGTCCAGCCCAGGCCTTTCAGGTCGACGCGCTCGCCCTTGGGGTCCAACGCCAGGACGCGGAACGAGGCGGTGCCGCCCTCGGGAACCGAGCCCTCGAATTCCGGCTTCAGGCCGAGCATGGCCGTTTGCGGCGTCACGTCGATTTCGACGGAGCGTTCGACCGCCCGTCCGCCGCCTTCCAGCATCCGCACAGAGACGGTCGCCCGCAGGAACTGCGTTGTCGAAGGCACCGCATCGACCGTGACGCCGAAGGAGGCCTTTCCATCGCCATCGGTGCGCGGCAGGTCCTCCAGCGTGACGCGGGCGTCCTCGACGTCCTCTTCGTCGGCAAGGCCAAAAAGGTAGCCCGGATGGGTGTCGCGTTCCCGAGCGCGGCCGACCCGGACCTGGCCTTCCAGCCGAAGGCCTTCGGCCGGCGCGCCGTAGAGATAGCGGCCATCGACCGACAGCGTCGCGGCCTCGCCGACCGCCACTTCGTCGCGCGTGCTCGAAAGGTCGAACTCGATCCGGTCGGGCACGAAGTCCTCGACGAGGAAGCTCTTCTGCGCAATCGGCGCGGACTTGGGATCGGTGTGGATGCGCAGCGACCAGGTGCCGCGCATGGCCGTCGAGGCGAGCGCGAGTTCCACGGCATGGCCGCCGAGCTCGGCGCCCGACGAAATGACGCGGTTGTCCTCCACGCCGTCGGGGCGCTGGAAGATGAAGGTCAGCGGCAGGTTGTCCACGGCGTCCGCTCGCGGGCCTCGGTTCAGCGCCGCCGCGTGCACCGTTTCGCCGACGCGGTAGATGCCGCGCTCGGTCCAGGCATAGACATCCATCGCGCCGGGCGAAGCGCGCCCCTCGACGCCGCGGTCCGACAGGTCGAAACCCGCGCGCGTCATGTCTAGGAACACGAAGTCGCCGGTCCCCTCGCTGGCCATGATCACGGCTGGCGCCATGCCGCCGGTACCGCGGATCAGGCCCGCGTCGAAGCGGGCGCGGCCGTCGGTATCGGTGGTGGACGTTCCGAGCACCTCGTTGTTGCGAGCGACAAGCGTCAGCGAGAGGCCCTGCTTGGGCCTGGCCGTGTCGAGGGAGCGGGCGAACACCGAAAGTCCGTCCTCGCCGGCAAAGGTGACGAGCCCGATGTCGGAGACGAGGAACCACTGCGTGGCGCGCGCCGACCAGTCGTCGCTGCGGTCGTCCTCGGGCACGGCCGTCATCACGTAGATACCGGGCTGGCGCCGCGGCAGCGCCTCGTCGACCGGGAAGGCCGTGAAGATCTCCTTGTTCAACTCCGGCTTGATGTCCAGCATTCCCTCGAACACCGGTGCGCCGAGATCGGCGGCCAGGCGGCCGATCTCGTAGCGGTCGAGCTGGCGCAGGAACTGCGATTCGGTCAGAAGCCGCGACAGCGACCGGTCGCCGACGCGGTGGATCGTGATTTGCGCCTTGTCGGTGTTGACCGAGACGACGGGGATGCCGCGCCGCGCGCTGCCCGGCAGGATGAAGTTCTCACCGGTGAAGCGCAGCGAAGGCGAGCGGTCGCGGATGTAGATGTCGAGCGCGACCGGCTCGCCGATCACCTCGCCGATCGCCGAAGGCAGGCCGGGGCGCAGGACGATGCGATAGCGGCCGCCATGCACGAGGCCTTCCACGCACAATTCGCGATCGCCCCGCTCGATGGCGGTGGTCGGCGCGTTGTCTACGGTGACGAAGGAGGTGTAGTCGACGCCGCTCTTCACCAGATCCTCGGAGAACTGGACGCAGACGCGCGGGCTGGCGCTGTCGGAATCCACCGTATGCTCCAGAATGCGAAAACCTCGGCGACGCTTCAGGTCGGCATAGAGCGCCTGGACTTCGGTCGAGGAGACGAGTTCGAGGCTCCTTTCGTAGGCGGTGATCGCCGGTCGGAACATTGAGCGCCGCTCCAGGCCGGCGGCCATCGCATTCAGCGCAGACGCCCGCTCGCTTGCGGTGCGCGACAGGACGTAGCCGTTGATGGCGGCACCGGTCGCGGCGCGCTGGAGATTGTAGCTGCTCTCGCCGCCGCCGGGCCGCACCCCGATTGCCGCCGCCGCGAGCCCGGTCCACAGCCGGCCATCGTCGGGCGTGATGGACAGCGCGTTGGCGAAGTTCAACATCGCGGCGCGCGGATCGTTGTTGAGCATGGCATCGCGCGCGGCGTCCGTCAGGGCGACCAGACCCGCGCCGCCGGCGTCAGCCCTTGCCAGGGTTTCGTCGCGCCAGCGTCGGGCGTCTTCCACCACATACTGCGGAACGAAGGCGAGCGCAGGCGGCGCGCCAAGGTCGGCTTCGCCCGCCAGGTTGACCACCTTGCCGGCGATGGCGCCGGGAAAGGGGTTCAAGACGTTGTAGTCGGACTTCAGGAAACACCAGCCGGCACGGGTGTCGTAGGTGAAGGCGCGGCAGGACTGGTCGCCAAGACAGACCGCCTTGCACTGGTCGATTGTGACGTTCTGCTCGGTGCGCAGGTCGAAACCGAAGTAATCGCCATCGGCCGACGTGACGATCTGCCTGGCGTTCTGGGCAAGAGCCGGCGACGCATGGGCGAGGATGGCGGCGAGAGCGACCGCAACGAAACGAAACACGCGCATCCGAAATCCTCCAAAGCCCGTCGGCCGGTTCTACGCGCCGGCATATTGATCGACTGTGATCCGCTCCACAGTCGATCGACATGCCGTCCGCGGAAGCGACCGTCCGCCCTTTGCCGGGTTGTTGCAACCGCGGCCAAGGTAACCCTGCGGCAGGCAATCCCCAGAATGCGCCTAAAATGCGGACAGCTTGGCGCGAACCTTCGCAAGATAGGCGGCGCGGGAGGCGGGCGTGGAGGCGTCCATGCGATAATGCGCCAGGAAAAGCGTGCGGCAACGCCAGCCACACAACGCCCGGATGCCGCGCAGCACGGTGCGGCGGCCGGGATGGCCCATCATGTGCGACCAGACGAAGGATGCGCCGCAGGTCGTCACCACGGCCACCTTGCGGATATGGGTCATCAGCGGCCGGATGCGTCCGCCGTCCTTGGGTAGCTGGAACACGATGTCGATGGCCCAGACCCGGTCCAGCCAGCCCTTCATCATCGCTGGCAGGCCATACCACCAGGTCGGATAGACGAAGACGAGGCCTTCGGCCCAGCGCAGCGCCTCGATGTGGGGCAGGAGCGCCGGATCGGTCGGGGCATGATCGTTGTACGTACGCCGCTCCTCGGTTCCCATCACCGGGTCGAAGCCCATGGCATAGAGATCGAGCAGCCGCGTCTCGTGGCCGGCCGAGACGAGTGCGGCCAGGGTTTCGTCGCGGACGGCGGCGCAGAAGCTTTCAGGGACGGGATGGCAGTAGATGACGAGGATACGCAAGGCGTTGCTCTAGAATCGATCCATGGCGGAGGATACCGCCTGCATGAAACGCTTTCGCGACGCGTCAGTCGAGCGGTTCATGTCGTAGTGGGCAAGGTATTCAACCGGCGCCCCCGGCTTCACAGTACCCCAAAGGAGGCGCTTGACCAACCGGCGCGGCGGGTCGCCGATCAGGAAGGCGCGCCAGCGCGAGCCGCCATAACTCGTCACCGCCGCCACCTTGGTGATGTTGTGGAGCGCGCCCTCCACCTTGCCGTCGACGATCCGGAACGACACGCCGGGCAGGAAGATGCGATCGAAGAATCCCTTCAGGATGGCCGGATAGCCGTAGTTCCACACCGGATAGCACAGCACCAGCCCTTCCGCTGCGCGCAGCCGCTCCACATAGGGCCGGACATGCTCCACGTTTTTCTCGTGATCATGGTAGTCGAGCCGCTCCTGACGCGACAGGCGCGGGTCGAAATCCTCCGCGTAGAGGTCGCAGTCGTCGACCTCGTGCCCCGCCGCCGTCAGCCGCTCCAGGATCAGCCGATGCAGCGCGGCGTTGAAGCTGGTTTCTACCGGATGGGCGTGGAGGAGGAGGATGTTCATGGGGCGTCTGCGCTTGCGGGCGATGAAAGCCGCGCTCTGTCACGTCCCCCTCTGGGCTGCCGGCCATCTCCCCCACGGGTGGGGAGATCATTCGCTCTGCCGCCTTCGCCGACTGCCACGGGTGCAGGACGAGCGCCGATGGGGAAACTGCCGATCTCCCCACGCGTGGGGGAGATGGCCGGCAGGCCAGAGGGGGCCGCCGTAGGGCGCCGGCATTTCAAACCACCCAACATCAACCGACCTGCTGCAAGCCCTTGAACAAGAACGGCTTCGACGTCGCGAAATCGAACTCCGGGTTCTCCCAGGCGATCATCTTGCCGGGGTTGAGGAGGCCCTTCGGATCGGCCTCCTTCTTGAACGCGAGCTGGACCGCGTCCGTCTGCTTCATCCCGCCTTCCTCCAGCGTGTATCGGTGCGGATTGAAGATCGGGCAGCCGTTCTCCTCGTGCAGGCGGATGATCTCGTCGAGCCGCTCCTCGGTGGTGTAGCGCACCATGGGCAGCCCGAAACAGGTGACGTCGCCGTCGAAACGGACGAACTCGAGGTGGCCGATCACCTCGTCGGGAAACAGCGCATGCACCTTCTCCACCAGTTCGATCTGATTGGGGAAGGGATAGAGCACCTGGAGATAGGTGATCGCCGGGTCGATCCGCAGGCCGCGCAGCGTCGTGTGGTTCCACGACAGCTCCGCCACCGGCGGCAGGCCCTTCATGTCCTCGGCGCTTGCGGTCGCCGCGTTGAAGATCACTGCCGCGCCCTGCCTGCGGGTGAAGGCCAGGAAGGCGTCGAGCGCATGGGCGGCCACCATGACGAGGCAGACGCTCTGGCTCTCGCGCAAAAACTTCTGGTGGCGCTTGAAATAATCGAAGGGTGCGGGCGCGGCGATCGGCGAGATCAGCTTGGTGAGAATGCCATCCTGCCTTGCGAGCGCGTTGCCATAGCGCGCGGCCTCGACGAAATCGTCGAAGCCGACGATCACGTCGACCCAATCATAAGCTGCGGTCAACGGCATCTCGACTTCGGTGATGATGCCGTTGGTGCCATAGGCGTGGGTGACCTTGTGCAGATCCTCACCGGTCAGATCGAGGATGCGCGGCGTCTCCTCCATGGTCACGACCCGCAGGCGGATGATGTTGCCGAAGTCGCGTAACCCGCCCCAGTTGATCGAGCCGATGCCGCCCGACCCGCCGGCGATGAAGCCTCCGATGGAGGCGGTGTGAAAGGTCGACGGCAGCATGCGCAATTCCTGGGTGGAATGCGCGCGCGCCTGCTTGTCGATCTCGGCCATCACCGCGCCGGGGCCGCAGATGACGCGGCCGGGCGCGATTTCGCGGACGTCGTTCATCTCGGCGAGGCTGAGAAGCACGCCGCCCGACAGCGGCATCGCCTGGCCGTAATTGCCCGTGCCTGTCCCGCGCGGGGTGACCGGCACGCCGTGGCGGTAGCAGGCGGCCAGCACGCGCACCACCTCGGCCTCGTTGCGCGGGCTGACCACGATGTCGGCCGTGACCTCGTCGAGCTGCTTTTTCAGCACCGGGGAGTACCAGTAGAAGTCGCGGCTCTTCTGTCTGACGATCGCGGCGTTGTCCTCGACCGGGATGCCGTCGATATCGCGTCTTAGCGCTTCGATGTCCATGCATTTACCTCGGGATTGGGTCGAGTTCGGCGTAGTCGGGGAGGGTGGCGTCGATGCGCTGCCCGGCGCGCAGCACGAGACGGTCGCTTTCGGGCCGAGACAGGAGTTCGGTCCACGACCGGCCGCGGAAGATGACCATGTCGGCGGGAACGCCCGGCGCGATCTTGCCCGCGTCGGCGAGCCGCATCATCGCGGCCGGCGCTGATGCCACGGTTTGCGGCCAGTCGGCGACCGGATGGTCGAAATGAAGCGTGCGGGTGGCCATGCGGTAGACCTCCAGCATGTCGAGATCCCCATAGGCGTAGAAGGGATCGCGCGTGTTGTCGGAGGCCACCGCCACGGGAATACCGCGCGCCTTCATCTCGTGCAGCAGCGTCACACCGCGCCAGCGCGGCGTCGTGCCGTCGTGGCGGCGGTCCTGGAGGTACATGTTGCACATCGGCAGCGACACGACCGCGAGGCCGGCCTTCGCCACCTTGTCCAGGGTGTCGAGCACGTCGTCGTCGGGCTGGCGGGCGAGCGAACAGCAATGGCCGACCAGGATCTTGCCCTCGAAGCGGTACTCGATCGCCTTCTCGGCGATCTTCTTCAGCGAGATCGCATTGACGTCGCCGGTCTCGTCGGCGTGGAAGTCGAGGTCGATGCCCCGATCGATCGCGGAACGAAAGACGACGTCGAGAAGCTCTTCGATATCCGGCACCATGTAGGTCACCGCGCCGAGGATCCCGCCCGCCTCCGCCACCCGGTCGGCAAGCGCCGCGAAGAAGGCGCGGTCGCGCACGCCGTCGATGCCGATCAGGCTCGCCGCCTGCAGTTCGATGCGTCCGGCCCAGCGCTGGCGTAGCGCCTGGAACACCGGCCAGGAGATGGTCTCCTGCGGATGGATCGAATCGAGATGCGTGCGGATCGCCTTGGTTCCGTGGGCGAACGCGCTCTTCAGGCCGAACTCCATGCGCGCCTCGACGTCGGCGGCGGTCCAGTTCGCCGCCCGGTCCGCGCCCACCGCGTCCAGCGCGCCGATGAAGGTTCCGTCCGGATTCGGCCGGCGCTGCCAGATGTGGCCCTTGTCGAGATGGGTGTGGCAGTCGACGAAGCAGGGCATGACGATGCGGCCGGCGAGGTCGACGCTGCGCGGCGGCATCGGCCGGCCGTCCGTGCGCGGCGCGATGCCGGTGACCGACCCGTTGGCGATCGCGATGTCGCCGCGCACGAAACCGTCCGCGTCGGCCGGCCCCATCTCTGCCGTCGTCTGCGAACCATGCACGCGGGCATTGGCGAGCACGTACCCACCGGAGGAGGGGAGTTCGAGCGTCATCATCGCTCCTGTTTCAAGGCGCTCTCGTGCCAGCGCCTCAGCATCATGTGCGAGACCCAGGAGAGCACGAGGAAGATCACGATGCCTGTCGCCGAGATCAGGATCAGCGCGGCGAAGAGGCGCGGGGCGTTCAGTCGATAGCCCGCCTCGATGATCCGCGAGGCGAGCCCCGACGATTGCCCGGCCGCGCCTGCGACGAACTCGGCCACCACCGCGCCGATCAGCGCCAGGCCGCCAGCGATCTTCAGGCCGCCGAGGAAATAGGGCATCGCCGAGGGCAGCCGCAGCAGCCACAATTCCTGCCACCGCGTCGCGCCGTTCAGCGCGAACAGGTCGCGCAGATTGCGGTCTGCCGAATTCAGCCCCAGCGTCGTGTTCGACAGGATCGGGAAGAAGGCGACGATCCAGGCGCAGAGCAGAAGCTTGGTGGTCTGGTTGTCGACATAGATGTTGATCAGCGGGAAGATCGCCACGATCGGCGTCACCTGCAGCACCACCGCGAAGGGGAAGAACGACATCTCGACCCATTTCGACTGGGCAAACAGCACCGCCAGCCCGACACCGCCGGCCACCGCCAGCAGGAGCCCCAGGAACGTGATCCGCAGCGTCACGAGCAGGGACGTGAACAGAAGCGCGGCGTCGTTGTAGAGCGCCTGCAAGACCACCCCCGGCCTTGGCAGGATGTAGTGCGGGATCTCGTTCCAGACGCAGATGCGGTCCCAGGCGAGAATCGCCAGCGTCATGATGGTCAGCGGCAGCACCCAGCGGCCGATCCTCTCGGCGCGCTCGCGCCGGGCGCGGCGCGCCTCCTCGGGATCGATGGCGATGGACTCAGCCCCGTCGATTGCGGTCATGCACTCCTCCGCGAGGACTGGTGCGATGCGTTGATGGCGGCAAGCAGCGCCTCCGACGCGTCGCGGCACAGTGCTGCATACTCCGCCGAGGTGCGGAAGCGATCGTCGCGAGGGTACGGCGCGTCGACCGAAAACTCGCCGTGGACCCGGCCGGGGCGCGCCGCCATGACGATGATGCGGTTCGACAGGAACACGCTCTCGAAGACGCTGTGGGTGACGAACACGACGGTGAGCTTGCGGTCCTGCCAGAGCTCGAGGATGTCGTCGTTCAACTTGAAGCGGGTGATCTCGTCGAGCGCGGCGAAGGGCTCGTCCATCAAGAGCAGCTTCGGCCGCGTCACCAGGCTGCGCGCGATCGAGACGCGCATCTTCATGCCCCCCGAAAGTTCGCGCGGCACGGCTTTCTCGAAGCCCGTCAGGTGGACGCGCTCCAGCATCTCGCCGATCTCGGCCGAAGCCTGCGCGCGCGACACCCCGCGCAGGCGCAGCGGCAACCAGACATTGTCGAACACCGACGCCCACGGCATCAGCGTCGGTTCCTGGAAGACGAAGCCGAGGTCGCGCTGGCCGATCGGCTGGCCGTGCCAGTCGAGCATGCCGGTCGTTGGCGAGGACAGGCCGGCGATGAGGCGCAACGCGGTCGACTTGCCGCAGCCGGAAGGGCCGAGCAGGCTGACGAAATCGCCCTGCCGGATCGTCATGTCGACGCCCGACAGCGCCGTCACGCCGTTCGAGAACGCCTTGCCGACGCCGCGCAGCGACAGCAGTTGCGCGCGCGCCTCGGCGATCTCCCCCACGCGGGGGGAGATCGCCGGCAGGACGGAAGGGGGTAAGGGAAGGCTCAAGGCTTGGCCGGCTGGGGTTCCGCTACTTCTTCAGGTCGAGCCCGACGCCCTTGTTGACGAAGTCGAGCGTGTAGGCCTTCGTGATGTCGAGACCGTCGGCCACGACCTTGGCCTTGACCATCGAGGCATAGAAGCCGGCGATGCGTTCGGCGGTCATGGCGCCGATGCCCATCGTCTCGGTATCGCCGGAATCGACGATGCCGAACTGCTTCATGGTCTCGATCGAGAAGGCGATCTGCTCGTCGTTCATGTCGGGATTGTCTTTCTTGATCAGCTCGTTGGCGGCGGCGTTGTCGCCGTAGAGATAGTTGTACCAGCCCTTGGCCGAGCCATCGACGAAGCACTGCACCACCTCGGGCCGCTCGTCGATCGTTTTCTGCATGGTCTCGATCGTGGTGGCGTAGGTCTCGAAGCCGTAATCCGCCAGCAGGAACAGGTTGGGCTTGAAGCCTGCCTCCCGCTCGACGGCGAAGGGTTCGGACGTGACATAGCCCTGCTGGACGGACTTCGGGTTGGCGATGAAGGGGGCCGGGTTGAAGGTGTAGGGCACGCGCTTGGCCGCGTCGAACCCGAAGTCTGTGATCATCCACTGGAAGTAGCTCTGGAAGCCTTCGTCACCAAGAATGTACTGCTCTGCGTCCTTCAGGCTTTCCCATGTGTCGAGGCCCTGGCCTGGATGGGTCATCAGCACCTGCGGCTCCTTCTGGAAGGAGGCGGCGACGACGCGCAGAGGGATGTTCTGCTCGACCGCCGAGAAGGCCTGCAGCATGTTGCCGCCCATGTAGAAGTCGATCTTGCCCGCAAGCAAAAGCGGCCGGCCGGACACCTGCGGACCGCCCTGCATGATCTCGACGTCGAGGCCGCAGGCGGCGTAGGTGCCGTCGGCGACGGACTGATAGTAGCCGCCATGCTCGGCCTGGGCGAGCCAGTTGGTGGCGAAGACAACCTTTTCGGCCGCCTGTGCGGCGAGCGGAGAGATCGATGCGAGGAGGACGGAGAGGGCTGCTGCGCGGTAACGGAACGTCATGACACGACCCCTTTGCTTGCCCCGCCGGCATCCGGCGCGGGCTCTTTGATTTCAGAACATGAGCGACGCAAGACGCATGCCATCGGTCCGCGCGCCTGGGAGGATACGGCCCGACCGGGAGGGCTGGATCACTGCCTGCGTAGGATGCCGCCATGCTGCGCAACCTGCCTATTTTTCAGTCATGAGTCCATGGTTCGAGACGTCTGGCGCACATTGCCGGCAAGAGTGTCTTGAAGCGGATCGCGCTGCGGTCTTAGGTGGGGCCGATACCGATGCGAATGTCGATGGACACGGAGACCGACGATGCGAAAACTCTGGTGGGGCGACTATCGCACGGTCGATTTCGAGGGGCTCGATCCGGAGGCGGTGATCGCCGTCGTTCCGGTCGCGGCGATCGAGCAGCACGGGCCGCACCTGCCGGTTTCGACCGATACCACGATCATGCAGGGCATGATCGAGACTATGCTGCCGCTGGTGCCTGACGATCTCGACGTCCGCTTCCTGCCGGTCCAGGCGGTTGGCAAGTCGAACGAGCACCTCCGTGCGCCGGGCACGCTGACGCTGCCGGCGACGTCGCTCATCGAGGCCTGGACAGAACTCGGCCTGTCGGTCGCGCGCGCCGGGGTTAGGAAGATCGTCTTCGTCAACTCGCATGGCGGCAACGAGGAGATCATGGGCATCGTCGCGCGGGAACTGCGGGTGAAGGCCGGCATGCTGGCGGTCAAGACCAGCTGGCAGCGCTTCGGCCGCCCGGCGGGGATGTACACCGAAGCGGAGGAACGGCTCGGCATTCACGGGGGCGACGTGGAGACCTCGCTGATGCTGCACTTCCGCCCCGATCTGGTGGTCATGGAGGAGGCGAGGGACTTCAAGTCCGCCACCAGCCGCGCCGATGCCGTCTTGCGCCTGCTCAAGCCGCAGGGCACCCATGCCTTCGCCTGGATCGCCTCCGACATCAACCCGGCCGGCGTGGCGGGCGATGCCTCGATCGCGACCGCCGAGAAGGGCAGGGCAACAGCCGCGCATCAGGCCGCGGGATTCGTCGACCTGCTGAAGGACGTGCGCACCGCGAGGCTCCAGGACTGGTTGCCCTGACCCGACCTTTCCACAGGTGTCGATGACGTCGAGATCGGGCGCGTCGGCGACCCCGACCTTCGGTCTGACGGGAAGCCAACCCGCGCGATTGTCCCCGTTGCGGTCGATTCGGCGCCAATCTTGTCGCAATCGCAGCAGCTTGCCGGCCCGCGAAGTTGCACATTCCGTTACGAAACCGGATCAGGGCTGTTTTGACATCACCGTCCGGATGGGGAATGCTAACAGGCGAAAAGCCAGCAAACGGGAGAGTGCAATGAGCTTATACAAGAGCAACGGAGATCGGGTGCCCGGTCACGTCGAAGCGTTGGCCGAGGGCGTGCGCGCTGGCCGGTTCGACCGCCGTGAATTCCTGGCCATGGCAAGCGCATTCGGCGCCACGACGGCCATGGCCTACAGCATGATCGGTCTCGCCGCGCCGACGCAGGCGATGGCCCAGGAAGCCAAGAAGGGCGGCGTCCTGAAGGTCGCCATGGTGATCAAGGACTCGAAGGACCCGCGCACCGCCGACTGGTCGGAAATCGCCACCGCACAGCGCCAGACGCTGGAGCCGCTGGTCAAGTACACCAAGGATTATACCTTCGAGCCCTATTTGCTCGAGAGCTGGGAAGTCAACGACGACGCGACCGAGTATGTCTTCCATGTTCGCCCGGGTGTGACCTGGACGAATGGCGACACGCTCAACGCCGACGACGTGATCTTCAACCTGACCCGCTGGGCCGACAAGAGCGCCGAGGGCAACTCGATGCCGGGCCGTCTCGGCACCATCGTCGACGATGCGACCGGCAAGCTGCGCGACGGCGCGGTGACGAAGGTCGACGACATGACCGTCAAGATCAGCCTGACCAGGCCCGACATCGCTCTCATCCCGAGCCTGACCGACTATCCCGCGCTCGTCGTTCACCGGTCCTTCGACGAGACCGGCGCGAACTTCTCCCAGAACCCGATCGGCACCGGTCCGTTCGAGCTCGTCTCCTACGACGTCGGCCAGAAGGTGGTCTACAAGCGCCGCGAGAACGGCACGTGGTGGAACGGCGATGTCTATCTCGACGGCGTCGAGTTCATCGACTACGGCACCGACCCGTCGGCGATGGTGTCTGCCTTCGAGGCTGGCGAGGTTCACACCAACTTCGAGACTTCGGCCGACTACGTTTCGATCCTCGATGGCGTCGGCGCGGTGGTGTCCGAGGCGGTGACCGCGGCCACCATCGTCGCCCGCACCAACGTCGCCAACAAGCCTTATGACGATCAGCGCGTCCGCAACGCGATGCAGTTGGCCGTCGACAATGCCACCGTGCTCGCGCTCGGCTACGGCAATGCCGGCGAACCGGCCGAAAACCACCACGTCTGCCCGATCCATCCGGAATACGTCGCGCTGCCCAAGGTGGAGCGCGACATCGCCAAGGCCAAGGCCATGATGGAGGAAGCCGGCCAGATCGACTTCGAGCACGAACTCATTACCGTGGACGAGGACTGGCACAAGAACACCGGCGATGCCATCGCCGCGCAGATGCGTGAAGCCGGCATCAAGGTCAAGCGCACGGTGCTGCCGGGCTCGACCTTCTGGAACGACTGGACGAAGTATCCCTACTCGATGACCAACTGGAACATGCGCCCGCTCGGCGTGCAGGTCCTGGCCATCGCCTACCGCTCCGGCGAGGCCTGGAACGAGTCGGCCTTCTCGAACCCCGAGTTCGACGCGCTCGTCGGCGAGGCGCTCTCGATCGCCGATGCCGAGAAGCGCAAGGTGGTGATGGAGAAGATCGAGAAGATCATGCAGGACTCCGGTATCCTGATCCAGCCCTACTGGCGCAAGCTCTACAACCACTCGGTCGAGGCGGTGAAGAACCACTTCATGCATCCGACCTTCGAGCACGACTACGGCAAGGTCTGGCTCGACGAGGCGTGAGCCGTCACTGACGTCGGGGAGGGGCCATGCGCCCCTCCCTTTCACTTCCGGAGGCTTAGACGCCCCAACCTGAAGCGGCAGGGGGACCAATGCTTGCTTTCGTAGTGCGGCGACTGGGCACCATGGCGCTGACGATGCTGTGCCTGACGCTCGTCGTCTTCTTCATGGTCAATCTCGAGCCCAATCTGCGCAAGCTGTCGATCAGCCAGCTCGACATGCGCTCGTCGGACGAGCACATCGAAAGCTGGCTCCAGCGCAACGGCTACCGCGACAATTTCTTCGTCCGCTATGGCCGCTGGCTTGGCGTCGTGGAGAAGCAGCCCAACGTCAATGCCGACGGCCAGCCCGTCCCGCGCTTCTCCTACTGCAACGAGCCGGCCGAGCCCCACTACGGCGGCATCCTCCAGGGCGATTTCGGCTGCTCGACCAAGTTCAAGACCACCGTTGCCGAGAGGTTGTTTCCCGCACTTCGGGCCACCGGAATCCTGATGTTCTGGGTGATGGTGGTGATGGTGCCGATTTCGCTCCTGATCGGCATCCTCGCCGGCATGCGCGAGGGCTCTCGAACGGATCGAACGCTCTCCGTCGCCTCGATCACCACGACGGCGACGCCCGAATACGTCTCCGGCGTGATCTTCACCGTCATCTTCGCTTCCTGGCTCGGCTGGTTGAACGGCTCGGCCGCCACCGCCACGTCGCAGGGCATCACCTTCTTCAACTTCACGCTGCCGGTGATGACCATGGCCATCTACGGCATCGGCTACATCGCCCGCATGACGCGCGCCTCGATGGTCGAGGTTATGACGCAGCAATACATCCGCACGGCGCGGCTGAAGGGTCTGAGCTTCGGCGCTGTCGTGGTCAAGCACGCCCTTCGCAACGCGCTGATCGCGCCTTTCACCGTCATCATGCTGCAGTTCCCCTGGCTCCTGACCGGCGTCGTCATCGTCGAGGTGATGTTCCGCTACCAGGGCTTCGGCTTCGTCCTCGTGGAGGCGGCGGGCAACAACGACATCGACCTTCTGCTCGGTTGCTCGCTCGTGTCGGTCGCTGTGGTCCTGTCCACCCAGCTCATTTCGGACGTCGGCTATGCCTATCTCAACCCGCGCATAAGAGTTCAGTAAGGGGGACGCGGATGCAGCTCGAATATGTCGGCGCCTTCCAGATCGTGCTTGGCGTTCTGTTTCGCTTCTGGCCGGTCTGGCTGTCGCTGGCCATCGTTCTCGCGCTGAGCATCACCTACAAGAAGCGCCTTGGGCTCTATGGCCAGCTCTTCGACACCGGCGTCGGCGTGGCTGGCGTGGTCATCTGCCTGTTCTGGCTCTTCACCGCCATCTTCTCGGGCACCGTCGCGCCCTTCGACCCGCTGGTCCAGAACGTCGTCATGAAGGATGCGCTGCCGGGCGCCATGACGCCCGATGGCGGCGTCTACCTCTTCGGCGGCGACAGGCTCGCACGCGACATCTTCTCGCGCATGGTGTACGGCAGCCAGATCGTGCTGATCATCGCGCCGGCCGCCACCGCCTTCGCGCTGATGGTCGGGATCACGCTTGGCCTTCCCGCCGGTTATTTCGGCGGACGGATCGATTCCGTTCTCTCGTTCCTCGCCAATCTGGTTCTCGCTTTCCCGGTTATCCTGCTGTTCTATCTGCTGGTCACCCCCGGCATCATGGACACGCCCATCCCCTACGCCATGGCCGGCGTGTTCTTCCTGTTCCCGATCGTGTTCTTCTGCGTCCTCTTCTACACGCGCTTCAAGAACCGGACCGACCGGCTCTATCCGCAGCTGGCGGTGACGCTGGTGCTCGGCCTGTGGATCTATTTCGGGCTGGTCTTCGACGCCGATCCGCTCGGCATCATCTCGATCCGACCCAACGAACTCAACATCTTCGTGGCGGTGGTCTTTGCCTCGTCGCCGGGCGTCTTCCGCATCGTGCGCGGCCTCGTCATGGACATCAAGACACGCGACTACGTCGCCGCCGCCCAGACGCGCGGCGAGACGCCGTGGTACATCATGCTGTGGGAAATCCTGCCCAATGCGCGCGGGCCGTTGATCGTCGATGCGTGCCTGCGCATCGGCTACACCACCATATTGCTCGGCACGCTCGGCTATTTCGGCCTCGGCCTCGCGCCAGAAAGTCCAGATTGGGGCACGGCGATCAAGGATTCGAGCCGCCTCCTGCGTTCCTTCATCCATCCCGCGCTGCCGCCCGTCATCGCGCTCATGTCGTTCGTGCTGGGCTTGAACCTGCTCGCCGATGCGCTGCGCGAACAGTCGCTGAAGGATTGAGAGGAGGCAACCATGTCCGCGTTTTCCGCCGCCGTCCGGCCTGCCGCCGCCAACGCCCAGCCAATCCTCGAGATCGAGAACCTGTCGATCTCCTTCTTCACCCGCGCGGGCGAGATCCCGGCGGTGATGGATTTTTCCTGCAAGGTCATGCCGGGCGAGGCCATGGGCCTCGTCGGCGAATCGGGCTGCGGCAAGTCCACGGTCGCGCTCGGCATCATGCGCGACATGGGAAATCGCGGACGCATCGTCGGCGGCCGCATCAAGTTCATGGGCCGCGACATGGGCGAGATGAGCGACGCGGAACTGCGCGATATCCGCGGCAACAAGATCGCGATGATCTACCAGGAGCCGATGGCGAGCCTCAACCCGGCGATGAAGGTCGGGCAGCAGTTGATGGAAGTGCCGATCCTGCATGAAAAGGCGTCCAGGGCCGATGCCTACAAGCGCGCGCTGGAGATGCTGGCCGCGGTGCGCCTGCCGGACCCGGAACGCATGATGGGCTCCTATCCGCACCAGTTGTCGGGCGGGCAGCAGCAGCGCGTCGTCATCGCCATGGCGCTGCTGTCGAAGCCGGCGCTGCTGTTGCTGGACGAGCCGACCACGGCACTCGACGTGACGGTTGAGGCAGGCATCGTCGATCTGGTCAAGGACCTCGGCAAGACGTTCGGCACGTCCATGCTGTTCATCTCGCACAACCTCGGCCTGATCCTGGAAACCTGCGACCGCATCACGGTCATGTATTCGGGCGAGGCGGTGGAGGAGGGAAAGGTCGGCGACGTGTTCGACCGCATGCGTCATCCCTATACGCAAGGGCTCTTCCGCTCGATCCCGCTGCCCGGCGCCGACAAGAACTCGCGGCCGCTGATCGCCATCCCGGGTCAGCTGCCGCTGCCGCACGAGCGTCCGCGCGGCTGCAATTTCGGGCCGCGCTGCCAGCATTTCGTCGAGGGACTGTGCGACGCGCGCGAAATCCCGATGTACCCGGTCAAGGGGCATCCCGAGCATCTGTCGCGCTGCGTCCGGTTCGAAGACGTCGACTGGACCGCGCTGCCGGCGGGCATCAAGCGCAACGAACCGGTCAAGCCGGGACCGGTCGTGCTCAGGATCGACGATCTGCGAAAATACTACCGGGTCGCCGCCAGCGAGATCTTCGGCGGGGCGGAGCCGCGCACCGTCAAGGCCAATGAATCCATCTCCTTCGAGGCGCGCGAATCCGAGACGGTGGCGATCGTCGGCGAATCGGGCTGCGGAAAATCCACCCTCGCCAAGGTGCTGCTCGGTCTCGAGACGGCGTCCTCCGGCAAGGTGCTGCTCGGCAATTCCGAGATCCAGGACACGCCGATCGAAAAGCGCGACGTCGATACCATCTCGTCGATCCAGATGGTGTTCCAGAACCCGTTCGACACACTGAACCCCAGCCATTCGGTCGGGTCGCAGATCGTCCGGACGCTGGAGAAGTTCAAGGTCGGCAAGACGCAAGGTGAGCGGCAGAACCGCATGCTGGAACTGCTCGACCTGGTGAAGCTGCCGCGCGCCTTCGCCACCCGCATGCCGCGCCAGTTGTCGGGCGGGCAGAAGCAGCGCATCGGCGTGGCGCGCGCCTTTGCCGGCAACGCCCGCGTGGTGGTCGCCGACGAGCCGGTTTCGGCGCTCGACGTGTCGGTGCAGGCGGCCGTGACGGAACTTCTGATGGACGTGCAGCGCCAGAACAAGACGACGATGCTGTTCATCAGCCACGACCTGTCGGTGGTGCGCTATCTCGCCGACCGGGTCGTCGTCATGTATCTCGGCTACATCGTCGAGCAGGGCACGACCGACCAGATCTTCGCGCCGCCCTACCACCCCTATACCGAGGCGCTGCTGTCGGCGATCCCGATCGCCGACACGAGCGTTGTCAAGAAACACATCGTGCTCGACGGCGACATTCCATCCGCCATGAACCCGCCGTCCGGCTGCCCCTTCCAGACGCGCTGCCGCTGGAAATCGCGCGTGCCCGACAATCTGTGCGAGACCAAGGTTCCGCCGCTGAAGAACCTCGGCAATGGCCACCAGAGCCTGTGCTGGCTTGACGATGCCGAACTGGCGTCCATGGAGCCGGTCATCTCTTTCGCCCAGCCAGACACGGGCGCGCCGGCGGCGGTTTCCGCGCCTGAGGGCGCGCGGGCCATCGAGTCGTCCAGTGAGACCCCTGTCGCGACGATCACCGCCGACCAGGCGCCCGTGGAGCCCGTCACGCCGTTCCTGGAGAAGGGGATGCCAGACCCGGTCGGGCGGCCGCGCTCCCGCAAGCCGGCTGCCCGCTCCGCCGTTCCCGGCGAATCCTCGCCCAGGCGGCGGGCGGCGGAAGCCGGCTCGGCCCGTCTGGCGGTCAACCCGAAGGTAAAGCCGGGAACGACCGCGTCGAGCGGCGCGCCGTCCGCTGGCAAGGTGAGTCGCGCGAAAGCCCGGACAGAGGTCGCCGAACCGGTGCATCCCTACGTCGAAGCCGCACCGGCCGTCGCGCTCTCCCCGGCAGACAGGAACCGGCCCGCCGGTATCCCGCGTCCCGACCGGCCGGACGACCTGAAGCTCATTTCGGGCATCGGGCCGAAGATCGAGGCCACCCTCAATGGTCTCGGCATCTACACCTACGCGCAGATCGCCGGTTGGAAGAAGGCCGAGCGCGAATGGGTCGACGGCTTCCTCAGGTTCCGTGGCCGCATCGACCGCGACGATTGGGTCAAGCAGGCCAAGGCGCTGAACAAGGGTGGCGTGGAGGAGTATGTCCGCGTGTTCGGCAAGAACCCGCGCTGATCACGCGGAGGCTTCACTTCCGCTTTGGCCGCCCGAATCCGCACGGCCATGTCCCTTCCCGCCGGAAGGGTGAGAGTCACCCCGGGCCGACGGCTGCGGTTGTACACACGCATGGGATCAGCGGAAGCAGGTTTGCCTGCTCCCGCTACGCCGGCAGAACATATCCGCGGCTCGGATCACCCCTGACCGGGGGTCCCAAGCCGAGGCCCCCGCTCAGGAACTGCCGAGGCCCCCGCTCAGGAACTGACGGGATCCGCCTTGGAACGGCTGCAGCCGGACCCGCCATAGTCCTGCGATTGCGAGCACTCGGCGCCCGTGCAGCCGGTCGCGGAAGCGGTCGACGCGAAGGGGAGGATGGAGGACGCCGTAAAGGCGGCGGCGAGGAGCATGCTTTTCAGAAGGCGCATCGTTCTCTCCGTGTGGGGGCTTGCCTGTTCAAAGTGACCCAACGGAATGGTAGTCGATGCAGCGGGCTGACGGAACAGCCCAGGCGTTGTGTCCGATCACAAATTCTTGTCCGCGCGGAAGACGACGCCAGGCAATGGCGCTTCCGCTATCGGGCGAGGGCGGACGGGGAGCGCCATGCTCCCCGTCGGCGCTCCGCGAATCAGACGAGCCCGACCGGCATGACGGCTGGCCGCACCACGACCTTCGAACCATCCCTGACGCGATCGTGGAGGTCGATGATGTCGTGGTTGAGAAGGCGGATGCAGCCCGACGAGACGGCTTGGCCGATCGAGTGCGCTTCCGGGTTTCCGTGGATCCGGTAGATCGTGTCCACACCATTCTGGAACAGGTAGAGCGCCCGCGCGCCCAACGGGTTGTCGAGCCCCGGATCCATTCCCCCCGCGGCGACCGAATAGGGCGCGAGTTCGGGCTGGCGCGCCACCATGTCGTCGGGCGCCCGCCAGCGCGGCCAGCGACGCCTGTATTGTACGACCGCATCGCCCGACCAGGCGAAGCCCTGCCTGCCGACGCCGATGCCGTAGCGCATCGCCATGCCGTCCTGTTGGACCAGATGCAGGTAGAAGGCGTTCGGATCGACGATGAGCGTTCCGACAACGTGCTCGGGGAACGGGTTCACGACCTGCTGGCGCCAGTATTGTTGCGGCACCACGCCGCTCGGCACGGCTGGGATCGGGAAGGGTTCCTCGAAGATCGGCCCGTAGAAGGCGGGCATTTCCGGCGGCAGGGGCGGGCGCGCCGGGGCCATGGCGCTGTAGCTGCTGCCCATGCTGGTGCAGCCGGAGACGAAGGCCGCGGAGGCGGCGCCCAGGAAGGAGCGTCGGTTCAACATATGAATGTCCTTGGAATTGCTGACTTCTGTTCTGCAGCGTTAGCCGCGGATCTCCATCAGCCGAATCGTGGCGGTCCGATGAGGCATCCGGCCGAAAGCCCTGCCATCGCTGGCATGTCGCATTCGAAACCGGCCCTCGCCGCGGAAACGGTCGCGGCAACGCCGCTGGCCGGCAGGCCGATCTCGGGCGGGCACGACGCAAGCGGCAGTGCGCCGCGCGAGCAGGGTTTGCCGGCCACGACGATGACGGCGCTGATCGTCTTTCCGGACACGCTCATCGCCGGCAGGTCCAAACCTTGGCCGATGGAATGCGGCGTGGCAACGGTCCGGGGGCCCGCGAAAAGGCTGGTCGGCGTGAGCGCAAGCGCGATGAGGAAAACGATCAGTCGAAACATCATGATGCCGCATCACCACGGAAATGCGGAGATTTAAGGTCCGGCTTGTGGCGGTGTCGGGTCATTTGCATCTCTGCAATTGCGCGGCATAGCTACGGGCCATGGCCTCGGTCTCGCGTGCATAGCGCTGAATGCTGGCGTTGCCGCGCCAGCTTCCGCTGCGATAGCCACCCCATCCGGCATAGTAGGCAAGATAGAGATTGTAGGCATCGTTCCTGCCGATGCCGAGCGTGCTGGCCGACTTCGCGTGATACCAGCCCACGAAATCGATGGCGTCGCCGAAACTGGTCCTCCGCGCGGCGAAATTGCCGGTCTCGGTTCTGTACTGGTTCCAGGTGCCGTCGAGCGCCTGCGAATAGCCGAAGGCGGTCGACTGGCGCTTCCAGGGAACCACGCCGAAAAGCTTGGTGCGGGGCGGGCGGGCATTGTGCTGAAAACCGGATTCCTTGCGCACGGTTGCCATCAGGATGGCAACTGGCACGCCATGCTTGCGCTCCGCGGCGCGCGCCTCGCGCTCCCAGTTGGTCAGCCAGCCGTCATTCTGGTCGAAGACGGCGCAGACATTGTTGATCTGCCGCGGTTGGGACGCGCAGGCCGACAAGCCTAGCGACAGCGAAAAGCCGACAAGAAGGATTTTACTCAAACGCAACGCGAACATGGTTCACGCATAGCGCGGAAGGGTTGAGGGAATCTTTCCGGGGGCGGTAACCATCACCGCGTCGGCGGCCGCGAAGCGGACGGGCCGCCTAGCCCTCGACCGGCCGCGGCGCTCGTCCGACAGCGCTCCCTCCATCGCCGCCCGGCGCTTCGCGCGCGGACGCTGCCTTCGGGGGCAGGCAGGGGCTCCGAACACGCGTCGCCATTAACATGACGAAAATATTCATGTTTACAAGGCCTTGGCTTGCGATTTGAAAAATTGACCAATTGATAAAAAAACAAATCTGCGATAGCGTTTCCCAAAATCAACAATGGGGAACAGGAATGGCGACTGGCCTCTTCAAGGAAGGGATTGCCCCCGGCAGGCTCCCGGCGACGCAATATGCCGACAACTTCTCCGACCTTCACCCGCCGCTCGACCGGCATGAGGCGGTGGTCGAGGCCGATCGCTGCTACTTCTGCTACGACGCGCCCTGCATGCAGGCGTGCCCGACCACGATCGACATCCCGCTCTTCATCCGCCAGATCGCCACGGGCAACCCGCTCGGATCGGCGAAGACCATCCTCGAACAGAACATCCTCGGCGGCATGTGCGCCCGTGTGTGCCCGACCGAGACGCTCTGCGAGGAGGTCTGCGTGCGCGAGGTGGCCGAGGGCAAGCCGGTGCAGATCGGCCGGCTGCAGCGCTACGCCACCGACGTCGCGATGGCGCAGGACAAGCAGTTCTTTCCGCGCGGCGAGCCGACCGGCAAGAAGGTCGCCATCGTCGGCGCCGGGCCTGCCGGACTCGCCTGCGCGCATCGCCTGGCGGTGAAGGGACATGACGTCACCGTGTACGAGGCACGGCCCAAGTCAGGCGGCCTCAACGAATACGGCATCGCCGCCTACAAGTCGGTCGATGGTTTCGCCCAGGCGGAGGTCGACTACATCCTCGCCGTCGGCGGCATCACCATCCTGAACGGCCAGGCGATGGGTCGCGACTTTTCGCTCGGCGAACTGACCGCTTCCCATGACGCCGTGTTCCTCGGCATGGGCCTGGCCGGCGTCAACGCGCTCGGCGGCGAGGGCGAGGAAGCGGCCGGCGTGCGCGACGCGGTCGAGTTCATCGCCGAACTGCGCCAGGCAAGCGATCTGTCGTCGCTGCCGATCGGCCGGCGGGTGGTCGTGCTCGGCGGCGGCATGACCGCCATCGACGCGGCCGTGCAGGCCAAGCTGCTCGGCGCCGAGGAGGTGACGATCTGCTATCGCCGCGGCAAGGAAAACATGAACGCCTCGACCTACGAGCAGGATCTCGCGGCCGCCAACGGCGTGACCATCCGCCACTGGATGCAGCCGAAGCGCATTGTCGGCGTCAACGGCGCGACCGCCGGCATCGAGCTCGAATACACGACCGTGGAAGAGGGCAGGCTCGTCGGTACGGGTGAAACGGTCACGCTCGCCGCCGACCAGGTGTTCAAGGCGATAGGCCAGTCCTTCGACGCCGCGCCGCTGAACGGTTCGGGCGGGAAGATCGCGCTCGAGAAAGGCCGCATCAAGGTCGACGAGGAAGGCCGCACGTCGATGCAAAAGGTCTGGGCGGGTGGCGACTGCGTCGTCGACGCGCGCGAGGACCTGACGGTTGCCGCCGTCGCGGCCGGTCGCGACGCAGCCGAGAGCATCCACCGCACACTCACCGAAAACGGGAGGGCATGAGCATGGCAGACCTGTCCAGCAACTTCGTCGGCATCAAGTCGCCCAACCCCTTCTGGCTGGCCTCCGCGCCGCCGACCGACAAGGCCTACAATGTCGAGCGCGCCTTCAAGGCGGGCTGGGGCGGCGTGGTGTGGAAGACGCTCGGCGAGGAGGGCCCGCCCGTCGTCAACGTCAACGGCCCGCGCTACGGCGCGATCTGGGGCGCCGACCGGCGCCTGCTCGGCCTCAACAACATCGAGCTGATCACCGACCGCGACCTCTACGTGAACCTGCGCGAGATCAAGCAGGTCAAGAAGAACTGGCCGGACCGGGCCATGGTCGTCTCGCTGATGGTGCCCTGCGTCGAGGATGCCTGGAAGGCCATCCTGCCGCTGGTCGAGGAGACCGAGGCCGACGGCATCGAGCTCAACTTCGGCTGCCCGCACGGGATGAGCGAGCGCGGCATGGGTGCCGCGGTCGGCCAGGTGCCGGAATATGTCGAGATGGTCGTGCGCTGGTGCAAGGCCAACACGCGCATGCCCGTCATCACCAAGCTCACGCCCAACATCTCCGACATCCGCAAGCCCGCGCGGGCCGCTCACGCTGGTGGCACCGACGCCGTGTCGCTGATCAACACCATCAACTCCATCACCGGGGTCAATCTCGACACCTTCTCGCCGGAGCCGATGATCGACGGCAAGGGCACGCATGGCGGCTATTGCGGCCCGGCGGTGAAGCCGATCGCCATGAACATGGTGGCCGAGATCGCGCGCGATCCCGAGACCGCAGGCCTGCCGATTTCCGGCATCGGCGGCATCACCACCTGGCGCGACGCGGCCGAATTCATGGCGCTCGGCGCCGGAAACGTGCAGGTCTGCACCGCGGCCATGACCTACGGCTTCAAGGTCGTGCAGGAGATGATCGCCGGCCTCGAGGCCTGGATGGACGCCAAGGGGCACCGCAGCCTCACCGACATCATCGGCCGCGCCACGCCCAACGTCACCGACTGGCAGTATCTCAACCTCAACTACGTCGCCAAGGCGAAGATCAACCAGGATCTCTGCATCAAGTGCGGCCGCTGCCACATCGCCTGCGAGGACACCTCGCACCAGGCGATCACGGCGATGGTCGACGGCGCGCGCCACTTCGAGGTGATGGAGGAGGAGTGCGTCGGCTGCAATCTCTGCGTCAACGTCTGCCCGGTCGACAACTGCATCACCATGGAGCCGCTGGCGGCTGGCACGCTCGACAAGCGCACCGGCGAAATCGTCAAGCCGGTCTACGCCAACTGGACGACGCATCCCAACAACCCGTCGGCACAGGTGGCGGCGGAGTAGCGCGGCCGCGCAGAGGGCGACCCTGGGCGGTCGATCGACGGGCGCACGGGGCTGCCTGTCAGGTCGCCCGGCCGTGCCGGCCAACCCCGGTCCTCATCCTGGGGTGCGAGCCTGCACGACAGTGGCGGGACCGGCAAGGCGATGGCGGGCGAGCCTCGAAGGACGCACCATGCTCATGCAGCGTGGCGGGCGATGCCGCATAGGCAGGCGGCGCGGTTGTGCTTCCTTCGAGGCTCGCCCACGGGGTCACGGTGCTCCTTTGTCCAGACCCGTGCGGGCTCGCACCTCAGGATGTGGACCGTGGGGCGCTGACGCCGGGGGATGCGGACGGTGGGGTGCTTGCCAGGGGCTTGCCGCCCCGGACCGCGCGCCCGCTGCTCAAACCTCCTTCGTGTCGAAGAACATCATCTCCGCGCCCGCCTGTGCGAAGTTGGCGAGGTCGGCGGCCGCGGCCTTGCCCTCCGGCGAGGCCATCCCGGCCTCGATGTCGGCCATGCCGTCGAAGCTCAGGATCGCCACGAGGTGGAAACCCGACGGCCCCGCCGGCGTGCCGACCCCGCCGTTGTTCACCTCGTAGGACCGCAGCCCCGGGATCGTCTTGGCGATCGGCACGTGCGTGCCGAAATAATGGGCGTCGAACGCGGCCGGATCGGCCGGCGTCCTGTACATCACGATCAGTTTCGCCATGGTGTCCTCCCCGGATTGGCGCGGGCGCCCTCCCGCGAGGCGGGTGCGCGGCGGGAGGGTAGCAGGAAGGGGCGGGGCGGGAGAAGGGGCGGGGCGGGAGAAGGGGATAGGGAAGCCTCCCCTTTCGCGCCACATGACGCGTAGCGCCCGTTCAATCATGCGAACGGCACGCGCTAGGGCATGGTGATCAGACCGGCGCTGGCGAGCGCAACCTGTTCAAGCAACAGGCCGAATGGCTCGACCCATGCGGAGAATGCGGCGAACAGGCACCAGCCAAGCAGACACACCACCAGGAATGCCGGCAGCATCCACAATTTGCGATAAAGCATCACGCGCGCGACCGCCTGCTTGGCGGATGCCGCCATGTCGTCATGGATCAGCTTCGCGGTGTCCTGCGCCGATGGTGACCACACGCTCATCGCATGACCAATGCCAAGGGTCAGGTGAATTGCCGTAGGTAGCAGCGTCGTCGCCAACATGCCGGTAACCAGCAGCCCCTCGGTGAAAGGATAGGCCCGCGCCAACTCGATCTGCGACCTCCAGTCAAACTCCGGCGCACCGATCCGGACAAGAAGCACAGCGGCGATTTCCAATGCCATGGCAGTCAGCGCCACGAGGCCGATCAGGCTGGCCATTGCGACTACGATATCGAAGACGAGCGCAACCACCACGAGGGCGAAGCCTCTGCTACCGCGGCCGCCATGGTCAATCTTCGCCAGCAGCGAACGGGTGATGCCCCATGAGAGAATGTCGAGCGCGGCATTGGCCAAGGGGAGCACAACGAGAAAGACAACCAGGATAACGGCACCGGCAACGGCGACGGCACTGGCACCGAAGATGGCGCCGACAACGGCAACGGCAACGGCAACGGCACCGGCAAAGGCAACGGAAAAGGCACCAAAAACGGTACCGACCACGGCAACGGCAACGGGACCGACAAAGGTACCGGCACCGGCAAAGACACCGGCTAGGGCAGCCGCAAAGGCAGTGGCACCCATAACCGCACCGGAAACCGCACTGGCAATGGGCCGGGCCATGAAATTGACTGAATTCCTCAGCCGGGGCACATCCACTTGTTCTGTGGCAGCAGCGTCGAATAGCCAGGCAGTAACCCGGTCGGCAAATCGTTGCGGAACATTTTTCTCCAGAATGAGGAAAATTCCCGCACTCATGGCGATCAGGACGATTGCCGTCACCAGACGTCTGTCAGTCGGCTGATCGGGAAGAACCATGATCGGGCCGATGGTTCCAGGCGAGCCCATCACCCATGCCAGCAAGAGCAGCGCGATCGGGTAGACGAAGGCGATCTGCAGGCAGCGGTCGAGGGCGCGCCAGTGCCATGGCGCGCCGAACCACGCTTCCGCCCATGTCGTGAATGCGGCCAATGCCGACTGGTAGCGCTGAAACGCGGTGGTTTGGCCTTCCAGTTCGGCCCGTATTCGTGCCCGGTCGCGGCCGTCTTCGAGCTGCTCGCGGATCGCGGCCTTGTATGAATTGCCCCAAGCCTGAGCCAGAGTTGTCGCAAATGCAAGAATTGCGACAAACGCGCCGACGAAGCCCCATCCTCCCCAGGTAAAGATACTGGTCTCGGCCATGTTTCACCCACCGTTCTTTTTTGGTGAAACTGATTGGCCACGGAGGCGGGGATTTAGGGAGTTGAGCAAAAGAACTCTCGGCTATTCAAGATTGCACGCACGTCGCGCGGACCGCTTTTCGCCAATGTAGCGACAGGCTCGGGTGAGCTGTTCGCCGGAAGTGCTCTAGGTGCCGATGCGGCCCTCATGTTTCATCGGCACCGATATCCTTTTCAGCATCGCATCCCTGTATGCGCAATCCCGCTCCATCAGTCTCGTGCCGCCTCGAATGCCGATCTCATCCCGCAACGCTCCCCCCCATCACCCCTTCACCCTTAACCCCTCCACGAACAATTGCTCCAGAAACCGCGCGGCGTCCTCGAAGCGGCCTTCGCCGTCGCGCGAGGGGCCCAGCACGGCGCGGACCTGGACGTCGAAGTCGGCATAGTGCTGCGTCGTCGCCCATATGGCGAAAATCAGGTGGTAGGGGTCGGTGCGGGCGATCTTTCCGGCGCGCATCCAGCCGCGGATGACCTGCACCTTCTCGTCGACCAGCGCTTTCAGTTCGCCCTCCAGCATCGGCAGCACGCGCGGTGCGCCCTGCAGGATCTCGTTGGCGAAGAGGCGGCTCTCGCGCGGATAATCGCGCGCCATCTCCAGCTTCCGCCGGATGTAGCTGCGCAGTTCCGTCACGGGATCGCCGATGTCGTCGATTTCCCGCAGCGGCGCCAGCCAGGTGTCGAGCAGCCGCTGGATCAGGGTGCGGTGAATGTCGTCCTTGCTCTTGAAGTAATAGAGCAGGTTGGGCTTCGACATGCCGGCCGCGTCGGCGATCTGGTCGATGGTCGCGCCGCGAAAGCCGTGCTGGGCGAAGATCTCGAGGGCCGCTTCGAGGATGAGTTCGCGCTTCTCGATCTGGATGCGCGTCCGAGGCTTGCGAGCCGCCTGATCCATGTCGTTCTTTCTTTTGTGGCCCAATCGGCTGGACCAGTCCGTGGCCCGCCCGTGGAGTGCACCCGGGACCGTCGCTTTAGGCTATTCTTCCCTTGACCGCTCATGTGGCGATGCTAACGTTTGTCCAATCGGTCAAAAATTGCAAGCGCAAGCGCGCGCGATGAACCAAGCGTTGGCCGACACGTAGCGAGGGGCAATAAGCAACAAGAAGAGGCTTGGTATGTCGAACCGTCTTAATGTGGCGCCGAACGATCTTTCCGCGTTCTGGATGCCATTCACGTCCAACCGCCAGTTCAAGCAGGCGCCGCGCATGCTGGCGTCGGCCAAGGACATGCACTACACCACCACCGACGGCCGCAAGGTGCTCGACGGCACCGCCGGCCTGTGGTGCGTGAACGCCGGCCATTGCCGGCCCAAGATCACCGAGGCGATCCAGCACCAGGCCGCCGAGCTCGACTACGCGCCGGCCTTCCAGATGGGTCATCCGATCGTCTTCGAGCTGGCCAATCGTCTCGTCGACGTGGCGCCCGAAGGCATGGACCACGTCTTCTTCACCAATTCCGGCTCCGAATCGGTCGAGACCGCGCTCAAGATGGCGATCGCCTATCATCGCGTCCGGGGCGAGGGCGCCCGCACCCGCCTCATCGGCCGCGAGCGCGGCTATCACGGCGTCAATTTCGGCGGCATCTCCGTCGGCGGCATCGTTACCAACCGCAAGATGTTCGGCACGCTGCTCGGCGGCGTCGACCACATGCCCCATACCCACCAGCCGGCGAAAAACGCCTTCACCAGGGGCGAGCCGGAGCATGGCGCGGAGCTTGCCGACGAACTGGAGCGGATCGTCACGCTGCACGATGCCTCCACCATAGCGGCGGTCATCGTCGAGCCGGTCGCTGGTTCCACCGGCGTGCTGATCCCGCCGAAGGGCTATCTGAAGAAGCTGCGCGAAATCTGCACCAAGCACGGCATCCTGCTGATCTTCGACGAGGTCATCACCGGTTTCGGTCGTCTCGGCACGCCGTTCGGGGCCGACTATTTCGACGTCATCCCCGACATCATGGTCACGGCGAAGGGCGTCTCCAACGGGGTCATCCCGATGGGCGCGGTGTTCGTCAAGAAGGAGATCCACGACGCCTTCATGACCGGCCCCGAGCACATGATCGAGTTCTTCCACGGCTACACCTATTCGGGCAACCCGATCGCCTGCGCCGCGGCGCTGGCGACGCTCGACACCTACAAGGAAGAGGGCCTGCTGACGCGTGGCGCCGAGCTCGCGCCCTATTGGGAAGACGCGCTGCATTCGCTGAAGGATGCGCCGCACGTCATCGACATCCGCAACATCGGCCTCGTCGGCGCGATCGAGCTGCAGCCGATCGCCGGCCAGCCCACCAAGCGCGCCTTCTCGGCCTTCGTGAAGGCGTTCGAGAAGGGCTGCCTGATCCGCACCACCGGCGACATCATCGCGCTGTCGCCGCCGCTGATCATCGAGAAGGGCCAGATCGACGAGCTGATCGACTGCGTGCGGACCGTGCTGCACGAGGTAGAGTAGCCGCATGGAGCGTCCCCGGGCGACCCACGAGGTTCTGGTTGACGACGCCAGGGTTCGCGTCACCCGCTGGGACTTCGCGCCGGGGGCGGAGACGGGCTGGCATCGTCACGGCATGGACTATGTCGTGACGACGCTGACGCCATGCGTGTTCCTGCTCGAAGAGCCCGACGGCGGCTCGCGCCGCGTCGATCTTCCGGCGGGCGCCACCTATCGCCGCGACGAAGGCGTCGAGCACAATGTCGTCAACGGCGGGACCGAGCCGATGTCCTTCGTCGAGACGGAACTGAAGAACTGAGGACAGACCGATGGCCGCACCAGGCGAAAATCTGCGAATCAATCCGGACCGTTTGTGGGATTCGCTCATGGAAATGGCGAAGATCGGGCCGGGCGTGGCCGGCGGCAACAACCGGCAGACCCT
This sequence comes from Mesorhizobium sp., assembly GCA_051860465.1. GTDB lineage: Bacteria > Pseudomonadota > Alphaproteobacteria > Rhizobiales > Rhizobiaceae > Aquibium. The sequence continues at coordinate 76,624 of JBHYDY010000015.1, forward strand.
GACGGACGAGGACGCCGAGGGCCGGCGTCTTTTCCAGACATGGTGCGAGGAGGCCGGCCTGACGATGGGCGTCGACCAGATGGGCACCATGTTCGCCCGTCGCGAGGGCGCCGACCCGGATGCGCTGCCGGTCTATGTCGGCAGCCACCTCGACACGCAGCCAACGGGCGGCAAGTATGACGGCGTGCTCGGCGTGCTCGGCGGGCTGGAGGTGGTGCGCACGCTGAACGATCTCGGCATCAAGACCAGGCACCCGATCGTCGTCACCAACTGGACCAACGAGGAAGGCACCCGCTTCGCGCCGGCCATGCTCGCCTCCGGCGTCTTCGCCGGCATGCACGAGCTCGACTGGGCCTACGACCGCCAGGACGCCAAGGGCAAGCGCTTCGGCGACGAGCTCGCGCGCATCGGGTGGAAGGGCGAGGAAGAGGTCGGCGCGCGCAAGATGCACGCCTTCTTCGAACTGCATATCGAGCAGGGACCGATCCTCGAGGACGAGGACATCGACATCGGCGTCGTCACCCACGGACAGGGCCTGTGGTGGCTGCAGGTGACGCTGACCGGCAAGGACTCGCACACAGGCTCCACCCCGATGCCGAAGCGCCGCAATGCCGGGCTCGGCATGGCCCGCGTCACCGAACTCGTCCACGAGATCGCGATGGACTACCAGCCGGACGCCGTCGGCGCGGTCGGTCACGTCGAGGTCTATCCGAACTCGCGCAACGTCATCCCCGGCAAGGTTGTCTTCACCATCGACATCCGCTCGCCGAATCAGGACGTTCTGGACGAGATGCGGGCGCGCATCGAGGACGGCATCGGTACCATCTGCGAGGCGCTGGATATCGGCTTCGAGGTCGAGCCGGTCGGGCATTTCGATCCGGTGACCTTCGACGAGGGCTGCGTGAAAGCCGTGCGCGACGCGGCCGAACGGCTCGGCTATTCGCACCGCGACATCGTCTCGGGCGCCGGCCATGACGCCTGCTGGATCAACCGCGTCGCGCCGACGGCCATGGTGATGTGTCCCTGCGTCGATGGGCTTTCCCACAACGAGGCCGAGGAGATCTCGAAGGACTGGGCGTCGGCCGGCTGCGACGTACTGTTCCATGCGGTGGTCGAGACGGCGGGGATCGTTGAATGAGGCCGCGGATCGTCGGATAATGCCGTTTTGCACGCACAGGATGTCGCCATGGGTCGGCCACGGGAACTGACGGAAGCGGAACGTGCCGAGCTTGTCGCCAAGGGGTACAAGCCGGTGGAGATGTGGGTGCCTGATCTCTCCAGGGCGGACGTTCGCCAGCGTCTCGAACGCGAACTCAGGGCCGTCCGCGCGGCAGACATTCGAACCGGCGAGTTGAACCGCCTGAGTGAAACGGTCGAGGATCTCGAAGGTGACTTCGACTGATGAGACGCGGCGACGTCGTGCTCGTTTCCGGAAAGGGCGACTACGGAAAGGCCCGCCCGGCTATCGTCGTGCAGGCCGACTACCTGATCGACGGCTTGGACAGCGTTACCGTTTGTCCGCTGACGAGTGACATCCTGAACAGGGAAAATCTTCGTGACCCGGTGGAGCCGAATGCAGAGAACGGCCTCGACCTATCCGAAAGCGAAGGCGTTCGGGCCGGACGGCCGGCGAGCCGATGTCGACATCCGTCGCCTCGACGCGGCATTGTCCTTATTCTTCCAGCTTGGCCCGACTTGAAGTCGGCGCTTCATGAATTCCAGACAGACGGGGAACACCATGACCAAAGTCATCAAGAACGGAACCATCGTCACCGCCGACCGCACCTTCAAGGCGGACGTGCTGATCAAGGGCGACAAGATCGCCGCGATCGGCCAGAACCTTTCGGGCGATCATGTCATCGACGCGACCGGCTGCTACGTCATGCCGGGCGGCATCGATCCGCACACCCATCTGGAGATGCCCTTCATGGGCACCTATTCGTCGGACGATTTTGAAAGCGGGACGCGGGCCGCGCTCTCTGGCGGCACCACGATGGTGGTCGATTTCTGCCTGCCGAGCCCCGGTCAGTCGCTGCTGCAGGCCATCGATATGTGGTCCAACAAGTCGACGCGCGCCTGCTGCGACTATTCCTACCACATGGCCATCACCTGGTGGAGCGAGCAGGTGTTCGACGAGATGCCGAAGGTCGTCGAGAAGGGCATCACCTCCTTCAAGCATTTCATGGCCTACAAGGGCGCGCTGATGGTCAATGACGACGAGATGCTCGCCTCGTTCCAGCGTTGCGCGGAAATCGGCGCACTGCCGCTGGTCCATGCCGAGAACGGCGACGTGGTGGCGTCCCTGCAGCAGAAGCTGCTCGCCGAAGGCAATGACGGTCCCGAGGGGCATGCCTATTCCAGGCCGCCCGAAGTGGAAGGCGAGGCGACCAACCGCGCCATCATGATCGCCGACATGGCAGGCGTTCCGCTTTATGTCGTGCATACGTCCTGCGAACAGGCCCACGAGGCCATCCGCCGGGCGCGCCAGAAGGGCATGCGGGTCTATGGGGAGCCACTGATCCAGCATCTGGTGCTCGACGAGAGCGAATACGCCAATCCCGACTGGGACCACGCGGCGCGGCGCGTCATGAGCCCGCCCTTCCGCAACAAGCAGCACCAGGATTCGCTCTGGGCCGGCCTGTCGGCGGGCTCGCTGCAGGTGGTGGCGACCGACCACTGCGCCTTCACCACCGAGCAGAAGCGCTACGGCGTCGGCGACTTCACCAAGATTCCGAACGGCACGGGCGGCCTGGAAGACCGGCTGCCGGTGCTCTGGACCTACGGCGTCGGCACCGGCCGGCTGACCATGAACGAGTTCGTCGCCGTCACCTCCACCAACATCGCCAAGATCCTCAACATGTATCCGAGGAAGGGCGCGATCGTGGAAGGCGCGGACGCCGACCTGATCGTATGGGATCCCGAAGCCACGAAGACGATCGCCGCCGGCAGCCAGCAATCGGCGATCGACTACAATGTCTTCGAGGGCATCGCGGTGAAGGGCCTGCCGAAATACGTGCTGACCCGCGGCGAGATCGCCGTCGACAACGGAAAGGTTCAGGCGAAGCCCGGCCACGGCCAGTTCGTCGGCCGCGAGCCCTTCATGGCCGTCAACAAGGCGCTGTCGACCTGGAAGGAACTCGTCGCGCCCCGAAAGGTCGAGCGCAGCGGCATTCCTGCCAGCGGGGTGTGATCGTTGCATGAACGCCAGCCTGCCGCCAGCAGTCGATGGACACGCCGCGTGGTCGCCACGCCCGGCCAGGACGGGCCTGCGTGACGGGTCACCCCGGCACCAGCGCCTCCAGCTCAGGCAGCAGGGTGACGCTCTCCTGCTCGTTGGGATCGGTGCGGGCGATGACGGCGGTGACGGGTTCCGACGACCGGTTGACCGGCAGATGCGGCATGTTCGCGGGGATGTAGACCATGTCGCCGGCGTTGGTCTCCATGACATTCTCCAGCCGCTCGCCCCAGTACATGACGGCCTTGCCCGATATCACGTAGATCGCGGTTTCGTGGCTGTCGTGCTTGTGGGCCTTCGCGCGGCCGCCGGGCGGCACGGTCAGCAGATGCATGCAGATACCGTTCGAGCCTACCGTCTCGCGGGCAACGCCCTCGAAGTAGTCGAAGCCCTGCTTTCCGCCATAGGTCTTTTCGGCGCGAAGGCGCCGGCATTCGCGTGGGGGCATCGGTGCTGACATCGGGTTTTCTCCAGTTTTTGGGTCGGTCGTGCTGCATGGCCGAAGAGACCCTACTATGATGACGACGAAAATGGTGCGAAGTCATCACCAGGCAGTGGGGCGAAGACGAATTTGACAGCAGGTTCCGTGATATCCGCCAAGGGGCTCGACCTGACGTTCCAGACAGGGGACGGCCCGGTCCACGCCCTGTCCAATGTCGACCTGGAGATCGGCAGGGGCGAGTTCGTCTCCTTCATCGGCCCGTCCGGCTGCGGCAAAACGACGTTCCTGCGCGTCATCGCCGATCTGGAACAGCCGACGGGGGGCGCCATCACCGTCAACGGCATGAGCCCGCAAGAGGCGCGCCGTCGCCGTGCCTATGGCTACGTCTTCCAGGCGGCCGCGCTTTATCCCTGGCGCACGATCGAGAAGAACGTCGCGCTGCCGCTGGAGATCATGGGCATCCCGGCCACCGAGCAGCGCGAGCGGGTGAAGCGCACGCTCGACCTCGTCAATCTCTCCGGCTTCGAGAAAAAATTCCCATGGCAGCTCTCGGGCGGCATGCAGCAGCGCGCCTCGATCGCGCGCGCGCTCGCCTTCGATGCCGACCTGCTGCTGATGGACGAGCCTTTCGGGGCGCTCGACGAGATCGTCCGCGACCACCTCAACGAGCAACTCCTCGAATTGTGGGCGCGCACCAACAAGACGATCTGCTTCGTCACCCACTCGATTCCCGAGGCGGTCTACCTCTCGACCAAGATCGTTGTCATGAGCCCGCGCCCGGGCCGCGTGACCGACGTCATCACCTCGACGCTGCCGAAGGAGCGGCCGCTGGATATCCGCGAATCGACCGAATTCCTGGCGATCGCCCACCGCGTGCGCGAGGGCCTGAGAGCGGGGCACAGCTATGAGGATTGAGGCGGGAAACTTGCCCTCCCCCTTGCGGGGAGGGTGGCCGCGAAGCGGCCGGGTGGGGGTGGTGCCGCCGCCCTGGACGTCGGCGTTTGGCCACGCCGTAGAAGCGATCATGAGTAAGCACTCGACTCCGGCCGTTCCTCGAAACGGTACGCCCGTCACCTGCACCCCCACCCCCGGCCCCTCCCCGCAAGGGGGAGGGGAGCAGAGCACCGCGCCATGACCGAGCGCCTGCGCGACAAGTTCATCCCCGTGACGACCATCCTCGCCCTCATCGTCGTGGCCTGGTATGTCGGCTCCTATGCCATGAACGCGCCGTTCCAGCGCGACCTCGACCGGCGGGCGGGCGTCACCTCCACCACCTGGGAGTTCGTCGGCAAGACCATGTCGCAACCCAAGCCGACGCTGCCGGCGCCGCACCAGGTGGCGGTGAACTTCGTCGAGAACACGTTCTTCCGAAAGGTCTCGTCGAACCGAAGCCTCGTCTACCACGCCGCCGTGACGCTATCGTCCACGGTGCTCGGCTTTGCCTTCGGCACCATCCTTGGCATTCTGATCGCGGTCGGCATCGTCCACGTGGTCACGCTCGACCGGTCCTTGATGCCTTGGATCATCACCTCGCAGACGATTCCGATCCTGGCGTTGGCGCCGATGATCATCGTCGTGCTCGCCGCCGTCGGGATCACCGGGCTGATCCCCAAGGCGCTGATCTCGACCTATCTGTCGTTCTTCCCGGTCGCCGTCGGCATGGTGAAAGGGTTGCGGTCGCCCGAGATCATGCACCTCGACCTGATGCACACCTATTTCGCAAGCCCCTCGCAGGTGTTCTGGAAGCTGCGCGTGCCGGCCTCGGTGCCGTTCCTGTTCGCCTCGATGAAGGTCGCTGTCGCGGCGAGCCTCGTCGGCGCGATCGTTGGAGAACTGCCCACCGGCGCGGTCGCGGGCATCGGCTCCAAGCTGCTCAGCGGCTCCTACTACAGCCAGACCATCGAGATGTTCGCCGCCCTCGTCGCGGGCTCGATCGTCGCCGTGCTGCTCGTCAGTCTCGTCGGGCTGGCCGGGCGCATCACGGAACGCGTGATGGGGGCGCGGCCCGCATGAAGCCCTTCGCCCTGCTTCCATGGCAATCGCTCGCGGCGGCGGCCGCCGCCGCCGTCGCGTTGGTCGCCCTGCCGATCCTGCCGGACGGCATGACCTCCACTTCGACCGTTCTTGCCTTCCTCCTTGTTCTCGCCGGGGCATTCGTCCCGCTCCTTCGGCTGCCGACGATGGCCGAGGCGCTGGTGCTCTTCATCGCCGCGCACGGACCCGTCTACCTCCTGCTTTCGGGCATCACCGGGCATGAGGGGCGGGCGGGGCAGGCGTACTTCACGTTGATCGCCGCTTCCTGGCTCCTCGCCTGGCGGCTTGTGACCGTGCTCTCCGTCCATAGGCCGGCCTCTCGCCATATGGGCATGCTGCTTCGCCTGGTCGTTCCGACCCTTTTCGGCGTCTGGCTGCTGATCCTCTGGGAAGCGATCGTGCGAGGCGCCGGCATTCCGTTCATCCTCCTGCCGCCGCCATCTCTGATCGGAGTGCGCATTGCCAACTCGTTGCCGATCCTGGCCGCGGACGTCCAGCAGACCATCTTCAAGTCGGTCTTTATCGGTTATCTTCTGGGCTGCGCGGCGGGCTTCGCTGTCGCCATCCTGGCCGACCGCTACCTGTTCCTGCGTCGCGGACTGATGCCGATCGGCAATATGGTCTCGGCGCTGCCCATCATCGGCGTCGCGCCCATCATGGTCATGTGGTTCGGTTTCGACTGGCCGTCCAAGGCCGCCGTCGTCGTCATCATGACCTTCTTCCCGATGCTGGTGAACACGGTCGCGGGCCTGGCGGCCGCCGGCGCGATGGAGCGCGACCTGATGCGCACCTATGCAGCCGGCTATTGGCAGACACTCTGGAAGCTGCGGCTACCAGCCGCGGCGCCGTTCATCTTCAACGCCTTGAAAATCAACTCCACACTGGCGCTCATCGGCGCTATCGTCGCGGAATTCTTCGGCACGCCTGTGGTGGGCATGGGCTTTCGCATTTCCACCGAAGTCGGCAGGATGAATGTCGACATGGTGTGGGCGGAGATCGCCGTCGCCGCGCTGGCGGGGTCGATCTTCTACGGAGTTCTGGCCCTTATCGAACGGGCCGTAACGTTCTGGCATCCGTCTGTCCGTGGTGGATAGACAAACTTCAGAGGGAAAAAAACATGAAGAAAACGATCGTTTCCATGCTGGCCGGCGCGCTGTCGCTTGCTGCTTCGCACATGGCCATGGCGGCCGACGCGGTGACGCTGCAGCTAAAATGGGTCACCCAGGCCCAGTTCGCGGGCTATTTCGTCGCCAAGGACAAGGGCTTCTACGAGGAAGAGAACCTCGACGTCACCATCAAGCCGGGCGGCCCCGACATCGCGCCCGAACAGGTGATCGCCGGCGGCGGCGCCGACGTGATCGTGACCTGGATGGCGGCGGCACTGGCCGCCCGAGACAAGGGCGTCAACCTCGTCAACATCGCCCAGCCCTTCAAGAAGGCCGGCATGCAGCTCGTCTGTCCCGCCGACGGCCCGATCAAGACCGAGGCCGACTTCAAGGGTCACACCCTCGGCGTCTGGTTCTTCGGCAACGAGTATCCGTTCTATGCCTGGATGAACAAGCTCGGCCTGTCGACCGAGGGCGGCGCGGATGGCGTCACCGTGCTCAAGCAGAGCTTCGACGTGCAGCCTCTGATCCAGAAGCAGGCCGACTGCATCTCGGTGATGACCTACAACGAGTACTGGCAGCTGATCGACGCCGGCTACAAGCCCGAGGACCTGATCGTCTTCAACTACTCGGCCATGGGCAACGACCTGCTCGAGGATGGCCTCTACGTGCTCGAGGACAAGCTCGCCGATCCGGCCTTCGAGGACAAGATGGTGCGTTTCGTGCGCGCCTCCATGAAAGGTTGGAAGTACGCCTCCGAGAACCCGGACGAAGCCGGCGAGATCGTGGTCGAGAATGGCGGCCAGGACGAGAATCACCAGAAGCGCATGATGGGCGAGGTCGCCAAGCTCATCGACAACGCCGACGGCAAGCTGATCATCGAGGCCTACGAGCGCACCGCCCAGGCGCTGCTCGACCAGAAGATCATCTCCAAGCCGGCCGAAGGCGCCTACACCACGGCCATCACCGACAAGGCGATCGACTAGTTTCTCCACGCGGCACAATGACGGAAGGGGCGGGCGACCGCCCCTTTTCGTATGGCGCATGATCATTCGCAGCCAAAGCGGCGCACTGTCGCGGGGCTTGCGAATTATCTCGGCAATATTTCAGTGTCTGCCTTGTTTCGGCCATCGACTACCCCTATGTAGAGACCATCGATCTTGTTGTTGAACTTTGTTTATCGGTGCGGCGACGCACCACGGACGATCTTCCTGCTCAAAGTCGATCTATGGGCATTGTCGTGCATTCGGTGCGGCAGGCCTTAAACGTGACCGATTGAAAGGAAATCGTCATGACCATTGGCACCGTAAAGTTCTTCAACGCAACCAAGGGCTTCGGCTTCATCCAGCCCGAGGACGGCGCTCAGGACGTGTTCGTCCACATCTCCGCCGTCGAGCGTGCCGGCATGCGCACGATCGTGGAAGGCCAGAAGCTCAGCTTCGACGTCGTCCGCGACAACCGCTCGGGCAAGAACGCCGCGGAAAACCTCCAGGCAGCGTAAATCGCACTTCCGGTTCGTGACCACGGATGTACTGGCACGGATTGTCGAGGTGAACTGAGAGGTCGGGCTAGCGCCCGGCCTTTTTGCTGTGTAAGTCCATTTGAGTGGCGGTGTGGTTCCGGGGGGATGCCGATGGGCGGACGAGCCTTGGGGACGTGGCGCTAGAAATCATGTTGAGACGCTGCGCCTCGAAACGGACACGCGGAACGATCAGGAGTTTCGGCGCATCGTAAACGGGCGGATTCGGAACCCTGCCGCGACCTGTCTGTTGTCCACAAGACCTTTCCCTGACATGAACCACCTGGAGACTGCGTGACAATCGCCCTTGCCAACGCCGCCGCCGTCGAGCCTAAAAAGCCGTCCTGGAGCGCCCTTCTGGCCAAGTATCGCCAGCCCGACCCGATCCGGAGCACCTTCGAGATCGTGGTCACGGCCGTGCCCTTCGTCGGGTTGTGGGCGCTTGCGGCGATCGCCGTCCTGAACGAGCACTGGTGGGGGCTTGTGCTCACAATTCCTGCCGCCGGCTTGCTCGTGCGGCTGTTCATCCTGCAGCACGATTGCGGTCATGGGACGCTGTTTACCCAGCGCCGGCTCAACGACTGGACGGGTCGTATCATTGGCGTCTTCACCCTGACACCCTATGACTACTGGCGCCGCACCCATGCCGTCCATCACGCCTCCGCCGGCAATCTCGACCGTCGTGGCATCGGCGATGTCGACACGCTGACCGTGCGTGAATATCGGGCTCTGCCGCGTTTCGCGCGCTTGCGCTACCGGCTCTATCGCCACCCCCTGGTCATGTTTGGCCTTGGACCCGCATGGCTGTTCCTGTGCCAGTACCGGCTGCCGATCGGCCTTATGCGCTCCGGAGCGCTTCCCTGGATCTCGACGATCGCGACCAACCTTGGGATCGTTGTCCCCGTGGCCGCGATGATCTGGCTCGTCGGTCTCGGACCCTTCCTCCTGGTTCAGATCCCGATCACGCTGATGGCCGCGACATTGGGGGTCTGGCTGTTCTACGTCCAGCATCAGTTCGAGGAAACGCACTGGTCGGGCGACGGCGAATGGAGCTTCCAGCACGCAGCACTTCATGGCAGCTCGCATTACGACCTTCCGCCCGTTCTGCGCTGGTTCACCGGCAACATCGGCATCCACCACGTCCACCACCTCGCGGCGACGATCCCGTTCTATCGGCTTCCCGAGGTGCTTCGCGACCATCCGGAACTGAGTTCCCTGGGCCGTATCACGCTGCTCGAAAGCCTGAAATGCATCCGGCTCGTGCTGTGGGACGAAAACGCAAGGCGTCTCGTCTCGTTCAAGGACGCTCGCAGGCTGGCCGCGGTCTGACCGGGGGCCGGCGCTTAGAACTTCAGTCTGGCCCTTTCCCTCGCGCGATAGGCGGCGGGACTCACGCCCGCGTGCCTGGAAAAGAAGCGGCTGAAATAGGCCGGATCCGAAAATCCCAGGTCATGCGCGATCGACTGCGCCGGCAGGAACGTGAACACGAGGCTGCGGCGCGCCTCTTCCACCAGCCGGGCCGCGATCAACGCCTGGAGACCGCGGCCGGTGCGGCTCCGCGCGATCCGGTTCAGGTGCGCTGCCGACAGTCCGATCCTCTCGGCGTAGAACGCCGCCGGTCGATGTTCGCGAAAATGCGTGTTGATCAGCGAGGCGAGCTGTTCGAGCCGCTGCTGGTCGCGGTCGTCCGGGTCGGGAGACTGCTCGGCGCGGGCGCCGCTGGCCCGCGCCAGGTCTATCAGGGCGGCCGTCACGAGCGCTTCGGCGACGATCATCCGGCCGATGCCGTGCCCGGCGACCTCGGCCGCGATCCGGTGGAGCGAATCGACCGCCAGCCGTGCGGTTGATTCTGCCCCGGTTACCAAGCGGGTCTCCGCGGCAAAGGCGGCGAGGTGACGACTTGCACCGCTGGGGATGTCCAGCCGGTCGCGCGGAACGGTCACCACCAACCCGACGATGTCACGCGAGAACCGGAAGCCGTGCACGATTCCCGGAGGGACGAAGATGAGCGTGTCGCCCGCGAACGCACGGTATCCGTCACCGGTCAGCACCTCGCCGGTGCCGTCCGAAATGTACAACATCTGGAAGAACGCCTGGTGACGATGCGGGCGGATTTCCCAGTCGTGCAGACGGCTTCGCTCCTGAATCGTCTCGCAATGTAGCCAGAAATGGCCCTCGCGTTCGATCTCCTCGCCATAGAGCTGGTAGGTTGGGACGTATCGGTTCATGCCGTGACGATGCCGGAGATGTTCGGATAGTGCAAGAGATTGCGCGAAGCGTCCATTGAGGTGGTGCGGGGGCCGGGTCACATGGGGACCAGTGATCAGTCTCAGTCCCGGATGGAGCACCGAGCTGGCGCAACGCGGGAGGACACCATGCGCACTCAGGTCGTCATCATCGGATCGGGACCGTCAGGCCTCCTGCTGGGCCAACTGCTTTCCAACGCCGGCATCGACAATGTCGTTCTGGAGCGCGTGACGAAGGATTACGTCCTGTCGCGCATTCGCGCGGGGGTGCTGGAGGAGGGCGCCTGCGCCATGCTGGAGGAAGCAGGCGCGGCGGAGCGCATGCGCCTCGAGGGTCTGCCGCATGACGGCTTCGACCTGACCTTCGACGGACAACGGCATCGTATCGATCTGCACGGTCTCACCGGCGGCAAGCGCGTCATGGTCTACGGCCAGACGGAGGTGACGCGCGACCTGATGGACCAGCGCGAGAAGACCGGCGGCAAGACGGTCTACGAGGCGGCCGACGTGGCGCTGTACGATTTCGACGGCGACAAGCCCTGCGTCACCTATCGCAAGGACGGTGTCGAGCACCGCATCGATTGTGATTTCATCGCCGGCTGCGACGGCTTCCATGGCGCATCGCGCAAGGCGGCGCCGGCGAGCCTGTTGAAGGTCTACGAGAAGATCTATCCCTTCGGCTGGCTTGGCATCATCGCCGACGTGCCGCCGGTCAACCATGAGCTCATCTATTCCAACCACCCGCGCGGCTTCGCCCTTTGCTCCATGCGCTCCCATACCCGCAGCCGCTACTACGTGCAGGTGCCGCTGGACGAGAAGGTCGAGGACTGGTCCGATGATCGCTTCTGGGATGAAATCCGCCGCCGCCTGACGCCTGACGCGGCCGAGACCATGACCACCGGTCCGTCGATCGAGAAGTCGATCGCGCCCCTGCGCTCCTTCGTCGCCGAGCCGCTGCGGTTCGGCCGCATGTTCCTCGTCGGCGATGCCGGCCACATCGTTCCGCCCACCGGCGCAAAGGGCCTGAACCTGGCCGCCAGCGACGTGCGCTATCTCTTCGATGCGCTGCGCGAATATTATGACGAGAAATCCATGGCCGGCATCGACGGCTACTCCGCCAGGGCGCTGCGCCGCATCTGGAAGGCGGAGCGCTTCTCGTGGTGGATGACCACGCTGATGCACCGCTTCCCCGACGATGGCGGTTTCGGCCAGAAGATCCAGGAAGCCGAGCTCGACTACACCGTCAATTCGCGCGCCGCGTCGGTGGCGCTTGCCGAAAACTACGTCGGCCTGCCGTACTGATCCGGTGTCTTGGCCGTTCAGCGCTCGCTGGCGGCCACGTCCCGCAGCACGCGGGTGAAGTGGTCGAGGATCGGCCACGGTTCGCGGTCCGCGCGCAGCGTAATGCCGACCGCACCGCGTGTCTCTGAGGTATCGATCGGCAGGCGCGCCAGCGTTCCGGCCGCGATCTCGTTGGCCACCACGCCCTGCGAGATGATCCAGATCGCGTCCGTCTCGCGCAGGAAGGATCGGCCGAAGCTGTCGGACACGCTTTCGATCCGCGCGCGCAGGTCCGCCAACCCGTGCGCGACCAGCAGGCGGTCGACGAAGGGCCGGATGATGGCCGAGCGCGTCGGCATGACGACCGGATAGGACCGCAGCGCGGCGAAGTCGAATGTGGCTGCCTCCATCAGCGGGTGGCCGCGGCGGACCGCGAAGACCACCTGTTCGGAATAGAGATGCTCGAAGGTGAGGCCGACCATCCGTTCCGGCGCGGCAAGCCGCCCCACGACGACGTCGAGTTCACCCCGTGTCAGCTGATCCAGCAGGACGGCGTTTTCGCCGGTGACGATCTTCAGCCGTGCGTCGCTCGTCTGAAGCAGGCTGCGGACGGCGGTCGGCATGATCCGGGCGGAAACGGTCGGAAGGGCGCCGACGCGCAGCGGCGGCGCCTCGTCGGCCATCACGCGGCGGACCGCGTCGACCCCCTTGCGCAGCGCGGCGAGGCTTGCCCCGGCATGGCGCCGGAACTCCTGGCCGGCCGTCGTCAGGCGTATGCCGCGCCCGTCACGCTCGACGAGCGCGCAGCCGAGTTCGTCCTCCAGCTCGCGCAATGTACGCGTCACCGCCGGCTGCGACACGTTCAATGTGGCGGCCGCCTTGCCGACGCTGCCGTGACGGGCGATCTCGAGAAAGGTTGTCAGGTGGCGGGTCTTGACCTGCATCGATGATCCATACCAGAAAAATTATCAGTCGGGTCAAAAATGGCATTATTCTTAACCGTATGCAGATGATATGTATACAGCGTTGATCATCAGGGAGGACGACGTGGCCGACAGCGAAGCGAAATCCGCTCGTTATGACGAGGGCATGGCGACCCGGCGCGGCGTGCTGGGCGCCGATTATGTCGACAAGGCACAGGCGAAGAAGACCGCTTTCGACGAGCCCTTCCAGGACCTCATCACCGAGGCGGCCTGGGGCCATGTCTGGTCGCGCCCGCACTGGACGAAGCGCGAGCGTTCGATGGTGACGCTGGCCCTGCTGGCCGCGCTCGGCCACTATGACGAGGTGGCCATGCATGTGCGGGCGACGGCCAACACCGGGGCCACGGCCGACGACATTCGCGAGGCGATGCTGCACGTGGCCATCTATGCCGGCGTGCCCGCCGCCAACCACGCGATCAAGATCGTTAAACAGACACTTGCCGAGATGGAGGAGGCCAGCACATGACTGCAAGCAACGGTATGTCCAACCAGCGACCCGAGACGGGCTCTTTCTTCCAGCGCGACCGCACATGGCAGCCCCCGGCGCTTACGCCGCAATACAAGACGTCGGTGCTGCGCTCGCCGCAGCGGGCGCTGATGTCGCTCGACAACACGATCAGCGAGATCACCGGGCCGACCTTCGGCCACAACATCATCGGCGAACTCGACAACGATCTGATCCTGAATTTCGCCAAGCCGGGCGAAAGCGCCATCGGTGAGCGGATCATCATCTACGGGCGCGTGCTCGACGAGCGCGGCAAGGGCGTGCCGAACGTGCTGGTGGAGTTCTGGCAGGCCAATGCCGGTGGGCGCTACCGCCACAAGAAGGACGGTTACCTGGCGCCGCTCGATCCGAATTTCGGCGGTTGCGGCCGCACCATCACCGGCGAGGACGGCTTCTACTCCTTCCGTACCATCAAGCCGGGACCGTATCCCTGGCCGAATGGCGTCAATGACTGGCGGCCGCGTCACATCCATTTCTCGATCTTCGGCAACGGGTTTGCGCAGCGCCTGATCACGCAGATGTACTTCGAGGGCGATCCGCTGATCTGGAAGTGCCCGATCGTGTCGACCATCCCGAGCCGGGAGGCGATCGAGGATCTGATCGCGCCGCTGGACATGGAATACACGATCCCGATGGACGCGATGGCCTACAAGTTCGACATGGTGCTGCGCGGACGTCGCTCGACGCTGTTCGAAAACAGGCTCGAAGGGAATTGATTTGTCAGGGCCATCCGCACTGAATACATAGACTACATGTATTCAGTGCCGGAGATCCGCCCATGCCGACCTCGATCCGACTCGAACCCGAAATCGAAGCCCGCCTGAACGCCCTGGCCGCGCGGACGGGGCGCACCAAGGCCTTCTACCTGCGGCAACTGATCGCCGAAGGGCTCGACGACCTGGAGGACTACTACGCCGCGGTCGAGGTTTCGGAGCGCATTCGGCGTGGCGAGGAGACGACCCGTCCGCTCGAAGTAGTGATCCGCGAACTTGGCCTGGACGATTGAACTTTCGGATACGGCGAAGAAGTCGCTCCGCAAGCTCGACCGCCAGATTGCGAATCGGATCACGCAGTATTTGCGCGGCCGGGTCGCGCAACTCGAACATCCCCGCACCCTGGGGAAGGCGCTTCACGCGTCGCTTGAAGACTACTGGTCCTACCGCGTGGGCGATTACCGCCTCATCTGCGGGATCAGGGACTAGACACTTGTCGTGCTGGTCGTGGAGATCGGTCATCGGTCGGACATCTATCGCTAGTTGGGAGAACACCATGCAATCGCTCGGACGCTTGAAGGAAACGGCCTCGCAGACCGCGGGCCCCTACGTTCACATCGGCTTGACGCCGAATTTCTGCGACATCGGCGGTGTCTACGAGACGGACCTCGGCACGCAGATGGTCAACGACAAGACCAAGGGCGAGCGCATCACGGTCAAGTCCCGCGTCATCGACGGTTCGGGCACGGTGCTGAAGGACGCCCTTGTCGAGATCTGGCAGGCCGACGCCGACGGGCTCTACAACTCGCCAGCCGAAATGCGCGGCTCGGCCGATCCCAACTTCACCGGCTGGGGCCGTTGCCCGGCCGACATGGACACCGGAGAATTCGTCTTCCAGACGATAAAACCGGGCCGCGTGCCGTTTCGCGACGGGCGCCCGATGGCGCCGCACATCACCTTCTGGATCGTGGCGCGCGGCATCAATCTCGGCCTGCACACGCGCATGTACTTCGGCGACGAGGAGAAGGCGAATGCCGAGGATCCGATCCTGCAGCGGGTGGAGCACAAGGTTCGCGTGCCGACCCTGATTGCCCCGCGCGATGGTGACGTCTACACCTTCGACATCCACCTGCAGGGTGACCGCGAAACCATCTTCTTCGACATCTGAGACCGCGTGCCCTTCATGTCCGCATCGCCCTTCGATCACCCTTATCTCGGCGGTCTGCTGGGCGATGCGGACTTGGCGCCCTTCTTTTCGGTCGAGGCGGACGTCCGCGCCATGCTCGCCTTCGAGATCGCGCTCGCGAAAGCGCAGGGCGGGGCAGGGGTGATCCCGGGCGAGGCGGCGGAGACGATCGCGGCGGCCCTTGCTGGCTTCTCGCCCGATGTCGAAGCCCTCAGGCTCGGTGTCGGCCGCGACGGGGTCGTGGTTCCCGAACTCGTCCGCCAGTTGCGCAAGGCGGTGGCGAACGAGGCTGCCGCCTTCGTGCATTTCGGCGCCACCAGCCAGGACGTGGTCGATACCAGCCTGGCTCTTCGCCTCAAGCCGGCGCTGGCCATCCTCGACGCCCGGCTCGCAGCCGTGTCGACAGCCTTGCAGGCGCTCGACGAGCACGACGGCGCCATCGAGGTCATGGCGCACACGCGCATGCAGGCGGCGATCCCCGTCCCGGCATCGCGCAAGATCCGTAGCTGGCGCGACCCGCTGTCGCGTCACCGCGTGCGCCTCGAAGAGGTGGCGGCCGACATCGCCATCCTGCATTTCGGCGGCGCGGCCGGTACGCTGGAAAAGCTCGGCGACAAGGCCGACGAGGTAACGCGGCGGCTCGCCGATCTTCTCGACCTGAAGCCCGTCGAGCGCGCGCGCCATTCCGAGCGGGACTTCGTTGCCGCTCTCGCGTCATGGCTGTCGCTCGTCACCGGAAGTCTTGGCAAGATGGGGCAGGACATCGCGCTCGCCGCGCAAAGCGAGCTTGCCGAAATCAGGCTTTCGGGCGGCGGCGGATCCTCGGCCATGCCGCACAAGGTCAACCCCGTCGGCGCCGAGACGCTGGTGACGCTGGCGCGCTTCAATGCGACGCTCGTTGCCGGGATGCATCAGTCGCTCGTGCACGAGAACGAGCGGTCGGGCGCGGCCTGGACGCTCGAATGGATGCTCCTGCCGCAGATGGTCATGGCCTGCGGCGTGTCCTTGCGCATCGCCGAGGCTCTGGTCGCCCAGGTCTCGTTTCGCCCCATGAGCGCCGGCGCGAAAGACGTCTCGTGAGGGATCGCTGGCTCGTCGCCTATTGCGGCGTCTTGATGTCGATTTCGTCCTTCTCGGTCGACATCACGTTACCATCCTTCCCGGTCATGGTCGCCGACCTCGATACGCCGTTCGAACTCGTCCAGTGGACGATCACGTCCTACATGATCGGTGCCGGGTTCGGTCAGCTGTTCTGGGGCTCGGCGTCGGATCGGTTCGGCCGTCGCCCGATCCTCGCCTCCGGCCTCGCTCTCTTCCTGCTTGGCTGCCTCGGCGCGGCGTTCGCGTCCTCCATCGAACTGATGCTGGCCTGCCGCGTCCTGCAGGGGCTGGGTGCCGCCGCCGCGATCGTGTCGTCGCGCGCGATCATCCGCGATCGCTATTCGGGCGAGGCGCTGGCGCGCAACCTGGCGCTCGCCACGGCCATCTTTGCCGTCGGCCCCATCTTCGCGCCTTTGCTCGGCGCGAGCGTGGCGGCGCTGGCAGGCTGGCGCTTCATCTTCCTGGGCCTGTCGATCTTCGCCGCCGGCCTGCTCGTCGTGCTCGTCAAGGTGCCGGAGACGCTGCCCCGGTCGGCCCCCGACGCGCTTCGCCTTCAGGTTTTCGCACGGCGGACGGCGCGTCTCTTCCGTCATCCGCAGTCGCGCCATTTCATGCTCCTGTCGGCGGTGGTTATGGCGTCGATGCTGTTCATTCTCGCCTCGACGCCGCGCATCTACGAGCATGCCTTTGGTCTGAGCGGCACGACCTTCGCGCTCTACTTTGCCTTTCACGGGCTGGGCATCGTCGCGGGGCAGATCGCCAACCGGCGGCTGATCCTCAAGATCGGCATCGTCAACGCCATGATCGCGGCCAATCTCGTCCTGATCGGCTCGGTCATGCTGATGCTTGTCGCCATCGGCGCTGGCTTCATGAATGCCTTCGTGATGACTGCGCTGCTGACGCTCTTCGCCACCAGCTACCTCATCGTCTACTCCAACGCGGCGGCCATGGTGCTCGACCCGCATGGCGACATCGCCGGCTTCGCGGCCGCCTTTTACGGCTTCACCAGCCAGATCGGGTCGGCGGTGATCGTCTCGATCCTGGTGTTCCTGACGGGCGACAGCGTGGCCGGCTTCGCCTTCGCGCTCCTCGCCATCTGTCTCGTATGCCTTGGCGCGCTGCTCTCTTGGCGCACGCGGCAGCGGGTCTGAAAGGCAATCCACAGCGCTCGATTGCCGGGACAGCCATCCAGAGCCATGTCGTCAAGATCAACGAGCATGTCCGTTCGATCGCGGTCGCGGCGGCCGAGCAGTCGAGCGGCCTGCATGAAATCAACATCGCGGTCAACCAGATGGACCAGGTCACGCAGCGAAACGCAGCGATGGTCGAAGAGACCACCGCCGCCACCCACCGCCTGTCGGAGGAATCCGACAATCTCGCCCGCCTCATCTCGAGCTTCAAGCTGGAGGGTGGATCGTCGCATCCGCGCGAAGCCAACGACCGCATGCAGGCCGCCGCCTCTCCGGCTCGCGCGCTCGGCAAGCGGCTCGCGGGCGCATTCGGAGCAGGCGCGAGCTAAGCTCTCCCGCCCATTCGATCGATGACGGGGCCGGCGATCACCGCCGGCCCCATCTCGTTACTGGGTCGCCTGCATCGCGTTCATGGTGAGAAGCTCGTAGGTCGCGACCTGTTCCCCGTCCTGATTGGAAACGGTGACGTCCCAGCGCACTTCGCCATAATCGTCATTGCGTCGCGTCTTGGTCTTTGCGCTCAGCCGGACCGACAGGCTGTCGCCCGGCGAGACGGGCTTCATGAAGCGCAGATTGTCCAGGCCGTAATTGGCGAGCACGGGCCCGGGCGCGGGATCGACGAACAGGCCCGCCGCGAAGGACAGGATCAGGTAGCCATGTGCCACGCGGCCGGGGAAGAACGGGTTCGCCTTCGCCGCCTCCTCGTCCATGTGGGCGTAGAAATTGTCGCCGGTGAACGCCGCGAAATGCTCGATGTCGGAGAGCGTCACCTCGCGCGCGGCGGTCTCCAGCGTGTGGCCGATTTCCAGCTCGCCGAAGGTCATGCGGAACGGGTGGACGTCCTTCTCGATCGTCGTCGAGCCTTTCACGAAGCTGTTCGTGATGGCGGAAAGCAGGTCCGGGCTCGCCTGGACCGCCGTGCGCTGCATGTAGTGCATGACGCCGCGGATGCCGCCCATCTCCTCGCCGCCGCCCGCGCGGCCGGGCCCGCCATGCACGAGGTGGGGCATGGGCGAGCCGTGTCCGGTTGCCTCCTTGCCGGTATCGCGGTTGGCGAAGTAGAGCCGGCCGTGGAAGGCGCCCGACGCGATCACCACCTGGCGCGCCACCGCCGGGTCGCGCGTGAACACCGAGGCAACGAGCGAGCCCGCGCCACGGTTGGCGAGCGCGGTCGCATGGTCGAGGTCGCGATAGGCCATGACGGTCGAGACCGGACCGAAGGCTTCCACCGAATGCACCTTCTCCGCGCCATCCGGGTTGTCGCAGGCAAACAGCATCGGCGACACGAAGGCGCCGGCCTTCACGTCGACGCCCGCGAGCGTGAACCCTTCGCCGCCGAACACGCAACGCGCTTCCGTCCCGATCTGCCGGGCCTTTTCCAGCACGTCCTCGCGCTGGGCAAGGCTTGCCAGCGCGCCCATGCGGGTGCCTTCCGCGCGCGGATCCCCGACAGGCGTTTTCGCCAGCTTCTCCGAAATGGCTTCGATCACCGCCTCGCGATGCGCGGCCGGCACGAGGATGCGGCGGATCGCGGTGCATTTCTGGCCGGCCTTGGCGGTCATCTCGCGGTGCACCTCGCGCACGAAGGTGTCGAACTCCGGCGTGCCGGGGGCCGCGTCGGGGCCGAGGATCGTGGCGTTGAGCGAATCCTGCTCGGCCACGAAGCGCACCGCGTTGTCGAGGAGGTTGCGGTTGCCGCGCAGCATGCCGGCGGTCGCGGCCGATCCGGTGAAGGAGACGACGTCCTGCGAGCCCAGGCGGTCGATCAGGTCGCCGGTGGAGCCTGCCACGAATTGCACCGCGCCCTCCGGCAAAAGGCCGGATTCGATCATCATCCGGAACGCGGCTTCGGCCAGCCAGGCCGTCGCCGAGGCCGGCTTGACGATCGCCGGCACGCCCGCGAGCAGGGTGGGCGACAGCTTTTCCAGCATGCCCCAGACCGGGAAGTTGAAGGCGTTGATGTGGAGCGCCACGCCCTGCAGCGACGTCGCCACGTGCTGGCCGAGGAAGCTGCCCGTCTTGCCGAACTGCTCGATGCCGGGCTCGACGTAGATCACGTCGTCGGGCAGTTCGCGGCGGCCCTTCGAGGCGTAGACGAACAGCGTGCCGATGCCGCCGTCGATGTCGATCATCGAATCCGTCTTCGTCGCGCCGGTGTCGTAGGACAGTTCGTAGAGCGCCTCGCGGCGGTCGTTGAGATACTGCGCCAATGCCTTCAGCATCGCCGCGCGCTGGTGGAAGCTCATGGCCCGCAGCGCCGGCCCGCCAACGGTGCGGGCGTGCGCGGTCATCGCCGCGAAGTCGAGCTCGGCGCCGAGCCGCGCCACGACCCGCCCGTCGATCGCGCTCTTCAGGTCGGTCAGGCGTCCCGAGGGCGCGACCCAGCGACCGGCGGCATAGCTGTTCAGAGCGAGGATGGTCATGGCATGGCTCCTGGTGTGTTTAGAATTCTGTTCTTGCCGGAGATGTCCGGCAGGGCGGAGGGGGTATCGTAGAGCACCGCCCTAACCCTCTCCCACCCGCGCGGGCAGGCTGGCGAACCCGCGAAACCGCACCCGCCCCGTCCGCATCGGCGTCTCCGCCAGCGCAAACCCCGGAAACCGCGCGAGGAACCGCGAAATCGCGATCCGGCCCTCCATGCGCGCCAGGGAGAAACCGGCGCACAGATGCGGCCCCTGCGCGAAGGCGAGATGGCGGTTGGGCTTGCGCGCCAGGTCGAGGCGGTCGGGATCGGCGAACTGGCGCGGATCGCGATTGGCCGCGCCGATCGCCAGATGAATGCGCGTGCCGGGCTCGACCGTCTCGCCGTGGAACGTCGATGGCTCGACCGCCATGCGGTTGCCGAGCTGGTTCGGGCTCTGGAAGCGCAGGAACTCGTCCACGGCCGTGTCGATCATGTCCGGGGTCTCGATCAGCCGTCGCCGCTCATCGGGCCATTCGGTCAGTTCATGCAGCGCATTGCCGATCAGGTTTGTCGTCGTCTCGTGGCCGGCATTGAGGATGAAGATGCAGTTCTGCAGAAGCTCTGTGTCGGTCAGCAACTCGCCGTCATTTCCGTTGATGAGCCGCGTCAGCACGTCGGTCGCCGGATCGCCCGGACGGGCCTTGCGATCCGCCGCCAGGTCGCCGAGATAAGCCTTGAAATCGGTCACGGCGCGGTTGCCGCGCTCCTTCTGCTCGGGTGACAGAACAGGTTCCAGCGCGCCCAGGATCGCCAACGACCAGTCGCGCAGCGGGCCGCGATCCTCGTGCGGCATCACGAAGAGATTGCCGATCACCTCGAGCGGAATGGCTGCTGCGAAATCGTCGATCAGGTCGATTTCTTTCTTGGTGGCAATGCGGTCGAGCAGGTCGTCGACAAGCCGGACGAGTCCCGGTTCCATGGCCGCGATCGCCTTGGGCGTCAGCGCGCCCATCATGATCTTGCGGACGCGGGTGTGCAGCGGCGGATCGTTGAACACGAGGCTGGTGGTGTGGTGCTCGTAGAGCGGGGTGCGGCCGAACTTCGGCAGGAACTCGATCTTCTTGTCGGACGAGAAGGTCTTCGTGTCGCGGTAGACGCGATCGAGATCGTCGTATCGCGAAAGCATCACCGAACCGTCGGAAAAACGCTTGAGTGGCGCGTCGTCCAGGAGGGCGCGATAGACCGGAAACGGGTCTTCGGCGAAGCCCTCCGGAAGCGCGTTGATGTCGAAAGCCTCGGCTGGGCCGCTCTTTTCCGGCATGGCAGCGCTCCTCCCAAGCGTGCGGAGGACGGTGCAAGCTGCCTCCTTCAGTATTATTGACCGGCCGGTCGGTTTATGCAAGTCTCCTGTCAACGGCGCTCGGGAGGAGCGCGGGCAGGGAGGCTCGGATGGCATTGTCGGCTGAGGAAATCGCCACGCGGTCGGCGGAGGCCATGTGGGCGCGCGACGATGCCTCGAAATGGCTAGGCGCTGCACTTGAGTCTGTCGGTCCGGGCACCGCGACCCTGTCGATGGCGGTCGAGAAGCACCACACCAACGGACATGACATCTGTCATGGCGGCTTCATCTTCACGCTGGCGGATTCGGCCTTCGCCTTCGCCTGCAATTCCTACAACCAGCTTGTCGTCGCACAGCACAACGTCATCACCTTCGTGGCGCCCGGCCAGCTCGGCGACCGGCTGACGGCCACCGCCCGCGAAGTCGCCCGCGCCGGGCGCTCGGGCATCTACGACGTCACGGTGAAGAACCAGGCGGGAAAGCTGATCGCCGAGTTCCGCGGCGCATCGCGGACGGTCGAGGGCCGCCATTTCGACGAGAACGCAGCTTGAGCGGGGCCATACAAGCTCGCACGGGGGAGAATGCAATGAAGGATCTGACACCAAGGAGGGAAGATCTCGACCCCATCGAGATCGCATCGCGCGACGAGATCGCCGCGCTTCAGCTCAACCGCCTGAAGTGGTCGCTGAAGCATGCCTACGAGAACGTGGCGCATTACCGCC
Source organism: Mesorhizobium sp. (assembly GCA_051860465.1). Lineage (GTDB taxonomy): Bacteria > Pseudomonadota > Alphaproteobacteria > Rhizobiales > Rhizobiaceae > Aquibium. The sequence continues at coordinate 98,630 of JBHYDY010000015.1, forward strand.
AGGCTTTCGACGCGGCGGGGGTTCACCCTGACGACCTGAAGCAGCTCTCCGACCTGAAGCTCTTCCCCTTCACCACCAAGCACGATCTGCGCGCCAACTATCCCTTCGGCATGTTCGCCGTGCCGCGCGAGCAGATCTCGCGCATCCATGCGTCCTCGGGCACCACAGGCAAGCCGACCGTGGTCGGCTACACCAGGAACGACCTGGCGGTCTGGGCCGAATGCGTGGCGCGGTCCATGCGCGCGTCCGGCACGCGGCCGGGCGACATCGTCCACATCGCCTATGGCTACGGCCTCTTCACCGGCGGCCTCGGCGCGCACTACGGCGCCGAGCGGCTGGGCTGCACGGTGGTCCCGGTTTCCGGAGGCATGACCACCCGGCAGGTGACGCTGATCGAGGATTTCAAGCCGAGCACCATCATGGTCACGCCGTCCTACATGCTGTCGATCCTGGATGAATACCGCGCGCAGGGGCTCGACCCGCGCAAGAGTCCGTTGCAGGTCGGCATCTTCGGCGCCGAGCCGTGGACCAACGCCATGCGGACCGAGATCGAGGACGCCTTCGACATGCATGCCGTAGATATCTACGGACTGTCGGAGGTGATGGGTCCGGGCGTCGCCAACGAATGCGTCGAGACCAAGGACGGGCTGCACATTTGGGAGGACCATTTCTATCCCGAGGTGATCGACCCGATCACCGGCGATCCGGTCGACGACGGGGGGCAGGGCGAACTCGTCTTCACCTCTTTGTCGAAGGAAGCCTTCCCGATCATCCGCTATCGCACCCGCGATCTCACCCGCCTGCTGCCGGGGACGGCCCGCACCATGCGGCGCATGGAAAAGATCACCGGACGCTCGGACGACATGATGATCCTGCGTGGCGTCAACGTCTTCCCGACTCAGATCGAGGAGCAGATCCTCGCGGTCGAAGGTCTCGCCCCGCATTTCCAGATCGAACTGATGCGTGAAGGCCGCATGGACGAGATGGTCGTGCATGTCGAGGCGACGATCACCCATGTCGCAGACGATGCCCGCAAGGTCGCTAGCCATGCCTTGCGCGAGCGCATCAAGGACGTCATCGGCGTGACGGTGCGCGTCAACGTCACCGAGCCGGAAAAGGTCGCGCGCAGTCAGGGCAAGGCGCAGCGCATCGTCGACAACCGGCCGAAGGAATGAGGTCCATGCGGGACCGTCTGCGCTGATGGCACGCAGCCGCGCCAAGGACTACGACGAGAAGCGGCTTTCCTTGTTGCGGCAGGCCGCGGCCGTTTTTGCGCGCGACGGCTACGACCGCGCCTCGATGGCGGGGCTTGCCTCCGAATGCGGCGTGTCGAAGGCGCTCTTCTATCACTACTATGCCTCGAAGGAGGCGCTGCTCTTCGACATCATCAGCAGCCACCTCGAGGATCTGCTCGAGGCGATCGAGGCCGCCGACGATCCCGGCCAGGCGCCGGAGGCGCGGCTGGAGGCGCTGGTCGCGGCGCTGCTCGACGTCTATCGGGACGCCGATGCCAAGCACAAGCTGCAGATCGGCGCGATGCGGCTCCTGCCGGACGCCGATCAGGCCCATCTCAAGGGACTGGAACGCCAGATCGTCGCGCGGTTCGCCGACGCCGTGAAGGCCATCGCGCCCGAGGCCTTCGAGGGCTCGCCGCTGCTCAAGCCCGTCACCATGAGCCTGTTTGGCATGCTCAACTGGTTCTACATGTGGTTTCGCGAGGGCGGGCCGGTCAGCCGGGCTGACTATGCGCGCATCGCGACCCGCCTTCTGGTCGGCGGCGTGAAGGATCTCGCCGTCCGCGATGTGACGGAGCGATGATCCCGCGCTTGTGATTTCCCGGCCGGCGGTTGCGCGCCTAACGTCCGCGCATGACTGACCGGAGGAGACCCGCATGACCCGCATCACCGAACACCAGTACCTGCGCCTCGTCGCGCGACGCAGCTTCCTCAAGGGCGGCGCCGCGCTTGCCGCCCTGCCGCTCCTGCCCTGGTCCGAGATCGCCCGCGCCGCCGAGCCCTACCGCCTGTCGCTCGGCGATGCGGAAGTCTCGGTCGTTAGCGACGGTGAACTGACGCTGCCGCTGGAGATGCTTTCGCCGGATGCGACGCCCGAGCAACTCGCAGAGATCGCCAGGACCATGGGCTGGACCGACGGCAAGGCGCATCCGTCCGCCAACATTCCGCTGATCCGGATGGGCGACGACCTGATCCTCGTCGACACCGGGTCTGGCAATCGCTTCGCGCCGACGGCCGGCAAGCTCATGGAAAACCTCGCGGCCACGGGCGTCGAGCCTGGCGCGATCACCCGCGTCGTGTTTACCCACGCCCATCCCGACCATGTCTGGGGCACCGTACTCGAAGACGGGTCGCTGCGCTTCCCCAACGCGACCTACCACGTCGGCGCGACCGAGCACGCGTTCTGGACCGATCCGGACATCTTTTCCAAGCTGCCGGAGAACTTCCACGACTTCGCGCGCGGCGCGCAGCGCGACCTCGGCGCGATCAAGGACCGGATGGTGCTGGTCAAGGGCGGCGACGACATCGTCACCGGGCTCACGGCGATCGACACGCCCGGCCATACGCCAGGCCACATCTCGCTGGCGCTTGCCGGCGGCGACGGCCTGATCATCACCGGCGACGCGCTCACCAGCCAGATCATCTCTTTCGAGCATCCGGGCTGGAAGTTCGGCTTCGACGCCATCCCAGACGTCGCGATAGAGAACCGCCGCAAGCTGATCGACCGCATGGTCGCCGATAAGTCGGCCGTGCTCGGCTTCCACTTCGCCTATCCGGGTGTGGGCATGGCCGAGGCCTCCGGCGACGCCTTCCGCTACGTCGCGGCCTGACGGCTGGGCATCCCGCCCGGTTTTGCCGATCCGCTCGGCCGGCGCACCTGTCGGCCGGGTGACGCTTGCATCTCGACGACCGCCTTGCCATCGCCTTCGCGGGCGTGGCATTTCAACATTCATGGATGCGACCACCAACCCGGCCCTGACCGCGCTCGAGCGGATGATCGACCGCCTGCATGGGCGCGGCCGTCTCCGGGTCTGGTCGCTGATCGTCACGGTGTTCGGCGACGCCGTGGCGCCGCGCGGCGGTCAGGCGTCGCTCACCCTCCTGCAGGATCTGATGACCCGGCTGCGGGTCGAGCCAGGCGCGGTCCGGACAGCCATGTCGAGGCTGGCGGCGGATCACTGGGTCCTGCGCGAGCGGGAGGGCCGCAACAGCTTCTACCGGCTTGCCGATGAAGGGCGCCATGCCTTCGATCTCGCCACCCGCCGCATCTATGCCGCCGGCCCGCCCGCCTGGGACGGTCGCTGGATCGTCGCCGTCGCGCCTTCCGCCGGCGACGCGGCGGGGCGGGCGGCGCGCGACGAGGAGATGCGCGGGCTGGGTTTCGTTCCCACGGGGCCGGCAAGCTGGATCCGGCCGCACAGCGAGACCGGCGATCCCGCCGTGGGGCTGCCGTCCGGGCTCCTCGTCCTGGCGGGTCCCGCCTTGCGCATTCCCGAAGGGGTGACGCGGCTCTGGTCGCTGGATGGCATAGCCGCCGGATACCGCGCGCTCTGTTCGGAACTGGCCCCGCTCGCGCGGGCCCTCGATGCCGGCGCGGTCCTGACGCCGCTCGACGCCATGGCGGCCCGCATCCTCGTCAACCACGGCTGGCGGCGCCTGGTGCTGCGCGATCCGGGTCTGCCCGCCGCCCTCCTGCCGCAGGACTGGCCGGGCGAGGAGGCGAGGGCGCTCGTGCGCCATCTCTATGCCCGGCTCGCTCAGCCGAGCGAGGCCTGGCTCGATGCGGCGGGGCTGCCGCCACCGGGCCGGCGGGACCGGTTCATGGCGCGCTTCGGGGGGATATGAGGGGGGCGTCGGATCGTCGGCGCTGCCACCTCATGTTCCCAGAAGTGGAACATTCTCCGCTTCGGCGGCTGCGCGAAGGGTGCGGTCGAGCGAGGCGAGGGGCAATCCGCGCCTGCAAGCGAGATCGAGACAGCTCGCGTCATAGGACGTCAGGCAATGTCGGTCGGCAAGGATCAGTGTCGTCGTCCAGGCCTGGCGATCGGTGTCGATGTCCGTATCGATCCTCATGTCCGTGAAGGCGGCAAGGAGGTCGTTCCTGGCCGATGCCGTGAGCCGCCCCCGACGAATGCCCGACCGGAGCCCGTTTGCCACTTCCAGCCACCAGATCGACGGGACGACGGCACCGTCCCGAGCGGCTCTCAGCATGACCTCGTCGATGATAGGCGTCGTCTCATCCGAGAAGCAGCATGCGAGGGCGACCGAACCATCGAGGACCAGGCTCATTTGCGCCCGTCGTCGATGAGCTGTCCGATCGTCACGTCTTGTCCCAGCGTTATGCCCTCTCGGATCCGCATGACGCGTTTCGCCGCCTCGACAGCCTTCGTCGCGTCTCCCCTTGCGTCGGACCGCACGAGCTTCGCGATGGGTTTGCCACGGCGGGTAATCATGATCTCCTCGCCCTGTCCGACGGCATCGAGCAGTTCTGCCAGCTTGTTCTTTCTTCGAATCTGCCGGATTCGCGCATGAACCGTCTCCTGCCATCTAGCTGTTTGCGGGAGCGCGACCAAGCTTCTCCCTGCCAAGCCCTCGCGCCGTTCCCCGATCAATCCTCCAGGTAGGCGAAGGCGCTCGTCGCCGTCACGGCGACTTTCTCCTCGCCCTTCGCCCGCATCTCCACCTTCGTGTATGCCATGCGCTTGCCGTTGGAGAGCACGTCGACGCGGATGTCGACGTCGCCGGGCTTCAGCGGGCGGACGAAGTGCGTGGTCAGGTCGACCGTCGTGCAGATGCGGAACCGGCCGTTGAGGGCCGCGAGCGCCACGACCGAGCAGGTGTCGGCCGCCGATGCCGTAGCCTGTCCGCAGATGACGCCGCCGATGTGGACCAGCGACTGATTCTCCGGCAGGACGAAGTTTCCGCCCGTCGCGTCGAAGCCGATTGGCCGCAGTCCCATCTGAGCGATCCAGGGCGCGAACACCCTGGCCAGCGTTTCCTCCGCTTCCTTCACGCCGAATTGCATCTGTCCCTCCATTGTCGTGTTACGAAAGATTGAAATCATCGATCTTTTTTGTTACATATCCCGAATGAGGCGGATGTGTTACGATCCACCCAGGGAGGAGACGTCATGTACAGCCAGGGCCTGATCGGCGCAAAGACCGAAACGAGCGAGGACGAGGCGTTTCTCGCCGCCTTCCAGGCGCGGATCGACGCCGAGGAGAAGATCGAGCCGAACGACCCGATGCCGGAAGGCTATCGCCGCACGCTGATCCGCCAGATCGGTCAGCACGCGCATTCCGAGATCGTCGGCATGCTGCCGGAAGGCAACTGGATCACGCGGGCGCCGTCGCTGCGCCGCAAGGCGGCGCTGCTGGCCAAGGTGCAGGACGAGGGCGGCCACGGGCTCTACCTCTATTCGGCTGCCGAGACGCTCGGCGTCAGCCGCGAGCAGATGACCGAGGAGCTTTTGGCCGGCAAGGCCAAGTACTCCTCGATCTTCAACTACCCGACGCTCACCTGGGCCGACATCGGCGCGATCGGCTGGCTGGTCGACGGCGCCGCCATCATGAACCAGATCCCGCTCTGCCGCTGTTCCTATGGGCCTTATGCGCGAGCCATGATCCGCGTCTGCAAGGAAGAGAGCTTTCACCAGCGCCAGGGTTACGAGATCATGATGACCCTGGCTCAGGGCACGCCCGAGCAGAAGGAGATGGCCCAGGACGCGCTGAATCGCTGGTGGTGGCCGTCGTTGATGATGTTCGGCCCGCACGATTCCGACAGCCAGCATGGCGACCAGTCGATGAAGTGGAAGATCAAGCGCTTCACCAACGACGAACTTCGCCAGAAGTTCGTCGACGCGACCGTGCCGCAGGGCGAGTATCTCGGCCTGACCTTCCCCGACCCCGAGCTCAAGTGGAACGAGGAGCGCGGCGCTTACGACTTCGGCGCCATCGACTGGGACGAGTTCTGGCGCGTCGTCAAGGGCGGCGGCCCGATGAACCGCGAACGTCTTGCCGCGCGCAGGAAGGCCTGGGACGACGGCGCCTGGGTGCGGGAGGCCGCGCTGGCGCATGCGCAAAAGCGCAAGGCGCGCCGCGAAGCGGCAAGGCTCGCCGCGGAATAGGCCTGTCCAGGTGAAATCCGCAGGGCGGCGCGAGGGCGCCGCCGCGTACGCAATCTGAATTCGCCGCCCCGCTCCCCCGGACGGCGCCCACGAGGACCAAATCATGTCGAAGAACGAGATCCCGCTCTGGGAAGTCTTCATCCGGCCGCGCAACGGCCTGGCGCACAAGCATTGCGGTTCGGTGCATGCCGCGGACGAGGTGATGGCGTTGCAGGCGGCGCGCGACGTCTACACCCGCCGAGGCGAGGGCGTCTCGATCTGGGTCGTGCCGTCCGCCGCCATCGTGGCGTCCGATCCGCTGCAGAAGGAAGAGAACTTCGAGCCGACCGCGTCGAAGATCTATCGCCACCCGACCTTCTATACGGTGCCCGAAGAAGTGGGGCACATGTGATGGGTGCTGCCGCCACGATCGACCGCGAGGCGCTGTTGACGCTGCTGCTCAGGCTTGCCGACGACCATCTGGTGCTCGGCCATCGCCTGTCGGAATGGTGCGGCCACGCGCCGATGCTGGAAGAAGACCTCGCCATGCCCAACATGGCGCTCGACCTGATCGGCCAGGCGCGCGCGCTCTACACCTATGCCGCCGAAATCGAGGGCAAGGGCCGCACCGAGGACGATCTCGCTTACCTGCGTCTCGAGCGCGAATACCTGAACTGCTTGTTGGTGGAGCGGCCGAACGGCGATTTCGCTCAGACCATGCTGCGCCAGCTCTATGTCGCCGCCTTCATGGAGCCGTTCTGGAAGGCGGCCTCGTCGTCGAGCGACACAACCCTTGCCGGCATTGCCGCCAAGGCGGTGAAGGAAGTGGCCTACCACATTCGCCATGCCGGCGAGTGGGTGGTTCGGTTGGGCGACGGCACCGCGGAAAGCCGCGGCCGGATGGAGGCCGCGATCGAGGAACTCGCGCCCTATGTGGACGAGATCTTCGAGGATGATTCCGTGACGGCGCAGGCCGCCGCGGCCGGCATCGCGCCGCGGCCATCGTCCCTTCGACCGGCCTTCGACCGCATCATCGGGCCGATCTTTTCGGAAGCCGGACTCACCTTCACGACACCGCCCTACAGCCAGCGCGGCGGCCGCAAGGGCATGCATGGCGAGGCGATGGGCTTTCTGCTTGCCGAATTGCAGCACATCCAGCGCACCTATCCCGGGGCGACCTGGTGAGCGCCGCGGGCGCGCGGGAAAAGGACGTCGCCGGCCTGGACGCGCGCCGCGCCTGGAACGCCGCCGCCTCGGTTCCCGATCCCGAAGTGCCCTGCGTGACGGTCGCCGATCTCGGCATCCTCCGGTCGGTCGAGATCGTCGACGGCGTGGCGGTGGCCAGGGTGACGCCGACCTATTCCGGCTGCCCGGCCGTGCTCGCCATCGAGCTGGCCGTCGAGGCGGCGCTCCGCGACGCCGGATTCGAGGCGCGCGTCGAACGGGTCATCTCGCCGGCCTGGACGACTGACTGGATCACGCAGGAAGGCCGCGACAAACTGCGCGACTATGGCATCGCGCCACCGGAAAAGACGTCTTCGTCGATCCGCTCGCTGTTCGGGGAAGTGGAGGTCGCATGTCCGCGTTGCGGCTCCGCCGAGACCGAGCGGCTTTCGGAATTCGGCTCCACGGCCTGCAAGGCGCACTACCGATGCCTCGCCTGCCGCGAACCCTTCGACTATTTCAAATGCATCTGAGGCTCTCATGGCACCTCGCTTCCACGACCTGACCGTCACCGACATCGAACGCCAGACGCCCGAGGCCGTGGCCGTGGCCTTCGCCGTTCCCGACGAACTGCGTGAGGCGTTCGCGTTCAAGCCGGGTCAGTATCTGACGCTGGCGGCCAACGTTGACGGGCAGGACGTGCGCCGGTCCTATTCGATCTGTTCGGCTCCCGGCGAGGCGATGCTCAAGGTCGGCGTCAAGAAGGTGGCCGACGGTCGCTTCTCGCGCTTCGTCAACGAGGTGCTGTCGGTCGGCGACACCATCCGCGTCATGCCGCCGGAAGGCCGCTTCACCTCGCTTGCCGGCGAGCGCCACGATTACCTGCTGATCGCATCGGGATCGGGCATCACGCCGATGCTTTCGATCGCCAAGACCGTGCTCGCCCACGAGCCGGCCAGCACGGTCACGCTCGTCTACGGCAACCGCACCACCGACACCATCATGTTTCGCGAGGAGTTGCAGGACCTGAAGGACGCCCATATGCGGCGCTTTTCTTTGGTCAATCTCCTGTCGCGCGAAAAGCAGGACGTCGATCTCCTCAACGGCCGCATCGATGGGGAGCGCATCCGTCGCATGGCCGAGCTTGGCCTGATCGACCCGTTTTCCAGCGATGGCGTCTTCCTGTGCGGACCGGGCGAGATGATCGACGACGTGTCGTCGGCGCTGATGGGTCTCGGCGTCGAGCCCGATCGCATCCGGTTCGAGCGCTTCACCCCCTCGGGCGAAGCCCCGGCGCCCCGCGCGCCGTCCGCGGCGGCGCGGAAGGCCGTCGCCGAAGGCGTGTCGATCGAAGTGGTGCTCGACGGCATACGCCGGGGCTTCCCGATGGGCGAGGGCGCTTCGACTGTGCTGGACGCCGCCCACGCGGCAGGTCTCGAACTGCCCTATTCCTGCGCCGGCGGCATGTGCTGCACCTGCCGGTGTCGGGTCGTCGAGGGCCAGTCTGAAATGGCCGTGAACTTCTCGCTGGAGCCTTGGGAGATCGAGGCCGGTTTCACGCTCGCCTGCCAGACCCGCCCGTTGTCGCGGAAGCTCGTGCTCGACTTCGACGCGACCTGAACGATCGCGTCGGAGGCCGGTCAGACGGCCGGGGGTTCCGCTGGCCGCAAATCCTCGTCGGCACTATGCTTCGTCGTACCGGCGGCGGTTCTCACGCACCGTCTCGGAACGCTCCGCGGCCCAGATGACCAGCGGTTTCAGACGATCGAGCAGCGATCTGCCGAGCGGCGTCATCGCATAATGCACCTCGACCGGCGGACCGGAGACGACCGTGCGTGTCAGGTATCCGTCCCGCTCCAGATCGCGCAGGTTCTCGGTCAGCACCCGCTGGGTGATGTCGCCCACCGCCCGCCTGATCGCCGAAAAGCGCAGGCTTCCGTCTTCCAGAGACAGCAGGATCAGCGACTGCCATTTGCCGAGGACCGCGGCCAGCACGGAGCGGATCGGACATTTCTCGGCTTCGTCTTCCGACGTCGCGGTGATGTGGAGCATACCAGGTTCCTAATAAGTGCGTAATTGACACTTAGTGCGCTTTGGATACCGGGTGGCGGCGTTCCCAGCAACTCCAGAAAAGGAGATTCCGATGACGCCGACCGAAATCACTCTCGCCGCTTTCGCTGCGATCTTCATCAACTTCGATCCCGAGGCTGCGCGCAGCCTCCTTGCCCCCGACTACATCCAGCACAATCCCGCGGTTCCCACCGGAGCGGAGCCGATCATCCAGTTCATCCCAGGCATGAAGGCCAGCGGAGTCGAGGTGACGGTTCATCGGGTCATCACCGACGGCGACTTCGTGGTTATGCACAACAGCTTCGACAACGCGGATGCCTTCGGCGCGTCATCGCTCGTCGCCTTCGACGTCTTCCGCGTCGAGAACGGGAAGGTTGCCGAACACTGGGACAACGTGCAGCCGCTGGCGGGTCCAAACGCGTCCGGCCGCACCATGACCGATGGTCCGACCGAAATTGTCGACTTCGAGAAGACCCTGGCGAACAAGGCGCTCGTGACCGAGTTTTCGCGGACAGTCCTGGTCGGAGGGGACTTCGATCGGATCACCGACTACGTCGTTGGCGGTGATGCCTACAGGCAGCACAATCCTTCTTTCGGTGACGGCATCGAAACGCTGGGCGCGGCGTTCGCGGAGTTCGCCGCGAATGGCGCCGCGATCCAGTACACCAAGGTCCACAAGATCCTCGGGGAAGGCAATTTCGTCTTCATGATGTCGGAGGGCAAGATGGGCGAAATCCCGACCGCCTATTTCGACCTGTTCAGGCTCGAAGAGGGAAAGATCGTCGAGCATTGGGACACGGTCTCGGAAATCCCGGCCGAAATGGCGCATGCCAACGGCAAGTTCTGACGCGGCGTCGCCCGGGGCTTCAAACGGGCTGGTTCTCGAAATGGATCCGATTGGGCGCGACACACTTTAGGGTTTCATCCTGAAGAAACGAAGGGACCGGGCGGTTCCCTTCGAATAGTTGAAGCCTTCGACCGCGCCGACCTCCTCGATCGCGTCCAGCCCGCCCGGCAGGGCCGCGACGAAGGCGTCCATGGCGCGTTCGTCGATCATCGCGATCGTGCAGTCCGGATTGGTCGCCAGTTCCCGGGCAGCCTCGACGGCATTCGTGAGCAGCGTCTCGGTTCCCGCCAGGAATACGAGGCTCGGCTCATGGTAGCCGACCGCGATCAGGCGGGATTGCGGGCAGGTTTTGACGGCTGCGAACGTTGCCGCGAGTTGGGGCGACAGCCAGACAGGCTTGAGACCGGGAACGACGGCGATGGTCAGCACGGCGAAGGCCGCCGCCGATGTGAGCGTCGCGGGCAGGATCGAGCCTCTGAAGCTCCTTTCGGCGCGCAGCCCGGAGCCGAACCAGGCGCTGATCAGCAGAAGGCCGGCGGCCGCGACGCCCCAGATCGAGAACGAGCCGGTGATGAAGGGGGTCGCGGCAACCGACAGGATGGCGAGGGCGAGGCTGACGACGCCAAAACCGACGATGGTCGGCCACCACAGCCAGACCTGCCAGCGCTTCAGCTCCGTCTCGGCCGCGCTGGCGCTCGTCAGCGCCCAGCCCATCGCCAGCAGGATCGCCGGATAGGCCGGAAGCGCATAATGCGGCAGCTTGGTCGGGATCAGTTCGATCATCACCCAGTAGGGCACGTACCAGCAGATGAGGAAGAGCAGCGCCGGATCCTCGCGCATGCGATTGAGCGCTTTCAGGCCGCCTCGAAGCGCCAGCGGCGCAAACGGAAACAGGAAGAGCACGTAGATGGCAGCATAATAGCCGGGCGGGAACCCGTGCGATTCCTGGCCCGAGCCGATCTTGGAGATGAAGTCCTCGCCGATCGACTTCTGCCAGAACTCGGCGCCGCTCTTCCAGGTGATGAGGAGAAGCCAGGGGGCCGCGATGATGAGCATCAGAAGAACGCCGCGCCCTGCCTTGAGCTCTTTCAACCAGGCGCGATCCCGGTCCAGCACCAGAAGCGACGCGATGGTCAGCGCCGACAGCGCCGGTATCACCGGGCCCTTGATCAGGATCGACGCGCCAAGCGTGGCCCACATGATCCAGGGTGCGGCGGCCGATGGCGCGATCCGCCCGCGCGCCGCGAGATAGATGCGCGCCAGCGCCGCCTGGGCGATGACGGCGGTTGCCAGAAGCGTCGCATCGGTCTTGGCGATGCGACCTTCGAACAGGAGCATCACGATGCCGGCGAGGGCCGTGCCGGCGATCAGCCCGGCCGCGGGGCCGAACAGGGTGGCGCCCAGCCTTGCTGTCGCGAGCACCGCGATCGTCGCGGCGACGACCGAGACGAGGCGGTAGGCCCAGATCGGCGCATCGGCGCCCTGGCCCGTCAGGGTGAGTGCGGCCGACTGCAGCCAGTAGATGCCGGCCGGCTTCTTGTAGCGCGGGACGTCCTGGAAGCGGATGTCGACATAGTCGCCGCTCGCCACCATCTGCTTTGTGGCCTGGACGAAGCGGGATTCGTCGCGATCCGTCGGCGGCAGGGTGGAGATGCCCGGCAGGAAGGCGAAGAGACAAAGCAGGACCAGAAGCGCCTGTTTCATCGCGCCCAGTCGCGGAGCCGTCGCGGGAGCCGCCATGCCTGTCCTAGTCCGCCCGCTGCGACAGTCTGCGCCGCTCGTTGAAGATCAGCCACAGGTTGCGCACATAGATGAACAGGCCCATCGCCTGTCCGGCAATGAAGACGGGGTCCTGGCGCTGGATGGCGTAGACCAGCAGCAGCGTGCCCCCGCCGAGCGAGAAGAACCAGAACGCGATCGGCACGACCGACCGCTTCTCGCGCTCGGAGGCGAGCCACTGGACCACGAAGCGCATGGTGAACATCGCCTGGGCGACGAAGCCGAGCACGATCCACCCGTCGAACTGCGCCACGAAGACGTTGTGCAGCCACTCGGACAGCGCCTGGAGCCATGTCATCACTTCACCTCCATGACCTGCGGGACGACCTTGCGGCGGCGCCTCAGCCACCACACGCCGAACAGGTCGAGCACGCCCCGCAGGCCGCGATCGAGAATGCCGTAGTTGGATTTTCCAAAGCGGCGCTGCCGGTCGGTGACGTCGATGTGGACGACCGAATATCCTTCGCGAATCACCAGCGCCGGAAGGTAGCGATGCCAGCCGTCGAAGAAGGGCAACTGCCTGAACAGCGCCGTCGGCAAGGCCTTCAGGCCGCAGCCTGAGTCGCGCGTGCCGTCGCGCAGGATTGCTTCGCGCAGATTGTTGGCGAAGCGCGACGACAGCTGCTTGAGCTTCGTGTCGGTCCGCTTCAGCCGCTGCCCGGCCGCGATGCCGCAACCGGGACCCGCCGCCATCAACGCGTCGGCCAGCTTGGGGAGGTAGGCCGGGTCGTTCTGCCCGTCGCCGTCCATCGTCACGACGATGTCCTTGGCGGCATGCCAGACGCCGGACCGGACGGCGGCGCTCTGCCCCGCCGAACGGTCATGTCGGATGTGCCGCAGCCTGCCGCCGGAAGCCCCCATCCGCGCCGCCAGAATCTCGGCGGTGCGGTCGGTCGATCCGTCGTCCACGATGACGATCTCGTAGTCGCGTCCGGCGAGCGCCGCCTCCACCTCGTCGAGGAGGAAGGCGACGTTGTCGGCTTCGTTGCGGCATGGGATGACGACCGAGATGGACGCCGTCGGCGCGGGGTTCATGCAACCAGTCTCCAGAAAATCCGCCGCTGCCATAACACCCTCCGCGGGCAGGCGCCACACGCGATGAGGCGGTGCGGCGCCCGGTCAGCGCTTCTCGCGGATGTCGGTCAGCGTGCGCGTCGGGGTGATCGCCTCCGGATCGAGCCTGATCTCGACGATTGCCGGCCGGCCGCTGGCCCGCGCCCGTTCGAAGGCGGGCGCGAAGTCGGCCGTCTTCTCCACCGTCTCGCCATGGCCGCCATAGGCGCGGGCGAGCGCGGCGAAATCGGGATTGACGAGGTCGGTTGCGACCGTTCGGCCTGGATATTCGCGCTCCTGGTGCATGCGGATGGTGCCGTAGATACCGTTGTTGACCACGATCACGATGATCGGCAGGTCGTACTGCACGGCGGTCGCGAACTCCTGGCCGTTCATCAGGAAGCAGCCGTCGCCGGCGAATGCGATCACCTCGCGCTCGGGGAACAGCGCCTTGGCGGCGATCGCGGCCGGCGTGCCGTAGCCCATCGAGCCGGAGGTCGGCGCGCCTTGCGTGGCGAAGCGGCGGAAGCGGTGGAACCGGTGGATCCAGGTGGCGTAGTTGCCCGCGCCATTGGTCAGGATGGCGTCGTCCGGCAGCACGTTTTCGAGATACGACATGATCGGCCCCATGTGGACGGCGCCCGGGCCGCTCTCGGGCGGCGTCGACCAGTCCAGATAGGCGCGGTGCAGGTCCTCGGTCCGCCCGGACCAGGCCGGCGGCGCCTTCGGGCCGTGGCCGGCAAAGGCGGCGGCAAAGGCGTCGGGCGAGGCGTTGATGGCGATCGTCGGGCGGTACACCCGGCCCAGTTCGCCGGCGTCGGGGTGGACGTGGATCAGCGTCTGCCTGGGGTAGGGGCTCTTCAGGAGCGCATAATCGGAAGACGGCATCTCGCCGAAGCGTCCGCCGATCAGAAGCACCACGTCCGCATCCCTGATCGCGGCGGCAAGCTTGGGATTCGGCCCGATGCCGACGTCGCCGGCATAGCAGGGATGGAGATGGTCGAACAGCATCTGGCGGCGGAAGGAGCAGCCGACCGGCAGCGACCAGCTTTCGGCCGAGCGCTGGAAGTCGGCGACCGCGCGTTCGCTCCAGCGCGTGCCGCCGAGGATCGCGACGGGCCGCTCGGCGGATGCCAGGAGGTCGATCGCCTGCTGGACCAGGTGAGGGGCTGGCGCGGTTTCGACCGGCGTGAAAGCCAGTGGGGCAAGCGTCTCGCATTCGTCGGTCAGCATGTCTTCGGGCAACGAGATCACCACGGGTCCGGGCCGCCCGGACGTCGCGATCGAGAAGGCACGGGTGACCAGCTCGGGCACGCGGGCCGGATCGTCGATCTCGACCACCCATTTCGCGATCGAGCCGTAGAAGGCCTTGTAGTCGACCTCCTGGAACGCCTCGCGCTCCAGGTTGCCGCGCGCCACCTGTCCTATGAACAGGATCAGCGGGATGGAATCCTGCGCGGCGATGTGAATGCCGGCCGAGGCGTTGGTGGCGCCCGGTCCGCGCGTGACGAAACAAACGCCGGGCTTGCCGGTCAGCCGTCCGGCGCAGTCGGCCATCATCGCCGCGCCGCCTTCCTGGCGGCACACGATCGTGCGGATCGACGAGTCATGCAGCGCGTCGAGCACGGCGAGGTAGCTTTCGCCCGGCACGCAGAACACGGTCTCGACGCCGTTGGCCTCGAGGGCGTCGACGATCAGCTGGCCACCGGTTTTCATGACGTCTTCTTCTCCAGTCGGGAAAGTTCGGCAAGGATTTCGTGCGTGTGCTCGCCGAGCCGCGGCGAGGGGCGTTCGTAGACCGGCGGCGTCGCCGACATCAGCATCGGCGCGCGCACCGAGGGCAAGTGCGTTCCGTGCCCATCGCCGAGGTCCATCCTCATGCCGCGGGCGATCGTCTGCGGATCGGAAAACATCTCGGCGATGTCGTTGATGGGCGAGGCCGGCACGGCCGCGGCATCCAGTCTCGGCAAAAGGTCGGCCTTGGTCCAGGCTGCAAGCGTTTCGACCAGACGTGCGCGCAGGCGCACGCGATTGGCGACCCGCGCTGGGTTGGTCGAAAAGTCGGCGTCGGTCGCCAGCGCGTCGAGGCCGACCACCTTGCAGAAACGCTGGAACTGGCCGTCATTGCCCGCCGCCAGGATGAAGTGCCCGTCCTTCAGCGGCAGCACCTCGTAGGGTGCGATGTTCATGTGGGCGTTGCCCATCTGCACCGGCGGCACGCCCGAGACGAGATAGTTCAGGTTCTGGTTGCCGAGAACGGAGATCTGGGTGTCGAACAGCGCCATGTCGATCCACTGGCCCTCGCCGGTCGCCTCGGCGTGCCGCAGCGCCGCCTGGATGGCGATGACCGAATAGAGGCCGGTGAAGATGTCGGAGATCGCCACCCCCGCCTTCTGCGGCTCGCCGCCCGGCGCCCCGGTGATCGACATCATGCCGGCCATGCCCTGGATGATGAAATCATAGCCCGCGCGCGGCGCGTAGGGACCCGTCTGCCCGAAACCCGTGATCGAGCAGTAGACCAGGCGCGGGTTGATCGCCTTCAGGCTTTCGTAGTCCAGGCCGTACTTCTTCAGGCCGCCGAGCTTGAAGTTCTCGATCATCACGTCGCTGGTTGCCGCGATGCGCCGGACGATGTCGGCGCCTTCCGGCGTCGAGAAGTCCACCGCGATCGAGCGCTTGCCGCGATTTGTGGAATGGTAGTAGGCGGCCGAAAGGTTTTCGCCGTCCGCGCCCGTCACGAAGGGCGGACCCCACTTGCGCGTGTCGTCGCCGCCGTCCGGGTTCTCCACCTTGATGACGTCGGCGCCCAGATCGGCCAGCAATTGCCCGGCCCACGGACCGGCGAGGATGCGGGCGAGTTCGAGGACGCGGATGCCGGCGAGCGGTGGGTTGGACATGGTTGGGCTGGCTCCTGCGAAGCGGTCGCCGGCTGCCTAGCAGAAGAGGGCGGGCGCTGTCACGGAGCGAAAATCTCCCTCACGCGCGCTTGCGCGGTCGCCCACCCTTCGCGCCGTTGGCGCGCGCGGCTTCGGCCTTCTCGGGGGAGGTCGCTCGTCCTGCCCGTCGTGCCATCCACGACGCCGTTCCGAAGACGCCGGCAAGCAGGCCCTGTACGGAGTAGTCGACGTCGAGCGTATCCCAGTGAAGCCCGTAGCCGTTGCCGAGCAATTCGACCTCGGAAAGTTCCGGGTCGTCGGCATCCGACAGGCCCTCCACCAAGGCGACCGGAAAGGCGAAGGTGCAGCCATTCGTCAGTTCGACGATCACGCGCCGCGTGCCTGCGTCGAACCGCACGGTGGCCGCTCGCGGTTCTTGCGCGAGCGCCTTTCCCCGCTTCTCGGCGGCCGCGATAATGTCGTCGTCGATATCATCCATGTATCGCCCTCCAGCGAGCCAGAAATTCCTCCCGACGTTCGGACACGATCGCCATCGCCTTGCGAAGATCACCTCTCTTGAACCCTGTGAAGGCAATCAGTTCCGGACGCCCTCCCGGTCCGGAGAGATTGATCTTGGCATGCCCATCGCCGAACACGTGGACATGGGCTGGTTCGTGATCGTCGAGAAAGATCACGATCCTCAATCCGTCCGCCTTGTAGATCGTAACCATAAATGTAACCCATCATGTTGGGTTTTTCAACTCAACGATCCCATCCACCCAGGCCACAAAATCCGCCATCACCTGATCGCGGTTCACCTCGTTCAGGCTTTCGTGCCGGGTGTCGGCATAAACCTTTGACTGGACTCCCGAAAAATCCATTGCTCGCATCCTCCCGGCAAGGTGCTCCGTGGCCTTGCCGCCATCCGTCGCCGGATCCTTCGCCCCGCCGGCGACGTTGATCGGCAGGTCGCGTCGGACTCGGGCGAGGTTGGTATCGTCAGCGCCGGCGAAGATCATCGCGAACACGTCCCGCCACATCGACACCGATGCATCGAAGCCGCACAGCGGGTCGGCGACATAGGCGTCGACCTCGGCCGGGTCGCGCGACAGCCAGTCGAAGGGCGTGCGCGCGTTTGGCACCTGTCTGGCCCAGGCCTGGAAGGTCAGCTTCGGCACGATGCGCGACGGCACGTCCGAACCCAGCCGGAACCGCTCCCAGGCGAGCAGCCCCTGTCCGATGCGTCCCGGAAGGCCGGCGGAAAAGTTGGCGTTCCAGATGGCGGCGCCCGCGACGCGGTGGGAGGCGGCGAAAAGCGTGTTGAGCGCGATCAGGCCGCCCATGGAGTGGCCGAAGACGATGACCGGCACGCCGGGCCAGCGCTGCGCGACGTGATCGTGTACGGCCAGCACGTCGGCGACGACCTTGGCGACCCCGTCACCACCGGTGGCGAAGGTGCCCGCCGGCGCATCCGGTGCTGTCGTGTGTCCGTGTCCGCGATGATCATGCGCGACGCTGGCGATGCCGTGCCGTGCCAGCATATCGGCGAAGCGGGCATAGCGCCCCGCGTGCTCGGCAAGGCCGTGGTTGATCTGGACGACGGCGCGGGGGCGCGCATCCGGCGCGCGGCTGTAGAGATGGAGCATTGCGCCGGAAGACGCGACAAGCCTGGTGGCGTCGTCGAATGGCATCTCTTCCTCCCGATGGTTCGCGGCGGACCATTTCCCTCCCTGCGTGGAAGGTCAAGCGCATCGATGCGGGATCACACATCCCATCGTTGCACGCCGGTTGTTCATGGGTCGAAAATGCCAATGGATTGTGCAGTCGCGTCTTGCCAACCGCGTTGCGGCATAGTTTGATGACGTCCGTGCAACATTCCGTGCCGGAGACAACAACAATGCATCTGACCAGACGACTCTTTTCGCTCGCCGCCGCGGGCGCGATGTCCCTGGCCGCCATCGGCGGTGCAGGCGTCGGGGCCGCGATGGCCGAGACGAACATCAAGTTCACGCTCGACTGGAAGTTCGAAGGCCCGGCCGCGGGTTTCCTCCTCGCCATCGACAACGGCCATTTTGCCGCCGAGGGGCTGAAGGTCACCATCGACACCGGCGCCGGCTCGCGCGAATCGATTCCGCGGGTGGCCACCGGCGCCTACGAGATGGGCTTCGGCGACATCAACGCGCTGATCAAGTTCCTCGACGAGGATACCTCGCAGAAGGTCAAGGCGGTCATGATGATCTATGACAAGCCGCCCTTCGCGGTCATCGGCCGGACGGCGCAAGGCATCACCGAGGATCCGAAGTCGCTGGAAGGCAAGAAGCTCGGCGCGCCGCCACCGGACGCGGCTTTCGGCCAGTGGCCGGCCTTCGTCCAGGTCGCCGGCATCGACACGTCGAACATCACCATCGAGAATGTCGGCTTCCCCGTCCGCGAGCCGATGCTGGCGCAGGGCGCGGTCGACGCGATCTTCGGCTTCTCCTTCTCCAGCGTGCTGAACCTGAAGGCGCAGGGCATTCCCGCCGAGGACATCGTCACCATCCTGATGGCCGATCATGGGCTCGAGCTCTACGGAAACGCCGTCATGGTCAACGAGGACTTCGCCGCCGCCAATCCCGACGCGGTCAAGGGCTTCGTCAAGGCGCTCGCCAAGGGATTTGCCGACGCGGTGGCCGATCCGGAGGCCGGCGTCGCGGCCGTCATGTCGCGCAACGAGATCCTGACCAAGGAAATCGAGGTCGAGCGGCTCGGCATGGCGAATTCCATGAACATCAAGACGCCCTACGTCGTGGAAAACGGCTTTGGCGGCGTCGACGAGGCCAAGCTCGCCAATTCGATCGAGCTGCTCAAGGTCTCCATGGGCCTCAAGGGCAACGTGACCGCCGCAGACGTGTTCGACGCGTCCTACCTGCCGCCGAAGGAAGAGCGGATGCTGCCATAGGCTGTCGGGACGCGGGGGTTTCCACGATGCAGCCGCTCGTCACCATCGACAAGGTGGAGATGCGATACGGGGGAGCGGACGGCCTTCTGGCTGTCCGCGACCTCACGCTCTCCGTCGCCAAGGGAGAGTTCGCCGCCGTGGTCGGTCCGTCCGGCTGCGGCAAGTCCACGCTGATGAAGCTGGTGACGGGGCTCTACATCCCGCAGCAGGGCGTGGTCACCGTCGCCGGGTCGCGGGTGACCAAGCCGGTCTCCATCGTCGGCATGGCCTTCCAGAACCCGACCATGCTGCCCTGGCGCACCACGCTGGACAACATCCTCCTGCCGCTCGAGGTGGTGGATCGTCACCGAAGGCGGCTGCGGGCCAACAAGGCGGAGTATGTCGCCAAGGCCGAGGCGCTGCTCGAAACCGTCGGTCTGAAGGGCTTCGGCCAGAAATTCCCCTGGCAGCTGTCGGGCGGAATGCAGCAGCGCGCCAGCCTTTGCCGGGCGCTCATCCACGAACCGGATCTGCTGATGCTCGACGAGCCGTTCGGCGCGCTCGATTCCTTCACCCGCGAGGAACTCTGGTGCATCATCCGCGACCTTCATGCCGCGCAGGGCGTCACCATCGTTCTCGTCACGCATGACCTGCGCGAGGCCGTGTTCCTGGCCGATCGCATCTTCGTCATGAGTTCCCGGCCGGGCCGCATCATCGAGGAGCGCGCGATTCCGTTCGCCCGGCCTCGCGACCTCGAGATCATGTACGAACCCGAATTCACCGACGTCGTCCACGAACTGCGCGGCTCCATCGCCGATGCACGGAAGGCAGCATGATCACCGCATCGAAGGGCTTCAACTGGATCAAGGCCGCGCCGTGGCTCTACACCGCCGCGCTGTTCATCCTCTGGGAAGGCGCCGTGCGCGCCTTCGACCTGCCGCAGTACATCCTGCCCGCGCCGACCGTCATCGCCCAGGCGATCGTGCAGTACTGGTCGGCCATCTGGAAGAACTCGCTGCAGACCCTCTACACCACGCTGGCGGGTTTTCTGCTTGCGGTCGTCGGCGGTCTGGCGCTCGGCATCCTCGTCGGCTGGTCGCGCTTCATCTATGCCGGCCTCTATCCGCTGATGGTCGGCTTCAACGCCATTCCCAAGGTGGCGCTGGTGCCGGTCCTGGTCATCTGGTTCGGCATTGGCACGGTGCCGGCGATCCTGACGGCCTTCCTCATCGCCTTCTTCCCGATCGTCGTGAACGTCGCCACGGGGCTCGCCACCATCGAGCCGGAGGTGGAGGACGTGCTCCGCGCCCTCGGCGCCAAGAAGATGGACATCATGCTCAAGGTCGGCATCCCGCGCTCGATGCCCTACTTCTTCGGCTCGCTGAAGGTGGCGATCACGCTCGCCTTCGTCGGCTCGGTGATCTCCGAGACGGTCGCCGCCAACTCCGGCCTCGGTCACATGATGCTCGGCGCGCAGTCGCAGTTCAACGTGCCGCTGGTCTTCGCCGGCCTCGTCATGCTGGCGATCGAGGGCATCGTCATGTACGCCATCATGGCGTGGATCGAGATGCGCATGACCGGCTGGGCGCATCGCAGCCAGACCATGGCGGCCTGATCGTCATTTTCGGGTCCGCAAGGGAGGCGAATGCGTGGCGCGTCACAGTCTCGTCCGGCTGGACTGGATAGGTTGGCGGCGGTCCATCACCAGGTGAGGAAAGCCGCCATGCGCCCGTTCCCCGGACACGGCCTGACGTTCGTCCTGATCGCCCTCTTCGCTTCGCCGGCCGGAGCCGAGGTCAGGCTCGACGGCGTCTTCGTTGCCCGGGACGAATGCGCGGCGACCCGGTCGATCCGCACCGGCGCCAATCCGGGCGGGATCGTCACCGAGATCGGCCGCGCCTACGACATGCTCGCCGCCAACAGGGAGCCGCCCAGCCACTACCTGATCCGCGTTCCGGGCGCAGAGCCGGATCGGCGCTGGGTGAGCGTTGGTTGCGGCGTGCATGCGGCCGAGGCGGGGCAGCCGCCCGCGCCCGTGCCGCCCGCCGGCCGCCAGGGGGGAAGGACGCGGACCGGCCGCGTCGACCATGTGCTGGCGGCCAGCTGGCAGCCGGGTTTCTGCGAGACGCGGCCGGACAAGACCGAGTGCGTCACGCAGACCGAAGACCGCTTCGATGCCAGCCATTTTTCCCTGCACGGGCTCTGGCCGCAGCCGCGCAGCAACGTCTATTGCCAGGTCGCGCCCGACATCGCCGCCGCCGACAAGGCGGGCCGCTGGGAGGACCTGCCGGAGATCGCGCTGCCGCGGGAGATCCGCGCCGAACTCGACACGGTGATGCCCGGCACCGCTTCCTTCCTCGATCGCCACGAATGGATCAAGCACGGCACCTGCCATGGCGGCACGATGGAGGAATACTATTCGGATTCGCTTGCCGTCATGCGCGACCTGAACGCGTCGGCGGTGCGCACCCTGTTCGCCGACAACATCGGCGCGACGCTGACGTCGAGCCGGATCCGCGCGGCCTTCGACGAGGCCTTCGGATCCGGCGCCGGTTTTCGGGTGCGGGTTGCCTGCGTCACCGATCCCTCGAACGGGCGGCGGCTGATCGGCGAACTCACGATCGGCCTGTCCGGCGACATCGCCGGAGACACGAGCCTTGCCGATCTGATCCTGGCGGCGGCCCCCACCGATGACGCCGGCTGCCCGCGCGGCATCGTCGACGCCGCGGGCTTTCAGTAGCGCAAGGCTGGGGCGGGCTCGCCCGCGCCGGCCCCGTCAGCCGTCGGTCTTCCGCTTCGCCTTCTTGTCCGCCTTGCGGGCGAAATCCGGCTTGCCCTTGTCCTTCGACGGCTTCTTTGGCCCCTTGCGGAAGGGCGCCCGGTCGTCGCCGGGGCGCTCGCTTGTCGTCCGCTCGGCCGGCGCGCGTTCCGCCGGGCTGGCGTCGCGGCGAGCCCAGCTGCCTTCCGGCTTGACCGGCTTGTCCGGGCGGTCGGTCCAGGCCGGGCGGTCGGCGCGCTTCTTCCAGTCCGGCCGCGCCGGCGCGGCGGCATGGTCTCGGGTGGCGGGCTTGTCGGGACGCGTGTCGCGTGCCGGTTTGTCCTGCCAGCCGCCATGCTCCTTGCGCGGGCGGTCGTCGAAGCTCTTGCGGGGCCGTTCAGGCCGGTCCTGGCCGCTCCAGGCCTTGCGCGGCGAGACGTCCGGCACGCCGGACAGCCGGGTGACCCGGATGTTGTTCTGCAGCGTCCCCTTCGAACCGATCGCGGCAACCAGCGCGTCGGCATGGCTGGCCGCGATCTCCACGAAGGTCTCCTCCGGCTGCATCTTGATCGCGCCGATCTCCGACTTGGTGATCGCCTCCGACCGGCACAGCATCGGGATCAGCCAGCGCGGCTCGGCATTCTGCTTGCGGCCGATCGACAGCGAGAACCAGACCGTCGGCCCGATGTCGCGGTCGCGCGGGCGCGGACCGTCGAGCGGCGCGCGCTCGTCGCGATCGCGCCGGGGGCGCGCGTTCGGATCGACCGGAACGTCGACCAGTTCCTCGGGTGCCGAGCGGCCGGCGCGCCACAGGCGCAGGAAGGCGGCCGCCACCTGGTCGGGCGCGTGCCGGGCCAGCAGCTTTTCCACCGTCGGCGCTTCCTCCTCGGTCACCGCCTCGGTCAGCGCCGTATCGGCCAGAAGCCGTTCCTCGTCGCGCGCGGCGACGTCGTCGGCGTTGGGCGCCGCCGCCCAGACGGCGGTGATGTTGGCCAGTTGCAAGGTGCGCTCGATGCGGCGGCGCGCCGGCATCGGCACGATCAGCGCGCTGATGCCCTTGCGGCCGGCGCGGCCGGTGCGGCCCGACCGGTGCAGCAGCGCCTCGGGATTGGTCGGCAGGTCGGCATGGACCACCAGGTCGAGGTTCGGCAGGTCGATGCCGCGCGCCGCCACGTCGGTGGCGATGCAGACGCGGGCGCGCCCGTCGCGCATGGCCTGGAGGGCGTGGGTGCGCTCGCTCTGGCTCAGTTCGCCCGACAGCGCCACGACCGAGAAGCCGCGATTGTTGAGCCTCGCCGTCAAATGGTTCACCGCCGCGCGGGTGTTGCAGAAGACGATGGCGTTGCGCGCCTCGTGGAAGCGCAGCACGTTGACGATGGCGTTGTCGCGATCGGACGCGGCCACCGGGTGGATGCGGTACTCGATGTCGGCATGCTGCTCGCGACCTGATTCGGTCGCGACGCGGACGGCGTTGCGCTGGTAGTTCTCCGCCAGCGTCGCGATCGGCTTCGACACGGTGGCCGAAAACATCAGCGTGCGGCGCTCGGCCGGCGCGGCGTCCAGGATGAACTCGAGATCCTCGCGGAAGCCGAGGTCGAGCATCTCGTCGGCCTCGTCGAGCACCACGGCGCGCAGTGCGCTCATGTCGAGCGCGTAGCGGGTGATGTGGTCGCGCAGGCGGCCCGGCGTGCCGACCACGATGTGGGCGCCGCGTTCCAGCGCCCGGCGTTCGGTGCGGATGTCCATGCCGCCGACGCAGGACGCGATCCGCGCGCCGGCCCCGGCATAGAGCCATTCCAGTTCGCGCATGACCTGCAGAGCCAGTTCGCGTGTCGGGGCGATGGCGAGCGCCAGCGGCGCGGCTGCCTGGCCGAAGCGTTCGTCGTCGCCCAGCAGCGTCGGCGCCAGCGCCAGGCCGAAGGCCACCGTCTTGCCCGAGCCGGTGCGGGCCGAGACGAGGGCGTCGGCGTCGCGCAGTTCGGGCGCGAGCATGGCGTCCTGCACCGGCGTCAGCGTGGTGTATCCGCGTTCCTGCAATGCGGTGGCGAGCGCCGGGACGACGCCTTCGAATATGGTCATGATGATCTTTCGGGGTACTTTATCGCTTGAACGCGGTCCGCCGGCCGGCCGCATCGCCGCGGCGCTGGGCCTTGCGGGTCCATCTTGGATTTCTCCCTACCGCCTGCGGGTCGAAATGTACAGGCCACGTCCGTGCATGGCAGACCGGCGGCATTGCCCCACGCGGCGGTTTCGCTTACATAGCGCGCACAATCTCAGCCTTTCCCTCTCATAAGACGGAGTGCGACGCGCCCCATGGCACGCCAGTTCATCTATCACATGTCCGGTCTCTCGAAGGCCTACGGCGCCAAGAAGGTGCTGGAGAACGTCCATCTGTCCTTCTACCCCGAAGCCAAGATCGGCATCCTCGGCCCCAACGGCTCGGGCAAGTCGACCATCCTGCGCATCATGGCGGGCGTCGACAAGGAATGGACCGGCGAGGCCTGGCTCGCCGACGGCGCGACCGTCGGCTACCTGCCGCAGGAGCCCGACCTGGATCCGGCGCTCGACGTGTTCGGCAACGTCATGGAAGGCGTCAAGGCCAAGACCAACATCATCGAGCGCTACAATGAGCTGATGATGAACTACTCCGACGAGACGGCGGAGGAGGCGACGCATCTCCAGGACGAGATGGACCGGCTCAACCTGTGGGATCTGGAACAGCAGGTCGAGATGGCCATGGAGGCGCTGGCCTGCCCGCCCAAGGAAGCCGACGTGACCACGCTTTCGGGCGGCGAGCGGCGCCGCGTCGCGCTCTGCCAGCTCCTCCTGCGCCAGCCCGACCTGCTGCTGCTCGACGAGCCGACCAACCATCTCGACGCCGAGACCACGTCGTGGCTGGAAAAGCACCTGCGCGCCTATCCCGGCGCCGTGATGATCATCACCCACGATCGCTACTTCCTCGACAACGTCACCGGCTGGATCCTCGAGCTCGACCGCGGCCGCAGCATCCCCTACGAAGGCAACTACTCCGCCTACCTGGAAGCCAAGGCCAAGCGCATGAAGCAGGAGGGCCGCGAGGACGACGCCCGCCAGCGCGCCATCAGCCGCGAGCGCGAATGGATCGGCTCGAGCCCGAAGGCCAGGCAGACCAAGTCCAAGGCCCGCATCGCGGCCTTCGAGCAGCTGCTCGAGGCCGCCAACAGCCGCCGCCCGAGCGACACGCAGATCGTCATCCCGCATGGCGAGCGGCTGGGCAACGTGGTCATCGAGGTCGAGGGCCTGACCAAGGGCTATGGCGACCGCCTGCTCATCGACGACCTCTCCTTCAAGCTGCCGCCCGGCGGCATCGTCGGCATCATCGGGCCGAACGGCGCCGGCAAGACGACGCTGTTTCGCATGATCACCGGACAGGAGACGCCCGACGGCGGCTCGATCCGCATCGGCGAGACCGTCAAGCTCGGCTATGTCGACCAGAGCCGCGACACGCTCGATCCCGCCAAGACCGTCTGGGAGGAAATCTCCGGCGGCGCCGAGGTGGTCAAGCTCGGCAAGTTCGACGCCAACACCCGCGCCTACTGCTCCTCGTTCAACTTCCGCGGCGGCGACCAGCAGCAGAAGGTCGGCAACCTCTCGGGCGGCCAGCGCAACCGCGTCCACCTCGCCAAGATGTTGAAGACCGGCGGCAACGTCCTGCTCCTCGACGAACCGACCAACGATCTCGACACCGAGACGCTGGCGGCGCTGGAAGACGCGCTGGAAAACTTCGCCGGCTGCGCCGTCATCATCTCGCACGACCGCATGTTCCTCGACCGCATGGCCACCCACATCCTCGCCTTCGAGGGCGACAGCCACGTCGAATGGTTCGAGGGCAATTTCGAGGACTACGAGAAGGACAAGGTCCGCCGCCTCGGCCCCGACGCGCTCAACCCGCACCGCATGACCTACAAGCGCCTGACGCGGTAGGGGGCTTGCGGTCCTGGCTGCGCGGTGGCGCGGCAAGCCGGGTCGCCGGATGTGAACATGCGTCTGAAACGCGAACGGCGTCCCGGTCGGGACGCCTTTCGAACGCATGTCTGTTGTGGCAGGATCGGCGCGGATGGTGTCACGATCGGCGCGGAGACCGTGTGATGATTCATGTTCGCCCCCTGCGCAACGAGGACGACTACGACTGGGCGCTCGCCGAGATTGCCCTATACTTCGACGACCAGCCGGAGGTCGGCTCGGCCGATGGCGACCGGTTCGAGGTACTCGCCACGCTCATCGAGGCTTACGAGGACCGCCATTACCCGATCACGGCGCCTGATCCCGTAACGGCCATCAAGGCGCACATGTAAATGAAGGGTCTGCCTCAGAGCGCGCTGGCCGAGGTACTCGGCTCCGCTCCGCGCGCCTCGGAAATCCTGAACCGCCGCCGCGCCCTGACCATGGACATGGTCGTCAAGCTGCACGACGCCTGGCACATTCCGGCCGAAGTCCTGATCCGGCCCTATCATCTCGCGGACGGAACGCCGCCGAGGAAGGCGGGGTAAGGGGGAAAGAGATAGCAATCAGGTGCAGAGTGCGATCTGGTCTGGCGCGTAGACCGCTGCGAACGCTTTGGCGAGGTCGGCGGTCAGAAAACGTCCGACCTCCAGATACTCCGGGTGATCCTCGGCATCCTCGGGCGAGTAGTAGACTACAAAGCACTCGTCTTCGTCTTCGATGATAAGCGAAAGGTCTTCGCTCTCCGTTGGCGACGCGTGCCTTGCGCCACACGCCGGGCACTCATCATCACATCCGCAAGACCATTCGTCTGTCCACTCGTATTCGCAACGGTAGCACTCATACCGATTACGGAACCAGGCCATTCGAAATCTCCGAAGTCAACTGCGCGCCTTGTGACGATACTCCCCAGCCCCGGCAAAATCAATGTAGCCGGTATCGCGCAGTATTTGGAGTTGTTGCCTGATTTTCGCTCTTATGTTGTTGTTTGCAGGATATATTCTGCCGAGTTCATTCTCAAATGAATATATCTGCGCGAGGGAAAATTTGTCCTGCCCGATCGAATCCACGCACCTCATGACATCGACCAGCCAGCCGCGAGCCTCTGGATTCTGTTTTGCGAGGAACGTCGTGCTTTTCCATTGGGCCAATACGTCATCGCGCGCGATGGGCATCCCTGATCGAACGATCGGGATCATCCCGCTTTGCGGAATGCGCTCGAGCAGAATGTTGGAGCCGATCCAGCCTGCACGGCGGGCTGTGGCAGCCAGTGGCTTTCTCTTTTCGATCACGGATGGGACAAAGAAGTGTTTCGGAACCGCATCGACGCTGACGACGGAGCGACTTGGCAGATCATACCGAAGCAGGATCAGGTTCGGTCCCGTGTCCGAAACGAGGCGATTGATCTTGGTCTCGTAAGCGCCGTCGGCGACCTTCCGCCCGAAGGCTTTCTTCTGGCTCTTCAACTCGTACTGGTCGCCACATCCCGAGCAAAAAAAGTCCGCGACCGGCATGTTGCTGGGTAGCTGGTGAATTCGCTCGTGACCGCAGTTCATGCAGTAAAGCCAGTCGGCGGCCCAACGCTCGGTCCAAGCCTTCGCGATCGTGTCCCACCACGTGGTGTAGCTGGCGGTAGCGAAGCCGCTCGGGAGCGCGCCCTCGACAGCGCCGTAGCGAGCGAGCGGCGTAGCGGTGGTCATCGGGGCTTTCCGGTAGGGTCTGGTTGTCAAAGCCAACCTTTCTGGAGAGACCACCGATGACCGACGACATGATGAACCTGCGCGCGCTCGTGGAGAAGAGCGCGGATGCCGATCTGCTGCGCGAGATGATCGGCTTTGCCGCCGAGAAGCTGATGGAGATGGAGGTAGGCGCGGCCACGGGTGCTGCCTG